>CAVWBQ010000005.1:0-188173 GCA_963753225.1 uncultured Actinomycetota bacterium | reverse complement strand
CGGGCTAGGTCGGCCAGCACCCGGTCCCCCACGGCGTGACCGTGCACGTCAGCGCCGTCGGGAGGCGCGCGTCAACGCAATGCCGGGGATTGACCCGCGCGTACGGCGGTCCTGGTGATGAGCTCGGCGACGGCGCCGGGGTCGTCGGCCATCGGGACGTGGCCGCACCGGGCAGCGTCTCGGCCCGGGCCTGCGGTGGAAGCTGGCCGAGCTGCCGGGAGCCGCGGCGCAGTAGCAGGTCACGCGAGCCGAAGGCGACGGTGACCGGCGCGGTGGTGGGCGCGGTGCCGAGGGCGCGGTGCCGATGGGCGCGGTGGCTGGAGTGGCGCTTCGCGGTGCCTGCCAGGGCCGCCTCGAAGCCGGGGCAGCGGCCCAGCTCCGTCACGGCCGCCCGGGCGTACTCGGGGCTGAGCCGGGTGGGGTGGCAGTGGGTCTGGCCGAGGACGAGGACCCGGCCCAGCCGGTAGCGCACCAGGCGGGAGAGCGAGCCGGGTCGCGTGCCGGGCGAGCCAGCGGGTGGCCCGGAGGCTGATCCGGCAGTACAGCGGGGCGTTCCGACTTCCAGAGCCCGGCCGGGCCGAGCAGGGTGACCGAGGCGGGCGGGACGAAGGGCGGCCACTCGAGCGCGACCCAGCCGCCGAGGGAGTTTCCGGCCAGGTGCGGCGTAGGTGACGCCGAGTTCGAGCCCAGCAGGCCGCCCGGCTTCGGCCAGTCGGGCGGCGGGGCCTAGGCCTGCGGGTGAGCGGCGGCTGAGTCGCCGAATCCTGGCAGGTCGACCGCGATGACGTCGAAGTGCCGGGGGCGAGCGCCGGGGATGACCGGATTCCAGGAATGGCGGGAGGACCCCGAGCGCGTGCAGCAGCACGAGCGGGGCGCCCGCCGCCCGAGCGAGTGGTAGGAAAGTGATGGTATAAGACATAGTTCCTTAGTCAAGACGCCGCCCTCCCCCCGGGTTGCTGGTGAGCATTTACCTGCTGTTCGGTCGTTTAGCCGGGCCGGACACCGGCCGTGGCGGCCCGCCCCGGCGGCGAACCGGGCGGCCCCTCCGATGGCCTCGCTGGTCAGCGCCTGACGGCCGTGCGTGAACTCGGATGCCATGGCGGCGGACTCGGCCAGGCCCTCCTGGTCGAGCACTGACGCGCGGTCGCTGCGCAGGCAGACCTGCGGGAACGCGGCCAGTTCGGCGGCGAGTCGCTGGGCGGCTGCCAGCGCCTGGCCGGCCGGCACGACGCGGTTGGCCAGCCCGGAGGCCAGTGCTTCCCGGGCGTCGACGGCGCGTCCGGTGAGGATCATGTCCATCGCCCGGCTGGTGCCGATGAGCCGGGGCAGCCGCACCGTGCCGCCGTCGATCAGCGGCACGCCCCAGCGCCGGCAGAAGACGCCGAAGACGGCGCTCTCGTCTGCGACCCGCAGGTCGCACCACAGGGCCAGTTCCAGGCCGCCGGCCACGGCGTACCCGGCCACCGCGGCGATGACCGGCTTGGACAGCCGCAGCCGGCTGACACCCATCGGCGCGTCGCCGTCCGGCGCCACCCGGTTGCCGCGTTCGGTGCCGAGCGCGGTGAGGTCGGCGCCGGAGCAGAAGATCCCGCCCTCGCCGTGCAGAACCGCCACGGCGGCGTCCGGATCGGCGTCGAAGGCGCGGAAGGCCACGGCCAGCGCGGCCGCAGTGGGACCGTCCACGGCGTTACGCCGGGCGGGACGGTGCAGGTAGACCGTGGTGACGGGTCCCGATCGCTCCACCCGGACGGCCTGTTCGGTCATGGCTAGCCTCCTCGGGCTCTCGGCATCGGGGTGTCCTCGACGAACAAGGTCTCGTCCGGGCGGACGTCCGGGCGGGTGCAGGCCAGGGCCTCGGTCAGGTGCCGACGTAGGCCGCGAGATGCTCGCCGGTGAGGGTAGATCGGGTGGCGACGAGGCCGCCGGGTGTGCCCTCGAAGACGATCCGGCCGCCGTCGTGGCCGGCGCCGGGGCCGAGGTCGATGATCCAGTCGGCGTGCGCCATGACCGCCTGGTGATGCTCGATGACGATGACCGACTTGCCGGAGTCGACGAGCCGGTCCAGCAGGCCGAGCAGCTGCTCGACGTCGGCGAGGTGCAGGCCGGCGGTCGGCTCGTCGAGGACGTAGACACTGCCCCTGCCGGTCATGTGGGTGGCCAGCTTGAGCCGCTGCCGCTCGCCGCCGGACAGCGTGGTGAGCGGCTGGCCGAGGCTGAGGTAGCCGAGCCCGACGTCGGCGAGCCGGTCGAGGATGGCGTGCGCGGCCGGAGTGCGCGCTTCGCCGGTGCCGAAGAACTCCCCGGCCTCGGTCACCGGCATCGCGAGAACCTCGCTGATGTCCCGGCCGCCGAGGTGGTATTCCAGCACCGAGGCCGCGAACCGCTTCCCCTCGCAGACCTCGCAGGTGGTGGCGACTCCGGCCATCATCGCCAGGTCGGTGTAGATCACGCCGGCGCCGTTGCAGTTCGGGCAGGCGCCCTCGGAGTTGGCGCTGAACAGGGCCGGCTTTACGTCGTTGGCCTTCGCGAACGCCTTGCGGATCGGGTCGAGCAGCCCGGTGTAGGTCGCCGGGTTGCTCCGTCGCGAGCCGCGGATCGGGGCCTGGTCAACCGCCACCACTCCATCCCGCCCGGCCACCGAGCCGTGGATAAGCGAGCTCTTTCCCGAGCCCGCCACCCCGGTGACGACGACCAGCATGCCGAGGGGAATGTCAACGTCGACGTCCTGCAGGTTGTGGAGGCTTGCTCCGCGCACCTCCAGCATGCCCGACGGCGTTCGCGCCGATGGCTTCAGGGAGGCACGGTCGTCAAGGTGCCGTCCGGTGATGGTGCCACTGGCCCGCAATCCCTCGACGGTGCCCTCGAACATCACCTCCCCGCCCTTGGTGCCGGCGCCGGGGCCGAGGTCGACAACGTGGTCGGCGATGGCGATCGCCTCCGGCTTGTGCTCGACGACGAGCACCGTGTTGCCCTTGTTCCGCAGCTGGAGCAGCAGGTCGTTCATCCGCTGGATGTCATGGGGGTGCAGGCCGATGGTGGGCTCGTCGAAGACATAGGTGACGTCGGTGAGCGAGGATCCGAGGTGGCGGATCATCTTGGTGCGCTGCGCCTCGCCGCCCGAGAGCGTGCCCGACGGCCGGTCGAGCGAGAGGTAGCCCAGCCCGATCTCGGCGAACGAGTCGAAGGTCTGCCGCAGCGCCTCGAGCAGCGGTGCTACCGACGGCTCGTCGAGGTCGCGGACCCATTCGGCCAGGTCGCTGATCTGCATCGCGCACGCATCCGCGATGCTGATCCCCTTGATCTTCGAGGACCTGGCATGCTCGGCCAGCCGGGTGCCACCGCAGTCCGGGCACATGGTGAAGGTGACCGCGCGATCCACGAACGCCCGGATGTGCGGCTGCATCGCATCCTTGTCCTTGGACAGGATGGACCTCTGCAGCCGCAGGATCAGGCCCTCGTAGGTCTGGTTGATGCCTCCGATCTTCATCCTGACCGGCTCGTGGTGCAGGAAGTCGTTCATCTCTTTCTTGGTGAACGTGCGGATCGGCTTGGCCGGGTCGTAGAACCCTGACTCGCTGTAGAGCCGATACCCCCAGCCGCCCGGCGTGTAGCCGGGGATGGTGAGCGCGCCCTCGTCAAGCGACTTGCTGTCGTCGTAGAGCTGGGACAGGTCGATGTCGGTGACGGCCCCCCGGCCTTCGCAGCGCGGGCACATGCCGCCGGTAATGCTGAAGCTGCGCCGCTCCTTCACGGTCTTCCCGCCGCGCTCGAGTGTGACCGCACCCGCACCGCTGATTGAGGCAACGTTGAAGGAAAACGCCTGGGGCGAGCCGATCTGCGGCTTCCCGAGCCGGCTGAACAGGATGCGCAGCATCGCGTTGGCGTCGGTGGCGGTGCCGACCGTGGAGCGGGGGTCGGCGCCCATCCGCTCCTGGTCGACGAGGATCGCGGTCGTCAGCCCGTCCAGCACGTCGACATCTGGCCGGGCCAGCGTCGGCATGAAGCCCTGCACGAAGGCGCTGTAAGTCTCGTTGATCAGCCGCTGCGACTCCGCGGCGATCGTACCGAACACCAGGGAGCTCTTGCCCGAGCCGGAGACGCCGGTGAATACTGTCAGCCGACGCTTCGGGATCTCGACGCTGATGTCCTTGAGGTTGTTCACGCGCGCGCCGTGCACGCGGATCAGATCGTGGCTGTCGGCGGCGTGCAGCGCAGGCGACTGCGTGTCCGTCCTCGTGGCCATGCTCATCGTGTCTCCATCTGTCAGGCTGTCAGGCGGCGCATCCGCGGCCTCCGCCGGCGCGTTCGCGGCAACGGTCCCTGTCTACCTGATCGGCGGGGCCGGCCGGGGAGACCGCCCTGGCTGTCGGCTTGTTGTCTCGTCAGCAGTATTACGGCAGCGGACCGGGGACGCTTCTCGATTCCTGATCAAGTAAATACTCGCGGTGAACTGCTCCACTGCCTGGCTGACCGCGGCGGACCGGATGGACTCGAACATGTCGAAGTCGTGGTGGGCACCGGGTAGCCCGGCGTAGATAACCGGGCCGCAGCATGACAGTGCCGGCTACGCGGCGAGGCTGGCCTTGCTTAGTTACTGGCCGCGAGCCTCAGCAGGAGTTGTACGGTGCCGTCTTGAGGACGGTAGCGCAGCCGGAGGACGGCGAGGGCTGCGGCTGTGGCCTGGCACCAGCGCCAGAGCCGGTCGCGGTCCAGATCCGGGACGAGCTTGCATAGCTGTCCGATCCGTTCGTTGACCTCATCAATGCTGGTGGCCCGGTCTAGTATCCAGTCGATCGCGTCGAAGGTGAGATCGCCGACACCTGGCCGGGGGTCGATAGCCACGAGTCCCCGCGGTGGCCCGGCCCTGAGGATGTTGGATAGGTGGAGGTCTCCGTGGAGCAGTCCCGCTGGGCCGTCGCTGGCCAGCTCGCGGGCTTTCCGGTGCCCGTCGGCCAGGACTTGCGGAGGTACCAGCGAGCTCACTCGCGGGTTACTCAGCAGCCCGCCGATACGGGAGAACATCGACTCCATGCCCTGGGCCAGGCTAGGCAGTTGCCCGCCATCGTATCTGGCCGCACCTCGCAGGCCAGTGAGCAGCTCGGCGACTTCGCTGACGGGCGGGGGTTCTGGCTGGTCGCTGACCTTGGTACCGGGCTCGATGTTCTCCAGGAGCAATGCTCCTGTCTCCAGGTCAGCGTCAAGGAGGTCTACCGCGTGCGGTGTGGCCGCCCAGGCTCGTAGTGCTATTGCCTCCTCGTTCGCAATGGTCAGGTCCGGTGTCAGCTTGAGTACAACGCCACGGTGGCCGTGCTGCCTGCCAATGAACACGCGTGAGGTGTTGCCCGCCAGAGCTCTGTCCAGTTCCAGGTGCCAGCGCAGGCAGTACAGCTCGACCATTTCAGGCAGTACGGCGCACCAGGCGTCCACTCCGGCACCGAACCGGGCGATCAGCCTTTCCCGGCCGTCGTCATCCAGCACGAAGTTCGGATCCAGCATGCGCTTATCGTGATCGGAAGCCCTCGCCGACGCAACTGGGATGTGATCGATTACTGGCCTCGTCGGCCGTACTTACGTGCCAGACCCAGGAGCAGCCCGACGATTAGCGACAACGATGGCCGGATCCAGGCGGACCGCTGACCGGCAAGCGGCAGGTGAGACTTGAGCCGCAGGAACCGCCATCGGCATGTCCGTCCGTACAATCGCGATGCCCGGTGGGCCTGCGACAGGTCGGCTTCGGCTTCGCCCCGCGGACTAAATACGGTGTCCTCGATCACGAGGTGACGTTGCCTTCGGGTGAGATCATCCATATCCCCCTACGGGCAATCACAGACGGAAGTGGCTGTGAGGTGGTGTTCACGCTCCGCCGACTCCCAGATATGAGCGACGAGGATTTTGAGCGCGACGCGGGTGCCGTGGCTGCTGACTTCACCAGGCTCAAGCAGGTGCTTGAAGGCGCTATCCACTCCAAGTAAAGCCAGGACAGTTCGATTATCCCCTGTCCTCCTGATAGGTGCCGAGGTCTTCGCCTGACCGGCAACCCAGGAACAGCTTCGCCTCGGTGAGGGTGAGCCGCGCCAGGGAGAAGCGCCGCCGTGCGGGCCGCGCACCGGCAGCGGTGGTGGCTGTCATCGCGGGGTTCCCTCGATGAGATCTCAGGTGTCCCGGCGTGCCTCCGGGTCCAGCCCGGTGGTCAGCTCGTCAAGCACGGCGACCCTCTCCCTGGGCACCTCCCGCCGGATGCCTCGGCGGTTCTTGTAAAACTGATATCAATATGATAGAAATCGGGTATCAGTCAAGCCTTATTTCTGGAGATGGTTCAGGTGACGGAACGAAAGCTGGAAGGCGCCAGACAGCCTGTTACCGAGAAGCCCGCGTGGTTCCTGCCCGGCGTGCGGATGCTGCTGCTGGGCATCGTCGTGATCCTCGTCGGGGTCGCGGTGGCCGTGGGCGCGTCCCATCTGACCGGTGCCGCGTCGGACGGCCTGATCCTGCTCACCGTGCTCATACTGCTCTGCGGCGCGCTGATGCTGGCCGGCCTCACCCCGGTCAGCCCGGGGCACGCGCGGGTCATCCAGCTGTTCGGCCGGTACTGCGGGACGATCCGCGACACCGGCCTGAAGTGGGTGAACCCGTTCACCAAGCGGCTCGTGGTCTCCACCAGGATCCGCAACCAGGAGTCAACCCAGCTCAAGGTCAACGACGCCGACGGCAACCCGATCGAGATCGCCGCCGTGGTCGTCTGGCAGGTCATAGACACGGCGCACGCGATCTACTCGGTCGACGAGATGACGAAATTCGTCACGATCCAGACGGAGACCGCGGTCAGGCACATCGCGTCCAGCTACCCGTACGACAGCCGCGGCGAGGACAGGCTGTCGCTGCGGGACAACGCCGACGAGATCACCCAGCAACTCTCGGCCGAGCTGACCAAGCGGGTCACGGCGGCCGGCGTGCAGATCATCGAGACCCGGCTGACCAGGCTCTCCTACGCTCCCGAGATCGCCCAGACCATGCTGCGCCAGCAGCAGGCCAGCGCGGTCATCGGCGCGCGGGCGCGTATCGTCGAAGGCGCGGTCGGCATGGTCCGCATCGCCCTGCAGCGCCTTCAGGAGGAGGGTGTCGTCGAACTCGACGAGGAACGCAAGGCCGCGATGGTCTCCAACCTGCTCGTGGTCCTGTGCAGTGAACAGGCGACTCAGCAGGTAGTGAATACCGGCTCGCTGTACCAGTAATGACCGAGCGCAAGAGCATCCTGCTCCGCCTCGACCCCGCCGTGCACGACGCGCTGGCCCGGTGGGCCAGCGACGACCTGCGCAGCACCAACGCCCAGATCGAGTTCCTGCTCCGCCGCGCCATGGCCGAGGCAGGCCGCCTGCCCGGACACCTCAGGCAACTGCGCCGCCCCGGCCGTCCGCCGCGGAACGCGGACGATGGCGCGGACGCCGGTTCTGGCTAGCGCGCCGGACTGGCCCCACGACTTCCGCACACCACCCTGTCCCAGGGGGTTGAGGCCACCGCACAGTCGTACTTGATGCTGGAGGGTGTCCCCGGCCAGGCCGGGTGAAGGCGGCGGCGCACGTGGTGCGGGTGGGGCGGGACTTTGGTCCCTAGCAGGGTGATCGTGTTGCCTGGTCTGATCAGTGCATGTTCGTATCTGCCGAGGCGCTGGTGGACCTGGGCTTTCCGGCCGCAGCGGCCGGGCTGGCGAATCTGGCTCGCAGCGGGCTGCTGACCGGCGTGTCGCAGGCAGCTTACGGTGATGGCCTTACCGGCCTGGCCCGGGTCGGCCCGCTGGGCGAGGTGCCGGGCATGTCCAAGCTGGTCGAGGTGCATGTCCTGGACGTGGTGACCCGGGGTAAATCCGCCGTGCTCGCGCTGCGGTGGCAGGCCACCGGGCCGGGCGGCGGGCTGTTTCCCGCCCTGGATGCCGACATCTGGCTGACCCCCGCCGGAGAGCGTTCCGCCCGGCTGTCGGTGGTCGGGGTCTACCGGCCTCCGCTCGGTGCCCTGGGCACGGGCCTGGACCGGGCGGTCTTTCACCGGGTGGCTGACGCGACAGTACGGTCCCTGCTGGCCCACGTGGCGGACGTTCTCGCCCGCCCGCAGGACCCGGCCGCCACCGTGCAGGAAACCGGCACAGAAGGCAACGCCGCCCGCCAGGCCGCGCCCGGAACGTCCTAGCCGAGCGCCCGACCGGAGGGCCGATCAGGCTGATGGTGATCGAACACGACGTTCCTGACGTCCCGGATCGCCAGGTTCAGCTCGCCGAGGGCTTCGCGGACCTTATCAGGGCCGGGCCGGACGCTTACCGTGGACCAGGCGAGGCAGCTCCTGGAGGCTGCGGCCGGACACCGGTTCGAGGCGGCGGTCGTGCTGGCTCTGGCTTACGCGATGCGGCGCGGTGAGGTGCTGGGACTGCACTGGTCGGCGCTGGACTGGAAGGCCGGGACGCCGGGAGTGCCACATGGCGTCAAGCGGGTCAGGGACCGCGACGTCTCCTCGGGCCGCCGGACCCGGCTGGTAGTAAGCGAGCTGAAGACACCCAAGTCATGGCGGACGCTATCTCTCACTCCCGAGCTGGTGGCCAGGTTTCCGGCAACACCGGCATCAATGACTGGTAGTCCGGTACTGGCATTCCTTCTCTTTACCAGCTACGACTGTGTTGTTTCCATCCCGCCCGAGCTGGTTCGCCCGGACCCGGGTCCCGCGTCAGTGCCGCGTGCCCGGGACCTCCTGAGGCCAGGGCCGGGCGGCTGGCTGAACCACATGCCGAAGAACGGCTTCAATGACGTGCTGCCGGCGGGCGCGGCCGCGACGATGTCGGCCAGGGCCTCGGAGTCGGCGATGACGGCGAAGTAGCGTTCGGCGTTCCGCGGATCGTCGTAGATGGGCCAGTCCACCCGTTCGCCGTTCTTCATGACCGCGTATAGCTCGGTGACGCTGGCGTGGACGCGGCCGTAGATCGCGGCCGTGCCGTGTCCCCGGGTCGCCATCGTCATCGCGGCGTTGGCCAGATGCTGCTCATCGACCTGAATGTCGCACGCCGACGCGCCCTGGCGGGCGTCCCGGTCGATCGCGATGCAGCGGCCGCCGGCCGTATCCAGGTAGCTGATCAGGTCGAAGCGATGGCCGTCGACAGTGCAGGTGGCGAGAGTGGTGGTGGGTGTGTCCGGGAGCCGGGAGCCGGGGGGGCGGACGACGGGCCGCTGCGGCGAGGCCCAGTCCTCGCCGGCCAGCACGCGGCCCAGGGACTCCTGTGGCAGGCCGGCCTCGTGCCACAGCGGGTGCAGGCCATCGTCGCCGCCGACTCGGGGCTGGTGGCGGCGGATGGCATCGCCCAGCGCGGCCCGCGCGGCGTCGGCACGTATCGTTGCCGCCCGGTAGCGCAGGACCCCGGCGAAAAGGTCCGGCTTGCCGATGGCCTGCCTGCTGTCGAGGCGGTCGGCGGCCCGCTCCGCGAGGGCGGCGAAATCTTCGAGGGCTTCGTCCGGATCCCCGAACTGACCGAGCGTGCGCGTGCCCCCGTTGTTGGCGGTGTCATCGAAGCAGGCCAGCCAGATTCCGCTGTCCTCCACGTTTACCACCGCGGCTTGGTAGAGGATGCCGTTCCGGGTGCTCGGGCTGAGCAGGAAGATAGTGGCGATGCGTTCGTCCCACGGGGTGTGCAGCAGATTCGTGGCCTGCCAGGCGTCCACGAAGGCGCGGCCCGCCGACTCGCTGGGCATCCCGTAGACCTGGCTTCGGTCACTGGGATCGGTGCCGGTGATCCATGCACTGTACCGGCCCTGGTAGCCGACTAGGTAGCAGGCGTGCACGCCCCAGTGGCGGGAATGCACGGCATGCTCACGCGGGTCAATGGCGGGCGGCCGGGCCAGCGCAGCCGGGCGGTCCGGCCCGGTCTGCACGGCCCGCCGGGCGGTGCTGTACGGCTCGCCGGTGGCGGCCATCCGGGCGCGGGCGGCCTTCTTCGCCGAACGATCTGAGGTCATGGCGTCATCCATTCACGGCACCGGAAACCCGCGCTTCCCAGGCCGGTTGGATCGTCATGACCGTGCTCGAGAACGACGCGAGTCGGTGACCCTTGTCCTCGTAACGCCGCGGCCGGCGTGGGCGGCAGAGAGGGCTCGGAGGCGGGCAGGCGCTACTGCCTCTGCCTCATAATAACCGCGCCGCCGCCTTCGATATCTGCTGCGACGGGCCGGATTCTCCGAGGCTCATTCCTCGCGGACCCTGGCGTCTGCGTCCGGCTTGGGTGTTCGCGCTTTCGGTGCGAAAACGATTCGCGGTAGTTCCGCCTCATGCGGTTGGCTGAGGCGGTGCGGATCGCGCGATGGGCCCAGGGCGACGACGCCGGGATGCGGGCGTGCTGTGAGCTGGACCAGGCGTGCTTCCTGGTCGCACCGGCGGCGCGGGACCGGCGGCGCCCTGCTGCGGAGCGCGGCGCAGCAGGCCGCGCAGAACGGGCGGACGGTGCTGTGGGGCGAGACGTTCAAGGGTTCGGCCGGAGAGGCGTTCGCCCGGTACGTCGGGGCCAAGGCCAGCCTGGCGGACGCCAGGCGGGTGCTCGTCGTCGCGAAGGTGCCCGCGGGCCGTATCGCCGCGCTGCGCGAGAGCGCCGCGCGGGCCGCGGCGGGTACTCGCTCGCGACGTGGACAGGCAGCATCCCCGGTTTGATCCTTGCCGTCGCGCGGCTCGACTCGCTCAGGTTCATGGCACGGGCTCGTCGCCCTGGGCCTCGTGGCCGTTGGCCCCGTCAGGCGGTGCGCTGGTAGTCGGCAATAACCTGGGCTATCGCACGCCCGTTATTGGCCGCCAGTACCGGGTTGGTGACCCGATAATAGTTCACGGCGCCGAGCCCCAGGGCCAGGCCCCAGCCACGCCCGCGTGACCAGGTTGCGTCGTCGGGCTTGACCTCGGCGCGGAACAGGTCGCGGGTCTGCGGCGTGAGCCAGGCCCAGGCAGGCAGCATGTCGATCGCGGGGTCGCCGACACCGAGCCCGCCGAAGTCGATGACGGCGGTCAGCCTGCCGTGGCGGGCCAGCAGGTTCAAGGGAGACAGGTCGGCGTGTACCCAGCGGGGCGGGCCCTCCCACGCCGGGGTGGCCATGGCCGTCTCCCACGCGGCAGTTGCCAGATCGGGATCCACCATGCCGTCTGCGGCCAGGCCGCGGATCTCGACGCGGACCCGGTCATCGAGGGCGCTCACCGGCTCGGCCCGGAACGTCGGCAGCGGCCCGCCCGCGGTGTCGATCCGCTGGAGCGCGGCGACAAACCTGCCCAGCCGCACGGCCGCGTCGGGCAGGTTGACATCGGGCTCATCCGCAACGTTCTCGCCATCGAGCCACCTGTACACCGACCACGGGAAAGGAAACCCTTCGCCGGGAGCGCCATGCGCGAGCGGCACCGGTACGGCGAGCGGCAGCAGCGGAGCCAGCCGCGGCAGCCATTGCTGCTCCCTGGCCAGGGCCGCAACGGTTCCAGGACGGCGGGGCAGGCGCACGGCCATTTCCTCACCGAGTCGGTAGATCGCGTTATCGGTGCCAGCGGAGGGCACCTCGGTTATCGGCAGCCTCGCCCATTGCGGGAACTGTTCCGCGATCAGCCGGGCGACGATCGGAAGGCCGATATCGATTTCGTCAGGATTCATCTTCCGCTTCGGCACGGGCATTTTTCCTGGCGAGCAACTGCGTCGCCTGCTGGCCGACCCTCTTCCCAGACGGCACGGTCATAGGACATGAGGAAATTGTTCCATGGGCAGGGGCGGGTGCCGGGTCCAGGCTGGCGAAGCCATCGCGAAGCGTTTCACCATGAGGCATCATGTCCCGACCGATCTGGGAGCTGATCACTAGGTGGCCAGCACGCCCGCGAAGCTCATCATGGGGCGGCTCACTCGCGTCTAGAGAGGTCGCCCCGGGAGGCCTACGCCACGAAGTCGTCCCAGACCGTCCGCGTCTCCTGCGTCTCAGCCCGTCTCGCCGCGTCCCGTGCCCAAATCGGTTCCTGAACTGCAGGCTGCCCTCCCCTCCGACGTAAGCAAGGCACAAGGGGCGAGCCGTCTCGGACCAAGCCATTGACGGCGGGTCCGTCTCTATACATACATAGCAGCCCAATGTCGGTATATACTGCAGCGATGTACCGATATGGGAGGGGAGCCCGTGAAAGTGACCATCTACCTGCCCGATGCGCTCGCCGCCGAGGTGAAAGCCGGGCTGACCGATACGAACATCAGCGCGGTCTGCCAGGCCGCGCTGCGCATCGAACTGGAACGGGAGAAGGCTATGGAGAAGATCGACGCTGACGGCTACCAACGGGTGAAGCTCTACGACGGCAAGCGGGAACACGACATCGCGTTCCGGGGCCGCAAGATCGGCAGCAGCCAGAAGGCTGACGCGTGGCTGACGCCGAAGGGGACGATCGCGGTCTACGACCACCGCGAGCAGGAGCTGTACACCTACGACGAGTACGACGCGTTCGCCGACGACGAAGGCGTTGACGACAGGCTGAGAGCCGACGTCGCGGACGCGCTCGGCGCGAAGTACGTGGAAGAACTCGACATCTGACTAGCCTGATCGCAACGGCCGACGCCACGGGCAGCCCGTACCCACCCTGCTGCGGTTGGTGGGCTAACGGCAGAACTCTGGGGACCTGCGGGTACGGGAGTCCTGCGGAGGGCTGTTGCCGGGTTAAGCGGACTGACCTCCCGGCGTTTTGGGTAGTTTGGGGTGGTTCGGCCCCCGGACTGGCCGGGTCCGCGGCGGCGCCTGGGTTCCGGGGGTTATCGTGGCCCAGCGTTCGGCCCGGGCCATCTCCTTGCAGGCGCAGCGGGGCTTGCCGCAGCGGGTGCGGCGGATGGTGATGCTGCCGGGCAGGGCGTAGCCGATCTGGCCGAGGACACCCAGGTAAGAGCCGAGGCCGGGCGTCTTGGTGCCGGGCCGATCGGGCACGCAACGGGCACGGTGGCCACACCGACCGGGACTGACGTTAGTGGCGAGGCTGATCTAGTTACAGCCTCCCTCAGTCATCTATAATTCAATCCCTCCGTTCCCGCGAGAGGAACGTGATGAGTAACAAGCCGCACCTACGGCCTCATAAGAAGAAGCGGCAAGTAAGCCGCATTACTAGGCTGCTCGTGGCGATTCTCTTCCTCGCAATCTTCGTCCTCGCGGTCGCCCTAGCGGTGAGCGGTCGCTACGTACCCACCGGGAGATTCATCCTGTTAAGCCGGGGTCCGGCTGAGCCCAGCAGAATGCAACCCTCAGATCAGTAGATGCCGGGCTACCGCTGTTCCCAGCGCTGCTGCAGCTGTTCCTCGTACGGGGCCAGCAGCCGTTCGATCACCGCGGTCAGGTCCTCGATGCCGGCGGATAGCGGGCCGGTGCGCGCCAGCACCTTGGCCGACGGGGCGGCGTGGTCATCAGTGAAGAACTCCGAGCCCTCCATGGCTTCTTCCAGCTGGCTGATCTTGTGACGGGCCGCGGCCCGGGCCAGCACCTGGCCCTGCTCGTACACTCAGCGGGCCATGCCCGGATCTGAGCCCAGCCAGGACTCGTGCACCTGACACTCTGGGCCGTAACGTTCTCGGAACGCTGCGGGCGTAGCGTTGCCTCTCATGGTGGGGATACCGGCGGCAGGCGGGCCGGAACCGGCCGCGGCCCGCTTCCGGCTGGCGTCTCCGGTGACAGCGACGGTCCTGGCCGTCCTGTCGCTGATGCTGCTGGCCGGAGCGCTGGTGCTGAGCGCCTTGACCGGTCAGCTGTCGGTCCTGGGCTCGGGGCCGATTGTCCCCGTCGTGGTGGTCTACGCGGCGGTGGGCTTCGTCGTGGCCCGCCGCCAGCCGGGCAATCCGATCGGCTGGATCCTGATCACCTGGATCGTAGTGTTCCTGCTGAGCGGGGTTGCCGGCGGGTATGCCGCCTTGTACTACCGGTTCGGCCACCATGGCCTCCCGCTGGCCCCGGTTGCCGTCGTGCTGGGACCGTTGTGGGCACCGGCGCTGTTGTTGTTCCCGGTGGTGATTTTGCTGTTTCCGGACGGCAGGCTGGCGGCGCGGCGCTGGCGGTGGGTACTGCGGGCCTATGCGGTGGCCGGAGCGCTGGCGTCGGCGGCCATCTTTGCCCCGGCGGTCACCGCCGTGGCCCGTCATGACGTCCGCATTGACGCCGCAGGCAACCTGATCAGCACCGGGCGACCGCACGGCGGCCTTCTGGCCGTGGCGGCGCCGCTGGGCCTGGGCTTGATCTTGGTGATCGTGCTGTCGTTCGTGGCCCACCAGGTGTTTAGCTGGCGGCGTGCCACGGGCGAGCGGCGCCAGCAGCTGAAGTGGCTGGCCACCGGCGCCGCGGTTACCCTAATCGTGGTTGCCGCGTCGCTCGGGTTCAGCTCGATCAGTGTTGTAGGAGAGATTCTCGGAATCGGGCTGGCCGCGCTGCCGGTAGGCATCGGTGTGGGGATCCTGAAGTACCGCCTCTATGAGATCGACCGGATCATCAGCCGGACCCTGGCCTACGCGATCGTGACCGGCCTGCTGGTCGGGGTGTACGCCGGGCTGGTGCTGCTGGCCACCCAGGGCCTGCGGTTCCACAGTTCGGTAGCGGTGGCCATGTCCACGCTGGCCGCGGCGGCGCTGTTCAACCCCCTGCGGCGGCGGGTGCAGCACGGGGTGGACCGCCGGTTCAACCGGGCACGGTATGACGCCGACCAGACCGTGACGGCGTTCGCGGCCCGGCTAAAAGACGCGGTTGACCTGGACTCGGTCCGCGACGACCTAGCGGCCGTCGTGGAGAACGCTCTGGAACCAGCCCACGTGTCGGTGTGGATCCGGGCAGGCGAACGGTAGTGACGCGGTACCGGCGAGCTGGACGATCGACGCCGACGATGACGGTGCCTGCGCACTTCATCCGGGTGACCCCCACCAGTATGTGGGGCAACCGCGTCCTCCGGGGATGATGCCAGCGGCAGCATGACTCGTAGGAACAAGGCTGAGCATCTGGATGCAAACTACCGGCACGATCCTGGTCGCAATCAAACGGTGCAGCCTGGCGCGTATGTGGATGCTTGCCCAGGGCAGCCGTAGCGCGCACGGGTTGCTATACCTTGCTGCTGCACGGGACGACCGCCTACCCGGTCCACTCCTCCACGACCGCCAGATCGGTGAACTCCGGCGGACCCGCGAGCCTGTCGGCCAGCATCGCCCGGAGGACTTGCAACCCCTCCTGGCGGCGCGGGTCGCGCTCGCGCGCACGCGCCTTCTCCTCGCTTTCGAACATGACCAGTGTGTAGAACTGATCCGGGTGCTTCTGGTCTTGCATGATCATCGTCTGCAGCAGGCCCGAACCGGGTTGCTCGACCGCCTGCAGCTGCTCGCGCAGTCCGGCCGTATCCTTGCCCGGCTTCAACCTGAAGCTCATGAGCTGCGCCCACATATCCGATCCCCCTTGACCATCCTGGCCGTCCTGAGCCACGGCCACGGCGAACACCGCGGATGATCATTCCACAGCGGTGCCGCCTGAAGCCAGCACCTGTCACACGGACACGCCAGGGCCGGCCGCAGGTCGGTCGTGAACAACCATCCACGGACCCTCGTGTGTGCGGGCGACGTCCGTGGGAAGGGCATCGGGTACCCGGTTAGTGCCGATACCCCTTCAAGGACACCTCATGAAGCGCAAGCTAAACGTCGCTCTGTGGATCGTTGCCGGAATCCTGGCCGTTGCCTTCGTCGTCAGCAGCAGCACGAAGCTGTTCGTGCCCAAGGAGAAGCTGGCCGGTATGGGCGGCGCCGCCTCGAAATGGGTTGAAGACTTCAGCCCCGGTGCCCTCAAGGCCATCGGAGCCCTCGAGTTCCTGGCTGCGGTCGGCCTGATCGTGCCCGCCGCGCTCGGCATCGCGCCGGTTCTGGTGCCACTGGCTGCTACCGGTGCGGTGTTGCTGTTTGCTGGCGCGGTGATCACGCGCCTCCGCCGTGGCGAGAGGGCAACAATCATCCCCGACCTGGTCTACCTCGCCATGGCCGCCTTCGTGGCGTGGGGCCGCTTCGGCCCAGGGTCCTTCACCCGGCTGAACCAGCGGGGCGTCTTTAGCCGGGCTCGCCTACGTCGGATTCAGATGCCCTCCCAATGACGCAGGACCAGGGCAGACCGGCTGCAGCGCCGGGGCGGCCAGTGGAGCCAAGCCAAAGCCGCGGAGAAAAATCCAGCTCCGCTGGGACACGGTCCCCCGATCCCCGGTGCCGAACCGGCAAGTTCGCAAGGCCTCAGACGACTCAACTGAATCCCTACGCTGCTCGGCCATCATCAGGACCCATAACCTCCGCCATTAAAGGTCTTTTAGTGCGCCGCTCGGCGTTTGGCCGTCGTCTCGTTCCTGCCCGGCCAGGCTGTTGGGTGGGCGGCGGTTCCTCCTATGGAGGAGATCGGCGCCCTGCTCGGCCGTTACCACGTCGCCGTCAGGCAGATGCAGATGACCGGCCAGCGCCCCGCCGCGCTGCGACCTGGACGACACTGGGCACCTGGCCAGGGAAGGCACGGTAATTCACGGCGATTTCACTAACGACAACGTGATCGCGCGCGGCATGCCGCCTGCGCCGAGCGGAGTCATCGACTTTGCCCTGGCCCACGTGGAAACGCCGCTGGCGGATGTCGGATATGGCCTGTGGCGCAGCGGCCGTCCTCATGAGCTGGCCGGCCACCTCGATCTTTCCAGAATCGGCCGGTTTCTCCGCGGCTATGCCAGCATCGTCCGGCTCTCTCCTGACGAGGCCAGCGTCATTCCTCTTTACGTGAGGGGTCGCGGACTTCAGATGATCGCCAAGCGAGTTCGCGCGGGCCGGAACCACATTTTCATGCTGGCCCAGGTGCAATGGCTCACCGCAAATGCTGGTGAGGTCGGGGATGCGCTCGTGGCTGCCCTCCCCTGACATGCGCACTGTCAGCTTGGGAATTGGCTTGTCATCAGGTCTCAGTGACCAGGGCACCGCAGGTCAGCGGCCATCCTCGGTTGTCCGTGAGTAGCCGTCGGGTACTGGTATTGACTTCCCTATCGGGCACGCTGCCGGGGAATGACCATCTGGATGCAAACTACTGGTGCGCTCTTGCGCGGTTAACCGGTCCAGTTCGGCGCGCGTACCGATGCTCGCGCAAGACAGCCGTAGCGTGTACAGGTTGCTGTACCGCGCTGCTGTACGTGGCGATTGTCGCGAGTATGAAGATCGTCGGGGTCAGGCCTTCCTGGTTCGCCGCCGTACCATGCTGCTGTGGCTGATGATGCCGCCGATGTAAGCGCTGAAGGCACCTGCGTAGAAGATATCCAGCCACCACGCGCGGTAGCCGTGCAGGACGACCAGCGGGCCCAAGACCAAGGCAGCAATGAGGACCGCTATGTACGCAGCGAGAACGATGGTCCCGGCTTTCATGATCACTCCTTCCGGAATGTGATGCTCATGACGCGTACGGTGTGACTCGGAGCCGATAAAGTCGCCGTAGAACTGCGTGTATTGCTTCCACGACAAGACTACCGTGGAAGGGAGTACCGGGGCCGTCGAGGGTTAGCCGCGCGTGTCTCGGGCCTGGCCTCTGGCCTGGCCTCTGGCCTGGCCCTCGCCGTCAGGCCCGCTGGGCTGGCAGAGGTCTCCGGGGTCAACGGCGCGCCGTAGGCGCGTCCCGCGCAGCGGGATGCGAAGCACCGTTGAGGCTGGAGGGGCCGGCCCGGACAATGCGCGGCGTTCAGCCCTTGTGACTGTGGCATTCCCCCGGCGACCAGCGTACTCAGCGCAACGCTGACGGCCTAGCCGTGATGCTGGCGAGCGCGGCAGCGGGATACGGCGGGGACCGCAGGCGGCCGGTCACCGGGGGAGCCGTGCGCGGCAGCCGCCGCGCCGTAGTGCTCGCGTCCGAAGGACGCGGCGGAAACTGCCGCCCCGCAACGGCGAGACCCCCGGGTGAACCCCGGCCGCCCACGGCGGGTCACCCTGGCCGCGACCGGGTCGACCCCGGCAAGATCATCGCCCGGTCGGTCTGGCGCAAGGGCATGGAGACCGCCGAGGACCTCCTCACCGACCTTCCCACCGAGGACTAACCTCCTCGCCGACCATCATGCTTTGGGTCGATGTCCCGTTGGTCCGGTTCTAGCCTGACCAACGGCCCATCGGCTCGCTCGTCACCGCGGCTACCTGCGTCGTTGGCGTTCAGCGATGGCTCGCCAAGCAAGGTCATCCCGCATATAACCCCGCGCCCGAACTGCCATGCCTCGTCGGCTGCGAGCTACGCTGGCTAGCCCGGCTCCGGGACCGTGCGGCCAGGCGCGTCCTTGGATCGGCGACGAGGAGGTCAGGCCAGGATGACAGACATCGACCGTACCGCGGACATCGAGGTTAGCCGTGGCTTTGCGCAGGTGACGGTCCGGATCCCGCTGACCGGGCACGTGAGCCAGGAGTGGGTTTCGCGTTTTGGAAGTCTGGCGCACAAGTGGCTGGCTCACTCGGGGAACGAGAACGCCTTTCACCGGCATGGCGAGAACGTCATCGAGGCTCAGGACCGACCTACCTGACGACCGGAGCTGGGTCATCATCCGGCTTCCCGCTGCTGTTGTCCGTGAGTGACCGTGAGTACCCGGCGTTGACCGATCGATCGGGCACGCAACGGGGCACGAACCCTGACCGTAACCGAACCGCCTACGATCTCGGCTCGACAACCCTGGTCACGACCCAGCGGTGCTTGCCGATCTTGCGGTCACGGGTGAACCCTAGCTTCTCGTAGGTCGACAAAGCGCCGTTGTAAAGGAAGCCAGCGGGCACCGAATCGGCGGCCTCTGGGTATCCCTCGACAGCCCCCCCGCCCAGGCCCGCGATGAGATCGAGCGCACCGGTGAGCGCCGCAGTGGCCACGCCTTGACGCCGGTGCCCCTTCCCGGCATAGCAGCAGGCGATCCGCCAGTCTGGCGAGGTCGTCCGGCCTTTTTCGTACGCCGCCCGGCTCTTGATCCGGGGCACCTCGTCGGGTGCGCCGAACTGGCACCAGCCGACGCAATCTTCCCCCTCGAAAACGAGCGCGGCGTGGGCTTTGCCCTCTCGAACTCGCTGTTCCTTCGCAGCACGTTTCTGCGCCACACGTTCCTGCGTCACGTCGGTCCAAGGCTGTTCGGGGTGGAAGCCCATGCACCAGCAGCCGCCGAAGATACCGTTGTTGCGCTCCACCAACGCGGCGAACGCGGCCCACGTCGACTGATCGAGAGCTTTCACCGTGTACCTCGGTTCGACCATGGCGTCCAGCCTAACGTGGGCCACCGCATGAGCCTCTTCGTCCCGAACTAGCGGCGCCGCTGGGTGTTTGGCCGTCGTCCCAGCTAGCTCAGTGTGCTGGCGGTCGTGCTGGCTGTCTCCGACGCGTTGTGTCGCGGGCACACCGCACGCGTAGCCGTCGTTCCGGGGCACTTCAGGTCGGAGCGATACCGGTTAGCGCGACATGCCAGCCGCTTCAGTGGAGTCGGAGCTCGGCCGAGAACTCCAGTCCCAGCGCGGCCGCCGGACTACGACCAGAGTTCAGCCCGGCGCGACCACCAGGCCTCGGCGGCGGTCATTGCGCTCTCGGCCTCGTGGATGCCGTCGCCCACGAGCCCTGCGGTGGCAGCCCAGTGCAAGGGTATAAGAGCTACAGCCCCGGGGAGCCAACGGTGCTCGTCGCGAGTCAGCGGTTCCGGAGCCGTGCCTTCGTAGGCGTCGAGCAGTCGTCGCGGCTCGAGCAATTCGGCGCGCTGTGCGACCTGGTGCAGGCTGGCCGCGATGTCGTACAGCCGCTCCCTGACCCTCGCGAAATCCAGGTCGAAGGTGGCCCATGAGCCGTCTGACAGTTCTCCCGCGTTGCCCAATTTGTAGTCCCCGTGAATCGGAGCGCATGGCAGTTCGACCTCCTTCCGGAGCTTGGAGAGCTCGCCAGTCAGTTGGCGCATCCGATGCACGACCGGCTCGCTGCGGGGTCCGAGCCTGCGGCGTGTGAAGCCGACCGAGTAACGCAGTTGGCCGAAGGTTCTGTGGTCGTCGAGGGGTTCGGGCGGGCTGGGCTCCCAGACTGCTTTGAGCGCAGTGTGAACGCGTCCGAGCTCCTCGAATAGGCGGACGTAGGAGTCCTCGTCCGTCCGTGGCTGGACGTGATCGATGAACTCCTCAAGCTCAGCCCAGCGATCAGCGACCCTCAGGAGGTCGCAGCCGGAAATCCGAATCGGCCGAGCGACGCGGACTTGCGTCCGCTGGAGCCGTTCCCGCAAGCGCCGCAGTCCCGCTACCCGGCCGCGGCGGACCCAGGGCCTGTGAACCCGGAGGACAACCGGCGGCTCAGCGTCTATCCGCACGTTGAGGTTGAATCCACCGCCGATGTCTGCCCATCCGGCCCCGCGCGCGACGCGGTCGATCAGGGCCGAGACGGCCGGGTCATCTGGGCTGGCTCTAGGTCCGAACCAGCGCGGCAAGGCAGGGGAGAGGTCGAAGCTTCGATTCCGGTCATGGCAATGGCCCACCAGCGCATCCGGGGAAGGGTCCGCCGGCGAGCATGGCGCAATCTTGCCGCGACGCTATGACGGCCGGCACCCCACAGCCCTTTCAGCTCGCCTGATCACCATCGTAGAAACGAGTAGCTGGTCGGCGTCAACGCATTCCTGGTCCGCGCGGCGGTCTAGCTGCCCGCAACCACACTCCCCCGTCATCCTCGCAACCAGTCAGATTGAAGGACGGAGCGGAACGGGTCAAGAGTCGGCGAAGCCGATCACGTGTGACGCCGGAGGCGCTCTTGACGCGTGGAGTGGAGGCCGGAGACTGGCGTGCGAGGAAGGCGGGGCTGTCACCCGTCCTCGGTGCTCAACCGATGATCTTCTGAGGACGTGGGCTGTCCGCTCGGCGAGCCCGAGGACGGCGCCCCGGCGCCGCCCGCTCTCCGCCGGCGCTGTTCCCCGACTGGAGGGTGCGCGGGGTCAGCCGGGCCCACGCGGCGGCGTGGCCGGGGGTGGGGAACACCGACATGTCGGTGCCGAGCTCGGCGATGAGGACCCGGGCGTTGCACACGCCGACCCCGGTGATCTCATCGAGCCGTGCCACCAGGCCCACGGGCGTGCCGTCGCTGGCGCAGCCGGGCGAGTGCCCGCCGCCGATCAGCCCGCAGCCGGCGCAGGCCGGCGCCACGCCAGGGATGGATGCCAGCTGCTGTTCGATCCTGGCGTCCAGGCGGGTGATCTCCTCATTGATCGCGTCGATGAGCCGCAGGTGCGTGGCGATCTCGAAGGCGTGCACCTCGCGGAACCGGCCGGTGAGCGCGGCGGCCAGCTGCTGGCGGGTGGCCTTCAGCCGCCGGTCCCCCAGAGCGGCCAGCGCGGCAGGGCTTCTTTCCCCGGCGACCAGGGCGTCCAGGAACCGCCGCCCGCTGGCGCCGAACAGGTCGGAGATCACCACGGAGATCTTCAGCAAGGCGTCCTCGAGGATCTTCTCGACCCGGTTCTGGTGCCGGACCTGGTCCTGGGCCAGCCGGGACCGGGTACGGGTCAGCGACCGCAGATCCCGGATCCCTTCGGGCGGCACGAACGAGCGGCGCAGCATCCCCCGCTCGTTCAGCTTGCACAGCCACACGCAGTCTTCCCGGTCGGATTTGCCCCGGCCGGGCAGGTGCTTAGCCTCCCTGGCGTTGACCAGCCACACCTCCAGGCCAGCGGCCTCCGCCAGGTAATACCAGATCCGCCAGTAATCGGAGGTGCTCTCGAGCACCAGCCGCTGGATGCCCTGGCACCGCAGGAGATCCATCAACGCGACCACCGCCGCGTAGGTGGCATCCACCTGCCACACCGTCTGCCGCTTGCGATCCGGCCGGCTCCCCGGCACCCGGGTGCACACCATCCCCGACCCCTTGGCGACATCGATCGCGGCCGCGTATGTCACCACCTCGACCCTATTAGGGCGGTAGCCGGGCGGTGCGCCGCGTCAGCGGCGCCTTGATCTAAGAACGGCAAATTCGGCAACGCGTCGCAGGAGCGTATGGCGTGCCGTGGGTTGAAGCCGGAAACAGTGGGCGAGATACTGACCGCAGAGCCAGATCAGGTCTGGGTCCTGGCACTTGGGGGTCGGTAGTGATGGCAAAGTACATGGTTCTGTTCAGTCTCACAGGCGAGACGATGAAACGGTTCGTCGCGAAGCCTTCCGACCGGGCAGCTGTCGTCCAGCAGCTGGCAGAGTCGGCTGGGGGAAGCATCGAATCGTACTACTGGATGTTTGGACAATACGACGGTGCGGGCGTCTTCGTGCTGCCTGACTCGCACACCATGGCCGCAGTGAGCCTGGCGGCCACCAGCTCGGGCGCCTTCACGCGTTTCGAGACGCACGAACTGATCGAGTCCAGCGATCTGACCGCGATCGCTGAGCGGGCGAGAGGGATCGCCTACCAGGCGCCAGGCACCTGATAGACACGCCGGACGTCAGAGCCGGGAACCGCTGCGCCTCGTTGGTGTGCCTGCGGTGACCTAGGCCTGGTCGCGGAGCTGAACCCGAGTGGCTGGCGTGATCGATCCTGTGGTCTTCGATATCGGCGAACGCCTGTGAATGAGACGCGGCATGCGGGACGTGGGCTGACTGGCTGGGTGTCCCGCAACATATGTTCTCGGCGGTCTGCGGCTTCAGTCGAGCAAGTCGGTTCCGTCGTGCTGGCGGATCGCGGGCGCGGCGTCTTCACGGAGGGCGTCGAGGAGGCATACGGCGTAGGCCTCGCTGGTGAGCTGCCGGATGTCGGCCTGGTCGGCCCAGTGGAAGGCGGTTACCTCGTCGTTGGCGACCAGGTGGCCGCCGGTGTTCTTACAGCGGAAGACCAGGGCGATGATGCCGCGGGGCATGTTCCTGTATACGCCGGTGAGCGCGTCGGGTTCGATGTCGAGTCCGGTTTCTCGTGGATCTCGCGGCGCAGGCCGTCGTGGATGGTCTCGTCTAGTTCCAGGACGCCGCCGGGGTTCCCAGTGCTGGTTGTCGCGGCGGCCGGGCTCTGTTTGGTGGCTGACATGTGCGCGTGGCTCCCAGCGTGGCTCCCAGAGCGACAAAAAAGCCCGTTGCCGTGCGGGCAACGGGCCTGTGAGCTGGGCGCGCTCGGAGGGACTCGAACCCCCAACCTTCTGATCCGTAGTCAGATGCTCTATCCGTTGAGCTACGAGCGCAGTCCCAGCAGTATACGGTGCTCTGCACGGTCACGGTGCGACGTTGAGGCACCGCTCATGAGCACAGCGGTGATAGAGCGTCTGATTTTCTGATTCTCGACGGGTTAAAGAGCGGGTAGCGATCGCTATCCGGCGCGCAGGCGGCGATGGATTCGACCAGCCCGTCACGTTCGAGCCGGGTCTGCAGACGGGTTTACGGACCGTCTGCTTGGAGCGTCTCGGCGATGGGCAGGCGGGCAGCAAGGCGGGCCGGCACGGCGGTCAGCCCCGCCACCGCAATCAGCGTGCCGAGCACCGCCGTGACCAGCCACCAGGCTGGTGGCTGGCTGGCGTTCGCTCCCTGGTTGGCGGCCGTGAACAGGCCGTAGCCTCCGGCTATCCCGGCCAGGGCGCCGGCGGTGGCCGGGAGGAGCTGTGCGGCTGACAGGCCGGCGGTGAGCTGACCGGCGGTGGCGCCGAGAGCACGGGTGAGGGCGGTCGCGTGCCGTGAATCTTGGACGGTCGCCCAGGTGATGAAGGTGACGTTCACCGCAGCGAGGACAATGAGCATGATGGTGATGGTGAGGAGGACCTGATTCTCGCGGGCGGTCTGGGAGATGAAGCCGACGTCGGCCAGGCCGGGATTGGCGGTCACCGCAGGTCCCGCGGATTGGGACATAGCCAAGGTGGCGTGGGCGAAGAGCACCGCGACGATCCCGCTGACTGTGACCGCGATGCTCAGGCTGCCCAGCAGGACACGTCGCGGCCGGCGGACGGCCAGGCGGGTGGCGAGCAGGAGAGGGACCGGGAGGCGGGTGGAGTACTCAGTGAGCCGGGCATGCCGGCGGGGCGGGCGGGCCGCGTCGGCGAGGGCGTCGACGGTGCTGGTGCGCGCGGCGCGCAGTGCCGGGACGTAGCTGGCCAGCGTCGCGACGGCCAGAGCCACCCCTATCACTAGCGCGATAATGGGTAGCGTCAGCTGCGGCGCGCCTGCGGCACCGAGGAGACCTGCGCCGGGGTTGGTGAGCAGCGGCGCGGTCAGCCGACCGGCGAGCAGGCCGGTCGATCCGGCGATGGCGGCGAGCGCGAGGTACTCGGCCAGGAGTACTCCCGCAACCAGCGCGGGCGTGCCGCCCACCGCCTTTAGCAGCCCGACCCGACGGTTCTGCTCGGCCATCCGCCCGCCGACGACGATCGCCAGGCTGCCGACGGCCAGCAGCGCCAGGAGCCAGCTGCCTACGAGCAGGATCTTCTGCTCGTGGGCCATGAGGAGGCCATCTTGCTGGCTGATCATCTGCCACGGGATGACGTACAGGCCGCCGGTGTTGTTGGTGTAGCCGCCCGGGTCGAACCGGTCGGCGAAATTCTCCGCGTCTGCCGGGTTCGTCAGCCTCAGATTCAGCACGTACCCGAGCGGATACTGGCGGGTGGCCAGGCTTTCCGCGTCCGCCGTCGTGGTCCAGATCAGTCCCGGGTTGGGCCATTGCGAGCTGCCCTCGAGGAACCCGACGCCGTTGACCGGGAAGGCGGCGGTGACCGCCACTCCGGCGACCGTGAACGGCCTGCCGTTCAGGGTGATCCGGTCGCCGGAGTGAACGCCGAGTGCGTCCGCGAAGCTGCGCTCGATCACCACCGCGCCGGGGTGCACCCAGCTGCCCTCGGTCAGCTCGGGCTGGTCGACGGCGGCAGGCGCATTGCCGCGTCCCTCCGCCAAGACGGCGTTGGCGTGGCCGTTGAAAGTGAGGACCGGGAAGGCTACGGGCAAGGGCCCGGAATGCCCGTCGACATCCTGTGCGCGGGCCAGGGGCGCGATCTGCCTGAGCGCGGCCGGGCTGGCGGGAGCGCCGGTGCCAGGCGGGAAGTCGGTGGCCAGCGTGTCGGGCCCGGATGTTGCTTCCCGGGTTGTCTGGTAGGGATGCGCCGTCGTGCCCTGCAGGAGCAGGCCAAGGGCCAGCGCGGCCGTGGCCGCCATGATGATGACGACGAGCATCACGGCTTCGCCCGGCCGGTGACGCAGGTCCCGGCCTGCGAGCCGCAGAATCACGAAGAGCCTACTCACCTGCGTTGTCCTCCAGCCCGATCAGCGCTCCCAGGCTCCGGTGGGTGCCGCCGGACAGCCGCGTCTCGTCGACGAAGGCGCCGTCGTACATGTAAATCAGCCGGTCCGCAGTTGCCCCGACCCGCTCGTCATGAGTCACGATCACCAGCGTTTGCCCGGCGGCGTGCAGCTCCTCGAAAATGCACAAGACGTCGAGCGTGGCCGCGCTATCCAGGTTGCCGGTCGGCTCGTCGGCCAGGACGAGCACCGGCTCGTTGGCCAGCGCCCGGGCGATCGCGACCCGCTGACGCTGCCCGCCGGACAGCGCCGAGGGCAGATGACTGGCCCGGTCACTCAAGCCAACCCGCTCCAGCAAGTCGCGAGCTCGGCGCCGTGCCGCCCAGGGCCGCACGTCCGCCAGGAGCGCCGGCAGCTCAACGTTCTCCTGCGCCGTCAGCTCCTCCAACAGATGGAACGCCTGGAAGACGAAGCCCACTTCCTTCCCGCGCATCTCGGCCAGGGCACGCTCACTCAGCTGCCCTATCCGCCGGCCATGGAACCACAGCTCACCGCCGGAGGAGCGGTCGAGGCCGCCGAGCAGGTGAAGCAGCGTCGACTTGCCGCACCCGCTCGGCCCCATCACCGCCACGCTCTCGCCTGGAGCGATGTCGAGGTCGACCCGTCCACCGCGCGGACAAGGCCGTCGCCCCGGCCGTATTCCTTGCACAGGGCCCGTGCCTGCACAAGAGCGCTGTTCGTCATCCATCACTCCTCCGGTGATTGCTCCGGCGGCTGGCCCAGTTCCGCTGGCAAGCCTCCAGCCAGCGCAGGTCAGCCTGGAGCCGGAGCACAATGCCCTCCAGCAGCAAGGAAGCGTCGGAGTCAGCCGACTCACCCATGACCGCGTGCTGCGCGTCACGCAGCCTGCGCAGCAGTTCGCGGCGCTGGGCACCGATGATGCTGATCGGATCGGTCAGCCCGGCCCCTGCGGCGGCGATGAGCTTGAGATGAAACTCCGCCAGGTCAGGCTTAGGCCAGCTCAGTTCCGACAGCCACTGGGACACCCGCTCCTGCCCAGCAGGGGTGAGGGTGTAGAGCTTACGGTCGGAACGGTCAGGCGCGGCGCACGGCTCTTCAACGACGACCAGCCCGGCTCGCTCCAGTCGGCCGAGGGTGACATAGATGTGGCCCGCGTTCAGTCCCTCCCCGAGCGGGCCGAGAGCGTCATCCAACCGGGCTCGCAGCTGATACGCGTGCGCAGGTTCCTTGGCGAGCAGCGCCAGCACCGCTTCCTGCTGCACGGAACTCCTATCTAACCGTTAGACTGAACCTAACGGTTAGATAGCTCGGTGTCAACGTTCGCCTGACCGAAGTAAGCGCACGCCGGCGGAATAACTCAGCACCCGCGCCTCGCAGGCGATCTCGGCTGAGTCACGTCCGGCGAGGCTGCCCGGCTATAAGGATCAGCGCGAGCATGTCGCGCTGCCGCTGATGGACCCTGAGATCTGCAAATCCTGCAATACAGCGAACCGCTGCGCCACTGCCTGGTACTCACCTGCCGTGATTCCTGGCTTGCCGCCGATGATGAAGTCACGTTGCCGCAAGGCCCACTCGTGCCAAACCCTGTACACCTCGTCGACGCTGCCGCCGAGCGCCAGCGCCACGGCCGCCGGCTTCGCTCCGGCAAGCATCGCGCCGTGAATAGCGAGCGGCTGCCAGCGGGTGAGCCACATGGCCAGCGCGGACATGCACGCCAGTTCGGCCAGCTTGTCATAGGCGGTCCGCTCGACGACAGGCCACGCCGTGCGATCCGACCAGGCGGATCCGCTGACCAGCCGGGAACGCGAGGTTGCCGCCCTGCTCGCCGAGGCGCTGTCCAACCGGCAGAGCGCGGCGCGGCTGGTGCTGTCGGAGCGGACGGTGGAGTCACATGTGCGCAGCATCCTCGCGAAGACACAGTTCGCGAACCGGATCGAGTTCGTGGCTAGGTGGAACCAGTCATGAGCATGGTGGCCTCCTGCATCAGACGACTTGACACCGACGGCCGCGAACCGCCGCGCTACAGGTCGGCCCACAGCTGCGCCAGCTCGAAAGGCGCCGAGACCTTCGGCCGCGTTGAAGGTGATGGGGCGCGCGGGAGTTTCCGGACGCTTGCGAGACGGGATCATGACGGCGCAGCCGGACCGGGGCGAAAAACCCCAAGTTGTTGGGGTACCTTCGCTCATCACCCCGCCGCAGACTGCGGGCATGGACACTATCAGCCAGAACAAGAACATCGTCACCTCGTTCATCGACGCCCTGTTCACCAAGGGCGACCTCGACGCCGTCGACGAATACCTCGCCGACGACTTCACCGATCACGACCCGCCTATGGGCCAGTTCCTGGG
Source organism: uncultured Actinomycetota bacterium (assembly GCA_963753225.1). Classification (GTDB taxonomy): domain Bacteria; phylum Actinomycetota; class Actinomycetes; order Streptosporangiales; family Streptosporangiaceae; genus Palsa-504. The sequence goes on along the minus strand of CAVWBQ010000005.1, from coordinate 160,603 downwards.
CCGGGAGGGAATGCGCCAGGCCGCGGCCGTATTCCGGGCCGCCTTCCCCGACTGGCACAGCGACCTGGACTTCCTCGTCGAGGAGGGCGATCTGGTGGTCGAGACCTTCACGGCGAGCGGCACGCAGCAGGGGGAGATCTTCGGGGTGGCCGCGTCGGGCCGCACCGTCAGCCTGCACGGGATCAACATCTGGCGGGTTCGCGACGGCCGCATCGTGGAGCGCTGGGGGCGCCTGGACGAGCTCGGCCTGATGCGCCAGCTCGGCCTGGTCCCCCAGCCCTGACCGGACGAATCGATAGGGCGTGGATGCCGCGATCATGTCGCGCCAGCGGTGTGGCTGTGGCATCCACACGCAAGTGCCCGGTACTGCTGGTGGCCAGCGTGACGCTCTGGCCCTGGCCAGGATGCTTAAGTATCGTCGGTATATGTCGGACGCGATCATGAAGCGCCAGGTAACGGCCCTCATCGGCCGATGTTACGCCGGGCTGGACGTGGCCGACCTGCGTGACGAGGTGCTGCGTCGGCTGCGCCGGGTCATGTCGGTGGACGCGGCGTTCTTCGGGACCGTCGACCCGCAGACCCTGCTGTTCACCTCGGCCGTGGCCGAGGAACCGCTCGGGGCCGCGACGCCGCTCTTCCTGGACAACGAGTACGGCACCGGGGACGTCAACAAGTTCGCCGCACTGGCGGAGGCGGCCGATCCGGTCAGCTCGCTCGACCTGGCCACCCGCGGCCAGCGGCCGGACAGTGCCCGCTACCGGGAGGTGATGAGCCCGCTCGGCCTCGGCGATGAGCTGCGCGCGGTCCTCATCAGCGGCAGGCAGTGCTGGGGCGCGATCTGCCTGCACCGTGAGGACGCGGAGCACGGCTTCGACGACCGCGAGGTCGACATTGTCCGGCGGATTGCCCCGCACCTGGCCGAGGGCCTGCGGCGAGCCATTACCCTGGGACCGCTCCGCGCGCCCGCTGAGAGTACCGGTGCGCCCGGCATCATCCTGCTCGATCAGGAGCTGGCCCTGATGTCGATGAGCCCGGAGGCGGCGCGGTGGCTGGCCGAGATCGACGAGGCCGGCTGGCCGAGCGGCAGCGAGCTGCCGATGGCCGTATACGCCGCGGCCGCGCGGCTGGCCCGGCTGGAGCAGGGGGCGGCTCCGCCGCAGCTGGCGGACACGATCCGGCTGCGCAGCCGCGCCGGGCAGTGGCTTTCCCTGCACGCGTCCCGCCTGGGCGGCGGGCCCGCGCCGCAGATTGGCGTCGTCATCGAGCCCACCCCCGCGGCGCAGGTCAGCTCGCTGCTACTCAGCGCCTACGGGCTCACCGGCGCGCAGTCCCGGGTGGTCGCGCTGGTCATCAGGGGACACTCCACCCGCCAGATCGTCCAGGAACTGCACATCTCGGCCAACACCGTCCAGGAGCACCTGACCGCGGCCTTCGACAAGTTCGGCGTGCGTAGCCGCCGCGAGCTGGTGGCCGCCATCCTCACCGGAGGTCCCGGGTAGCACCGAAGAAGGACTCAGTGAACTCCTGGCTCGCGGACAGCTGCGCCGGGGTGCCGTCCATCAGCACCTGGCCCCCGCCGAGCACGTAGGTGTAGTCGGAGATGGCCAGCACGGCCCGGGCCCGCTGCTCGACGACGAGCACCGCGGCGCCCGCCTCGGCCAGCGCCCGGACATGGCTGGTGAGCAGTCCGGCCGCTACCTGGGGAGCCAGGTTGGCGGTGGGCTCGTCGAGCAGGAACACGGCGGGCTCAATCATGAGCACCCGGCCCATGGCCAGCATCTTCCGCTCGCCGCCGCTGAGGCGGCCGGCCCGCCGGGTCAGCATCTGGCCGAGCCGCGGGAACACCCCGGTCACGTGCTCGACCCGCGCGCTCACCTCGCGCTTGTCCAGCAGGTACCCGCCCATCTCCAGGTTCTCCCTGACGGTGAGCGGCGCGAAGACGTCGTCGGTCTGCGGCACGTAGCCGATCCCGGCCCGGGCCACCTCCTCCGGCGGCAGGCCGGTGATGTCGCGGTCGCCGGCCAGGACCCGGCCGGCCGTCGGCCTGATCACCCCGGCGAGCGCCTTCAGCAGGGTGGACTTGCCGGATCCGTTCGGCCCGACGACGGAGGCGACCGCCCCGGGGGCGACCGAGACCGAGATGCCGTGAATGATGTCGCCAGCGCCGTACCCGGCCCGGACGTCCTGCGCCCGCAGTATGGGAGACTCAGCCGACAAGGTACGCCTCCACCACCTCGCGGCGCGCCCGCAGCGCGGCCATCGTCCCGGTGGCCAGGACCGACCCTTCGGCCATGACGATCACCGGGTCGCAGAACTCGTCCATGATGGCCAGCTCGTGCTCCACCATCAAGATCGTCATCCCCTCGGCGCTCAGGCCGAGCAACTGGGCGCCGATCTCGCGGGCCAGCCGCGGGTGGACCCCGGCCATCGGCTCGTCTAGCAGCAGCATGGCGGGCTCGGCCATCAGCGCGCGCATGATCTCGGTGAGCCGGCGCTGGCCGCCGCTCAGGTCGCCCGCGTAGGTGTCGGCGTAACCGGACAGGCCGAACCGGTCCAGCAGCGCCCGGGCCCGGTCGATCGCCGCCTCCTCGTCGCCCCGCCAGTAGCGGCGCCCGCGCATCGCCCCGGCCAGCGAGTCACCCCGGTTGGCCGGCACGGCGGTGAGCAGGTTCTCCATCACGGTGAGCCGCTTGAACTCGCTGGCCAGCTGGAACGTCCGGACCAGCCCAAGCCGGGCGCGGCGGTAGCCGGGCATTCTGGTGATGTCGGCGCCGGCGTAGATCACCTGGCCGGAGGTCACCGGGAGGGTGCCGGCCAGCATGGCGAGTAGCGTCGACTTGCCGGCGCCGTTGGGGCCGATGAGGCCGGTCAGGGTGCCGCGCCGCACGTCGATGGACACCCCGGCGACCGCGTGCACGCCGCCGAAGTCGTGGGTCACATCCACCGTACGGAGCACCGGCCCCCCGTCCGGCGGGGCCGCGACAGATACCGAACGGCTGCCGAGGGGCCCGCCGACGCGGACTGCGGATCCGTCCTGGCGCGCCGCGTCCGCCCGGCCGGGCTCCTGCGGGGCGCTGGCCAGGGTCACCACATCCTCGTTCGGTATGTCCAGGGGCGGCCCGGCGGACCCTGTCCTGCGGCGGCGCTCAGGCAGCACCCCCTGCGGCCTGAACCACAGGAAGATCACGATCAGCAGCCCGATCGCCACCCATTGCAGGTCTTCGACCAGGCCGGGCGGCCCGAACTGGGGAATGTACCTAGTGGCCTCCTCGAAGCCGACCGGCACCAGGATGGCGCCGAGCACGGCCCCGCGATGGCTGCCCGCGCCGCCGATGATGACGGCCGCGAACAGCACGATGGTCTCGGCGTAGCCCCACGCCGACGGCGCCCAGAGGTTGATGAACCCGACCAGGATCGCGCCGCTCAGCCCGGCCAGCATGCCGCCGAGCACGAGCATCGCGGCGCGCAGCGACAGCAGGTTCTTGCCCAGCGAGTCGGCCACGATGTCGTTGTCGCGCATCGCCCGCAACGAACGGCCGTACGGCGATTCGGTCACCCGCCGCACCAGCAGGTAGACCGCGGCCGCCAGGACGAGCGTGACCGCCGCGTACAGCCACTGGTAGCCCTGAGACTGCGGGTTGTACTCGCCCTGCAGCGGCGCCGGGACCAGGGAGAGCCCCGCTGACCCGTTCAGCGCCGGCCGGTAGTTCGTGACCAGCAGGTTGGCCATGACCGCGGTGACCAGGAGCCCGACCGCGGCGAAGTCGCCGCGCAGCCGCCGCCCGACCAGGAACGTGAACGGCACGGCGACCAGGCCGGCCACGATCATCGCGCCGATCCACGGAATGGGCCACGGCAGGTTCCACCCGCCGATGTAGGACTGGAACCCGCCGTTGGCGCCCTGGCTGGGCAGCGACAAGATCGCGGCGGTGTACGCGCCGGCCGCCTGGAAGATGATGAAGCCGAAGTTGGTGATCCCGGCCACGCCGAACTGCTGGCTCAGGCCGAGGCAGGCGATGATGTCGACGCCGGCGTAGATCAGCAGGTTGATGGCGTAGAACAGCTGCGCGTTGCTCATCAGGCTGCCGCCCCCAGCACGCCGCCCGGCCGGACCGCCATCACGATCAGCAGCACACCGAAGGCGATCACGTATTTGTACGAGGGGGTGATGTAGGCCGCGCTGATCTCGGTGGCGAGCCCGATGATGACGGCGCCGGCCATGGCCCCGTAGGCCTGGCCGGGGCCGCCGAGGAAGACCGCCGCGAGGATCACCACGAGGAACAGGTCCGCGCTGGTCGCCCCGAAGCTGCCGTTGTTCATCGCGAAGACGGTGCCCGCGATGCCGCACAGCGCCCCGGTCAGGGCCCAGGTGGCGGTCACCACCCGGTCCGTCCTGATGCCGCAGTTGCGGGCCAGCGAGCGGTTCGCCGCGGTGGCCCGCATCGCCTTGCCGAGCTTGGAGTAGCGGAGCAGCACGTGCACGCCGGCCATGACCACGACGGACAGCCCGATGATCACCAGCTGGACCGTGGTGAGGATCAGGCCGCCCGCCTTGAGGGTGGGTCCCTGGCTCATCGTGTACGACACGCTGGTGCCGCCCACGATCGCCTGCAGGCCGAACTCGATGATGAGCGTCATCCCCAGCGAGACGATCACCATCGTGACCGGGGCGCTGCCCCTGCGCTGGAACGGCGTGTAGATCGCCCGGTTGAGCAGGACCGACGCGACCGCTCCGGCCGCGGCGGCGGCCAGCAGGCCGATCCACACGTTGACCCCGGCCTGGTTGAGCGCGTAGGCGACGAAGGCCGACGCGATCATCACCGCGCCGAAGGCGAGGTTCAGCACGTCGGTCACGGCGAACTGCATCGTGAAGCCGACGGCCGCGATCGCCAGCACCGCCGCGGTCACCAGGCCGAAGCCGAGCGACGCGAGGAACAGGCTCATCGGCTGTCCTTAACCGGCACGGGCCGCTCCGTTACGACACCGCGCGCAGCTGCGCGGCGGTGATGTTGCCGGTCACCTGGACGGCACCCGAGCCGCTGTAGGTGTCGGTCTGGAAGATGCCGGTCGAGTCGTTAAAGGAGTCGAAGTTGGTCGGGCCACCAGGGCCTTCGTAGCGGATGGCCTTGCCCTGTTTCAGTGCGGCGATCCCCTGGGCGTACGAGTACACCACCACGGCGCCCGCCGAGCCGTCGCCGATCTTGGCGATGAACGGCGCGTACACGCTCGGCGACGTGGACTTGGCCTCGACCATTGCGAGCGCGGCCAGGTTGATCCCGTCGTACAGGTGCACGGCGCCCGGCGCGGTCAGGTAGGTGTCGAAGTTGCCGGTGCTGCCGACCTTGCCTTTCTCCGACATGATGGCCTGCTGGAACGGGGCGTACGCGGGCCCGGTGGTCTCGGTGACCAGGTTGTCGGCGTGGAAGCTGCTCGCTAGCGTCGACGCGCCGACCGCCGCGGCCACGGACTTGTACCAGTCCGGGGAGATCGTCGCCGACGTCCCGATGACCGGGATCATCTTGCCGCCGTTGAGTTGCTTCACCTCGGACAGGAACGTCGCTTCCGCCGGGCCGAGCGCCTCGGTGAAGATCACGTCCGGATGCGCGGCGACGATCTTGTCGGCCTCAGTCCGGAACGTGTTCGCGGACAGGTCCAGGGTCTCGTTCGCCACCAGGGTCTGGCCTGCCTTGCCGATCGAGGTGATGGCCGGCTTGATGAACGTCTGGGAGCCGATGTCGTTGCCGAACGCCAGCGCGATCCGCTTGTACCCCAGTTGCTGCGCGATGACGACCATCGCGTAGGACTCCGCCAGATCCGGCGGAACCAGCCGGTAAAAGTACTGGAAGTGGGTGGAGCTGAACTCCGACTGCCCGGTCATCCCGAACGCCACCATCTTGTCCGTGTTGATGACCGGTACCACGCTCGCCGCCTCATCCGAGGTGACGCCGATGACCAGCGCGAGGTTCGGCGTGGTGGCGAACATCTGCCTGGTGGCGGGCACCGCGTCGGCTGGATCGCCCCTGGTGTCCACGCCCTTGCAGGACAGCTTGTGGCCGAGCACGCCGCCGGCGTTGTCGATGGCCGCGGTGGCGCCGTCACAGGACACCAGGTAGGTCGGGCCCAGGGCGGCGTCCGGGCCGCTGAACGGGGCCAGGTCGGCGACGACGAGGCCGGAGTGCGAGCCGCTACCGCTGGTGGTGCCGCTGCTGGAGGTGGAGCTTGAGCTGCAGGCGGCTAGGCCGGCGGTCGCCAGGGCGGCTGCGGCCAGCCCGGCCGCGGCGCGGCGTGCCGTGCTTCGTGATCTTCGTGTGCTGCGGATAGTCATGATGTTCGTCCCCTCTGCGGTGAGAGTGCTGGCGACCGCGGCCAGGCCAGGGGCACCGGTGAGCCTCGGCTACAGGCCGCCGGGTGAGGGGCCGGGCCGCCATCGCCAGCCGGAGCGGTCGCCAGGTTCGGCAACCACGCGGTTTCGGATGGTGCCGACGCCCTCGATGGTGATCTCGATGACGTCCCCGGGCTGGAGCCAGACCGGGGGCTTGCGGGCGAAGCCGACGCCGCCGGGTGTCCCGGTGGCGATGACGTCGCCGGGACGCAGCGTGGTGAACGAGGAGAAGAACTCCACCGCGCTGGGCACGTCGACGAGCATCTGGCTCGTCCGCGCGTGCTGCATGACCTGGCCGTTGAGCACGGTGGTGAGGGCGGCGTCGGCGACGTCGGCCTCGTCCGGCGTGACCACCTCGGGGCCGATGGGCATGCTGCCGTCGAAGTTCTTGCCCGGCGTCCACTGGGTGCCGGCCCGCTGCCAGTCGCGCGCCGAGGCGTCGTTCAGCACCGTGAACCCGGCGATCGCGTCGATCGCCTTGCCGGCCGGGATGTAGCGGCCGCCCGCCCCGATCACGACGCCGAGCTCGCCCTCGTAGTCGAAGGATTCGGTCAGGGCCGGCTTGACCAGGTCCGCATACGGGCCGAGCACCGTCTGCTGGCCCCGGACGAAGGTGTCCGGCCAGGACGGCACGGCCCGGCCGCCCTCGAGCGCGTGCTCGCTGTAGTTCAGGCCGAGGCAGAGGATCCGCTCGGGCGCGGGCACCGCCGGGCCGAAGTCCTCGGGCCGGTACTCGCGGCCGTCCCGGTCCTGCAGGCCGCGGGCGGCCTCCAGCGCGGCCGGGCCGGCCGCGACGAAGGAGCCGAACGACGCGAAGCGCGGGTCTGCGGTCGCCTGGGCGATGTCGACGTAGCCGCTTCGGGCCCGGACGTGCAGGCGCGGGCCGTTCGGCGTGGCGAGGGTGGCGAGTCTCACGAGCCAGGCCTCCTTGCTCGCGTGGCGTGGGCCTGCCTCGCCTGATTCGGCTGCGCTGTGCCGGCTTGGCTTGCGCTGTAGCAAGTTACGCCGCGCTGTGCCGATGAAGGCTGCACCGGGCCCGCTGCCTAAACCATTTGGGGGTGATGGAGCTAATTGGTTGCAATCGATTGATTGGCTGCATCATAGGCACGGGCCTCTGGGAAGGTCAATGCGTGACATTCGGTCAAATTGGTGCGAGAATCTGTGTCGCGCGAACTGATTGGTTAGATTGGTCTGGGGGATGGCCGGCGGCAACTCGATGACTGACAGCTCGGCCACGCGCGGTTCAGTGACCCAGCGCCGGGCGCTGGCAGCGCTCATCCTGGCGGAATCCGAGCGGAACGGCGCGGGCTACGGCACGCGGCTGCCGACCGAGCGGCAGCTCGCTGTGGACCTCGGGGTCTCCCGCTCGGCCATCCGGCACGCGATGGCCGAGCTGCAGGCCGAGGGACGCGTATCCCGCGAGGTGGGCCGGGGTACGTTCCTGCGCAGGCCCGCTGCGGACAGGCCGGACGTCAGGGCTCCGGATCCGGCCGTGGTCCCGGCGGGGATTCCGGACGCCGCGGCCGGGGCCGCCGCGGCCGGCCTGGCTGAGTCCGGTCTGGCAGAGTGCGGCGACTATGCGCCGGCCGACGTGATGGCGGTCCGCCGGCTGTTCGAGCCGACCGCCATGTCCCTGGTCGTGGCGTGGGCCACGGCGCGCGACTTCGCCGAGATGGAACGGTGCCTGCGCGGCGGGGAGCGGGCGGCTGATTACGACGAGTTCGAGGTCTGGGACGCCGCGCTGCACCGGTCGATCATCGCGGCGACCCGCAGCCCGCTCCTCATCCGGCTGTACGCGGAGGTGGAGCGGGCGCGGCACGGGCGGGTATGGGGCGACCTCAAGCGGCGCAGCGCCTCGGCGGCCCGGCGCGACGAGTACCGGCGGGACCACGAGGAGATCGTGACCGCCCTCAGGCTGCGCGACGCGGACCGGGCTACCGCGGCGATGCGCACCCATCTGGCCCGGGTGTCCCTGCACCTCCTCGGCACCGGTTTACCGGCTGGCGCTCTGTTACTGGCTTTCTCCACGATCCAGGCCAGCAGCCCAGCGTCGTCCTGACCGCAAGTCGTCCTGACCGCGACCTGCATGGAGCGCCGATCTGCGGGCATCTTCCGACGATGAATTCGCGCAGCGTGGGCGTGGAAGAGGAGTTCCTGCTCGTCGAGCCGGAGACCGGCCGCCCCAAGGCGGTGGCGGGGACCGTGCTGCAGGCGGCGGGGCCGGAGGCAGGAACGGACCTGGAAGGCGAGCTGCAGCAGCAGCAGCTGGAAACCAACTCGCGGCCCTGTCGGTCCCTGGAGGAGCTCCACAGCGAGCTGCGCCGGTGCCGGGCCGCGGCCGCCGCGGCGGCTGCCCAGGCCGGGGCCCAGGTGGCTGCGCTGGGCACCTCGCCGCTCCCGGTCGAACCACAGCCGCTCCGCACCAGCCGGTACGAGCGCATGGCCGAGCTCTTCGGCCTGACCGCGCACGAGCAGCTCACCTGCGGCTGCCACGTCCACGTCGGGATCTCCGATGCCGACGAGGGCGTGGCGGTGCTGGACCGGGCCGGGCCGTGGCTGGCCACGCTGCTCGCGCTGAGCGCGAACTCCCCGTTCTGGCAGGGACAAGACAGCGAATACGCGAGCTTCCGCTACCAGGTATGGGGACGCTGGCCGAGTTCCGGTCCCGCAGGGCCGTTCGGCACCGCCCGCGCCTACCGCGAGACCATCGGGCAGATGGTGGCGAGCGGCACGCTGATCGACCCGGGCATGGTCTACTTCGACGCGCGCCTGTCCGAACGGTATCCCACCGTCGAGATCCGGATCGCCGACGTGTGCCTGCGCGCCGAGGACGCCGTGCTCATCGCCGCGCTCGCCCGCGCCGTAGTGGAGACCGAGGCCAGGTCCTGGCGGGAGGGGAAGCCGGCCTCGCAGGGACGGACCGAGATCCTGCGCCTGGCGGCCTGGCGGGCCAGCCGGTCCGGTCTTGACGACACCCTGCTCCACCCGGTGACCGGGAAACCAGAGCCGGCCACCTCCGTGGTCGGGATGCTGCTTGACCACTGCCGGGAGGCGCTGGCCGAGGCCGGGGACGCCGAGACCGTCGCCGGGCTGCTGACGGACCTGCTCGCGCGGGGCAACGGCGCGTCCTTCCAGCGGACCGCCTACGGCCGTTCCGGCCGTCTGCCCGAGGTGATCAGCAGCGCCGCGGCGGTCACCGGCGCAACCTGCTAAGCCGCCTTTTGCCAGGGCGGGCGGCGTTTCTGCTGGCTGGAGGGCTGCCCGGTGGTTAGCATGACTGTCCGTAACGGCGCTGACGGGGCGGCTAACCGGTGGAACCAGGCGACACCACGAAGACCTGCGACCGCGCGCCCGGCCTTGACGGGGTCCGGGCGCTGGCCGTCCTGACCGTGATCGGCTTCCACGAAGGCGCCTCCGGGCTGTCCGGCGGCTTCCTCGGCGTCGACATCTTCTTCGTGCTCAGCGGGTTCCTGATCACCGATCTGCTGGTCGCGAGGTACCACCGCACCGGTCGCATGGACCTGGCGGGCTTCTGGACCAGACGGGCGAGGCGCCTGCTGCCGGCGCTGGCCGTGATGCTGGTCGTGGTCACCGCCGCGGCGACCGTCATCGAGCCCGTCCAGGAGGCCTCGCTGCGCCTGGCGCTGCTGGCCGCGGCCACCTACACGAGCAACTGGTACCAGATCCTGCATCATGTCTCGTACTTCGCCGCGGCCGGGCAGGCCGGGGCGCCCCCGCCGCTTGACCACCTGTGGTCGCTGGCCATCGAGGAGCAGTTCTACCTGGCCTGGCCGCTGATCGTATGGTGCGTGATCGCCCGGCTGGACGCGCGCCGTGCACGCGTGACGTGCGCGCTGATCGGGGCGGCGGTTTCGGCCCTGGTCATGGCGATTCAGTACCCGCCGGGCGGCGACCCGTCCCCGGTCTACTACGGCACCGACACCCACGCCTCGGCGCTGCTGATCGGGGCCGCGCTGGCGCTGGCCTGGCCGCTGCGGAGGCTCGCGGCCATCCCGGCCGCGCACGCCAGGCGGCTCGACATCGCCGGCATCGCCGGGCTCGTCGTCCTGGCCTGGGCCGCCGGGCACTTTTCCGGCAGCGACCCGGTCGTCTACCCGGTGGGTCTGCTGCTGGCCGCGTTCGGTGCGGCCGCCCTGGTCGCCGCGGCGGCCGGCCACGGGGTCATCGCCGCGCTCACCAGCTGGCGGCCGCTGCGCTGGGTCGGCGTCAGGTCCTACGGGATCTACCTGTGGCACTGGCCGGTGATCGCGCTCGGCACCGCGCTGGCGGGTCCGGAAGCCAGCTCGCCCTGGCTGTGGCTGGCCGAGGCGGGGGCCACCATCGCCCTGGCGTCGGCCTCATGGCGGTACATCGAGACGCCGATCATGCGGAACGGCCTGCGCGCCACAGTCCGCCACTGGGTTCGGCTCGCGGCCGGGGCCAGCCGCCGCCCGGCGGCTGGCCTCCGTCGCGCCGTTCCGGTCACGGTGGCCGCGACCGCGGCGATCACCTTCGTGCTGGCCTGCTACGGCGTAGCCCGGTCGCCCGCCCCGGCCGCCCCGAGCGGGCTGGTGCGGCAGGTGGCCAACGGCGAGCGGGTGAGCAGCGCCTCCCAGTCGACTTCGGCGGCGGCCGGCCGCGCGCCGGCCAAGGCCACGCCGCCCGCGGCGTGCCACCGCGGGCAGCCGCGCGTCTCCGGCGGCCAGGTGACGGCGGTCGGTGACTCGGTCATGCTCGCCTCGGCGGCGGCGCTCGAGGCGGCCCTGCCGGGCGTCTACATCGACGCCAAGATCGACCGGCAGATGGCGACCGGGCTGGCGGTGATCAGGAGCCTGGCCGCGGCGGGCCGGCTCCGCCACGTCGTGGTGGTCAGCCTCGGCACGAACGGCAGCGTCAGCGCCAGCCAACTCCGGCAGTTGCAGCGGATCAGCGGGCCGGGCCGCGAGCTCGTCCTGGTCACCACGTTCGGCCCGCAGGCCTGGGAGCACGCGGTCAACATGGCGCTCACCGCGGCGGCCCGGCACGGCAAGCGCACCGAACTAGCCAACTGGCACCAAGCCATCGCGGCCCGTCCCTCGCTGCTCTGGCCGGACGGCATCCACCCGCGCCCGGCCGGTGGCCGCCTCTACGCACGCGTCGTGCTCGCGGCGATCAAGGCCGGGCGGGCGACCGGCCAGCCGCCGTCGTGCCCGCGAAAGAAGAAGACCGGCTTACTCGGGCGCCATGTCGACAAAACGGCTGTAGTGCCCCTGGAATGCGACCGTCACGGTCATCGTCGGCCCGTTCCTGTGCTTGGCCACGATCAGGTCTGCCTCACCGGCCCGCGGCGACTCCCGCTCATAAAGATCCTCACGATGCAAAAGAACCACAACGTCCGCATCTTGCTCAATACTTCCCGATTCGCGCAAATCGGACAAAAGCGGCTTCTTGTCCGTTCGTTGCTCGGGGCCACGGTTGAGCTGGGACAACGCGATGACGGGGACGTCGAGTTCCTTGGCCAGCAGCTTGAGCGACCGGGACATCTCGGAGACTTCCTGCTGCCGGTTCTCCACCCGCTTGGGCGAGGACATCAGCTGCAGGTAGTCGATGATGACGAACTTCAGATCGTTTCGCTGCTTCAGCCGACGGCACTTGGACCTGATCTCCATCAGGGACATGTTCGGCGAGTCGTCGATGAACAGTGGCGCGTCCGCGACCTCGCTCATCCTGCGGGCCAGCCGGGCCCAGTCGTCGTCGTTCATCTGCCCGGTTCGCATCGTGCTCAAGGGCACCCGCGCCTCGGCCGACAGCAGCCGCATGGTGATCTCGTTGCGCCCCATCTCCAGGCTGAACAGCACCGTGGTCATGCCGTTCCTGATGGCGGCCGCCCGCGCGAAGTCCAGCGCAAGGGTGCTCTTGCCGACAGCCGGCCGGGCGGCTATGACGATCATCTGGCCGGGGTGCAGGCCGTTGGTGAGGGCGTCCAGGTCGGCAAATCCGGTCGGTACGCCGGTGAGGACGCCGCCGCGGCTGCCGATGGCCTCGATCTCGTCCAGCGCGCCCGGCATGATCTCGGACAGCGAGTGGTAGTCCTCACTGGCCCGGCGGTCCGTGACCGCGAACACCTCGGCCTGGGCCCGGTCCACCAGGTCGTCGGCGTCGGCCTCGCCCGCGTAGCCGAACTGGACGATCCTGGTGCCCGCCTCCACCAGGCGGCGCAGGATGGCGCGCTCGCGGACGATGCGCGCGTAGTAGCCGGCGTTGGCCGCCGTCGGCACCGAGGCGATCAGGGTGTGCAGGTACGGGCCGCCCCCGACGCGGGCGATCTCGCCGCGCCTGGTGAGCTCGTTCGCGACGGTGATGGCGTCGGCCGGCTCGCCGCGGCCGTACAGGTCGAGGACGGCCTCGTGGACCAGCTGGTGCGCGGGCCGGTAGTGGTCGGTCGGCCTGATCACCTCGATCACGTCCGAGATGGCGTCCTTGGAGAGCAGCATCCCGCCGAGCACGCACTGCTCCGCGGCGACGTCGTGCGGCGGGGTCCGCTCGAAGTCGTCGTTCCTCGGCGCGATCTCGGCGACGCTCACCTGATGTTCCTCCCCCGTGCTAGTGAACCCAGCGCAAATGAACCCGGCGCAAACGCACTTCTGCCTTCACCTGACACCGTTCTAGCCGATGGCTCTGACATTCTGGCGGCCCGCCACGCCGGCCACCAAGTCACACCGTGGACGGCGGTGTGGACAAGGTGTGCAGACACGCCGGCTATGTTGTGCGCAGCCTGGGGACAGAACTGTGGAAACGGCGGCCCTAACCACAGGTATAGGCCTGTGAACAGGCAAGACGTGATCCACTGGTTGTGTGGAAGAAAAACTTCTGGTGGATTTCCTGCGAGTGATCCACAATGAGTTTCCACAGGCACATGGTGGCAGCTTGTGGATAACCAGGGTTCGGCAAGCGGGCCCGAGGACGCCGCCGAGCTGATAATCTTCGACGGTGTGTTCGATAGACGAATCCGCTCTGCGGCGCGTGGCCGAGGCCATCGACCAGCTCGACGCCGACCGCAAGAGCGCGGATTCGGCGGCCCTGGCGGCCCGGATCGCCGCCGTCTGGGCCATGGTACGGGAGATCGACCCGGAGCTGGCCCGGCTGACATCCAAGTACGCGAACCCACCCGGCTAGCACCTTCCGGCATAGGGGCACATACGTCAAGCGGGGCTGGTGCGACACCAGCCCCGCTTGACGGGCTAAGACCAGGCGAAGAACTTAGCTGGCCGAGATCTCGATGTCGACGGGGGCGCTGACCTCGGGGTGCAGCCTGACCCGCACCTGATGCGTACCCACGGTCTTGATCGGGTCGCGGACCTCGATCCGGCGCCGGTCGAGCTCGGGCCCGCCCGCCTCGCGCACGGCCGCGGCGATGTCCGCCGGGCCGACCGAGCCGAACAGGCGGCCGCTGCCGCCCGCCCGCCGCCGCATCCGCACGTGCAGGCCCTCGAGCTGGGCCGCGACGACCTTCGCGTCCTCCAGGCCACGGATCTCCCGGGCCGCCCGGGCCCGCTTGATCAGCTCGATCTGCTTCTCGGCGCCGCGGGTCCAGGTCATCGCGAAACCGCGCGGGATCAGGTAGTTGCGTCCGTAGCCGGCCGCGACGTCCACCACGTCACCGGGGGCGCCGAGACCGCTCACTTCCTGGGTGAGGATGAGCTTCATCGGTGTACGACTCATCTGCCTTACTCCCTAGCGCGCCGTGCTGGTGTACGGAAGCAGCGCCATCTCGCGGGCATTCTTGATCGCCGTCGCGACGTCGCGCTGGTGGCGGGTGCAGTTGCCGGTCACCCGCCGGGCGCGGATCTTGCCGCGGTCCGAGATGTACTTGCGGAGCAGGCCGGTGTCCTTGTAGTCGACGTAGGCGATCCGGTCCTGGCAGAACACGCAAACCTTCTTCTTCGGCTTGCGCAGTGGTGGCTTGGGCATCGTGGTGCTCCCTAGAGCCCCGCCTGCGGCGGGGATGCTCGGTTGTCTGTACTTATGGCTTGTATCTGGTCAGAAAGGCGGTTCGTCGGAGAAGCCGCCCGGGCTGTCGGACGCCCACGGGTCGGGCTCACCGCCGCCGTAGCCGCCCTGGTCCCTCTGGCCGCCGGAGGACCGGCCGCCACCGCCGCCGCCGGAGGAGGAGGAGGAGGAGACGCTGGCCACCGCCGTACCCGCCGTCTCCGGCGCCGGACCTGGCGACCCGGTTGACCTTGGCCGAGGCGTTCCGCAGCGAGGGGCCGACATCGTCGACCTCCACCTCGTACACGGTCCGCTTCTCGCCCTCCTTGGTCTCATACGACCGCTGCCGCAGCCGTCCCTGCACGATCACCCGCATCCCGCGGGTCAGCGACTCGGCCACGTTTTCCGCGGCCTGCCGCCACACATTGCAGGTCAGGAACAGGCTGTCCCCGTCCTTCCACTCATTGGTGTTCTTGTCGAGGAACCTGGGCGTGGACGCCACCCGGAACCGCGCCACGGGCTGGCCGGCCGGGGTAAAACGAAGTTCCGGATCATCGACGAGGTTGCCCGCGATCGTGATCTGGGTATCGCCTGCTGCCATCGGGGTACTCCAGCTCAGTGCTGCTCGGGCCGCGTGACCTTCGTCCGCAGGATGGTCTCGTTCAGGTTGAGCTGACGGTCGAGCTCGAGCACGACGCCCGGCTCCGCCGTCAGGTCCACGACGGCGTAGAAGCCTTCCGACTTCTTCTCGATCTGGTAGGCGAGGCGGCGCTTGCCCCAGATGTCCACCTTCTCGACCTTGCCGCCGCCGCCGGTCACGACCTTGAGGAACTGGTCAAGTGACGGCTGGACGGTCCGCTCCTCGAGGTTGGGGTCGAGGATGATCATTATCTCGTAGTGGCGCATGGGCGTCCTGAGTCCTCCTCTGGACTGGTGCGGCCACGGTCCTTCCGTGGCAGGAGGTGTCGCGGTCACGAGCCGGCGCAGGTAAACAGCCGGGTTGTCCGCAGCCCGCCCAGTGTACCTAACGCCGCGAGGTTACGTGCTACCGAACGGCGCGCGGGGCGCGGCAGCCGACAGGAAACCTGTGGATTCCCGGATCCCGCACGGGGGAAGACTGTCCGGTGGAATCAATGCTCATGCAGTGACGCCAGGAGGTGGTCACCATGGCTGGCGCTGTCCGGGACGGCCAGCGTTCGATCGTCCAGCGTGCGAACATCCTGAACTCGGACGGGCAGCCGCATCCGGTTCAGAACATCCTGAGCATCTTCACGCTGGTAGTCGGCCTCGTATCCTTCGTCCTCGGCATGGTGATCAGGAACGCCCACACCGGCGCCGCCGTGATCGTCATCGCGACCGCCACCGGGCTGGTCTCGTGCCTGGTCGGGTTGTACACGCAGATGATCTCGGCCACCCGCGAGCAGCGGATCCTGATCGTCACCGGCATCATCGCCGGATTCGTCGGGCTGGCTCTCGGCCTGTCCAAGGGCGGCTTCTTCCCCTGACCGCTGCCATCGGTCCCGGGGCACTAGGCGCTGTTACTAGGCTTGGGGGCATGGCGCGCATCGGAGCCCACTTCCACGTTGACCACCCGCTGAACGAGGCGATCGCCTGCGGCGCGGACGCGGCCCAGTTCTTCCTCGGCGACCCGCAGGGCTGGAAGGGCCCGGTGATACCCGGCGGGGATCCGGGCGCCATCCGGGACGCCTTCGCCGCGGCCGACGTCGACATCTATATCCACGCGCCGTACGTCATCAACGTCGCGACCAGCAACAACCGGATCAGGATCCCGAGCAGGAAACTGCTCGACCAGCAGCTCAAGGCGGCCGCGTCGGTCGGCGCCAAGGGGCTTATCGTGCACGGCGGGCATGTCCTCGCGGGGGTGCCGGCCGAGGACGGCCTGGAGAACTGGCGCAAGGCGGTAGAGCGGATCGAGCGGCCGCTGCCGATGCTGATCGAGAACACCGCGGGCGGCGACGGCGCCATGGCCCGGTCCCTCGACGCGATCGGCAGGCTCTGGGACGCGGTGACCGAGGCGGCCGCCAGCGGAGGCGCCAGCGACGGCGCGAACCTCGGCTTCTGCCTGGATACCTGCCACGCCAACTCGGCCGGCATCGACCTCGCCGACGCGGTCGACCGGATCAAGGCCATCACCGGCCGGATCGACCTGGTGCACTGCAACAACTCGCGGGATGAGTTCGGCTCGGGCCGGGACAGGCACGCCAACATCGGCGCCGGCACCATCGATCCCGCCCTGCTGCTCGGCGTGGTCCGCGCCGCGGGCGCGCCGGTCATCTGCGAGACGCCCAGCGAGGACGGCGGCCTAGCCGCCGACGTCAGCTGGCTGAAGCAGCACCTGCCCGGCTAATCCGCCGGGGTTGAACCGGAGCCGGAACCGGTCCCCGGCGTGGTCGAGCACGCCGCCGGCCGGATCGTCGCCGCCGAGGGCACGCACCGCATCCCGTTCGGGATCAAGAATGTCCCGCACCACGTACGCGGCGAGCAGGCCCACGGTCAGGAACCTGGCCAGCAGGGTGGCGAAGTACCACCCGGTGCTGATGCCCTGGTAGCCGGTCACCTCGTTGCCTCCGGCGGCGTAGAAGAAGATGAGGTAGCCCCAGATGCCGAAGAAGTAGGCCACCTCGGCGAGCTGCCACAGCAGGTACGGCCACAGCCGGGGGCGGGCCAGCACGGCCAGCGGCACCAGCCAGACGACGTACTGCGGCGACCAGACCTTGTTCGTCATCAGGAACGCGGCTAGCACGAGGAAGCACAACTGCGGCAGCCGCGGGCGGCGCGGCGCGGCCAGCGCGAGCACGGCGATCGCGGCGCAGGCCAGGGCGAAGAAGACCGCCGACAGCTTGTTCAGGGCGCTGAGCTGGGTGTTGCCGAGCACAGGCACGTTGAAGTGCTCGAACATGTACCAGATCGAGCCCCAGTCGGCGCCCCGGTCCTTGCTGAACACGTAGAAGCGCGCCCAGCCGGGCGGCGCGACGATCATCACCGGCAGGTTCACGGCCAGCCAGGCGATCACCCCGGCGGCCAGGCACTTCGAGAACTCACGCAGCCGGCCGGCCCGCAGGCAGAGCAGCAGCAGCGGCCCGAAGACCACGAGCGGGTAGAACTTCGCCGCGACCGCGAGGCCGAGCAGGACGCCAGCCCACACGCCGCGGCGGGCCGCCCAGCCGGCGATGCCCAGCGCGGTCAGCGCGACCGCGATCAGGTCCCAGTTGATGAACGCGGACAGGATAAACGCCGGGGAAAGCGCCACCATCAGCGCCTGCGCCCGCCGGCCCGGATCCTTTGACCCGGCCGCGCGCGCGGTCGCCAGCACGGTCGCTACCGCGCAGACCGCGAGCAGCACCACGGTGACATCGAAGAACTCGCGGCCCCTGATCGCCACGCTGACGTTCCGCACGAGCCAGGCCGCGGCCTGCATGGCCCCGCCGATCAGCACCGGGTACTCGACCGGGTGGCCGGTGTAGGGAACCTTTCCCGCGGAAAGTCCCTCGCCGTAGTACAGCGGGTAGATGTCGGTGTAGCAGGCCCGCTGGAACTGGCCGGCGTAGGAGTTCCAGGCGCCGGAGCGGCACGGGTACTTCTCGGCGAACGCGAGCACCATGCCGAGCACGGACGCGGCGACCAGCACGCTGGTGCTGCCGAGGGCGGCGGCCAGGCCGGCAGGCCTGGCGGGGCGCTCGGCCCCGCCGCCGAACCGGGTATTCGCCGACTCCGGTACGTCCACCCCCATATCTAATCGTGTTTTCCCGTCAGCGACGGCGGCGGCGGGCCCAGAGGGGGAGACCGGTCACGACTAGGGCCGCGCCCGCGCCCACGGGGACGCCGTTCACGGCCTGACCGCCCAGGCCGGAGTTGCCACCGCCGCCGCCCAGCCCCTGACCACCGCCGCCGTTGTTAGGCTGGCAGGTCACGACGGTCGGGTCGCAGACGTAGGTGGGGAAGGGGTTGGGGTTCCCGTTGCCGTTCCCGTTCTGGCCGTTGCCGTTGCCGTTGCCGTTCTGGCCGTGGTCGTGCTTCTTGGGCTTCTTCCCGGCGTTGCGCAGGTTCAGCGGCACCTGGTTCCAGGCCGCGCCGGTGAAGGCCGGGGTGGGGAACGGCTCGATCCCGAACTGGAGGAACTGGTCCTCGGCGTAGGTGTGCCAGATCGACGCCGGCCAGGTACCGCCCATGCCGCCCTGCGAAAGGCCGCCGAGCAGGTCCAGGGTCTGCTTGCCCTCGCCCTGCTGGTTGGTGAACAGCGCGACGGCCAGGGCCTGGCTCGGGATGGCGCCGATGAAGAACGCCGACTGGGCGGTGTTGGTGGTGCCGGTCTTGGCGATGATCTCCTGGCCGTTGCTCATGCCGGCGCCCGGCGCGGTGCCGTAGGGCGCATCGTCCTTCGACATCGCGTACTGCACCTGGGAGGCCAGGTTGGTGTTGACCGTGGGGTCGGAGTTGAACACCGGGTAGCTGGTGACCTTGATCGGCACCGGCGGGGCGTTGTTCTGGCCGACCGAGCGGATGATGTGGGCGCTGTGGTAGATACCGCCGTTGTCGATCGTCGCCAGCATGGTGGCCTGCTCCACGACCGTCAGCGACGCCTGGCCGAGCGCGACGCCCGCCTCATCCTCCATCTTGGAGTTGCCTCCGCAGGAGGCGGTGATGCAGGCGGCGTTGGTGTTCACCCCGAAATCCTGCGCCATGCTGGCGACGGCGGGACCGCCCACCCGGTGCCACAGGTCGGCGTAGGCGGTGTTGATCGACACGGCCATCGCGATCTGCGGCGTGTACGGCCCGTTTTCCGACTGCGAGTCGTTGTGCACGAAGTAGGACCCTTGCACATTGGCCGCCGTTGAGTACGAGCTGGGCTGGCTGTCCGGTGCGATGTAGAGGTTGTTGAACCCGTTGAGCGTGCTGGTCTGCACGTTCATGCCCGCCTTGACCGCAGCGGCCAGGACGTACGGCTTGAACGAGGAGCCGACCTGTTCCCGGTTGTCCGCCGCCATGTTCCACTGGCAGGCGATCTTCGCGCAGAGTTTCCTGGTGATGACCCGGCCGGTCCCGTTGTACTTCGCCCCGACGTAGCCGGGTCCGGCGTACACGGCCTGGATCGCGCCGGTGCCGGGATCCTCGAGCACCGCGGCCGCGTGCATGTAGCTGAGCTCGAGGGGACGGCTGCTGGCGTTGATCTCCGCTTCGTTCTCGCGCACGGCCGCGTACAGCGCCGCCATCTTCTTGTCGTCGACGGTGGTGCGGATGACGTAGCCGCCGTTGTAGATCTGCTCCTGCGTCAGGTGGTAGGTGTGCTCGAGCTCGTTCTGGACCATGTTGAGAACGTAGGGATCCCAGACGTCGCGGCCGACGGTCTGCGGCACGTGGTCGCCGGGAACCGGGAACTTCATCGCCGCGGCCTGCTGCTGGGTCAGGGTCCCCATCTGCACCATGCCGTTGAGCACGTAGTGCCAGCGGGCCTCGAGCTGGGTGCGGTACTGCGGCAGCGGGTAGGTGCTCGGCTGCTGGATGATGGCGGCGATCACCGCGTCCTGCGCCACGGTGAGCCTGGCGGACGACTTGCCGAAGTAGGTTTCCGCGGCCGCCTCGACCCCGTAAGCGCCCTGCCCCAGGTAGATCGTGTTGAGGTAGTTGGTGAGGATCCACTGCTTGGACTTCTCCTTGGCCACCTTCATGGCCACGAAGATCTCCTTGATCTTGCGGCTGAACGTCTGCTGGGTACCGATGCCGCTGTAGTACTGCCGGACGAACTCCTGGGTGATGGTCGAGCCGCCCTGGAGCGAGCCGTCGTTGCCGCTGACGTCCTCGTAGGCGGCCCGCACGATGCCGGTGGGCGAGATACCGCCCTCGTTGAAGAAGTTCCTGTCCTCGGCGGCGACCACCGCGTTGATCAGGTCCCGGGGAATCTCGTTGTACTGCAGCATCTTCCGGTTGGTGGTGCCGAACCGGCCGATGAGAGCGCCGTCGTTGGACAGGACCACCGACTGCGAGAAGCCGGTGGCCGCCAGGGCCGCGGTGGGAACCGGCGTTTCCTCGTAGGCGATGGCCACCGCGACCGCGCCGAGCACGACGACGGCGCCGACGGCGCCGAGCAGGACGCCCACGGCCTTGCGCAGCGTCCAGTGCCGCCACCAGCTGCCCTTGACCTTGACCTTGACCGGGGGACGGCCAGCCCCGCGCCGTCCGGGGCCGGCGAGGGCCCTTGGGCTCCTTGGGCCCCGCGGCCCGCCGGGACCACCGCCCCCACCCGGGCCGCCGCGGTTCGCGCGCCGGCCCCGGACCGGGAGCTCGGGCGCCAGCATGGCGCCGGTAGCCTCGTTTTCCCAGTTCAGCTGCGTGGATTCTCCAGCACCGACCTCCGGGCCGACCGTGCGCGCGTGGCTGCCCTCCCGGCGGCCCCTCGGGGCGCGGCCGTGATCAGGGCGCACCGCCGTGCCGACACCTCCGCCGCCGAAGTCGCGGGCCGGGCCGGTTTCGTGGCTGTCGATGAAGTCCGCCTCCGGACGGCGGAAGCCTTGCGTGTCCCAGCCCGTGGAGTCGTAGCCCAGGTCGTAGTCGACATCCCCCGCGTTGCCCCGATAGCCCCCGTCGGCCGCCGGGCGACCGTGCCCAGCCGTACCCGCGTCGCGATACCGAACGTCAAAGTCATCAGCTTTTCTGCTCACGCGTCCTCGCTGGTGGCTCGGAGGTCGCGGCTGGTGGGAATGCGACCTCTACCTGAAAGGCGGGTTCACCGAACCTGGGAACCCGCCGGACACAAACGTTACCTCCTGGAGACCATGTTTACTGGCTAGTCCGCGCACGCCGCCTCCGGCGCACGGCTGGCTCGCCAGTGCCGAGAACGTAAGAGGTAGCGAGGTGGTTCCACCCGCAACTCTGACAGACCTCGACCACATAGACCCGGAATTCGCCGTATTCGGCCGCCATTTCCGCTAGCTCCCGGGCCTGCTTGACCCGTCCCTCGTACTGGCCGAGCTCGTCGCCGTAGACGTACGTCACGTGGGTGAGCTTGGCTTTCCGGCAGATCGGGCACCGGTCCTCGGTGGGCTCGCCATGGAACTTCGCGGCCCGCAGCAGGTACGGATGAGCGTCGCAGACGTCGGTGACGGTCGTGTGCCCGGAGCGGACGGACGCGAGCGTGGCCCGGCGGGCCAGCCCGTAGTCCACCACGGATCGCCTTGACGTCATATTCGCCAGCGTACGTCGGAACTGGGCGTGAGCCGAGCCCGGATTGCGCTTCGTCCTTGCGCTCCTCACTTGCGCTTCGTACTTGCGCTGGGGCGCACCGGCGCATACTATCCAGATGTATCGGTTCGATACATCGCAGCGATCTAACGACCTGATCTAACGGTTCGAAGTATCGCACCGAGGCATCGAACCGGCACATACCGGGATACCACGAGCTTCTGGGGGAAGCGTGGGACGCAACCGCTCCGGGGTACTCGAGCTAGCCGTGCTCGGGCTGCTGAACGGAACGCCGATGCACGGCTATGAACTGCGCAAGCGCCTGTACACCGTACTGGGCGCGTTCCGCGCGCTTTCCTACGGCTCGCTGTATCCCTGCCTGCACGAGCTTCAGGCCGCCGGGCTGATCACGGCGGAACAGGACGAGCCCGAGCCGCCGGCACCGGCCGGAACGGCGCGGGCGCGGGCGGGCCGCCGCTCGCTGAAGGTGTACCGGCTGACCGCCGACGGCAAGGAGAAGCTGGCCGAACTCCTCGGCGAGGGAGGTCCCGCGGCGTGGGAGGACGACGGGTTCGGCGTTCACTTCGCGTTTTTCGGGCAGACAAGGGCCGACGTGAGGCTCCGGATCCTCGAGGGCCGGCGCAGCAGGCTCGAGGAACGGATGGAGGCCATCCGGGCGGCGTTCACGCGCACCAGGGAGCGCGTGGACAGCTACACCCTGGAATTGCACCGACATGGCCTGGAATCAGTGGAGCGGGAAGTCCGATGGCTGAACGAGCTGATCGCATCTGAGCGGCAGGCCGGAGGACCAGACAACATTTCCGAGAAGGAGTCATCCTGATGGGTAAGGTACGCATCGCCATTGTGGGGGTGGGTAACTGCGCTAGTTCCCTCGTGCAGGGACTGGAGTACTACAAGGACGCCGACGAAGGCGCCCGGGTTCCCGGCCTCATGCATGTCCGGTTCGGGCCGTACCACATCAGCGACGTCGAGGTGGTCGCCGCGTTCGACGTGGACGCGAAGAAAGTCGGCTGCGACCTCGCCGATGCCATCAACGCGAGCGAGAACAACACCATCAAGTTCGCCGAGGTGGCGCCGACCGGCGTGATCGTGCAGCGCGGGCCGACCCTTGACGGCCTGGGCGAGTACTACCGGGAGATCATCACCGAGTCCGACGAGCCGGCCGCGGACGTGGCCGGGGTGCTGCGCGAGACCGGCGCCGACGTCCTGGTCTGCTACCTGCCGGTCGGTTCTGAGCAGGCGGACCGCTTCTACGCGCAGTGCGCGATAGACGCGCGCGTCGCCTTCGTGAACGCGCTGCCGGTGTTCATCGCGTCGGACCCGGAGTGGGCCGCGAAGTTCACCGAGGCCGGCGTCCCGATCATCGGCGACGACATCAAGTCCCAGGTCGGCGCCACCATCACGCACCGCGTGCTGGCCAAGCTGTTCGAGGACCGCGGAGTGGAACTGCTGCGGACCTACCAGCTGAACTTCGGCGGCAACATGGACTTCATGAACATGCTGGAGCGCAAGCGGCTCCAGTCGAAGAAGATCTCCAAGACCCAGGCGGTGACCTCCCAGATCCCGCACGAGATGGAGCGCGCCGCGGTGCACATCGGCCCGTCCGACCACGTGCCGTGGCTGGACGACAGGAAGATGGCCTACGTCCGGCTGGAGGGCCGTGCCTTCGGTGACGTGCCGCTCAGCCTGGAGTACAAGCTCGAGGTCTGGGACTCGCCCAACTCCGCCGGGGTGATCATCGACGCGGTGCGCGCGGCGAAGATCGCGCTCGACCGGGGCGTGGCCGGCCCGGTGACCTCGGCCAGCTCGTACTTCATGAAGTCGCCGCCGGAGCAGTACGGCGACGACGTTTGCCGGGACCTGGTCGAGAAGTTCATCGTCGGCGAGGTCGCCAGATAACGTACCGGGCCACCACCCCCTCTAAGCTTGAGGGGTGGCCAACGGGTCCAAGTCAGCGCTCTGGGCTGACTTGCGCGGGGTGCTGGCCGGGCGCGATTTCCGCAGGCTGTTCGCGACCCGGCTGATTTCGCAGGCCGGAGATGGCGTCGTCACCGCCGGGGTCGGCACGTACGTGTTCTTCAACGCGACCACGTTCCCGAGCCCGGCGGCCGGCGCGGCGGCCTTCGCCGTCCTCTACCTGCCTTACTCGCTGATCGGCCCGTTCGCCGGGGTGTTCATCGACCGCTGGGCCAGGCGGCAGATCCTGGTCTGGTCGGCCCTGCTCCGGTCGGTTTTCGTCGCGCTGACGGCGGCGTTCATGGCGCTGGGTAACCGCGGCGTGCTGCTCTACGTCGCGGTGCTGCTCGTCCTGGGGGTGAACCGGTTCTTCCTGTCCTCGCTCTCGGCCGCGCTGCCGCACGTGGTGGCCGAGGACGAGCTGGTGATGGCGAACTCCGTGTCGCCGACGGTGGGCGGCATCTCGGCCACGATCGGCGGCGTCGTCGCCCTGGGGCTCAACGTTGCCACCGGCAACACCGAGCGCGGTGCCGCCATCACCCTGCTGGTCGGGGGGTGCTGTTACGTAGCGGCCAGCCTGGTCGCGGCCACCATGGCCAGGGGCAGGCTCGGACCGGCGGGCCCGCAGGCGCGGCGCGGACCGCTGCTCGGCGAGATCGCCACGGTCGCCGCCGGCCTGGCCGACGGCGTCAGGTACGTCGCCAGGCGGCGCGGCCCGGCCGCGGCGCTCGGCGCGACCGGCGGCTTCAGCTTCCTGTTCGGGCCGCTGTTCCTGATGTCGATCCTGCTCTACCGGAACTACTTCTACCGGTCCAGCGTCGGCGTGGCCGAGGGTCACTTCGGCGCTCTGGTGGTCTTGTCCGGAATCGGCTACGCCTGCGCGGCACTGGTCACCCCGCCGGTGACCAGGCGGCTGTCGAAGCCCGCCTGGATCACGCTGCTGCTCGCCGCGAGCGCCGTGGTGACCCTCGCGCTGGGCGAGACCTTCAGCCAGCCCGCGTACCTGGGCATCGGGTTCTGCCTCTACCTCACCCGGCAGGGCGTGGCCATCTGCGTCGTCACGATCCTGCAGGAAGACGTAGACGACGCCTACCGGGGCCGGGTGTTCGCCTTCTACGACATGATGTTCAACGCCGCGTATGTCGCCGGGGCGGCGCTGAGCGTGGTCATCATGCCGGCCGACGGCCATTCCCCTGTCCTGATCGGCCTGGTGGCGGCGGGATACGCGGTCGTCGCAGCCGGCTACTGGCTGGCCCAGAGGAAGGATCAGTCCTCGTCCGGCGGCTCGGGGCCGGAGATCCCCTCCACCTCCGCGGCCCAGCGCAGCAGTTCGTGAATGACCCGCTCCCGGCCCAGCTCACCCTCGTTGATCCGCAGCTCGAGCAGGAAGTTGTAGGCCCTGCCCACCACCGGGCCCGGCGGGACGCCCAGGATGCGCATGATCTCGTTGCCGTCGAGTTCCGGCCGCAGCCTGGCCAGTTCCTCCTGCTCGCTGAGCTCCGTGATGCGCTGTTCGAGGCCGTCGTAGGCACGAGCCAGCCTGGCCGCCTTGGCGCGGTTCCTCGTGGTGCAGTCGGCCCTGGTCAGCACGTGCAGCCGGGGCAGCAGCGGGCCGGCGTCACGGACATAGCGCCGGACCGCGGAATCGGTCCACTCTCCCTCCCCGTAGCCGTGGAACCGCAGGTGCAGCTCCACCAGCCGGGATACGTCCCTGATCACGTCGTTCGGGAAGCGCAGCGCGGCCAGCCTGCGCTTGGTCATCTTGGCGCCGATTACCTCGTGCAGGTGGAAGGCGACCCGGCCGTCCGGCAGCAGGATCCTGGTCTTCGGCTTCCCGATGTCGTGCAGCAGCGCGGCCAGCCGGACGATAAGGTCACCGTCGAGCCCGTACCGCGGCTCCAGCGCGATCGCCTGCCGCAGCACGGTGAGACTGTGCTGGTAGACATCCTTGTGCCGGTGATGCTCGTCAGCCTCCATCCGGAGCCTGGACACCTCGGGAAGCACCTCGTCGGCCACCCCGGTCTGCACCAGGACGTCGACGCCGAGCGCCGGATCGGGCGTCAGCATCAGCTTGGTCAGCTCGCTGGTGATCCGCTCCGCGGAGACGATCGCCAGGCGGCCCGCCTGGTCGGTCATTGCGGCGCGCACCTCGTCCGCGACCGTGAACCCCAGCTTGGCCGCGAACCTGGCGGCGCGCAGGATGCGCAGCGGGTCGTCGCCGAACGACCGCTCCGGCGGACCCGGCGTGCGCAGCATCTTCTCCTTGAGCGACTCCAGGCCGCCGAACGGGTCGGTGAACTCGTACCCCGGCAGCCGGGCCGCCATCGCGTTGACGGTGAAATCACGCCGGGCCAGGTCCTCCTCCAGGGACGTGCCGTACTGCACATCCGGTTTGCGCGAGGTCCGCCCGTACTGCTCGCTTCGGTAAGTGGTGATCTCGTAGAGCGTGTTGCCCTTGCGCAGCCCGACGGTGCCGAACGCGATCCCGACCTCCCACGTCCGGTCGGCCCAGCCACTGGTGATCTTCAGCACCTGGTCGGGGGTGGCGTCGGTGGTCAGGTCGAGGTCGCCCGGCTGCTGGTCGAGGAGGACATCCCTGACCGGACCGCCGACCAGCGCGAGCTCGTGGCCGTGGCGCGCGAACTCCAGGCCGATCTCGGCCACGGCGGGCACCCGCTCGCGCAGCAGCGCGGCTACCGCTTTTCGCTGTTCGTTGCTCATGGGCACGGCCATCGAGAGTATCGACCGCGCGGGTCCCGTGCGAACGGGTTCTTTGCAGGACGCGGACCTTTTTAAAGACACTAGCATTCGAGGTGTGCACGGCTTGCTGACGGCGAGACTCAGGCGGACGCTCCGGATGGCCGCCGCGTTCGCCGTTCCTGTGCCGGTCCTGGCGGTGATCCTGGGTAGCGGGCTGGCGCTGGCCGCTCCGGCGCAGGCCAGTGCTGGGCACCTCTCGGTGACCATCGACGCGATGAGCCCGTCGTACGCCTCGCCCGGCGCCACGATCACCGTGTCGGGCACGGTCACCAACGGCACCCGCCAGACCCAGGCCGGCCTCGACGTGCGCCTGTTGACCTCGGCGAGTCACTTCCTCACCCGGGACGGGATGGACGCCTACGTGTCCCGCGGCGTGGCCAGCGACCTGATACCCGCCGGGAACCCCTTCTTCGTCTCCGGCGGCCTGGCGCCCGGCGCCACTGCCTCGTGGTCGGCGTCGTTCCGGGCCGACACCCAGGGGATCACCAGCTTCGGCGTGTACGGGGTGACCGCCCAGCTGCAGGACGTCTCCGGCACCATGATCTCCTCCGAGCAGACGCTGCTGCCGTTCTGGCCTGGTTCCCGGGCGGCGGGGCTGGCGCGCCCGCTGAAGGTCTCCTGGCTCTGGCCGCTCATCGACCAGCCCCAGCAGAAGGTGTGCACCGCCACCCTGACCAGCAACGACCTGGCGGGCGCGCTGCGCCAGGGCGGCCGCCTGTCCGGCCTGCTCGCCGCCGGGGCGAGCCATCCCGACGCCCGCCTGACGTGGGTCATCGACCCGGCCCTGCTCAGCGACGTGAGCACGATGACCAGCCGCTACCTGGTGGGCGGCCAGCCGAGCTGCACCGGCGGCACCAAGGAGCCGGCCAGCGCGGCCGCGGCGAGCTGGCTGGCCGCGCTCAGGAAGGTCACGCCGGACCAGCCGACCGTGCTCACCCCGTACGCCAACGTGGACATCACGGCCCTGGTCCGTCAGGGCCTGACCAGGGATCTCACCACCGCGTACCGCACCGGCGAGGCGGTGGCGGCCAGCGTGCTGCACGGGACGTTCGGGCACGACATCGCGTGGCCGCCCGGCGGGACCGCGGACCTTTCCGCGCTCACCAACCTCGCCGCCCACCAGAACGTCGGCACGGTCGTGCTGAACAGCAGCGAGATGCCGCCCGTCGTCGACGCCGGCACCGTGTTCCGGCCGGACGACGCGGTCGCCTCGCTGCGGGTGGCGGGCCTGCCGATGAACGTGCTGCTCTCCGACAACACCCTGACCGGGGTGCTCCGGGCGGCCGACACCACGTCCGGCACCCTGCCGAAGAGCTCCGAGTTCGCCGTCCAGCAGCGGTTCCTGGCCGAGACGGCGATGATGGCCGCCGAGGCCCCCGATTCCGAGCGCACGATCGTGGTCGCCCCGCCGTACGACTGGAGCCCGTCGGAGGCGCTCGCCAGCGACCTGCTCGGCGAGACCGCGACCGCCCCGTGGCTGACGCCGACCCCGCTGACCAGCCTTAGCTCAGCGCCGGACACCGAACGCGCGGTGCCTAGGCACCACCCGCCTGCCAACCAGGCGAGCCCGGGCGAGCTCAGCCGTGCCTACCTGATGCAGGTGCGCGACATCGGCGACCGGCTCGGCGTGTACAAGTCCATGCTCTACAAGCCCGCGGCACCCTACACACGCTCCCTGGACGAGGCGCTGCTCGCCACCGAGTCGGCCGCGTGGCGCGGCAGCGGGAAACCGCGCGGCGTGGCGCTGGCCCGCGGCCTGTCCGACTACATCACGGCGGCGAACAACAAGGTCAAGATCATCTCCTCGGACCAGGTGCCGATGGGCGGTTCCTCCGGGCAGGTCCCGGTGTCCATCCAGAACGGGCTGCATCAGGCCATCCAGGTCCGGGTGGTCGCGAGCGTGGTCAACACGCCGGGCCGGACGTCCCAGCTGACCATCGGCCACATCCCGAACGCGGTGATCATCCCGCCCCTGGCGCCGGCCACGGTGCGCCTGGCGGTCAGCTCGGCCCCGCAGGGGTCCACCCAGATCAAGCTGATCCTCACCAGCGCGGACGGAACGGCGCTGCCGTTCACCAAGACCTCGCTCACCGTCCTGTCGACCAGATACGGCCGGGCGATCCTGTTCCTCATCGGCGCCGCGATCGGCGTCTTCGTGCTCACCTCGGTGTACCGCGCCGTCCGGCGGTGGCTGCGCGACGACACGCATCTCGTCAACGAAGAGGCGGACCCAGAGGGTAGCGTCGTGACTGGCACCAGCGGCGCGCGACACCCGACGGAGGCACCGGATGACCTGGCCGATGCACGACGCTGGGTCGACGACGCCTGACCCCGGGCCGGACGACGCCCGCCGCCAGCAGCCGCCGGGGCCGGATGAAACGCCCTGGCCGGACGAGCCGGGATCAGACGAGCCGGAGCCCGGCGACGGAGAATCCTCCCGCCGGGGCCGGCACGCCGCCCCCGACCCGCTACCGCCGATCGAGGGCCCGATGCCAGGCGGCGGCCCGAGCCCGGCCGAGACGACGCTGCCGCTGGCGCTCAAGTGGCCGGCCCCGCCGACCCGGCCGTACCGCTCGCCCGCCCCCGGGCCGCCCGGCGCCCCGCCCGGATGGCGCCGGGTGCCCAGGACCACCGGCTACGCCCCGCCCGGCCCCGCCCAGCCGCCCCGCCCGCAGCCCACCTTCACGCCGACCGAGACGCCCGGGCCCCCTGGCCCTCCAGGGCCCCCTGGTGGTCCGGCGGGCGCCCGGCATGCCGGGACCCCGCGGCCGGCCGGGACCCAGCGCTCCAGCCTGATCCGATCCAGCGCCGGCATGGCCGTCGGCACGCTGGTCTCGCGGGCCACCGGCTTCCTGCGCACCCTCGTCCTGGTCTTCGCGATCGGCATCGGCCCGCTCGGTAACGCCTACAACAACGCCAACACGTTGCCGAACACGGTCTACTACCTGATGCTCGGCGGCATCTTCACCAGCGTGGTGGTCCCGCTGCTGGTCCGGGCGGCCCGGCGCGACCCGGACCGGGGCGAGGCCTACGCGCAGCGGATGTTCACCCTCGGCGCGGTGGCCCTGCTGGTGGTCACCGTGCTGGCCACCCTGCTGGCCGCTCCGCTAGTCCACCTGTACGCGCCGTCGATCCACGGCCCGCGGCCCGATCTCGCCGCCGAGCACAACCTGATGGTCGTGTGGGCCTACCTGTTCATCCCGCAGATCTTCTTCTACGGGATGAGCTCGCTGATCGGGGCGATCCTGAACACCCGGGGCCGGTTCGCCGCGCCGATGTGGGCCCCGGTGGTCAACAACGTGGTCGTCATCGTCGTCGGCGGCCTCTACGTGGTGATGGTGGGCCTGAACAAGAATCCGCAGAACATCTCGGCGGCCGGCGTGCAACTGCTTGGGATCGGCACCACCCTGGGCGTCGTGGCGCAGACCGTGGCGCTGTTCCCGTCGCTGCGCGCGGCCGGGTTCCGGTGGCGGCCCACGCTCGAGTTCCGGCCCGGCGAGGTGTCCGAGATGGGCCGGATGGCCGGCTGGATGTCGGTCTACGTGATCACCCAGTGGACCGGCAACCTGGTCGTCCAGATCCTGGCCAACGCGGCGTCGGCCGGACTGAACGGCTACTCCGCGTACTCCATCGCCTGGCAGCTGTTCCAGTTGCCGTACGCGATCGTCGGCATCTCGGTGATCACGGCGCTGCTGCCCCGGATGAGCGAGCACGCGAGCGCGCGCCGGTACTCGCTGGTCCGGGACGACTTCTCGATCGGCGTCCGGCTGGCCTCGGTGATCGTCGTGCCCGCCGCGATCTACCTGGGCGTGCTCGGCGGCCCGCTGGCCGAGGTCCTGTTCTCCTACGGCAGCGCCTCCGCGGCGCACGCCAGGTACATCGGCGTGGTCTTCGGCCTGTTCTCCCTCGGCCTGGTACCGTACATGCTCACCCAGCTGCAGCTACGCGTCTTCTACTCGTTCCAGGACAGCAAGACCGCTGCCCTCGTCGGCCTGCTCACGATGGTCGCCAGCATCGCCGCGTCGCTCATCGCCTGGTCCATGCTGCCCGCCAGCCAGGTAGTGGCCGGGCTGGCCGTCGCGTACGGGTTCGCCAACGTGGTCGGCGCGGTCGCCGGCTGGGCGCTGCTGCTGCGCCGGGTCGGCAGCCTGGACGGATGGACGATCGCCAGGAGCCTGACCCGGATGCACCTGGCGACCGTTCCGGGCGTCGTCTTCGCGATCGCCGTCATGGCCGGCGCGGGGCGTGTCATGCACAACCCCAGCGCGGCCTACGGCCTCGTGGTCACCGTGGTCGGCGGCGGCGGCGCGATCGGGCTGTACGCCCTCTGTGCCAGGTCACTGCGTGTAGCCGAGTTCGGATTCCTGATGAACACGATGGCGGCAAGGTTCAGCGGCCAGAGAGGCCAACACTAGGCGGCCGGCACTAGCATGGGTGGCAACCTATGAGCACATACACGTCGGAACCAGGAACCCGGCTGGCGGGACGGTACCGTCTCGTCGACCAGGTCAGCTCGGGCACCGGCTGGACGTACTGGAAAGCTACGGACGAGACCCTCGCCCGTTCCGTCACCGTGCTCACCTTCGCGACCGGCTTCCCCCGGATAGCCGAGACCGTGACCGCCGCCCGGGCCGCGAGCCGGCTCGGGGACCCGCGCTTCTCCCAGGTGTTTGACGTGGAGGACGGCGAAGAGCTGGCCTACGTGGTGCTGGAGTGGGTGTCCGCGGAATCGCTGCTCGACATGCTCTCAGAAGGCCCGCTCGACCCGGCCCGCGCATCCGCGCTGATGGTGGAGGCGGCGCGGGCGATCGCGGGCGCGCACGACATCGGCCTGGCGCACCTGCGGCTGGACCCGGCCTGCCTGCACTGGACGGCGGGCGGCGGCGTGAAGATCGCCGGGCTCGGCATCGACGCCGCGCTGGCCGGACCGGCCCTGACCGCTTTCGACGACGTCACGGACGACCCGGAACTCACCGACACGCGGGACCTGGCCCGGCTCCTCTACGCCGCGCTGACCGGTTACTGGCCTGGCCAGCCAGACTCGGCCGGGTCGGTGCCCGGCCCGCCGCCGCAGGCGGCAAGGCCAGGACTGCTGCCGCCCGCGCCGGAGAACGGCTCGGGGCTGTGCACGCCGCGCCAGGTCTCCGCGGGCGTCCCGGCCGGCGTCGACGACGTGACCTGCCGGGCGCTGTTCCAGAAGCCGAACCGGCACGGGCCGGCGCTGAGCACCGCGGCGGCGTTCGCCGACGCCCTGGCCAGCGCCGCCCCGCCGGTGCCGTTGCCGTTCGCCACCGCGGCCACGCCGGCCCGGACCGCCCCGTCCTCCGGCTACGGCTACCAGCAGGACAGGTCGACCAGCCCGTACCCGCCGCCGGGGGCGGCGCCGCACCCCGGGCCGCATCCCGGGCCGCAGCGCGGGCCACGCCCCCGGCCGGGTGGCGGCCGCGGCAAGCCTCCGGGCGAGCGCTCCACCGCGGTCCGCGCCGTCATCGGCGCCGTGATCGCGCTCGTCCTGGCCGCGGTCGGAGTGGCCGCCTGGTCGATCAGCCGCAACCTGAACCACACCCCCGCCCCGGCGCCGAGCCGGACGCACTCGTCCTCGCAGAGCGCGGCGGCGGCGATCCCGCTCACGCCGGCCAGCGCGAGCGTCTACAACCCGCTCGGCAGCAGCGGCGACGACGACCCCGCCGAGGCGTCGAAGGCGATCGACGGCAGCTCCAGCACGGCCTGGCACACCAGCTACTACTTCAGCCACCTGTTCGGGAACCTGAAGAAGGGCACCGGCCTGATCCTCGACATGGGCCGGCCGGTGCGGCTGAGCCAGCTGACGGTCCAGTTCGGCGCCAGTTGCTGCGCCCACGTCATGATCGAGGTCGGCAACAGCAACACGGCCAGCGCCGCGACGCTGAGCACGTTCACCACGGTGCAGAGCTCGAGTGCCGCCCAGGGCAGCATGACCTTCGACGTGACCAAGCAGGTCACCGGGCGCTACGTGCTGATCTGGATCACCGACCTGCCGCCGCTGGCCACCAACCCCGGCAAGTACGAGGCGCTGATCTACAACGTCGCCGTGCACGGTTTCGCCGCGGGCCAGCCGGGCTGATGCGGCATGCCGGACGAGGGCTCGCCCGCTGACCACGAACTGCTCCGCCGGCACGTGGCCGGGGACGCAGAGGCGTTCGGCGAGCTCTTCCGCAGGCACCGGGACCGGTTGTGGGCGGTGGCGCTGCGTACGCTGTGCGATCCCGAGGAGGCCGCCGACGCGCTCCAGGATGCCATGGTCTCCGCGTTCCGCCGGGCCGCTGACTTCCGCGGCGACTCCGCCGTCACCACGTGGCTGCACCGGATCGTGGTCAACGCGTCGCTGGACCGGCTGCGCCGCCGCGCCGCCCGGCCCGCCGTGTCCGCCGGGGACGAGCAGGCGTTCGAGGCCCTGGTCGCGCACGACGGCGATCCCGCGCGAGCCTCGGACACCAGGCTGGACGTGGACGCCGCACTGCGGCTGCTGCCACCGCAGCAGCGCGCCGCGCTCGTGCTGGTCGACATGCTCGGCTTCTCGGTAGCGGACGCCGCCGCCGTCCTGGACACCTCACCGGGCACGGTGAAGAGCCGCTGCGCCCGGGCCCGTGCCCGGCTGCTGCCACATCTGGTGCACCTGCAAGGGAACCGATCGGCCAGCGAGAGCGTCTCACCTGCGCAGGGAGGCGACACGCCATGAGCGAGCCGGAGGCGGGCGAATCGACCGGCATGAGGGGGCAGATGACTCATCTGGACACCGATGTCCTGGCCGAGTTCCGGGCGGGACTCATCAGCGGCCGGCGCGGCGCCAGGATCGCCGCGCACCTGGCCGGCTGTGAGCGCTGCACCGCCCTTGACGAGCAGCTGGCCGGGGTCCGTTCACTGCTGGCCTCGGTCCCGGCACCGGCCATGCCGGACAGCGTGGCCCGGCGGCTGGACACGGTGCTCGCGGCCGAGGTGGCCCATAGGAATGTGACACTAGGTAATCAGGCAGAACGGGCCCGCGGTGACGGCACCGGCGAATCCCCCGCGCCCCGGCGGCCGGGCGGCAACCGCGGCTTCCGGTTGCTCACGCTGCGCGTGCTCGCCCCCGCGGCCGCCGTGGTCGTGCTGGCCGCGGGCGGTTACGGCCTGAGCCGCATCAACCTCGGCTCGAGCACCGGGTCGGCCGCCTCTTCCACGGCAGGTAGTGCGGCGCGGGCCGCGGCACCGACCGCGGCAGCCGGCGCGAAGTCGGCCGGGCACGCCAACGCGCCCGAGGCGGGGCCAGCCCAGGGAGCGGGGCCGCAGTCGCGGGGGATCACGCCGACCAACTTCGCCGTCGTGACCGGCCAGCGGAACCTCTCCCGTGCTAACCTCGCGCAGCAGGTCAGGGCCGAGCTGCTGGTGCCGGCCTCGGCGCGCACCACGCGTAGCCCGTCCGCGCGGCTTCGCGACTGCGTGAGCAAGCTGGTCGGCGGCCAGTCCCTGGAGCGGGTCGAGAGCGTCCACTTCGAGGGCAGCCCGGCCACCCTCGTCGTCGCCAGCACCGGCGCGGAGGAAACGGCCTGGATAGCTGCCCCGGACTGCTCGGCCACCAATCGTGACGTGCTCGCCACGACCACCCTGCGATCGGGAATCTCCGGGCCCTAGTATCGGTTCACTGGAGTGCCAGTCAGATGAGGGGTTGATAACGGTTGGCAGAGGTGACCGAAGTCCGGAACGTCATCGTCATCGGGTCCGGCCCGTCCGGTTATACGGCGGCACTTTACGCGGCTCGCGCCGAGCTGAAGCCCTTGGTCTTCGAGGGCTCGGTCACGGCCGGCGGCGCGCTCATGCAGACCACCGATGTGGAGAACTTCCCGGGCTTCCCGGATGCCGTCATGGGTCCCGAGCTGATGGACTCGATGCGCAAGCAGGCCGAGCGGTTCGGCGCCGAGTTGATCTCGGACGATGTCATCGCGGTCGACCTGACCGCGGATCCCAAGGTGGTCAAGACCGACGGCGAGACCTACCTGGCCAAGGCCGTGATCATCGCCACCGGTTCCCGGTACAAGGAACTCGGCGTGCCGGGCGAGAAGGAGCTGGGCGGGCACGGCGTCTCCTGGTGCGCGACCTGCGACGGGTTCTTCTTCCGCGGCCATGACATCGCGGTCATCGGCGGCGGCGACTCGGCCATGGAAGAGGCCATGTTCCTCACCAGGTTCGGCAAGTCGGTGACGGTGATCCACCGGCGCGACACGCTCCGTGCCTCGAAGATCATGCAGGAACGGGCGTTCGCCAACCCCAAGATCAAGTTCGTGTGGGACAGCGAAGTGGCCGAGGTTCTCGGCCAGGATAAGGTCACCAGCCTGCGGCTCAGGAGCACCAAGGACGGCACCGAGCAGGTGCTGCCGGTGACCGGCGTCTTCGTGGCCATCGGCCACGATCCGCGCTCGGATCTGTTCACCGGGCAACTCGCCACCGACCCCGACGGCTACCTGCTGGTCGATCAGCCATCCACGCATACCGCCATCGAGGGTGTCTTCGCGGCCGGCGACGTCGTCGACCGCACGTACCGGCAGGCGGTCACCGCCGCCGGCACCGGCTGTGCGGCGGCGCTCGACGCGGAGCGCTGGCTGGCCAGCAAGGAAACCTGACAGCGCGAGCCGTGCAGGAATTATTCATCGCAAGTTAAGGGGTGTGATCGCAAGTGGGCGCGACCAAAGTCGTGACGGACGAGACCTTCGAGGTGGAGGTCCTGAAGAACGACAAGCCGGTCATCGTGGATTACTGGGCCGAATGGTGCGGCCCGTGCCGCATGGTCGCCCCGGTGCTCGAGGAGATCGCCACCGAGTACGCGGACAAGATCGCCGTCGTAAAGCTCAACATCGACGAGAATCCCGCGGTATCGCAGCGTTACGGCATCATGGCCATTCCGACCATGAACGTGTTCTCCGGCGGGCAGGTCGTCAAGCAGATCGTCGGGGCCAAGCCGAAGTCGGCTATCCTCCGCGAGCTGGCCGAGTACATCTGATCCAGTTCACCCCCGGACAGATTTCACAAAGACCCCTCCGGGGGCGAAGCGCCGGTCACACCGGCCGCAGCGCCCCCTGGGGGGTCGACGGCGTCATGGACCCGAGCAGCCGCTCCAGCGCCACCTCGACATCTTCCCGCCAGCTGAGCACGGTCCTGAGCTCCATCCGGAGCCGCGGGTAGTGATGGTGCGGGCGCACCGTCTTGAAACCCACCGCGAGCAGGTAATCCACCGGGAGCACGCAGGCCGGGGACTCCCAGCGCAGGTCGCCGAAGGCCTCGATGGCCCGCACGCCGCGCCGGGTGAGGTCCTTGGCCATGGCCTGGACGAGCATCCGGCCGATGCCGCCGCCAGCGAATTCGCTGAGCAGGTGAGCGGTCAGGAAAAGGACCGCGTCGGCGCTTACCGGGCTGGTCGGAAAGGCGATCGAGCGGGGTATGTACTGCGGCGGCGCGAACAGCATGTACCCGGCGGGCACGCCGTCGACGTAAGCGATCTTGCCGCAACTGCCCCACTCGAGCAGCACCGAAGAAACCCAGGACTCCTTCTCGAGTTCCAGGTCCCCGTTTTCCTCGGCCCGTGCCCGGCTAACGGGGTCAAGCTCCCAGAAGACGCATTTTCTGCACTTCGGCGGCAAGTCACCGAGATTATCCAGCGTGATGTTGACGATACGACGTGACATCCTGTTCCCCGGCTTCCCCGGCAGAATCCACAAGCGTTACCGGGAGATACCCCGTATCCTGGCATGATACTCGGGCCGAGAAGCCCTGGTGAGCCCCCGGGCCCCCCGAGGGGCGGGCAGCCCCCCCGCCAGGGGCCCAGGGCGTTCTGGGGGCCGGGCAGGGCCCCGCCAGGGGGCCCAGGGGGTTTGGGGGGCCGGGCAGGCCCCCTAAGAGCAGGGGGGTCTGGGGGGGATCGTCCCCCCGAGACAATAAGGAGAGGCCGTGACACCCGAACCGCAGCCGACATCGCAGCCGCAACGAATCGATCGTTACGTCGGGCAGTACGCCGAGCGGGCGGTCGGCATGGTGGCTTCGGAAATCAGGGCGCTGTTCGCCGTCGCGGCCCGGCCGGAGATCGTATCGCTGGCCGGCGGCTCACCGTACGTGGCGGCGCTCCCGCTGGACGCAGTCGGCGACATGATCGGCCAGCTGATCGCCGGACAGGGCGCGATCGCCCTGCAGTACTGCACCGCCCAGGGCGACGCGGGACTGCGGGAGCGTATCTGCGACGTCATGGCACTGGAGCAGATCCGCGCCCACCCCGACGAGGTCGTGGTCACCGTCGGCTCGCAGCAGGCCCTGGACCTGATGGCCAGGATCTTCATCGACCCCGGCGACGTGGTGCTGGTCGAGGCGCCCTCCTACGTGGGCGCGCTGGGCGCCTTCGCGTCCTACCAGGCCGATGTGGTGCACGTAGCCATGGACGACGACGGGCTGATCCCGGAAGCCCTCGAGGAGGCCATGCGGCGCACCACCGCGGCGGGACGCCGGGCCAAGTTCCTCTACACCGTGCCGAACTTCCACAACCCGGCAGGGGTCACCCTCGCCGCCGCGCGGCGGCACCGCATCCTGGACATCTGTCACCGGGCGGGCCTGCT
This sequence comes from uncultured Actinomycetota bacterium, assembly GCA_963753225.1. Classification (GTDB taxonomy): domain Bacteria; phylum Actinomycetota; class Actinomycetes; order Streptosporangiales; family Streptosporangiaceae; genus Palsa-504. The sequence goes on along the minus strand of CAVWBQ010000005.1, from coordinate 123,706 downwards.
GGTCGTCGAGGACAACCCGTACGGCCTGCTCGGTTTCGACGGCGAGCCGATACGCGCGCTGCGGGCCGACGACGCCGACGGGGTGGTGTACCTCGGCACGTTCTCGAAGACCTTCGCCGCGGGCGTGCGGGTCGGCTGGGCGGTCGCGCCGACGGCGATCAGGGAGAAGCTGATCCTGGCCGCCGAGTCGGCCGTGCTCTGCCACTCCAGCTTCTCGCAGCTGACGGTGCGTGAGTACCTGAACACTCAGCCCTGGTACGAGCAGATCAAGGACTTCCGCGAGATCTACCGGGAGCGCCGGGACGCGACTCTGAGCGCGCTGGCCGGGATGATGCCGTCCGGGTGCGGTTGGACCAGGCAGGCCGGCGGGTTCTACGTCTGGCTCAGGCTGCCGGACGGGATCAACTCCAAGGCCATGCTGCCGCGGGCGATCTCGTCCCGGGTGGCCTACGTGCCGGGTACGGGCTTCTACGCGGACGGCTCGGGCGGCCAGTACGCCAGGCTCTGCTACTCGCTGCCCGATCCGGACCGTATCGGGGAGGGCATCCGCAGGCTGACGGCGGTGATCGAGACCGAGATGCAGCTGCGGGACGACTTCGGACCCATGTCAGCATCCTAGTTAAGGCTGTTTTTCAAAATTATGAACGATCTTGAGCGTATCGTCGTCCTGGCCGGCGGCCTGTCCCCGGAGCGGGAGGTTTCGCTGCGGTCCGGCGACCGGGTCCGTGACGCCCTGGCCGAGGCCGGCCTGCACGCGGTCGTCGCGGACGCCGACGCGGCGCTGCTGTCGATGCTGCGCGCCGACCCGCCCAGCGCCGTGTTCCCGGCCATCCACGGGGTCTGCGGTGAGGATGGCGCGATCAGGGAGGTGCTCGGGCTGCTCGGCGTGCCGTACGTCGGCTCGGTGGCCAGCGCCTGCCAGATGGCCTTCGACAAGCCGACGGCCAAGGCCCTGACCGCGGCGGCCGGACTGGTCACGCCGCCGTCGGTGACACTGCCACGGGAAACCTTCCACGACCTCGGCGCGACGGCGGTCATCGACCTCATCGTGGCCAAGCTCGGGGTGCCGCTGTACGTCAAGCCCTCGCGCGGCGGTTCGGCCCTGGGCGCCGGGGCGGTCCGCACCGCCGCGGACCTGCCGGCCGCGGTGCTGAGCTGCTTCGCCTACGGCGACACCGCGCTTATCGAGCGGTTCATCTTCGGTACCGAGGTGGCGGTCGGCGTGATCGACGTCGGCCAGGGCCCGCAGGCGCTGCCCGCGGTGGAGATCGTCCCCGGCGAGGGCGAATACGACTACGCGGCCCGGTACACCGCGGGCAAGACCGAATTCTACGTTCCGGCCCGGCTGCCCGCGGCCGTCGCGGACGAGGCGGCGAGGATCGCGATCGCCGCGCATACGGTGCTCGGCCTGCGCGACCTGTCCAGGACCGACCTCATCGTGGACGAGGACGGCACGGCCTGGTTCCTCGAGGTGAACGTCTCCCCCGGGATGACCGAGACGAGCACGCTGCCGCTGGCGCTCGAGGCGTCGGGTCACCCGTTCGGCCGCACCTGCGTCCGGCTGCTCGAGCAGGCGGCCGGCCGCGGCGCCTGAGCGGGCTGAGCCGGCTTCGCGAGCAGTGAGCCACCTGCTCCAGAGTTCCTGGTGAGGTTCTAGGCTCGTGGCCATGACACACCCCAAGAGCTTCGGCAGCGACAACCACGCGGGCATCCACCCGGCGGTCCTGCGCGCGATCGCGGCCGCGAACGAGGGCGACACGGTCGCCTACGGCGCCGACGCGTGGACCGCGGATGCCACCGCCGGGCTGCGTGCGGCCTTCGGTGCCGACGAGGCATTCCTGGTGCTGAACGGCAGCGGCGCCAACGTCCTCGGGCTGAGCCTGCTGCTCCGCCGGCACGAGGCGGTCATCTGCGCCGAGTCCGCGCACATCAATACCGACGAGTGCGGCGCACCGGAGCAGCTGGTCGGCACCAAGCTCCTCACCGTGCCGACCGCGGACGGGAAGATCACGCCGGAGCTCATCGCGGAAAAGCTGTCCGGGCGGGGTGACGACCACCGGTCCCAGCCGGGCGTGGTCGCCCTGACCCAGGCGACCGAGCTCGGCACCTGCTACACGCTCGCCGAACTACGGAAGATCGCCGACTTCTGCCATGCCAGCGACCTCCGCGTGTTCCTGGACGGGGCACGGCTGGCCAACGCGGCCGCCTCGCTGGACTGCTCGCTGGCGGAACTGGCCGAGTACGCGGACGTGCTCAGCTTCGGTGGCACCAAGAACGGCGCGATGGGCGCCGAGGCCCTCATCGTGATGCAGCCCGGCCTGGCCGCCGACGCGCCGTACCTGCGCAAGCAACTGCTTCAGCTCACCTCTAAGCTGCGCTTCGTGGCCGCCCAGTTCCGCGCGCTCCTCCACGACGACCTGTGGCGGGACAACGCGACCCACGCCAACGCCATGGCCCAGCTCCTCGCCGAAGGCGCCGGCACCGTACCCGGCATCGAGATCGTCCGCCCCGTCCAAGCCAACGCCGTCTTCGCCCGGCTTCCCCAGCGCCAGATAGGAGCCCTCCAGCGAAACTGGACGTTCCACGTCTGGGACGAGGAAGAGAGGGTGGTCCGCTGGATGGCTGCCTTCGATACCACCGAAGCCGACGTGGAAGCGTTTCTCGGCGACATTCGATTGACCGCCGGCTTGTAGTCATGCAGGAGGGCTAAGGTTTCCCGTGTAACATGACGGTGAAACAACGGGGGTGGCCATGCCAACGCAGTTCGACGTCGGTTACCTCGTCGGGCTCCTGGTGGGAGAGGGTCACTTCGGTGGCGACGGCCGCCAGGCCCAGGTGACTCTGCGGATGCACGTCCGGCACGAGGCGATCTTCCGGTGGCTGGAGCGGACCTTTCCCGGAGGGCGCCTCTATGGCCCGTACCATCACGGCGGGCGAGACTACCTTCAGTGGATGGCCCGGGGCCGTTTCCTCCGCGATGAACTCGTGCCGATCCTCGACCGATGGCTGTCGCCCGAACTCGACCGCCATAGCTTCGAGCGGTTCCAGCTCATGAAGGCCCGCTACCCGCAGGCGCCGGCCGAACCCACGGCGCACGGCGAACCCGCCGGGCCGGCAGTGCCGGCAGGGTCGGCCGGGCCGGCAGATTCCCGGGCCGCGTCTCCCGCCACACCCGATCCCGCTCCCGATGGGTTCGCTGACCTGTTCACGCAGCTTCGAGAGGTCTGGCCTTCCTAGCGCCATGGCAAGTCACGTTTGCCCGTCCCCGGCGGGCGCACTGGCCTCACCGGTCACAGGGCGCTATCCGGCATAACCGCGACGATGTCACATCGTGGCGGTCAGCGCGCGTCTTAAAATAACCCGTCGCATCGGGATTCTGGCGCGCTGATGTGCTAGCCGCTGGGTCGATGTGCCGCTGGTCCGGCTAGAACCGGACCACCGGCACTTCGACCCAGAACCGCCGCCCCGTGCCGCCGCCGCGGCTACCGCCCCGCCCGCTCGCACCCGAGATCAAACCCGCGTGCGCATCGTGGCGGTTTATCCGGGCGGCCGGAGCGTGCTGGCGCGGGAAGCGTGAGTGCAGCGGGACTCCTGAGGCATGAGATGCGGAGCCGTGCGCGCAAAGATGACCTGACGCGGCACTCGGGAACTATCCGGCTCGCCTGGCCGACCAGGCCGTGAGCGGCAATCTCCGGGAACCGCTCCCGTGCTGCCTGCTACTCCGCAGCCTCTTCGGCCGATGCGGCCGGATTCATGACCTTCACGATCCGTTCCAGGTCATCGATCGAGGCGAACTCGACGACGATCTTCCCTTTACGCTGCCCCAGTTCCACCTTGACCCTGGTCTCGAACAGATCCGAGAGGCGGTTGGCCAGGTGACGCAGGCCGGGTGCGGTCGGCGGTTTGGCGCTCGTGCGGGCCGCACGGCGCGGCGCCGAATCGTCGGAACCGACCGCAACGATCTCCTCCACGGCACGGACCGACAGGCCCTCGGCCACGATCCGGCTGGCCAGGCGCTCTTGCGCTTCGGGAGTCTCCAGGCTGAGCAGGGCCCGGGCGTGGCCTGCGCTGAGCACGCCCGCCGCCACCCGTTTCTGGACGGCAGGCGGCAGGTTCAGCAGCCGGAGGGTGTTGCTGATGTGCGGTCGGGAGCGGCCTATCTTGCGCGCCAGCTCCTCGTGGGTGGCACCGAAATCGTCAAGAAGCTGCTGGTACGCCGCGGCCTCTTCAAGCGGATCGAGCTGCTGGCGGTGCAGGTTCTCGATCAGGGCGTCCCGGAGGAGCTCGTTGTCCTGGGTCTGCTTGACGATCGCACCGATCTCAGTCAGCCCGGCCCGCTGGCTGGCCCGCCACCGCCGCTCGCCCATGATGAGCTCGTACCGATCGGGCCCGGCCGCACGGACGACCACCGGCTGAAGCAGGCCGACCTGCCGGATCGACTCTGCCAGCTCATCGAGAGCCTCTTCGTCGAAGGTCCGCCTTGGCTGCCGGGGATTCGGCGTGATCGCGGAGACGTCGATCTCACGGTAGTGAGCGCCTAGGATCTCAACCGGTTCGGCGGAATCTGCGGATCCACCCGCCGCGGTGGCGGCCGGATCCGGACCGCGAGCGGCATCACTGTCGGCCAGGCGCGGCGATTCCTGGATGAGCGCTCCGAGTCCCCGGCCTAGTCCGCGCCTTTGCTGAGCCACTGCCTTCTCCCCGATCTCGCCGTGCCGTTCCAGCCGCCCTAGCTCACGCCAGCCGACTGCATCGCCAGCTCGCGTGCTGCTTCGGTGTACGCGATCGCGCCGCTCGACGCCGGGTCGTAGCTGATCACCGACTGACCCCGGCTCGGCGCCTCGGACACCCGGACGCTCCTCGGGATGATAGTGCTCAGCACCGAAGCACCGAAGTGCGCGCGCACGTCGTCGGCCACGTCGGAGGCGAGGCGGGTGCGGCCGTCGTACATCGTCAGCAGCACGGTGGAGACGTGCAGCCCCGGGTTGAAGTTGACCCGCACCAGCTCGGCCGTGTTCAGCAGTTGCTGGACACCCTCGAGCGCGTAGTACTCGCACTGGATGGGCAGCAGCACCTCTTCGGCGGCGACCAGCGCGTTCAACGTCAGCAGTCCGAGCGACGGAGGGCAGTCGACCAGCACGTAGTCCAGGTTCGACATGTCGTACGCCTTCAGCGCCCGGGTCAGCCGCAGTTCCCTGGCCACCACCGGGACTAGTTCGATCTCGGCCCCGGCGAGGTCGATGGTGGCGGGCGCGCAGAACAGGCCCGGCATCTCGCCGGCCGGCTGCACGACATCGGCCAGCGGCCGGTCGTCGACCAGCACGTCGTACACGGAGGGAGCGCCTACGTGGTGCGCCACGTCCAATGCGGTCGATGCGTTCCCCTGCGGGTCGAGGTCGACGACGAGGACGCGCAAGCCATGCTGGGCCAGGCTGGCGGCCAGGTTCACCGCGGTGGTCGTCTTGCCGACGCCGCCCTTCTGGTTGGCGATGGTCATGATCCGGCAGCGGGGCGGCCGCGGCCAGGACTGCCGGCCGCCACGCACTCCGACGGCCGCTTCCGCGGCCCGGGCGATCGGGGTGTCCGCCGGATCCGGCGCGATCTCGGGGACGACTACGGCATTGGTTTTACGTGAAACCACCGGTTCCACCTGATCCGGGCGCTGGGCGCTGGCCCCGGACCCGAAGGTCCCGCGAACCTCGCCACCATCGGCTTCAGATCTTGCCTCGTTCACCTGAACGCCTCTCGATCCCTGACCCGCACTCTGCTCTGACTTGATGGGCTCTGACTTGATGGGCCCCGACATGATAGGCCCGGAAATGGATCCCGGACTTCCGGGCCAGCCCAGGCCGCCGATCCTGGCCGCGCCGGCCGACGCGACGCTGTGCGTACGGTTCGTCAGCGCACCTTCCGGCCAGCCGAGCCCGGCTCCGGGGGCCGCGCTCCGGGCCGCCGAGGGCCCACTCGCCGTGCCCTGCGGGTAATAGCTGAGCGCCACCTGATGCCCTGCCTCATCTAGCGAAGAAACGCACGACGGTAGTCGCAGGATCGACCTTACCTTGCCCCGCGCGCACAACCTCGGCGCCGCGAGCACCTATTCGCCGCAGCACCGGGCGGGCCTTTCTCAGCTCCTCGGCGGCCGTCTGGCCCTTGATCGCGAGCACCATTCCGCCCGGCCGGACCACGCCCACCGCCAGTTCGGCCAGCCGGTCCAGCGGCGCCACCGCCCGGGCGGTGGCCACGTCGGCCCGCAGGGCTGCGTCCTCGGCTCGCCCGCGCAGCACGGTCACGTTGGCCAGGCCGAGTTCGGTCACGCAGGCGGACAGGAACCGGCAGCGTCGTTCCATCGGCTCGAGCAGGGTGACGCTCAATTCCGGCCGCACCATAGCCAGCACGATGCCGGGCAGGCCCGCACCGGAACCGATATCGACCAGGGTCCGGTCCCCGCCGCCGATGAGATCCGCCACCACGGCACAGTTCAGCAGGTGCCGGTCCCACAGCCGGGCCACCTCGTGCGGTCCGATCACGCCCCACTCGACCCCGCGGGTAGCCAGCATCGCGGCGAACGCGCGCGCCCCGTCCAGCGCGGGCCCGAACACCGCGGCCGCGTGCGGAGGCGGTGGGGCACTAGGCGCCGTCACGCCCCTGGCCTCACCTTCAGCGAAATCAGTATCGACGGTCATGCCGACACGATCCGGGGTTTCGAAAACGCGACTGTCCGTCATCCGGCCTTCACTCCGCCGGGTAGACCACCACTCGCCGGTTCGGCTCCTCGCCCTCGGACTCGCTGCGCTGACCGACTGCGGCCACCGCGTCGTGCACGATCTTCCGCTCGAACGGCGTCATGGCGGCCAGCGTCTTCGGCTCACCGGTACGCGCGACCTCCTCGGCCACGCTCTGCCCGTAATCGGCGAGCTCGGCCCGGCGCCGGGCCCGGTAGCCGCCGATGTCGAGCATCAGCCGGGCCCGGTTACCGGTCTGCCGGTGCACGGCGAGCCTGGTCAGCTCCTGAAGCGCCTCCAGCACCGCGCCGTCGTCGCCGACCAGCTCCTCCAGCGTCGCGCCGACGACCGACACGATTGCCCGGTCGCCCTCGACGTCCATGTCGATGTCGCCGTCAAGGTCCGCGATGTCCAGCAGGCCTTCGACGTAGTCCGCGGCGACATCACCCTCGACCTCGAGGTCGCTCAGCTCGATGTCCGCGGCGGATCCGTCGTCCTGGCTGTCCTCGGCTGCGTCGAGGGCCTCCTCCGCGTCGGTGACCTCCACGTCCTGCTGGCTCACGACCGGTCCTCCCACTGTGATTTGCGTTCCCGTCACCGCTTGCCCGACCGCTTGCTTTTCGCTTGCCGTACTGGTTGCTGCCGGACCACCTTAGCGGTGGGCACGTCGTCCTGGGGCTCGGGTTCGGCTTTCGCACGGCCCAGTCTCAGCAGTCCGCGCTTTTCTGTGCCGTTCTGCCCGGTGGCCGGGGGGGACGCGGTGGTCGCCGGGCGGGAACGCCGTCCCGGTCCGGGCGGAACCCGACGCGGTGCCCCCCTTGGCCCGGGCCTGAGCCGAGCCCGGCGCGGCCTGCCGGCCGCTCACCATGCCGTTACGCGCTCCGCTGGCCGCCGTCTTGGCACCCGATGCCGTCTTAGCGCCCGATGCCGTCTTAGCGCCCGATGCCGGGCGTGCCGTGGCCGGGCGTGCCGGCCGCGATGAGGCGGATCCCGATGAACCGGGCCGGGCCGGGTTCTGCGCCGTCCGGGTAGACCCGCCGGTGGTCGCTCCGCCCACCGCGCTCGCAGCGCCGACGTCCTCGGTCGACCAGTTCCTGAACATGAAGTACTGCTGGCCCAGCGTCCACAGGTTGGTCGTCACCCAGTAGAGGACCAGGCCGTACTGCCAGTACAGCCCGGTCAGCGAGAAGAACGGGACGATGTACTGCATGAACTTCTGCGACTGGGCCATCGGGTTGTCCGGGTCCATGTTGGTCTGCATCAGACCGCGCTTCGCGCTCTGCCGGACGGTCATGAACGTCGTCGTGGCGCTGATGATCACGGTCAGCAGGATCACGATGGCCACGTGCAGCGACGGGCTCGGGTGCGCGAACAGCAGCTTGTCATCCAGGTGGACGCCGAAGATGGTCGCCTTCTTGGCGCTCACTACCACCGGCACCGTCAGCCCGTACTTGGGCACCTGACCCGGGGTCCAGTCCGCGATCGCGCGCAGCACGCTGAACAGCGCGAAGAACACGATCATCTGCGGGATCATCGGCAGGCAGCCAGCGAGCGGGTTGACCCCGTTTTCCTTGTAGAACTTCATCGTCTCTTCGTTGAGACGCTGCTTGTCGCCCTTGTACTTCTTGCGCAGTTCCTGCAGTTGCGGGGCGTGCTGGGCCATCTTCCGCTGGGCGTGTACCTGCTTGACGAACAGCGGGACCAGGCACAGCCGGATCAGCATGACCAGGATCACGATCGACAGGCCCCAGGCCCATCCGGAGGCCGGCCCGAACATCGAGCCGAGCACGGAATGTATCCGCATGATGACCCAGGCCACCAAGTCATTCAGCGGGTTAAGGATGGCCACCTGCTAGCTCCTCGCGACCTTGGGTTTCCTGGCCGGCACCGGATCATAGCCGCCGGGATGGAACGGATGGCACCGGGCAATACGCGCCACCGCGAGCCAGAGCCCGCGGGCCGCACCGTGCTCGGACAGAGCAGCGAGCGCGTAAGCGCTGCAGGACGGCTCGAACCGGCAGCGCGGCCCGAGTAGCGGGCTGATGAACCGCCGGTAGCCCGCGATGGGGAGCATCAGCAGCCGGGCCGGCACCGTACCTTTACCTGGCGCGGTGCGGACCGGACCGTGATCAGTATCTACAGCTGAGCCTCTAACTGGCATTACCGACGCGCGCCCCAACCTGCCGCCGCAGCAGCCTGCTGATCACCGAATCCAGATCCGCGGTGAGATCCGGATGGCTTGCGTGCGCGGCCGCGGCATTTGCGCGCACCACAAGAAGGCTACCGTCAGGCAGCGACTGAAGGTACCCGCGCATTAGCGCACGAAGCCGCCGCTTGACGCGGTTCCTGGTGACCGCCGGGCCAACCGCCCGGCTCACCACAAATCCTACCCTGGCTGGCTCTTGCCCATGTCGCGCGTCCTGGCGGACCAGCAGGTGACCCACTACCAGGGCCGGCCCGCGCGGGTCCCGGTGTGCACGGCCAGCGCGAACTCCGCGCTGTGGCGCATCCGGGACTGGGAGGGCAGGATCAGGCACTCAGCCGGTCGCGACCCTTGCGCCTGCGGGCGGCGAGGATGGCGCGCCCGGCCCGGGTGCGCATGCGCAGCCGGAAACCATGCGTCCTCGCGCGGCGCCGATTGTTCGGCTGGAACGTGCGCTTACTCACTGGAGCTCCAGGTAAGGGATCTTGTGCGGGCACGCGCGATCACGGCGTGCGGTTCTCGGATTCAGCACAGGCTACCATCCGGAACCCCGCCGTTTGCCAGCCGTGCCCCGCTGATGCGTCTTAGGCTGTGGAAAGCTATTCTCCCCATGCCGCCGTAGTCACGGTGTGCAGCGGGGATGCCACGTGCACAACATGTGGATTGCTTTGTGGATCGTGAGCGTGGCTCGCGACGTGGGGATGCGAGGGGAGCGCACAGGTGGCAAATTCGGACCTGGCAGAAGTGTGGGCACGATCCCTCGACGGGCTGGCCGACCTGCAGATCCAGCCGCACCAGCGGGCCTGGCTGAAACTCACCCGGCCGCTCGGCCTGGTGGAGAACACCGCCCTCATCGCCACGCCGAACGAGTTCGTCAAGGAGCAACTGGAGACCCGGCTGCGCGCGCTGGTCACCCAGGCCCTGTCCCAGCAACTCGGCCGCGACATCCAGCTGGCCGTCACCGTAGACCCGGCGCCGCAGGCCGCGATGTCCGGGTCCGGCCTGGGCCAGGACCTCGCCCAGGAAACGCCGGAGCCTGCGCCCCGTCTGGAGGGCGTGGGGCTGCAGAGACTGGCCGGACCTCATGTCGTCGAGGTCGGCCACGGCCAGCGGCCCGCGGCACCGCACGCGCACCCGGCGCACGACGGCGGGATCCTGAGCGGCGGCGAGCACGGCCGCCAGGATCAGGGCCGTACCGGAGCCCCCGGAGCCCCCGAGGCGATCCCGCCTGCCCCGAGGCTCGGCGGCACCCGGCTGAACTCGAAGTACACCTTCGAGACGTTCGTCATCGGCTCGAGCAACCGTTTTGCGCACGCGGCCGCGGTCGCCGTGGCCGAGGCGCCGGCCAAGGCGTACAACCCCCTGTTCATCTACGGCGACTCTGGCCTGGGCAAGACCCACCTGCTGCACGCGATCGGGCACTACGCGCAGACGCTGTACTCCGGCCTGAAGGTCAGGTACGTCAGCTCGGAGGAATTCACCAACGACTTCATCAACATGATCAGGGACGGCAAGCAGGACGGCTTCCGGCGCCGCTACCGCGACGTCGACGTACTGCTCGTCGACGACATCCAGTTCCTGGAGAACAAAGAAGGCACGCAGGAAGAGTTTTTCCACACCTTCAACACCCTGCACAACGCGAGCAAGCAGATCGTCATCTCCAGCGACCGCGCCCCCAAGCGGCTGGTCACGCTCGAGGACCGGCTGCGCAGCCGGTTCGAGTGGGGGCTGCTGACCGACGTCCAGCCTCCCGAGCTGGAGACCCGTATCGCCATCCTGCGCCGCAAGGCCATCCAGGAGGGGCTGAACGCGCCGCCCGAGGTGCTCGAGTACATCGCCAGCCGGATCTCTACCAACATCAGGGAACTAGAGGGCGCGCTGATCCGGGTGACCGCGTTCGCCAGCCTGAACCGCCAGTCGGTCGATCTCCAGCTGGCCGAGATCGTGCTCAAGGACCTCATCCCCGAGGCCCAGGGACCGCAGATCACCGCCGCCACGATCATGGGCCAGACCGCGTCCTACTTCGGGCTGTCCATCGACGACCTGTGCGGCACCTCCAGGTCGCGGGTGCTCGTCACGGCCCGGCACATCGCCATGTACCTGTGCCGCGAGCTCACCGACCTGTCGCTGCCCAAGATCGGCCAGCAGTTCGGCGGCCGCGACCACACCACCGTCATCAACGCCGACCGGAAGATCCGCTCCCTGATGGCCGAGCGCCGGTCGATCTACACGCAGGTCACCGAGCTAACCAACCGCATCAAGCAGCAGGCGCGAACCGGCTGAGCCGGCGGCCGCCCGCTATGCGCACAGTTTGTGGACAACATTGTGGAAGAGTTTCGGATAACCAGGGGACAACTAGTGGCAAGCCCGTGCGGCACCATCCGGCAGCCACAGGCCGGGTCCCGCCGTCCCCTGACCACGCACATCCCCTGTGCGCAGCAAATGCCCGCTGACCTGCAGGAAGAAGGGTTCTCCCCAGAATCCACCGCACCTATGACTATGACGGTTCTCTCAATAAGAAAAGAACAACACCAAGTAGGCCCTGTGTGTACGGGAACGAGGACGCCGGGAGACAGCGCTGCTATACCCGGTTCCGCGCACACCGACACCCTGTTTTCCCCACGGACCCACACCAGGAGGCAGTTCCCGTGAAGCTCCAGGTTGAGCGCGATCATCTGGCGGAAGCCGTGGCCTGGACCGCGCGTGCCCTGCCAGCTCGTCCGACCGCCCCCGTACTGGCCGGGATGCGCCTGCACGCGGGGGCCGAACTCACCCTCTCCACGTTCGACTACGAGGTCTCCGCGCAGGCCACCGTGCCGGTGATCACCGACGAGGAAGGCGCGGTCCTGGTCTCCGGCCGGCTGCTGGCCGAGATCGTCCGGTCGCTGCCCGCCAAGCCGGCCGACCTGACCACCGACGGGACGCGCGCCACCCTCAAATGCGGCAGCGCCACGTTCACCATGGTCCTGCTGCCGGAAGAGGAATACCCCACGCTGCCCGAGATGCCACCGCTCACCGGCTCGGTGGGCAGCGACGCGCTCGCCTCGGCCATCGGCCAGGTGGCCATCGCGGCCGGCCGCGACGACACGCTGCCCGCGCTGACCGGCATCAGGATCGAGATCGCCGGCGACACGCTCACCCTGGTCGCCACCGACCGGTACCGGCTGGCCGTCCGCGAGCTGCGCTGGAACCCGGCGCAGCCGGATCTCAACACGGCCCTGCTCGTGCCGGCCCGGGTGCTCGGCGACACCGCCCGCGCCCTCACCTCGGGCGCCGAGGTGTCGATCTCGCTCGGCGGCGACAGCCTGATCGGGTTCGCCGGGGCCGGCCGTCAGACCACCACCCGGCTGCTGTCCGGCGAGTACCCCAAGTACCAGGCGCTGCTGCCGAGCGAGTTCAGCGCGACCGCCGAACTCCCCGCCGCCCCGTTCGCCGAGGCGGTCAAGCGGGTCGCGCTGGTGGCCGAGCGCAACACCCCGGTGCGCCTGGCCTTCAGCGCCGGGCAGCTGGTGCTCGAGGCGGGCGCCTCGGAGGACGCCCAGGCGGTGGAGGTGCTCGAGGCGGCGTTCGACGGCGAGGACCTGCAGATCGCCTTCAACCCGCAGTACCTGCTGGACGGCATCGGCGCGATCGACTCGGACATGGCCCGGATCTCGTTCACCTCGCCCACCAAGCCCGCCGTCATCACCGGCAAGAGCGAGGGCGACCCCGACTACCGGTACGTGCTCATGCCCATCCGCTCCGCGGGTTAGCAGGTCGTAGTCTCGGACCTGTGCACCTCACCCGGCTCGCGCTGACCGACTTCAGGTCCTATCCCGAGCTCAGCCTCGAGCTCGGCCCGGGCGTGACCACGTTCAGCGGACCGAACGGGGAGGGCAAGACCAACCTGGTCGAGGCGATCGGCTACCTGGCCACGCTGGGCAGCCACCGGGTGGCCACGGACGCGCCGCTGGTCCGGCGCGGCGCCGACCGCGCCGTGCTGCGCGCCGCGGTGACCGGGGTGCAGGGCAGCGCGCTGGTGGAGATCGAGCTCAACCCCGGCCGGGCCAACCGGGTCAGGCTGAACCGGGCGCCGATGCCGCGGCCGCGGGATATCCTCGGCGCGCTGCGCATGGTGCTGTTCGCGCCCGAGGACCTGGCCCTGGTGAAGGGAGATCCCGGTGAGCGGCGGCGGTTCCTCGACGAGCTGCTGACCGCCACCGCGCCGCGCTACGCCGGCGTCCGCGCCGACTACGAGCGGGTGCTGAAGCAGCGCACCGCGCTGCTCAAGTCGGCCGGGTCCAAGGGGAACCTGCGCGGCGCGGCCCGCGAGGCGATGACCTCGACCCTGGACGCCTGGGACACGCAGCTGGCCCGGGCCGGCGCACCGCTGCTGGCCGGCCGGATGCGCCTGGTGGCCGCGTTGCGGCCGCATGTGACCGCGGCGTACGAGGCGGTCTCCGGCGACCCCGCGGGCGAGGCGTCGGGAATGAATTACCGCAGCTCAGCGTTGGAAAATGATGAGGTCGGCGACATCGGTGCACTGGAGACGGCGCTCCTCAAGGCGCTGTCCGGAGTCCGGGCCAGCGAGCTCGACCGGGGCGTCTGCCTGGTCGGCCCGCACCGGGACGAGCTCGAGCTTTCCGTCGGCGGCCTGCCGGCCCGCGGATACGCCAGCCACGGCGAGTCCTGGTCGCTCGCGCTCGCGCTGCGTCTGGCCAGCTTCTCCCTGCTCCGGGAGGACCGCGAGGATCCGGTGCTGCTCCTGGACGACGTATTCGCCGAGCTCGACGCGGGCCGCAGGGACCGGCTGGCCGGGCTGGTGGCCGGGGCCGAGCAGGTCCTGATCACCGCCGCCGTGCCCGCCGACGTGCCCGCGGTGCTGGCCGGCGCGCGGTTCACCGTCCGCGCGGGCGTGGTCGCCGGTGACGGCTAGTCCCGCGGACCGGGACCGGGACCGGGACCGGTTGCGGCTGGCGGTCGAGGCGCTGGCCGTGGCCAGGGCGGACGCGAGGGCCCGGGGTGATCAGCCGGGCGGCCTGGCGCGGCCGGATAGACCTAATGATTCCGAACGATCCGGGGTATCCGCCTCCTCCCGGGCGGACGGGCCCGGGCGAGCCGGGCGTGGCCGCCCCCGCCGGGACGACCCGCAGCCCTTGGCCAGCGCGATCGGCGGCCTGCTCGACACGGAGGGCTGGCAGCAGCAAGCGGCGATGGGCTCGGTGTTCGGCCGGTGGGCGGAGATCGTCGGCGCCGACCTGGCGGCGCACACCCGGCCGGACAGCTTCGCCGACGGCGAGCTGGCCGTGACGGCCGACTCGACCGCCTGGGCGACCCAGGTCCGGCTGCTCGCCACGATGCTCGTCAAGCGGCTCAACACCGAGCTCGGCGACGGGTCGGTCCGCCGGGTCAAGGTCCGCGGCCCGGCCCCGCCGCGGCAGCGCGGCGGATGGCGCGTGCCAGGCAGCAAGGGGCCCGGTGATACGTACGGCTAGCCCAGGGTCTATCGGGGAGTCGGGGGGTCGTCCCCCCCGAACTAGCAGAGGGACACGTGGGGCAACACGACCCTGGCTGTCGGTACGTACAGGTAAAATGAATTAGCGCAAGGAAGGCCACATCGTGGGGGGTTGGGCCGCGCGCTTCTCATGCAGGATGGAGTTCGGTTTGTCCTACGATGCAGGCTCGATCACGGTACTCGAGGGCCTCGAGGCCGTCCGCAAGCGCCCGGGAATGTACATCGGCTCGACCGGCGAACGCGGATTGCATCACCTGGTCCAGGAGGTCGTGGACAACGCTGTCGACGAGGCCCTGGCCGGGTACTGCGACACCATCGACGTGACGCTGCTGGCCGACGGCGGGGTCCGGGTGCGAGACGACGGCCGCGGCATTCCCGTGGACGAGCACCCGGTCGAGCACCGCCCGGCGGTCGAGGTCGTGATGACCACGCTGCACGCCGGCGGCAAGTTCGACGGCAAGTCCTACGCGGTCTCCGGCGGCCTGCACGGCGTCGGCGTGTCCGTGGTGAACGCCCTGTCGATGATGCTCGAGGTCGAGGTCCGCCGCGACGGGTACGTCTGGACCCAGGCCTACGAACGCGGCGACCCGATGGGCCCGCTGGTCCGTGGCGCGGCCAGCGACGAAACCGGTACGACGATCACGTTCTGGCCGGACAGCGCGATCTTCGAGACCACCGAGTGGTCGTTCGAGACGCTGTCCCGGCGGCTGCAGGAGATGGCCTTCCTGAACAAGAACCTGGCCATCTCCATCGTGGACCAGCGCCAGGAGGAAACCCGGTCCGCGCAGTACCAGTACGCGGGGGGAATCGCCGACTTCGTTCGGTATATCAATGCCTCGAAAGAGGCGATTCACGGATCGGTGATCGACTTCGAGGAAGAGGCCGAGGGGATCGCGGTCGAGATCGCGATGCAGTGGACCGGGGCGTACACCGAGTCGGTGCACACCTTCGCCAACACGATCAACACGGCCGAGGGCGGCACCCACGAGGAGGGCTTCCGGGCGGCGCTCACCTACATCGTCAACAAGTACGCGCGCGACCAGAAGCTGCTGCGCGAGAAGGACGACAACCTGACCGGCGACGACGTGCGTGAGGGCCTGACCGCGATCGTCTCGGTCAAGCTGGCCGAGCCGCAATTCGAGGGCCAGACCAAGACGAAGCTAGGCAACACCGAGGCCAAGTCGTTCGTGCAGAAGGCCTGCAACGACCACCTGCGGGACTGGTTCGACCGGAACCCGGGCGAGGCCAAGGAGATCATCAACAAGGCCGGCCAGGCGGCCAGGGCCCGGATCGCCGCGCGTCAGGCGCGTGACCTGACCCGGCGCAAGTCGCTGCTCGACTCCACGTCGCTGCCGGGCAAGCTGGCCGACTGCCAGTCCACCGACCCGGCGCTGTCCGAGATCTACGTGGTCGAGGGCGACTCGGCCGGCGGCTCCGCCAAGGGCGGCCGGGATCCGCAGTTCCAGGCCATCCTGCCGCTCCGCGGCAAGATCATCAACGTGGAGAAGTCGCGGATCGACCGGGTGCTGAAGAACAACGAGGTCCAGGCGATGATCACCGCGCTGGGCGCCGGCATCTACGACGAGTTCGACATCACCAAGCTCAGGTACCACAAGATCATCCTGATGGCGGACGCCGACGTGGACGGGCAGCACATCCGGACGCTGCTGCTCACGCTGCTGTTCCGGTTCATGAAGCCGCTGGTCGAGGCCGGGCACGTGTACCTGGCGCAGCCGCCGCTGTACAAGATCAAGTGGGAGGGCCGCGGTGTCGCGCCCGGCTACGCGTTCAGCGACCCGGAGCGCGACCGGGTGATCGAGGCCGGCATCGCCGAAGGGCGCAAGGACCCGCGGCCGCGGGACGGGGTGCAGCGGTTCAAGGGTCTCGGCGAGATGAACTCCACCGAGCTGTGGGACACCACGATGGACCCGGCCAACAGGGTGCTGCTGCAGGTGACGCTCGACGACGCGGCCCAGGCCGACGAGCTGTTCAGCGTGCTGATGGGCGAGGACGTCGAGGCCCGTCGCTCGTTCATCACCCGGAACGCCAAGGACGTCAAGTTCCTGGACATCTGATCCGCCCGCCCGCCGGCGGCAGGCTGGTGTCCCGTTTGAAGTTGGGATTGCGAAAGTGACCGAAGTTACCGATGCCCCGCTGGACGGCGGGCACGACCGGACCGAGCCTGTCGACATCCAGGTCGAGATGCAGCGCAGCTACATCGAGTACGCGATGTCGGTCATCGTGGGCCGTGCGCTGCCTGACGTCAGGGACGGGCTCAAGCCGGTCCACGTCCGGATCCTGTACGCGATGCTCGACGGCGGCTATCGTCCGGACCGCGGGTTCTTCAAGTGCTCGCGGGTCGTCGGCGACGTCATGGGCAACTACCACCCGCACGGTGACTCGTCGATCTACGACGCGCTGGTGCGGATGGCGCAGCCGTGGTCGATGCGGATGCCGCTGATCGACAGCCAGGGCAACTTCGGCTCGCCGGGCAACGACCCGCCCGCGGCCATGCGGTACACCGAATGCCGTCTCGCCCCGCTGGCGATGGAGATGCTGCGGGACATCAACGAGGACACCGTCGATTTCCGGGAGAACTACGACGGGCGCTCGTCTGAGCCCATCGTGCTGCCGAGCCGGTTCCCCAACCTGCTCATCAACGGGTCCGAGGGCATCGCGGTCGGCATGGCCACCAAGATCCCGCCGCACAACCTGCGCGAGGTGGCCGACGGCGTCGCCTGGTACCTGGACAATTTCGAGGCGTCCGATGAGGAACTCCTCGAGGCGCTGATGGCACGGATCAAGGGACCAGACTTCCCGACCAGCGGCCTGATCGTCGGCAGGCGGGGCATCAGCGACGCGTACCGGACCGGGCGCGGCTCGATCGTCATGCGCGCCGTCGTCGAGGTGGAGGAGATCCAGGGCCGCACCTGCCTGGTCGCCACCGAGCTGCCGTTCCAGGTGAACCGCGACAACCTGGCGGAGAAGATCGGTGACCTGGTACGAGACGGCCGCCTGACCGGCATCGCCGACATCCGGGACGAGTCCAGCGACCGCCGGGGCCAGCGGCTGGTCATCGTGCTGAAGCGGGACGCCGTAGCCAAGGTCGTGCTGAACAACCTGTACAAGCACACCCAGCTGCAGGACACGTTCGGCGCCAACATGCTGGCGCTGGTCGACGGGGTGCCGCGCACCCTGCGCCTGGACCAGATGATCAGGTACTGGGTGACGCACCAGATCGAGGTCATCGTCCGGCGCACCCGGTTCCGCCTGCGCAAGGCGGCCGAGCGGCTGCACATCGTGGCCGCGCTGCTCAAGGCCATCGACCGGATCGACGAGGTCATCGCGCTGATCCGGGCGAGCGCGTCTGCGGCCGAGGCGCAGCAGGGGCTGATGGGGCTGCTGGAGATCGATGAGATCCAGTCGCGCGCCATCCTGGACATGCAGCTGCGCAAGCTGGCCGCGCTGGAGCGGCAGGAGCTCGTCAACGAGCGGGACGAACTGGAAGCCAAGATCGCCGACCTCGAGGACATCCTGGCCTCGCCGGAGCGGCAGCGGTCGATCGTCGGCACCGAGCTGGCCGAGATCGTCCACAAGTTCGGCGACGAGCGGCGCACCGAGATCATCGCCTACGACGGCGAGGTGGCCGACGAGGACCTGATCGCCGAAGAGGACGTCGCGGTCACCATCACCTACGGCGGGTACGCCAAGCGCACCAAGACGGACCTGTATCGCGCCCAGCGGCGCGGCGGCAAGGGAGTCCGCGGCGCTCAGCTGCGCACCGACGACATCGTGGACCACTTCTTCATCACCACGACCCATCACTGGATCCTGTTCTTCACCAACAAGGGCCGGGTCTACCGGGCCAAGGCATACGAGCTGCCCGACGCCGGCCGCGACGCCCGCGGCCAGCACGTAGCCAACCTGCTCGCCTTCCAGCCGGATGAGCGGATCGCCGAGGTACTCGCGCTGCGCGACTACCAGGTGGCGCCCTACCTGGTGCTGGCCACCCGCGGCGGCCTGGTGAAGAAGTCGAAGCTGACCGCGTTCGAGAACGTGCGGTCCGGCGGCATCATCGCGATCAACCTGCGCGAGGACGACGAGGTCATCGCGGCCCGGCTGGTCTCCCCCGAGGATGACCTGCTGCTGGTCAGCAAGGGCGCGCAGGCCATCAGGTTCCACGCCGACGACGAGTCGCTGCGGCCGATGGGCCGGGATACCTCGGGCGTCATCGGGATGCGCTTCAACGACGGCGACCAGCTGCTCGGCATGTACGCCGTCAGGGACGGCGGTGACGTGCTGGTGGCCACCGGCGGCGGGTACGCCAAGCGGACCCCGGCGGACGCCTATCCGGTGCAGGGCCGCGGCGGGCGCGGTGTCGTCACCGCGAAGATCGTCGAGGCGCGCGGTGAGCTGGTCGGCGCGCTGATGGTGCACGCCGGGGACGAGATCTTCGCGATCACATCCGGGGGCGGCGTGATCAGGACCAGCGCGGCCGAAGTCAAGCAGTCGGGCCGGCAGACCATGGGGGTCCGGCTGATGAACCTGGCCTCCGGGGACAGCGTGGTTGGCCTGGCGCTTAACGCGGAGTCTATGGCCGAAGCCGACCCCGAGGACTCGGACCTGGCCGACGCGCCGGATCCCGCAAACCCTGATTCAGCAGACCCGGATCCGGCCCGCGCCGAAGAGGCAGAAGCGGAGTAATCCCGCGGATTGTGTAAGGTCGGCTAAGTACGCCTGACTTTTCAAGGTGGACGGCAACGAGTTCGGGGGCACAAGCGTCCCATGATTAAGACGAAGTCCGGCAGCATGCCGCCTTCTTCGCATAGGTGGTCATATGGGCGTCGCGTCCGGAGATAACCTCGTGAGGGTCTGGATCAGAGGGAGGACGGCTTGGACAGGCGCACGCACAGGCCAGATGGCTCGGGAGGAGGCTCGCCCACTGTGGTGACTTCGCGAGCTGCCGACGACAACCTCATCGACGACCAGGACACGCGGACGAGCGACATCATGGCACCGCCCAGGCAGCCGTCGCGCAAGCCGGCCCCGTCCGACACCGGCAAGTCCGACACTGGCAAGTCGGCTCCCGCCAAGACCGCTTCGCCGGACGACGCCGTATCCGACGGTAGGGCAGGCGGCGGTGTTTCGCCGAACGGCACGCCGGCGGGCGGGAAAGAGGATGCTCCGGCCAACGGCGCCGCGGGCAGCGGCGTACCCGCGCTGCCCGCCGACACCGTCGGGCCCTCGCGCGCGGCCCAGCCGAAGGCGAAGTCCGGCGCGGCCAGGGAGCAGCCATCCGCGGACGACTCGCCCGCGTGGAGTTTCGGCCCGCCGTCCGCGTCGGTTCAGCCCGCCGAAGATCCGGCGGGCACGACGACCTCAGGGCCAGGTACCGCCCCGGCTTCCGGTATGGCCTCACCGGCCGGTTCCGCCTCTCCAGCGAGCAGTCGCCCGGCGCAGGCCGAGCCGCCCTCGGTCTCCCCGGCCGCATTCGCGTGGGAGATGCCCGACCCGCCGGCGCATTCGCCGTCGTCCCCTGCGCGCACGTTCCTGCGGTCGGGTTCGTCCGCCAAGAACCCGCCGCCGCCCAAGGCCGAGCCGCTGGACGGCGGCACAGGCAAGGCCGCGGCGGAGAGCCCGGCCGCGTCTCGCGGCGCGGCGCCGAAGGTGACCGCGACGCAGCCGAAACGGACGGCACGGCAGGCGCATCTCACCGTCGCCAGGGTCGAACCCTGGTCGGTGATGAAGTTCAGCTTCGTGGTGTCGCTGGTCGCCTTTGTCATCTTGTTCGTGGCGGTCAGCGTGCTCTACGGCGCACTGGCCGGGCTCGGCGTGTTCGACTCGCTGCAGCGCGTCGTGTCGGACATCACGTCGAGCCAGGGTTCGGCGGGCGTGAACGCGAAGACCTGGTTCTCCGCGTCAAGGGTGCTCGGCTACACCGCCCTGCTCGGCTCGCTCAACATCGTCCTGATCACCGCCATGTCGACGATCGGCGCCGTGGTGTACAACCTGACCTCGCGACTGGTTGGCGGCGTGGAGGTCACCCTCAAGGAAACCGAGTAACGGCTCGGCGGCTAGATGAGGTAGCATCGCCGGGGCGGTGAGGCGGCGAGGTCTGCGAACCACGGCGCAACCCGCCCCGACGGTGCGGTAGGATGGTTTTCGCTCCTGTTTCCGCAGGTCAAGGGGTTATAGCTCAGTCGGTTAGAGCGCGTCCCTGATAAGGACGAGGCCCGTGGTTCAAGTCCACGTAACCCCACAAAACGCACCTGCTATCAGCCACGACACGTAAAGCCGGCTCTTCCGGCCGGTGTGGCGTGCCCGTCGGCCGCGCAGGTTGGCGGGGCGGCTTTGCTAAGCTGCCGTACACCTGCGGAGGGCGGAATTCCGATCCGCCGGTCCGCTCTGAATGTCATCGAGGTGGAGGGTTCCTCGCTGTGAAGAAACTCATCGTGCTCGCCGCGCTCGGGCTTGGCGCGTTCGCCGTCTGGCGCAAGGTCCAGTCCGACCGTGCCGAACTCGACCTGTGGACCGAGGCCACCGCCGCCGACGAGGACTGACCCGCGCGGTCGGAGACATGTCCGACAGCCGGCGAAGGCCGATCCGGCGTAAAGGAGGCAAGCAGTTGAGCGATACATCTTCGGTGTCGCTCATCTGCTGTGACGTGGTCGGGGCGGCCGCCGTCGACGGCAGCATCATGGAGCGGGCGTTCGCCGAGGCGATCGCCACCCAGGGAGTTGTCGTCGGCACCGCGGCGTACGTCAGGTCGATGGTGCAGTTCGACCGGACGCGCGGCTGGCCGCCCGCCGACGTCATGCGGAACCTCTTCCCTGAGGACGAGATCCGGGCCCAGGCCGCCAGCCTCGCCTTCGAGCGGTCGTTCCGGGCCGCCGTGGACCGGTTCGGCGTACTGCCGCTCCCCGGCCTCAACGAGGCGCTGGCCAAGCTTTCCGCGGCCGGTATCAAGATCTGCCTGATGTCTTCCCTGTCCCGGCCCGCGATGAGCCTGGTCGTGGAGCGGCTGGACTGGGGCCAGCGCGCCGACCTGGTGTTGTGCGCGGATGACGTGGCCCGGGGTTTTCCCTGGCCCGACATCATCCTCTCCGCGGTCCTGCGGCTGGGGATCAGCGGCGTACGTGACGTGGTCGCGGTCACGGCTACCGAGGGCGGGGTGCTGTCCGCCCAGCGGGCCGGCGCGCGGCTGATCGTCGGCGTGCTCAGCGACATGGACGACGGGAGCAGGCTCCGCCGGGCCGGAGCGACCCACCTGCTGGCCGACATCGGGGAGCTTCCCGACCTGGTGGCCTCGCAGGGCGGCGTCACGACGAGTGATTAGCTTCGCCGGTCACGTGGCAAACTGTGAAGCATGCCGGAACTGCCAGAAGTAGAATCGCTGGCCACCTTCCTGCGCGATCACGCCACGGGCCACGCCGTGGCGCGGGCCGACGCGGCCTCGTTCTCGGTGCTGAAGACGTTCAACCCGCCGCTCACCGACCTCAGCGGCCAGATGATCACCGAGGTCGGCCTGGCACGGCAAGTTCCTGGACCTGACCACCGGCCAGGGCCTGCACCTGATCATGCACCTCGCCCGGGCCGGGTGGCTGCGGTGGCGCGACGATCTGCCCACGGCGCCGCCGAAGCCGGGTAAGAGCCCACTGGCCTTCCGGCTCAGGCTGGACGACGGGTCCGGGTTCGACCTGACCGAGCAGGGCACGCACAAGCGCCTGGCCGTGTACCTGGTCCGCGATCCGGCCGAGGTGCCCGGGGTGGCTACTCTCGGGCCTGACCCGCTGGCCGCCGGCTTTACTCAGGAAACACTGGCCGGCCTGCTGGCCGGGCGCCGGATGCAGGTCAAGGGCGTGCTCCGGGACCAGCGGATCATCGCCGGCATCGGCAACGCCTACTCCGACGAGGTGCTGCACGCGGCCAAGATGTCACCCTTCAAGATCGCGGCCAGCATGACCGCGGACGACGTGGCCACCCTGTACGACGCGATCGAGACCACGCTGACCGAAGCCGTGAAGCGTTCGGCGGGCCTGGCGGCCGCGGACCTCAAGGGCGAGAAGAAGAGCGGCCTGCGGGTGCACGGCCGGGCCGGCCAGGAGTGCCCGGTATGCGGCGACACCATCAAGGAGGTCTCGTTCGCCGACTCCGCGCTGCAGTACTGCCCGACCTGCCAGACCGGCGGAAAGCCGCTGGCCGACCGCCGCCTGTCCCGCCTGCTCAAATAGTCGGCGCCAGGGCCGGATCTTGCCGTCCCGGCGCCATGGTCACTCTCTCGCGTCGCCCGGCTACTGGCGGATCGCCAGTCCTGCCGGCCTTGAGCCTTGAGCCTTAGGCCTCGTCCTTGTCAGGGACGCGCTCTAACCAGTGCGCACCGGGTACCCTGATCGGAAAGCATCCGGGGCTATAGCTCAGCTGGAAGAGCGTCTGGTTTGCATCCAGAAGGCCAGGGGTTCGAGTCCCCTTAGCTCCACTCTGTTGGCGGCCATCAGCAGCAGCGCGGTGAATAGGGAGCAGGCGGCGATGCCGCGGACGCGGCGGCGGGCGGGGGCGGCGAGGGCTTCGTGGGCGGTGTCTTTGACGAGCCCGTTGAGGCCTTCGATGGTGTTGCGCAAGGTGGCATACCGGGCGTGCCAGGCTGGGCTGCCGTAGGGGAGGTCCTGGCGGTAGCGGGCGCCGACGCCGGGGGCGATGGTGATCGTGGCCTGGCGGCAGAGCCTGGGTGGTTCCCGGGGTGGCTGGAGTGCTTTGGGCCGGCCGTCGCGCGGTGATAGCGAGGTTCCGCGTAGCGGGCAGATCAGTCCGGGATGAGTGCCGAGGGCGGGGCAGGACAGCCGCTGGTAGCCGTCGGCGTCGGGCCGGTCTTTGTGTTTGAGCTGGTAGCAGGCCCGGGCGGTGATCTGCTGGTGGTAGAGGTCGCGGGTGATGGCGTGGCCGCGCAGCCGGGTGGTGGCGGTGATCAGCGGCTCGGGCAGTGCGGGGCAGTACCAGGTTCCTTCCACGAGGATGGCGCCGCCGGTGTTGGCCTGGATGCCGAGCTGGTCGTCGCGGTAGTCCATGACGGGCTGGTAGCCCAGGGCGCGGGCGGGCAGGTGGAACCGCTCGGGGAGCGCCTGGGTGTAGGCGCGGTCGTAGCCGAGCCAGCCGGGCTTGTGTCCGCGGGCGGCGGCCGAGGTCAGCACGCGCGCGCCGGTGCCGCCCGGGTCTTCGCCGGGCCGGGCCATGGCCATGCCGATGGCCAGGTCCGGGCAGCCGGGCGGGGCACCGGGAGGCCGGGCGGTGGCCGCGATGGTGGCCTCCAGCGCCCAGCAGATCTTGCGCAGCGGCTTGCCCTTGTCGTCCTCGCGCTCCCGGTGGTCGCCCTCGCGGACGTACCAGCCGCCGTCGGGGTCGCTGGCCGATAGGCCGGTGCGCCTGGACGGGCCGCGGGAGAACAGCGGTACCGGGGTGGCGTCCAGGCCGGTGCCGCCGCCCAAAGCGGCGCGTTCGTCGCCGGTGAGGACCGAGACGCTGGCCTCCAGCAGCGCATTGACCAGCGCCTCGAGCCGGCCGCGGGCGGCGGTGGCCTGGCCCGGGGTCATCGGCTTGGTGCGGGCCTGCAGGTTCTGCCTGGTCAGCCGCCGGTTTTTCGGCAGCGGCGACGGGTCGGCGACAGACAAGATCGCGTGGAAGCAGTACCGGACCCGGCGGTAGGCGTTCTGGAAGGCCCGCTCGGTGGCGGCGGCGCCGGGCACGCCGAGTAGCCGGCGGGAGGCGGGAGGCAGCTGGCAGAACAGCAGCCGGGTGACCTCGGTCAAGAACAGCGGCCGGTCATCCAGCGCCAGGCACAGCAGCGCGGTGAGCACGGCACGGACCGGCAGCGGGCGGTGCCGCCCGGTGCGGTGGGCCAGCGCGGCCTCGATGACCGGGGCCTTCCCGCTGCGGTCGATGAGCTCGGCGGCAAACGCCACAGCCTGCTCGCCCGGAGCGCGGCCGGGCACGGGGATGCCCAGCCCGCCGCCGTCCATCAGCGCGCCTGCCGGCGTTTATCCCAGGCGCGCAAGACGGCCTTGGCCGGGGCGCCGCCGGCGTGACGCGCGTAGCGGGCTAGGGACTCGGCCCGGCAGATCCCGGTGATCGCCAGCACCTCAGCTACCGGGGTGCCCGCAGCCAGGTGATCGCAGATGAAACTGGACCGGCACCGGCTCAGGGTCAGCCGGGGCGCGGCCGGATCCGCCGCCAGGGTCCGGGCGAAGTTCGTGACGAAGTTCTTGTAACCGCGGTCCGCCGGGCCGGGCCGGAACAGGTGGCCGTTTCCCGCGCCGGCGGCCAGCCCGGCCGCCCGCCCGGCATAAGCCGCGGTGACCGGCACCACCCGCGCGGCCTGCCCGCCGGCATGCACAGCCACGATCCGGCCGCGCCGGATCACGTCGCTGCCGCGCAGCGCCACCAGCTCGCCGGGCCGCAGCCCGGCGCCGATGCCGAACACCACCACGGCCAGCGCCGAGGCCCGCCTCGCCGGATCCCGCTGGGCCGCCGCCATGGCGGCCAGCCCGGCGCGCTCGGCCGGCGAGTACGGCGCCGGCGCCCTGGCGCCCGCGAACGGCGTCGCCCGCTGCCCCGGCGCGCCGCGCACCGGCCTCGCGAGCCGGTACAGCGCCGACCGGTAGGTGCCCCGGGTGGACGACGCGCGGCCGGGCAGGCCGGCCACGCAGAACGCCTCGATCACGTCATAATCCAGCAGGAACTCCCGGCCGGGCGGGATACCCCGCGTCATAGCAAACCGGGACAGCCCGCGCACCGCCCTGGCGGCCACCGCCAGCCGCGAGCCCGCCGCACCGCCAGCCTGCGCTGGCACCAGCTCGCCCATCGCTGCCCTCCCGCCGCAGCATCACCAGGGATCTCTCTTGCAACGTATACCTTCAAAGAGCCCGGCCGCGGCAGACACGCCGGCCCCGCGGCGGCCATCCGCGGCGGATTTGCGGGATCCTGGCCAGTGGAGAGGCGAGGTCAGAGGCCCATTGTGATCTTGAGGCCCTCCGAGCAGAGCCAAATCAAGAGCCAAAGCCGGCGTATTACGGCTACTGCGCGCCGTGGACACGGCGAAGGTTCGGTCTACCGGGACGCTGCGAACGGCACCTGGGTGGGCGCCATCTCGCTGGCTGGCACCCGGACGGTTCGCGCATCCGGCGGAAGGTCACAGGACGCACCAAAACCGGGGTCCGGGAGAAGCTGAAGAAGCTCCAGGCCGAGGCGGACGCTGGCCTGAAGACCTGATCGGGAACGTTCCGCTGCGGGACCTGATCGCCCCAGCTCGCCAGCCATCCAGCGTTCGGCGCCAGCTGGAGACGCTGCGCGGCATGGGCATACGGGTGCTGTTCGACCCGGACGCGCCGTACGAGCGCAGATTGCCGTCGTGGCGCGAGGTCGTCGACGCGCTCCCGGTGCGGGCTGGTGCCGGATGACGCCGTCGGACCGCGAGGCGGCCGGGCAGCGGACTGGTCGGCCGGTCCGAATCGTGGCTGTCCCAGGTCGAGCGGGGCAAGCGCGGCGTCGACAGTCACAGCGTCCTGGTGCGCCTGGCGGAGATCCTGCGAGTGGACATCGAAGAACTCACCAGCTCTGCGGACCGGGATGAGACCGGCAGCCGCGTCCACCCCGCTGCGCCGCTGTGGATCGTCCGCTGTTTACGCCGGGCATATCTCATGGACGCTTCAGGAACCTCAAACCGAACGCCGCGAACACCAGGACGATCCCGACGTTTACTATCAGCCGCTCCCAGAGCTGGTGCCTGAAAAATAGGACGTCCACACCGACCACGACGGCTACCAGCGCGAGCACGTAAAGTGCGACGGCTGCCTGTCTTCCCATCGTTTCTGTCTACTATGTGCGACGGAGTGGAGCAAGAGCGGTGTGGTTTCAATGAAGGCGGCCGTCAATCAGAGCATCCGTCACTCCGCCCATCAGCCCGTCCATCAGGTAGCGGCGCGAGCGCACTACGGTGTAATTCGCGTCGGCCTGGTATACGCCAGCCAGCAGTGCACCGGAAGCTGATCCGCCCGCGGTGGGATCACGTCGACCTGGATGGCGACCCGGAGCACGCACGCCAGCTCGTTGAGAGTTTCTTCCATAAAAGGTAGATCCAAGGTGTCTACCTAGGTAGAGTTCGATGTCGTGGCTCGTCCTTCCGGATTCTCCGCCCAGACACTGTCCATCCTGGCTTCACTGGAGGCAGACCCTGCCGCCTGGTGGCATGGCTATCTGCTCGCCAAGCAGACCGGGCTGCGGTCGGGCACGTTGTACCCGATCTTGATCCGGCTGGCCGAGCGCGGCCTGGTCGAGGCGTGCTGGGAGGACGGGCAGCCAGCCGGGCGCCCGCGGCGGCACCTTTACCGGCTCAGCTCTGATGGCCTCGCCGCGGCCCGGGCGGCCCTGGCCGAAAAGGCTCCTCTGAAGCACCCTCGCGCGGCCGCGGCGGGCCGGGCGGGCATGCGCAAGGTGACGGTGGAGGGGGCGTGATGGATCGGTTCACGCGGATGCTGGCCGGGCTGCTGGGGCGTTCGGCCAGGCTGCTTCCGGCGGCCCGTCGCGACTGGGCGGAGGCGGTGCTGGCCGAGGCGGGTGAGATCCCGGCCGGTGCGGGGCGGCTGGCGTGGCTGGGCGGTGGGTTGTGGCTGGTGGCGCGGGAGGTCGTAATGGGCAGGGTCAGCCGGGTGCTGGCGTTCGCGGTCGCGGCGGCAGGCATGGTGTGGGTCGGCTGGCCGGGCGCGTCGTCGAACTCGGCCACACCGTTGAACCGGGTGTACGCCGTCGGTACGGTGGTGCTGCTGGCGGGGCTGCCGTGGGTGGTCCGCCGCTATTTCGGGCCGGTTCGTTCCGGCTGGGCGCCGCGCGCGGCGCGGGCAGGCGGGTACGCGATGGTGCTCGCGCTGATCGCCGCCAAGGCCGTGAAGGATCGCGACGGCAGCAAGCTCGGCGCCTACTTTGCAGTCGTTCCCGGCATCTGGGTCATGGAGATCTTGCTGCTGCTGGTCATCGCCGCCTACGTGGCGGGGCTGCTCATCCTGACCTCCCAGCGCGTGCTGCTCACCCGCTGGATCCTGCCGGCCGGGATCGGGTTCGGCGCGGTCACCGCCAGTGTGCTGTACGCGCTCGCGCCCTTCGGCGTAAAGGTCGACCCCAGCGGCCCGTCACTGAAATGGTGGGGGCTGGCCGCACTGGCGCTGCCCCTGGCGACCGGGTTCCTGGCGGCGCGATTGTCCGCCCGGGACACGTCACCGGCGGCCCTGGGCCCGACCGGGAAGGGCGCCCTGGCCGCGAGTTGCGCCACAGCGACGGCTGCCCTGCTGCTGGCGGTACTCACCTCGGTCACGATCGCGCTGTTTCCGCACCACGTACCGCTCGAGGGTACCCCGGCGGCCGGCGGCGGGCCCGACGCCGGGTACATCGCCGGGGGCGGCTGTGAGACCTGCGACCCGAACAGGGAGGTGATCCCGCCGGGCCTCCGGCACGAGTACTGGGTGGAAATCAGCGTCGGCCAAGCGGGTCAGACGCCCTTGGCTGCGCTCCTGATCGCACCGTTCCTCGGCGCCTGGCTCGGCGTCCTCGGCGGGGGACTCGCCCGCAGATCGCCCGTCACCAGCCGCGGCAGCGGGCCGTACGCCCTTTCACCGCCTCAGCCGCCCGGCCGCCTCGTGGCCTCCGACACCGTCCGCGAACAGGTCATCGACACGCTCACGGCCGCGTTCTCGCAGGGCAGGCTGACCAAACGGGAGCTGGACCTGCGGGCGGGCCAGGCGTTCGCCGCGCGGACTTGCGCCGAGCTGGCCGCGCTCACCGCCGACCTCCCCGCCGGGCCGACCAGGACCCAGCCCGTGCGCAAGCCCGCCCGCGAGCAGTCCCGGCAGTCGGCGGACAAAGCCGTCACGTGGGCCGCATGGGGGCTCATCACCCCTGCCCTTATCGCGGCCATCGTTGCGGTCCCCGACCCCACCCCCGCCGATAATCAGCCCATCGGGAAAATACTCTTCCTGGTCACGGTGATCTATTTCATGGCCTGGCTGGTAGCCGGGGCACAGATGCTCGGCACCTGGCGTCAGCGGCGCTCCGGCCCGACAGCCGGCCGGGATCTCATGGAGCCGGGTTCGCCAGCCGTGGGTGAATGAAGGCCCGGGGGACTGCTCCTGCCATCGACGCGGAGGCCGCAAGCGGGACCATTGGGGCCGAGGAAGACGGCCGTGTAATTTCTGGAAGCAGCGTCGTCGAGCTGGGCGAGGAGCGCAAGGCCTCGATGGTCTCCAACCTGCTCGTCGTGCTGTGCAGCGAGCAGGCCACCCAGCCGGTCGTCAACCCCGGCACCTTGTACCAGTGACGGCCCTGCCCGTGACCACCGGCACGGAACCGCGGTGACCGAACGCATCAGGACAAGAACATCTGCGCTCCAGCGACGGCCGCCTGGTCTTGGCCGCTACTGACGAGCACGAGCACGTTATTGCCTTCATTGATCTTGAGCCGGACGGGTCCTCGCGTTGCGTCTGCCCCGTGCGGCTGCCGCATTTGACACGCAATCTATCAAAGTGATATCACTTTGATAGGTGGCCGAAGTGACCGGACACCGAAGGTCACAGGAGGCATCCCGATGCACGCACCCCATGACAACACCGCTCCGAAAGGCGTCCTGCTCGACACTCTCCTTGTCCGGACCATGCTCGTCCCTGCAACGCTGCTTGCCCTCGTGTCCCTGGTCTTGGTGGGATGCACTTCGGGACCGCCTAAGACGGCAAGCCGCGAGACTTCGGCCCCGGAATCGGAGAAGTCATCGGCATCGACGACTGTAACGTCGGTTCCCGCTGCAAAGCTGATCGAGCCGCCGGGCCCGGTCAGTGCCCATCCTGCGCTGCTGGACGAAGCGGGCGCTGCATGCCGGAGAGCAGGCGCGTCCGACATCACGTTGTGCGCGGGCACCGTCGACGCCGAGGTCTGGGGCCTGCCTCTCGTGATCGTGAGCCATCTGCGGGATCTTCTGGCCTGCCTGTTCCGGGTAAACGTCCTCGACAACGCGACGAGGCTGGCTGGCCCGGACTCGACCTCGGTGGCCGACCCGAACGACGACACGCTCTACTCGACTGCGTTTCTCGACCTGCGCGCCGGACCCCAGCTTCTCAGCGTTCCCTCGATGCGCGGACGCTACGTCGACTTCCAGCTGCTCGACATGTACACCAACACGATCGCTGACGTCGGCGTGCTGACCGGCGGCGGCCATGGTGGCACCTATGCCTTCGTCGGTCCCGGCTGGCACGGCACCATCCCGAAAGGTGTCGTCCCCATCGATGTCCCCACGCCAGATGCGTGGCTGCTCGGACGGACCCAGGTGAAGGGGCCAGCTGACCTCCTTGCGGCAGTGGAGCTGGAAGCGCAGTACTCGCTCACTGCCCTGTCCGGCCACGGCTCGGGGACGATCGGCGGGCCAAGCACTCTCACCTGTCCGGCACCGGACCTGCCGTCATCGACGTCGCCCGGGTTCCTGGGCGATCTCGAAAAAGACATGGCTGCCGATCCACCCACTGCCGCCGACGGCCCGGTCGTCCAGGCCATGGCTGCTGCCGGCATCGGTCCGGGACGAACGCCGGGAGCCGCCAGCTCGAGTAACGCGGCCGAATATCTCAAGGCTCTGGGGCTCGGGGCCAGCCTTCTGGCCCGAACGGCCGGTGAAGGCGCCACCACAATCTGGACCGGATATACCCGGGGTGCCGTGGTGGGATCGTATGGAACCCGCTACCTGGAGCGCGCCCGCCTGGCGGAGGAGACGCTCGGTACGCAGGTCCCGGCCCAAGCCGTCTACTTCAGTGCCAGCCGCGCCCGGTCAGGGACGACCACTACTGCGCTGGCCGGAACCCGCAGCTACGAGACCCGGTTCCCAGCCGGGGACCTTCCGCCCCATGGATCCGACGGCTTCTGGTCGATCACGCTCTATAACCCCGCAGGGGCCCTTGTGGCCAACCCGATCGACCGCTACTCAATCGGAGACGAAACACCCGGCCTCGTACGAGGTGCCGACGGCTCACTCACCATCGTCGTGTCGGCCAGCCGTCCCAGTGAGACGGACGTGAACTGGCTGCCGGCGCCCAAGGGCGCGTTCAGCCTCGTGCTTCGCGTATACGACCCCACGCCGCAGGTACTCGACGGTTCTTGGTCCCCGCCCGTAATCCGGGCGATCAGCTGAAGCGCGATGGTGGCGCGGCGGCGCCTCTGTCCAGTCATCACCACCGGCGCCGACGTGATGGACAAGCTTTTCATCTAACCTCGGGCTTTCGCCTGGAATTAGCCGGGCTAACGATTTGAAATGAAAAAGTGCCTTTGGCCTGGAAGAATAGGGCTTGTCGAAGGTCCTGTCCGTTACCAGCCGAAGGCACTTTCCAGATGCAGAATAGCGCACGCAGCAGCAAGGTCACAGTGTCCGCTGACGGCCGGGGCCTGGTATCCCAGGCCGGGGCGGTCCTGCTATGGGAAACGCTCCGGGTGACCGGGCTGAGCCGGGGACTGTCCGCCGCCCTGGAGCCGTGGCGGGCGCCGCGGGCGGTGCACGATCCGGGCAAGATCGTGGCCGACCTGGCCGCGGCGCTGGCGCTGGGCGGAGACTGCCTGGCCGATATCGCGGTGCTGCGCGAGCAGCCCGCCCTGGCCGGTCCGGTGGCATCAGACCCGGTGGTGTCCCGGCTGGTCAAGACGCTGGCGGCGGGCGGGCCGCGGGCGCTGGCGGCGATCCGGGCCGCGCGGGCGGCAGCCCGGGAGCGGGCCTGGGCGCTGGCCGGAGATTCCGCGCCCGGCGGCGACGGCGGTCCGGTCATCATCGACCTGGACGCGACCATCGTGATCGCGCACTCAGAGAAGGAACAGGCCTGTCCTACCTGGAAGAAGACCTTCGGCCATCACCCCATGACCGCCTGGGCCGATCACGGCGCAGCCGGGAACGGGGAGCCGCTGGCCATCGTGCTCCGGGCCGGCAACGCCGGCTCGAACACCGCCGCCGACCATATCGAGGCGGCCGGGCTCGCGCTCGCGCAGCTCCCGCGTCAGCTGCGCCGCAAGGTCCTGGTCCGCGCCGACTCCGGCGGCGGCACGCACGAGTTCCTCACCTGGCTGACCGCGAAGCCCCGGCGGCTGCACTACTCCGTCGGCATGCCCCTCGCCGAGCCTGTCGCCGAGGCGATCGGGAAGGTCCCCGCGGATGCGTGGACACCGGCTTACGACGGCGACGGGCAGGTCCGCGACGGCGCCTGGGTCGCAGACATCACCGGCCTGCTGGACACCGGCGGCTGGCCCGGCGGGATGCGGGTCATCGTCCGCAAGGAGCGCCCGCACCCGGGCGCGCAACTGCGGCTCACCGACGTCGACGGGCACCGGTTCACCTGCTTCGCCACCGATGCGAAGAAGGGCCAGCTCGCTGACCTGGAGCTGCGGCACCGGCAGCGGGCCCGGTGCGAGGACCGGATCAGGTGCGCCAAGGACACCGGGCTACGGAACCTGCCGCTGAAAGGCTTCGCCCAGAACCAGCTGTGGTGCGAGATCGTCGCGCTGGCCTGCGAGTTGCTGGCCTGGACCCAGATGCTCGCCCTGGCCGGCGCCGCCCGCCGGTGGGAACCGAAACGGCTCCGGCTGCGGATCTTCTCCGTCGCCGGCCGCCTGGCCAGCAGCGGCCGGCGCCTGCGGCTCAGGCTCGCCGAGCGCTGGCCCTGGGCCGGGGAGGTCACCGTCGCAGCCGCCCGCCTGCAGGCCCTTCCGTCCGGCTGACCAGCCGGAACAACCACGACGACTAGGAAGGACAACACCAGGGCCCGTGGAACCCCGCCCACCCGGCGCGACAACCGGGGAGCCAGGCACGGCCCGGACCTGAAAACCAGTGCCCGGCCAGCGCCTCAGGCCGCCACATCACAGGCGCGAAAGATCGAGGCTAAACCACGGCGCGAGCTCATCCCAGGCGCAAGGCAGCGACAGAATGCACGAGGCCTGCCCGTTCCAGTTCCGCGAGCACGTCATCCACTGTGTCCGGGAGGTTGCGCCGGGAATTCGCACGGCATGCTCTGCACATTTCCTTGATCCGCATCTGGCCCACGCAGGCGCTGTGGTCATATGGTCCCGTGTTCCGGCGTGACACTTACCGCAGATCCCACTACGATCATGGTGTTGGTGCTTACTACCGGGTCCCTTGTGGTCCGGGATGGTTGCCGGTGCACTGTGTGGCAAGGGAGAGGCCATGTCGCTCGCTTCGAGTTCGTACTCTTATCCGCTGCTGGGCGCATTCTGGACGATCCTCGAGATCTTCCTGTGGGTGATCTGGTTCTGGATCTTGATCACGGTGTTCGTCGACATTTTCCGTAGCCATGACCTGTCCGGCTGGGGCAAGGCACTGTGGTTCTTGTTCGTGCTGATCCTCCCGCTAATCGGTGTTCTGGTTTACCTGATTGTCCGCGGCGGCTCGATGCATGAACGGATGGTGCAGCAGGCGCAGCGCCAGGATGAGCAACTCCGCAGTTACGTCCAGGACGCCGCAGGCTCGCAGAGTTCGGCGGACCAGCTGACCAAGCTCGCTGACCTGCGTGACCGAGGCCTCATCACCGCTGAGGAGTTCGAACGCGAGAAGGCCAAGATCTTGGCCTGAGCGAGAACGCGACTGGCTCGAACTGTCACTCGTATGTGAGATGACGGACAGGAGGCTTTTCAAGAAAGGCTGCGCAGCCACCCCGGCCGCTGCGGCCCTTGAATTCCTCGCGCGGGATCACGGGCATGTACATGAGGCAGTGATTGAAGTACACGAAGAGGGCTCGCCGTCCCGCACGGTGCGCCGGATGAACGCCTAGGCCAGACTGATGCCATGGACCGGCAAACGATCGCGGCCGGGTGGCTGACGCTGCGCCCGTTCACCCCCGCCGACATCCCCTGGGTCTACGAGGTATCGCGGGACCCGGTACTACAGCGCTTCATGCAGGTTCCCTCGCCCTACCAGCTTGAAGATGCGGCGTCCCACGTCGAGCAGGACTATATCGCTGGCTGGGATGACGGTCGCCAGGCTGAGTTCGTAGCTGAAGATGCTGCCACCGCCACCCGGCTGGGCCGGGTCGGCCTGCGCCTGGGAGAGCCCGGCGCAGCCGAAGTCGGGTACTGGGTCGATCCGCGCGCCCGCAAGCGTGGCGTCGCCACCACCGCGGTCCGGGCGGTCTGCCAGTGGGCCGTCACGACGGCGGGCATCGAACTCATCGAGTGGCGCTGCGAAGCAGGCAACATCGCTTCTCGCCGGGTCGCGGAGAAGGCCGGATTCCTCATCGAGGCGACGCTGCGTAAGCGGCGTGTCCGCCACGGCGTCCGGGTGGACGAGTGGGTCGGTTCGCTGCTCCGCGACGAGGTGATGGCTGACCCGGCTAGCGGCCTGAATACAACGGCACCGTCAACCGGTATCGCGGCCCAGGTTCGCGGTTGTCACAGGGCCGGGTAAGCGGCGGTGGCGACGGCGACCATCTCGTCGACGTCGTGGTCCAGCAGGAAACCCGCGGCCACCGCGTGCGTGGTGGCCTCGCGGAACGCGGCGGCGTATTCGCCCGGTCCGGCGGGGTAGCGGCGCGCCAGTTCGGTGGCGTCGAACACTCGTGTGGAGCCGAGGAGGATGCCGATCCCGGTGGCGCCGGGCGGGGTGAGCCCGGACAGCGCGGCGACCGGCACGTCGACCCAGCCCGTCCTGATGCCGCCGCGGGCGATGCCCGCGTCGTCGGTGACCAGCCGCATGGGATCGTCCGGGTCGGTCTCGAGCCGGGGGGAGCCGGGCGGCGGCGCCCCGCCGCGCGCCCAGCGGTCCAGGTGCGCGATCGCGGCCTGGGCCACGTAGTGGTGCTGCGGCCCGGAGTTCACCGGCACCGGGCAGGGTATGCCCATCGGCTCGGCGGTCGGCGCCATCATCCGGGCCAGCTCGGCGGGCGGCAGCTCGCCGGAATCGCTGAAGGCGGCCCCGAGCACGTAGGTGTCGGCGTGCGCGGCGCCGGCGATCTCCCACCACCGGAACCGGCTGCTGTCCGGCTGCCGCGCCGTCACTCCGGCCAGCACGCCGGTCACGTCGCTCTCGGTCTGCACGGTCAGCACCGGGGCCCGGCCGTCCGTGCGGACCAGCACGCCGTCCGGTCCCTCGGCGCGAATGCGGCCGCCCCAGCCGGTCAACGGGGCCGCGAACCCGGTGCGGCTGCCGACCAGGTAGCCGTCGCAGGCCGCCTCGGGCCGAACGGTCGGGACCACCGCGTTCACGTAGGTGACCAGGTGAATCGCCGACTGGGACTGGCCCGACGCGAGCAAGCACTCGACCGGCAGTGGGCCGAGCACGGCGCCGTCACGGACCGCGCGGGCGGCCTGGGAGAAGATGTCGAAACTGAACGCGTCGCCCGGGTGGTGCAGCGCTCCGTACCGGCCCGGATCGCTCTCCTTGAGCGCGGGCAGCACCATCACGCGCCGCGACCCAGGGTCGGGCTGCTCCCCGGCCGCATCGAAGATGCTGCCGCCCTCGATGCCGGCCCGCTGCGCCGATACCCCGACCCACGCCCATCCCGCCCTGACGACCTGCCGGTGGGTCAGCATCCAGTGCGCGGGCGCGTCGAAGCCGGCGCTGACGTTGAGCCATTCCAGGACCACCGT
This sequence comes from uncultured Actinomycetota bacterium, assembly GCA_963753225.1. Lineage (GTDB taxonomy): Bacteria > Actinomycetota > Actinomycetes > Streptosporangiales > Streptosporangiaceae > Palsa-504. The sequence goes on along the minus strand of CAVWBQ010000005.1, from coordinate 88,635 downwards.
GCCGGTGAACGCGCCAGGGTCGGACGGTCGGCATACCACCAGGCGGGTTGCGAACGGCGCGTGGCCCGCCGGGGTGACCTGCCAGTATCCGTCGGCTCCCGCGGGCCCCGCGGGCTCGTAGCGGGTGGCCGTGGACTCGAGGAAGAACTCTTCCAGGGTGTAGCCGGCCTGGCCGAGGTCAAAGCCGGCCATGATGATCCCCGGCGGCCCCTCAACAGGCCCGGCCAGCCGGGCGCGACCGTCCATTTGCCGCACTTTACCGGAATCCCGGCGCCGGGCGGGAGCACGCGGCGGGCGGCGGGAGCACGCGGGCGACGGGAATCGGCACCATCAGCCTGACACCGAGGACTCGGCCGAGAACTTCGAGCGGTGAGGAGGATGGAATCAGTGCGGCGCGCCCTGAGGCGATGTGCGGTGATCATCTCCCTTGGTGCTGCGCCGTGCCGTGACGAGAGCCGCGACCGTGCTCGCGCGAATCGGTCGCCCGAGTCGTTCATAAACGGCCTCGTATTCACGCTCAAGGGCTTGACGTTGGCCCGGTGAAAGCCGAGCGTAAAACGACATCGTACGAACGAGAGCATTGAGCTCGTCAGGAGTGTGCTCGATGAGCTTTGGCATGACTGCCACCTGAACATCATCGAACAAGCGGCCGGCATAATCTTGCCCTATGTCGTAACTGCCGAGCCAGGCCCATATCTCTGAGACGTTGCCACGGCGTTGCTCCATCCCAGCGAGCGTGGCGTCGAGATCCCTGTAGGCAGGCCAATTAGCGGCTATGTCAGGGGCGACCTTTTTAATGGCAGCAAGTGCCGCTTCCTGATCTCGCTTGCTTCGCGGCTCCTCAAGTCCGCAATATTGCACGAGGGCGAGCATTCCACCGGGAGCTAGTACGTCAGCGGCCTTCTGCCAGCTAACTTTAGGGTCAATCCAGTGAAACGCGGACGCAGAGAACACGGCCTTAAACTGCTCGCGGGGAAGCAATGCATCCTCAAACTGAGCGTTCACGAATTTCACCTCCCCAGCACCTTCCAGGTTCTGCCTGGCCAGCGCTATGAGGCTCTTGCCAGGTTCGAGTGCTGTGACATGCAGGCCCCGAGCGGCAAGGCCGCGCGTCAGCTGGCCGCTCCCGCACCCGACCTCAAGCACATGATCACCGCTCCCGATCCCTGCGACCTGACAAGCTTGGTCGACGAGTTCGTCAGGATAGGTCGGACGGTGGCGGTCGTACTCAGCCGCGATCTCGTCAAAAACCTTGCCGTAACGACGTGCGGTAGATTCTGGTAGCCGTGTCATCCATTCGCCTCCGTTCCTGGTCGTTACTGTGATCGCCACGTCATGGCCGCGGCCAAGTGCCGGCGCCTGATTACCCCGTCTTAGTCGCAGGCGACACTTGGTGAGCAGACGCGGGTCTGGGCTGGCTTCGCAGGGCTGCCCTAGACGCGGTGGCCGCCAGCTAGGCAATAGGGAGCTAAGGAAGATGGCGGAGCCAGGATCCCGTCTGCCTGCCATGTGAGCCAACCTTAGTCGTGTCACCTGCGGCGTGTGGCCCGGCGTGCGACTGGCGGGCCTCGGGGTGGTCGTAGGAGACCACGGATCGGAGTGATACATGCGATATATCGAAATAGATCGTCGCGGGCCTTATTTGTGGATCACCTTCGATCGTCCTGACAAGCTGAACGTGCTGCACGCCGAAGACCTGCCCGGACTCCGGGACACCATCGTGAACCTCGATCCAGGCGTTGCGGGTCTCGTCTTCACCGGCGCCGGGTCGGTAGCGTTCAGCGCCGGAATGAACATCGAGACGTTCGTCGGCATGGACCGCGCCGGTGCGAAGGCATTTATCGGCGAGCTCGCCGGGATCATGCAAGCCATCCGCCGGTCGCCAGCCGTCACCGTCGCCGCGGTCAGCGGATACTGCCTGGGCGGAGCATTTGAACTGGCTCTTGCCTGCGACCTACGCGTGGTCACCACAACGGCAGCCTTCGGGTTGCCGGAGATCAAGGTCGGCGTGCCGTCCGTCATCGACGCGGCGTTGCTGCCCGGTTTCGTCGGCCTCAGCAAGGCACGCGAAATGATCCTGTCCGGTGAAATCTACCGGCTCGACCAGCTACCGTCGCACAGCATCGCGAACGTCATCACCGGGCCCGGCCGTCTCGCCGAAGCCACAGAACGCCTGCTTGAACGCACCGCGACGCATACCCGCACGGTCACCACCGCCCAACGCCGGCTCTTCAACCTCTGGCTCAACAATCCGCTCGACGCGGCGGTGGAGCACAGCACGGACGAGTTCGCCGGAATGTTCGAAACGCAAGAGACACGAGATCAAATCGCCTACCACTACCGGCGAATCACGGGCCACGGTACTTAACGCCGATGGACGGATAGGCGCGCCGGGCACGTGGTGTTCACGTGCCCGGCGCGTCCACGGCGTTGAGCAGCGCGTTCTGCCCGCCCAGGCTCGAGTTCCACGAGGTGCTGTGGGACGGCGACGTGGCCGCCATCCGGTTCACCATGACCGGCCGGCACGTGAACGAGTTCATGGGCGTGCCCGCGAGCGGAACGGCCATCACCCTGCCCGGCATCACCATCCTGCACTTCCGGAGCGGCCGGGTCATCGAGCGCTTCTCCCAGGCGGATATGCTGGGCCCTGCTGGGGGCCGTGCCGGCCCCGGCCTGAACCTGGCGGCGGGCTTAATCCGTCGATCAGCGGGCATCGGCGATCGGTCTGCCTGCCCACCGCGAGCCGCCGGCGTCGTCGCCCTTCGTGGCTCTTCCGGCATCGTCAACGCGAGATGGGAGGGCTACATTGACAGCCGCTAACGGTCCGCTGGAGAGCGTGAGCAGGTGGGCGCGCGGCAACCTGCTGGTGATCGTGCTGCTGGTGCTGGGAGCGATACTTCTCACCAGGTTCGCCGTATGGTCCCGCGACCGGATCGTGGCCCACATCGACGAGCGCGCGAACGACGACGATGAGCTGGTGCGTTCGGAGGCCGCCAAGCACCGCCACGTCGTCGCGCAGGTCGTCACATGGACGGCGCTGGCGGTCATCTACGTCGTGGCCGGCGTGCTGATCATCCAGAACCTGGGCGTGCCCTGGGCCGGCCTGGTCGCGCCCGCTGCCCTGCTCAGCGCCGCTCTGGGCTTCGGCCTGCAGCGGTTTGTCCAGGACATCGGGGCTGGCCTGTTCATCACCGGGGAGCGGCAGTACGGCTTCGGCGACGTTATCCATATCGCGGTCGCCGGCGTGAACCAGCAGGTCACCGGGACGGTCGAAGACGTGACCCTGCGGGTCACCCGGATCCGGTCGGCCGGCGGCGAGGTCATCACCACGCCCAACGGGCAGATCGTCCAGGTCACCAACCTGTCGCGGGACTGGGCCCGGGCGGTCATCGACGTGCCGGTGCCGTCCTCCGTCGACGTGAGCCACGTCACCGAGGTCCTGCGGAGAGTCGTCGAGGACGCCTACAACGACGAACGGCTGCGCAAGATGATGCTCGACCCGCCCACCGTGATGGGCGTCGAGAAGATCGAGGTTGACACGTTCTCGGTGCGCATGGTGGCCCGGACGCTGCCGGGCGTGCAGTTCGACGTCGGCCGCGAGCTCCGGGCCCGGGTGGCGTCGGCCTTCCGTTCCGAGGGCATCAACGTGTGGGCCGAACTCGACACCGGCCGGGCGACCGGGGGTGCCTCATGAGCGGTCGGCCGCGCACCTCCACCCTGGTGATCTCCGGGCTGTTCCTGGCCGTGCTGGCGCTCTACGTCCTGGTGAGCCCGGGGCCCACGCCCGCGCCCGCGCCCGCGGGTGCGACGCAGCCCGGCACCACTTCTTCCTCGACCCCACCGGCACCAGCGCCCACGCGGACCTCGCCCCAGCCCACCCGGTCGCCCAGCCCGTCGCACACGGTGAGTCCCTCGGCCACGTCGGCCAGTACCTCCCCGCCGCCCGTCGGGTCACCGACCACGGCGCCGTCCGCCCTCAGCCCGTCGCCGTCCACCGGGTCGCCGACACCCTGACCTCCGCCCGGAGCTACGCCGGCCGGGCGACCGGGGCGAAATCCGACAGGGTGAACCAGCGCGGCAGGGCCCGGCGCAACGTGGCCGGGCCCTGGATGCTGAGGCCGCCCGAACGGACGGCGTCCGGCCAGCTCAAATCGCCGCGCCAGACCTCGGTCATGCGGCGCAGGCTGCCGGTCACGGTGACCGCGACCGGATGGCCGGGGTCGTCATCGTACACGTCGGTCTCGGCTGAGCCGATCACCAGCCACCAGTCGCGGGTGGCGGACGGCACGTCGGGGAACCTGAACTGCACGACCGTCCGCCCCGGCGGGACGGCGGCGTAGTCGATGTTCCTGTGCATGTCCCAGAGCAGCAGCTTGGGGTCCAGGTCCTCGTCGCCGATCTCCCCGATCCAGCGGATACCCCAGATCCCCAGTGCCTCCACCACCGGCTGGAGCTCGCGGCCCGCCGGCGTCAGGACGTACCTGACGTCGGTGCCGTCGCCGCGCCGTTCTATCACGCCCGCCCTGACCAGCTGGTTCAGCCGCTTGGACAGCAGGGTCGGCGACATCCGCGGCACCCCGCGGCGCAGCTCGTTGAAACGCTCGCTGCCGGCGACCAGCTCGCGGACGATCAGCAGTGTCCACCGCTCGTCCAGCAGCTCCATCGCCTTGGCCACCGGGCAGAACTGGTGATATGAGGTCCCCATGCCCAGCAGGGTAAGCCGGGAGAAACGTCCCAGGCCAGACCCTGAAGCAGGGCAGGTACAGATGTTGTACTAGCCGCCGGGTTCCGCACTTCCTAGCGTCGGATCCAACGACAAGGGGGAGGAAACCCGAAATGACCACAGAAACCACGAGTACGACCGAAGCAGGCCGCGCGCTGAAGGCGAAACACCGCGCCATCTGGGCGTTCGGCGACTATCCGGCCGTAGCTACCGATCTCGTCTCGGAGCTTGGCCCGATCCTGGTCGAAGCGTGCGAGGTCCGGCCCGGGGACCGGGTGCTCGACGTGGCCGCCGGAACCGGCAACGCCGCGATCCCCGCCGCCGAGGCCGGAGCCAGCGTAAGCGCCGCGGGGCGTAAGCAGGGCATCGTGATGGAGTGGGAGTACCTGCTGCTCACAGCGCACAAGCGATCCTGAGGGAACGGCGGCGGCAGGCAAGCTGATGCCAGAAATCCACGTCACGCTGCTCGGCCGGTTCGCCGTGACGGTCGGCGGAGTCCCCGTCGCCGAGGCCGGCTGGAAGCGCCGCCACGCGGCGGCGGTGGTGAAGGTGCTCGCGCTAGCACCGGGGCGGCGGCTGCATCGCGAGCAGGTGATCGACCTGGTCTGGTCGCAGGACACGATCGCCGAGGCGGTGCCGAAGCTGCACAAGGCGGCGCACTTCGCCCGGCGCGCCCTCGGCGTGCCGGACGCGGTGGTGCTGCGCGGCGACCAGGTTGTCCTGTATCCCGGCGGCAGCGTGAGCGTGGACGCGGTCAGGTTCGAGGAACTGGCCCGCCGGGCGCTCGCCGACGGGGATGCCGCCGCGGCCCGCGAGGCGCTCGCGCTGTACGGTGGCGAGCTGCTGCCCGGGGACAGGTACGAGGAGTGGGCCGAGTCGCGCCGCGACCAGCTCAGGCAGCGTCACCTGAATCTGCTGCGCCTGGACGGCCGCTGGGAGGCGCTGGCCGAACTCGACCCGGGCGACGAGCGCGCGCACCTCACCCTCATGCGGCTGCACGCGGCCAACGGCGACCGGCACGCCGCGCTGCGCCAGTTCGAGCGCCTGGACCGGGCGCTGCGGCAGGAGCTCGGCGTCGCTCCCGGCCCGGAGGCTTCCGCCCTCCGGGACCGCCTGCTCGCCGCGCACGACGCGTTTCCGCGTCGCGACGGGCCGCTGATCGGCCGTGACCTGGAGATTTCCATCGCCGAACGGGCGCTGCTCGACGCCGCGGCCGGGGAGAACCGCACGCTGATCATCAGCGGCGAGGCCGGGGCGGGCAAGTCGTCGCTGCTGGCCGCCATCGTGGCCCGGGCGACGGAGCGGGGATACCTGGCAGGCCACGGATCCACGGCCCCGGTCGAGGGTGCCTGGCCGTACGCCCCGGTCATCGAGGCCCTCTGTGCCGTGTGCCGGCAGGATCCGGGGCTGCTGGCCCGCCTGGCGAGCCCGCACCGGGACGAGATCGAGCGGGTGCGGAATTCCACGCCGGTCTCATGGACCGGACGAAGCACCCACCAGCGGCTCTTCCTCGCCGCGGCCGAACTGGTCAGCCTGGCCGCGGCGGGTAAGGGCCTGCTGCTCACCGTCGACGACGCGCATGACGCCGATGACGGCAGCCTGCGCCTGCTGCACTACCTCGCCCGGTCGGCGCGCGGCCAGCGGGTGTGCATCGTGCTCGCGCACCGTCCGGTTCCGGCCACGAGCGCACTGGAGGCGACCCGGAGAAGCCTCATCGACCGGTACGGCGGGTCCGAGCTCGGGCTCGGGCCGCTCGCCGACCGCGACACCGCGGCGCTCGTCCGCCGCTACGTCACCGAACCCCCGGCCGAGCTGGTCAAGCTGGTCACGACGCTGAGCCGGGGCGTCCCGTTCCTGGTGACCGAGCTCGCCCGGCGGGCGGCTTCCGGCCCGGACCCTGCCGGAAGAGACGGGGCTACCGGGCCGGACTGGGCGCAGGCGCTCCAGGCCAGCATGGTCGCCAGGTTGCCGTCGGCCACCCGCGAGGTGCTCCAGCGGGTGGCCATGGCCGGCTCGTCGTTCGACACCGACGAGTTCGTCGCCCTGTCCGGGCTGGCCGAGACGGAGGCCTTCGGCCATCTCGACGACGCCCTGGCCGCGCGGATCGTCGAGCCGGCGAGCACTGGATACCGGTTCCGCCACTGCCTCATCAGGGACGCGCTCACCGGCGACGTCCCCGTCCACCGGCGCCGCCAGGTCCACCGCGACACCGCCCGGCGCCTGATCGAGCTAGGTGCCTCGCCCGTGCGTATCGGGCACCACTTCCTGGCGGCCGGCGCGGGCGCGGACGCCGTGCCGCACCTGCTGCGGGCGGCCGAGACGGAATCCGCGGCCGGCGCCTACCGCGACGCGCTGGCGCTGGTGGACGTGATCCGGCCGTACGCCGCCGGTCAATGCCGGACCAGGGCGCTCTCGCTGCGCGCCGACCTGCTCACCGCGATCGGTGACCCGATGGCCGGGCCGGCCTACCGGGAAGCGCTCGGCGGGGCCGGTCCCGCGGATGCGCGGCGGCTGCGCGCCCGATTGGCGAACAGCGCGGTCATGGCGGGCGATCTCGCCACGGCGGCGGCCGCCCTGGACGGCCTCGACACCGACGGCGGCACCGACGATGCCGACATCCTCCTCGCGCGGGGCAAGTACGCGTTCTTCACCGCCGACTTCGACGCCGCCCGGGCCGCGGTCGAGCAGGCGCAGCGGCTGATCCTCGCGGGTGAGCGCAATTGGCAGGTGCTCGATCTCGTGACGTTGCGGGGGTTGCTCGCGCACCGTTCGGATCAATGGTTCGCCCAGCTGGGTGCCGAGCTGTACCGGACCCGGGAGGATCCGGGGATGGCCGGGGCCATCTTTGACGGCTACCTGTGCTCGGCCGAGTACCTGTTGTACGGGCCTATGCCGTACGCCGAGGTCATGGAGCTGGCCAGGGACCTGCGCGGGACCGCCGAGCGCAGCGGCGCACGGCGGGCGGCCGCGTTCGCCCTGCCGCCGCCGCGGGCGATCCCGGCGTGGCGCGGATCCGGCTGCAGCGGGCGGCGGGGCAGTTCCAGCAGGCTGGCCAGCCCCTTGACGCCGAACGGTGCCGCCGCGACCTCGGCGTGATCACCCGCGACCTGGCCGGACAGGAGGTTCCCGCCCGGCCACGGACGGTCACCGGTCAGGCCGGCGGCGCGAACAGCTCGAGGGCGATGTTGTCCGGGCCGCGGAACGACAAGCCCGAACCGTAGCCCGCGTCCACGATCTCGCCGTGGGCCACGCCCAGCGCGTCCAGGCGGGCGGCCCACTCCACCAGTTCGTCGCGGCTAGCGCAGCCGAACGAGAACGTGGTCCAGGCCGGGGGTGCGCTCGTCGAACGGGTCCTTGCTGGTCAGGTGGGGAAAGCCGTGCAGCCCGAACAGGGTGTTGCCTAGCTGGTAGACGATGTGCCGGAACGGGCCGGTGTCCTCGTCCAGGATGGGTTCGACGCCGAAGACCCGGGTGTACCAGGCCTCGCTGACCGACAGGTCGGTCACGGTGACGGCGACGTGCGAGATGGCGGGGATGGTTCCTGAGATGGCCACGATGATTGTCCTTTGCTCGTTGTGGCGGTTTATGACGTGCGTAACGCTATGAACCGTCCCTTCCCCGGACCTTCCCCCGCTCGGCCGGGTCCGGGGAAGGATAGGAATAAGGAGAGACCATGACCGCAGCCGGCCTGGCCGCCCGCGGATTCTTAACTAATCGTTACGGCGCGTACCCACGTGTAAACCTGAGAGCTTACGACCGCGTTGTCCGGATATAACATGAATGAGAATTTTGGCCGACATTCGGGGTGAACAGTGGGGTACGCCGGACTGCAGCCTGACGATCCGCGAGAGATCGGGCCCTACCGGCTGCTCGGGCAGCTGGGCAACGGCGGCATGGGACAGGTGTTCCTCGGCATGTCCGCCGGCGGCCGCCCGATCGCGGTCAAGGTCATCCGGACCGAACTAGCCACCGACACCGACTTCCGCGCCCGCTTCCGGCGCGAGGTCGCGGCCGCCCAGAAGGTCAGCGGCCTGTTCACCGCGCTGGTGGTGGATGCGGACCTGGACAGCCCGATGCCGTGGCTGGCGACCGCGTACGTGGCCGGCCCGTCCCTGACCGAGGCGGTGCGCGGCCACGGCCCGCTGCCCATCCGCAGCCTGCTAGCGCTGACGGCCGGGCTGGCGGAGGGCCTAGGCGCCATCCACGCAGCCGGCGTAGTGCACCGTGACCTGAAGCCATCCAACGTGCTGCTGGCCGAGGACGGGCCGAGGGTCATCGACTTCGGGATCTCCGAGGCCGCCGAGGCGAGCGTCGCGGCGCGCGCGGACGTGATGATCGGCTCTCCCGGATACATGTCCCCCGAGCAGGTCCTCGGCGTGGACATCGGCCCGGCCAGCGACGTGTTCAGCCTGGGCGCGGTGCTCACGTTCGCCGCGACCGGGCAGGGTCCCTTCGGCACCGGATCGAACGCCGCGCTCATGTACCGGCTGGTCAACAGCCCGGCGGACCTGAGCAGCGTGCCAGACGAGCTGCGTTCGCTGGTCGGCGGCTGCCTGGCCAAGAACCCCGGCGACCGGCCCACGGCTCGCGAACTGCTGGCCGAGGTGGGTGCCCTCCAGCCCGCGCCCGGCTGGCTCGCCGAATCCATCATGAACAGCTTCATCCAGGACCCGCCGGCGCCGTCCGCGGTCCCGGCGGTCCCTGCCGCCGCCGGCAAGCTGATCGCGCTGACCGAGGCCCCGGCCCAGCCGCCGGACGCCGGCCTGCCGCCCTTCGGCCAGCCGCCGCGCTCCGGTCCGCCGCCGCGGGGCGGCGCGGGAGGACCCGGGCGGCATCGTATCTCGCGGCCACTGGCCTCGGCCGTTCTCACCGGCGGCCTGGTGGCGGGCTCGGCCGTGGCCGCCTTCGCCCTGATCGGCGCCAACCACACCCCGGCGTCCAGCCACCTCCAGCCGCAGGCCGGCGCGGGTGCGGTGGCGACCGCGCCCGCTTCGGCGTCCGGCAACGCGACGGCCGGCCCGCGCACCTCGTCCTCCGCCGTGCCCTCGGCGTCGGCGCACGTCTCGCCGAACGTGTACCTCAGCCCGGCCCTGTCCCGGGCCTCCAGCACGTCCCTGCCGCCGACGCCGCTCGTATCCCAGTCGTCCGCGCAGCCGACCAAATCGTCCAACCCGACCAAGCCCCCGGCTTCATCGCCGCCCGCGTCGTCCCCTCCGGCCTCCTCCCCGCCCGCGTCGTCTCCGCCCGCGTCCTCGCCCCCGGCTTCATCGCCTCCGGCGTCGTCTCCGCCCGCGTCGTCTCCGCCCGCGTCGTCTCCGCCTGCCTCCTCCCCGCCCGCGTCTTCGCCTCCGGCGTCGTCTCCGCCTCCGGCGTCGTCTCCGCCCGCGTCGTCGCCCGCGGCCTCGGACCCGGGGAGCACGTCCCCGTCCGCGCCTAGCACGTGAGGTCGCCCCGGGCGGCTAGCCTGCCGGGCGCTCCGCCCGGACCAGGGTGTCGATGGCGGTCGGCTGCCCGCCGTCCCGCTCGACGCTGCGGCGCACTCGTTCGGCTCGCAAGATGCGCAGCCCGGACAGCCCGGCTGTGATCACCTCGGGGGTGTACAGCACGTCCGGGCTCGTCGGGCCGCCCACGCCCTCGGTCAGGTTGGTCAGGTCGTGCCCGACGACCAGCAGCGTGCCGCCAGGGACCAGCGCCGCCGCGGCCCCGGCCAGCACCCGCCCGCGCAGGTTCGCGCCCACCTGGAGGTAGGCGATGAGGACTAGGTCGAAGGCCGCGCGGGCGGGCTCGTACTCGCTCAGGTCGGCGACCACCCAGTCCACCTTGCGGGCCGGGACGCCATGGGCGGCGCTCAGCTTGCGGCCCTTCTCCAGGCCGACCCTGGAGAAGTCCACCGCGGTCACCGACCAGCCGCGTTCGGCCAGCCAGACCGAGTTACGGCCCTCTCCGGCCGCCAGGTCGAGCGCCCGGCCGGGCGGCAGCCCGTCCAGTTGCTCCGTCACGAACTGGTTCGGGTGCATCGACCACTCGAACTCGGCGCCGGAGTACCGCGCATCCCATTGCTGCCTGTCCACCCGGCCACTGTAAATCAGGCGGCTTCGCCGCCGGTGAGCACCTGACGCAGCCGGACCCGGGAGCCGGTGCGCAGGATGGACCGTCCGTAGATGGTCGCCGCGGTCCGCGCCATCCACACGGTGCCCGCCGCCACCAGCACGGCGGAGATCGCCGCCTGCCAGCCGGGCACGTCACCCGCGGCGTACAGCACCGGCATGGCGATCGGAGCCGTCGGCGGCAGGAAGCCGAGCACCTTGTAGAAGACGTTGGCACCGTCGGCGTAGATCACCGTGTAGGACAGCGCGTAGGCGATGATCAGCGGAACCTGCACCGGCAAGATCACCGCGCCCACGTCGGACTGCCTGCTGACCAGGGATCCGGCCGCGGCGTACGCGGTGCAGTAGAAGGCGTAGCCGAGGATGAGGAACACCGCTCCGGTGATCACGATCCCGGGGGCCGCGCCGTGCAGGAGGCTCGAGCCGACGGCGGCCCCGAGGCCGAGGAAGGCGGCCACCATCAGGGCGGCCTGGGCCAGGGCCAGGACCCCGATGCCGGTCACCTTCCCGACCAGCAGCTGGATGGGCCGAACGGATGCGAGGATCACCTCCACTATCCGGTTCTGCTTCTCCTCGCCGACGCCCATCGCGATCTGCGAGCCGTACGCGCTGATGAGGATCCAGACCAGCACCACGGTGAACAGCCCGGTCAGCCGGCGCGACAGGCTGGCCGAGGGCGGCGACAGGCCGCGGACGGGCAGCGTGACCCCGCGGTCGGCGGCGCCCGGCGGCAGGTGGCCGAGCAGCCTGCTCAGCCCGGCGACGTCCGCGATCGCGGACGGCAGCCCGCCGCCGGATCCGCTCGAGCCCGTCACCGAGACCTGCTTGACCACCACTTCGCTGTCGTTCGCCAGCACCACGTCCAGCCGTCCCGAGCGCAGGGCGGCCTCGGCCGAGGCCAGGCTGGGCTGGGGCACGACGGTGACGCTGGTGCCGGTGAGATGCCCCGCTTCCCGCACGACCTCGGTCATCGCCGCCAGCTGGCCGCCCACGATGCCCACCCGCTCCGGCTTGGCGCTGTGCGCCAGGATGGCCGGGATCGTCACGCCGGCCGCGACCACGAGCAGCAGCACGATCGTGCTGACCGCGAAGGCCCGGGACCGGCCCCGCTGCCGGATCTCCCGCTCCGCCACGATCGCGGTGAGCCTGACCCACCTTTTATTCATGCGTCCTCGCCGGTGACGTCGCGAAATACCTCGGACAGGCGGCGGGAGGCGAAGCTGAAGTGCTCGACCGCGCCGGCCGCGCGGGCCGCGTCGAGCACCTTCTGCGAGTCGGCGTCCGGCGCCAGCGCGAGGAGCACCATGCCGGAGTCCACCCGCCCGACCGAGGCGACCCCGGGATCCAGCTGCCGCGCCCAGTCTCCCGCCGCGTCGCCGGCCACCCGGACGGCCAGCCGCGGCCGGTCGCCGCGCTCCAGGTCGGCCACCGCGCCCTGGGCCACCACCCGGCCGCGGTGAATGATCGCCACCGCCTCGCAGATGTGCTCCACCAGGTCGAGCTGGTGGCTGGAGAACAGCACGGTGACCCCGGCGCGGGCCCGCTCGGCCAGGATCTCGGTCATGTCGTCGACGCCGCCGGGGTCAAGGCCGGCGAACGGCTCGTCGAGGACGAGGAGTTCCGGGTCGTGCATCAGCGCGGCGGCCAGCTGCACCCGCTGCTGGTTGCCGTGCGAGAGCGCCTCCAGCTTGGCCGACTCCCGGCCTTCCAGGCCGAGCCGCTTGATCCAGTTCCGCGCGGCGTCGCGGGCCGAGGCCGCCGTCATGTCGTGCAGCCGGCCCAGGTACTCCAGCTGCTCCAGGATCTGCATGCTCGGGTAGAGGCCGCGTTCCTCGGGCATGTAGCCGAACCGGTGCCTGTCCTCCTCGGTCACCGGTTCGCCACGCCAGCGCACTTCGCCCGCCTCCAGCGCGATCACGCCGAAGATCGCACGCATCGTGGTGGTCTTGCCGGCCCCGTTCGGCCCCAGGAAGCCGAATACCTCGCCGGGCGGGACGCTGAAGGTCAGTCCGTCCAGCGCGACCACGGAACCGAACCGGCGGCTCAGCCCGATCAGCTCGAGGGACACCTCGCGGCTGGCCGCCTCAGGGCTTGCTGCCGTGGACGTTACGGTCACCGTGCCTCCATCCCGGTATCAGTACGGCCCCCCTGCGCCGGCTGAAGCCAGCCTGCCGGCCCCGGCGTCCGCGATGGTTCCGGCGCGCCGCAGCCGCTCGGCGGCGAGATCCGCGAACGCCGGGTCGGTTTCCGCGGCGAAGGCACGGCGGCCCATCGTGACCGCCGCGACCGAGGCCGAGCACAGGCCGCCGAACGGCTCCCACACCACGTCGCCGGGCTCGGTTACCGCCGTGATCAAGCGTTCCATGAACTCGAGCGGTTTCTGGTTCAGGTGCGCCGAACTGGCCGCCGTCGGGTTGTGCACCCGCGGCGCGGCGCGGCGGCCGGTGCCCTTCAGGCGCTCCTCGCCGTGCAGCGGCCGGCGCGACCAGACGTTGGTCACCCCGTGCGCGTGCCGCCAGCTGTACCGCAGGGCGTCCCACTCGGCCGCGGTGACCAGGTGCTCGCCGTCGAGCGAGTAATAAGGCCAGCCGGTCGGCTGGCCGTACGCGTTGGCGTACGCGGCGAGCCGTTCGGTCATCTCCCCGGGCGGCCAGTACCATAGCCAGTCCCTGGTCAGGTACTTGCGGGTGGCCGCGTTCTTCACCCCGCACGCCTCGTTCGCCCGCTGCAGCGACAGCCCGGACCTGGCCCATTCGTGCCTGACCCACTGCTTGGGCGGCATCGGCCCGTCCGGCCCGGTCACGGTGAAGGTCCGCTGGTAGAACGCGCATACCTCGGTCACGACCGGAAACTGCCTGATGGTCCGGCCGTTGACGTTGCCCGCGATGTGGGCCAGGCCCTTGTCCCAGACGATGAGCTGGACGTACTCCCACCCGAACTCGGCGAGGACCGGGTGCACGCTGGCCCAGCCGAGTTCGGTGTTCCAGAACCACAGCGTGGTGGCCGGCCCGGCCGCCGCCGCCCAGGCCGCGACGTGCGGTCGGTACCAGTGCGGAAGAGCCTCGTGCCCGATCGTGTCGCCGTGGAATCCGCGCACCCCGTAGGCGCCGTCGCTGACGATCGTCGCGGGGGCCGGCCAGTCCCGGTAGGCGGCGAGCGCATCGCCACGGAACAGGTCAAACCCTCCCATGGGCTAGCACTCTATGACGTTGACGGCGAGGCCGCCACGCGAAGTCTCCTTGTACTTGTCCAGCATGTCGTGCCCGGTCACGCGCATGGTGTTGATGGCCTTGTCGAGCGAGACGAAATGCCGCCCGTCGCCGCGCAGGGCGATCCGGGCCGCGTTGATCGCGGTGACGGAGGCGACCGCGTTCCGCTCGATGCACGGCACCTGGACCAGCCCGCCGATCGGATCGCAGGTCAGGCCCAGGTTGTGCTCAATGCCGATCTCCGCGGCGTTCTCCACCTGCTCCGGCGTGCCGCCGAGCGCCTCGGCCAGGGCTCCGGCCGCCATCGAGCAGGCCGACCCGACCTCGCCCTGGCAGCCGACCTCGGCGCCGGAGATGGAGGCGTTCTCCTTGAACAGCGAGCCGATCGCCGCCGCGGTCAGCAGGAACCGGGCCACGCCTTCGGCGGACGCGCCGGGCACGAACCGGTCGTAGTAATGCAGCACTGCCGGGATGATGCCGGCCGCGCCGTTGGTGGGCGCGGTGACGACCCGGCCGCCGGCCGCGTTCTCCTCGTTGACCGCCAGCGCGTACAGCGTCACCCAGTCCATCGCCCGCAGCGGGTCGTCGTCGTCCCGCTCGCAGGTGAGCTGCCGGAACAGCCGCGGCGCCCGGCGCGGCACCTTCAGCCCGCCGGGCAGCATCCCGTCGGTGGCGCAGCCGCGCTCCACGCAGGCCCGCATGACCCGCCATAGCTCACCGAGGTCGGCCCGGACCTGGTCGGCCGTCCGGCCGAGCGCCTGCTCATTCGCCAGCATGATGCCGGAGACCGGCAGGCCGCTGGCCCTGGTGCAGGCGAGCAGTTCCTCGCCGGTGGTGAACGGGTAGGGCAGGTCAGGGCCTGACGGCGCGGTCTGGTCCGGTCCGGCTTCCGCGGCTTTCTCGTCGGCGACGAAGCCGCCGCCGACCGAGTAGTAGGCCCGCTCGCGGACGGCCGTGCCGTCGGCGTCATAGGCGCTGAACCGCATGCCGTTCGGGTGGTAGCCGAGCTTCTTCCTGCGGTTGAACTCCAGGTTCTTGCCGAGCGTGAAGGGGATCTCGTGCTCGCCGAGCAGCAGGACCGTGCCGCGCTGCTTGATGGCCTCGAGCCGGCCAGGCACGGCGTCCACGTCAACGGTGGCCGGCTGCTCGCCCTCGAGCCCGAGCAGCACCGCCTTGTCGCTGCCGTGTCCAGGACCGGTCAGGCCGAGTGAGCCGTACAGGGCCACCTGCACCGTCGCCACCTGCGGCATCAGCCCGTCCTCGCGCAGGCCCCGGGCGAACATCCCGGCCGCCTTCATCGGCCCCACCGTGTGCGAACTCGATGGGCCGATGCCCACCTTGAACAGATCGAAGACGCTGATCGTCATGGCTGTGCCCTACCTAAGCCGTGGGCGGACGCCGTTGTCAGTGAAAGACTACGGTCCGGTCGCCGTTGAGCATATGGGTCGATGTGCCGTTGGTCCGGTTCTTGCCGACCCAACGGCACGTCGACCCGATTCCAGTCCTCAGGAGACGACGGGCCGGGCGTGCCTCCTGTGGCTAGCCGGGCGCTGACAGCAGGTAGACGCGGCGCATCCCCCTGCACGCCACCTCGGACGGCAAGGTCCTGCTGGCCTACCTGCCCGAGGCCGAGTTCGCGGCCTGTCTTCGGCTGGCTCGCCCGCTAGCCAAAGGGCGAGGAGACGGCCGACCGGGTGCCCGCGGCCGCGGCCTGACGGGCGAGGATGTCACGCAGCTCGCCGGTGACGTTGTCCGGGTACCGGTCGAAGGTCGCCTCGAGGTCGCAGCGCTGGTCCGGGGTGGAATACGCGGCCAGCTCGCGCTCGAGCTCACGGCGCCGCGGGCCGGCCGTCACCGGGTCGGCCGGGGTGAGCAGGGCGGACAGCAGGAACAGCATCCCGGGGATCATCACGATGCCGGCCGCGCCGCTGCGCAGCACGACGCCGGCCGTGGTGAGCACCACTCCGGCCAGCAGCGGACGCCAGCGCGGGCGCGCGACAGCGGCCAGGCGCATCACGCCGAGCACCGCGAGCAGCACACCGGTTCGGATCCGCCTGCGGATGCGGACGGAGCGCGCGGGGCGGGTAAACCACAGGCCACGGCCGCGCTCGTCCGGACAGCGCGACGCGCGCCACACCACGAGGTTCCCTCGATGCGGTCGCAGCCTCATCGCAGCCTCCTGTTACCCGGCGCTGCCCTGCGTACGCTCCATACTACGCTTCCGCGTTCCGCCAGCCGCGGTCCTGCGCCTGAGGGACGCCGCGAGGGCGCGGGAGGTTAGTCCCCCAGTTCGCGGCGGCGGCGCGTCACGAAGTCGTCGAGCTCGGCGCGGATGGCGTCGTCCAGCGGCGGCGCCTCGAACGATTCCAGCTTCTTGCGCCAGATCTCGCCGGCCCGGGCGGCGGTGTCCTTGGCGCCCAGCTTGAGCCAGCGCTCGAAGTTGGCGGTGGAGGACAGCATCGGGCGGTAGAAGCAGTCGCGGAACCGCTCCATGGTGTGCTCCGCGCCGAGGAAGTGCCCGCCGTGGCCGACCTCCTCGTGCGCGCCGAACGCGAGGGACTCCTCGGTGATCTCCAGCGGGGTGAACTCGACCCGGAGCATCTTGAGCAGCTCGACGTCGATGATGAACTTCTCGTAGCAGCTGACCAGCCCGCCCTCCAGCCAGCCGGCCGCGTGCATGACGAAGTTCGTGCCGGCCAGGAACGTCGGCAGCAGCGTCATCAGGGCCTCGTACGCGGACTGGGCATCGGCCGTCTGCGACGAGTTCAGCCCGCCGCCGGTGCGGAACGGCAGCCCGTAGTGCCGGGCCAGCTGGCCGGTGCAGAGCAGGCCGATGGCCGACTCCGGGGTGCCGAACGACGGCGACCCGGACTGCATGTCGATGTTGGACAGGAACGAGCCGAAGATCACCGGACAGCCCGGCCGGATCAGCTGGGCCAGCGCGATGCCGCTCAGCGCCTCGGCCAGCTGCTGGGTCAGCGCGGCCGGGATCGTCACCGGGGACATCGCGCCCATCAGCAGGAACGGGGTGAGCACCACGGGCTGGCCAGCAGCGCAGTATTCGAACTGGGCGTCCAGCATCCGGTCGTCCCAGCGCAGCGGCGAGTTGCAGTTGATCAGCGAGATCGTGGCCGGCGTCCGCTCGATCGCCTCCCTGCCCTTTCCGCCGAGCCCGCCGAACAGGATCTCCGTCATCTTGATGGTGTCGGCGGCGTTCGGCCCCGAGACCACGTTGCCCATGTAGATCTTGTCGGTCATCGTCTGCAGCGCGTAGATCATGTCCAGGTGCCGGGAGTCGAGCGGCGCGTCGTTCGGCTCGCAGATCACGCCGCCGGCCGAATCCAGCTCGTCGTAGGCCTGGGACAGGCTGGCGAGCTGGCGGAAGTCCTGCAGGGTGGCGTCCCGGCGCACGTCCCCCTCGCGCACGAACGGGCACCCGTACACCGAGCTGAACACCATATGGTCGCCGCCGATGTGCACGGTGTTGGCCGGGTTCCTGGCCTGCACGTCGAACTCGCGGGGCGCCTTGGCCACCTGCTCGAGCACGAACTCCGGGTCGAGCTTGACCACGTCGCCGTCCACCTGCTGCCCGGCCTTGGCGAACAGTTCGACGGCCTCGGGCTTGGCGAACTGGACGCCGATCTCGGAGACGATCCGGCGCCAGCCGCGGTCGAGCACCGCGACCGAGTCGGCGGAAAGGATCTCGTACCTCGGCATCGTGTTCACGAACATCGACTTCACCGTGCCCTTTAGGACGAAGCAGCAGCAACTTGACCGATCTTAGACCCGGCCCCTACGATCACATAGTAGAACTCAGTCCCATAAAGTGGAACCTATGTCCTCAGCAAGCTTGCCCCCGCACGAACGGAAATCCCACGCGTCTATGAGCAACCAGAGCGGCACCCAGGCCGTGGACCGGGCGGCTCGCCTGCTCGCGGAGGTTGTGCACTCAGCGGACCCGATGACGTTCACCGGGCTGAGCGCGGCCACGGGGCTGGCCAAGTCGACCACCTCCCGGCTGCTGCTCGCGCTCGAGCGCAACGGGCTGGTCCGGCGGGACGACCACGGCCGGTTCCTGCCCGGCGAGATGTTCGTCAGCTTCGCCTGGCGGGGCGGCGCCGAGGCCGGCCTGGTCGCGGTGGCCCAGCCCTTCCTCGAGCGGCTCGGCAAGGCCACCGGCGAGACCATCAACCTCGGCGTGGCCTCGGGCGGGCTGGTCGAGCAGATCGCTCAGGTCGACAGCACCTACCTGATCGGCGGCACCAACTGGATCGGCATGTCGGTGCCGCTGCACTGCTCGGCGCTGGGCAAGGTGCTGCTGGCCTACGGCGCGGCGCAGCTATCCGGCCAGCTGCCCGGCGGCGCACTCGAGCGGCGTACCGACAAGACGGTCACCAGCGAGGCGGCGCTGCGCACCGAGCTGGCCACCGTGCGGGCCCGCGGCTACGCGGTGACCGACGAGGAACTCGAACCCGGCCTGATCGCGGTGGCCACGCCCATCCGCGGCTACGACGGCGCGGTGGTCGCGGCGCTGTCGGTATCGGGCCCGACGACCAGGATGAGCAGGGACGGACTGCCCGCCGTGGCCGGGTACTGCGCCGAGGAGGCGGCCGCCCTGTCCGCGGTCCTCGGCTACCGGCAGCGAGGCGCCCGGCAGCATCGCAGGGCAGGCTGACCAGTAAAGATGGCGGGAGGTACGCGATGACGACCGAGGAGCTGCTCGGCCAGCTCTACGACCAGACGCTGACCGGCAACAGGCCGGCGGTGCTCGACCTCACCAACCAGGGGCTGGCCCAGGGCCTCGGTCCGGAGACGCTGCTGTACGAAGCGCTGATCCCGTCTCTGGAAGAGGTAGGCGCCCGGTTCGAGCGCGGCGACTTCTTCGTGCCCGAGATGCTCATCGCGGGCAAGGCGATGGCCGGCGCGCTGGAGATACTGCGCCCGCTGCTGGCCGAGACCGGCGCGCAGACCATCGGGAAGATCGTCATGGGCACGGTCAAGGGCGACGTGCACGACATCGGCAAGAACCTGGTCAACATCATGTTCGAGGGAGCGGGGTTCCACGTCATCGACCTCGGCGTGCAGGTCTCGCCGGAGAAGTTCATCGAGGCGATCAAGGAGCACAAGCCCGATATCGTCGGGTTTTCCGCGTTCCTGACCACCACGATGCCGATGTTCAAGGCGAACATCAACGCGCTGCAGAAGTCCGGCCTGCGCGATCAGGTCATCGTGATGGTCGGCGGCGCCCCGGTCACCCAGGAGTACGCGGACGTGGTGGGCGCGGACGGGTACGCGTCCGACGCATCCGCGGCCGTGGTCCGGGCCAAGGAACTCCTCGCCCAGCGCCGCGCGACCGTCCGTGTTTAGCCAGCAGAGCGCCTGACCGACACATAGCGCCGGAGGGAGAAGCCCGTGCACACCATCCTGTCCTCGGCGACCAAGACGGTGCGGATCGGTGACGACCAGCCGTTCGCGATCATCGGCGAGCGGATCAACCCGACCGGCCGGAAAATCTTCCAGCTGCAGCTGCGCCAGGGCGACCTGTCCCGGGTGGAGATCGACGTCAAGGAGCAGGTGGCCGGCGGGGCCATGCTGCTCGACGTGAACATGGGCGCGCCGCTGGCCGACGAGGCCGAGCTGATGCGCCAGGCTGTCACGCTGATCCAGCAGCTGACCGACCTGCCGCTGGTCATCGACTCCTCGATCATCGAGGTGCTGGACGCCGGCCTGGCCGCCTACCAGGGCAAGGCGCTGGTCAACTCGGTGACGGCCGAGGACGAGCGGCTGGAGGCGATCCTGCCGCTGGTCAAGAAGTACGGCGCCGCGGTGATCGGCCTGCCGAACGACGAGGAGGAGATCCCCGAGGAGCCGGCCCGCCGGGTCGACCTGGCCCGCAAGCTCATCCACGTGGCCACCGAGAAGTACAAGATCGGAGTCGAGGACATCGTGATCGACCCGCTGGCCATGCCGGTCGGCGCGGACACCCTGCACCCGACCCGGACGCTCGAGACGATCGCGCTGCTCAAGGACGAGTTCGGGGTGAACATGACGCTGGGCGCGTCCAACGTGAGCTTCGGCATGCCGGACCGGCACTCGATCGCCGCGACGTTCCTGCCCATCGCGATCAGAGCTGGGCTGACCAGCGCGATCATGGACGCTCGCGCGCCGCAGATCGTCCGCGCGGTCAAGGCCGCCGACCTGGTGCTCAACCGGGACGACTGGGGGGCGAACTGGATCGCCGCGCACCGGGCCGCCCAGAAAGCAGCAGAGCAGGCCCAGGGAGCCACGTGAGCGCGGCGGAAGAAGAGGTAACCCAGCCCGTTCGGGTCAATCTGACCTTCAACGAGCGGCCGGTCCGCGTTCCTTACGGCGTGACCCTGTTCGACGCGGCCAGCTGGAACGGCATCGCCATCGACTCGACCTGCGGCGGCCACGGTACCTGCAAGAAGTGCCGGATCAGGATCGCCGAGGATCCGCCCGCGCCGTCCAGCCTGGACATCAGGGCCTACACGGCGCAGGAGATCAAGGACGGCTGGCGGCTGGCCTGCCGCACCGCCGCCACCAGGGACACCCTGGTCGAGGTGCCGCCGCTGACCACCCGGCCCAAGGCCGCCACGGTCGGCGTGGGCCGGCAGGTCATCCTGCGCCCGGCGGTGCAGAAGCGGTACCTGGAGCTGGCCGAGCCGAGCCTGGCCGACCAGGCCAGCGACCTGGAGCGGGTGCTGGCCCAGCTGGACGACCTGGAGCCGCGGGCCGAACTGTCCGTGCTCAAGACCCTCGGCCGCACCCTGCGCGAGGCGGACTACAAGGTCACCGCGGTGGTCGTGGACGACGTGCTCATCGCCGTGGAGCCCGGCGACACCACCGCGCGCCGGTTCGGCATCGCCTTCGACCTGGGCACCACCACGGTGGTGGCCACCCTGCTCGACCTGTCCACCGGCACCCCGGCCGGGGTGGAGTCCGCGCTGAACTCCCAGCAGCCCTTCGGCGCCGACGTGATCACCAGGATCAGCGCCACCATGATGGATCCCGGCGCGCTGGACAAGCTGCAGAACCTCGCCCACCAGACCCTGGCCGAGCTGGCCCAGGCGGTCTGCGCCCAGGGCGGCGTCGAGCCGGACGAGGTGTACGAGGTCGCGGTGGCGGGCAACGCCACCATGACCCACCTGGTGCTCGGCATCGACCCCGAGCCGCTGGGCATGGCCCCGTTCATCATGGCGACCCGGCTGTACCCGGAGGTCCTCGCGGCCGACCTGGGCCTGGGCGGCGTCGTGCACCCGCGGGCCCGCGCGGTGGTGTTCCCCGCGTTCGGCGCGTACGTGGGCGGCGACATCACGGCCGGGCTGCTGGCCAGCGGGATGGACCGGGACGCCAGGGTCCGGCTGTTCATCGACATCGGCACCAACTGCGAGATCGTGCTAGGCAACAGGGACTGGCTGCTGGCCACGGCCGCGCCGGCCGGGCCCGCGTTCGAGGGCGCCGCGATCAGGTGCGGGATGCGGGCCGCCGACGGCGCCATCGAGGTGGTCACGATGACCCCGGACGAGGTGACCCTGAAGGTGATCGGCGAGGTCGAGCCGCAGGGCCTGTGCGGTTCCGGCCTGGTGGACGCGGTGACCGGCCTGGTCCGGGTGGGCCTCCTCGACTCCTCCGGCCGGCTCATCAGCGAGGAGTCGGCCCGGGATGTCGCCCCGGGCCTGGCCGGCCGGCTAACTCAGATCGGCAAGGAGCGGGTGTTCGTGCTGCACTGGCGCGGAGCCGAAGCCGCGCCGGAGGACAGCATCTACCTATCCCAGCGCGACGTGCGGGAGCTGCAGTTCGCCAAGGCGGCCATCGCCACCGGCTGGCAGATCCTGCTCGAGGAGGCCGGGCTGACCGCGGCCGACGTCAAGCAGGTGCTGCTGGCCGGGTCGTTCGGCAGCTACCTCTCCCCGGCCAGCGCGATCAGGATCGGCCTGGTCCCCGAGGTGCCGGTGATGCGGGTGGTGTCCGCGGGCAATGTGGCTGGCGAGGGGGCGAAGATGGCGCTGCTCAGCCTGCGCGAGCGGGCCGGCGGCCTGGCGCTGCTGGAGGAGGTGAGGTATGTCGAGCTCTCCGACCGCGCCGACTTCAACGACCGTTTCGTCGAGCAGTTGCAGTTCCCCCCGGGGGGTGAGGGGGGTGTCCCCCCTGGCCAGCAGAGCCTTGAGATCGTGGCCTGCGGGGCGCTGGCCGGGCACATCAGGGAGATAGTGGCCCGCCGCGGCTGGCTGGCCGCCGTAACCCCGCTGCCCGCCGTGCTGCACAACCGGCCGCAGAAGATCGTGATAGAAGCCGAACGCGCCGTGGCCTCCGCCCTGGCGTCGGGCCGGTCCGTCGCGCTGGCCTACGCCGACTGCGGCACCTACGGCGCGCTGGACGAGCTGTGCTCCCGGTACGGCGTACGCCGGCTGCCCGGGCTGCACTGCTACGACGTGTTCGCGGGCGCCGAGGCGATGGCGGCCATGTTCGACGCAGAACCGGGCACCTACGTGCTCACCGACTTCCTGCTGCGCAGCTTCGACCGGTCCGTGCTGGCCGAGCTGGGCCTGGACCGGTATCCGGAGCTGTGGGACGACTACTTCGGGCACTACACCCGGCTGGTCTGGCTGGCGCAGGAATCTGAAGGGGCCTCGCCGGCGCTGGAAGCCGAGGCGGACCGGGTGGCGGGCATGTTCGGCCTGCCGCTGACGCGGGTCGACGTCGGGGTGTCCCGGCTGGAGCAGGCGCTCCAGGAGATCCTGTGACCAGCCTGCGCGAGCTGCTGTCCGCGCCGCGGTACGAGGTGATCCCGGCCAAGGGCACCGAGCAGGCCGTCGCGGAATGGGTGCCCGCCGGGATGACCGTCGCGGTCACCGCCTCGCCGGTCAGGGGCCTGGAGCCGACCATCGAGCTGGCCGAGAAGCTGGCCGCGCGGGACTACCGGGTGGTGCCGCACCTGGCCGCCCGTTCGGTGGCCAGCCAGGCGCACCTGGACGAGATCGTGGCCCGGCTGAAGGCGTGCGGGATGGACGACGTGTTCGTGCCGGGCGGCGACGCCGCGGATCCGGCCGGGCCGTTCGACGGCGCGCTGCCGCTGCTCGAGCGGCTGGACGAGATGGGCCGCCCGTTCGGCCGGATCGGCATTACCGGCTACCCGGAGAGCCACCCCAAGATCGGTGACGACATCACCATCCAGGCGATGTGGGACAAGCGCAGGTACGCCAGCTACATCGTGAGCAACGTGACCTTCGATGCCGCCGGGCTGGGCCGCTGGATCCAGCGGATCAGGGCGCGCGGCGTGACCCTGCCGCTGTACCTCGGGCTGGCCGGGCCGGCCGAGCGGACCCGGCTGCTGCGGATGGCCGCGGTGGCGGGCGCCGCGGAGTCGGCCCGCTTCATCACCAGGCACCCGAGCTGGATCCTGCGGTTCTGGGTGCCCGGCGGGTACAGCCCGGACCGTTTCCTCGACCGGGGCGCCCCGGCCATCACCGCGCCCGGCGCGGGCGTCGCCGGGCTGCACCTGTTCACCTTCAACCAGCTCCAGGCGGCCGAGCGGTGGCGGCGGGCGGCCCTGGAGCGCACCGGAATCGACCAACAACGACTGGCGGGATAGAACCACCATGACTGAAACTCCGAGGCGGGCCAGCGCCGTCATCATCGGGGCCGGCATCGTCGGCAACAGCCTCGTGCACCACCTGGCGCTGCTCGGCTGGCGGGACCTCGTCCTGGTGGACAAGGGCCCGATGCCGAACCCGGGCGGCTCGACCGGCCACGCGTCCAACTTCATCTTCCCGATCGAGTACTCGAGGATGATGTTCGAGCTGACCGAGGACAGCACGGAGCAATATAAGCAGCTCGGCGTGTTCACGCAGAGCGGCGGCCTCGAGGTGGCCCGCACCCCGGAGCGGATGATCGAGCTGCGGCGGCGGTGCAGCCAGGCCAAGGCCTGGGGCATCCCCGCCGAGCTGGTCACCCCGGGTGAGGTGAACAAGCTGGTGCCCTACCTGGACGAGTCGGTCATCCTGGGCGGCGCGCACTTCCCCACCGTGGGGGTGGTCGACTCGCTGCGGGCCGGCACGCTGATGCGGGAAGCCGCGCAGAAGGCCGGGGCGCTCACCGTGCTGGCCGGCACCGAGGTGCACGGCATCACGGTGGACAGCGGGCGGGTGCGCGCCGTGATTACCAGCGCGGGCGAGATCGAGACGGACAACGTGGTCATCTGCTGCGGCGTGTGGTCGCCGCGGATCGCGCGGATGGCCGGCGCCCGGCTCGCGCTCACCCCGACCGTGCACCAGATGATCAGCGTCGGCCCGATCGCGCTGTTCGCCGACACACCAGGCGAGATCTCCTACCCGATCGTCCGTGACGTGGACACCAACATGTACGAGCGCCAGCACGGCGGCGACATGGAGGTCGGCTCGTACGCGCACCGGCCGATCATCGTCGCCCCGGACGAGATCCCCTCCATCGAGGAGTCGGTGCTCTCGCCCACCGAGATGCCGTTCACCCAGGAGGACTTCGACCCGCAACTGGAGCAGGCGCTCGAGCTGATGCCCGAACTGCTCGGCGACGAGAAGGCCGGGATCAGGTACGCGATCAACGGGCTGATCTCGATGACCCCCGACGGGCACCCGCTGCTCGGCGAGATGCCCGAGGCCAAGGGGCTCTGGTCGGCCGCGGCGAGCTGGATCAAGGAAGGCCCGGGCTGCGGCCGCGCGGTGGCCGAGCTGATGTCGGGCCAGGTCCCCACCATCGACGTGCACGAGGCCGACGCGGCCAGGTTCTACCCGCACCAGCAAACGGCGGAGCACGTACGCGGGCGGGCCCGCGAGGGCTTCAACAAGATGTACGGCATCGTGCACCCGGCCGAGCAGTGGGAGTCCGGCCGGCCCGTCCGGGTCGGCCCGGCGTACGAGCGGGAGCGCGCGCTCGGCGCGGTGTTCTACGAGACCGCCGGCTGGGAGCGGCCGTTCTGGTACGCGTCCAACGAGCCGCTGCTTGAGCGGTACGCGGGCCGGCTCATGGAGCGGACCGCGGAGTGGGAGTCGCGCTGGTGGTCGCCGGTCATCAACGCCGAGCACCTGGCCATGCGGGACGCCTGCGCGCTGGTCGACCTGTCCGCGTTCGCCGTCCTGGAGATATCCGGGCCTGCCGCGCTTGACGCGGTGCAGAAGCTGTCGGTGGCGCAGATGAACCTGCAGGCCGGCCGGGTCGTCTACACCTCCTGGCTGGACGAGAACGGCGGCTTCCGGGCCGACCTGACCGTCATGCGGCTGGGCCAGGACCGGTTCCGGGTGGTGACCGGCGGCGCGACCGGGATGTCCGACGCGGCGTGGATCCGCCGCCACCTGCCGCCCGGCGCGTTCCTTGCGGACCTCACCTCGGCCTGGACCACGATCGGGCTGTGGGGGCCGCGGGCCAGGGACGTGCTGGCCGCGGTGACCGCCGACGACGTCTCGCACGAGGGGTTCGCGTTCGGCACCTGCCGCGAGATCGAGGTGAACGGCAGCGTAGTGCTCGCGTCGCGGATCTCCTACGTGGGCGAGCTCGGCTGGGAACTGCACGTACCAATCGAGCAGGGCCTGCGGCTGTGGGACACCCTGTGGTCGGCCGGGCAGTCGCACGGGCTGGTCGCGGCCGGCATCGGCGTGTACGGCACCACCGGGCGCCTTGAGAAGGGGTACCGGGCGTTCGGCGCCGAGCTGACCCCGGACTACACGCTGGTCGAGGCCGGCATGACCCGGCCGAAGGTGAAGGCGCAGGACTTCATCGGCAAGGAGGCGTACCTGCGGCAGCGTTCCGAGCCGCCGTGCGCGGTGATGTGCACGCTGACCGTGGACTCGCACGAGTCGGCGGACGGGTCGCTGCGGTACATGCTGGGCGGCGAGCCGATCCTGTCGGCTGACGGCGAGCGCCTGGTCGACGCCAAGGGGCGGCCGTCGTACGTGACCAGCGCGGGCTCGGGCCCGTCGGTGGGCAGGCACCTGCTGATGGCCTACCTGCCCGCCGGGCACGCGGTCGAGGGCAAGTCGCTGAAGGTGGAGTACATGGGCGAGCAGTACCCGGTCACCGTGGCGAGGGCCAGCGCGACCCCGCTGTTCGACCCGGAGAACGCGCGGATCAGGAGCTGAACAGGTGATGGACATTCTGGTCTGTGTCAAGCGCGTCCCCACCGTGGGCGGCAAGATCGCGGTGACCCCGGACGGGCAGGAGGTCGACACCCGGGCGTCGGGGTTCTCGATCAGCCCGCACGAGGAATGCGCGGTCGAGGAGGCGGTGCAGATCACCGAGCGGGACGGCGGTTCGGTCTCCGTGCTGACCCTCGGTCCCGAGGCGGCGATCGAGCAGTTGCGCGGCGCGCTCGCGCTCGGCGCGCACCGGGCGGTGCTGCTGGAGACCGACGGCCGGGAGTTCGGCCCGATCGCGACGGCCGCCGCCATCGCCGCCGAGGTCCGGGCTCATCCGTACGACCTGGTGCTGCTGGGCAACGAGGCGGCCGACACCGGCGACTACCAGGTCGGCGTCCGGCTCGCGCACGAGCTCGCCTGGCCGGTGGCCACCGGGATCAAGAACCTGTCCGTCTCTGACGGTGCCGTGGTCGCCCGCCGGGAGTACCGCGGTGTGGAAGAGGCGTACTCCCTGCCCCTGCCGGCCGTCGTCACGGTCAAGGAGGGCATCAACCTGCCGCGCTATCCGTCCCTGCCCGGGCGGCTGCGGGCCAAGCGCGCCGCGGTCGACCGGTCCTCGCCGGATTGGGTGGCCGAGGGGCTGCGCAAATCGGCGCTCAGGGTACCCGAGTCGGGCAAGCACCAGGCCGAGGTGCTGGGTGAGGGTGTGGACGCGATCCCGTCGCTGGTCCGCGTCCTGGAGGAATGGGGGGTGCTCTCGTGAGCGTGCTGGTTTTGGTCGAATTGGACGGCACAGAGCCCGCCGATGCCTCGCTGCGGGCGCTGACCCTGGCCCGGTCGGTCGGCGATGTCAACGCGGTCGTCTTCGCCGATGCCGCGCCCCAGGACACCCTGGCCGGCTACGGCGTTACCGACGTCTACCTGATCGAGCCCAGCTCACTGGAGGGTTACGCCCCGCAGGCGTGGGCGCGGACGCTGGCCGGGCTGGCCGCCGAGACCGGCGCGACCGCCGTGCTGGCCGCGGGTACCGACCGGGGCAACGAGGTGCTGGCGCACCTCGGCGCGATCACCGGCCTGCCGATGGCCGCGAACTGCACGCTGGTGACCCCGGACGGCGGTAAGACGCACCGCCTGGTCCGGCACCGCTGGGCCGGGCTGCTGCTCGAGGACGCGGTGATGGAGGCGCCGGTCGCGCTGTTCACCGTGGCCACCGACTCGGTAGCGGCCGTTTCCGCGGAAACGTCGGCGTCGCCTCGGGTGCACGTGCACAAGCCCGAGCTGGCCGAGGCCGACCTGGTGGTGCGGGCGGCCGAGTCACCGGCCGGCGCGGGCGGCGCCTCGCTGGCCACCGCGCGGGTCGTGATCGGCGGCGGCCGCGGCGTGGGCGGCCCGGACGGCTTCGCCCCGCTCGAGGAGCTGGCCGGGCTGCTCGGCGGCGTGGTCGGGGTGTCCCGCGTGGTCACCTCGGAGGGCTGGCGCCCGCACAAGCAGCAGGTCGGCCAGACCGGCACCAAGATCACCCCGGAGCTCTACCTGGCCTGCGGCATCAGCGGCGCCATCCAGCACATCGCCGGCTGCGCCGGCGCCAGGCACATCATCGCGATCAACACCGACCCGGGCGCCCCCATCCTGGCCCACGCCGACTACGCCGTCATCGGCGACCTGCACCATGTCATCCCGGCCCTGGTCGAGGCGCTTCGCGCCCGCTGACGGGGCGGTGGTCAGCGACGCGGGCGGCAACTTCGTCCCTTAGCCAGGGGATCGTGGCGGAGTAGTCAAGGTCCGCTGGGGCTGGAAGATGTACCCAGCCGCGACGCTGCCGGTCGCCGACGCGTACGCGGCATAGTGGCCGGAACAGTGCCCCGTGGACATAGCCCTGCATCCCATTGTGGATCTCTTCGGCGACCACTAGGTCGTAAATCTCATCAGAGATCACTAGAGCGAGCGGGGAGGTGGTCTGCTCTTTCAGAGCCCTCTTGAGCTTCGTCGAATCCAGCAGCCGGCAAGCGACATCGAGGTCGTAGCCGTAGAAACCATTGTCGTCTCCGTGAACTTCGCCCGCGTGGACCACAGCCCGCAACCGCAGTTGCAGCTCTGGCCGCGCGATTGAGGCGTTGTGCTCAGTAAGCAGAGCGGTAAGTTTCGGTATCAGGCGACTCAGTACCACCGTCTTTGGTACGTCGTCGTGCGGCCGGATCAGTATCAGCACCCCATCGCCGCGATCGGTGTGCTGCTCTAGGTGCCTGGCGGTTATCCCGGCCACTTTCAGCGCCCGCTCGAGTAGCTCGTACAGGCAACGGCGGAGGTCGCCCTTGGCTGCGTTGTTGCGCTTGGTTGACCCCTCAACGTCGACCGCGACGATCAGGCGGTACAACGGGCCGCCAGCGGCTTTTGAGCGGTGTGCAGGGCCATGGAGCAGGCGTACCGGGGCCTGATTCATTTCCCACCGCCCTCCCACTAGGGGCTGTCCACTGCTAGTGTACAAGTTTTGACAGTCTTGGACAGCCCTGGACCACAGATAGGATCTAACGGTGGCACCGATCAGTCGCGACCTGACCCCGCCTGGGCCGGTCACCGAACTTTTCGACCGCCTCGATCAGCTGCACCTGGCGGCGGGCCGTCCTTCGATGCGTGAGATCGCCGCCAGGGCCGGGCGCGGCCGGATAAGTTCTTCCACCGTTCACAACGTGTTCCGTAACTCCCGCGTGCCGCGCTGGCCTTTTCTCGAAGAGATAGTCAAGGCACTGCACGGGGATACCGCGGAGTTCCTTCATCTCTGGAAGGCCGCCTGGCAAGCAGAGAACACAAGTGAGACACCGCAGACCATCTCCCCCGTCAGTATGACGACGAGCGCGGCATTGATCACGCCTTCCGGATCGGGGCTGCCGCTGCGGATCTGGTCGGCCGAGATCCCTTCCCGCAATCCGAACTTCACCGGACGGGCGGCAGAACTCGAAGGGCTGCGCGCCAACCTCGTTTCCCGAAGCCGACCGCGTCCTGCGGTGCAGGTTATCTCCGGGATGGGCGGAATAGGTAAAACCGAAATAGCAACCGAATATATTCACCGGCATAGAGACGATTACGAAATCATCTGGTGGATCCGGGCCGAGCAACCCGAGCGTGTGCGGGACGCGCTCGTCAACCTGGGCCAGCGGCTGGAACTACGGCTGGCAGCATTGGGAAGCAGCCGCGACCGGACTATCGCCGCGGTTCTCGAGGCGCTGGGGTCAGGTGTCCAGCCAAACTGGCTGCTGGTTTACGACAATGCGGCCCAGCCGCTCGATCTGCAGAGATACCTACCACGATGTCTGCCAGGCGGCCACATCATCGTTACCTCGCGGCTGCAGAACTGGCCCGGCTACGTAGAAGCGGACAGTATAGAAATCTCACCGTTCACCGAGCAGGAGGCCGTCAGCTTCCTGCGTCACCGGGTGCCCGCTCTCGGTGCGGACGGCGACCTCGGCCCGCACGAAGATGAACGCCGAGGCAGCGAGGCGGCGCGGCTGGCCGCAGCGCTCGGCCATCTGCCCATCGCGATCGAACATGCGGCGGCTTACCTGACCGAGACCAGCCAGGGAGTCGAGGACTATCTCATCCGGTTTGATCTGGACGCACACCGGCTGCTCAGCGAGCAGCTTCCGGATTTCCCCGCCCCTGTCTCAGGTACCTGGGCGATGTCCACCGCATTGCTCACTCCTGACGCCGAGCAACTGTTCAACCTATGCGCGTTCTTCTCTCCTGAGCCGATAGCGGGAGAATTGATCCTGAACGGCGCCCGCGCCATCAGCGACCCGCCTGGGCTGGGCGAGTTCCTCGCTTCGTCCCGCCGGTTCCGCGCTGCGGCCAGCCAGATGCACCGGTTGTCCTTGGTTAAGGTGGATGGTGCCCGCGATCAGATCCAGATGCACCGGGTGGTCCAGGCCGTCACCAGGGGAGAACTCCGGGAGAATCGGCCCGAGGAGTTCCGCGCCTACCGGGCAGCCGTCGACGCCCTGCTCGCGGAATCCGACCCGGGGAACCCCGATCGAGCCGCCAACGACCCGATCTATGATCTGTCACTGCAGCACCTGGAGTCCGAGCACGGCTTCCTCAACACCAGCAATCCGGCCCTGCGGCGCCTCATCATCCACCAGGTGAGAAGACTGAACCTGCGCGGTAGCCATGCCGAGGCGACGCGGTTCGGAGAGGCTGCATTGCGCGTATGGCGACGGCAGCTCGGACCGGATGATTTGCAGGTCCTAACCCTGGCGATCGAGTTGGCGATCGCAATGCGCCGGGACGCCCACGCCGCCGATGCTCGCGAGCTCATCCTGGAAACGCGCCGGGTGCTGGGGGAGCGCTACCCCGATGATCACGAGGTGGCGCTGCTATGTGACAACACCTACGGCGCGGACCTGCGCAGCCGTGGCCAGGTAGCAGAGGCGCTGCTGCTAGACCAGCACCTGCTGCCCAAGTTCGAGCAGGTTTTCGGCCCGGACCATGATCGGACCCTCAACGTTCGGAACAATATTGCCGCCGACTATCGGCGGCTCGGTCGGTACCCGGAGGCGCTGGAATGCGATCTCCGTGCCTTCGAGGACCGTCGGCGCATCTTGGGGCCCATCGATCCGATAACTCTCACCTCCTATGACGCCGTTGCCCGCGACTTGCGAGACCTTGGCCGTTACCAGGAATCGCTGGACACCGCCCGCAAGGTCGTCGAGGGATTCGCGGCAGCGGCTGGCCGGGAGAACTTGGACTGGCTCAATGCTCGCAAGGGCTTCGCGGCGGCGCTACGCAAAGCCGGCTATTACTGGGAGGCGCTCCAGGAGAGCGAGGAGGTAGTCCAGCGGTACCGCGATTACCTGGGCCCTGATCACACGTACACGCTGCGGGCGGCCGTCAACCTGATCAACGACCGGCGGGCCGTGGGTGGGTTCGTCCAAGCCGAGGAACTGGGCCGGGAGGCCCTCGACCGGTGCCGAAAGATGGGCATTATCTCCGATCTCACCTACGCGACGCTGGTCAGCCTGGCGTCAGTGGTGCGCTCGGCCGGACGGCCAGGCGAGGCACGGCTCCTTGACCTACAGGCCAGGGATGGGCTCATCGACACCTACGGCGATATGCACCCGTTCACGTTGCAGACGGGCATTAACTACGCCTCTGACCTGGCCGTGTGCGGCGATCTGGCCGCGGCGATCCGGATAGGCCGGGAGACACTCGGCAGGTGCCGGGACTCGCTCGGCCAGAGCCATCCGGACACCTTGATGGCCGCCGTCAACCTGGCCATTGACGAGGCTGCTTCGGGAAATCAAGAGAAGGCGGACCGACTGCGGGCTGATGCGCTACGCCGGTACGCGGACACGCTGACCACGGAACATCCCGAGGCCCGGGCGGCCGAGCGGCAGACCCGCCTCACCGCGGAGATCGAACCTTACTGATCCGGGTCAAGTCGCTGAGTACGCGGTCGCTTACGTGTGTGATGAGCCGTAGCAGATCGCCGCAGTAGACCGAGGGATGGCGGAATCCTTCACCGCTGCGGTAACGGTGCGGATAGAGGCCCCCACCGCAGATCCTCATGACCGGGCAAGCCTGGCACTGCGGGGACAGGGCGTCGTCACCGATCTGCCTGGCCACGGTGGTGGGGTGGTCGAGCGCGGCGTCGAAAGCATCGGTACGGACGTGCAGTCCGGTATCAGCGGCACCGGGATAGGCTGAGCTCAGCGAGTCGAGCTGCTTGACGGCACCGTCGGTCTCGATCACGATGAGCGTGCTCGGCTGCAGGCCCAGTCCCTCTACCGCTGCGGGCTGGCCCAAGACCAGCTGGATCAATTCGGCGAAAAGGCGGATACTGGTCTCTTGCTCCGGAGCGGAGTACCAGCGTTCGAAGACCCTGATCAGCCACCCGGCGTAACCGGAGCCGGGCGGCGGGCAGCTCCAGTTCGCGTGCGGGAGCAGGAGATCCAGGGCCGGAGGGTTGAACTTCAGTAGTGCCTCGTAGGTTGCAATCGGATCGTTGCTCACGTCGACCGTGCACAATACGCCGCTATAGATGTCGCGGAACTGATCCGAGTCGAGCAGATACAGCCCTTGGGCGACGGTATCGAAGCTATTGCGGCCGTCAGCGTAACGGCGATGGCGTCCGGTGGCTTCGGCGTCACCGTCCAGGCTGACGCCGACCCTGATATCGAGGTCCTTCAGAACTTTGAGCATGGGGAGGCGAAGGAGGGTCCCATTGGTCTGAACGCGGATGTCGACCTGGGCCGGAACCTGGGTACGCAGCCACCTGGCCAGTTGAGTCAGCCATTCTGTTCCGGCGAGAAGCGGTTCACCGCCGTGCAGGATAACGTCGACGCTCGGAATCTTATGTCGGCCAACGTGGTCACTGATGCGCTCGACAACTTTTTCCGCTGTCGCACTGGTCATTCGCTTCGGCAAATGGCGCCAAGCCTGATCGGCCATTTCATACACGTAGCAGTACGAGCAGGACAAGTTACAGCGGCTGTGGACCTTCATGATGAACTGCCGGAACGGTACAGGCGCGTGGCCGGTGGCCCGCATTCCCGCTATATCGAGATTCCGCATCGGCCACGGGGCGGGATGCCAGCTCATCGGAACCAGCCCGCCAGCTCTAGCGGGTCAACCCGTCCTCCGACGCGGGCGTGCACGTCGAACAACAGTGGCAGGCGGGTCGCGAACACCGCCTGAAGTTCCGACGGCGGAAGCTGGTGCAGCGCCAGACCCAGGCCAATCCAGGCGTCCGGCTGTGGATCGGAGGAGTCGGCGATCCAATCGCGGTAGGCCTGGACCGCAGCGCCGCTTCTTTTTTTGATGAGCAGCTGGTCAGACTGGCTGAGCGGGAGAATCTCGTCGCCGCACAGTTCGCGATAGCGCGTCGGGGCCAGGTAGCGCAGGTTGAGCAGTCGGCTCCGGACCGCGGACTCGACTTTGCGTGTTTCATTCTGGACCCATGCCCTCGGGTGCGCTCCGGCCGGGAAGGGCTCACCACGCTCGTAGGCGGCCGCAAGATCCGCCACCGTCGCAGCGTCGGTCGCAACATGCCGAAGTTGCCAGGTCAGCCAGTGGTCCAGGGTGACCTCCCTGGCAATGACCAGGGCTTCGTCCGATATGGCGCCGGGCGCCGTGTCCTGGGCCCGGGCCCGTAGCAGGCCGACGAACCGCGTGCCGACTGCCGTCAGGCAGCTCGTCTCGAGCAGCGTCTGGACGCCGAGATCTATGGCCGACTGCCAGCGGGCGAGGTGCACCTGCGCGCGGAGGATGTCATCCGGCTCGATCTCGGCATGCTGCTGCGCTTGCCAAAAACGCACGATCCCCAGGTGGGCGTAGACACCCTGCAAGAGACCGGCGGCCGGCCGCGGATCCTGCCGCCACGGAGCGTAGACCATCTCCCCGCCGGAGCTCACCAGGGGCACCATGTCCAGAAGGCCGCAGAGTTTGACGTGCTGGAACTCATGAACCAGGGTTTCGGCCAGGGTGACAGGATCGGGTGGCCAAGATGTCGCGATCGCGCCGAAGGCGGCCGGGCTGGTCGCGCTGACCAGGTTGGTGTCGTAACGCGGCGTCAGCGGGACGATGACCGAGAGCCCATCCGTCATCGGAGCGGCGATCCACAGGTGCTGACGGACCAGCAGTTCCCATGCGGACATGACCCGAAGCCGCCAGGGCCGGAGTTCGTCCGGCGAAAGGCCCGCAGACATAGGAAGCGAGTAACGGTCGAGGTATGGATCGCCGGTCTCCAGGAGGACGTCCCATGCCAACCCGTCGGCGATGGCCCTGACCATCGGCGTTCCAGACCACCCCGGGAGCGTTTGGCCGGAGCTGTCGTCCGGCACCAGGAGGCGTCGGTTCGCCTTGAACCCGTCGCCGACTGCGACGCGATTGCCGTCGCAGCGCAGTCGGGTCCAGGATGACCGATCGTCCATGCACACGGACCCCAGGCCAGGAAGCCGGACGCGGCCGTCGCGCACCGGTACGTCGAGCTCAAAGGGGACGTCGGTACGCATGGCCGCCGCAGCGATCAGGCAGGCGAAGTGACCGAAGTCCGGTGTAGATCCCTGCTCGAGGCGTATAAGGCAGTCGTTCGCCCACCCGCCCAGGTGCGGCAGCCCTAGGAGCCAGGTGCCGACCCGGGGATCCGAGGACTGCAGCCGGGCGAGCAGTTCGTATGCGGCTCGGAAGGCGACTGGCCCGCGACCGGAACCGCCGGCCTCTCCGGCGATTGCGGCTAGTAGCATCAGGTGCTTGCTTAGCTGCGCCTCGCGCACGAGCCCGATCGTTGCGGGGCTGCCGACACCTTCGGCAAGCTCAGTAAATGCTGATTCCGGCAATAGATGACTAGCAAGCAATCAAGCTTACCTCCTCATGAGCCAGGGTCTGGTCGATCTAGATCCTCGCCTGGAACGAGCTCAGCGGAATGCCATTCTCCTTGAGCCGTTCCCGGTGCAGAGCAATCGAATGCGCAAGAACAGATGAGCCCAATTCGGCGAGGCGATCCACTGGAATATCCCGCAGATCAGGTATTTCGGTCTTCATGTCTTCTTCTGTCGAGCTCATTTTTATCTCTCCGTGTATGTATATGAGATCGCGAGATAAGCTTGCTCGTAAGCCGACTGCAGG
The DNA here is from genome assembly GCA_963753225.1 of uncultured Actinomycetota bacterium. Lineage (GTDB taxonomy): Bacteria > Actinomycetota > Actinomycetes > Streptosporangiales > Streptosporangiaceae > Palsa-504. The sequence continues at coordinate 53,852 of CAVWBQ010000005.1, read as the reverse complement.
CAGGAACCCCGGCGGCTAGGACCACCCTTGAATCATGCCGCAGTAGTGACAGCACGCAGCTAATCATGGGGTGATGGCACCTGCAACTTTTCCAAGTCCAATCTTGGACAAGGAAGTCCAGCCAAGCACAAGACATCTGTGGACGATCGCGGGCACGCATCATGTATCGAGATGGTTCCATCGAAATCAAATCGTTATACTAGTGTCGTGTCAATCTGACGCACGTGACACGGTGCGGAAGTTGCATTCGATCAAACGACGGCGATCACCGTTATTCCTGGCCGTGGTGTCCTGGTTGGGCCGCTGGCTCCCGGTACCGCGATATTGCCGTCGCGAAGGCGCCGCTGACGCGCTGAGGCAGAACCGTCCTGACCCGACTCGCCTTCCGGCTGCGTTGTGGAGCGAGTGCTCGATTCCGTATCGACCATCGGTCAGAACTAGCGCAGTGTGACCGGCGCAGTGATGGGAAGGTGTGTGATGATCGGAACGCACGTGCAGGACGAGGGATGGGGAACACTTGGCGGCGACTGCCGTATGGCCGGGCGACAGCTACCCGCTGGGTGCCACGTATGACGGAGCCGGGACCAACTTCGGGCTGTTCTCCGAGGTGGCCGACCGGGTCGAGCTCTGCCTGTTCGACGACGACGGCACCGAGACGCGGGTCGACCTGCACGAGGTGGACGGGTTCGTCTGGCACGGGTACCTGCCGGGCATCAGCCCGGGCCAGCGGTACGGGTACCGGGTGCACGGTCCCTACCACCCGGCCGAAGGGCGGCGCTGCAACCCGCACAAGCTGCTGATCGACCCGTACGCCAAGGCGATCGAGGGCCACGTCAACTGGGGCCAGCCGGTTTTCTCCTACCAGTTCGGGCACCCGGACCGGCGGAACAACGCCGACTCCGCGCCGCACGTCCCGCGCTCGGTGGTGGTGAACCCGTTCTTCGACTGGAACCTGGACCGGCCGCCGCGCATCCCCTACCACGAGACCGTCATCTACGAGGCGCACGTCCGCGGCCTGACCAGGGAGCACCCGGTCATCCCCGAGGAGCAGCGCGGCACCTACCTGGGGCTGGCCCACCCGGCGGCGATCTCGCACCTGAAGGGGCTCGGCGTCACGGCGGTCGAGCTGATGCCGGTGCACCAGTTCGTCACCGACAGCCACCTGAACGAGAAGGGCCTGGGCAACTACTGGGGCTACAACACCATCGGGTTCTTCGCCCCGCACAACGGCTACTCGGCCAGCGGCAGCCGCGGCCAGCAGGTGCAGGAGTTCAAGACCATGGTCCGCGCGCTGCACCAGGCGGGCATCGAGGTGATCCTCGACGTGGTCTACAACCACACCGCGGAGGGCAACCACCTGGGGCCGACGCTATCCTTCCGCGGCATCGACAACGCCGCCTACTACCGGCTGGCAGACGACGACCGGCGCTACTACATGGACACCACGGGGACCGGGAACAGCCTGCTCATGCGGCACCCGCACGTGCTCCAGATGATCATGGACTCGCTGCGGTACTGGGTGATCGACATGCACGTGGACGGCTTCAGGTTCGACCTGGCCGCCACCTTGGCCCGCCAGTTCTACGAGGTGGACCGGCTGTCCGCGTTCTTCGACCTGGTCCAGCAGGACCCGGTGGTCTCCCAGGTGAAGCTCATCGCCGAGCCGTGGGACGTGGGTGACGGCGGCTACCAGGTCGGCAATTTCCCGCCGCTGTGGACCGAGTGGAACGGCAAGTACCGGGACACCATCCGCGACTTCTGGCGCGGCCGCCCGTCCACGGTGCCGGAGTTCGCCTCCCGGCTGACCGGCTCGTCCGACCTGTACCAGCAGGACAGCAGGCGCCCGGTCGCCTCGATCAACTTCGTCACCTGCCACGACGGGTTCACCCTGACCGACTTGGTCTCCTACGACCACAAGCACAACGAGGCCAACGGCGAGGACGGCCGGGACGGCACCGACGACAACAGGTCCTGGAACTGCGGCACAGAAGGCCCCACCGAGGACAAGGCCATCCTCGCGCTGCGGGCAAGGCAGAAGCGGAGCTTCCTGGCCACGCTGCTGCTGTCGCAGGGCGTGCCGATGCTGCTGGCGGGCGATGAGATGGGCCGCACCCAGCGGGGCAACAACAACGCCTACTGCCAGGACAACGAGATCTCCTGGCTGGACTGGGCGGTGCGCGCCGAGGACGACCAGGCCCTGTACGACTACGTGCGCACGCTGATCAAGCTGCGGGCCAATCATGCGGTGTTCCGCCGCCGCCGGTTCTTCCGCGGCCAGCCCGCCCGCGGCGGGCGGAACCGGCTCGGCGACATCGCCTGGTTCACCCTGGCCGGCGAGGAGATGACCGGCGACGACTGGGACGCCGGGTCCGCCAAGTCGCTGACCGTGTTCCTGAACGGCCGGGCGATCAGCGAACCGGACCGGCGGGGCGAGGGGGTCCAGGACGACTCCTTCCTGCTGCTGTTCAACGCCAGCGAGGAAGATCTCCGGTTCACCGTCCCGCCGCGCCGCTACGGGCCCCGCTGGTCCAAAGCGCTGGACACGGCGACCCACGCGACGGATTTTGAAGACGAGAACCCCGTCAAGCCGGGAGACGCGATAAACGTGACCAACCACTCCTTGCAGTTGCTGCGCCGTGGCTGAGCCCGCGGGCCGGCACGCCGGCCGCCCCGTCACCGGCCGCGAGCACCCGGTATCCACCTACCGGCTGCAGCTCAGGGACCAGTTCGGATTCGGCCGGGCGGCCGAGCAGGCCGGCTACCTGGCCGCGCTGGGCGTCACGCACGTTTACCTATCGCCGATCCTGCAGGCTAACCCAGGCTCGCCGCACGGCTACGACGTCATCGACCACTCGCTGGTCTCGACGGACCTCGGCGGGGAGCCCGCGTTCCGCGACATGGCGGCCGAGTTCCACCGCCACCACCTCGGGGTGATCGTCGACGTGGTGCCGAATCACATGGCCCGGCCTACCCCGGAAACGCTCAACCGGCAGCTGTGGTCGGTGCTCTACCAGGGCCGGCAGTCGGAATTCTCGCACTGGTTCGACGTCGACTGGGAGGCACAGGAGGACAAGCTGCTGATGCCCATCCTGGCCGGGCCGCTGGAAGAATGCCTGGCTGACCTCATCATCGACACCGCGCCACGGAACCCGGAGAACGCCGCGCACCGCGGGCCGGTGCTGCGCTACTTCGACCACGTGCTCCCGCTCAGGGACGGCGTGGCCGACCTGCCCCTCGGCGTGCTGCTGGCGCAGCAGCACTACCGGCTCACCGACTGGCACGACGCGGCCACCCAGCTCAACTACCGGCGGTTCTTCGACGTCGACTCGCTCATCGCGGTCAGGGTCGAGGACCCGGACGTGTTCGACGCCACCCACCAGGTGCTGCTGCGCCTGCTGCGCGAGGGGCTGATCGACGGACTGCGGGTGGACCACCCGGACGGCCTGGCCGACCCGCGCGGCTACCTGACCCGGCTGTCCTCCAAGACCGGCGGCGCCTGGGTCGTGGTGGAGAAGATCCTGGCGCACGGTGAGGAACTGCCCGACTGGCCCTGCGCGGGCACCACGGGATACGACACCCTTTGCCTGGTCGGCGGCCTGTTCACGGACCCCGGCGGGGACGTCCCGCTGACCGACGAGTACGTGCGCTTCACCGGCGGCAAGCAGAGCTTCGCCGAGGTGGAGCGGGATGCCAAGCACGACATCGCGAACGGCACGTTCGCCGCCGAGCTGGCCCGGCTGACCCGCCTGTTCGCCCGGGCCGGCTACCCGGCCCTTGACGGGTTCTCCGCCGCCGACCTGCACGACGTGCTGGTCGCCGTGCTGGCCGAGTTCGGCGTGTACCGGGCCTACGTGACCCCGGGCGAGCCGCCGTCCGCCGCGTCGGCGGCGGTCGTCACCGCGGCGGCCGCCGCGGCCCGGGATTACCTGGACGAGTACCTGCACCCGGCCCTGGATGCGGTGCAGGCGGCGGTGCTTGGCCTGGGCGAGGTGACCGCCGACCCGGACCAGCGGGCCGCCCGGGACGAGCTGATCGTCCGGTTCGGCCAGACCACGGGCCCGGTGCTGGCCAAGGGCGTCGAGGACACCGCGTTCTACCGCTGGTCCCGGCTGGTCGCGCTCAACGAGGTGGGCGGTGACCCCGACGTCTTCGGCGTCAGCCCGGCCGAGTTCCATGCCAGCGCCGGGCGGCTGGCCCGGCGCTGGCCGGCCACCATGACCACGCTGTCCACCCACGACACCAAGCGGCAGGAAGACGTCAGGGCCCGGCTGGCGGTGCTGGCCGAATGGCCGCAAGACTGGGGCCACCACGTGGCCGAGTGGCACGGGCTGGCCCGGTGGCTCACCGACGGGGCCGTGGCCGAGGCCACCGAGCGCGCCCCGGAACCCGACCTGGAATACCTGATGTGGCAGACCCTGGTCGGCGCCTGGCTGATCGGACCGGAACGGCTGGACGAATACCTCGGCAAGTCGATGCACGAGGCCAAGACGCGGACCTCCTGGACGCTGCGCCGCCCGGGCTACGAGTCGGCGGTGCTCGGCCTGGCTGGCGCCGTGCTCGGCGACCCGGAACTGACCGCCGCGATCGCCGGCTTCGTGGCGAGGATCGCGCCGGACGCCCGGGTGAACACCCTCGGCGCGAAGCTGGTGCAGCTCACCATGCCTGGCGTGGCCGACATCTACCAGGGCTGCGAGCTGACCGGCCTGTCCCTGGTGGACCCGGACAACCGCAGGCCGGTCGACTACCAGCGCCGCCAGCGGCTGCTGGCCGCGCTGGACGCCAACCCGGACCGGGCCGCCTTCGGCGGCGGACTGGACGCGGAGAAGCTGCTGGTGACCTCGCGCGCGCTGCGGCTGCGGCGCGACCACCCTGACTGGTTCGCCGGCAGCTACACCCCGCTGCCCAGCGAGGGGCCGGGCGCCGGGCACGCCTTCGCCTTCCTGCGTGGCGGCCACGCGGTCACCGTCGTCACCCGGCTGCCCGCCGGGCTGCGGCGCCGCGGCGGCTGGGCCGACACCGCCCTGCCGCTGCCCGAACTGCACTGGCGCGACGTGTTCACCGGGGTCAGGCACGCTGGCCTGCGGCCGCCACTGGACGAGCTGACCAGGCGGCTCCCGGTGGCATTGCTCATCCCGGACCGGGTCTGGGAGACGGGAACCCAGGGGTACGCCGACGGCAGCACCCTGTGACCGCGTTCACCGTCTGGGCCCCGGCCGCAGGTCAGGCCGTGGTCGAGGTCGCCGGGCAGCGCTACCCGATGAGCCGGGTGAATGCCGAGGCCGGCACCGGATGGTGGAGCGCGGACGCCCCCGACGTGGCAGCCGGCATCGACTACGGGTTCCGCCTTGACGATGGCGAGCTGCTGCCTGACCCGCGCTCCCCGCGCCAGCCGTTCGGCATCAAGGGCCCGAGCCGCACCTACGATCATTCCGCTTTCCGCTGGACCGACCGCAGCTGGCGCGGCGGCCCGCTGCACGGCTCGGTGATCTACGAGATGCACGTGGGCACGTTCACCGCCGAGGGCACCTTCGACGCCGCCATCGGACGGCTCGGCCACCTGCGCGCCCTCGGCGTGCACACGGTGGAGCTGATGCCGGTCGCGGCGTTCCCCGGCCGGCACGGCTGGGGGTACGACGGGATCAACCTGTGGGCGGTGCACGAGCCGTACGGCGGCCCGGACGGGCTGAAGCGGTTCGTGGACGCGTGCCACGCGCGCGGCCTGGCCGTCCTGCTTGACGTGGTGTACAACCACGTCGGCATCGGCAACCGGCTGGACGCCTTCGGGCCGTACTTCACCGAGGCGCACGTCACCCCCTGGGGGCCCGCGGTGAACCTGGACCAGCCCGGCTCCGACGAGGTACGTGCGTTCCTGATCGGCAACGCGCTGATGTGGCTGCGCGACTACCACCTGGACGGGCTGCGGCTGGACGCGGTGCACGCGCTTGAGGACCACCGCGCCCTGGTCTTCCTCGAGGAGCTCGCGACGGAGGTGCACGCCCTCGCCGCCCTGCTGAACCACGAGCTGATCCTGATCGCCGAATCCGACACCAACGACCCCCGCCTGGTCACCTCCCGGGAGGCGGGCGGCTACGGGCTGGCTGCACAGTGGAGCGACGACTTCCACCACGCGGTGCACGCGGCGATCACCGGCGAACGGCAGGGCTACTACTGCGACTTCGGGTCGCTGGCGGCGCTGGCCAAGACCTACACCCGGGTGTTCTCCCACGACGGCATCTGGTCCTCGTTCCGCGGCCGCACGCACGGGCGGCAGGTCGACGTGTTCCGCGTGCCCGCCCACCGCTTCCTCGGCTACCTGCAGAACCACGACCAGATCGGCAACCGGGCCACCGGCGACCGGATCGCCGCCTCGCTGTCACCCGAGCTGGTCAAGGTGGGCGCAGGCCTGGTGCTGACCTCGCCCTACACCCCGATGCTGTTCATGGGCGAGGAGTGGGGCGCGGATACCCCGTGGCAGTACTTCACCGACCACATCGAGCCCTGGCTGGCCCAGGCCGTCGCCGAGGGGCGCAAGAACGAGTTCGCCGCGCACGGCTGGGACGCGGCCGACGTGCCCGACCCCCAGGACGAGGCCACCTTCCTCCGCTCTAAGCTCGACTGGGGCGAGCACGATCGCGACCCCCACCTGGGCATTCTCGCCTGGTACCAGGAGCTGATCGCGCTGCGCCGGGGCCGGCCCGAGCTGACCGATCCGAGGTTGGACCGGGTGCAGGCCGACTTCGACGAGAACGCGCGCTGGCTGCTGGTCCGCCGGGGCCGGCTGCGGATCGCGGCGAACCTCGGCGGCAAGGCCGTCCGGCTGCCGCTCGGGCAGCGCGGCACCGGCGTGCTCGCCGCGTCCAGCCCGGGGGTCGCGATCAAGCAGGACACGGTCACGATGCCCCCCGCCACCTTCGCCGTCATCGAGACCAGGGCGCTGAGCCCAGTGTTAGAGCCCAGTGTTATGAGTGCGGGTCACGCGGCGAGGCGGGCGGCGGGGACGGCACGGGCGACCATCGCGCGCGCCCAGCGCATCCGCGTGACGGCGGTCTCCGGGTGCTCGCCGAAGGCCTGCGCGACCCGGGCCGCGCAGCCCGGGCCGCCGTACCTGGCGACGGCCAGGGCGATCGCCTGGCGGACCTGCCCGGGGCTGGGCCGGTCGGAGCGCTGCAGCGCCGATGCGAACAGCGCATCGGCCCGGGCGGAGCTGACGCTGCGGTCACAAGGCACGGATGACATGGTGGCTCCTATTTGACTGAGCCAGTTCAGCCGGCGGCTGCGGCAGCCCGGTGCCTGTGGACGAGCCGGAAGCGCCCCGGGACTCGCGACTGGTCCGGCTGGGCGGAGCGCGCCGCGGCGCGGGCGAGGCCCTCGCGCCGGGCCTGGTGACGCAAGTCGGCGATCCTGGCCTGGGCGAGGTCGTAGCTGACGGTGGGGTTCGGGTTCATCGCGGCCTCCTCGAGGCGAACTTGCCTATATATCGAGGATGCGGCTAAGGCAGGGGGCCGCGGATCGGGCGATTTCCTAGTATTCCCAGGTCGAAGGGGCCTTAGATGCTGTCCGGCGCAGGCTCAGACTGCGTCTAAGGCGGGTACCCTCCTTACGCCCCGCGCGGGAATCGCTCCGGTCCCCGGCACCGCCGGCGCCGAGGATTTACTGGGCCGGGATGGCATCATCGTGGACCGGGACCCGCGCATGTCGAGGGGTAACTGTCCACGATCGGGTGATTATGTGGTGAGGCGGACCACGCGCGCGGGTCCCAAGCCCAAGCTCGGGCACCCCAGCACCCGAAAATGGGGATTCCATGCCTTGAATACGGGGTGCTCTCCCGTAGAGGCGGCCCGCCCGCGCTGCGCACGCTTGCATCAGGCAGCTGGCCGATAGCGGCCGCTGGCACTACGCCATTCATCCAGTCCAGATCAACCGGGAGAGTCTATGAAGCTTCACGCAGTGGGCCGGAGCGTCATAGTACGCAGGCTCGCCATCGGGGCAGTGCCCATCGCTGCCGTTGCGGCCCTGATCGGCCCGGCCGCCGGAGCAGCGCAGGCGATGAGGACCGATCCAGTGAATTGCCAGGTCCTTTGGGCCGAGGCAGATACTGCCTGGGATTATAGTCACAGTTATTATTACGAAGCCGAGCAGGCTTGGGATAACAATGACCTGGTGAACTATGCTGCTGACCGCCTCGCCGAAGAATATTATGACGAGAAAGCCGATAGCGTCTACGCTGATTACCTGAGCGACGGATGCTAAATAAGACCTGACTAATGGCACCTGGTGCGGGCACCCTCCCGGCACGACGCCGGTCATATCGGGGTGTCGGCCGGGAGAGAGTCGAACAAGCGGAGCCGGTGGGCGGCGGCCGCGGCTTCGCCGCGGCTGGTCACGCCGAGCTTGCCCAGGATGTTGGAAACATGCACGCTGGCGGTTTTGGCCGAGATGAACAGCTCGGCGGCGATCTCGCGGTTGCTGCGCCCGGCCGCGACCAGCCGCAGCACCTCGAACTCACGCGCCGTCAGGCCCCGCCGGTCCGGCTCTCGCACCGGGGCGTCCCCGTCGCCGCCCGGCCCGAGCGGGATCCTGGCCCGCCGGGCGAGCAGGCCGATGTCGTCGTTCAGCGGCCGGGCGCCGAGCCGCTGCGCCAGCGCGGCGGCGCGGCTCAGCCGGGATGCGCCGCCGTCGCGGTCGCCGCCGCTCAGCACGGCCTCGGCGGCGCGTAGCAGGGCCACCGCCAGCGAGTAAGGCTGGTCGGTCGCTTCCCACGCCCGCGTGGCCTCGTCCCAGGCCGCGACCGCATCGCCGGTCCGCTCCGCTTCGGCGGCGAAGGTCAGCCGGCAGGCCTGCTGCGCGAGCCCGTCCGCGGTCAGGGCGGCCGCCTCGGTCCGCAGCCGGTCGCGCAGCGCCGCCGCCTCCGTGGGCATGCCGTCGTGGGCGCCGGCCGCGCACGCCCGGGCGCCGGTCACCAGCACCGGCCAGGCGTAGCGAGGGCTCGGCCGCATGTCGTGGCGATCAAGGGCCTCCCCCACCACGGACATGGCGTCGGCCGGGCGCCGCTGAGCCAGCCGCAGCTCGGTCTCCAGCCGGATCAGCGGCAGGTGATACTGGGCGTCGTACCTGGCGTCATCGGTCGCAGACCTGATCGAGGTGACCGAATCCGCCGCGGCGCGCAGGTCGCCTCGCGCCAGGGCGATGTCGCCGGCCAGCCGCCACAGGCAGGCGCGGCTCAGCCGGGCCGGGAAGAGCCGCAGGCCGTGCTCGATGATCTCGCCGGCCTCGTCCCACCGGCCCAGCGAGACCAGCGGCTCGGCCACGTTATTGGCCAGCACCGCGCCGTAGGTCCGGGCGAGCCCGTATTTACGGGCGGCCGCGAGTCCCTCGCGGGCCACCTCGGCGGCCTGTTCATGCAGGCCCGCGCCTTCCAGCACGTCCGATTCCGTGATGGCGGCGCTCAGCAGCGGCTGGAAGGCCCCGGCCCCGGAGGCGATCGCCCGGGCCTGGGCCAGCATGGCCCGGATATGCTCCACGTTTCCGGTGACCGGCTCGGCGCAGGCCAGGGTGACCAGGGCCGCCGCTTCGGTGGCGGCATCACCGGACCGCCGCGCGGCGGTCACCGCTTCTTCCGCGGCCGCCCGGAGTCCGGGGTTGTCCCAGCCGCCGTGCACCTTCAGGGTGAAGTGGGCCAGCCTTTCGAGCACGCGGGCTCGCGCCGGGCTCGGCGGGTCGGCCGGGACGAGGCGGACCGCCTCCTCCAGGTCCCCGGCATAGTCTTTCCGGCCGAGGTAGTACTTCAGATGACCGATGGTCATGAGCATGAGCGCGGCGCGGATCGGCTGCGCGGCGGTGTCGATCTCCCGCAGCGCCGCCTGGGCCAGCATGACTCCCCGGTCGTCTTCGCCGGCCAGCTCGGCGGTCCTGACCGCCTCCTCGAGCACCGCGACGTGATCGGCGCCGATCCGCTCGGCGGCGTCGGGCACCTGCTCCCACAGCTCAAGCACCCGGGACAGCATGGCCAGCTGCTCCGCGTACGCGAGGGACCGGTCGGCCTGACCGGCCGCCTGCCAGGCACTGACCAGCGCCCGCGGCGCGTCGTGCGCCGCGAACCAGTGCCAGGCCTGCTCGGCCGCGGCCCGGCCCGGCATCACCAGCGCCGGATCGGCCTCGATGACCGTGGCGAACCGGCTATGCACCTGGCCTCGCTCGCCGGGCAGCAGCTCGTCGTGTACCGCCTCGCGGATCAGCGCGTGCCGGAATACGTAGCCCTCGGATTCGGTCAGCAGCACGTTGGCCGAAACGGCCGGCCGCAGCGCCCGGCCGAGCGCGGCGCCGTCAAGCCCGGTGACCGCGGTCAGCAGGCCGTGCCCGATCCGCTCGCCGCCGGCGCTGGCGACCCGGACGACCTCCTGCGTCTCTTCCGGCAGCCGCCGCAGCCCCGCCATCAGCAGGTCGTGCAGGGATTCCGGCAGTCCGGAGCCGGGTTCGCCGTCACCCACCAGGGCCTCGACGAACAAGGGGTTGCCCTCGGCGCGGCGGTACACGGCCGTGAGCAGGCCGTCACCCGGCTCACGGCCGGTGATCTGCGCCACCAGCCGGCCGGTGTCCTGGCGGGTGAGCCGGGCGAGGTCCATCCGAGTGACCCGGTTGACGCGGTCGAGTTCGGCGAGCAGCGCCCGCAGCGGATGCGTCCGGTGCAGATCATCGGACCGGAAGGTCACCACGATCAGAACGCCGTCGAGCGACCCCTGGTTGCGGATCAGGAAGGCCAGCAGGTCCCGGGTTGACTGGTCGGCCCAGTGCATGTCCTCGATGACCAGCACCACCGGACCGGCTTCGGCCAGGTGCTCCAGGACCAGGAGCATCTGCTCGAACAACCGGGCCCGCGCCTCGCCCGCCTCGTCCGGCCCGGCCGGGGTACCGAATTCCGGTAGCAGCCGGGCCAGCTCCGGGCTGCTGCCGCTGGGCAGCAGGCTGGCCACGCCCGCCGCGCCGATATCGCGCACGAGCTCGCGGAGCACGGCGGTGAAGGGGGTGAACGGCAGGCTGTCCGCTCCGAGCTCGAGGCAGCCGCCGATCAGCACCCGCGCCCCCGTGCCACGTGCCCGCTCGGCGAACTCCCTGACCAGCCGGGACTTTCCCACCCCGGCCTCGCCGCCGATCATGATCGCCGACGGATGGCCCCGGCCCGCCCCGGCCAGCGCGGCATCCAGCGCGGAGAGCTGGACCGACCGGCCGACCAGGACCGGACTCGACACCCGCGGTTCCACCTCAGTAAGCATGCCAGCTATCCCGGGAGAATCCCACGCCGCGGGCCGGACCGGCAGCACCGCACTGCTACGGGTACTCGGGCAGCTTGATGGCGGTCGCGGTCCGGGTGGACAGGTACCTGATGAGGCCCTTGGCGGGCAGGTAGGGCAGCAGCCGGAAGAACCGGTCGCGCTGCCGGATCTTCTTCGCGGTCGCCGGGGCGAGGAAGTCCCGGCCGCCGCGGGCCTGCTTCTGGCCTCCGGCCACGTAGCCGCGCAGCAGGTGCTCGTAGCGGGCGAAGGCGGCACGGTGGTCGCCGCGCGCCGCGGCCAGCTCGCCGGCCAGCACGTAAGCCGCCACCACCGCGGTCCCGGTGCCGTTGCCGCCGGGTCCGGCGGCGTAGCCCGCGTCGCCGATGAGCGCGACCCGGCCGGACGACCACCGGTCCAGCCGCACCTGGCTCACCGAGTCGAAGTAGAAGTCGGCCGCCGCGGGCATCTGGCCGAGCAGGTCTGGCACGTGCCAGCCCACGCCCTCGAAGGCGCCGGCCAGGATCTTCTGCTGCTGGGCGGTGTCGTGGTAGTCGTACTCGATGCGCCCGCCGTCCGGGGCGGCGAAGAAGAACTGCGCCACCGCCTCATCCGTCCGCGGTGCGCTGAAGATCGCGGCGGTCCGGCCGGGCACGCTGTACAGCAGGCCCTCGTGGTTCAGACTGTAGCGGTCGGGCACGCCGAAGATGGAGACGTACAGGCCGAGGTCCTGGACCGGATCCGGGTGGTCGCCGAAGGCGAGCGCACGCACGCAGGAGTGCAGTCCGTCGGCCCCGATGACCAGGTCGAAGGTGCGCGTCGGCGCGTGGCGGAAGGTGACGTTCACGCCCCCGGCGTCCTGGCGTAGCCCGGTGATCGAGTCGCCGAACAGGTACTCGGTGCCGTCCATGGTCGCCTCGTGCAAGATGGCGCCCAGGTCGCCGCGGAGGATCTCCACGTCGCCCGCGAAGATGCCGGCCGGCATGCTGGCCACCGGGCGTCCGTCCTCGTCGACGTAGGTGGTGGCGGACAGGTGGGTCTGCCGTTCCCGGATCCGGTCCAGGATGCCCATCTTGGCCAGCACGGACAGGTGAGCGGCGCCGCGAAAGTCGACCGCGTAGCCGCCGCCGCGCAACCGCGGCGCGCGTTCCACCACGGTGGGGCGGAATCCGTGCCGGGCGAGCCACCAGGCCAGGGAGGGGCCGGCCACACTCGCGCCGGAGATCAGGATGCGCTGGTTCTGCAGGGTTCGGTTCTCCATGGCTGTGTTGCTCATGGCCGGTATCATACAAACGTATAAGACATCTGTATAGTACATTTGTATAGATCTCCCGCTAGGATCATTCCATGGGCCATCGTGAAGACCTGCTCGCCGGCGCCGTTCGCTGCCTGCGGGAGAAGGGCTACGCGCACACCACCGCCCGCGACATCGTCGCGGCCTCGGGTACCAACCTCGCCTCGATCGGCTACCACTACGGCTCGACCAAGGCGCTGCTGAACGCCGCGGTGCTCACCGCCATGGACGACTTCGGGGCGGAGATGGCGCGGGCCATCGGCGAGCCGGATCCCGGGCCCAGCGCCTTGGAGCCCAGCGCCCTGGAGCGGTTCGAGCGGTTCTGGACCCGGGTCATCGACTCGTTCAGGACCAGCAGCCAGGTGTGGCTCGCCACCTTCGACATCTTCACCGTGGCGCAGCGCGACCCCGAGGTGCGCGCCGCCGTGGCCGAGGGCCTGGAAGACGGCAGGAAACTGTGGGCGCGGCTGCTCTACGGGGTGGACGACACGGACGAGGAAAAAACGCGGGCGATCGGCTCACTGCACCAGGCGCTGGTCAGCGGCGTCCTGGTGCAGTGGCTGATCGACCCAGGGCGGGCCCCCTCATCCGCCGAACTCGCCCGGGGCATGCGGGCCATCGCCGATCAGATCGCGGTTAGCCAGCCCGGTTAGCCAGCCCGGTTAGCTGGCGCAGCTGTGCCGGGCAGCGGAGATCACCGGGGAGAACACCCACGGGTTCTGCGGCGCGTTGCTGCCCCGCAGCGCCTTCGGCAGGCCGTGCGGGAACCGGAACGAGGCCTTGGTCCAGACCCAGCGGGTCCCGGAGGAGTGGCACACCTTGACCGGGTGGCTCAGCGTGACCACCGCGGGCACCGTGTAGACCGGGCCGGCGGCGCAGTTGGGGTTGCAGCCGTCCAGGTCGTACGTACCCGTCCCGACGGCCTTGCTGGCCGACCAGGTACGCCACGTCATCCTGGCCAGGATCGCGGTGGAGTCCCCGGAGAGGGGGCAACCCGGCTTGCAGGCCGGCCGGTACCGCAAGGTCCCGCGGATGTCCTGACCCTCGGCCAGGTAGACGCGGGTCGCGGTCTTCGCGGCGAGCGCCACGCTGGCCTGGCTCGATGGCGGGGCCGCGGTCGCGCTCCCCGCGTTACACGCGGTCGCCAGCAAGGCAGCGCAAACGATCCCCGCCCAGCCCGCGACCCGCCGGGTCCGTACCTGCCGGACACGGCGCACATTCGTCGTCAGCATGATCTTCCAACCCTCAACTCTCAACAGTCCAATAGCGGCTCGGTGAGCCATGACACCAATATGGACGGCGACGGTGCCGCCACGGTTGGACAGAGAGTGAGCACGGGCGGTTGATACAGCCCGTTCGGCTCAATTCAGGCGATCAGGACCTCAGCCGAAGCACCTGCCCTCGCCGCGGTACGTGGGAACCGTGGTGAGCTGGCCGTCCTCGTGGAGCACGTGGTATTCGCGGAAGCGCTCGGCCAGCTCGCCGGCCTTGGCGTGGCGCAGCCAGACCCGGTCCCCGGTTCGCAACTGGTCCGCGGCCGCGCCGCGGACCGGCGTCTGGACCTCGCCGGCGCCCTCCGTCCCGGTAAGGCTGAGGCCGGCCGGCAGGTGCGGGCGGGGCAGCCGGTCCGGGGTGCCGGCGCCGGAGGCGACGTAGCCGCCGGAGAACAGCGTGGCCAGGCCCGGCCCGGGCCGCCGCACGACCGGCAGCGCGAACAGCAGGGCCGGCTCGGGGCTGAACCGGCGGTAGGCGTCGAACAGGGTCGGGCCGACCAGGCCGGAACCCGCGGTGAGCTCGGTCACCGAGGTGTCCCGCGCGGTCGATTCCAGGCTGCCCGTGCCGCCGCCGTTCACGAACTCCAGGCTGGTCAGGGCCTGGATCTGGCGGATCGTCTCGGTCCGGCGCCGGATCAGCTCGGGCATCGAGCGACCCTGGATCAGCCTGATCAGCTGGGCCCTGACCGGATGCCCGGGCGGCGCGTCGCCCAGCCCCGCGATCTGGCCCTCGTAGCCCATCACCCCGACCAGGCGAAAGCCCGGCCGCCGGGTGATCGCCCGGGCGAAGTCCGCCGCCTGCTCCGGGGTGTGCAGCGGGGACCGGCGGGTGCCGATGTGCAGGGCAGGCCTGCGAGCCAGCGGGCGCCAGGAGACGTCCAGGTCCAGGCAGACCCGGATCTCCGGGTGGCCGTCGCCCAGCGCGCGGTCCACCACGTCCAGGTGCGCCTGCGAGTCGGTCATGATCGTGACGTGCCGCCTGGCCTCGCCGTCCGCCGCCAGCGCCCGAAGCGCCCCGCGGTCCGCGGTCGGGTACGCGACCAGCAGGTCATCACTGGTTCCCGCGGCGTGCAGCCAGAGGGCTTCGGCCAGCGAATAGCACATGACGCCCTGGTAGCCGGGTGCGGCCAGCGCGCGCTCGATCAGGAAGCGGCAGCGCAACGATTTGGTCGCCACCCGGACCGGGTGGCCCCCAGTCCCGTTGAGCGCGGCCCGGCGGGTCATGTCGGCGGCGTTCCGGTCGAACGCGCCCAGGTCGACGAGTGCCAGCGGCGGGTCGAGGTCGGCGGTGGCGCGGTCGTACCGGGCGCGGACGGTCTCCGGGGTGCGGTTCGGGACTAGTCCGGCAAGACGGCGACCCTGGTCGACAGACATGCTCGCACAGTAGACCAGCGGTGATGAAATATGAATACTCTCCAGAATGAGGACCCAGCCTTCCGCTCAGCCTTCCTCCGGCCGGCGCGTATGGCGCAACTGGGCCGGTACCGCGACGGCGACCCCGGCCCGCTGGAGCCGGCCGCGTGACGAGGCCGGGATCTCCGCCGCGGTCAGGGACGCGGCCGCGGCCGGGCTGACGGTGCGGGCGCTCGGCAGCGGGCACTCGTTCACCGCGGCCGCCGCGACCTCCGGCGTGGCGCTCGACCTGTCCGGCTGGACCGGTATCACCGCCGCGGACACCGCGACCGGCCTGGTCACCGCGCGGTCCGGGACGACGCTGCGCGCGCTCAACGCCGAGCTGGGCGGCCTCAGGCTGGCCATGGCCAACCTCGGCGACATCGACGCGCAGACGCTGGCGGGCGCGCTGTCCACCGGGACGCACGGCACCGGCGCCCGGCTCGGCGGGATGGCCACTCAGGTGGAGGCGCTCGAGCTGGTGCTGGCGGACGGGTCGGTGGTGACGTGTTCGGCCTCGACCAGGCCCGAGTTGTTCGCCGCGGCACGGGTGGGGCTGGGTGCGCTCGGCGTGATCAGCACGGTGACGCTGCGCTGCGTGCCGTCGTTCATGCTGGTGGCCGACGAGCGCCCGCTGCCGGTGGAAGAGGTCCTCGAGCAGTTCGACGAGCTGGCCGCGGCCAACGACCACTTCGAGTTCTACTGGTTCCCCTACGGGCGCCAGGCGCTGGTCAAGCGGAACAACCGCCTGACAGGCGGCGACGCGGAGCGCGGTACGCCGGTTCCGGCGGCGTTGCCGGCCTGGCGCAGGTTCTGGGAGTTCGAGGTGATGGAGAACGCCGGCTTCGGGGCGCTGTGCCGTCTCGGCCGGGCCAGGCCGCGGCTCATCCCGGCCCTGAACAGGTTCTCCTCGGCCGCGCTCTCCACCCGGACCTATACCGACACCTCCCACCGCGTGTTCGTGACTCCCCGCCGGGTCCGCTTCGCCGAGTCCGAGTACGCCGTTCCACGTGAATCACTGGGCCAGGTGATCACCGAACTGCGCCATGCGGTGCCCCGGCTGCATCATCCCGTCATGTTCCCGGTCGAGGTGCGGGTGGCGGCGGCCGACGACATCTGGCTCTCCACCGGGTATGGCCGGGAGTCCGCCTACGTCGCCATCCACCAGTACACCGGGCTGCCCTACCAGGAATACTTTGACCGGTTCGAGTCCATCGTGGCCGAGGTGGACGGCCGCCCGCACTGGGGCAAGCTGCATTCGCTCGACTCCGGGCGGCTCCGCTCGCTCTACCCCAGGTTCGACGAGTTCCGCCGGGTCCGGGCCGAGGTCGACCGGGAGGGCAGGTTCGGCAACGCCTACCTGACCAGGGTCCTCGGCGCTCACGACTTGTGACGAGAAACTTACGCTCTTCGCCCGGGCCGAACGGGTCCGGCCGGGTCCTCGTATCCGGGTTAGTGGCCCGTGCTCGCGGCCGCCAAGATAACCGCCTTCATCACGACGGCGACCGCGGCACCGGCCACGCAGGTGCCTTTCCGCGTGGCCGGTAAAGGCTGGTACTGATCCCGTGCGGGGAAAGGCTGGGGAGCCAGATGATATCGACGTGGCTGGCAGCGAGCTATACCGACGGAAACGGCTCGGCGGCGGGCCGGATCGCGCTGGTCGCGGTGGCGGCGCTCGCCGTCGCGACGTACGCGCTGCTGCAGCTCAGGGCGCGATCGCACCGGGCAGGGGCCGGGCGGCGCCGGTACGACCCGTGGGACTGGCGGACGTACCCGCCGCAGTCCTGGCAGGCAGACCGGGACACCGGGGCGCCGTACGGCAACGAGGAGAGCAGCCGGCCCGACTGGCGCTACGGATACCCGCCCGGGTACGAGCCGTACCCGCTGTACGAGCAGGCCCGGTCGCCGTGGACCGTCAGGGACGAGGCGGCCAGCGACCGGCGGTCCTTAGCCGCGGCCTTCCCAAGGCCGCCCCACGCTGCCTAATCTATTTGTATCGGTAACGGGCAAACGTGTTGATTGGCAGCCTTTGGTGGTGCTCGCGGCGGACACGGGCGGAGCGTCGCGATGTTAGCGTGGGACGCGCTCAGCGAACTCGGTGCCTACCGGATCACCGAGATCCCGCGTCGGCCCGAACCCGGTGCGACCCAGCCTTCACCGGCCGACTCCGGCGACCCTGGGCGGGCCCAGCGGCTCGCCGCCCTGGTCGCCGCGTATCACGCCGGGGCGGAAACCAAGGGCAGCGGCTCCGGCGCGCTGGCCATCGGCTGGGTCAGGCACGACACGGACGGCCCGGTGCAACTCCTCGTCGCGGGCCCGGGCCTGGTCGGCAGCGACGCGGGCCAGGAGGTTTTCCTGGCCCTGCCCGGCGGCGCGCGAGCCCGGCCGCTGGGCCGCGGCGCGCTGACCGGGCTGCTGGCGCGGCTGCCCGCGTGGCGGGCCATCGCGGGGATAAGCGACGGGCTGCTCCCCGGTGACGAACGCCACGCCGCGGACCGGCAGGCACCCTCGCTGGAGGAATGCCTGCTGGCCGCGTGGCCGGGACCGTTCGGCTGGCTGCTCGTCGCCGAACCGCTGAGCGCGGCCGAGATCTTCTCACTCGCCGAGGAACTGGCCCAGCGGGAACGGTACGCCGCCGGCGATTCTGACCGGTTTCCCGAACGGGCCACGGCGGCTCGCCGGCTGAACCTGCGGCACGCCGAGATGCGCAAGGGCGCCTCGGCGGGCATGTGGCGGATCTGGCTGCTCGCGGGCGGCGCCGACGCGGAAGCCGCCTCCCGGGTGGCCGGGCTGGTGTGCGCCTCCGCCGACCTGTCCGGCCTGCCCTACGCGATCGCCCCCCACCAGAGCACCGGGGGGGATCGGGGGGGCGTCCCCCCCGGAGCCAGCAGAGCACCGGGGGGGATCGGGGGAGTCGTCCCCCCCGGAACCAGCAGAGCGTTAGTGCGGCCCGCGGCCTGCGGGAGACGCTCGAAGACCTGGCCGGGCCGCCTCCGGCCGGCGGCGACGCGGTGGCGGGTCATCCGTTCTGCGCGAGCAGTGAGCTGGTGGCCGCGCTGTCCCGGCCGCCCGAGCGCGAGATGCCGGGCATCAGGCTGGCGCTGCGGCCCGATTTCGACGTGACCCAGGAGCCCGCGGCCGGCCGCGCGGTGATCACCGTCGGCGAGATCCTGGACCGGAACCGCCGCCCAGCGGGGCCGCTAACGTTGCCGCTGGACTCGCTGAACCGGCACGTGTTCGTCAGCGGCGCGACCGGGTCGGGGAAATCGCAGACCGTGCGGGCGCTGCTCGAGGCCGCCACCGCGGCCGGGATCCCGTGGCTGGTGGTGGAGCCGGCCAAGGCCGAGTACCGGCTGATGGCGGCGCGGCTGGCCGGACCCGGAGTCCCCGGAGTACCCGGCATCCCCGGGTCGGCTGGACCTGATGCCGGGGCGGCGATCGCCCGGGTCGTTCGGATCCGGCCGGGCGAGCCGGACGCGATCGCGGCCGGCCTCAACCCGCTCGAGCCCGCGGCGGACGGCGAGGGCCGCCGGTTCCCGCTGCAGACCCACGCGGATCTGGTCAAGGCGCTGTTCATCGCGTCCTTCCGGTCGGACGAGCCCTTCCCCCAGGTGCTCAGCGCGGCGCTGACCAGGGTGTACGAGGAGGCGGGCTGGGACCTGGCGCTGGGCGAGACGGTCGCGGCGGACGCTAATCCCGGCTACCCGAGCCTGACCGACCTGCAGCGGGCCGCGGTCAGGGTCGTCCGGGAGATCGGCTACAGCCAGCGGATCACCGACGACGTGCTCGGCTTCATCAAGGTGCGGCTGTCCAGCCTGCGGCTCGGGACCACCGGCCGGTTCCTCGAGGGCGGGCACCAGCTCGACTTCGGCGCGCTGCTCGGCACCAACGCCGTGCTGGAGATCGAGGACGTGGGTGACGACAGCGACAAGGCGTTCCTGATGGGAACGGTGCTGATCAGGCTGGCCGAGCACCTCCGGATGGCCAGCCGGGCGGGATTGGGAGGATCTCCCGGCCTGCGGCACCTGACCGTCATCGAGGAGGCCCACCGGCTGCTCCGCCGCCAGGAATCCGGCGCTCCGGCGGGGGCGGCGGCGCACGCGGTGGAGATGTTCGCCGGCCTGCTGGCCGAGATCCGCGCCTACGGCGAGGGTCTCGTCATCGCCGAGCAGATCCCGGATCGCCTCGTCCCCGACGTCATCAAGAACACGGCGGTGAAGATCACCCACCGGCTGCCCGCCTCCGACGACCGCGAGGCCGTGGGCGCGACGATGAACATGACCCAGGCGCAGAACCGGTTCCTGGTCACGCTCAGCCCGGGCGAGGCCGCGGTATTCACCGACGGCATGGACTTCCCGCTGCTGACCCGGATGCCCGACGGCACCGCCCGCGAGGCGGCCGGCGAGGCCGCCGTGGAGGCGGCCACCGTCACCGCGGCCGGAGTGGTCCGGCCGCGCAGCATTACCTGCGGCGCCGACTGCACCGGCCGGCCCTGCACGCTGCGGGACATGCGCGTGGCCCAGCGCGCGCTCGACGAGTACCCGCCGGTCAGGCTGTGGACGGAACTGTCGGTTCTGGCGCACCTGACCGGCTGGCCCATGCCGGTGCCGCGCACCGCGCTGCTCTCCCTGCTGCAGATGATGCCGTCCCGGCTGCGGGACTGCGCCATCTCCCACGGCGTGGACGCGGCCCTGGCCGTCCGGGTGCCGGTGATCGCCGTGCGGGTCAGCCCGGTCGGCCTCGCCGCCCACGTCAGCACCGCGATCAGGGCCCGGATGTCGCGGGGAAGCTGGCTGTGCCAGCGGGAGGAACCCAGGTGGCTCGCCCCCGCCTACAAGTGGACGCTCGTCCTCGACGCGCTCAAGTCGGCCGACCGGAAGAACCCGGGCGCGGGCCCGCACCCGCGCAGCCAGGAATGGGAGCGGACATACGGGCAGGCGATCACCGGCGACACCTGCGCGCGCCAGGTGGGAACGGTGCAGCGCTGGTACGACGGCGCGCAGCGGGATGCCTGGGAAGTGCGGGCGGTGGCGTTCGGGGTGGAGGCCAACTCAGGCGTCGAGCGGGCGGTCGGCGCCGAGGCCGAGGACGACGACTTCGAGGAACGCCTGACGGGTTACCTCGAGCACTTCGTCGACTGCCGCTGGCCGCGGCTGTACCTGACCGCCGACCCGCTCGGCGACCCTCCGGAACCGCGGTAACTCAGGTTATGACAACGGGCTAGCCAGGCCGCTGTGTTGTCCACAGCGGTATCCACAGAAGTGCATTGGGTTGCCAGTAACACTGTGCGTACTGGGCCGTTACCCACGGAGTTATCCACAGGGGCTGCTTGTGGACAACCCCTGTTCAGGGTGGGGTTCAGGTCGTGGGCAGCAATTCGGGCAGCTGCCCGGAGGCCACGGCCGACCGGGATCGCCAGCCCCAGCGTCCCCAGACGCAGAGCCAGACGAGCGCGACGGCGGCGAGCAGGCGGATACCCGGCGTGAGCCAGGTGCCGTTGAACTGGCCGAGGTCATAGAGCCAATGCGGCTCGGCCGGGCTCTGCACGGCCTGGGCGTAGACGGTCGCGCCCGCGAGCAGCCGGATCAGGACCACCCAGTCCAGCCACGACGCCGAGTACAGGGCGAGCAGGCCGATAGCCATCACGTCGTACCAGGGACGCTGGAACGCCGTGACGAACAGCCATGCCAGGCTTAGCGCCAGGGCCGGGGCGACGGCAGGCATGTCCGGCACGCGGTCGGGGAAGCGCAGCAGCGCCAGCAGCGCGACCCCGGCGAACAGCAGGTAGGCGACCAGTTGGAGGTGCGAGGGAACGCTCGACACGCCGAAGTGGGTGTACCCGAGCACCGGCCGCCAGAAGAGCTGGTACATGGTGTCCCAGGTAATCCCGGTACTGCGGGTGAGCAGTACCTTGATCGAGGCGGTCCCGGCGGCCAGGTAGGCCGGCCCGATCACCACGGCGAAGCCAGCCGCTGCGGCGGCCAGGGCCCTGGCCGACCGGCGGCAGGCCCAGGCCACGGCCAGGCCGAGCAGGGCGTACTCCACCTTGAGGCCCGTCGCCACCCCTATCAGCAGGCCGGCCAGTGCCGCGCCGCCGATCCGCGGCCGCGGGGTGCCCTCCACCGCCGGGCTATGCGTCCGGAGCGCCATGATCCCCAGCAGCCCGAACGCCGCGGCCAGGCCGTCGATGTGGCCGCCCGCGACGATCTCCCACAGCAGCAGCGGGTTCACCGACCACAGCAGGTGCGCGCGCAGGCGCCGCTCCGGATCGGCGCGGAACAAGCGATCCAGGGCCAGGACGACCACGCCGAAGGCGATCGCTTCCTCCAGCTTCAGCCAGAACGTGATGCGGGCCAGCGAGGTTCCGCCAAGTTCGGCCGCCCCCCACTCGGCCGCGGTGGCCACCGGGCCGTACACCGAGATCGCGTTCATCCAGCTGGGCGGGATCTGGCGGGACGGTATCTGCCGGCCCACCGGGTCCCCGGACTGCTGCAGCTGCCGCGGGGTCATCACGTAGGGGCTGTGCCCGATCACCGCCGTGCGGCCGCTGGCGGCGTAGGAGATGGAATCCGTCGAGCCCGCGGGCGGGAGCACGGTGAGCACCGTCACGGCCAGGAACGCGGCCGCTAGGACCGGCCGCACCGGCGGGCGGGCGCCCCGGGCCACCGCGATCAGGCCTGCGATCACGCCCGCGCAGCCCAGAGCCATCGCGGCCCACAGCGACACGGTCACGAAGGTGGCCGTCAGGTGCAGCGGATGCCACCACGGGGGACCGCCGCCCGGCCGGGGCATGGCGGGCACCGAGATGTTCGGGCCCGCGGCCGAGATCGCGATCATGATCAGCGTGGAGGCGGCGATCGCGATCGCGGCGAGCCAGCCGGTCAGGCGGATGAGCCCGCGCGAGCCCGGGCGCTCTGCTGGCTCCTTGTCACTCACCGAATCGCCCGTCTGCTGGTCATCGTGGGTCTCCGGTTAGACGGTACCGGATCGGTTGCGCCCCGGGGCGCCCGCAGGCTAAACGCCAGGCGCCCGCGGCGGTGGTCGCGCCGCGGGCGCCTTCGGCGCCGGTTGCCTGGATATGAGTGACTACGTGCCGGGCGTGCTGACCCGCCCGTTCACCTCCGAGCCGATCGCGGCGTCGCCGGCGGGCTCGCCGGCCTGTGTCGCCTGGTCTTCGTCCGGTGACTCGGTGGCGTTCTTGGCCTCCTCGGTGGCGCTGGCGTAACGACGCCGCATGGCGACGGCCGCGCCCGCGCCGGCCGCGGCCAGTGCCGCGCCCACGCCGAGCATCCAGCGCCAGTTCACCAGCCGCCGGACGCCGGTCTTGCCCGTTTCGGCCGGCCTGACCTGGCGGGCGGTCGACCGCAGAGCCGACGACACCTTGGGGGCGACGGTACCGGTGACCGCCTCCGCCACCATTGGGGCGACGGTGACGGTGACCGCATCCGCCGCGTCCTCGATGCGGGGCGCGGCCCATTCCCTGGCGCCTAGAACGGCATCCTCGATACGCGGCGCCGCCCACTCCCTGGCACCCTGAACGCCCTGCCGGACTCCCTGGACCGCTGTCGTTCCCGCGCGTTTGCCGACCGGGACGGCCTGCGCCGCGGCGTCCTTCGCGCGATCCTTCGCGCGTGCGCCGAGCGCGGCCACCCCTTCGGTGGTGCGGTTGTCCTTGATATGGGACACAGTAAACCTCCCGAGCGTGATCCCGTTATCACAGGCTTCCCGGCTTCGCTGGGTTCAACCATCGCGCGCTACCGGTACGGTGATGGCAGGAGAAGTTTTACAACGACGAAATGTCCGGCTGTTTAACTGGCCGGACCGGGAGTCAATCCATGACAGACACGCTGACCGCGACGTTGCGCACCAGTCAGGGGACCATTGTCGTCCGGCTTTTCCCTGATCACGCGCCGAAGACGGTACGCAATTTCGTGGAACTGGCCGAGGGTGGCCGGCAGTGGACGAACCCGGAGACCGGGCAGGCCACCACGGGCAAGCTGTACGACGGCACCATCTTCCACCGCGTCATCCCCGACTTCATGATCCAGGGCGGAGACCCGCTCGGCACCGGCCGTGGCGGCCCCGGCTACAAGTTCGGCGACGAGATCCACCCGGACCTGGTCTTCGACCGGCCATACCTGCTGGCCATGGCGAACGCCGGGCCCGGCACCAACGGCTCGCAGTTCTTCATCACGAACGTGCCGACACCGTGGCTGAACGGCAGGCACACCATCTTCGGCGAGGTCATCGAGGGCGCCGACGTGGTCGACCTGATCAGCCGGGTCAAGACGGGCAGCCAGGACCGGCCGGTGGAAGACGTGGCCATCGAGTCGGTCACGATAGACCGCGGTACCACCGCTCCCTAGCACGATCGGACCAAGCTGTGAGCACGCCCAGCGATCCCGGGCCGGGCGGGGAAGAGATCCCTGCCTGTTTCCGGCATCCGGGCCGGGAAACATACGTCTCCTGCGTCCGGTGCGGGCGTCATGCGTGCCCCGACTGCATGCGCGCGGCCTCGGTGGGCCAGCAGTGCGTGGAGTGCGTGGGCGAGGGCGCGCGGAGCACCCGCCGGGCGCGGACCACCTTCGGCGGCCTCCCGGTCGCCGGCGCCGTCGTCACCTGGACGCTGGTCGCCATCAACGTGGCGATATTCCTGGTCACCTGGGTCCGCCCCGGCATCGTCACCGACCTGGAAATGCTCGGGTACGCCCGCTACAACTCGACCGGCGCGCTGCACGGTGTGGCGGCCGGCGAGTCGTACCGGCTGATCACGTCCGCGTTCCTGGCCCCGGCCACCGGCCTGAACGGCCTGGGGTTCATGGACATCCTGTTCAACATGTGGGCGCTGGTGTTCGTGGGACCCTCGCTCGAGGGACTGCTCGGCCGGGTGCGCTTCCTCGCCGTGTACGTGCTCAGCGCCGTCGGCGGCGGGGTGATGTACTACTTCCTCGCGCCGTCGAACTACCCCGCGGTAGGGGCCTCCGGGGCCATTTTCGGGCTGTTCGGGGCGTGGTTCGTGGTGTCGCGGCGGCTGCACCTCGACACCAGGGGGATCGTCGTGCTGATCGCCATCAACCTGGCTCTCAGCTTCTTCTTCCATAACGTCATCGCGTGGCAGGACCACATCGGCGGGCTGCTCACCGGCGCGCTGCTCACCGCCGCCTACGTGTACGCGCCGCGCAAGAACCGCGCCGCCATCCAGGCCGCCGCCACCGTGGCGGTGGTGGCCCTGATCGCGGTAGCGGTAGCGGTCAGGAGCGGTCAGCTCACCAGTGGCGGGTTCTAGCGCCGGTCAGCGCCACCTGGTGGCCAGGGTGACGCCCGCGATGATGAACCCGAAGCCGATCACCAGGTTCCACGCGCCCAGGGAAGCCAGGCCCGGTATCGAGCCTGACGACAGGTAGTAGATCACGATCCAGGCGAGGCCGAGGACCAGGCAGACCACGATGGCCGGACCGACCCACGACGCACTGACGTTCCGCCGCCCCGTCTTCGGCGGCGGAGGGGTGTAAACCGTCCTCTTACGGACGCGCGACTTGGGCACGACGGCCTCCTGCGTTTCACTGGTTGAGGTTTAAGATCCCGCCGCCGTTAGGCGGCCCGCTGGGCGTCGCGCTGGGCGACCCGGAATCGGACGGAGACGCGCTCGGCGACTGCCCGGTCTGCACGAAGATGGTGACCGTGGCGCCCTTCGCGGCGGTGCCGTTCGCGGGCGGGTTCTGGCTGAAGACCGTGCCGTTGGCCACGGTCGCCGGACCCGACCCGTTCTGCACGCTGACCTGGAAGCCGGCCGTGGTCAGGACCTGGGTGGCCGTCGCCTGGGAATCGCCGACGACCGACGGCACTCCGACCGCCCCGCCGGACACGGTGATCGTCACCGTCGAGTTCGGCGGCGCGGTGCCCCCGTTCGGACTCTGGCTGATCACCTGGCCGGCCGGCAGTGAGGAGGTGGAGTCGGACTTGACGTTGACGTTGAAGCCCTTAGCCTGCAAGGTGGACTCGGCCTGATTCTGCTGCTGGCCGACCACGTTCGGTACGGCGACCGGTGCCTGTCCCTTGGACACGAACAGCGTCACCAGGGTGTTCTCCGGGACGTTGTTCCCTTCCTGAGGGCTGGAGCTGATGACCATGTTCGCCTTGACGCTGCTGGACGTCCGGTAGGCCACCGTCGAGCGCAGGTGCTGGGCGGTGATCTGCGCCTGCGCCCTGGTGACGGACTCGCCGTTCACCAGCGGCACCGCGTAGGTCTTGCCCGCGCCGGCCAGCAGGTAGTAGGCCACGCCGGCCACCACGCCAATCACCAGCACCAGGCCGAGAACCCACGGGATCCAGCGGCGGCTGGTCCCGCCGCCACCGCCCCGGCCCCGCCCGGCGTAGTCGTAGTCCCGGCCCGCGTAGTCGTAGTCCTCGACCGGCGGGATCTGCGAGGTCGCCCCGCCCATCATCGTGCCCGTGCCCATCCGCTGGGTCTGCGGGTACATGTCGAGCCGGGTCGGCGGTGCCGCCGCCACCGGCATGCCCGAGGCGGCGCGCTGCAGGTCGGCGCGCATGTCCCCGGCGGTCTGGTACCGGTCGGCCGGAGACTTGGCCATCGCCTTCAGCACGATCGCGTCCGCCCACGGGGGGACGTCCGGGTCCACCCGGGACGGCGGCACCGGGTTCTCCCGCACGTGCTGGTAGGCGATGGCGACCGGCGAGTCGCCGGTGAACGGGGGCCGGCCGGTCAGCAGCTCGTACAGCAGGCACCCGGTCGAGTACAGGTCACTGCGGGAATCGACCCGCTCGCCGCGGGCCTGCTCTGGCGACAGGTACTGCGCGGTGCCGATCACCTGGGCCGTCTGGGTCATCGTGGACTGGGCGTCGCTCATCGCCCGGGCGATGCCGAAGTCCATGACCTTGATGTCGCCGTTGCGGGTCACCATCACGTTGCCCGGCTTGATGTCGCGGTGCACGATGCCGGCCTGATGGCTGTAGTCCAGCGCGCGCAGCACCCCGTCGATGATCTCCAGCGACCGTTCCGGCAGCAGCCGGTGGCCTTCCTGCAGCAGGTCCCGCACCGTGCGGCCGTCCACGTACTCCATGACGATGTACGGCACCGGAAGGCCCGAGGTCATATCCTCGCCGGTGTCGTAGACCGCCACGATGGACGGGTGGTTGAGCGAGGCCGCGGACTGCGCCTCGCGGCGGAACCGCGCCTGGAAGATCTGGTCCCTGGCCAGGTCGGCGCGCAGCGTCTTGATCGCGACGATCCGGTCGAGCCTGATGTCACGCGCCCGGTAGACCTCGGCCATGCCGCCGCGGCCGACCACGCCATCGAGCTCGTAGCGGCCGCCCAGCAGACGGGGCTGTGTCATATCTCGCACTGTGCCAAACCACCCTGCGTTTTTTCTAGTGTCTCACTGCGATGTCGCCGGAGGTGAAGAAGACGACGGGGTCACGGTCGGCGACACCGTGTCCGTCGGGGACGATGAGCTGCTCGCCGGGGAAGACGGGCTCGTCGGCGGTGAGCTCCTGGGAGATGTTGTCGGTTTTACGAACTTGGTCGGCTTCGGGTTGCCGACTCGGATTCGGTGCCGGGGTCGAGGGCTTCACGACCAGGCTAGGCGTCGGTGTCAGCGTCGGGCGCTCACTGGGCTGGTGTGTCGGCGTAGTGGCCGGCGAGCTCAGGTGCTGCGCCGTGTTGCCGTCCACCTTGCCGCTCTGTCCGCCGGACATGTGCCCGGTCAGGTACAGCCCGGCGGCGACCGCGGCGGCGCACAGGGCGACGGTCGAGCCGGCCGCCACCAGCTGGCGGCGCCGGCCGGCGCGGTGCGGACCCCAAGACCCCCCGAAGCCCCCCGGGCCGCCGGCCAGCGCGGCACCGGTATCTGCCGCGCCGGCCAGCGCGCCGGTGGCCGCGGCGGGCAGGTCGGCCCGGGTCGCGCCCGGGTACCCGGGCTCCGCCGCCTCGCCCATGGCCAGCGCGTCACGCAGCATGTCGGCCCGGTCGGCGACCGCCCGGACGCTGGCTGGCCGCTCGGGCGGCGTCTTGGCGAGCATGTGGTAAACCAGGTCGCTGACCGGCTGCGGCACGTCCGGCGGCAGGGCGGGCACCGGCTCGTGCTTGTGGGCGAACGCGATCGCCAGCGGCTCGCGGGCCGTGAACGGCGGGTGCCCGGCCAGGCACTCGTACGCGACCACGCCGAGCGAGTAGATGTCGGAGGCCTCGGTCACCTGGGCGCCGGTGGCCTGCTCGGGCGACACGTACATCGCCGTGCCCATCACCATGCCGGTCTCGGTCAGGTGCGACGCCTGGGCCGCGGCCACCGCGGTGGCGATGCCGAAGTCGGTGATCTTCGTGGTGCCGCCCGCGGCGACCAGGAGGTTGCCCGGCTTGATGTCGCGGTGCACGATACCGGCCTGGTGGGCGGCGTCGAGCGCGCGTGCCGCCTGGCTGACGATGTCCAGCGTGGCGTCCGGGGAGAGCCGCCCCGCGCGGGCCAGGATCGCGGACAGCGGCTCGCCGTTGACCAGCTCCATGACCAGGTACGCGCCGCCGAACTCGGCAGACTCACCGTAGTCGTAGACCCGGGCGATGCCCGGATGGGACAAGCTGGCCGCGTACCGCGCCTCGGCCCGGAACCTGGCCAGGAATGCCTCGTCGCCGGCCCGGCCGGTCGGCAGTAGCTTGACCGCGACGGACCTGGTGAGCAGGTTGTCCTCGCCGCGCCAGACCTCGCCCATGCCGCCGGCCGCGATGCGGTCGGTCAGCCGGTAGCGGCCGGCCAGCAGATATTCGCTCACTGATTCCCCACGGCTTGCTGGTATGCCTTGATGACCTGCACAGCGATGGGTGCGGCCGCCGAGGCGCCGTAACCGCCGCCTGCAATTATGACGCCGACGGCTATATCTGGGTTGGCGAACGGAGCAAAGCAGGTGAAGGCGGCGTCGTTGAGGCTGACCTGGCCGGTCTCGGCCGTGCCGGTCTTGCCGGCGATCTCCAGGCCGGTGACGGCCTGCCGGAAGGCGTAGGCGGTGCCCTCGGGCTGCTGCACCACGGCGAGCATCATCTGCTTCACGCTGTCGGCGACCGAGGACGAGACCGGCTGGCTCAGCTCCGACTGCGACGTGGCCTGCACCGTGCTCAGGTCGCTCGCGGTCACCTGCTTGACCAGGTAGGGCTTCATCAGCGTGCCGTTGTTGGCGATGGCCGCGGAGAGCATGGCTTCCTGCAGCGGCGTGACCGTGTCGCTGAACTGGCCGATCGCCGAGAATGCCGTCAGGGCCTGGCTGGCCGGTATCACGTAGTTGCTCTTCGCCACCGGCAGCGGGATGCTCAGGTTGATGTTGTTCATGCCGAACTTATGCGCCATGTCGTTCAGGGCGTTGGCGCCGACCTGGATGCCGATCTTGGCGAAGGTGGTGTCGCAGGACTGGGCGAACGCCGTGATCAGCGGGACCTGGCCGCTCCCGTCCCCGCACACCTCGCCCTGGTCGTTGTGCAGCACGTGCTGGGTCTGCGGGAGGGTGAGGGTGGTCGGCGAGTCGACCTTGGTGTTGATCGTGGTGGCGGGACTCTGGGTCAGCAGCGTCGAACTCGTCACGATCTTGAACGTCGAGCCGGGCGGGTACGTCCCCTGCAGGGCCCGGTTCAGCAGCGGCTCCGCCTTGTCCTTGAGCAGCTCTTTGTCGACCTTGTTGAGCTTGACGCCGTCGTGGATGGCCAGCATGTTGGGGTCGAAGGTCGGGTAGCTGGCCAAGGCGAGGATTGCCCCGGTCTTCGGGTCCAGCGCGACCACGCCGCCCGGTTTGCCCAGGGCCCTGAGCGCGTTGTAGGCCGCGGCCTGCGCCTTGGAGTTGATCGTGACCTGGACGGTGGCGCCCTTGGTCGTCTTGCCGGTGATCAGGTCGATGATCTTCCTGACGTCCAGCGCGGAGTCATTGCCGGAGAGCAGGGAGTTCTGGGCCTGCTCGATCCCGGTCGAGCCGAAGATCGTGTCGTAGCCCGTGACGGAGGCGTACTCCGGGCCCAGCGGGTATTTCCGCTGGTACTTGATGGAGTCGTCGGGGCTGCTGCTCAGCCCGGAGGTGGCGATGGTGACGCCGTCGGACGTGACGATGCTGCCGCGCTGGTACTGGTTCTGGGTCGCGTAGAACGCGCGGGAGTTGCCCGGCTTGCCCGCGAGGCTGGCGGTGTCGAAGCCCTGCAGGTAGTTGACGTTGACGAGGAGCAGCACGAACATCACGAGGACCGCGATCGAGATACGGCGCAGCGCCCGGTTCATTGAAGCGTCACCACCTGCGTCAGTCCCTCTTCCTGTATCGGCCGTGGCGGCGGGCGCCTGGCGGTGTCGCTCACCCGGGCCAGCAGGGCTATGAGGATCCAGCTGCCCACCAGCGAGGACCCGCCCTGTGACAGGAACGGCGTGGTGATGCCGGTCAGCGGGATGAGCCTGGTGACGCCGCCGACGATGACGAACACCTGAAGGGCCAGCATGAAGGAGAGGCCGCCGGCCAGCAGCTTGGAGAAGGGGTCCTTGACCGATATCGCGGTCCGCAGCCCGCGCTGCACGATCAGCCCGTAGATCAGCAAGATGGCCATCAGCCCGGCCAGCCCGATTTCCTCGCCGAACGCGGTGAACACCAGGTCGCTCTGCACCAGCGGGGTGATGTAGGGCTGGCCGCCGCCCAGGCCCTTGCCGAGCAGGCCGCCGCTGGCCATCCCGTACAGGCCCTGAACCAGCTGGAAGGAGTTGCCCTCCACGTTGGCCTGGGTGAACGGGTGCAGCCAGATGTCGAACCGCTCCGCGACGTGGCCGACCAGCTTGCTCGCGGCGAACGCGCCGATCACGAACATGAGGAAACCGATCAGCAGCCAGGAGGTCCGCGAGGTCGCGATGTACAGCATCGCGACGAACAGCCCCATGAACACCGCGCTGGTGCCGATGTCGCTCTCGAAGATGAGCAGCAGCAGGCTGGCCGCCCAGGCCAGCAGGATCGGACCGAGGTCGCGGGCCCGGGGCAGGTCGATGCCGAGCACGCGGCGGCCGGCCAGCGCCAGCACGTCCCGCTTGGCTACCAGGTAGCCGGCGAACGAGGCGGCCAGCGCCAGCTTGGCGAACTCCTCCGGCTGGATGGTGGTGAACGAGCCGAACCGGATCTGGATCTTGGCCCCGTACACCTCGCTGATGGACGCCGGGAGCAGCGCGGGCAGCGCCACCAGCAGGATCCCGACCGCACCGAGGGTGTAGGTGTAGCGCTGCAGCACGCGCGGCTCGCGGACCAAGACGAGCACCGCGACGAAGCACCCGATGCCGACCGCCGAGAAGGCGATCTGCAGGTTGGCCTGCGAGGCGCTGATCGCGGGATTCCCGGTGCCGGGATTCACCTGCGCCGACAGCCGGTCCATCATCACGATGGACAGGCCGTTCAGCAGGGCCGCGAGCGGGAGCAGCAGCGGGTCCGCCCACGGGGCGAACCTCCGCACGGCCAGGTGCGCCATCAAGACGATGGCCATGTAGACAGCGAGGTAGACGGCCGCCCCGGCGGGCAGCTTGCCCTTGAGCGTGAAGCCGACGTTGGCGAGGGCGAATATGACCAGGGCGAAGGCGAACACGAGCATGATCAGCTCGGTGCGCCGCCTGCTGCGGGACACCGGGGGCAGCGGACCCGTCGGGTCAACGGCCGGCGACGGGGCGGTGATGCTGCTCACGGGGCCCCAGGGGACGGGACGAGGGCATCAGGCGTGATGCCGAAGGCGGTGGGAGGCTGGCACATCGAGGGCGCGGGTGGCCGCGGGCCCGGTCCCTGGATGGCCTTGATCTCCTTGGCCGACTTGTGATTCTTCTTGGCCAGCGCCACCGCGGCCTGGTAGGCGTTGTCCGTGACCACCCACTGCTGGAGCGTGGTGTACCCCTGCTGGCACTTGGTGACGGCGGAGCGGATGTTGGCCACGATCGCCTGGGCGCCTTTCAGGCTGCTAGCCGCGTCGGTGGCCTTGACCGGCTGCTGATAGGACGGCGGCACCTGGGTGAGATTGATCCCGGTCACGTGGTAGGGATGGGACAGGCTGATCCCGGCGATGTGCTGGTTGACGCCGCGGAAGATGACCACCTCCTGGCCCTTGCTGTCGGCGCCGACGTAGTACTGGTCCTGGCTCCACCGCCAGGCGACGTAGCCGCCGCCGATGACGACGGCCAGCAGCACCACCAGCGAGGTGGTCACGATCGGCCAGCGGCGCCGGCCGGACCGCCTGGCCCGTTTGGGCTGGGCGCGGTGGCTGCGCCGGGCCCGGACCGCGGTCATGTCGGCGCCGTTCTCGCTCGCCAGCGCGAGCGCCAACTCGTCGGGGTCCAGGTCGTCGAGGGCCACCACGGGCCGCGCGACGGTCAACGACGGCTGCCCGTCGTCCTCGTAGGCATCGGTGTAGTGGTTGCCCTGGTGGTCCCCGGCCCCGCCGAACGGCCCGGTGCCGTCGGTGCTCAGCCTCGGATCGTGGGCGTTCGCGGCCGCGCCGGCCAGCACCGGGGTCCCCGTCGGGGGTATCCGCGACACGGCCGTGTCCACGACATCGGCCACGATGCAGGTGATGTTGTCCGGCCCTCCGGCGTGCAGCGCGAGCTCGATGAGCTGCCTGGTGACGGCCTCGGGATCCTCGATAGTGGTCAGCGCCTCGCGCAGCGTCTCGTCGCTGACCACCCCGGACAGCCCGTCCGAGCAGAGCAGGTACCGGTCGCCTACCTGGGCGTCGTGCACGGACAGGTCGGGTTCGGCGACAGACCTGCCGTCCAGCGCCCGGAGCAGCAGCGAGCGCTGCGGGTGGGTGGAGACATCGTCGGCGCTGATCCGGCCCTCGTCGACCAGTGACTGCACCAGCGTGTGGTCGTGGGTGATCTGGTAGAGCTCACCCTCCCGGAGCAAGTAGCCGCGCGAGTCGCCGATGTGGCAAAGCGCCGCGTGCCCGTCGGACCAGAACAGCGCGGTCAGCGTGGTGCCCATGCCCTCGACCGCCGGGTTGGCGATGATCATTTCCTGCAGCCTGGTGTTGGCCGCCGCGACCGCCGCGGCCAGCTCGGCCAGCATGTCGCCGCCCGGCGGCTCGGAGTCGAGTTTCGCCATCGAGGCGATGGTCAGCGAGCTGGCCACCTCGCCCGCGGCGTGCCCGCCCATGCCGTCCGCGACCGCGAGCAGGCGAGGCCCCGCATACGCCGAGTCCTCGTTTCCTTCACGGAGGAGCCCGACGTCGGAACGTACCGCGTAGCGGAGTACAAGTGTCATCTGCGCAGTTCCAGAACGGTCTTACCGATGCGGATCGGCACACCCATCGGCACGGGCATCGGCCGCGTCACCTTCTGCCGGTCCAGGTAGGTGCCATTGGTCGAACCGAGATCCTCGACGATCCACTGACCGTCCTGCGGGAAAATCCGGGCATGTCGGCTTGAAGCGTAGTCGTCGTTGAGCACCAGCGTGGCATCATTGGCCCGGCCAAGCGTGATCTGCTGCTGGGCGAGATCCAGGCTCGTGCCCTTCAGCGCGCCCGCCGTGACCACCAGGATCCGCGGTGACCCGCGCCCGGCTCGCTGAGGCCGGGCCGGACGGCTCTGGCGCGGCGCCTGGGCCTGGCGGGCCTTGCCCCGCCGGGCCGTCGTCGACGGGCCGCCGAGCAGGTCAGTGCGGACGACTCCGATGGCCGCTATGACGAAAAGCCACAGCACGGCCAGGAACGCCACCCTGATGATGGTGAGAGAAAGCTCGTTCATGTACGGCCACGCCCTTGGCCTAGTAGGTGGTGCGCGAGTAAGCGGTGCCCTGGCCTTCGTCCTGGCCGTCCTGACGGAAGACCAGCGTGGTCCGGCCCAGCGAGACCTGCGTCCCGTTGGTGAGCGCCACCCGCCTGACCGGCTGGCCGTTGACGAAGGTGCCGTTGGTGGAACTCAAGTCCACCAGCACGACCTGGCCGTTTTCCACCCTTAGCTCGGCATGGTGCCTAGACACGCCCGGATCCACCAGCCGGAGATCGCAATCCGTGCCCCGGCCGAGCAGCGTCACCGGCGTCTGCAGCTCGTAGGTGTGCTGGTCGCCGCCGGCCGGGCCGCCGGGGGCACCGGGGCCGGAGACCAGCAGGCGCGGGTGGCCGGGGAATCCGCGTCCGGACGTACGGGGCAGGTCGCTGGCCGGCATCCGGATCTCGCCGCCCTCGATGGTCGAGCCCCGGATGACGCCGGACCGGATCCGGAACATGCCCGTGGTCATGTCGGGCACCCCCTCGAACCGCATCCGCACCGGGCCCACGAACGAGTAGCCCTGCTCCTTGGCGTAGTCCCTGGCCAGGTTGGCAAGCTCGACGCCGAGGCTCTCGGCGTACACGTCGAGACGCTCGTGGTCGGTCTCGGCCAGCTCGACGACGAAATCGTTCGGGACCAGCGTGCGCCCCTTGGCCACGATGGCGGCCCGGTCGTCCATCTCACGCTGGACCGCGCTGGCCACCTCGACCGGCTGCAGCTCGGACCTGAAGGCGCGCGCGAAGGCACCCTCTACCATGCCTTCAAGACGACGCTCGAAGCGCTGCAGAACTCCCAACGTGCCACCTCCCTTCGCGTCCCTTGCCCACGATCGTATCCGGGGCGCGGGAGCGCTCGCGGTCGTGCTAACCTACTCGTTGCGCGGGGCGGGTGGCGGAACGGCAGACGCGCACGGTTCAGGTCCGTGTGTCCGAAAGGACGTGAGGGTTCAAATCCCTCCTCGCCCACATATTGGTTATGGAACGACAATGACGGGGCAGCGCGCATGGCGGGCCAGCCATCCGGAGACGGACCCCGCGACACGATGCCAGATGTGCTTCGGCGCTCCGATAACGAGCGCGTCCGCGCTGAATTCCTCGGCGGCCGCGGCGAGTTCCCTGGCCGGGCTGCCCCGCCTGGTGCGGACGTGCACCTCTACGTCGACGGGCCCGGTGATCTGGTCCAGTTCGGCCAGCAGCCACCGCTCCAGTGCCTCGGCATCCCTGGGCACGCCCACGACCTGACCGGTCAGCGGCTCGCAGTAGACCCCTGACGAGCACACGTATACGACCAGCAGCGGCCTGCCAAGGCGCTGGGACACGCCGGCCGCGTACGCCAGCGCGTTGCGGCTGGAGGCCGAACCGTCATAGCCCGCGATCACCGGGTGCTCGAGACGGAGCGCGGCCTGCTGCATTTCGGCGCCCGGAGCCGGGCCGGGAACCCTGGCGCCGGTTTCCGCCGCCACCTCGGGTGGCGGCATGCGGGAAGGCGGTCCCTTCCGGTCCGGCTGGTCCGGTCGGTGCCGATCCGGTCCGGGCCGGTCCGGTGACGGGCTTGATTCTGCCTGGTCCATAATCCGCGTCCTAGCGGAAGACCGTTTCCTCGACAGCCATACGATGATGATTGCCCCGGATGGACGGCCTTACTCGTTATTTGAAAAGCACTATAGATCAGCGCGCGGCCATATGTGAGTACTCAAGGGCGACCACATGGCACGATGTTCAGGTGACCGAAGGGCAAGCGGGAACGATCGGCAGCCGGACGGACGCCACGGCCCGCGCGGTGATCGAGTGCGCCGCCGACGCGATCGTCGCGTTCAGCACCGATCGCACCGTGATGCTCTGGAATCCCGCGGCGGAGCGGATGTTCGGCTGGGCCGCGGCCGAGGTCGTCGGCCTGGAGCCGCAGATCATCCCCGAGGAGCTGAAGGCCGAGCACAACGCGGTCCTCGAACGGGTCAGGGGCGGCGGCCAGATCTCCTTCGCGACCCGCAGGATCCGCAAGGACAGCTCGGTCATCGACGTGCGGATCGACACCAGCGCGCTGACCGACGGTGCGGGCGACGTGACCGGCTGGGTCAACGTCTGCCACCAGACCGGGGAAGACGACGTGGCCAGGCACTATATGGCCGAACGGGCCCGGGTGGTACGCCGTCTCGGCGACGTGGTCGCCGACATGAACGCACAGCGTGACCTGGAGTCCGTGCTCGACCGCATCGCGGCCAGCCTGCGCGAGCTGACCAGCGCCGACGCGGGCGGCTTCGTGCTCATCGAGGATGACACGCTCCGGCTGGTCAGCACGGCCGGCCTGCCCGCCCGGCTGCGCGGGAAGACCGCCACCCTGTCCGCCAGCCTGGTCGGCGAGCTGATGGGTTCGGGCAAGACAGTCATGATGGCGACCGGTGAGTCGGGCGGCTTCGACGACCTGATCTGGTCGGCGCTGCCCGGCCTGCACACGATCGCGCTCGGCCTGTCCCACGTGGCGGGCAAGCCCTACGGGGCGCTCTACGCGCTGTACAGCCGGCGCAAGCTCAGCCACGTCGAGCTTGAGCTGCTCGAGCTGCTGGCCGGCCACGCCGGCGTGGCCCTCACCAACGCGATGGCCTTCGAGGAAGTGGTCAGGCAGCGGGCGCATGAACGGGCGGTCATCGACGGCAGCGCGGACGGTATCGCCGTGCTCGACGAGGCGGGCCTGGTCCGGCAGTGGAACCCGGCCGCGCACCGCATCACCGGGACAGCCGCGGCGGACGCGATCGGGAGGCCCCCCTCGTTCCCGCTGCCCGAGCCGGGCTCCACGCTGACCCACAAGCTGCCGAACGGGCGCTGGCTCGACGTCCTGTGCACCTCGATCGCGGACGGCGGCCAGGAGCTTGTCATCGACTTCCGCGACGTCACCGCGGCCAAGGAGCTTGAGGAGGCCAAGGACCTGTTCCTGGCCACCACCAGCCACGAGCTGCGCACGCCCATCACCGTGGTGCAGGGCTTCGCCAGCACGCTGGCCAGCCGCTGGGATCAGCTCCCCGACACCGAGCGGCGGGCCGCGGTGCAGACCATCGCCGAGCGGGCCGGGTCGCTGGGCCGGCTGGTCGAGCAGCTGCTGCTCGGCTCGCGGGCCGGCGCCGACCAGCTGCCGGTCAGCAACGGCCCGTTCGACCTGGGCGCCGTCCTGCACGGGGCCGCCGCCGCGTTCCGGCCGTTGTCGGACGGGCACGCGGTGGTCGCCGACATCCCGGACGGCCTGCCCCGGGCCAGCGGGGACACGATGGCCACCGACATCATCGTCGGCCAGCTGCTCGAGAACGCCTTCAAGTACTCGCCCGACGGCGGCACGGTCTGCGTCCGGGCCCGGGTGACCGTGGACTGGATCGAGGTCACGGTCGAGGATGAGGGCATCGGCATCGCCGACGGCGACCACGAGCGCATCTTCGACCGGTTCTTCCAGGGCGAGGCCGGCGACCGGCGCAGGTTCGGCGGCGTCGGCATCGGCCTGTTCATCGTCCGCCGCCTGGCCGAGGCGCAGCACGGCGAGGTCACCGCCGCCTCGCGCCCCGGCGGCGGGACAGTCATGTGCCTGCGCCTGCGGCCGGCCAGGGGTTAGGGCCCCGCTGGCCGGTACCAGGAGTCACGGCAACCTCATCTGACCATCTGCCAGCCAAAGCGGATGTCGCGGTACACCTTGACGATCGGCTCGCTGCGGGGCGTCGGCCCGCCGGCCGCGTCGACCCCGTGCTCGGGCGGCGAGAAGGGCATGGCAAAGCTGCTGTAGTCCGGCTCCGGCCTCCCGCCGGAGCCGGACTGCAAGATGGTGGTGACCTGGTTGACGAGGTCCTGGCACTTGCTCTGCACCTGGGAAATGGTCAGGCCGGAACTGGGCAGGGCCAGGAACTCCGACCGGATTTCGGACAAGTCGGACATCTGGCGGGGGTCCACGATCCAGCCGAGGCTCAGGGGGTAGGGCGTGTCGGTCGCGACGACCACCTGGTAGGCGTCCGCGACGGCGTTGCAGTCCGGGGCGCATCCAGTGCTGTCCGCGGTCGCTACGTCAAGCAAGTGGAGGGCGGCGAGATGGCGCTCCGTCGTGGTCACGACCTGGAAACCGATCGCTATGGCGCTGCAACCGGTGCACTTGGTCCGTGCATTCGCGCGGTTGACCGCGCTGATGGTCGGAGTGGCTCCCACGCGGAACTGAAATTTAACCTTGAAGACGGGGTGTCCGCTCGTCCGGGCCACCGCCTTTACATCGTTGATAAATACATCCCGCGGTGGGCTGCCGGTATACTGGCCGTACATAAAAGAGGGCGGGACGGTACTGGCCGACGCCACGGCAGGAATGGCCGGCGGAATGAACGCCGCCAGGGTCAGGGCCAGCGCGCCAGGGCGCCACCGCCGGGCTCCATTTATCGTCTTGAGCAGCACGGTCATCCTTTCATTGCTGGTCGTCGGCAACCTACCACATGCGCCCCAGAGGGGAAGAGGCCAGTTATCTGGTGTCCGGTTTATGGACAGTCCGTGGTTTTATATCCATCCAGCCCAGGCCCGCCCCGCGTATAACGCAGGAATACCACCTATTTACCGTGGAGCGGACCTTGGCTATGCGGCCTGCCGTTCATCGCCTCGTCGTCCCGGCAGCCTCAGCACGACCCTGACCTGGGCAAGCTGGCCGCCGACCGGAGTCGGCGGCTGTCGCTCGTTTTGTCCGGTGTGAAAGCAGTCGTACCGGACAGCCTCGAATGATTCTTCCGATAGCGACGCTATTTTTGCCGGTCCGGGACTTGCGCCGCATAACGGGGTCTGTTAGCTTCAGCTCGTAATCAATTGCCGCGCGCCGAAGTCGCCCGCGCAGGATTGCCCGGCCTAGAGGGGTTTGCCAGGCCCGGTCCCGGGCAATAACCGGGACCGGGCCTAATGCCCACGGGGGGAGAGGGGCGGGAAAGTTGGTTTCCGTGAGAGTCGTGCGAGTGCGAGCGTACCTTGAGAACCGTCCTTCAGGCGGGCGGTTTACCTATTCTGGGCATCCCCCTGGTCGCCGGCCGTCGATGTAGTGCCCTTATTGGCCGGATCGGCACTGTTAATACCGAATTACAGTCGCAACCAGGGTACCGGGCGCAGCATGCAGGCCCGGTGCGCGGGGTTCCAGTCGTGGACGCGGCGCATTGATCGGGCTACCTGCCGCGTGCCTTCCCCGATATCCGTAAGGGGCGGTATCGGCTACCCAAATAGGAGGAAAAGATCATGTCTGAACTCAGCATCGCCGAGCTGGCGTCCGAGAACGCCGAGTTGCTGCCGCAGCGGGAGACCCTGAGCACCATCGTCATCAAGGCGTCGAGCACCGCGTTTGCCCATGACGGCAAAGCCGTTTCCATCAACAACATCAACATCGTGAACAGCTTCGACGATCACAACATCGTGTTGCCGCAGCACATGCATCACCACATGCATCACCACATGCATCACGACATGCCAGTCGGCTAACCCTGGCGGGGACCGCGTTTCCCGCGGTCCCCGCCAGCCGCAGTTCGAGGAGCCAGCCGGACCCGGGGGACGGCGTGCCATGCCAGATCGAGGACGGCGTCCTATCGCGGAGCCCGCCGACGCCACCGTTC
This sequence comes from uncultured Actinomycetota bacterium, assembly GCA_963753225.1. Classification (GTDB taxonomy): domain Bacteria; phylum Actinomycetota; class Actinomycetes; order Streptosporangiales; family Streptosporangiaceae; genus Palsa-504. The sequence goes on along the minus strand of CAVWBQ010000005.1, from coordinate 15,264 downwards.
CCCTGCTCCGCCTCGGCGCTGAGCCCGAGGGCTGGATCGCGGACCACTACCGGCCACCGACCGGTACCCTGGTGCCGCGGCTGGCCCCGGGGGTCGAGTCGCTCGGCGAGTTCCAGGGGTCGGGCCTGGCCGTGGTCACCTACCTGGTCCGCCATCCCAGCGGCCAGGTCATGCAGCTGTCCCGGCTGCTGCACCTGGTGCTGAGCCGGATCGACGGCCGCCGCACGGTCGCCGAGATCGCCGAGCAGGTGACCGCCGTCTTCGGCCGGACGGTCAGCGTCGGCAATATCGAGTACCTGGTGGCCAGCAAGCTCGCTCCGCTCGGCCTGCTCGAGGGCGGCGAGCCGGCGCGGGCGGGAGTCGGGGCCGCTCGGCAGAGCTCAGGGCTGCTGGCGCTGAAGCTGCGCTGCACCCTGATCCCCGAGGCGGGCGTGCAGTTCGTCGCGCGCCTGTTCAGGCCGCTGTTCAGCCCGTTCGTCGTGGTGGTGGTGCTGGCCTTCCTGACCGCGTCGGATACGTGGCTGTTCCGCAGCGGCCAGGTCACCACGGCCTCCGAATACGTGGTGTCGCACCCGCTGTCACTGCTGGCGGTGCTCGGCCTGACCGTGCTCTCCACGCTGTTCCACGAGTGCGGCCACGCCGCCGCCTGCCGTTACGGCGGGGCGCGTCCCGGTGTCATCGGCATGGGCTTCTACGTGATGTGGCCGGCGTTCTTCACCAACGTCACCGACGCCTACCGGCTGGGACGGGCCGGGCGGGTCCGCACCGACCTGGGCGGCGTCTACTTCAACGCGATCTTCGTGCTCGCGCTGACGGCGGCATACCGGACGACCGGCCTGGCGGTGCTGGCCGGCGCGATCGTGCTGACCCACGCGGAGATCGTTCAGCAGCTTGTGCCGTCGCTGCGGTTCGACGGGTACTTTATCCTCGCGGACCTGATCGGCGTGCCCGACCTGTTCCGGCGCATCGGGCCCACGCTCCGCGGCCTGATCCCCGGCCAGCCCAAGGATGCCCGGGTGCAGGACCTGAAGCGCCCGGCCCGGCTGATCCTCACCGCCTGGGTCATGCTCATCGTCCCCCTGCTCGGCACCGAGCTGACCCTCGTCATCCTCAACAGCCCCGCCCTGGTCCGGACGCTCGTCCGGTCCCTGGGCGCCGGGCGGCAGGCCGCCGTCGCGCAGTTCGGGCGGGCCGAGATCGCGGCCGGGCTGGTTACCGTCATCTCGATGGTGCTGCTCGTCCTGCCGATGGCGGGCCTGACCTACATCCTGTGCAGAGCCGCCCGGGCCACCTTCCGGCGGGCGGTCCTCGCCACTCGCGGGCACCCGGCCCTGCGGTCCCTGGCGGCGGCCGGGGTCCTGGTCGCCGCGGCCGGGCTGACCGTTCACTGGGGAGTTCTCCCGCTGCGCGCGGGCGGCGCCACCTCCCGTGCGTCCGCGGCCGGCCAGCGCGCCGTGCTCGAACCGGTCCGCGTGGTCGCGTTCGACGCGCTGGAAGCCCCTGGTCAAGACCCCGGCCACGAGAACAGCGCCGACGCGAAGTATGCCATCGACGGGAATCCGGTGGCCGCCTGGCAGACCCGGCATTATCCCGGCAGTACATTGCCCGGCGGTCTGAAGAAGGGCTCGGGCCTGATCCTGGACATGGGCCGTCCCGTCAGCGTCAGCTCCATCATGATCATGTTCGGCCGCCAGCGGGGCGCCGACGTGTCGATCGAGGTCGGCAACCACGACGCGCCCGCCGCCGCCACGCTGTCCACCTTCCGGACGGCGGGCAGCGCCGACGGCATCGGCGGGACGTACACCATCAAGGTCACCCGCCCGGTCCGGGGACGCTACCTGCTGATCTTGTTCACCAAGCTACCGTCGGCCGGCGCGGGCCGGTTCGCGGCCGAGACCTTTAACATCGTCGTCCGGGGATCGGCCTGAACCCTTCTTCCGACCGCCGTTGCGACCGCCTGGCGGCTCTCAGGCGGTGGCGCTGTGCTCGTTCTGATGGGGCTTGTCTCGCTTGCGCGGCTCGCCGCCGGTGGCTTCCAGGTAGGCGTCGATGATCGCGGGCACGTCGTAGCCCTGGCGCATGATCTGGCCCTTCTCCAGCCAGATCACCCTGTTGCAGCTCGCCTCGATCTCGGCCAGGTTGTGCGCGACGAGGAACACGGTGGCCGCCTCCCCGCGCAGCTGGACGATCCGCTCGTGGCTCTTGGCCCGGAAGTTCGCGTCGCCGGTGGCCAGTGCCTCGTCGATCATCAGGATCTCGTGGTTCTTGGCGGACGCGATGGAGAACCGCAGCCGCTGGGCCATCCCGGTCGAGTAGGTACGCATGGGGTAGTCGATGAAGTTGCCCACTCCGGAGAAGTCCACGATGGACTGGTAGCGGTCCTTGGTCTGCTGCGGGGTCATCCCCATGGCCAGGCAGCCGAGCACCACGTTCCGCTCACCGGTCAGGTCGTCGAGCAGCGCGGCGTTGACTCCGAGCAGGGCGGCCTGCCCGCTGGTGTAGACGCAGCCCTGCTCGGGCGGGAGCAGGCCGGCGATCGCCTGCAGCAGGGTCGACTTGCCCGAGCCGTTCCGGCCGATGATGCCGACGGCGTCGCCGTGGTTGATCACGAACGAGATGCCCCTGATCGCGTGCACCTCGCGGACCGACGGGCGGCGCTGGCGCTTGATCACCCGCATCAGCGCGGTCGCGGCGGTGCCCTTGTCGCCGCCCGCGCCGTACACGCGGTAGACCACGTGCAGGTCATCGACGATGACGGTGGGCTCGGCACCATCAGCTGCGGGCCCGCTAGCCACGGCCGTACCTCGTTTCCGCTTCCCAGAAGAACACGAACCCCACTACCAGCGCCACGATCGCCCAGCCGACGCCCCACAGCCACAGCCCGTCGATCGACACCGTCCCGTGGCAGTAGGCACTGTATTCCAGGTAAGCCTTTTTCCCGGTGTGGTAGAGGGCGCAATTCGCGGCGCTGTACGGCTTGCTGCCAGGCCAGCCGATTCGCTGCGACTGCAATATCGCGTTCCGTATCAGGCCGATGTAGACCGCGGCGGGGTTGATCTGCAGCAGGTACGTGAGCGTCGGATGATGCCGCAGCGAGCCGATCGTCTGGATGCTGAACATGACCCCGGAGGCGTACAGCCAGGTCCGGACGAGGAAAGGCAGCAGCTGGCTGAAGTCATCCGCGCCGGCGCCCAGCCGGGCCAGGAACAGGCCCATGCCGATGTTGAACACCGCCTGGAGCGCCAGGGCTGGGATGGCGAGCAGCCAGTACCAGGTCAGCGGCTCACCCGAGGCCAGCACGATCACGGTGAGCACGATCATCGACATGACCAGTTGCTCGAGCTCTATCAGCACGTACCCGATGGGCAGGCAGGCGCGCGGGAACGGCAGCGCCCGGATCAGCGGCAGGCTGTCCGGCATGACCCGGGACGTGGTGATGAACGTCCGCTGGGTGAAGTTGAAGATGAAGATCCCGGTGATGAGGAAGGCCAGGAAGTTCGGCACACCACGGCTGGTGTCCAGGATGACGCCGAAGATCAGGTAGTAGACGGCGGCGTTCAGCAGCGGGGTGAGCACCTGCCACAGCTGGCCGAGCCTGGCCTCGGTGTACATCGCGACGTTGCGCGCGGTCGCGAAGCCCACGATGAAGTGGCGCCGCTCCCACAGCTGCCTGGCGTAGACGAGCACACCGGGCCTGGCCGCGCTCGGCCGGAGCTGGTACCTCGCGGCCAGCTCGGCCAGCGGCTCGTCCGCCAGGGTCGACGGATCGACCTCGGGGATTACCAGGTCGTCGGTCAGCGTGCCCGGACCGCCCTGATCACGTGCGCGCTCTCTCATGCGGGCGAGCCTTCGGCGTGCCGGGCGGCCCGCGCGCGGGGGGATGAACTGACAAGCTTCACGGACAGACGTTACCGTGCCCGCGGCAGGTGCCGGGGCCACCGGGGGTTTCTGCTGGGACGCCGTTACCGTTCAGATATCTGGAGTGTCCCCGTGTTTCCGGAGCGCTTTCACGGGGCATTTCCGCTCGTACCGGGTTCGCTCAAGGTCGGACAGACGGGCTGGGGCTGGCATGGAGGTGACTGAGGCGAGCGTACTGCTGCTTCCGTTCGCCGCGGCAAGCGTCGGCGTGGCCCGCCGGCGCCTGGTGTCGGACCTGATCGCGGCCGATATCTACGATTCCGCCGTCTGTGACGTCGCACTGGTCATCAGCGAGCTGTTCAGCAACGCCCTGCGGCACGCGGCGCCGCTGCCCGGGTTCAAGATCCGCGTGGCCTGGCGCATCGATCCTGACCGCGTCCAGGTCTCGGTCAGTGACGGCGGCGGGATTACCGTGCCCAAGCTGGGCCAGCCGACGCAGGGGGCGACGGGGGGCCGGGGGCTGCGGATCGTGGAGAAGCTGTCCAGCCGCTGGGGCACGAGCACCGGCGAGGAGGGGACCACGGTATGGGCCGAGGTGCCGGCCGGAAGCCGGATGACCGTGGTCGGCGCGCCGGTGGTGGCTACGGAGAGCAGCTAGCGGAGGTCACTCAGGACTTACGGCTGCCGGGGGAACGGGGGGAGTGACGCGGCTGTGCCACGGTTCAGCGGGGTGGACAGCGAGGTAGGCAGGCTCCGGGCGGTCATCGTGCACCGGCCGGGTGCCGAGCTGAAACGGGTGGTCCCGCGCGGCGGCGGTCAGCTGCCGTTCGCCGGGCTGCCGTGGGCGGCGCGGGCGCAGCAGGAGCACGACATCTTCACCCAGGCCCTGCGGGACCACGGCGTGCAGGTGCTCTACCTGACCGAACTCCTCCAGGACGTACTGGAGTACGCGCCGGCCAGGCAGCAGGCGATCGCGGCCGCGCTCGGTTCGGTCATGCTCGGCGACGAGCTGGCCGGCCAGGTCCGGCGTCACCTGGAGGGGCTCGATCCCGAGGCGCTCACCGAGCAGCTCATCACCGGCCTCGCCGCGGGCGAGTTCCGCTCCGGCCGCGGCGCCGTGTACCAGCTGCTCAGCGCGTCCGACTTCATCCTCAGGCCACAGCCGGACCTGGTGTTCTTCCGCGATCAGAGCGTCTGGATCGGCGACCAGGTGGCGGTGGCCAGCCCGGCCGCGGCGGGCCGGCGGCTGCCCGCCGAACTGGCCGGCATCGTCTACGCGCACCACCCTCTGTTCGCTGGGACAAAGTCGCTCTACCGGCCCGGCCTGGAGCCGTTGCACGGCGGCGACCTGCTGCTGGCCGCCCCGGGCGTGATCGCGGGCGGGTGCCCCCCGCCCGGGGTGGAGCGGCTGGCCCGCGGAGTCTTCGACGCCGGGCTCGCGCACACCGTGCTCGTGGTCCCGCTCGGTCACGCGGGCCGGCGCCTGGACACCGCCTGCACCATGCTGAGCAGCGACACGGTGCTGATGCGCCCGGATGCCGCCTACTCGCTGACCGCCCGGGTGCTGACCCCCGGGGCCAGCGGCCCGCGGGTCTCGCACCCGCAGGCCTTCCTGGCCGCCGCGGCAGCGGCCGCGGGCCTGGACCGGCTGCGGGTGGTGGAAACCGGGTTCGGGCCCGCGGCCGCGAGCCGGGACCAGTGGGACGACGCCGGCAACCTTCTGGTGGTGGCCCCCGGGCTGGTGGTGTCGCACGAGCGCAACGTGGCCACGCAGGCCAGGCTGGAGCGGATCGGTATCGAGGTGATCACGGTGCCGGGCAGCGAGCTGTGCGGATCTCGCGGCGGACCGCGCAGCCTGTGCTGCCCGGTGAGCAGGGATCCGGCCCTGCTTCCCGGTGACTTATCCACGGAACTCTAAGGATGCGCTCAGCGTAGTTGCCTGGCTTCCGGACGCCCGGCGCGGTAGGGTTCGGCTCGTGGAGCTAAATGTCTCAAGTCGATTTCACGATGATCACACAATCGTGACCATTTCCGGTGAGATCGACCTTTACACCGCTCCGCGGCTGCACAGCGAGCTCGGCGCGGTCCTGGCCGATGGCATGCCCACCCGGGTAGTGATCGACATGTCCGGCGTGGAGTTCTGCGATTCGACCGGCATGAACGTGCTGCTCTCCTGCCTGCGCCGGGTGCGCGAGCGGGGCGGCGAGCTTGAGATCGCTTCCCCCAAGCCCGCGGTACGCAAGATCCTCCAGGTGACCGGCCTCGACTCGGTGTTCACCCTCGTCGACGACGCCAACCGGAGCAGGCCGAAGCCGGCCGTTCCCCAGTAGGCGAGCACAGTAGGCGACACGGTAACGGGGACGCGGCCGGTAACCGGTTCGCTTAGGATCGGCCCATGCCAGCAGGATCCCAGGTCGATGACGTAGCGGTCGTCATCCCGGCGCGGGACGAAGCCGATCGCATCCGCCAGACCGTAACGGCGGCGGCCGGGCTGCCCGGCGTCGGCCTCGTCGTGGTCGTCGACGACGGCTCCCTCGACGGAACCGGGGCGGTCGCCCGCGGCGCGGGCGCCGTGGTGCTGTGGCACGCCCGCAACCGGGGCAAGGCGGCCGCGATGGCCAGCGGCGCGAACGCGGTGGGCCTGGTCGACCAGCGGGAGCGCCGCGAGCGCCCCCGGCACCTGCTGTTCCTCGACGCGGATCTGGCCGAGTCGGCGGCCCGGGCCGGCCCGCTGACCGACCCGGTGCTGGCCGGCACGGCCGACATGACCATCGCGGTCTTCGCCACGACCGTCAAGCTCGGCGGGCATGGCCTGGTCGTCGGGCTGTCCGGGGCCGGCATCCGCCGTGCGGTCGGCTGGCAGCCGGCCCAGCCGCTGAACGGGCAGCGCTGCCTGACCCGGGCGGCGTTCGAGGCGGCTCGCCCGCTGGCGCGCGGCTGGGGGGTGGAGACCGCGCTCACCATCGACCTGCTGCGCCAGGGCTTCCGGGTCACCGAGGTCGAGGTGGAGCTGGCGCACCGGGCCACCGGGACCGGTCTGCGCGCCCAGTTGCACCGGGCGCACCAGCTCGCCGACGTGGCCAGGGCGCTCGCCGTCCGGCGATGACCGGCTGGCCGGGGCGCGCGGGACAGGCCGGGCGCGCGGGACAGGCCGGGCGCGCGGGACTCATCGCCATCGGGGCCAGCGTGGCGGGCACGTTCGCGGTGGCGGTGGCCGGCCCTTCGGTCATGGAAGCCGCGCTGCCGGGCCGACCGGGGCAGCCACCGTGGTCGTTCGGCCTGCACCCGTCGCCCTACCTGGCGGTGGGCTTGACCGCGGCCGCTCTGGCCGCCGGAACGCTCGGGCTGGTGCTCGTGCTGCGCGCGATCCGCGGCGGCTGGTCGGTCCCGGCGCGGGCCGTGCTGGTGGCGGGGCTGCTCGCCGCCGTCGCGCTGACGCTGGTGCCGCCGTTCGGGTCCTCGGACCACCTTAGCTACGCCGCCTACGGGCGGATGCTGGTCACCGGCCACAACCCGTACACCACCACGCCGGCTCAGCTGGCCGCGCTGGGCGACCCGGTGGCCCGGGCGGTGCAGGACTGGTCGGGGTCCCCGTCGGTCTACGGCCCGCTCGCGACCGCGATCCAGGCGCTGGCCTCGCTGGCCGGCGGCACCTCGGTCCGGCTCACCGTGTTCGTGCTCGGCCTGGCCAACCTGGCCGCCTTCGCCGGCACCGCGCTGCTGCTGCACCGGATGACGCGCCGGCACCCGGCGTGGCAGCTGCGCGCGGCCCTGCTGTGGGCGGCCAACCCGCTGCTGCTCCAGGTGCTCGTGGCCGGCGCGCACGTCGACAGCCAGGCGGTCGTGTTCGGTGTCGCGGCCGTGGCGGTGATGTCAGGGCCAGGGGGGTCTGGGGGGCGGGAGCCCCCCCAAGAGCGGGGGGTCTTGGGGGTCGCCCCCCGGCGCGAGCGGCGCTTGCCGGGGTCCTGGTCGGTCTTGGGTTCGCGGTCAAGGTCACGATCGCCCTGGTCGGGCTGGGTCTCGCGCTGGCCGTCGTGCTCCAGGCCCGGAGCGAGTGGCGGCGCCAGTGGCCGGCCCTGGCGGGGCTCGCCGCCGGGTTCGCGGTGATGGCGGGCACGGCGGTGGCCATCGGCGGGTCCGCCATGCTGCGGCAGTCGTCGCAGGCGAGCGACATGGTGTCGATCGGGTCCCCCTGGCGGGTGATCCGGACGATCATTCACCTGGCGGTGACCGGGACGGCCGCGACCGACCTGGTGAAGGCCGGGGCGGTCGCGCTGGCCGTGCTGCTGGCGGTGCTGCTGATCCGCGGGCTGGGACCGGGCTCAGCTCGTTCCTGGGGAGACGAAACCCTGATCCCCGCCGGGGGCCCCAGGTGGGCTTACCCGGCGGTGGCCTTCGCGCTGGCGCTGGCCTGGCTGTTCGCCTGGCCCTACGTTCTTCCGTGGTACGACGCGCTCGGCTGGGCGCTGCTCCCGCTGGTCCCGCTGGTGTCGGGCGGCGTCGCGGAGGCGCTCGGCTGGATCTTGCTGGCCAGGACCGCGGCGCTCGGATTCGGTTACCTGCCGGCCCGGCAGGCCGACGCGATGCTGCCTCCGGGCCTCGGCTGGCTGCAGCCGGTGATCAGGCACGGGGTGACGCCTGCGGTACTCGCCGCGGCCACGGTGTGGCTGGTGTCATTGATGTTGCGACCGCGGCGTCCGGCGCCGGCCTGGCCGGTCCGTGAGGACCCGCCCCCCGCTCCGCAGTCTTGCGCGCCTCCGTGCGTCCTGCCGGAGGCGGGCCAGAAGGCGCCGTCAAGCGAGGCGCCCCGGAGGGGGGCCATAAGTTGAGCACCGCCACCGGGGCCCCGGCCGCGGCCGAGGCGGGCCGCCGCGGACCCGCGAGCTGGCCCGGCCGCCTGGCCGGGCGGCTGGCGGCCTGGCCCCCGTGGGCGGTCACGGCGCTCGCGGTACTGGCCTGGATCGCGGCGCTGGCTGCCCTCTGGCCGCTGGTCCGCGGGTACCTGACCAGCGTGCCCGACCAGCGGATGGTGGACCTCAACGTCTACCGCACCGGCGGCCTGAGCGTGCTGCAGGGCCAGCCGCTCTACACCGTGGTGACCCCGCCGCCGCAACTGCTGCCGTTCACCTACCCGCCGGCGGCCGCGCTGTTCGCGGTGCCGCTGGCGCTGCTGCCCTGGCCGGCCGCCCAGCTGGCCTGGGTGCCCTTCATCTACGTGCCGCTCGCGGTGATCATCTGGTACGCGTTCGCGCCGCTGCTGCGCCGGGTACCCGCGGCGGCGCCGCGCGCGGCGATGTTCGCGGTCATCTTCGCGGCCTGCGCCTACCTGTTCCCGATGCGCGATGAAATGCGCTTCGGCCAGGTGGACACCGTGCTGCTGGCGCTGGCCCTGGCGGACTGCGCGGCCAGGTCGCCGCGCTGGCCGCGCGGTGCGCTGGTCGGGCTGGCCACCGCGATCAAGCTGGTGCCCGGGGTGTTCATCGTTTACCTGTGGCTGTCCGGGCGGCGGCGCGCCGCAGTGACCGCGGCGGCCGCGGCGCTGGCCTGGACGCTCGGCGCGTGGCTGCTGATCCCGGGTGATTCGGTCACCTACTGGACGAGCGCGATCTTCCAGTCCGGGCGGCTCGGGTCCAACACGGGCACCTCCAACCAGTCGCTGCGCGGCATCCTGCTCCGGGCATTCCTGCCCGGCCAGGCCCCCGGCGCGTTGTGGGTCGCGGTGGCCGTGCTGCTCGCGGTGGCTGGCTTCGCGGTGGCCCGCCGGCTGGCCAGGCAGGGCCGGGAGATGGAGGGCATCGCGGTTACCGCGCTGCTCGGCGTGCTGCTCTCGCCGGTCTCCTGGATCCATCACTACATGGCCGTGGTGGTGGTCATCGGCGCGATCCTGGCGGACGGCCGCTCCCGGCGGCGGATCGCGATCGCGGCGGGCACCGCGGCGTTCTTCGCGCTGACCATCCCCTGGTGGGGCCGGTCTCTGCTGAGCCAGCCCGACGTGCCGGCGCTGGCCGCGCGGGTGGTGGAGGACGGGTTCGGGATCGCCGCCGTGGCGCTCGTGGTGATCCTCGCTCGACTCGGGCCTCCGGAGGGCTCGGGGGGGTCGTCCCCCCGGGGGCCAGCAGCGCCCGCCGCGGACCGGCGTGCCGCCGATATCTGACGCTGTGTAATCGCTATAGTGCGTCATGTGATACCGGTTGCCCTGATCCACCACTGGCTGCTCCTGCACTGGCCGTCAGTCGCCGGGCCTGGCGTCGGCCTGATCGGCATCCTGCTCGCCATCGTCGCCCACCGGCGCGCCGCCCGGGCGGTCGCCGACTGTACGGCGCTGATCAACGGCAGCGTCGGCTCGCGCGGGACGGTGGACCCGCGGGCGCTGCGGGACCTCGCGGTCGTCCGCTATGACGCGCTGAGCGAGATGTCCGGCCAGCTGTCCTTCTCGGTCGCGCTGCTCAACGGGCTCGGCGACGGCGTGGTGCTCAGCTCGATCAACGGGCGGACGGAAACCCGCACCTACGCGAAGATCGTCCGGTCCGGGACGGGCCTGCAGGCACTCTCGCCGGAAGAGGAACACGCCGTCAGGGCCGCGCGGCTCGGCCAGGGCCTGCCCACGGCCGAACGGGCCGCCAGCCCCGAGGTGACGGTCCGGACCCGCCGGCCGATGCCCGCGGCATAGCCCGCAGAGTCCGAAGCCTCGCGCCGCGCACCCCCGCGGGCTGGCATCATGTGGGCTATGCCTTATGCCTACCTGGGGCCCGAGGGGACGTTCTCCGAGGCGGCGCTGCACGCCGTCGACCCGGGCGCCGAGCCGCTGTCCTGCCCCACCATCCAGGCCGCTCTCGCCGCGGTGCGCGGCGGCACGGCGGAGCGGGCCGTGGTCCCGATCGAGAGCTCGGTCGAGGGCGTGGTCACCGCGACCCTCGACGACCTGGCCACCGGGAACGGCCTGGTCATCCGGGCGGAACTGCAGATCCCCATCGCGTTCGCGCTGCTGGCCAGGCCGGGGACCGGGCTCGGCGACATCAAGCGGATCGGCGGCCACCCGCAGTCCATGCCGCAGTGCCGCGGCTGGCTCGCCGCCAACCTGCCGGATGCCGAGTGGGTGCCGCTGGCGTCCAACGCCGAGGCGGCCCGTCAGGCCGCGGACGGCCAGGTGGACGCCGCGCTGGCCGGCGCCTTCGCCGCCGCCCGGTACGGCCTGGCCGTCATCGCCCCCGATGTGCACGACCGGGCCAGCGCCGTGACTAGGTTCGTCGTGGTGTCACCGCCCGGGCCGCTGCCCGCGCGCACCGGCGCGGACCGCAGCTCGGTGGCCGCGTTCCTGGCCGAAGACCACCCGGGCGCGCTGCTCGAGATCCTGACCGAGTTCGCGGTGCGCGGCATCAACCTGACCACGATCCAGTCCCGGCCCACCGGCGACCGGCTCGGCCAGTACTACTTCTTCATCGACTGCGAGGGCCACGTCGACGACGCGCGGGTGGGCGAGGCGCTGATGGGGCTGCGCCGGGTCTGCCGCGAGGTGCGCTTCCTCGGCAGCTACGCCCGGTGTGACGGCGGGTCCACCGACGTCAGGCCGGGCACCTCGGACGCGGAGTTCGCCGAGGCCGCCGCCTGGCTGGGGCGGCTGCGGTTCGGCCGTCCCTAGGGGCCGCAGTCCCGGTTGGCCGGGGCACGCGCCCGGGCCGTTCGGGAGATTGATCGTTACAGGTACGGACCCGAGCCCGGCCGCTGCTGCTGTGGCTCCATGTCGGGCTGCTGCGGCATCATCCCCGGCGGCAGCGCGCGGCGCATCTGCTCGAGCTGGGCGCGGGCCGCCATCTGCTGGGCGAACAGCGTGGTCTGAATGCCGTGGAACAGGCCTTCCAGCCAGCCCACCAGCTGGGCCTGGGCGATTCTCAGCTCGGCGTCGCTCGGCAGGTCCTCCTCGGCGAACGGCAGCGACAGCCGCTCGAGCTCGTCGACGAGCTCGGGCGCGAGGCCGTCCTCGAGCTCCTTGATAGAGCTCTTGTGGATCTCCTTCAGCCGGGCCCGGCTCTTCTCGTCCAGCGGAGCCGCCCTGACCTCCTCGAGCAGCTGCCTGATCATGTTGCCGATCCGCATGACCTTGGCCGGCTGCTCGACCATTTCGGTGACCGGCCGCTCGCGGCCGGCGTTTTCGTCCTGGTCGCCGGCTGATGTCGCTATGCCGTCCGGGCCCACCACGAGGACCTGAGGGTGCTCTTGTGCTTGAGGGTTCATCCCGTCACTCATTCCCCTAGTCTGTCGGATCACGCCGCCTGCCCCGTGCGCCGGGGGCTCATTCCGGCAGCAGCAAAATCTTGCCGATGTGGTCGCTGGCCGCCATGGCCCGGTGCGCCTGCGCCGCCTGAGACATGGGCAGCCTCCTGTCGATGACCGCGGCGACCTGCCCGGCGCCGATGAGCGGCCACACCTGGTCGCGCACCGCCGCCACCACCGCGGCCTTCTCGTGCGGCGGCCGGGCGCGCAGCGTGGTCGCGTGCACGCTGGCCTGTTTGCCCTGCAGGACGCCCAGGTCGATCTCGGCCCGGCTGCCGCCCTGCCGCCCGATTATGACGAGCCGGCCGCCGGTGGCCAGCGCGGCCAGGTTACGGGCCAGGTAGCTGGCGCCCATGATGTCCAGGATCACGCCGGCGCCCGCGCCGCCGGTGGCGTCGAGCACGGCCGCGACGAAATCCTCGTCCCGGTAGTTGATGGCCACGTCGGCGCCGAGCTCGCGGCAGCGGGCCAGTTTCCGCGCCGAGCCCGCGGTGCAGACGACCCTGGCGCCGAAGGCCTTGCCCAGCTGGATCGCCATCGTGCCGATCCCGCTGCTGCCGCCATGCACGAGCAGCGTCTCCCCGGCGGTCAGCCGGGCCAGCTGGAAGACGTTGGAGTACACCGTGCACGCCGTCTCGGGGAACGCTGCCGCCGTGATCACGTCCACCCCCGCGGGCACCGGCAGGACCTGCCTCGCGGGCACCACGACCTGCTCGGCGTAGCCTCCCCCGGACAGCAGCGCGCAGACCTCGTCACCCGGCCGCCAGTCCGTGACGCCCGGCCCGGCGGCACGGATCCGGCCCGAGCACTCCAGTCCCGGGTACGGTGGCGCACCCGGCGGCGGCGGGTAGAGGCCCTGCCGCTGCATCAGGTCCGCGCGGTTGACGCCGCTGGCGGCGATGTCGATGACCACGTCGCCGGGGGCGGGGACCGGGTCCGGCACCTCGAGCCAGCTCAGCACCTCCGGTTCGCCGGGTTCGGTGATGACGACCGCGTGCATTCCGTCTCCTTTGCTCCGTGCTGGTTTGCTCCGTGCTGGTTTTGGCCGGTGCTGGTTTTGGCCGGTGCTGGCCCGGTGGGCAGGCCTGCTCACTCTGTCATTCCCGGTCGTCTGCTAGACATGGAGTCCAGTATTGCGACTGAGTGCGACCACTCCAGTGCGCTGGGTGTCGAAATCGTGCGTCATTTGGCTTACGCTCGAAGAGATGCACGAACCCGGCGAGCCTGCGCGCCCACCCATGATTACCAAGAGGGACGACCCGTGACGATGAATAACGATACGCCGCAGGTCTTTGGCGACGACACGCACGACGCCTACCTGCATGACGCCAACCCGTATGACCCCGGCCCGGTGCCCGACCAGGACGGCGAGGACTTCCCGCCCTTCCGCGGCTGGGCCAGCTGGGGGGCGCGGGTGGAGCCGGTAGGACCGGACGACGAGTATCCCCAGCCGTCCTTTACTCCCCATGAGCCCGCGTCCTACGAACTGGAGTATCCGCACCGGCCCGCCCCCGGTCAGCCGGGTTACCCGCCGGGTCCTGGCTACGCTCCCGACCCTGGCTACGCTCCCGACCCTGGCTACGCTCCCGACCCTGGCTACGCTCCCGACCCTGGCTACGCTCCCGACCCTGGCTACGCGCGGGGCCCGGGGTACCCGCACGATCCGGAGGCCGACGTCCGCTACCTGCCGGACCACGGCTATACCGCGGACCACGGCTATACCGCGGACCACGGCTATACCGCGGACCTGGGCTTGGCGGAAGACCCCGGCTACGCGGGCTTCCGGCGGGACGCGGAACCCGTGCCGGTGATGGAGCCGCTACCCGATCCGGCCGACCATCCCGCCATGCCGGCACCGGTGCTGCTCCCGCCGCGCGGCGCGGCGGAGATAGCCCCGCCGCGGCTCGCGGATTCCCAGGACGCGCTACCTCCCGGCACCGTGCTGCCGGACGCGCTGGCGCCTGATCCGGACGAGCCGCTGCCGACGCGGGTCCGGCCCGCCGGGCCGGGCGGCCATCGCGCGTTCCAGGACCATGTTCTCGCGCCGCCGCCCGTCATGGAACCGGAGTACGAGCGGGAGACCTCGGACAGCCTGACCACTGAGTCGCTGCTGCACGGTAAGCGGCCCGGCCCCGGGTCGGGCTGGCGGCGCAGCGTGTACCGGGCCTCCGGCGGGCTGCTGCGGTTCGGCGAGTCGGCGGCCGAGATGCGCCGCCGGGACCTGATCAACCGGGTCAGGACGCCGGTCGCGGGCGGGCACCACCGGGTCGCCGTGCTCAGCCTGAAGGGCGGCGTGGGCAAGACCACGACCGCGGTCGGAGTCGGCGCCACCCTGGCCACCCTGCGGGGAGACCGGGTGATCGCGGTCGACGCCAACCCGGATCGCGGCACGCTGTCGGACAAGGTCCGGCTGGAGACGGCCGCGACGATCAGGGACCTGCTGAACGAGCGCGATCAGGTCAGCCGCTACGCCGACGTGCGCGCATTCACCTCGCAGGCGCCGAGCCGGCTCGAGGTGCTCGCCTCCGACCGCGATCCGGGGGTGTCGGTGGCGTTCGGCGCTGACGACTACTGCGACGTGGCCCAGGTGCTCGAGCACTTCTACTCGATCTGCATCACCGACTGCGGCACCGGCCTGCTGCACTCGGCCATGTCCGGCGTGCTGCGGCTGGCCGACCAGATCATCCTGGTCAGCTCGCCGTCGGTGGACGGGGCGCGGAGCGCGAGCGCCACCCTGGACTGGCTGGAGGCGCACAACTGCGCTGACCTGGTGCGCAACGGGGTCGTGGTGCTCTCGGCGATCCGGCCGAAGAGCAAGAGCACCGTCGACCTCGACCGGCTCGAGCACCACTTCGCCTCCCGCTGCCGCGCGGTAGCCCGGATCCCCTACGACCCCCACCTGGAGGAGGGCGCGGAGATCGAGCTCGAAATGCTCGCCAGCGACACCGCCGAGGCGTACCTGGCCCTGGCCGCGATCGCCGGAGACGGGCTGGCCTGGCCGCGCCGGCTGACGTCCCGTTCGGGGTTACCGTAGGCTGGTGCTCCTCAGGAGGGCTCGCCTAGTGGCCGATGGCGATGGTCTTGAAAACCATTGTGGCGGCAACGTCACCGTGGGTTCGAATCCCACGCCCTCCG
>CAVWBQ010000004.1:0-236118 GCA_963753225.1 uncultured Actinomycetota bacterium | reverse complement strand
GCGAGCGTCAGGGACGGCGCCACCGGCGTGTCGTGATCGGCCATGGTGGTCACGATGGACAGGTACTCGCCGTGGTCCTGCAGCTCGACCACCCGGGTCTGGCAGGGCCAGTCCACCACCGCGCAGGTGGTGACCTCCCAGAACCCGCGCGCCGGGTCGGCGGGGTCGGGCCGCGGGCGGATCGTATTGGTGTGCGTGTGGCCGTTCAGCCACAGGACCACATTGGGGAACCGGTGCAGCAGGGCCACCAGCCCGGCGCCGAGCAGCGGCTCGCCGTCCGGTCCCTCATGACCGCCGCGGCTGTTGTCCAGCGTGTCGGTGCCGTGGTGCGAGAACAGGATCACCAGCCGGTCGTCGTGGCCGGTGCGGACCTCGCCCCCGTCCGCGCCGCGGTAGGCCGAGTGCACCTCGGCCAGGCGGGTCTCCAGCCACCTGGCCTGCGGCGCGTCCAGGCATCCGGCGGCGCCGCCCGCCAGGCAGTTGGTGTCCAGCGCGATGAAGCGGACCGCGGGCGTGTCGTGGACGTAGTAGGCGGTGCCGTCCAGCCGGTTGCGTTCGGTGAACCCGTGGCCGAACGGCCGCGAGCCGGCCCGCAGGTGAGCGTCGACAAAGTCCCGCCTGGTGATCGGCCGCCGGAAGGCGTCGGGCGTGACCTGGCGGTGGGGCCCGGCCATGAACGCCTCGGGATGCTCGGTGAACTTCTCGAGCGCCCCGTCATGATCGAAGTCAGCGGGCAGGCTGACCGGCTTCTTGCCGCCGGTCAGCGCGGCGCCGAGGCCCGGGGTCTGGGTACCGACGCCCTGGTTGAGCGCCTCGTGGTTGCCGAAGCAGGACAGCCAGGGGATGCTCAGGCCGGCCGCGGAGAACTCGCGCAGCGCTCGCTGCAGCAGGCCCGGATGGTGCGGATAGCCGAACTCGCGGCGGAAGAAGTCGGGCCCGTCGGCGCCCGGCCCGTCCGGCCGCCAGAAGACGTCGCCCGGCCAGTCCGCCGCCTGCACTCCCTCGTAGCCGGGGCCGCCGGAATCCGGGGACACCGGGCCGCCGTCGAATAGGGCCAGGAAGGCCTGCAGCTCGTTCCACTGCGCGTTGTCGATCGCGTCGCCGGTGGTGACCGCCAGCTGCGCGGGCAGCCCGGTCGCAGGGCCGTGCACCGAACCGAGCGTGCGAAGGGTGGCGTCGACGGCGTGCGGGGTGAGCGCCTCCTGCGGACGCTGCACCGGGATGATCTCGGCGTACCTCGGGTCCGCGAAGTTGGCGTTCAGGAACTCGAACCGCGTCGGCGACTGGACGTCTGCCAGCTGCAGGTCGGTGATGTGAACCAGGCAGAGCAGCGGCCGGCCGGGGCCGCTCAGGCTCGGCCCGTTCGGGATCTTGGGTCCCGGCCGTCCCGAAGTCGTCACGGACGAGATGCGGCTCGCCCGCGCCGATCTCGATGGCCCGGTAGGGAGCTGACCGCCCGTGGCGCAGTACCGCGCCGTGACCGAGCCGGCGGTGGATGGTCAGCGGTGGACGCCAGCTCACACATCTTCCCCGGCCGCCACCGCAGCCGGGTCCGAGTCGGCCGACACCAGGACCGGATCGGGGCGGATGGCCAGCACGACGCGGCTGCCCGCCGTCAGCGCGGACGCCTCTGAGGTCGGGAGCTGGGCCATGACCCTGGTATCACCGAGGTCGACCGTCACCCGGCTGGTCGCGCCCAGGAACGTGATGGCGATGACGGTGCCCGTCAGCGGGCCGGAATCGGAATCCGGCGCGCGTGACGCCAGGCTCACTGCCTCCGGGCGGACCAGCGCCACCACCTGACCGTCGGGCACATCCTGTTCCACCAGCGGCAGCTTGCAGCCACGGACGGTCACCTCACCGCCGCGGACCTCGCCGGCCAGCCTGTTCGACAGCCCGACGAACTCGGCCACGAAGGAGGTCGCCGGACGGGAGTAGACCTCGGTGGGCGGCGCGAGCTGGTCCAGCCGGCCCTCCCGCATGACGCCGACCCGGTCCGCGATGGCCAGCGCCTCCTCCTGGTCGTGGGTGACGAACAGCGTGGTGATGCCCACCTCGAGCTGGATCCGGCGGATCTCGTCCCGCAGCTGCGCCCGGACCTTCGCGTCCAGCGCCGACAGCGGCTCGTCCAGCAGCAGCACCTGCGGCTCGATGGCCAGGGCGCGGGCCAGGGCGACCCTTTGCTGCTGGCCGCCGGAGATCTGGTGCGGATACCGGTCCGCCTGCGTGGAGAGCCCGACCAGGTCGAGCATCTCGATCGCGCGCTTGTCCCGCTGGGCCGCACTGACCTTGCGCAGCCGCAGCCCGAATGCCACGTTCTGCCGCACCGTCATGTGCGGGAACAGCGAGTAGGCCTGGAACACCATGCCCATGTCGCGCTTGGCGGCCGAGACGTGGGTGATGTCCTTGCCAGCGACCGTGATGTGCCCGGTATCGGCGTCCTCGAGGCCCGCGAGCAGGCGCAGGGTGGTCGTCTTGCCGCAGCCCGACGGGCCGAGCAGCGCGACCAGCTCGCCGGGCTGCAGGGTCAGGTCGAGGCGGTCGAGCGCGATCACCGGGCCGTAGTGCCGGCTGCAGTCCCTCCAGCCGCACCTCGACGGCGGCCCTGGCCGTGCCGCCCGGCGCTCTGGTTACTGGTGAGGAAGTCACGAGGCGCACCTCATCCCCGGCCGCGGCGGCGGCGGCCAGCGTAGGACAGGATCAGCAGCAGCACGAAGGTAAGCAGCAGCGCGGCGAGCGAGGTGGAGAAGAGCACCCCGGCATTCGGTGTATTCCGGCTGATGGAGTACAGCTCTACCTGCAGGTTGTTATACAGCAGGAGATACGCGATGGTGAACTCGCCGAGCACCAGGGATGCGGTCAGCAGCAGGGCGTTCAGGATGGCCTGCCGCATGTTCGGCGCGATCACCCTCGTCATTACGGTGAACCAGCTCGCCCCTAGGCTGCGCGCGGCCTCGGACAGGATCTCCACGTTGATCGCGTTCAGCCCGGCCGCCAGCGCCTGGTAGGCGTAGGGCAGCGCCAGGATCACGTAGACCCAGAACAGCATGAGCGCCGACAGGCTGAAATGCTGGAGCCTGTTGTAGATCTCGCCGAGGCCGACCACCAGCGCGATGGCGGGGATGGTAAGCGGCAGCAGGCAGAGGAACTCCATCGTGCGCGCCAGCCACCGCACCCGCAGCCGGACCCAGATCATGGTCGGTACCAGCAGCACCAGCATGACCGCGCAGGTGATGACCGCCAGCTCCAGGGTGATCTCGATCGAGCTGATCAGGGGAGGAATGCCCGTCCCCGAGTAGGAGGCGATCTGCTTCCACGCTGTCAGCGACCACGTGCCGAGCTTGGCTCCCTCCAGGGAGAACCGGGCCATCGCCAGCAGCGGCACGAGGAAGAACAGCCCGAACACCGTGAAGACCACGTAGCGGAACAGGTTCAGCCGCCTGCGCCGACGAGCCTGCATGCCCCGCGGGCGCCCGGCCGACTCGGCGGCGGGCGTCTCGCTGAGCGCGGTCACCGCAGCCATCGCGCCGCCCTGCGCTGCAGCAACGCGTATCCCGTCATGACGATGGCCACCATGATCACCATGCCCAGGGCGAGCAGGTCGGCCACGTTGACGTTGCTCAGCCCGACCTCACTGGACAACGCGATACTGATCTGCTGCGGCACGATGTAAGCGATCTGGTTCTCCCAGGCCCAGATGGTCGCGAAGGCCGACAGCGCGTTCGCGAACAGCAGCAACGTGCCACCGAGGAAGGCCGGCGCCAGCAGCGGGCCGCCGACGTGGCGCCAGTACTGCCACGCGGACGCGCCGAGGTTCTCCGACGCCTCCCGCCACTGGACCTTCAGCCCGTCAATCGCGGGCAGGAAGACCAGCACCATCAGCGGGATCTGGAAGTACGCGTAGATCACCGTGATGCCCCACGGGAACGAGTAGAACCAGCTGGCGTGGAACAGCAGCCCCACCGGGCCGATGACCACGAGGAAGGCGAACGCCAGCGTCACCCCGCCGAACTGGGCGAGGACGCCCGAGACGGCCAGGTAGAGCCTGCGCACCGTGCCGTCCGGGTCGCCAGAAGCCACCGCATAGGCCAGGATCGCGCCGAACACGGCCCCGAGCAGCGACGACAGCAGGCACAGCTTGAACGAGCCGATGAAGTAACCGCGCACCAGCGGGTTGCCGAGCTCGGTGAGGTTGGAGAATGCCCACGCGCCGTTCGGGTTCTTGAGCGCGTCGACCACCACGATCCCGGTCGGCCACAGCAGGAAGATCGCGACGTAGCCGAGGAACGGGACGGTACCGACCCAGGCCGGAACGGACAGCCGGCGCCCGGCCCGCGAAGGCCGGGCGCCGGTCTCAGTTGTCGCAGCGACAGCCACGTCCCCTCGCTAGCCGACGGCCTTCGCCCAGTTCGCCGCCAGGTAATTGGCAGCGTCGGTGTTCTGGGCCTGGGTGAGGAACACCGGTGATCCGGAGACGGACGGCAGCTTGCCGGCCGCCGTTGCGTTGAGGCTGCTGTTGGACTGCATGGCCACCTGCTCCACGGGCCTGGCGCCGCCCTCGATCCAGAGGTTCTGCCCGCCCGACGCGGCCTGCGAGTAGAGGAACTCCTCCCACAGCCTTGCTGCCGCCGGGTGCGGCGCCTGCTTGTTAATGGCCTGCGTGTAGTACCCGCCCAAGGCGACACCCTGCGGCACGAACACCTTCCAGTTCGACACGCCCACGTAGCTTGGCAGGTTGAGGTAGTCCCAGTTGAACACGACCGGGGTCGTGCCTGCCTTGATCGTGGCGCCGGTCGCCGATACGGGGGAGAAGTTGCCTGCCGCCTTGAGCTTGGAGAAGAAGTTCACGCCCTTGGAGATGTCGCTGGCCGTTCCGCCCTGAGCCAGGTTCGCCATCATGACGCCGTTCAGGGCCGCGTTGGCGGAGGTCGGGTTCCCGTTCAGGGCCACCGCGTTCTTGAACTTCGGGCCGAGCAGATCGTTCAGCGAGGTGATCGTCCCGAACTTACTCGAGTACCCGATCGCCATGTAGCCGCCGTAGTCCTCGTACCACAGTCCGCCCGCGTCCTTCTGGGCGGCCGGGATGGCGGACCAGGTGCTGACCTTGTACGGAGCGAAAAGGCTGGTGTTAGCCAGGGCGACGGCCTGGCCGACGTCCAGCACGTCGGGCGCCTTGGCGGTGCCGTTCTCTGTCTTCACCGCGTTGACCTCCTGCTGGCTGGTGCCATCGGGGAGGGTGGAGTTGATCTTGATGCCGTACTTGGCGGTGAAGGCCGAAAGGATGGCGCCGTAGTTCGCCCACGTCGGCGGCAGCGCGATGACGTTGAGCGTGCCTTCCTTCTTGGCCGCCGTGACCAGCGCGGTCATGCCGCCGCCGCCGGAGGCGGAGGTTTCCGTGGCCCAGTTTGTGCTGCTGCTCGAGCCGCCGGAGGAACCCGACGACGAGCAGCCGGCCGCGAGCAGCGCCACCGCGGCGACGCCCGCGAGCGCCAATCGATATGAGGATCTCACCAGTGCCTCCTGAAAAGCTTCCTTCTTATCCTGAAGTGGATGACGGCTGCCCGAAAAGGCCACGGGCGGCGATACCGGAAACGGCTTGCCGACCCACCTCTCCCCCAGCTAAGAGTGCAGGATAAACGCACCTAAAACGTTTAGCGTTCGAATGCTCACACACCCGCCGCGAGGGTGTCAAGGGACGTTACCGAGTTGCCGCACTGAGCGGCGTGAACAGGGGGTTAACAGGTAGCCGGGGTGCCTGAAGGGAGCCGCGTTCGACCAGTTCAACCGTGGCGACGTAGTCGCCTGACCCGTCGTCGCCTAGCAGTCGCGCCATCAGTTCCCTGCCCATCTCCCGGCCGTCCAGGCGGATGGTCGCCAGCGGCGGGTCGAGCAGTCCGGAGGTCGGCAGGTCGTCGTGCCCGATGACGGAAACGTCCGGCCCGATCCGCAGGGACAGGTCCCTGGCGGTCTGGTAGATGCCGAGCGCCGTGTAATCGGAATTGGTGATGATCGCGGTGGGGGCGTCCCGGCGCGCTAGCGCCGTCCCGGCCGCCTTGCGCACGTCGGTGATCGTGAGCGGCGAGCGCATGACGACCGGCCGGAGGCCGAGCACGCGGGCCAGCCGCAAGAAGTGGCGCAGCCGGTCCGGGTCGGCCACCAGGCCGCGCGGCGCCGACAGGAACGCCACGCTGGAGTGCCCGAGCTCGGCCAGCCGCCGCATCGCCAGCTCGACCCCGGCCGCGTTGTCGGGACACACCCGGGAGACGCCGGTCATGCCTTCGACGGCCGCGTTCAGCGCCACCAGCGGGGTGCCGGGCCTCAGTTCCTGCCAGAGCCGCAGCGACTCGCCCTTGCCGACCGGGGCGATGGCCAGCCCGGCCAGCCGCTGGGCGGCCATCTCGCGCACCAGCAGGTGCTCGCGTTCGGCCGAGTAGTGCGAGTCGAGCAGCAGCAGGGTGGCCCCGGCTTCGGACGCCGCGCGTTCGGCCCCGGTCAGCACCTCCAGGAAGAACGGATTGCTGCAGTTGCGGATGACCAGGCCGTAGGTGGTGGTGCGGCCCCGTCGCAGCGCCTGCGCCTGCGGGTTGGCGCGGTAGCCGAGCTGGGCCGCGGCGGCCAGGATCCGGCGGCGGGTGTCGTCCGCCACGCCGGGCTGCCCGTTCAGCGCGAAGCTCACCGAGGCCACGGAGACGCCGGCCAGCTTGGCCACGTCCCTGATCCCCGCCGGCTGCCGCCCTCCGCCGTGCTGACTCGTCATGGCCTTGCCTACGGTTATGACGCTCTGCTTCCCCCGATAGGAGCGCAGGTACGTCGCTGAGCGCACATCCTAGCCACCCGCCTGGTCGCCGGCCAGAGCCCGGGCGTGGCTATCAAGCTGTCCGCCAACCGATGCCTGCCCGCCGCAAGCTGGCAACCTCTCGTTTGTCTTGGCTAGTCATCATTCCGACTTGTCTAGCCAAGATCGGCGTCTTGGTCCCCGCCCGCGGGGACTGTGGTTTGGGAGGGCATTTTGCGAGCAAGGCACGCCATGGCGGCAGCTGCCGCGGTCACCGGCAGCCTGCTGCTCACGGTCGGCTGCAGTTCCTCGAACTCAAGCAGCGGCAGCACGAGCGGCAACACCGGCAGCGGGACCAACTGGGCCACGGCCTCCTCCGTCTCCGCCGGGGGCGGCATGGCCGCGCTGGTCGCGGCGGCCAAGAAGGAAGGCACGCTCAACGTCATCACGCTGCCTTCCAACTGGGCCAACTACGGCGCGATCATGAAGGACTTCACCGCCAAGTACGGCGTCAAGATCAACGACGCGAACCCGGACGGTTCCAGCCAGGACGAGCTCAACGCGGTCAACCAGCTCAAGGGCCAGGACCGCGCGCCCGACGTGCTCGACGTGGGCACCGCGTTCGCGGTCAAGGGCGCCCAGCAGGGCATCCTCGCCCCGTACAAGGTGGCGAGCTGGGGGAGCATCCCGGCTGACGCCAAGGCCTCGGACGGCACCTGGTTCGCCGACTACGGCGGCTACGTGGCCATCGGCTACAACGCGGACAACGTGAAGACCCCGCCGACCTCATTCGCCGACCTGCTGAAGCCGGCTTACAAGAACCAGGTCGCCATCAACGGCAACCCGACCCAGGCCAGCGCCGCGTTCTCGGCCGTGTTCGCCTCGGCCCTGGCCAACGGCGGTTCGCTGGACCACATCTTTCCCGGCATCGGCTACTTCAAGAAGCTGCACTCCGTGGGCAACTTCGTGCCGGTCACGGCCAGCGCGGCGACCATGGAGAGCGGCCAGACGCCGATCATCGTCTGGTGGGACTACCTGCTCGCTTCCGAGATCGGGCCGAGCGTCAAGAGCCTCAAGATCGTGATCCCGTCGGACGCTTCGTATGCTGCCTACTACGACCAGGCCATCAGCAAGTTCGCTCCGCACCCGGCCGCGGCCCGGCTGTGGGAGGAGTACCTGTACTCCACCACCGGCCAGAACCTCTGGCTGCAGGGCGAGGCCCGGCCGATCGAGCTGTCCACGCTGGTGAAGGACGGGACCGTCGACCAGGCGGCCTACAAGGCGTTGCCGCCCGCCCCGGCCGGCAACGTCACGTTCCCGACCCAGTCCCAGCAGGCCGCCGCGGAGAACATTGTCGCGCAGCAGTGGTCCAGCGTGATCGGCTAGCCGTGGATCAGACCGTCCAGGCCCCGGGATCCCTGGTGGGTCCCGGGGCTGGCACCGCGGCGGCCTCTCGGCCTCCAGCCCGGCTGGCCGCTGGCCGTACGGGCCAGCCTGCCGCTGATCCAGCTCAGCCCGCGCGGCCGGGTCCGCGGGATCCGCTTCAACAACCGGTCGATGCGGCCGCTGCGGCGGCCGTACGCCGAGGTCACCGCGTTCTACACCGCCTACAGGCGGTGGGCGGAGCTGCTCGCCGAGCCCGGACGGCAGCTCAACCTGCGGCTGGCGCCGGGGGACTGCCTGGTCTTCGACAACACCCGGGTGCTGCACGCCCGCACCGCTTTCAGCATGGACGCGGGCTCGCCGGGGCGGCACCTGCAAGGCTGCTACGCCGACCTGGACGGCCTGGCCAGCACCCTGACCGTGCTGACACGTGAGGAGAGCCGATGACCGGAATCGAGACGATCGCGGAGCTGTTCGCCGGGCCGGGAGCCCGGGACTACCTGGGCGAAGCGGTGACGATCGGCGAGCACATGCGGCAGGCCGGCGCGCTGGCCGGGGCGGCGGGGGCGGCCGCGCCGCTGGTGGCCGCGGCCCTGCTGCACGACGTCGGGCATCTGCGCAGCGAGACCGACGCCCGGCACGGCGCCGGGGGAGCGCAGTGGCTGAGCCAGTGGTTCGGCCCGGCGGTGACCGAGCCGGTGCGGCTGCACGTGGCGGCCAAGCGCTACCTGTGCGCCACAGAGCCCGGCTACTTCGGCCTGCTGTCGGCCGAGTCGGTCCGCACCCTGGCCCTGCAGGGCGGCCCGATGACCGCCGAGCAGGCCGCCGCGTTCGCGGCGATGCCGTACGCGCGCGACGCGGTGGTGGTGCGCCGCTGGGACGACGAGGCCAAGGACCCCTCGGTCACCCCGCCGCCGTTCGGGCACTTCGAGCCGCTGCTTATCAGCCTCAGCGGCTAGCCGTACGGGACAGGGCGTTGACCGCGGTCGAGTTGCGGACGCTGAACGCCACCGCGCCGCCGAGGTAGCGGTCGTCGGACCACTCGACCGGCGTCCCGGCCTGGTCGGTGGTGAGGCGGCGTTCGCGCAGCATCGGCACCCGGGGCCGGACGCCGAGCAGCCGGGCGTCCTCGGCGGTGGCCGCCACGGCGTCGATGACGTGCTCGGCGTCGGCGAACACGACGCCCAGATCCTCCAGCCGCTCGGTGATCGAGTCCGTCTCCAGCTCCATCCCGGCCACCAGCACGCCGACCCGGTCCGGGTAGACGCCGCGCTCGATCATCACCGGGTGCCCGGAGAGCAGCCGGACCCGGGTCAGGTGATAGACCTGCGCGCCGGGAGGAAGGACCAGGCGTTCGGCCTCGGCCGGCTTGGCTTCCCGCCGGCGGATCGCGATCACCTGGCCACCCGGGACCTCGCCCATGGCCCGCGCCCACCGGGAGAAGGACAGCAGCTCGCCGAAGCTCTGCACCCGGGGGCCGCCGACGACCACCCGGCGCGCGCCGCGGCGCGAGGCGATGATCCCGTCGGCGCGCAGCGCGGCGAACGCCTGCCGGACGGTGCCGCGTGACACCGAGTAGCGTTCGGCTAGCTCGTGCTCGGAAGGCAGCCGGGTGCCGGCCGCGTAGCCGCCCGCCGCGATGGCGGTCTTGATGTCCTCGGCCACCTTGCGGTACAGCGACGGCGACCCGGGAACGCGGGGCACCTCCTGGTCTGCTGGCATGAAGACTGAGCGTATCCGTCCAGTCCGCGCTCGGCACCACCTGCGTAAGCTCGAGGAGGCCGGTTACGTCGCTGGTCGTGCTCGCGGCCGACTCAGAAGTCAACGGGGGGACAAAGGAGAAACCATCATGACCGACATGCTGCCGACCGGGGCGCCGGCACCGGGCACCTACATCCTGGACCCCGAACGGACCACCATCCGCGCCGACGTCAAAGCCATGTTCGGCGTGATGACGGTGCACGGCACCTTCCGGCTTCAGTCCGGGCAGGTCAGCATCGCCGCCGATCCCGGCGCCTCGAGCGTCCAGGCCAGCATCGCCGCGGGCAGCTACGCCTCAGGCAACGCGAAACGGGACGCCGACGTCGTCTCGGCCAACCTGCTGGACGCCAAGGCCTACCCGGAGATCACCTTCACCGGCCAGGGCGCGCGCCGCGACGGCGACGGCTGGGTGGTGCCCGGGTCGGTGACCGCGCACGGCACCGCCGTGCCCGCCGAGGTCCGGCTCAGCGACGTGCGGGAGGAAGCCGGGGGAGCCCGGTTCCGGGCCACCGCCCGGCTGGACCGCACCAGCTTCGGGGTGACGAAGAAGAAGGGCATGGTCGGCCAGACCGTCGACCTGGTCATCGAGGCGGTGGCTCAGCCGGCCTGAGCCCGGTCGGCCTGGGTTCAGCGGCGGCGCCCGGTCCCGCGCCAGTGAGGAATCCTTACCGCGGGCGCAGCGGGACGGGGGGCAGTTCGGGTGCGGCGAGCGGGCGGCCGGGGTAGCCGTGTACCTCCGGGAAGCGGCCGGCCACCCAGTCCTCGCGGGCCCGGGTGATCTCCTCGGCGGATCGCGCCACGAAGTTCCACCACATCAGAAGGCGCTCGCCGAACGGCACCCCGCCGATCACGAAGAACCGGGCCAGCCTGCGCCCGCCGGCCGGTGACAGGCGGATCTCGCGCAGGCCGACGGGCAGGTGCGCGAGCAGTCCGGGCGCGATGAGCGCGCCGCCGACGACGGCGGAGCCGTCCACCGCGACCACCCCGTACTCGAAGTCCTCCCGGACCGGCAGCACGAAGTCGTCCCCGCCGGGCACCGCCACCTCGTATCCGGCCAGCGGGCTGAACACCTCGGCCGGGGACCCCTCGCCCCCGTACTCGCCGATGGCCACGGTCACGCTGGCGGTGCCGTCGCGCACGACCGGCAGGTCGGCGTGGTGCGCGAAGCGAGGCTCGCCGTGCCGTTCGGCCTCGGGCAGCGCGATCCACAGCTGCAGGCCGTGCAGCACCGGCGGCCGCCCCGCGGCCGACTCCTCCGAGTGGGTGATGCCCCGGCCCGCGGTCATCAGGTTGAGCTCGCCCGGCCGGATCAGCTGCCGGCTGCCGAGGCTGTCCCGGTGCAGCACCAGGCCCTGGAACAGCCAGCTGACGGTCTGCAGGCCGATGTGCGGATGAGGTGGCACCTGCATCCCCGGACCCCTGCTGACCTCGTCCGGGCCGTAGTGATCGAGGAAGCACCAGGCGCCGATGGTACGCAGCGCCCGCTGCGGCAGCAGCCTGCGGACCTCGGCACCGTCGCCGATGGCCGCCTTGCGAGCCTCGATGACGTCCACCGCGGGCACGACGCCCGGTGTCAGGTTGATGGCCTCGGCGGCGCGATCCAGATTGCTCACGGTCCCAATGCTGTCACTTCCCGAGCTATACCCGGACATGGGCCGGCGGTACAATCCCAGCGTTTGGCCGGCATCGGACGGGGTTCTGGGAGACGCATGACCGAGCTCATCGCACATCAGTCCGATACCAACCAGAAGGCGCTGCGCATCAACCTCGACCCGCGCTGGTACGGGACGATCGCGGAGATCGGGGCCGGCCAGGAAGTGGTGCGCTGGTTCTTCCGGGTCGGAGGCGCCGCCGGCACCGTCGCCAAGTCGATCTCCGCCTACGACATGGCGGTCAGCGACGCCGTTTACGGCAAGGCCGAGCGGTACGTCTCAGTGGGCCGGCTACAGGGCATGCTCGACAAGGAATTCGACCTCAACGTCGAACGGCTCAACGAGGAGCGCGGCGACTCCAACTGCTTCTTCGCCTTCGCTGACACGGTGGTGGCACGCAGCTTCCGTGGCGGCAACGAATGCCACGGCTGGATGGGCGTGAAGTTCCAGGCCCAGGCGCACGACGAGCCGAGCCAGATCGTCATGCACGTGCGGATGCTCGACGTCGAGGCCTGGCTGCAGCAGGAGGCCCTCGGCATCGTCGGGGTGAACCTGCTCTACGGCGCGTTCTTCCATCACCATGAGCCGGAGCAGCTGATTGAGAGCCTGCTGGACCAGCTGACCATCGGCCGCATCGAAATTGACATGATCCAGTTCCGCGGCATCGAGTTCCGCGGCGTGGACAACCGGCTGATGGCACTCAAGCTCGTCCAGCTCGGGCTGAGCGGGGTAGCCATGTTCGGCCCCGACCGCGAGGTGCTGCAGCCGAGCGAGGCGCTGCGCAAGAAGGCGATCCTGGTCGAGCGGGGCAGCTTCAGGCCGCCGACCCACGTGAACCTGGACATGCTCGCCACGGCCAAGGAGAAGTTCGCCCAGGACCCGGCGGTGGAGGGCAAGCCGATCCTGCAGCTTACCGAGATCACCATGCGGAACCTGCTGGCGGAACGCTCCGACGTCGACCGCCGCGACTTCCTGGCCCGCGCCGAACTGCTCGCCGCGTGCGGCGAGACGGTGCTGATCACCGACTACTTCGACTATTACCGCCTGGCTGCCTACCTCGCGGAGCGGACGACCGAGCGGATCGGCATCGTGATGGGGGTGCCGAGCCTCATCGACCTGTTCGACGAGCGCAACCACGCGCAGCTGCCGGGCGGGATCCTGGAGAGCTTCGGGCGGCTGTTCAAGAACGGCCTGAAGCTCTACGTCTATCCGCTGTGCCCGGGCCCCGACGAGGAGCTCAAGACCGTGGACGACATCAAGGTCCAGTCGGAGCTCCAGCCGCTGTACGACTACCTGGCCGGCCGGGGCAGCTTCGTCAACCTGGACAACTACCGGCCCGAGTACCTGCCGATCTTCAGCCGCGACGTGCTGCGGCGGATCGCCGCCAACGACGACTCCTGGGAAGAAATGGTCCCCGAGCAGGTCGCCGAGCTGATCAAGCGCCGCGGCTTCTTCGGTTACGTCAGGCCGGGCGCCAGGGAGTAGCGGCGTCACCGCGCCCCCGGCGCTGCAGCAGCTCCACTTTCAAGATGGCCGCGACGCTCACGGATTCCGTTATCGAGCCGTTCAGTACGTGCTCGACCGCCTGGCCAAAGGGCAGCCAGCTCAGCACCACCTGCTCCTCCGGGTCCTGTGCGTCCGCGCCGGCTTCGAGGCCGGTCGCCAGGAACATATGGGCGACGTCGTTCGTCACCCCGTTGCTGTTGTCGATCGAGCCGAGGTCCCGCCAGCTTTCCGCCGACAGCCCGGTTTCCTCGCGAAGCTCGCGTTGCGCGGCGGCCAGCACGCTGCGATCGGATGACTCCGAGCCGCCGGTGGGGATCTCCACCGACATCCGGCCGAGGGTGTATCGCCACTGCGCGACCAGGGCTATCTCGCTGATGTCGTTGAGGGCGACGACGCCCACGGTGGGGTTCATCTCGACCACGCCGTAGATTCCCTGCTGCCCGTCTGGCCTGATCACCGTGTCTTCGCGAAGCCGCAGCCAGGGATTGGCGTAGACGGTTCTGGTGGCCAGCGTCTGCCAGGGATTCTCGCTCACGCCACCGGTCTATCAGGCGGGGCGGTAGTCCCGCTGGGTCCTGGCGTACTCGGCGAAGGCGTCCAGTGCCTGCGGGTTCGCCATCGCGTTGCGGTTGGCGGCGTCGTCCGGCCTGGCCCCAAGCAGGATCTTGCGGACGGGCACCTCCATCGTCTTGCCGGTCAGCGTGGCCGGGATCGCGGGTACCGCGATGATCTTGTCGGGCACGTGCCGGGCCGTGTACTCCGAGCGGAGCCGGCCGGCGATCTTGCCACGCAGGGCGTCGTCGAGGACCGCGCCCTCGGCCAGCGTGACGAACAGCGGCATGAAGAACCCGCCGCCGGGCAGGTCGAGGTTGACGATGAGCGCGTCCGCGATCTCAGGAACGGATTCGAGCGCGGCGTAGATCTCCGCGGTGCCGATGCGGATGCCGTAGCGGTTCAGGGTGGCGTCGCTGCGACCGAGCACGAAGCAACCGCCGCGCTCGTTGACCCGGAAGAAGTCGCCCTGCCGCCATACGCCAGGGAAGTCGGCGAAGTAGGTCTGCCGGTACAGCTCGCCGTCGTCGTCGTTCCACAGCCGGACCGGCATCGACGGCATCGGCTGGGTGATCACCATCTCGCCGACCTGGCCGGTGACGGGCTCGCCTCGGTCGTTGAACGCGTAGGCGGCCACCCCGAGGTTGCGCGCCTGGTGCTCGCCTGCGTACACCGGCATCACGGGCGCGCCGCCGGTGAACCCGCAGCACACGTCGGTGCCGCCGCTACCCACGTGCAGCCACAGGTCGGCCTTGACGTTCCGGTAGAACCAGGCGTTCACCTCGGCCGATACCGGGGAGCCTGCCAGCATGACGGAGGCCAGCGCGGACAGGTCGTATTTCGCGGCGGGCACCACGCCCGCCTTCGACAGCATGCCGACGTACGCTGGGCTCGCGCCGAACATCGTCACCGCCGCGTTCTGCGCCATCTCCCACAGCACGCCGGGGTCGGGGAACGCCGGGTGGCCGTCGTAGAGCAGCGGCTGTACCCCGAGCAGCAGCGAGCTGACCAGGAAGTTCCACATCATCCAGCCGCTGGTGGTGTAGAAGAACAGCCGGTCGCCGGCACGCAGGTCCATGTTGAGCGTCTGCAGCTTCAGCTGCTCGATGAGGATTCCGCCGTGGCTGTGCGTGATCGCCTTGGGCAGCCCGGTGGTGCCCGAGGAGAACAAGACCCACAGCGGATGGCCGAACGGCACCTGCTCGAACTCGAACTCCGACGCGGGCACCGGCGGGTGATCCATGAGCTCGTCCCAGGCCCGGGCCGATCCGATCGCCTGCCCGGCGGGCCCGGGCAGGTGGATCACCTGCTCCAGGCCGGGCAGTCCCGCGATGATCTGCGCCATCTCGGCGCTGCGATCGTAATCCACGCCGCCGTACCGGTAACTGTCCACGCAGAACAGCACCTTCGGTGACAGCTGCCCGAACCTGTCGCTGACCCCGCGCCCGCCGAAGTCGGGGGAGCAGCTAGTCCACACCGCGCCGATGCTGGTCGTGGCGAGCATGGCGATGACCGTCTGCGGGATGTTCGGCATGCAGGAGGCGACCCGGTCGCCGGGGCGGACGCCCATGGCGCGAAGCCTGGTGCCGAGCACGCGGACGCTGTTCGCCAGGTCGGGCCAGGACAGGCCGGTCAGCGGCGTGGTCTCCGACTGGTGGTACAGCGCATACTCACCGGGCCGCTCGCGCCGCAGCACGTGCTGCGCGTAGTTCAGGCTGGCGCCGGGGAACCACTCGGCGCCGGGCATGGTCCTGCGGCCGAGGACCGCGGTCGGCGGGGCCGAGGCCTCGATGCCGCAGTAGTCCCAGACCGCCTGCCAGAAGCCGTCGAGATCGGTCACCGACCAGCGCCACAGCGCGGGATAGCCGTCGAAGTCGAGCCCCCGCTCGCGGGCCAGCCACCGGATGAACTCGGTGACGTTGGCGCGTTCGATACGGTCCGGTCCCGGCGTCCACAGCAAGTCACCCTCGCGAACCTGGCGTTGCGGCTCCACATCGCAGACGGTGCCACAAGCCCGGCCGTCCCGGCAATGTGGTCACCGCACAAATGGGCCCTGCGGAAATGCTAGCCAGCCACGCGGGCCGGGCGGCGCGCCAACCTGGCGTATATGGTGTCTTCAAATGCCTGGCCTCGACCTTTCCGCCCTGCAGGGGATCGACGTGCACGTGCACGTCGAGTCCGACGGCCACGGCCGGCTGTCCCTGGACGAGGAGCTGCTGGCCGCGTCGGCCAGGTACTTCAAGGCCGACAATGACCGGGCGCCGACGGTGGAGCAGATCGCGGACTATTACCGGGAGCGCCGGTTCGCCGCCGTCGTGTTCACCGTGGACGCCACTACCGCGACCGGCCACCCCGGGCTGTCCAGCGAGGAGATAGCCGACCGGGCCGCCGAGCATGCCGACGTGCTCATCCCGTTCGGGTCGGTGGACCCGCTAGCCGGCGAGGAGGCGGTGCGCCGCGCACGGCGGCTGATCACCGACCACGGCGTGCGCGGGTTCAAGTTCCACCCGAGCCTGCAGGCCTTCTCGCCCGACGACAGGAGCCACTACCCGCTCTACTCAGTCATTGAGGAAGCCGGGCTGCCCGCGGTCTTCCACACCGGCCAGACCGGCATCGGGGCCGGCCTGCCCGGCGGGCGCGGGATCAAGCTGCGGCTGTCCAACCCGATGCTGCTCGACGACGTGGCCGCCGACTTCCCCGGCATGCCGGTCATCCTCGCCCACCCGTCGGTGCCGTGGCAGGACGAGGCGATCTCGATCGCCACCCACAAGGCCAACGTGTATATCGACCTGTCCGGCTGGTCGCCCAAGTACTTCCCGCCCCAGCTGGTCCGCGCGGCCAGCTCGCTGCTGCAGGACAAGGTGCTGTTCGGCACCGACTACCCGCTGCTGACCCCGGAGCGCTGGCTGCGCGACTTCGAACTGCTCGAGGTCAAGCCCGAGGTCAGGCCCAAGATCCTCAAGCACAACGCGGCCCGCCTGCTCGGTCTCGCCTAGGAGACCCCGCCCAGGAGACCCCGCCCAGGAGACCCGCGCCTAGGCGATGGAGCGCACCGCGGCCGAGCGGCGCAGGTCCTCGACCTGGTCGGCCAGGAGCCGCCGCAGTGACACGGGGAAGGCACCGGTCTCGAGGCACCGCTCGCCGGCCCGCACGGTGGCGGCGTCCGCGGCGTGGTGCGGGAATCCGTGCACGCACCAGGCCCGGGCCAGGGCGGTCGCCCCTCCCGCCGCCGCCTCGGCCAGCGCGGTGAAGTATCGCGGCACGTAACCGGCCAGCAGATCGGCCTGGTCGGCTTGCCAGAATCCCTGCGCGGTCGCGGTCAGCTCGTAGCCGGACAGCGTGCCGCTCAGCATGGCGGCCCAGGCGGCCTGCTTGGCGTCATCGTCCGGCAGCGCGGCCCGGCAGCGCGCCGCGCTGAGCCGCCCGGCCGCGGTGGGGTCCCGGCCGGCGTCGTGCTCGATCTCAGCCCGGCTGGCGGCGCCGAGCACGGCCAGCCGGAGCAGGATCTGCCAGCGGAGCCGTGAGTCCAGGTCCGGCCCGCCAGGTACCCGCCCGGCGGCCAGCCAGGACCACATCGCGGAGACGTCATCGGGACCGGACGCGCTGTCGATCAGCCCCCGCGCCGCCACCAGCCGAATCTCGTCGCCATCGGCGGGCCGAGGGCTGAGCAGGTCCAGGCACAGGGACGTGATGTCCGCCAGCCCGGCGCCGCGCTGCCCGGGCGGCAAGTAACGGTCGGCGACCGTCCAGCGGGCGTAGCCGAGCACGTGCCCGGCGATGGAGCCGTCGGTCTCGGCGGGCAGGTGGCGCGCGGCCAGGTCGAGGTACTTCCGCGGTGCGAGCTCGCCGTCCCGGACCAGGTCACGAACGCTGTTCCAGGCCACCGCGCGGCTGAGCGGATCGGCCAGGCGGCCGAGGGAGGAGGCCAGGGCGTCCCGCGAGAGCGGATCGAGCCTGATCTTGCAGTAGCTGAAGTCGCCGTCGTTCGGCAGCAGCAGGGCGGGCTCGGGCCGGACCGCGGCGGCGGGCAGCACGACCGCGCCCGCATCGGCTGGCACCAGGACCGGGATCCGGGCGCGCAGCGTGAGCTGGCCGGGTCCCTCGTCGTACACCCCGATCCAGACCCGGTGGGGGCGCCGGCCGACGTGGCTGATGCACCCGGCCCGGCCCGGCGGCTCCGGGCGGCTGACCGTCAGCGTGTCCACGCCGGGGCCGCGCAGCCAGGGCGCGGCCCACTCGCCCACGTCGGTCCCGGCGGCGCGACTCAGGCAGTCGAGCAGGTCCGGCAGGGTGGCGCAGCCGAACCTGTACCGGGCGAGGTAGTCGTTTATCCCGGCCATGAAGGCGGGCCAGCCCAGCCAGGCCACCAGCTGGCGCAGCGCGGCGGCGCCCTTGGCGTAGGAGATGTCGTCGTAGCCGCTCCTGGCGGCGTCGGTGTCCGGCACGTCCCGCGGTTCCGGCGCGACCGGGTGGGCGGACGCCCGCTGGTCCGCGTCGTAGCCGCGGGTCTTGCGGGTCAGGGCGCACTCGGTCCAGGTACCGGTGAAGGCGGTGGCGTCCGCCAGCACCTGGAAGCCCATGTACTCGGCGAACGACTCGCTCAGCCATACGTCGTTCCACCAGCGCATGGTGACCAGGTCGCCGAACCACATGTGCGCCATCTCGTGCGTGATCACCACGCCGCGCAGCTGCCGCTCGGCGCGCGTCACCTCCGAAGGGAACAGGAAATCGTCACGGAACGTCACGCAGCCGGGGTTCTCCACCGCCCCGGACTCTAGTTCGGGGACGAACGCCTGGTCGTAGGAGTCGTAGGGGTACGGCTCGGCGAAGATCTCCCGGTAGCGGTCGAAGCAGGCCCGGGTGACGGCGAGTATCTCGTCGGCGTCCCGGCGCAGGTGCCCGGCCATCGACTGCCTGGCGTGCAGGCCGAACGGGATGCCGCGATGCTCGGTGCTGATGCTGTAGTAGGGGCCGGCCACCAGCGTGACCAGATAGGTGGAGATGGGCGGGGTGGCGGCGAGTTCCCAGCGGCCGTCGCCGGCCGGGCGGGCCTGCCCGTTCCCGATCACGGTCCAGGTGCCCGGCGCGGTGACCGCCACGGTGACGGGCGCCTTCAGGTCCGGCTGATCGAAGGCGGCGAAGACCCGCTGAGCGTTGTCCAGCCCGGCGTGCAGGGCGAGGTACGCCTCGCCGTCGGCGCTGTCGGTGAACCGGTGCAGGCCCGCGCCGGTGCGCGAGTACGGCATGTCCGCCTCGACCCGCAGTACGTTATCTTCGCGCAGCCCGGGCAGCGGCAGCCGGTTCCCGGTCAGCGTGGCCGGATCCAGTTCCCCGCCGTTGAGCACCGCCCGGCGCAGCCGCGCCGGGCTGAGCTCGGCGAAGCTCCCGGCGCCCGGCCCGCGGCAGCCGAAGCGGATCACGGTGACCGAGCCGAACACCTCGTCGCCGCCGGTGAGGTCGAGTTCGATGCGGTAACCGCGGACGTCGAGGAGGCGTGTGCGCTCCTGCGCCTCCTCGTAGGTCAGCGCGGTCAAGCAGGCTCCCGGGGGTCAGCGTGTTCCGGACATCGGCCAACCTACCGGCTCTTCGCGGCCGGCGGACGGGGCCAGGCATCCCCGGGTCTCGGTTCAGCCACGAATAGGCACCAACTCCGTAGAGGGCTTGCCCGGCATCGCAGACCAGTTTTGAATGTGGATTCATGCCGGAACTTCCTGCTGATCATGGCGAGGAATCAGAGTCATGAATCCTGGTTCAGTGCTTGAGGTGCAGGGCGTGACGGTCCGTTTCGGCGGGCTGACCGCGCTCGACGCCGTCTCGCTCGCCGTCCCGCCCCGGCACGTGCTGGGCGTCATCGGCCCGAACGGCGCGGGCAAGACCACGCTCCTGAACGTCCTGTGCGGCTTCATCCGGCCCGACGCCGGGGAGGTGTTGTTCGCCGGCCGCAGGCCGGACATCAGGCCGCACCGGCTGGCCAGCCTCGGCGTAGCCAGGACCCTGCAGGGAGTCGGCCTGTACAGCGGGCTGACCGCGGTGGAGAACGTCATGGTCGGCGCGACCTGCCGCGCCTCGGCGGGGTTCTGGTCGTCGCTGCTGTCGCTGCCGCGGGCCAGCCGCGACGAGCACAATCTGCGTGAGGAGGCCATGACGGCCCTGGACCGGGTCGGCGCGGCCCAGGCGGCACAGGCCAGGCCGGGCGAACTGCCCTACGGAATGCGCAAGCGGATCGCGCTGGCCCGCGCGCTGGTGGCCAGGCCGGGGCTGATCCTGCTGGACGAGCCCGCCAGCGGCCTGGACGAGAGCGAACTCGCCGAGCTCGGCGGCCTCATCCGCGACCTGGCCACGGAGGGATCGCTCGTGGTGGTGGAGCATCACATGGACCTGATGATGTCCGTCTGCGACTCGATCGTGGTCCTCGACTTCGGAAGGGTGATCGCGACGGGCACGCCGCGGGAGGTTCAGGACAACCCCGCCGTGACCGCCGCCTACCTCGGCACCCTCGACGATGCGGCGCCGTCGGGACCGGCCGGAGGGGGCCCCGCCGGTGAGTAGCGCGGCGGCCAGGGACGACGAGGCCCCGGCGCTGGCGGTCGAGGAGCTCGTCGCCGGGTACGGCGGGGTCATCGCGCTGGACCGGGTGAGCATCTCGGCCGGGACGGCGGCCATCACCGCGGTGCTCGGCGCCAACGGCGCGGGCAAGACCACGCTGCTGCGCGCGGTCAGCGGCATGATCAGGCCCCGGCGCGGCCGCATCCTGCTGGACGGGACCGACCTGGCGGGCCGTAACCCCGAGCAGATGGTCCGGGCCGGGATCGCCCACGTGCCCGAGGGACAGGGCGTGATCCCCGAACTCACCGTGGAGGAGAACCTGCGGGTCGGCATGATGTCCTGGCCGGCCGCGGCCCGCCGGGTCGCCGGCCGGTCCCGTGCGGACCGGGTCGCCGCGCTCGACGAGGCCTTCGAGCGCTTCCCGCCCCTGGCCGCCCGCCGCCGCAAGCTCGCCGCCGCGCTGTCCGGAGGCGAGCGGCAGATGCTCGTCATCGCGCGGGCGCTGCTGGCGCGGCCGCGCGTGCTGCTGCTCGACGAGCCGTCGCTCGGCCTGGCGCCCCTGGTCATGGCGCAGGTCATGGACCTGGTAGTGCGGCTGAGCCGGGAGCACGGCATCACCATCATCCTGGTCGAGCAGAACGCGCGCGGCGCGCTCGCGATCGCGGACTACGGCGTGGTGCTCAACCTGGGCCGGGTCGTCGCCGCCGCGGACGCGGCGACGCTCGCCGCCGACGTCGCGCTCCGTCATCACTATCTCGGGTTCTAGCCACCTAGGAGCATGCCTGTGGTCGAGTTCCTTCAGTTCACGCTCAGCGGAGTCAGCTTCGGGATGATCTACGCCGCGGTGGCGCTGTCCCTGGTGCTGATCTGGCGCGGTACCCGGCTGCTGAACTACGCCCAGGGCGGGATGGCCATGATCACGACTTACGTGGCCATCGAGGTCATCTACCACACCGGCTCCTACTGGGCCGGCTTCCTGGTCGCGCTGGTGGCGGGCATCCTGCTCGGCGCGGTATGCCAGCTCACCATCATCCGGCCGACCATGAACAAGCCGCCGCTCAACGCGGTGATCGTGACCATCGGGCTGCTCGTCCTGCTGGAAGGGCTGGCCGGCATCCTCTTCGGCGGCCAGTTCCGGTCGTTCCCCGCGGCGTTCTCCGTCACCGGGCTGAAGATAAGCGGAACGGCCCTGGGCGTGTCGACCTTCGACGTGTTCGTCGTCGTGGCCGTACTGGTCGCCACGCTGGTGCTCGCCGCGGCGTTCAGGTACACCTCGGCCGGGCTGCGGATGCGGGCGGCGGCGTTCAACGCCACGATTGCCCGCTTGTCCGGCATCCGGGTGGCGCGGGTGCTCACTGTGGGATGGGCGCTGGCGGGCCTGCTCGGCGCGCTGGCGGGCGTGCTCGTCTCGCCGTCGACGTTCCTGTACCCGAACAGCATGGACACCATCTTCGTGTTCGGCTTCACCGCCGCGGTGATAGGCGGCCTGGACAGCCCGGTCGGCGCGGTGGCCGGCGGGCTCCTGCTCGGGCTCGCGCTCAGCTACGCCGGCGGCTACCTGCCCTCCGGCGCCAGCCTGGTCCCGCTGGTGGCGCTCGGCATCCTGGTCCTGGTGCTGATGGTCCGCCCCGACGGCCTGTTCTCCGCCACCCAGGTACGGCGGGTATGACGATGCAGACGCTGCCGCGCAGGCTCGGTGTCGCCGTCGTGACGGCGGTGATCGTCTGGTTTCTGTCGGTCAAGCTGAGCACGTTCCGCGATTTCCAGATCGCCGAGGTGGCGATCGAGGTCACCGCCGTGGCCGGACTCACCGTACTGACCGGGCTCAGCGGCCAGATCTCGCTGGGTAACGGGGCGTTCATGGCCATCGGCGGCTACACGACGGCGCTGCTGCTGCTCCATCTCAACTGGCCGTTCATCGCCGCCCTGGTGGCATCGGCCGCGGTCACGGCGGTGGCCGGGGGCATCGTGGGCGTGGCCGCGGCCCGGCTGCGGGGCCCGTACCTGGCCGGCGCCACCCTCATGCTCGGCGTCGCGCTCCCCGCGCTAGCCTCGGCCTACCAGGGATTTCTCGGCGGAGACCAGGGCCTGAACGTCGTGTTCACCGCGCCCGCGTTCCTCGGTGCCAGCTTCCCGCTGACCAGGTGGCAGGCCTGGGTCAGCACGGCGGTGGCGCTGGTCACCCTCGTCCTGCTGGCGAACCTGTGTTACAGCAGGATCGGCCGCAACTGGCGCGCCGTGCGGGACGACGAGGTAGCGGCCGCGCTCGACGGGGTGAACGTCGCCGTGACGCGGGTCCTCGCCTTCGTGACGAGCGCGATCTGCGCCGGGCTGGCCGGCTCGCTGCTGGCCATCGTGACGAGCCTGGTCGCGCCGGGCGCCTTCACCATCACGCTGTCCATCGCGTTGCTGACCGCGGCGGTCATCGGCGGCCTCGGCAGCCTGCCGGGTGCGCTGTGGGGCAGCCTGCTGATCGTCATCGTGCCCACCTACGTCACCGACGTGGCCACCAGCCACGGGCTGTCCAGCTCCGCCGGCTCCAACATCCCGATAGTCGCCTACGGCGCGGTCCTCATCCTCGTCATGCTCGCCTTCCCGCAGGGCATCCAGGGCGGGCTGCGCCGGCTCCTCACCCTCTTGACGGGGCCCGACCAGAGGACCCGTATCGCGCGCGACGCGCCCGCGCCTCACGTCACGCCGCCGGCCGACGAAGCGCCGGCCAGCCACCATGAGAAGAAAGGCACCGCATGAAACGAACTCACCGGCTTCGCTGGCAGGCCGCGGCCATCATGACCGTCGCCGCGTTCACCGTCGCCGCCTGCTCCTCAGGCTCGAGCTCGAGCTCGAGCCCGGGGGCGGGCTCGAGCAGCAACTCCAGCGCGGCCCTGACCGCGTCCGCGCCCGGGATCACCCCGACTCAGATCACCATCGGCAGCCACCAGCCGCTGACCGGCCCGGCCGCGCCGGGGTACAGCGAGATAGCGCCCGCGTCGGCCGCGTACTTCGCCTACGTCAACGCGCACGGCGGCGTGTACGGTCGCAAGATCGTCTACAAGTACCTCAACGACGCCTACAACCCGACCACCACGGCGTCGGTGGTCCGCCAGCTGGTCCTGCAGGACAACGTGTACGCCGTGTTCAACGGCCTCGGCACGCCCACGCACCTGGCCGCGATCAGCTTCCTGAACGCGCAGAAGGTTCCCGACGTGTTCGTCGCGTCCGGCTGCACATGCTGGAACGATCAGGCCAAATACCCGCAGACGTTCGGCTACAACCTTGACTACGTGCGTGAGGGGAAGATCCTTGGCCAGTACGTGAAGCAGCATTTCGCAGGGAAGAAAGTCGGCTTCTTCTACCAGAACGACGAGTTCGGCATGGACGGGGTCAAGGGCCTGCTCGACGAGATCCCGGCCTCGATGGTGGTCAGCAAGCAGAGCTATGACCCGACCAACGTCAACATCGGCCCCGCGGTCGCCGCGCTGCACGCCGCCGGCGCCCAGGTGGTCGTCTCGTTCTCCATTCCGGCGTTCACCGCGCTGCTCAAGCTGAACTCCCTCAAGCTCGGCTTCAACCCGACGCTGGTGGTCAGCAATGTCGGCTCCGACCCGATTACCCTGTCCGGGCTGCTCGAGGCGTACGCCAAGCAGGGCGGGGCGAAGGTCAACGGCAACCAGCTCATCAACGGGATGATCAGCGACGGGTACCTGCCCACCCTCGGCGCGGCAGACAACAGCTGGATCGCGCTGTTCAAGAAGGTGCACGACCAGTACGACCCGAAGGCGCCGTTGGACGGCAACGTGCTCTACGGCATGGCCACCGGCTACACGTTCGTGCAGGCCATGTTCAAGGCCGGCCGGAACCCGACCCGGGCCGACCTGGTCTCGGCGATCCAGAAGGGCCTGCCTCAGGGGCCTTCAGTCGCACCGTACGCTTATTCTTCCAGTGATCATTCTGGTAGCACCGGCGCCTTCATGGCTGTTGTCCAGAATGGCCAGCTGGTGCAGCAGGGGTCGGTCCTGACTACGGACGATTCCGCATCAGGCGCCATCTCCACCTTCTCGGGATCCGAGCAGCAGGCGCCAGCGAGTGGCATACCGTCACCCTGACGCCGCGTCGGCCGTCCCAGACTGAAAAGGAGCAGGGATCGCCGATATGACGACGGATACCGGCCCGCGCGGGGGACGGGGGGGCGCGCAGCCCTCCCGTCCCCGGGTCAGCCAGCACAGCCGTCCGCACGGGCAGATACTGCTGCTGAGGGCGGCGGAGGAACTGTTCGGGGAGCGCAGCTACCACCGGACGACGGTCGCCGACATCTGCGCCCGGGCCGGGATGGCCACGGGCAGCTTCTACTCCTACTACGGGTCCAAGGCGGAGATCTTCGCCGCCGTGGTCCGTGGCATCAACGACGACCTGAGGCAGGCCATGAAGGCCGCCCTCGAGCACGCCGAGGGCGGCCAGCGGGCCAGGGAGCGCGCCTCGTTCCGTGCGTACTTCGACATGCTGTCCGAGCGGCCCTGGATCGACCGAATCGTCCGCGAGTCCGAGTTCATCGACCAGCGCCTGTTCCGCGAGTACTACGAGCACCTGGCCCGGGGGTACGCGCGCGGCGTGCGGGTCGCCCAGATAGCGCATGAGGTGGACGCGCGCTACGATCCCGAGGTCATCGCGTTCGCCTACACCGGCATCGGCAACTTCGTCGGCATGCGCTGGGCCGACTGGACGGCCGGCGGCCGGGTCCCCGACGACGTCCTCGACGACGTGCTCGAACTCCTGGCCCGGGGCCTGGCGCCGCGGGATTCCGGCTGAGCCCGGTCACCTCCGCCTGAACCCACTGGTGTGGACAACCCTGTGGACGGCTAGCTCAGGGCGGCGGGCGGAAGGTCTGCCGGGTCGGCCGGGCATCCAGTCAAGCGGCTGCGGGCCCCAGGCGGTGAGCTCGGCCAGTTGCATGGCGCACCAGGGTGAGATGGGCTGGCGGCCGGACCGCACCGCCACGCAGAACTCGTCCCAGTCCACCCACCTGGCCTCGGCGACCTCGGCCGGATCGGGGTCGGGCAGGCTCTGTTCAGCCGAGTCGGCTGCGTACGCCGCGTAGACCGGGCAGACCTCGTTTTCCAGCACTCCGTTGTCCATCCGTGCCTGGTACCGGAACCGCGGAAGGACCAGCGTGAGCTTTGCCGCGCCGATCCCGAGTTCGTCCCGGAGTCGCCGGAGCACGCTGCCGGACATCGGCTCGCCCGGCTGCGGGTGCCCGCAGCAGGTGTTGGTCCACACGCCCGGGAAGGTCCGCTTCGACTCGGCCCGCCTGGTCAGCAGGAACTGCCCGGCCGGGTTGAACAGGTAGCAGGAAAACGCCAGGTGCAGCGGGGTCCGGTCGTGATGAACCGCCAGCTTGCCGGCCGTCCCGCTGGCATAGCCTGCTTCATCCAGAAGGACGACGTTTTCCACGGATTCCTGCCTGGTTCTGAGAGGGATGGGGCAGGGGTGAACATTACCTGGCGAGAACCAGTGCGCGAGCCCCGTACCTAGTGTGAGTCCTTCGGTACGGGGTGCCCGCTGGCGCCGACGAGGAAGTCGAGGTCGGCTCCGGCGTCGGCCTGCAGCACGTGCTCGGTGTACAAGTAGGTCCAGCCCCGGCTGGCGTGCGCCGCGGGGGGCTGCCACTGCGCCCGGCGGGCGGCCAGCTCATCGTCGCTGACCTCCAGCGTCAGCACCCTGGCCGGCACGTCCAGGGCGATCCAGTCACCGGTGCGCACCATGGCGAGCGGGCCGCCGGCCGCGGCCTCAGGGGAGACGTGCAGGACGACCGTGCCGTAGGCGGTGCCGGACATGCGCCCGTCGCAGATCCGCACCATGTCACGGATGCCGCGCAGCAGCAGCTTCTTCGGCAGCGCCACGTTGGACACCTCCGGCATACCGGGGTAGCCGCGCGGACCGCAATACCGGATGACCAGGACGGTGTTCTCGTCGACGTCCAGGTCGGGATCGTTCGACACGGCGTAGTAGTCCGTGGGGGAGTCGAACACCAGCGCCCGGCCCCGGTGCTTGAGCAGGTGCGGCGAGGAAGCCGACTGCTTGATCACCGCCCCGCCGGGCGCCAGGTTGCCGCGCAGTACCGCGGTCCCGGTCCCGGCGGCCTGGAACGGTTCGGCCACGGTCTTGATGACTTCACGGTTCCAGCACGCCGCGTCGGCCACGTTGGCGCCGACCGCCGAGCCGGTGACCGTGACCGCGCCGGCGTGCAGCAGGCCGTTCTCCGCCAGCTCGCGCATGACCACGGGCAGGCCGCCGGCGTAGCAGAAGTCCTCCATCAGGTACTGGCCGCTCGGCTGCAGGTTGACCAGGGTAGGGACGTCCCTGGCCAGCACGTCGAAGTCATCGAGGGACAGCGGCACGCCGAGGCGGCCGGCGATGGCCAGCAGGTGGATAACCGCGTTCGTCGATCCGCCGATCGCCGCGTTCACCCGGATCGCGTTCTCGAACGCCGCCCTGGTCATGATGGCCGAGGGGCGCAGGTCGTCCCGGACCAGGCCGACGACCACCTGGCCGGCCCGCTGCGCGGTCTCGTACCGGCGGGCGTCCACCGCGGGCCAGGTCGCCGAGTACGGCAGCTGCATGCCCAGCGCCTCG
Source organism: uncultured Actinomycetota bacterium (assembly GCA_963753225.1). Taxonomy (GTDB): domain Bacteria; phylum Actinomycetota; class Actinomycetes; order Streptosporangiales; family Streptosporangiaceae; genus Palsa-504. The sequence goes on along the minus strand of CAVWBQ010000004.1, from coordinate 209,313 downwards.
GCCATCGACGCCATGGTGGAGGCGGTGCCCATCGTCATGCAGTGCCCGTTGGAGCGGGCCATGCAGCCCTCGGCGAAGAAGCATTCCTCTTGGGTCATCCGCCCGGCCACCAGGTCTTCCTCGAACCGCCACACGGCCGTGCCCGAGCCCACGTCGGTGCCCTGGTACTTGCCGTTGAGCATGGGCCCGCCGGTGACCATCACCGCGGGCAGGTCCACGCTGGCCGCGGCCATCAGCAGCCCCGGCGTGGTCTTGTCACACCCTGACAGCAGCACCACCCCGTCCAGCGGGTTGGCCCGCATCAGCTCCTCGGCCTCCATGGCCAGCAGGTTCCGGTACAGCATGGCGGTGGGCCGCAGCAGCGTCTCGCCCAGCGCCATGGCCGGGAACTCCAGCGGGAACCCGCCCGCCTGCCAGACCCCGCGCTTGACCGACTCGGCCACCCGGTGCAGGTGGACGTTGCACGGCGCCAGTTCGGACCAGGTGGTCGCGATGCCGATGACCGGGCGGCCGTCGAAGACCTCGGGGGTGAAGCCCTGGCTGCGCATCCAGCCCCGGTAGGCCATGCCGGACCGGCCGGTCGCGCCGAACCACTGCGTGCTGCGGAGTCCCCCGCCGGAGGTCATGCTGTTCGAAGTCATACAGCCATTGGTAACATCCTGGCTCCGGCCGGGCACGCGCCAGGTCCGTTCGGGATAAATGCCGGCCTGCCTGTTAGGGTCACGAACGTGAGCCGTGTGCATGACATGGGCGGGCAGACCGGGTTCGGGCCGGTACCGGTGAGCGACGACGGCGAGCCTCCGTTCCACGCGGACTGGGAGGCGCGGGTGTACGCGCTGGCCGCGATGCTGCGGCGGCGCGGCCTGTTCAACAGCGACGAGCTGCGGAACGCGATCGAGCGGCTGCCGCCCGGGCAGTACCTGGCGGCGTCGTACTACGAGCGCTGGCTCGGCGCGCTGGAGATGCTCGTCACGGAGAAGGGCGTGCTGCCGTGAGCTACGAAGCGGGCGCCCGGGTCCGGGTGAAGGCCGGGGACCCCGATCATCACACCCGGATACCGCGGTACGTGCGCGGGCACACCGGGGTGATCGTGGCTGCCATCGACCAGTGGCCGGTGCCCGACGACAGCGCCCGCGGCATCGACCCCCCACGGGAGGAGACCTGTTACGCGGTCCGCTTCTCCGCCGCCGACCTGTGGGGGAACGGCGACCACGCCGTGACCGTCGACTTGTGGGAGTCCTACCTTGACCGAGCATGATGACCTTCCGGTCGCCGCGCGGGCACGGCGGCTCGAAGAACGGCTGATCGCGGCCGGGCTGACCAGTGACGACGAGATGGACGAGTTCCTGACCAGGCTGTACACGAAAGCCTCGCCGGTGAACGGGGCCCGGATGGTCGCCCGTGCCTGGACCGATCCGCGGTACCGCGACCTGCTGCTGTCCGACGGCGACGCCGCGGCGATCCAGATGGGATTCGGCGACCTGACCTACGCGCTGCGGATCGTGCCGAACACCGAGACCACGCACAACGTGATCGTCTGCACGCTTTGCTCCTGCTACCCGGTGTCGCTGCTGGGGCCTTCGCCCGGCTGGTACAAGAGCTTCGCGTACCGGTCGCGGACGGTAAGGGAACCGCGCGCCGTGCTCGCCGAGTTTGGCCTGGAACTGCCCGGCGAGGTGGAGATCACGGTCTGGGACTCGACCTCGGAGGCCCGCTACATGGTGCTCCCGGCCCGGCCGGCCGGGACTGCGGAACTCTCCGCCGACGACCTCGCCGCGCTGGTCACCAGGAACGGGCTGATCGGGACCGCCCTGGTGTAAGCGCAGGCCGCTGGCCCGCGCGAGGGCCACGGCGGACCTGGCCAGGACGTCCGGCGGCTGGGTGAACGCCAGCCGCAGGTGCTTGCTCGCCTGGCCGGAACCCTCCCGGCTGCCGCCGGCCGGCCCTGCGTTGGCACTCAGCAGGCGACCGGGAACCACGGCGACCCCGTGCCTGAGCGCGGCCTGGGCGAACGCGCCGCTGTCGGCCGGGGTTTCGGTTCCGGGCAGGCGCACCCAGAGGGTGAGGCCACCGTCTGGTTCGGGCCAGGTCCACTCGGGCAAGGCGCCGCGCAGTGCCCCGGTCAGCGCGTCGTGCCTGGCCCGCAGCCATTCCCGGCGCCACTTGAGGATGTTGTCGTGCTCGTGGTTCAGCAGCGCGGCCGCGATCGCCTGCGGGAAGGCGGCACTGCCCAGGTCGGCCGCGGCCTTGGCCGCGGCCAGCCGGGCGATCAGGCCCGTGCTGGCCCTGATCCAGCCGGTCCGCAGGCCGCCCCAGTACAGCTTGGACAGCGAGCCGACGCTGACCATGTTCGGCTGCCCGGGACCGAGGGCGGCCAGCGGAGGCGGGGCCGGGTGGTCGCCGAGCGGCAGTTCGGCCACCGTCATGTCGTCGACGAACAGCGTGTCCGGGTGCGCCGCGGCGAGCCGGGCCACGCGGCGGCGGTGCCCGGCCGGCATGACCAGGCCCGTCGGGTTGTGATGGGTGGGGATCAGGTAGACCATCGCCGGGCGGTGGGTGCGGACCACGTGGCCGAGCCGGTCCGGGTCCAGGCCGGACCCGGCCGGGATCCCGATCACCCGGGCGCCGGCCCGGTACAGCGCGTCGAGCGCGCCGGGGAAGGTCGGATCCTCGACGACGACCGGCTGGCCGGGCAGCACCTCGCAGCGGATGAGCAGGTCCAGCGCCTGCTGGGCGCCGGTCGTGACGATCACCTCGGCCGGGTCGGCCGGCAGCGCGAGGCGGTGCGTCAGGTGGCTGGCGATCGCGACGCGCAGGGCGGGGAGCCCGAGCGGAAAGTATCCGCTGGTGGCCGTGACCGGTTCGGTCCCGCCCAGGACGGAAGCGGGTTCGGCCAGCGCCGCCGCCACCTGCGGTGCGCAGTCCACCGCGGCCAGGGTGAGGTCGGCGTCGAGCACGGAGTTCTCGAGCAGGCCGGCGAAGAAGCCGTTGGCCCGGTGCACCGCGGCGGGGGTGGTTCGGTGCGGGACGATGCGGGTGCCGGCGCCCTGGCGGCTCTCCGCCATGCCCTCGTCACGCAGCACCTGGTAGGCGGCCGCCACGGTGTTCCTGCTCACGGACAGCGCGGCGGCCAGGTCGCGTTCGGGTGGCAGCCGCAGGCCCGCGGATAGCTCACCGGTGTCGGCCAGCCGGGCGATACGCGCGGCGAGCAGCCGGTAGAGCGGGCCGTCCGCCGTCGGCCAGTGCCCGAGCAGGTCCGCCATGGCGACGGCGCCGATGCCTCCTACACCCCCCGCGCGACGCGAACCAGCCATCGAGACCCAGATTGGCCCTGTCATGATAGTGCCAATAATGACACCGTTGATGGCTGGAGGCAATCGCGTAAACGGAGGACTGGTGGTGGCGGGCCTGCGGGTGTTCCGGGTACCGGTCGTCAGCGGCGGGTCAGCCGGAGCTGGCCGGCCAGCGCGCGCAGCGCGGGCAGGGGATCGGGGTTGAGGGCCTGCACGGCCACATGGTCCGCGCCCGCTTCCAGGTGCGCCGTGACACCGCGGGCGATCGCCGCGGCGTCGCCGTGCACCGCAAGCGCGTCGATCAGCGCGTCGCTGCCGCCGTCGGCGAGGTCAGCGTCCGTCCAGCCGAGCCTGCGCAGGTTGCTGAGGTAGTTGGTCAGGCCGAGATACGGGTTCTGCACCCGCGGCCGGGCGATGGCGCGGGCCCGCTCGGGGTCGGTCTCCAGGACCAGCTTCTGCTCCGGGGCGAGCAGCGGCCCGTCGCCGAGGATCTGCCGCGCCTGCCGGGTGTGCTCCGGCGTGACCAGGTAGGGGTGCGCACCCGCGGCCCGCTCCGCCGACAGGCGCAGGACGCGGGGGCCGAGGGCCGCCAGTACCCGGCCGTCGGCCGGGACCTTGAGGTCATCGAGCTGGTTCAGGTAGCTGACGAGCGCGGCGTAGGGCTGCTGGTACTCCTGGGTGGCTTCAGGGTGCCCGATGCCGAGGCCGAGCAGGAAGCGGCCCGGGTACCTGGCGGTGATCCGGTGGTAGGAGGCGCCCACGGTCGCGGCGTCGTCCTTCCACACGTTGACGATCCCGGTGGCCACGGCGATGTGCTCCGTGGTGTCCAGCAGCTGCTCGACGACGGCCAGATCACCCGGCGGCGAGCCGCCCACCCAGATGGCTCCGTAGCCGAGGGCTTCCACTTCGGCCACGACCTCTGGGGTGAGCCCTGAGGGGTGCCGCCAGATACCGACCCTGCCCAGTTCGATGCTCATGCCACGAACAGCCCGGCCGACCGCTCTTTCATTCCGCGCCCGGCCTGCGGCGCTACTGCTGCGGCTGCTTGCGCATGGCGAAGGCCACATTGATGATGCCGACGATGACCCAGATCAGGGCCATGAGCATGATGGCGGCGACGCCAGGGGATCCCGCGAGCACGATGGCGGTCACCGGCAGGGCGACCAGCATGGACCCGAGGGCCAGCGCCAGGGACTGCCGGCCGGGGCGATCGGCCCGCTCGGCCCGGGTCATGCGCCGTTCGGCCCGGATCATGCGTCTGGCCCGGCGGCGCTGGTGCCTGCACCCCGCGTACCGGTCCAGCTGGGTCAGGATTCGGCTGTCCACTTCCGCTGTGACCCGTTTGTCGATCTCGGCCGCGATCCGCTTGTCGATGTCCGCGCCGATGCGTTCCACCAGACCTTCGGCCAGTGCCTGGTCATAGCCGGGGCCAAGGTCCTGCATGGCGGCCACAGAGGCGGCGATCTCAGCCTGGCTATCTGCGGCCATCATGTCCTCCGAACGTCCGTCAACCCCTGCAGCTACGGTACGGACCTCAGACTTGCAAATGGAATGCGGCTAGCCCCAGCCGCGTCCTGGGGTTTCCCCCACCCTGGGCCGTGACCTGCCCCGACCCGTCGGAGAGCGCAGGGCTGGCCGCGGCCGCGCAGGACGCCGCGGTCTTCACCCGGCGCGGGTGAGGCGCTGTGTTCCAGCCGTATCCAGAATCGGCAGGGATGTCGGCGGAGGTCGATTGGGCTACGAGGAGTGGTGATGTGGGGCAGGCCATCGGAGGATCGCTGCCGCTGGCGGTCGGGATCGCGCTCAGCCCGATCCCGATCATCGCGGTGGTCCTCATACTCACCAGCAGCCGGGCCAAGGTCAATGGCCCCGCGTTCGTCCTGGGCTGGCTGCTCGGCCTGGGCATCGTCGGGGCCATTTTCCTGACCCTCGCCGGAACAGGCCAGGCGAGCAAGTCCGGTGCCCCGGCCACGTGGGTGAGCTGGGTCAAGATCGGTCTCGGTATCCTGCTGCTGCTGATCGCGGTCCGCCAGTTCCGCGGCCGTCCCCACGGCGGTGAAGAGCCGCAGATGCCCAAGTGGATGGCCTCGATCGACAAGACCACCCCGATCGCCGCGCTCGGCCTGGCTGCTGCCCTGTCCGGCGCCAACCCCAAGAACCTGCTGCTGGCCGCCGCCGGCGCCGCGTCGATCGCCCAGACCGGCATCTCCGGCGTCCAGCAGGCCATCGCCTACGCGGTGTTCGCGGTCATCGGCACGCTTGGCGTCGGCATCCCGGTCGGCATCTACTTCGCCCTGGGCGAGCGCTCGCAGGAACTGCTCGCCAGGCTGAAGGACTGGATGACCCAGCACAACGCCGTCATCATGACCGTTTTGTGCGTGATCATCGCGGCCAAGCTCATCGGCGACGGAATCAGCGGCCTGGCAGCCTAGAACTAAGAGCGATCGTGGGCCAGCACGCGCTAGGAACCGTCGGCACGGGACAGTTCCTGGGCGATCTCCCAGATGTGGCCGCCGGGATCGGTGAAGCTGGCCGTGCGGACCCCCCACGGCCGGTTCACCGGGCCGTTGAGCAGGTCCACTCCGTGCGCGGCCAGTTCCGCGCATACCGCGTCGACGTCGTCGACGCCGATGGTGAACACGAGCCGCGCACCCGCGTCGCGGCTAGCGACGGCACCGGGCCTGACGAGTTCACCGGCGGCTTCCGGGCGGAGGAGGTTGATACCCGTGTTCGCGAACCGGAACACCGCGGAGTTCTTGTCCTCGAAGATCAGCCGCAGGCCGAAGACATCCTGGTAAAACGCCTTCGATCGTTCCAGGTCCTCGGTGAACAAGGTGATGAAATCGATGCTCTTCGACGACCAGCTCAATATTCGACCTCCGTATGCGCTGCCGGGCCCAGCATGCCCGCCGTTGAACGGTAACCCGTCGGCGCGGGCTTGGCGGGGCAGCAGCCGGGCGCCGCGGCCGGGCGCCGCGGATTAATGGCTTGGCCGGTCACGCGGCACGCGGCTATTGTCCGGGAGTGAGTTCATGGGGGCACCTCGAGGTGGCGCACGTCAGCCACGTCCTGCCGGACGGGCGGACGCTGCTGGACGACGTGAGCTTCCGCATCGGCGAGGGCAACACCGCCGCCCTGGTCGGGCCGAACGGGGCGGGCAAGACCACGCTGCTCCGGCTGGTGGCCGGCGACCTCCAACCGCAGGAAGGCACGGTCGTCTCGACCGGAGGGCTCGGCGTAATGCGCCAGTTCATCGGCACCGACCAGAGCCAGGGCATCACGCCCATGGTTCGTGACCTCCTGCTCTCCGTTTCACCGCCGCGGGTGCGGGAGGCCGCGGCCCGGCTGGACGCGGCCGAGCTGGCCATGATGGAGCGCGACGACGAGCGCGCCCAGCTGCGCTACGCGGCGGCCCTGGGCGAATGGGGTGAGGCCGGGGGTTACGACGCCGAGGTGCACTGGGACGCGTGCACGGTGGCCGCGTTCGGCATCCCGTACGACCAGTGCCGCTGGCGCGACGTGGGCACGCTGTCCGGCGGTGAGCAGAAGCGGCTGGTCCTCGAGTCGCTGCTGCGCGGCGCGGACGGGGTGCTGCTGCTCGACGAGCCGGACAACTACCTGGACGTGCCGGGCAAGCGCTGGCTCGAGCAGCAGCTGGCTGCCACGCCGAAGACCGTGCTGCTGGTCAGCCACGACCGGGAACTGCTGGCCGCCTGCGCGCAGCGCATCGTGACCGTCGAGGACCGGCACGTGTGGGTGCACGGCGGCGGCTTCGGGAGCTATGCCCGGGCCCGCGCCGACCGGATCAGCCGGCTCGAGGAACTACGCCGCCGCTGGGACGAGGAGCACGAGAAGCTCAAGGAGCTGGTCCGGAACATGCGCCTGAAGGCTTCCTATAACGACAGTATGGCCTCCCGGTACCAGGCCGCGGTGACCAGGCTGCGCAGGTTCGAGGAGGAAGGGCCGCCACAGGAAGCCCCGCGGGAGCAGAACGTCAGGATGCGGCTGCGCGGCGGGCGCACGGGCAAACGCGCGGTCATGTGCGAGAACCTGGTGCTGACGGGAAATACCAGCTCGTTCGGTACCGAGATCTGGTTCGACGACCGGGTGGCGATCCTCGGAGCCAACGGGTCAGGGAAGTCGAGTTTCCTGCGGCTGCTGGCGGGGGAGCAGGTACCGCACGAGGGTCAGGCCCGGCTGGGCGCCCGGGTGGTGCCGGGCTTCTTCGCGCAAACCCACGCCCGGCCGGACCTGGCCGGGCGGACCCCGGTCGAGATCCTGATGACCGAGCACGCCCTGCTGATCAACGAGGCGATGTCCGCGCTGTCCCGTTATGAGCTGAGCAGATGTGCCCGGCAGCCGTTCGGCACGCTATCCGGCGGCCAGCAGGCCAGGCTGCAGATCCTGCTGCTCGAGCTGGCCGGCTCGACACTGCTGCTGCTCGACGAGCCGACCGACAACCTGGACCTGCCCAGTGCCGAGGCGCTGCAGCAGGGCCTGGAGTCCTACCAGGGCACGGTGCTAGCGGTCACGCACGACCGCTGGTTCGCCCGGTCGTTCGAGCGGTTCCTCATCTTCACCCCGGACGGCGACGTCCGGGAGGCCACCGAACCCGCCTGGGACTGAGCCAGGCGGCCGCGCCGCGCCGTCAGCCGCCGACGCGGGTGCCGCAGCCGGAGCAGAAGTGCGCGCCGGCCGGAAGCTCGGTGCCGCACTCCGTGCAGTGCTGGACGGCGGGCGCGAGCGCCTGACCGCACCCCATGCAGAACTTCGCGCCCGCCGGGTTCTGCGCCTGGCAGGACGCGCACACCGCGCCGGACGAGGCCTGCTGGGGCGGCGGGCCTCCCTGCGGCTGGGGCGGGCCCCCCTGCGGCTGGGGCGGGCCGCCGTACTGCTGACCGCCGGGACCGCCTTGGCCGTAGGGCGGCATGCCCTGCTGGGCGGCCGCCTGCTGGGCGGCCTGGGCCTGCGCCTGCTGGTTGGCGACCTGCTGTGCCCCCATCGCGCTCGCCAGCCCGAACCCGGCGCCGAGGAACGCCCCGTCCACCGCGGAGCCGCCCTGGGCCATGCCCTGGCCCGCGCCCAGCGCCATCTCGCCGGCCGCGTAGTTCTGGAAGCCGCCGGCCAGCTGCGAGTAGCTGGTGTCCTTGGCCAGCTGCTTGAGCTGCTTCTCGTCCTCGGGAGAGAGGTTGACGTCGAAGTTGCCCATCCGGGTCAGCTGCACGCCGTAGGCGACGAGCTGGCCGTTGGCGGCGTCGATGGTGGCCTGCTCGATCTCCGCCGAGTACGCCATCAGGCCGAGGATCGGCCAGCCGTTGCGGATGATCTGGGTGGTGACGTGGGTCCGCAGCACCTTCAGCAGCTGGTCACTCACCCAGCCGGCGATCCGCTCGTTGTCGGTGACGTCGACCGTGGAGGTCATGTTGGTCACCAGCCGGACCGGATCGGCCACCCGCAGCGCGTAGTCGCCGAACACCCGCAGCGTCACGACCAGGCCGGTCCGCGCGTCCTGCACGTCGTCGACCCGGCCGCCGAACTTGAAGCCGGTGTACTCGCGGGTGCCGACGAAGTAAAGCTCGGCACGGTACGCGTTTCCGCCGGTGACGGAGTCGATGACCGCGCCGAGACCCGGGAGCTCATTCGCGTCGATCTGGTGCCGGCCCGGACCCATGGTCTGTACGACCTGGCCGGTGTTGACGAACAGCGCCATCTCGTCCGCGTTGACGATCGCGCGCGTGAAGCGGCGGATGGTGATGTCCGGCCATTTGAAGACGATCTGACCTTTGCGGTCGTCAGGTACGGCGATGAATTCCCGCCCGAGCAGTGCCATGCACTGAACCATACCGGTTCCCGCGATTGCGGCATAAGGCGCTGTCATAAGGTCCTTACCTGCTATCTTCCGAGCGTGGAAATGATTCAGTGCCAGTGGTGCCAGGCGCAGAACCAGCCGGGAACCACGAGCTGCCAGACGTGCGGCGCTCCGCTCGATGTGAAGAACAAGGTCAGCGACTCCGGCTGGCGCGAGGCGCCCCGGCTGCGCGACATGACCGAGTTCCGGTTCTCTGGCAGCACCTGTCAGGTCGAGGGCGAACTCGTGCCGGTCTCCGAGATCAACCTCCACCCGCAGGATGGCGTGTACTTCGAGCATCACGTGCTGCTGTGGAAGGACGAGACGGTCCCGCTCTCCTCGCTGAACACCGGCGGCGGGATGAAGCGGTCGATCGCCGGGATGCCGCACATCATCACCGTGGCCAGCGGCCCTGGGCGCATCGCGTTCTCCCGGAACGCGCCGGGCGAGCTCGTCGTGCTGCCGTTGCACCCGGGCATGGAACTCGACGTCCGCGAGCACGCGTTCCTGGTCGCCTCGCACAGCGTCCAGTACTCGTTCATCCGGATCAAGGGCCTGGTCAACCTGCTGCACGGCGGGAACGGCATGTACGTAGACCGGTTCGTGACGGCCGGCTACCCGGGCATGCTGATGCTGCACGGGAACGGCGACGTGCTGGAGCGGATGCTGCGGCCGGGCGAGAAGATCCTGGTCGAGCCGGGCGGCTTCCTGTACAAGGACTCGACGGTGCAGATGCAGGCGGTGCAGATGCCGCTGAAGACCGGGATGATGCGGCACGGCATGTACCTGGCCGAGATGACCGGCCCCGGCCGGGTCGGCATCCAGTCCATGTACGTCCACCACCACGCGGACTGACCCGGTGAACACTTACATCTGCAGGTACTGCAGGCAGCCGAGCGACCCAGGGGCGCCCACCTGCCCGCTGTGCGGGGCGCCCGTCGACATCAGGTCCGTGGTCAGCGGCTCCGGCTGGGTCGAGCAGCCGCCGATCAGGGACATGGCGCGGCTCCAGCTCGGCCAGTCGCACTGCCAGATCGCGGGCACCACCGTCCCGGCCGCGGAGTTCAGCCTCGCGCCCGAGGACTGGATCTACTTCTCCCACCACGTGCTGCTCTGGACCGAGCCGCAGACCCGGCTGACCAACATGCCGATGAAGGGCGCGTGGAACCGGAAGATGGCCGGACTGCCGCTGATCATGGTGGAGGCCCGTGGCCCCGGGCACCTGGCGCTGTCTGACAACCACGCGGGCGAGGTCGTGGCGCTGCCGATGCAGCACGGCCAGCAGATCTGGGTCCGCGAGCACCGGTTCCTGGCTGCCACCGGCAACATCAAGTACGACTGGTACCCCTCGGACGTGTGGTACGAGACCGGCCAGGACTCCGATGACCGGGAGATGCACTACCCGATGGGGCAGTACGGCGACGTGTTCGGCGCGCATGAGGCCCCCGGCCTGCTGCTGCTGCACGCGCCGGGCAACGTCTTCATCCGCGACCTCCGGCAGGGCGAGACCCTGCTGATCCAGCCGAGTTCGCTGCTGTACCGGGACGTCACGGTGCGGATGGCGCTGCACATGGAGTACCCGCGGAACATGGGCTTCGCGTTCTGGCGCAGCTCGTGGAGCTACCGCAGCATCTGGCTCAGGCTCTGGGGTCCCGGCCGGGTCGCGGTGCAGTCGGTGTACGAGCCGCCCGAGGACACCGAGGTCATCCGCCGCCACTCCTACGCCACGACGCACCGCTGGTGACAGCGGGCGCTGGGCCCGCCCGGCACGCTCACGGCGTCAGCGACGGCCGGGAGTTGAGCGCGGCCACGTCGGGCAGCGTGGTCGCCCGGTAGGCCTGGTCGAACGCGGCCAGCTCGGCCGCGCTCAGCACGTCCTCGATCCGCTCGAAGCCGCCGGGCGCCCGCGTGCTCACCGTCTGCAGCAGCCGGTCGGCCGGCATGTCACGGCAGGCGAGCACGATGGCGTTGACGACCGGGAGGCGCTGCGACTCGTAGGCGGCCAGCCCTTCGGCCGGGTCGCCCGGCGACGACAGGGCGCGGGCCAGCGACCAGGCGAGCACCCTGGCGTCCACCACTGCCTGGGAGCCGCCGTTGGCCCCGATCGGGTACATGGGGTGGGCCGCGTCGCCGAGCAGGGTGACCCGGCCGGTGCCCCAGGACGGCTCAGAACCCCAGGACGGCAGGGGGTCGCGGTCCACCATCGGGTACTCCAGGATCCGCTGCGCCCCGGTGATCAGAGCGGGTACGTCCAGCCAGCCGAACTTCCAGTCGGCGAACCACGGCAGCACGTCGTCGAGCCGCCCCTCCCGGTTCCAGTCCGCGCCCGCTAGCCCGGCCCGCCGCGGCAGCTTGACCTCGGCCACCCAGTTGAGCAGCGCCCGGCCCCGCCGTTCGGCCTGCCGCGAGATGGGGTAGGCGACGAACTTCAGCGCCGCGTTGGTGCCGGCGACGGCGACCGTCCGGCCGGTCAGGAACGGAGCGCCCTCCACCACCCCGCGCCACATCATGACGCCGCCCCAGCGCGGCGGCGGCTCGCCCGGGTGCAGCTGGGCGCGGACGCGCGAGTACAGCCCGTCGGCGCCGACCAGCACGTCGCCGCGCAGCACCGAGTCGGTGCCGCTCGGCCGGTCCCGGACCCGGACGTCGACCCCGGCCGGGGATTCGGCGAACGAGACGAACGCGGTCCCGGTGCGCACCGCGCCGGGGCCGAGCCGGTCCCGCACCGCGGCCAGCAGGATCATCTGCAGCTCGCCCCGGTGAATGGAGTACTGCGGCCAGCGGTAGCCGATGTTCCGGCCGCTGGCGAAACCCCAGATCCGGTTGCCGTGCCGGTCGAAGTGCACCATCTCCGCGGTGGGGATGCCGGTCGCCTCGAGCTCGCCGCCGAGGCCGAGCTCGGTCAGCTCGCGGACCGCGTGCGGCATCAGGTTGATCCCCACGCCGAGCGGCCGCAGCATGGCCGCCGAGTCGATCACGACCGCCTCGAGCCCGGCGGCGTGCAGCGAGAGCGCCGCCGAGAGCCCGCCGATACCCGCCCCCGCGACGATCACGCGCACATCAGAGGGTAAACCGCCATGGGTGCGGGGGGAAACCCTACCCCCAAGAGGGGTGTTGGCCGCGTTCTGCGCGGGGTGCCTGGTCCGTAGCGTGAACACCAGATGCAGTGCTCACTCACAGGCGAGCGTGCCCGCCTTACGGGGGCCGGGCCCGCTCCCGCCAACTGGAGGGTTTCTCATGATTGAGGCACGCGGCCTGGTCAAGCGCTACGGCTCCACCATCGCCGTGGACAACCTCAGCTTCGACGTCATGCCCGGCACGGTAACGGGGTTCCTCGGGCCGAACGGCGCGGGCAAGTCCACCACGATGCGGATGATGCTCGGCCTGGACCGGCCCGATTCCGGCACGGTGCGGATCAACGGCACGAGCTACCACGACCTGCGCAGCCCGCTGCGCGAGGTTGGCGCGCTGCTCGAGGCCAAGGCCTTTCACCCGGGACGCACCGCGCGCGCGCACCTGACCGCGCTGGCCGCGAGCAACTCGATCCCGAGGGCGCGGGTCAACGACGTGCTCGAGATCACGGGTCTGGAGAAGGCGGCCGAGCGGCGCGCGGGCAAGTTCTCCCTCGGCATGTCCCAGCGGCTCGGCATCGCCGCCGCGCTGCTCGGCGACCCGGCGGTGCTGCTGCTGGACGAGCCGGTCAACGGCCTGGACCCGGAGGGTATTAGGTGGATCCGCAACCTGCTGAAGAACCTGGCCGCGCACGGCCGGACCGTGCTCGTCTCCAGCCACCTGATCAGCGAGGTCGCGCAGACCGCCGACCGCCTCGTCGTCATCGGGCAGGGCCGCCTGCTCGCGCAGACCACGGTGGCCGAACTCTCCGCCCGCAGCAACTCCCTCGAAGAGGCGTTCTTCGCGCTCACCGAGGGCAGCGCCGAGTACTCCGCCAGCAACCTCGCCTACCAGGGGAGCACTGTCATGACCACCGCCACACCCGTCCTTTCCGGGGCCCGCAGCGCGACCAGGGCCGAACCCGGCTACGGCTTCCGCTCGGCCGCCAGGATGGAGTGGCTGAAGCTGCGCAGCGTGCGCTCCACGTCGTGGATCCTGCTCGTCTTCGCGGCGGGCATGATCGGCCTGGCTGTCCTGGTGCTGAGCCACACCCACTGGGCCACGATGTCCGCCGCGGACCGGGCCTCCTTCGACCCGGTCAACGAGAGCTTCACCGGGCTGGCCCTCGGCCAGCTGGTCCTCGGCGTCCTCGGCGTGCTCGCGATCACCAGCGAGTTCTCCTCGGGCATGATCAGGGCCACGTTCGCCGCGGTGCCGCGCCGGGCGACCGTGCTGGCCGCCAAGGCGGCCGTGGTCGCCGCCATCACGCTGGTGGCGGGGGAGGTGCTGGCCTTCGCCGCCTTCGCAGCGGGTGAGCTGGCGCTGCGGTCCCCGGCCCCGCACGCCACGCTTGCCCAGCCGGGCGTGCTGCGCGCGGTGCTGATGGGCGGGGCGTACCCCTGCCTGATCGCGCTCATCGCCCTCGGCCTGGGCGCCATCGTCAGGAACACGGCCGCGGCGATCTCGGGCGTGGTCGGGATCTTGTTCGTGCTCCCGCTGATCCTGCTGCCGCTGGGCTACTCGATCCAGAACTCGGTCGGCCAGTTCATGCCCATGCTGATCGCGGAGAACTCGCTGACCGCGGTCAAGGCGCAGTCGCACACCCTGTCACCCGGCCTGGGGTTCGGCATGCTGTGCGTGTACGCGGCGGCGGCCCTGGCCGCCGGCACCTGGGCGCTGGCCCGGCGCGACGCGTAACGGGGACAATAGGGTCTATGGAATCCGAGCTCCGGCGGGTGGCGGGCATCGTCCTCGGTGCCCCGTTCACCCGCCGGACGCGTCGTGAGCTGCTGTACTGCCTGTTCGGCGGGCTGGCGGGGGTGGCCGGCTTCGTGGTCACCGTGGTGCTGCTGACGTCGGGCTTCACCGTGTCGGCGTCCGTCATCGGCACCGTCGTCGGCCTGCTGCTGATCACCGTGGGGCTGCGGGCGTCCCGGCGGCTCGGCTCGCTGCACCGCCGCCTGCTCAGGCGGTTCCCCGGCTACCCGGTGGAGGCGCCGCCGCGGTTCCAGCCGGGCACCGGCGTGCTCGGCCGCCTCGACCGGCGGCTGCGGGACCGGGCGGCCTGGCGGGGCGTCTGGTACAGCCTGATCAAGCTGCCGGTCGCCGCGGTGCAGCTGTACGCGGTCACGCTCACCATCTTCGGCCTGGTCGACATCACCTATCCGGTCGACTGGCTGCTGTTCCGCAACCACTCCGCCGGGACGAGCCTGTCCCCGATGGTGGCGATCGTTCCCTTCCCGTTCGGCGGAGCCTTCCACATCTTCAGCTGGCTGGGCACCTACCCCGTGGCCTTTTTCGGCGCCCTCTGCGTGATCTGCGCGGCGTGGCTGGCCCGCGGGATCACCGCGGCGGATCACGCGCTGGTCCGCAGCCTGCTCGCGCCGACCAGCATGGCCGAGCGGGTCAGCGAGCTGGAGCGGACCAGGACGCTGGCGGTGGAGGATTCGGCCGCGGCGCTGCGCCGGGTCGAGCGGGACCTGCACGACGGCGCCCAGATGCGGCTGGCCGCGCTGGCCATGAACCTGGGCATGGCCAGGGAGAAGCTGGATGACGACGACGCGACGGTCCGCGAGCTGATCGACGCGGCGCACCGCAACGCGGTGGACGCGCTGGCCGACCTGCGCGACCTGGCCCGCGGCATCCACCCGCCGGTGCTGGACAACGGCCTGGCCAGCGCGCTGGACAGCCTGGCCGCCAGCAGCGCCATCCCGGCGTCGGTCACCGCCAGCATCGGCCAGCGGCCGGCGCTGGCCATCGAGACCATCGCCTACTTCTGCGCGGCGGAGCTGATCGCCAACGCTACCAAGCACAGCTACGCCAATCAGATCACGATAAACATCAGTACCGAACGGGCCGGGCTGCTATGCCTCGACGTCAGCGACGACGGCATCGGCGGCGCGGACGTGACCCGGGGCGGGCTCTCCGGGCTGGTGCAGCGTGTCTCCACGGTGGACGGGCGGATCGACGTGTCCAGCCCGCCCGGCGGCCCTACGGTGGTGACCGTCGTGCTGCCGATGAAGGCCTGAAGGGGGCTGTGTGATGCGGGTGGTGATCGCCGAGGATGCCGCGCTGCTGCGGGAGGGGCTGACCCGGCTGCTCGAGGACCGCGGGCACGCGATCTGCGCCGCGGTGCCCGACGGGGACGCGCTGCTGGCCGCGGTGGCCGAGCACCGCCCGGATGTCGCCGTGGTCGACATCCGGATGCCGCCGACGCACACCGACGAGGGGCTGCGGGCGGCGCTGACGCTGCGGCACGACTTTCCCGGCACCGGCGTCCTCGTGTTCTCCCAGTACATCGAGACCTCCTACAGCGCGCAGCTGCTCGAGGGCGGCGCGGCCGGGGTCGGCTACCTGCTCAAGGACCGGGTCGCGAACGTGGCCGAGTTCACCGCGGCGCTGCAGCGGGTGGCGGACGGCGGGACCGCCCTGGACCCGGAGGTGGTCAGCCAGCTGTTCCGGGCCAGCAGGCGGCGCGGCGGCCTGGCCACGCTGACCCCGCGGGAACGCCAGGTGCTCGCGCTGATGGCCGAGGGCAGGTCGAACGCGGGCATCGCCGCCGAGCTGGTGGTCTCGGGCGGGGCGGTGGAGAAGCACGTGGCCAGCATCTTCACCAAGCTCGGCCTGCCGCCGGACGAGAGCGATAACCGCCGCGTGCTGGCCGTGCTTCGCTACCTTGGGGGAAAACCACAGCTCCAAGACGGGTGATAGCCGCGTTACCGGGACGGCCTTGCGCTTCTAGCGTGGTGGGTATGAAGATCTTCCGCGTTTTCGGCCTCGCCATCGGCGGCGTGCTCGCGGTCTACCTCGTGGGCCGCGGCATCACAGAGTTCTTCACCGTCAACTACAACGACCCGGCCAGCTACCGGCTGGACTGGGGCGGTCCCAGCCTGGCCGGCGTGTTCGCCGTGCACACCGGGCCGGCGGTGCTCATCCTGGCCGGCGCCGCCGTCTGGCTGCGACGCCACTTCCGGCAGGCGCGCATCGCGTGAGTTCTGCCGCTGGAGCGGGCCGCCGCCGTCACCGCGAACCTTCCGGCGGCCCGCTTGACAGCCGTAGCTAATTTGATTAGCTTTAAAGCTATCTTACTTAGCTATGGAGGCTGACATGACCGAGTTCCTCGAGGTGGCCGGCGGCCGGATCGCGTACGACGTGACCGGCGAGGGCCCTCTGGTCGTGCTCTCGCACGGCATCGATCCCGACTTCGCCGACCCCAGGGCCGAGGGCGACGCCATTGTCGCCGCCATGCCGTCCGGGCTGGGCACGGTCGCGATGGTCAACGGGGCCGGGCACTACCCGCACGCGCAGTCCCCGGATGAGATGGCCGCGCTGGTGATCCCGTTCCTCAAGGAGCACGCCCGTGCCTAGAGCGGGGCTCAGCGGCGCCGAAGTCGTCGCCGCGGCGGCCGGCCTCGCCGACGAGGCCGGCTACGCCGGCCTCACCATGGGCCTGCTCGCCGACCGGCTCGGCGTCCGGCCGCCGTCCCTGTACAAGCACGTCGGCGGACTGGCCGACCTGCAGCACCGCGTCGCCACCCTGGCCATGGCCGAACTCGGAGAATTGATCCGCGACGCGGTGCAGGGCCGGGCCGGATTCGACGCCCTGGCCGCGCTGCTGACCGCGGTCCGCGACTACGTGGCCGGGCATCCGGGGCGGTACACGGCCACGGTGGGTGCCGAGTTCAGCGGCCCGGACGACCCGCTGCTGGCCGCGAGCACCCGCGTGCTCGACTCGATCGCCGCCGTGCTGCGCGGGTACGGCATCGGCGAGGACGAGATGGACCACGCCATCCGGACCCTCCGCAGCACCATTCACGGGTTCGCCATGCTGGACGCCTCCCGGGGTTTCCAGTGGGACGCCGACCCGGACCAGAGCTTCGACTGGATGATCCGCTTCATCGATCGCGGCCTGCGAGGTTGACGGCAGGGCCGCGCGTTGCGCTTTCCTTTCACTCCCGTCCTAAGCGCCGCACTGGCAGTAAGCGCGGCGGCCGGAGGTTCCGGATACACCGGCACGATGTGACATCATGCCGGTCCTATGCGCGTCAGTTATTAACACGCGGGTTTGATCTCGGGTGCGAGCGGGCGGGGTGGCAGCCGCGGCGGCGCCGGGGCGGCGGTTCTGGGTCGATGTGCCGTTGGTCCTGTTCTATGCGGACCAGCGGCACATCGACCCAGCGGTTAACACAACACCGCACCCCGACACGCCGCGATTCTGCAACAACCCGCCTATGCGGCTCAATGTCACATCGTGGCGGTTGCAGGCGGCGCGTTACGATCTCCGGTGGTTGCCTGCCCGAGCGCACGGCTCCCGCCCGCCCCGCAGGCAGCACCCGTACCAGTAGGACGAGCGGGGCGCTAGCCGGGAAGGCGCGTGCTGCGCAGGCACCGGCAGATCAGCGGCAGGTCGACCCGGTCCCACGGCTGCCGGTCGAGGAAGGCCCTGACCCGCCGGGAGAAATCCGCGCGGGCGTCGTCCTCCAGCGTGATGATGCCGCTGTAGGTGCCGAGCAGGGCGACCAACTGGTCCTTAGTCATCGGCACCGAGAATTTCACCAGCCGCTCCTCGGCCGACGACAGCGGCGTGCCGGGCGGGAACTCGACCCGGCGGCGCCTGCGCCGGTCCCCGAGTCCACCCTCCGGGCTGTCCGCCTCGCGCGATTCGCGGGCGAAGGCGTTGAACTCATCCACCCACGGCACCCGGTCGTCCCGGGATATCCAGATCACGCCCAGCCGCCCGCCGGGCCGCAGCACCCGGGTGATCTCCGGTACGGCCAGCGCGGGATCGAGCCAGTGCCAGGCGGCCGAGATCACCACCGCGTCCACCGACGCGGCGGGCAGCGGGATGTCCTCGCCCCGCCCGGCCAGCACCTCGGCTTCGGGGCAACCGGCCGCCAGCACGGCGCGCATCCGCTCGTCCGGCTCGACCGCGACCACCCGCGCCGCGCGCCCGATGAGTTCCCTGGTCACGACGCCGGTCCCCGCGGCCAGGTCGAGGACGGCCCGCGCCCCAGGCGGGATCAGCCAGTCCAGTGCCTGCGGCGGCGGGGGAGGCCGGTAACGGTCGTAGTCGGTCGCCACCGATCCGAAGGACAGCCTGCGCGTCTCGCGATCAGCCACGGTGGCAGGCTATCCAGGCCTCAGCTGTGCGCAAGCACCGGGTGCGGGACGTACGGCTCCTCCAGGCGGGCCGTCTCCTCCGCGGTGAGCGTGAGCTGGCCGCTCGCCAGCGCGTCGCTGATGTGCCCGAGCCTGGTCGCGCCGACGATTGGCGCGGTCACGCCGGGCCGGCCGAGCAGCCAGGCCAGCGCGATCTGAGCCGGGGGAGCGCCGCGCTCGGCGGCGACCTGCGCCAGCCGATCAACCACGTCGAAGTCGGCGTCGGAGCGGTACCGCTCATCCGAGAGCGGGTCGTCCCCGGCCCGGGTGGTGCGGCGTTCGCCCTGGCGGCTCCGGTTGCCGGCCAGCATGCCGCGGGCCAGCGGGCTGTACGGCAGCACGGCGATGCCCTGGTCGGCGCACAGCGGGAGCATCTCCCGTTCCTCCTCCCGGTACAGCAGGTTGTAGTGGTTCTGCATGGAGACGAACCTGGTCCAGCCGTTGCGCTCGGCCGCGTACTGCGCCTTGGCGGACTGCCAGGCGAACATGCTGCTCGCGCCGATGTAGCGGGCCTTGCCCGCCTTGACCACGTCGTGCAGTGCCTCCATGGTCTCCTCGACCGGCGTGGTGTAGTCCCACCGGTGGATCTGGTAGAGGTCCACGTAGTCGGTGCCGAGCCGCCCCAGCGACGCGTCGATCGCGGCCAGCACGTGCATGCGGGACAGCCCCCGGTCGTTGGGGCCGGGACCCATCGGGAAGTACACCTTGGTGGCCAGCACGTAGTCCTCCCGGCGGTCGAAGAGCCTGCCGAGCAGCCGCCCGGTGATCTGCTCGCTCACGCCGTCGGAGTAGGTGTCGGCCGTGTCGAAGAACGTGACGCCGCCGTCGACCGCCGCCTTGACGATCGGCTCGGCCGCGGCCTCGTCCAGGTGCCAGGCACGTTCGGCCTGGCTGCCGTAGCTCATCATGCCCAGGCAGATCCTGGAGACCTTCAGCCCGGCCGATCCCAGCCGTACGTATTCCACGGTAACTCCTCTCGTTGTTCCTGATGCGGTGCTTGTTGATGGTGCGGTGCTTGTTCTTGATGCAGGGCGACGCCTGCTACTACCAGGGTGATCCCCGCGGCGTCCTGGACGGTAGGCAACTGGCGCAGCACGATCGCGCCGATGACCGTGGCGACCACCGGCAGCAGGGCCAGCATGAGGCAGAACGTGGCGCGGGGCAGCCGGGCCATGACCAGCTGGTCGGTGACGTAGGGGATTACCGACGAGCACACGCCGACCCCGGCCCCGGCCATAAGCAGTACCGGATGGCCGAACGCGGGCAGCGCGCCGCCCAGGCCCCACGGCGTCGCGATCACCGCCGCGATGAGCATGGCCACCCCGAGCCGGTCGATCGCGCCGGGACCGCCCCCGTTCGCGATCCGGTGGCCGAGCACGATGTACAGCATGAACAGCGCGCAGTTCGCAAAGGCGAGGGCGAATCCGAGCGGCTGCCCGGTGACGCGAACCGCGGTGATGGCGGCCACGCCCGCCGTGGTCAGGAGGAGGGCCACGGCGTTACGCGGGGTCCGCGCCCCGGCGGCGGCCAGCAGCACCGTGCCGAGGAACTCGATCGCGCCCACTGTCGACAGCGGCAGCCGGTCCACCGCGAGGTAGAACGCCGTGTTCATCACGGCCAGCACCACGCCCAGGGCCAGCAGAGTGCGGCGGCCGTCCCGGCCCAGCGACCGGACGCGCCGCCACGGCCGCCGCCACAGCGCGAATACCACGGCCGCGCTGGCCACCCGCAGCCACGCCACCCCGAGCACGTCCAGCCGGGCGAACAGCAGTACCGCCAGCGACGGGCCCAGATAGTGGAAGACGGCGCTGACGCCGAAGAACGCCTGCGGCGGTACCCGGCCGAGCCGCCCGTGCCCGCATGTCCCGGAGGGCGCCGGGCCGGAGGACCGCAGCCAGGACAGCGCGTCCATCGGTTGCGGTTCGTCCGTCACGTAGGGCAGCATATGAAGGCAGTACTGCAGCGAGAATGGCTAACATGCGGGAGTACGTGTGGAATTGCCGTTGAAACAAAGGGATTTCGTGCGTCAGGCCTTTGAAATGCCAGAAGCGCCGATGGACCCCATCGACCGGCGGATCGCCGCGGAGCTCCAGGCCGCGCCGCGGCTGCGTGTGGCCGAGCTGGCGCGGCGGATCGGCCTGTCCGGCCCGGCCGTCGCGGACCGGCTGCGCCGCCTCGAGGAGAGCGGCACGCTGACCTACCGGGCTGAAGTCGATCCCAGGGCTCTCGGCTACACGCTGTTCGCGATCGTGCGGATCAGCCCGGTCGGCGGGGGACTGCGGCTGATCCCGGGTATCGCCCAGGAGGTCCCGAACGTCACCGAGTGTTACCGGATCACCGGGGAGGACTGCTACTTCATGAAGGTCTACCTGGAGTCCATCGACGAGCTGGAACCTATCCTCGACCTCTTCACCCCGCACGGCCGCACTACCACCTCGATCGTGCACTCGGCCCCGGTCCCGCCGCGCCCCCTCCCCGTGCCCTGAGGTCGGCGAGGACCTGTCCGACGGTGCGCCGGCCGAGCGCGGCCATGGCGGGATTGGTCTCGCGGTAGTAGGGGATGAGCATCACGGCCTGGTGCAGGGCCATGCCGCGGGCCCGGTCCCAGGCGCCGTCACCGTCGCCGAGGGCGTCGCGGTAAGGCTCCCGCCCGTCCGGCCCGAACACGGCCCAGCCGGCGATCAGGTCGGTGGCGGGATCGCCGGCGCCGGCCGCGCCCCAGTCGATGACCGCGCGTAGCTGTCCGCCGTCGACCAGCAGGTTGGGGCGCAGCAGGTCGGAGTGGATCCAGGTCGGCGTCCGGCCGTCCCAGGCAGGCGCCCCCAGGGCCAGCTCCCAGGCGGCCATGACCGCGTCTCGGTCGATGTCGTCGCCGGCCGACTCGATCGCTGCGCGGGTCGCGGCGTCGAGCTCGCGCAGCGGCCTGCGCCCGGCGCGGGGCGCGCCCGCGGTATCCGCCCGGCGCAGCCCGGTCACGAACCCGGCCAGGTCGCGGGCGGCCTGGCGCTCGTCCGCGACCAGCTCGCCGGCGTACTGCCGCCCGTCGATCCACCGGTAGATCGCCCAGGACCAGGGATACCCGCCTCCCGGGTGACCCATGGCCACCGGCTCGGGGACCCGCAGCGACAGGCCCGGCGCGAGCCGGGGCAGCCAGTGGCTCTCCGTCTCCAGGTCCCGGGCCCACCGGGCCACCCGCGGCAGCCGCGCGTACAACTGGTCGCCCAGGCGGTAGATAGCGTTCACCGTCCCGGTGGACCGGAACGGGGTCACCGGCAGCCCGGCCAGCCGCGGGAACTGCGCGGCCACCAGCCGGCGAACGAGCTCGGCGTCGATGTCGGCCTCGCCGTCGTGCATCTTCATGGCTGCGCTAGCGTCACTGATCATGTCGGACGCGGTCAAGGCGTTTTTCGATGGCGTGAGGTCGTACGCGTGGTCGTTCCGCGGCCGGGTCCCGTTGACTCTCCCGCTAGGGGAGGGGTGATCCTGTAACGATGAGCGTCCTGGTGCCGATCGGCGACTTCTCGCGCATGACGCATCTCAGCGTCAAAGCCTTGCGCTTCTACCACGACCAGGGGCTGCTCGAGCCCGCCCGGATCGACCCGTCGAGCGGCTACCGGTTCTACGACCCCGGCCAGGTTCCGGTGGCCCAGGTCATCCGCAGGTTCCGCGACCTGGACATGCCGCTAGACCAGGTCCGGGCCGTCCTGAAGGCACCGGACGTGGAGACCAGGACCAAGGAGATCATCGCGCACCTGAGCGCGATGGAAACCAAGCTTGCCGAACTGCAGATGAGCGTGTCCAGCCTGCGGGCGCTGCTCGAGGGGCCTTCGGTGCGCCCGGAGGTGGAGCTCCGCTCGATCCCGGCGACTCGGGCGCTGGCCGTTCGGGACAAGGTGACCGTCCAGCAGGCCTGGGCCTGGGGCACCGATGTCTTCGGCGAGATCTACGGCCGGATCGAGCAGGCCGGCCTGACCCCGGCCGGCCCCGGCGGGGCGCTGTTCCCGGCCGGGTTCTTCGAGTTCCACCAGGCCGAACTGACCGCTTTCGTCCCGGTCGACGGCCCCGTCGCCGACGGCGGCCGAACCCAGCTCGTAACCATCCCGGGCGTGGAAGCCGCCGTGATGCTGCACTCAGGATCGCCGGCCGACTCCGACCAGACCTACGGCGCGCTGGGCACGGTCGTCGCCGAGCGGGCCATCGGCATCGAGGGCCCGATCCGCGAGTATTACCTGGTCCCGTTCACCGAACCCGACCTGTCCCGGCATCGCGCCGAGATCTGCTGGCCGGTCTTCCAGACCGCTTGACTCTCCCTTTAGGGGAGGCCAGAGGCTCGGGATATGACCGCAACACGCACACTTCCGAGTCCTGTCCAGTCCCCTGCCGGCCGGTCCTGGTCCGCGCTGGCCGTGCTCATGATCGGGACGTTCATGTTCGTCCTGGACTTCTTCATCGTCAACGTCGCCCTCCCGTCGATCCAGCAGGGCCTGCGGGCGGGGGAGGGCGCTATCGAGTGGATCGTGGCCGGCTACGCCATCAGCACGGCCATCCTGCTTGTCACCGGCGGCCGGCTCGGCGACAAGTTCGGCCGCCGCCGGGTGTTCGCCATCGGCCTGGCGGTGTTCGTCCTCACCTCGGCGGCCTGCGCCCTGGCACCCGATCCGGCCGTGCTGGTGGCGGCCCGGATACTCCAGGGTGTCGGCGCCGCGCTGATGGCCCCCAACATCTTGTCCATCCTGGGCGTGGTCTACAGCGGCCCGGCCCGGGTGCGGGCGATCAGCGTTTACGGCATGGTGATGGGCCTGGCCGCCGTCTCCGGGCAGCTCATCGGCGGCGTCCTCATCCGCGCCGACGTGGCCGGGATGGGCTGGCGGGCGATCTTCTGGATCAACGTGCCGTTCGGCGTGGCCGCGCTGCTGGCCTGCCCGCGCCTGGTGCCCGAGTCGCGGGCCGACCAGGGGTCCCGGTTCGACCTGGCCGGGGTCGCGCTGATCACCGCCTGCCTGGTGGCGGTGGTGCTGCCGCTGGTAGACGGACGGCAGGAAGGCTGGCCGGCCTGGTCCTGGATCGCGCTCGGCTCTTCGGTCCCGCTCGCCGTCGCGTTCGTCGCGCACCAGCGGCGCAAGGCCGACCGCGGCGGGGTACCGCTGCTCAACCCGCGGGTGTTCGCCTCCTGGCCGCTACGGGCCGGGCTGATCACCCAGACGGTGTTCTGGTGCCAGCAGGCCGCCAGCTACCTCGTGCTCGGCCTCTACCTGCAGCAGGGCCGCGGGCTGTCCCCGCTGGCGGCCGGCGCGGTGTTCGCCTTCCTGGCGGGCGGCTACCTGATCACCTCGTTCCAGGCTCCGGCGCTGACCATGCGTTTCGGCCGGAACGTGATCGCCGCCGGCGCGGTTCTCGCCGCGGCCGCGAACGGCGCACTCTACCTGGCCACCGCCCACGGGGGCACGGTGGCCTGGCTGTTCCCCGGCCTGGTGCTGCTCGGCGCCGGGCAGGGGCTGTGCATCACCCCGCTGACCACCACGGTGCTCGGCCACGCCGAGCCCGCCACCGCGGGCTCGGTGTCCGGGGCGCTGTCCACCGCCCAGCAGATCGGCAACTCGGTCGGGGTGGCCGTCACCGGCGTGCTGTTCTTCGGCGCCCTCGGCCACGGCTACGGTCTGGCCTTCGAGCGCAGCGTGCTCCAGATGGGCGCCCTGCTCCTGCTGGTGGCCGCGCTGACCAGGCTGATGCCGGGACGTCAGCGGGCCGCGTGACGCGGACCCCCTCCCGCCCCGCTGCGGGCCCGGCCCTGAGCCGGGCCCGCAGCTGACTTTCCTGTGTGCCGCCGAGGAAATGATTGGACGTTTCCAGGCTCGATTGCATTGACGGGTTAGAGGTGAATAACCGTCTGCGATAGCAGGAAGGAAGACTGAATGGGTTCGTGGCTACTACTGATCATCGCTGTGGCAGGGACACTAGTCCTGTGGCGGGTGATCGATGTTGCCGGAAAGATCTGGCAGGAACGGGCACACGTGACAGCCCGGTGCGTATCGATGGATGCGGCAGCGGCTAGTGGCGCGATGCTCTGCGAGCGACTCCCCGACGGGACCACTCTCCTGGTCATGCCGCACCCGGCTGACCAGGATCAGCCCACCCTGGCCGGGGCGGTATCCCCGCTTCGTAAGGTCGAGCCGCTCTAACCGAGGATCCGGGTAAGCCGCCATGCCGCAAGCACCGTACGGCGACGCCGAGTCGCTGTTCCGCGCGGCTCATAACGAACTGATGCGGGTGGCCTATGCGCTCCTGGGAAACCACGCCGATACCGAGGACGCCGCGCAAGACAGCTTCTTCAAGCTCGTGACGGCCTGGCATCGTGTCGGGGGCCTGCCGACGCCGGATGAGCAACGCGCTTACCTGTTCAGGATCGTGATCAATGAAGCGCTGCATATCCTCCGGTTTCCGCACCGGCGATGGGAGCGCCTCGGTGTCGATACCGACCAGGACGGGGCCAGCTGGGAGGCTCTCGATGAGCAGGTACAGGCGAGAGCAGATCTCCGGCTCCTCTGGAAAGCCATCGGCGAACTGCCCGGGATGCGCCGGGACGTAGTCGCCTTGCGCGCCGCCGGTTATGAGTACCGGGAGATAGCGGCGAGCCTGGGCGTGAGCATAAGCACGGCACGCAGCCATGTCAGTTATGCGCGCAAGCAGCTGTCACGTACGGTGGCGCGCGACTGGGAGGGGGCGCAGGGATGAGCGGAAAGGTGCCTGCCGACAGGCACGGGGATCTACTGGACTGGCTGTACGAGCGCGGAAAGCAGCGCGCTCGGCGGGTTCCTGAATTCGACGTGGAAAGGACGATAAGCCGTGCGTACGCTGCCCGTGACGCTGGCGCGGTGAACTTCTGGAGCGTCCTGAGCCCGGCCGAGCGCAGCGCCTTCGAGTCAGCAGCGCGCAAGCAGGTGTTCGCGCCCGGAACCGCGCTCATGCGCGAGGGCGAACAGGCTGATGCGGTCATGGTCATCCTCGACGGCCGGGCCAAGGTCTGCCTCGACGAGGACGGCTGGGAGCGGGTCATAACCGAACGGGGGCCCGGTGACCTGATCGGTGAAAGCGGCACGGTGCCGGGCTACGTGCGTTCCGCGACCATGATCGCACTGGACACGGTGCAGGCACTGGTCATGAGGACCGAGGACTACACCGCCTTCATCGCGGACTTTCCCGGTATCCCCGACCTGGTGAAGAAGCAGACGTACGACCGGCGGACCGGCCGGTCGTGAACATGCCGTGCAACGTAGCGATGCCCTCGTCAGCCGAACGGACGTCGAGCACGACCGCCCCCGCGGTCGGCTCGACCGTCCAGACGGCCCAGGCGCAGCACCCGGCCTCGACGGCGACCAGGGCGCGAAGCTCGTCCTCGGCTTCGGGCCGGAAGGTCAGGCGCAGGCCGTCGGCGGTCTCGGACCGCTCGGTCAGCGCCCGGGCCATCAGCCGCTGCCAGCGCCGGGCCTGGGCCCTGAGGTCGGCCACGCCGAGCGTGCACGCAATGTCGATGCTCTTCGTCATGAGCCTCACGATCGTTGTTAAAGTCGGCTTGATGTCAAATCAGGATCGTTCGATGTCCATCGGCGCGCTCGCCGCGCAGGCCGGCAGGCGACCGTCGTCGATCCGCTACTACGAGCAGATCGGGTTGCTGCCCCGGCCGGACCGGGTGAGCGGACGGCGCGTCTACGGGCCGGACACCGTACGCACCCTCGCGGTGATCGAGACCGGGCAGCGGGCGGGCCTGACCCTCGGCGAGATCAGGGACCTGCTGTCCGCCTCGGACGGTGACCAGGCGGCGGTCGAGCGGCTCCGCGAGGTGGCGCTCAGGAAGCTGCCCGAGGTCAGGGAGCTAGTCGAGCGCACCGAGATCGTGCGTGACTGGCTGGAGGCCGCGGCCCGGTGCGAATGCCCGACCCTCGACGAGTGCCCCCTATTCGGCGACACGGCCCTGCTCCCGCAGAAGGTCCCCGGATTCTAGGCCTCCACCCGGCCGCGGAAACGCTCCTCGCCGCGCTGCGCGTCCAGGTCAGGACCGGTCGGCTGGTCCGGTCCGGCCAGCTGCCGCTGAAGTCGCAGTGCCCGGGCTGGTCGGTACGTGACGTGATGAACCACTCCATCGGCGTCAGCATGAAGTTCGCCGACTTCGCCGCGGGCGGCAGCGATCACCCACGCACGCCGTGCGGTGATCTCGTCGGCCGCGACCACCGGCTGGCCCTGCGGTCGGCCGCCGGGGCGGCCCGGTCCGCGTGGGCCTCGGCCGACATGGCGCGGCCATGCCACCTGCCCTTCGGCACGTTCCCAGCCGGCCTCGCAGCTGGGATCAACCTCTTCGACGTGCTCGCCCACACGTGGGACATCGCCGCCGCGACCGGCGTCACGCTGGAGTGCCCGGACGAGTTGTGGCAGGCCGGCCTGGAAGCCGCCAGGACGGTCATCGGGCCGAGCCGTGCTGATATCTGCTCTCGATGAACTGGAGGGCGGCCTCAATGCGGCCATCGGGCCCGTATCTTGATCGGTGCGTGTCGCCTCCCGTACCGCGGCCGCGGCCGCGGCCTGGCAACTCCCACGGGCATGGCGGGCTGGTGGAGTTTGTCGAGCTGGACGCACGGCCGTAAGGCATCGGAGGTGAAACTGAAGACGGCGTTGCCGTCCAGCCATATCAGGTCAGACCCGCAACCTGACCGACTGGAACGCCTTTGAGAAGGCGTGCGCGCGGCATGGCGTGCGGCTGTCGGCCTATACAGGCGGGGACCTTGACCTGTCCACGGCCGAGGGCGCCTACTACGGCGGGATGGAGACGCTGCGCGCGCGGCGGGAAACCGCAGTCAAGAGCGCGCGGGTCCCGCGAGGCCCAGGACCCGCGGTCAATGTCGTTCTACGACACGCGCGTTGCCCCACGCTACAGAAATGGCCCAACCGGCCGACGAAGATTGACCGGAGCCGAAGCATTCGAGTTGGAGGGTATGGACCCCTGTTACATTGACATCGACGGTCTTTGGCCTAAGGGCGCTGACAGTAAAGGTCCGGAGAGTGTGCCCATCGCCAACTAGTATTACGCCTGCTTCGAAATTTGGCGGAAACTTGGCCCCAAGTCCAATAGTCGCTTGGAACCGGCGAGCGTTCTGCTCTAGCTTATATGCAGGAAAGGCAGTTGGATCGCCAACGTTACAATAGAACAAGATACTCTTGGGGTAAATTGATCCGTCTATCTTGACCGGACCCGGGTTCACCAGCTCGCCGAGATTCCCGGAAGGTACCAGATCTGAGAGATATGAGAACGAGGAGGTGCTGGAAGTCTTCGGAATCACCACTGGGGCAGACACGCCAGCTGGGGAGCTTGCACTGGCCGAAATGGATGGCGCGGGCGAAGAGGCTGCTTTTGGCGGCGTGCCAGAGTTGACAAGGATCAATGCTATTACTACCGCCACTGCAGCTACGACGCTTCCGATAATCGTCCAGAAGAGTGTCCGCCCTCGCTGCATAGGTCCTCCGACACCATCGTGCCTAAATCCAGGCAACTTAGTATCTCACACGTAGGGTTCTGCACCCTGCGCACAGTAGCCTGTCGTTCCGACAGTCCCTCCAAGTTGGATCGGCTCGCTACCCTTGGGGCGGAGGATCCCACGGTAGGACGCCGGTGAGGATCACCCATGGAATGACTGCTTTCGATGGTTTCGCTCGCTAGTGACGTGCGTCTTCGCAGGTCTGTACAGCGCTGGATGGCTGTGCCTTCTAAAGCAACCGATCATCACGACCAGCTGAACACGCCAGATACGCGCCAGAACGACTGGGGCATGGCGTTCACTCATGAGCCGTCAGAGATAGCAATGACCCTCGCCGGCCCGCTCAGGAGCACGTCGATACGTGCTGGAGATTTGATCTCCTAAGCAATGGGTCGGGCGGGGGAAGTCTCACGGTGCTGCCGATCGAAGTGCGTGACCGGCTGGCTGGCGCCGAGCTGACCTACCGCGAGGTTGGCGCAACGGCGGGTGATCTCCCGGCCGGGTATCACCAGTTCACTCGTTCTCTGCGCGTCGGCTATGGCCACGAGCTCTTTGTCGCTGCCGGGGACGCCGTGCGCCAATGGCGGGTGCAGCTCGGCGCCGGGCTCCAGGTGTCCGCCTCATCGCCGACCGCAGTGGCGGGCACCGTGCTGCTCCTTGGCCTCGGGATCGGCTCGCTCCGGCTCCGGGCGCCATGCCGGGTCGTGTATGCCGTGGACGAGCCCCGGCGCCGTGGCTTCGCGTACTGCACGCTGGCCGGGCACCCCGAAAGCGGCGAGGAAGCCTTCATGATCGAGCAGCACGACGACGACTCGGTGAGCTTCAGGATCACGGCGTTCTCCAGGCCAGCTACGCGCCTGGCCAAGATCGCAGGCCCGCTCGGCGCAGTTGTCCAACGCCAGATCACAGCCGCCTATCTCCGGTCGCTAGCCAAGATCGCCGTGCTGCCGTCGGGGAGCTGCGCCGATCCGAGCCGCACCGGCCCGTCCGCGGAATCCGAGCAGCCACCATCACATCCTCCTTAAATGCGGGCACCCCTAACGGCGAGGATTGACAGAGCTGCTAGTGCGGCTGGGCGCGGTGGATCCGCAGACCAAGACCAGTTGACCTAAGAGGTCGCGCGGATAGGTAGCCGGTCAGGGTCGTTTCGCCGGGCGGCCGTGCCACCGGTAGAGGGTCCATGACTGGCGGATCATGCTACGTACGGTGATGATGGTGTCGGCCAGGTCGAAGAAGGCGTCGATGACGTCTTCCTTGCGCTCGTAGCAGCGCTGCAGGCGGTTGAAGCCGTTATGCCAGGAGTTGGTGCGCTCGACCTGCCAGCGCTGCCCGGCCTGGATGGGGGCCTTGTCGCCCTTATGGGCGATTTCGCCGGCCATGTTACGCTCGCCGAGTTCGTCACGGGTCTTCTGCGAGTCGTATCCGGCGTCCAGGTGGACGGTGATGTCATCCGGCAGCGGGCCGATCTCGCCGAGTTTGTCCAGCGTGGGTGCCAGGAGCGGGGAGTCGTGCCGGTTCGCCGGGGCCAGCACCCGGCCCAGCGGGATGCCGTAGCCCTCCACCAGCAGGGACCGCTTCATGCCCAGCTTGCGGCGGTCAACAGGGCTGGGGCCGGCGCACTCCCCGCCGCCGGGCGCCTTGGTGATGCAGCCGTCAACGGCGAGTTCCTCCAGGGCAAGGCCGACCATCCGGTCATAGGACTCCCGGGCGATCGTCTTCAGGTCCGCGAAGATCCCGGCCCTGATCCACTCGTTGCGGCGTTCCCGGATCGTGGTGGCACCGCAGGTGCAGTCAGCGATCGATACGTAGGAGCAGCCGAACCGCAGGACCTGGATGAGTTTCTCGAAGATGATCCGGTCCGCGATCCGCGGCTTGTGGCAGCCCAGCGGGTGCGAGGGATCATAGACGGGCCGGTCGGGCAGCAGTGCGGCGAACTGGTCCCAGAGGGGCTCCAGCAGCCATGATGGGATGGCAGGCACAGGGACTCCCGTGATCACAGAGCGTAGAGAACTCCGATGATCACGGGACCTGTGCCTGTTCCACCTCATGACACGCCGAAGCCCCGCAGATCACACCAATCCGCGCGGGCTCTAAGGCCGGGCCACACATGGGCCATACGATCCTCAAGTACCTGAGGTGCTTCTTCCACCGGGGCTGACCTGAGCAGTCAGCGCCGGGGCACGGTACCGCGTTCTGGACGCCCTGTTCCGGCTACTGGAGGAGGTTCGAGCGCCAGCGCTGGGCCGCCAAGCGGCGGGCAGCTCGGCGTCAGCGCCGATCACCTCCATCAGATCGTCGCCGATCGCATCACGAATATCCGAGATCTCTCGAATGCGGACCTCGGTCCGCTTCCATCGTCGCTCCAGTGCCGAGCGTCGCTGCAGGAGGCCGTGCGGCAGCTTGAGCGGGTCACCGACCGCCTGGGCTACCGCACGCCGCGGTGTTCCGCGAGCAGTTCGCGCTCCGGCGCGGCATCGCCCCCGGGACTATCGCTGCACCTTCTGCCGTGCCGCGACCACGCGGCTGATTATTGTCCGGGCTTTGACGCCGGACTCGGCTCGCGGAGCAGGCGCCCGCCGGGCACTCAGCCCGGTCTGGCAGGTGGGCTGTGGCTGTGGATGATCTTGGTCTTGTCCTTGTTCCAGGCTGTGGTCGTCCTGTCGGGGTTCAGGACCACGGTCCAGCCCCACTGGTGAATAACAACCTGGTGGTGAAAGAAACAAAATAGGGCGCAGTCTTTGACGCTGGTCGGGCCGCCGTCCTTGCGGCGTCGCAGGTGGTGGACCTCGCATCCGGCCGCGGGCTGATCGCAGCCGCCGGGGAACCGGCAGTGCTGATCGCGCAGTATCACTGCCCGCCGGATCGCCGCCGGGATGTCAGCGGACACGCCGACGTCCAGCGGCAGGCTCGGCCCGCCCAGCCGCGTCCCCAGCTGCCGGCGGCGCAGGAAGCTCGCCAGCCCGCCCGGACCGGACAATAGGTCGACGGCCTTGCCGATGATCGCCTGCTCCAGCGCCTCCTCGGCGGGCATGTCCTGCGCCGGATCACCGGCGTCTCCGGCGTGGTCCTCGGCCCGGCGGCGCTTGTCCAGTTCGGCGCACAGCCTGATCAGGTCCTCCAGCGCGGCCGGGTTTACCTCGCCGGTCACTACCGGGGTGACCGAGGCGTCGCAGGTGAACGAGCGGGCGCCGTCCCGTCCAGCCACGCCCCGCCGTCGCTGCCGCTCTGGGAGGCGGCAGCGCGCGCCGCGGCCCACTGCGCCCGGACTCCGGAGATCCACTCGTCCATCAGCGCGGAGCTGCCATTCAGGAGCATCAGGTCCGCGAGCGAGACGTGGACCAGGGCCTTGACCGGCTGTCCGGCCCGCTCCGGCAGCAGCCCGGCAGCGAGCAACCGCCGCATGCGTTAATTGTGAAAATGCATCGTGATCATCATCACATCATCACGTCTGAGTTAAAACTCGGTGAGCATTCTTAGCGCCGTTGGCTCCAGCGACAACACCAGTTCCAGCACCGTGGTCCACTGTCCGACGGCACACGCCGTCGAGGCCACGTGATGCGCCTGTCTTGTGTCTCCCCTCGCCACCAGTGCCCCGGCCACCGCCGCCAGCGCCCGCGCCTGCCGGTCCGGATCGGTGATGGAGCGGGCCACGGTCTCGGCCTGATCGTCAGCGCCTGCGCCCGCTGGTACGGGTCGGTGATAGAGCGGGCGAGGGCTTCGGCGCGGATGTGCTGGCCGAGGGTGGCCCACACGGCGGGCAGCTGGGTGGGGATGTTGGTGTTGCGGTCGCCGAGGTAGTCGCGGTGGCGGGCCAGGCTGACGGCGGCGGTGAGGTCGGGGTCGTCCTGGGCAGCGAGGAGGTCGAGAGTGATGGTGACCTCGTTCAGGGCGGCGACATCCCCGCCGGTGATGTCGAGCATCCGCTCGTGCCGGCCGGCGTCGGTGGCGCAGGCCATGACGGCGGATATAGAGCTGCCGTCACTGGCATCCTGTCGATTAGCAGGGGTGCGGCCCGCACGTCAGGGGCTTGTAGTGGCCGAGGCTCACGCCGACCGCCGAGCCCGCCGGTATTTGCGTGCCCGGGCTGACGGCCTGGGATGCCACCAGCCCGTTCAGGGACTTGTCGTCCGTGAGGATGATGCCGACTGAGCCGAGGACCAGGCCCGCGGCCTGGAGGTGCTGGCTCGCTGCGGTAAGGGTGTCGGCGTCCAGGTCCGGCACGACGCGCAGGTCCGGATTCACGGTCCACCGGAAGGCGCCGTTGACGGTGGCGCCCCGGGCATCAGCGGCCCCGAACGTCACTGTGTACGTGCCGGCCTGACTGGGCGTGCCCGAGATGTGACCGGACTCGGCGTCGATAGCCAGTCCGGGCGGTAGCCCGGTGGCGCCCCAGGTGAGCGCTCCCGAACCGGACCGTGACAGTTGCAGGCTGGCGGGGTGGCCGACCGTGGCGACCTGGTCAGTCGGCTGCGTCAGGTCGAACGGCGCGCCACTGGGGGTGTGGAAGACCCCCGCGCTCGTGGTGACGTCGCAACGGCCGTCGCCGTTGACGTCCTGAAGCGTCGTGCCGGCGAGGCCCGCGGACGAGAAATTGAGGTAGACCCAGTGCCCGAGCAGGCTGGAGAAGTACCACCATGTCACGCCGGTGGCCCTGAAGGCGTCGGCCACGCCATCGCGGTCGAAGTCGCACCCGGGTCCGCCGGGGTTCCCGGCGCCGTTGCGGAACGAAGTCATCAGGTAGGTCGCCCCGTAGGTGTTCCCGCCGTTGTCATGCAGCCCGCTCACGGTCTGAGTCAGTGCGCTGTCGTGGTCCTGCGCGAAGACGTTGCCGTGCACCGACATCCCGGCGGGATCGGACGGCGTGCCCCGCAACTGAATCGCGGCCGAAGCCGTACTGGCGACCGTGTTGAAGGCGACGTCCATGAACTCCCCGGCCGCGCCGCAGTTGTAGCTCTCCCCGTGTCCGCAGGTTCGCGTGCCGTGCATGTCGATCTGGTGGTTGTAGTTGGTGATGAAGACCTTTTCGTCGTCGACGCCCGGGGAGAGGAACAGGTTGCGGTAGGCGAAGTATCCGTCGCCAGGGCCGCCGTTGCCCTCGATGGCATGCCTGTTTCTGTCGAACACATTCCGCTCGATCAGCGCGAACGCGCCCCCTGTGACGCTGACTCCGTACCCCCCGCCGTGGCCGCTGGCGAAGGGGTTGGGCCCGCAGTACGTGGGGTGCTGGTTGTCGTGGAAGTAGTTGTCGTGCACCGACACGGTGCCGGCGTTGTCCTTGTTGATCAGGCCCATCGGGTCGGCCACGTGCACGGTGGCGCCGCGCCACCGGTAGAACTCGTTGTGGGCGATCTCGAGGTTCTTGCTTGAAAAGACGAGGATCGCGTCGGCGTCCGGAACGCCCGCCGAGTCGCACGGATCGCCGCTCTCCCCGCCATCGAACCTGATCCCGGTGATCTGCACGCCGTCACTCGGCGTGTCAGACAGCCCGATGTCGAGCAAGTGGGCGGGGAACGATCCGGTGAACAACCGCGGCCCGCGCGGAAAGGCGGTGCGCTCGCCGATGATCTGCACGCCCGGGGCGACCAGGACGTCAGTCATGCCGCTCATGTCCAGGTTCACCGATCCTTCGATCCGGACTACCGCGTTCGGCACGCCGACGGCCTGAGCGAACAACGTGTTCTGGCGGGGCTGAGTGATCTCGACGGTGGTTCTCCCGTTCACGACGGGCAGCTCGACGGTGACCGGCGCGGATCCGAGGTTGGCGAACCAGCCAACGAAGAAGGCCGCCAGGAAGTACGCACCGCTGCTCTGCGGCGTATACGACCCCGACCCGGTCAAGCCCCCCAGTCCCGTGTCGATCGCCATATGCGTGGTGGCATCGCGGTACATCACCCGCACGGTCGGCCCGCAGCCTAGTCCCGGCTGCAGGCTCCAGTGCACGGCCGTCGCCTGTCCCAGCGCGATCGACGAGGCGGACACGCTAACCGAGCCGGTCGTGTGGGCACACGGCCCGCCGCCGGGATCGGTGGGAATGGGAACGGGAATGGTGACCGCCGACGCTGTCCCCGCCCCGGCCGCGGTCACCGTCACCGCGGCCATCAGGGCCAGGGGACACCACAACCAGCGCACCAGGCCGCGCCGCCTCGACCGTCCCGACCTTCTCGTGAACATCATTGCTCCTTCAGGGGTGAGATCTCAAGATCTCCTTGACGGGGTCGAGTCCCTCTGGCGGCCGGCCCCGGTTCCTTGTCGGTCAGCAGGGGTGCGGCCCACACGTCAAGGGCTTGTAGTGGCCGAGGCTCACGCCCACTACCGAGCCCGCCAGTGCCTGCGTGCCGGGGCTGACGGCCTGGGATATCACCAGCCCGTTCATGGGCTTCTCGTCCGTGGCGACGAGGCCGTGGGAGCCGAGGACCAGGCCCGCGGCCTGGAGGTGCTGGCTCGCTGCGGCCAGGGTGTCGCCGTCCAGGTCCGGCACGACGCGCAGGTCCGGATTGCTGATCACGAAGGCGTTGGTGTACGACTCTGGCTCCGTCCCCCCCGGGCGCGTCCCGTCGATCTTGACCGGGTTGCCGGAGACGTGCGTCACCGATACGCGCACGCGGAACAGTCGCGTCCCGCAGGTCGCCGAGACCGGCACGTTGGCGAGCGAGTACTGGATCATGAAGTGGTGGGCGTCGTTGCGGATCGTGGACGTCGCATCGCTGGTCCGGGTTACCTTGCACGCGACGAGCCGGGAGCCGAGCTGGGTGAATTCCAGGTGGGAGATCACCGTCGATCCGCCGGAATCTCCCCCGGAACCTCCCTGGTGGCTGCTGGTGCAGGAGTGGGTGCCGGGATCGCACGTGGTGAGCTCGACGGTCGCGCTCACGGCGGCGGCGGTGACATTGCCCGCAGCTGTCCATATGGGGCCGTCGTCGAAGATGGACCCCTGCGGCGAGCCGGCCGGGCCGCCAACGTATGTGCACGTCGGCTCGGTTCCCTCGGAGTCGCAGCTGGGGTTCTGCCACCAGTGTGAGCCCACCTCGTCTGAGCTGCTGACCTGGAGCCACGTGCCACCCGCGACCGCGGTGAGGTGGTCCCGGCCCGAGATCTCGGTCGTGCCTATGAGCTGGCAGGTGTACGTACCTGCGGTTCGCGCCGTGAACAGCAGGGAGGGGTTTGGCGCCGCGAACAGCCGGGAGGGGTTCGGGTCCGTGAGGGGGTACGGCGCCGTGAACAGCAGCGAGGGGGAAAGCGCCAGGGGACCCGTGCCCACGTGGTTGCGCCCCGTCCACGCCGAGATGCCGGACTGCTGCCCGGTCGAATCATCCAGGCACCGGACTGCGGCTTCCAGCTGCACCTCGGCGGCGCTGGTGCTGGTTGTCACCAGCACGCCGAACACGCGCCGCGACTCACCGGCCTGAAGCCTGAACGTCCCGCTGATGAGGACCTTTGGCTTGTCGTCTGCGGTGAACGTGGTATCCGACCCCAGCGGCATGAACACCGGCAGCCCTGGCAGCCCTGGCAGCGCTGGCAGCGTTGATGCTGACGCCGCTGTCGCCTGCCCGGCGGCAGCGAACATCGTCGCCGCGGACATCAGGGTCAGGAGACACCACAACCGGCGCACCAGAGCGTGCCGCCTCGACCGTTCCGGCCTTCTCGTGAACATCACTGCTCCTTCAGCGGTGAGATCTCAAGATCTCCAAGAAAATGAGTCGCCGTCTCGCCGGGCGCAGCCTGTCAGCTGATTGCTACTGGTCAGCTGGCTTCGCGGGCCTTGTCGGCGAGCCGGCGGCAGTCTCAGTGATCCGAGGTGAGCCGGCGTCGTCCGGGCCTGCGCGCCGTGGCCCTCAGAACTGGCCGTCTGCGGGTCCGGGGGGCAGGAGCGGGCTGACGATTGTCCAGCGGTTGCTGCTGTGGGGGCCGGCGCCCAGGGGTGGTCCCAGGACGACGTCGAGGTGCGCTCCGGTCCCGTTGCCGGCGGGCTGGAGGACTTGCCCGGGATGCGCGTCGCAGCGCACGACGTACTCGTTCGGGTCGGTCACGGTGACGCTGACCGACTCGAAGTGCCAGCGCTGGGTTTGGCCGTCCGGCGCGCCGGGGAGCAGGCTGTCGGCGAGGAGGACGCGGAGGTCCGGCTGGGCGGTGAGGTAGAGGGCTCCGTCGTGGGTCCGGATCCGGAACTGCCCGTTTCCGGCGTCCTCGAGGCAGAACCGCTGCGCCTCGCCGGGTATCGGCGGGGCCTGCTGCAGGACGGCGCCGGGGGTCGCTGCGAGGCCCCGCACCTCGAGGGCCTGGTGTGAGCCGCTGTAGATGAGGGTGTACGGGATGAACGGCCGGAACGGGCCGGGACGCGGCGTGCTGCGCAGCACTGCCGACAGGTCGTTCGCCATCGCGTAGCGCAGCCCCATCCGCGGGGGGTTGGCCCCGAGGAAGCGTCGCGCGATGGTCTTGAGGATCGATGTGTGGTCGAAATGGAGGTCGTGCGGGGTATGCGTGGTTGCGTCGTGCCCGAAGACCGAACCTGGCGCCACCCAGGGCGAGATGACGAAGGCCGGTACCCGAAGGCCGTAGGAGCCGAGCGACTCAGGCGTGACCGGAATCGCCGGTGGCGGCGGCACATGGTCGAAGAACCCTCCGTGCTCGTCGTACACCACGATGAGCATCGTGGTGCGCCACTGGGGGCTGGCGACGACGGCCTCGACGACTCTCCGGACCAAGTCCTGGCCGGCCCGGATGTCGGCGGGGGGCCCGTCGTCGTTGCCACCGGGCGGCAGCTCGATGTAGTGGGGGTCGATGAAGGACACGCTGGGAAGGGAACCGGTGCTCGCCAGGTGAAGGAAGCCGGACACGGGGTCGTCGAAGGACTTGATGTTCTGCTGGTCGAAGGTGTGGCGTTCGAAGGACCGCAGGAAGCAGTACCCCTGCTCGAAGTATCTCCAGGACACCCCGGCGCCGGTGAGGTGGTCGAAGATGGTCGGCGTGAAGACCGGCCGGAAGGAGCTGGAATTGTCGAACTCCCAGAACCCGTCGGGGTCGATGTTGAGATGCCCGGTGAGTTCGTAAAACCGGTTGCAGAAAGTCGGGCCCGGGTGGGGGGCGAACCAGCGGTGACCGATCGCGAAGTCCCGGGCCAGTGCGTCGTAGACGGGGACGTTGGCTGCGGTGTGATAGCCCATGATCCGCGGTGCGACGAGGCTGCCGCGTTCCCTTGCATACTCCCGGACGAAACCGTCCATCAGCCCGTTGCCGACCTCCCGCGACACCTGCTCGTAACCGTGCGGAGGGTCCGGCGCGAAGACCGTGTCCCCGGGCTGCAGCGGGAACGACGGCCAGTCGGTGCCGTCGAGCGGGTTGTGTTCGTGTCCGGAAAGACCGTCGACGTCGACCCGGCCGCGGCCGCCGCGGCCGAGGTCGCGGGGGATACTCAGGTAGCCCAGCATGTGGTCGAAGGACCGGTTCTCCATGGTGAGCACGACGATATGGTCGACGTTCGCCAGGGTGCCCGGGGTGAGGTCGAACGCGCCCGGCCAGCCGGGCGGCATCGGCGGATCGAAGGTGATGGCAGGGCCGGTGTACCGGATGATGATCTCGTCCGCCGTCACCTCCAGGCTCTTCAGGGTGCAGCCGCCGGTGAATTCGGTGGCCATGACGCCGCCCAGCAGGAAGGAGGCGACGGCCGCGTTGACCTGTTCCCGGATCGTGCTCCCGTCGAACGGGTCCGGCGTGCTCAGCATGTCGTAGATCCGCTTGCGGGCCGCCTTCTGGAATTTGCCGCCGAAGTCGGTGAGCCCGGCCTTCGCGACCACGTGGATCACCTGGTCGATGAGATCGCTCTTGACGTCGTCGCTGTCAGTAGTCACGAGGATGGTCCGCTCGAACGGTTGCCCGAGAAACGGGCCGGAGAACTGGATGAATCCGGGGAAGGGGGACGTCTTCGATTTCATGATGGTCTCGATCTCGTCGATCCAGCCGAAGACGTCGATCCCCTGGGCCGGGGTGAGGGTCAGCCGGAGCTGGACGGAGAGTGCGCTGAAGTCCATGTCGCCCAGGTCGGTGTGTCCGACGCCCCTGACGTCCTGCCCATCGGTTTCGAAGCCGACCTCGAGGACGACGGGCGTCGGCTGGGTGCCGTCGATAGTGACCGTCAGGTTGTTGCTGTTGATGTCGTCGAAATAGATGTCTCCGAACCCGTGCTCGTTGTACTGCTGCCCGAGGGACATCGGGTGGCTACGCCAGGTGACGTGCTCCGAGTACTCCGGCGGGGTCAGGGTGCCGGGCGGCGGCGGGTCGGCGTCGATCGTCAGCAGGTCGAGGTAGCTCTCCGGCAGCGTCGAACCGTGCAAGCCCGAGTTGTGCAGCCGGACCCTGCGCAACGGAGGTAGCTGCCCGAGGACGCCCTGCCGGTTGTTGACGAACTCGTTCAGCCGCTGGCGCAGGTAGGCCAGCGAGATCCTCTTCTCCTGACCGTCAGAGGCGTGGTCGACGCCAGGACCAGTGAGCGCAGGCTGCCCGGGCGGGGTGACCGCCGGGAAGGGGTCGCCCCGGTACGCGCCGGCATGTTTCAGGTGATGACCGGTCAGGATGACGTCGTTGGTCCGGGAGGTGAAGCTCCGGCCGCTGTCGAAGACGTAACGCACCTGGTAGTCGAAGGCCCACGTGAAGTCGCCCGGCGCGCTGGCGACGATGAAGACCACCGGAAGGACGACGTCGCTCAACCTCAGCGCCGGCGCCGTCAAGGGCAGGCCCGGCACCCCGAAGGTCACCCCTTGGGTGGAGCCGTCCGCGAACCGGACCCCGGGCAGCACGTCGAGGCCCACCGCGATGTCCTCGTAGTGGCTGGCGCTGAGCCGGTTCACCAGATGGAGGTTGATGACGGTGTCGGCGGGCTTTTCGGGCCCGCGTGTCGCGAAGGCGAGCTCGACCAAGATGAGCACCTCGCCGGTCACCGGCTTCTGGGTGGCGGTGGCCGGACGAACCTCGCGGCCCAGGCCGGAGTAGTTCTGGTGGGCTTGGTCGAGGACGATCCCGGAGATCCCGTCGACGTCGGACGTTGCTGTGAAGGCCGACCCGTCGCTGAACGAGAACGTCATCGACCAGCCGAAAGACCACTGGTCGTCGCCGTCCGCCAGCATGTGCACGTCCAGGATGGGGAGAACGATCTCGCTGGCTGGCACTGGCTGGGTCCGCAGCGTCAGATCGAACGTCTGCGTCGCGAACGTCTGCGTCGAGAACGCCTCGAACGAGGTCCCGAATCCCAGCGCTTCCCCGAACGCGAGATAGGGGTTCCGATCCGCGCCGGCGGCGGCCTCGTGGCGGTCCCACCCCGCCTTGTTCGAGAGGTAGTCGTTCTCCGGCAGCGGGATCGAGGTATCTGCCGAGCGATTCTTGACGAATACATGGACGAGCGTGCTGTCCTCGCGGCCGGCCTTGAGAGTGCGGAACGTGACGGTGACGCCGGTGAGAATGTTGCCTGGAAGGCCCGGGCACTGGGCGGCGATCTGCGTATCCAGGTCGTCCCGCTGAGCCTGCTCGCCGGCCAGCTGAGTCCTGAGGGCCGCGGCGCGCGCCTGCCATGTCGAGGCGTGGGCCGGGTCGTCGATCTCCTCCGCCAGCGCATCGTTGATGTCTTGACGCGTCCCAGCCATCTGCTGCAGCACGTCGGACAATTGCGCGTTGAGCTCATCACACGTCATGGTCATCCCTTAGTTCGTAGGTCCAGTCGTGAGCACCGGGCTTCACGGACACGGCTACTGCGCTGCTTGATACCAGCCATCGGAAGGTCTCCTCTGCGTTCATAGTCGTAAGATGCCGCAGGCTCTGGACGGCCTTGCGGTCTGAACAGCACGCGACGAACCTGGTTCGTAAGGTGGGGCGGGGTTGACAGCGAGCCTCGCCGGGCGCGGTAGCTCCTGCGTACCGGTGGGGAATGAAGCCGTACCCTTCGTCGCTATGACGAGGTTTTGGAACGCGAACTCCGGCTCAAGGTCTCAACCCTTCGTCCAGGCTGAACCATTGGACCATCTAATCGTTTTCGGTGGCTGAAGGTTGCCGGTGTACGTCCTGTCATCTGGAAAGGTCACCGTGATTGTAGAGCCGTCAACGACGGACCCGTGGGCCGCAGGACGATCGTAGTCCGACATGTCGATCGTGAGGGACGTTATTCCTTCGGAAATAACTGCGTGCCGGGAACCTCCATCGGTCCAGCTGCCATTCAGGTCTATCACTGTGTTGACGACCTTCGTCCAGACTGAGCCATTGGACCATCTAATGCTGTTTGGTGCCTGGAGATGGCCCGTATATGTCGCATCGTCTGGGAAGGTAACCGTGATGGTAGAGCCATCAACAACGGATCCGTGGGCCGCAGGACGATCAAAAGCGGACATGTTAATCATGAGGGATGTGAACTCCACGGAAATAATCGCATTGCGCGGGCTTCCATCGGTCCAACTGCCGTTCAGCTCTATCAGAGTTTTGATCGTCTTCCAGTCCGCAGGGAAGCCCGTCGGCCAGGGATTGCTGGGATCGTTGTAATTCGGACAGCCCTCGCCTGCGGTGACGAGGTTGGCGAAACGTGCGTTGTGCCACTGCGCCCGGCACAGCACCGCGACCCGCTCCGGCTGCTGCGCGGCGATCCCCCACTCGTACTGGTCGAAGTAACTGTCGTCACGGTGGGAGGCGGGGCCGTCGACCTTGACTACCTGGCAGGGTGCGGTGACCGACATGTAATAGCGGGAGTTGATGTCGGCGGCCTGGAAATTGGCGTTCGTTTCCGTGACGCTGATCTCCCCGCCCATTGACCAGTATGGCAATATGCTGTGCTTCCATGCGTGGAAGTAAAGGTGTCCGGTGCCCATGCGATAGTCCACCTCCGCACCGTCGTCCGAGGCCCAGCGCTCAGCGCCGTTCACCATGCCGGTGAACTTCAGGGACTGCGCGTCGAAGACGACGGCATCGCCGCCGGCGCCGCCCGGCGCGGCCGGTGATGCGTGACCGGGCCGAAGGTCGACCGTCTGACCCCCGATGACGACCGTCCCAGCCGCCGAGGTAATGGTGTCGAGCACGGGGTCACCGAAGGTGACCGCGTGGGTACCGTCGGCGGCCCGCCGCGAGTACGTCCCTTTGCGGGACATGGACCCGCCGATGCCGCCGTCCTCCGGCCGCCCGCCGAGGACCTTACCGAGGTAAGCAGAGAGCTCGTCGAGGTTGGCGAACGTGTACCGACCGGGCTGGATCGAGTCGTCGTGCGTGACCAACTCCACCCCGCCATCTTGTCGGAGGGTCCTGGCCTGGCCGATAGTGAAGAGATCCTGCATGGACATTGTTTGCCTCCTGGTGTCGCGTGTCTGAGGTGTTTAACGTCTGTTCCCGAGAAGACGGCCGGAAGGGGCGCTACCGGTGCGTCAGCTGAGGGGAACGCTCTACGTCGCCGGCAGCTTCATCGAGGCTGCGCTCGCAATCGATGTCGTCCGCCGCGTTCCGGCAGCTGGTCACGCCGGCGTCCTGGCCCCGCCCGGCGACAGTGCCCGCGCTGCCCCCGGCCATCCCGCTCTGGCTGTCCTGGGGCGGTGCGATGCATCAGCACCGTCACCGCGCCGCTGGCATCGCCCCAGACGCTGGCCGAGGGCTGCGGGGTATCGACCTGCAACGGATGCGGCGGCGTGTCGTCGCGGCCAGTTATCGTGCGCGTCTGCGCCGGCCCGGCGTTGTCGAGGTTGGCGACGCTCACCGAGATGGGCCGAGGGCCAAGCGGCATCGGCGCGAGCGCGACCGTCTTCTGGTACTGGGCACCGGTGAACTGCTCGCTGGTGGTCTGGCCGTCCCGGGGAGATGCTGATCGTCACGGGAAAGAACTGGTCACCCGGGATGGTCAGGGCCATATCGACCTCGGCGCCGCCCTCATGCAGGTCGATCACCGCGCCGTCGGCCGGCGCGGTCACCGTGAACGCCGGCGGGGGCGCCACGGCCACCTGGACACTTACCGGCCGGTGTTCTTCGAACGGCTCCACCCGGGCCACATCGTTTGGGGACCCGGGGCCGCTAAACCCGTTTGTTCCCCGGAGCACCGCGGTCAGGGTCACCTGCGTCCCGCCGGGGACCGAGGGCAACAGTGACCCAGTGCACGACCATGCGCCGTTGGCCAGGTGGGCATCCAGCACCGGCCCGCCGGCCCCGAACTCGATCTGGACCCCGGATATGGTGATCTCGAGGAGGCTGCCGCTAGCCGCGGTTAGCACCCGGGCGACGCCGGAAACCGCAATGCTGCGGCCCACGACCGCACCAGCCTGCGGTCCAGTGACCGAATAATCAAGTCGTGGCATGTCCAGGCCCCCGTATTCTCGGCGACTCCGAAGAGTTCGATGCCTAGGTCGAGCATTGCGCACGCCGCGGGAGCGGTCGAGGGTGCTGGCACCCGGTTACCAGGGTGGCCACCATGCGCGCCGTCGATTACGGTCGGCGAGGCATTCCGCAGGCAGGTCGCGGGCAGCCTGTGCTGTGCCAGAATCCACGTGCGGGTCTGACCTGCTGCTCTACGCTAGACGCTCATCCTCATTCGCCTCATCTACCTCTTCATGCTCCGGATGTTCGCCTGACCGGTGCTCTTGGCGCGAAATGACGTCGCTAGGACACGGAGATTCTCGTGCTCCGGCAAGAGATCGTAGTTTTTGCATGGCAAGTCGTCGGCCGGAAACCAGCCCTGCGCCCACTCAGGTCATTACGATCTTCTGATTCCTTGACTTCAGCCGATGTGTCGGCAGTGCGTGAATTCACCCGGCATAGGAGCCAGTGACAAACCAAGTGACAACGACCTCTGACGCCACCGACGGCGCGCGACGCACCCAGACGCGGATAACCCCGAGGCCTGCGGTGACCGGACCCACGGCGACCTCATCAGACGAAATCGGTATGCATGGTAAGGAGAAGGTCTACGGTTCGATTCCGTAACGGGGCTCCAGTCCAGAGAACTAATTCGAACACCTCAAACGGCTCATGGGGGCCATTCCGGGGGCCAAGCTCAAGCCACGCAGAGCCACACGGGGCATCAGCCTGCCTCCGATCCGCGGAGCTATGTGATGGTCTGGGCGGCTCTTTGATGGACCTGCTCGGACGGTGTTTCGAGCAAAGCCAACGGCTGAACGACTTACGAGCCGCCGTCGCCGGGCCGCGCGCGGAGCTTTTCCCAGTTGGAGGCCTCGCTGGCGAGAAGAATCTGGGTGTCTTCAGCGAGGTTCTTCCGCCGGGTCTTGGGATCGTGGTAGCGCTCCTCCCCCATGATGTAGGACAAGGCGAGTCGTCGC
The DNA here is from genome assembly GCA_963753225.1 of uncultured Actinomycetota bacterium. Taxonomy (GTDB): domain Bacteria; phylum Actinomycetota; class Actinomycetes; order Streptosporangiales; family Streptosporangiaceae; genus Palsa-504. The sequence continues at coordinate 166,097 of CAVWBQ010000004.1, read as the reverse complement.
AGCGCGTTGGCGGTGCTCCGGTAGTCGAGCCAGACGGGTTGCAGCTTAAACAGCTGCTGAATGCCTTCGGCCGCGACGATCGCCGCGGCAAGACTGGCGGTGAGAACATGTGAGGAATTCAACGCGGCGAGGACGGTCACTGCTCCGCCGAGTAGCAGAGTCGGGACTTTGAGTAGCAAGAAGGCGGTGTGGTTTCTATTAGCCGCGCGGTCGTACCAATAGAACTGGTCGTTGAGTTCTTTCCATTCCAGGGCTTGCGCATCATCGCCAGACAGTTCGGGCATCATACGCCACGGCGCACGGGCGCGTTTGCGGGCTTGCGAGTCGCCGGTCATGGCCAGCAGTCTCGCACTGGCCGGACCCGTAGAACGCAGTTTCCGGTCGCCGTCCGGGGACATCCGGATTGCTAGCCCATGGGCCGGAGCATGGTGTGCGTCCGGCCGGCCCGGAGCTCAACACCACGGACTTTAGGTGTTTCGTGCTTCTTGAGGTTTTATGGTCGTGGTGCTCTGCGCGTGCCCTGGAGTCTGTTTCCGTTTAACGTCTGGTCATGGTTTTCGCCCGCGTGTCGCGGCGGGGCTGGCGCGCGGTTCCACGGGCCGCAGCCCGCGTGTGCGGGCGGTTTCTCCTTCCCTGGCGGCGGCGCTCCGGCCGCAGGGCTAGGTGAATCCGGGCGGGAACACGGTGACCTGGGCTTTCCCGGTGAAGGTCGTCTTGGTCGCGGTGGCGTGGGGGAATTTCGGGCGTGCTTTCTGCGCGCGTTCCGAGTGCCGCTGCCGGCCGGGGACGTTCAGGGTATGCAGGATGGCGCGGGCGGCGGAGTCGGCCGCGCTGGCGAGCGCGTCCAGCGATGATGCGGCCGTGACCTGGGATGATGTCATGGAGCGGATCATGTGCTGGCGGGCGGTGGTGAAGGATTCCTCGTCGGCGGTGACCGGGGTGGTGTCCTTGCGGCGCAGGGCGCGGGCGGCGGCGTGCCCGCCGCGGAGCGCGGCGGCCTCGCCGGCGCGGGTGAGCTGGGTGGCGGCCAGCCAGGCCCGGGCTTCCTGGATGACCAGCCGCGGGGAGCCGGAGCGGAGCACGGGGCCGGAGGTGCGGTTCCCGGCGCCCGTGATCGTCGTCTTGTCCTCCCCGAACGTGGTCTCCGACGCGCTCCACCTGGTGAGATATGTGTCCCGGACCTGGCCGGCGGGCGCGGCCTCGTGGTCGAGGAGGGTGGTGATCACGGTGCAGGTCTCGGAGACGCCCTGTTTCCCGTCACCGTCCGGCATGACCGCGTTGTGCTCGGCGGCGCGGACCGGGAGCCGGTCCTGTTTCTTCCCGGACGGGCGTTCAGCCAGGTCAGGCGGGACCCGTCGGGCAGCCACCCGTGTCCGGGGCCGTCCTCGGACCCGAGGCTGACGCCTGCTCTCACCCGGGCGATCACGTGCCCGCCCGCGTCCAGGATCGCGGTGATCAGCTCATAGCCGGGGAAGTTCCTGTCGAAGCAGGTCACGCGGCCGGCGAACAGGTCCGGGCGGCGCTTCACGAGCCGTTTCAGCAGGGTCTGCTCCCCGGCCCTGGCCTGCCCGCAGATCGCACCCAGCTTCGCGCGGCCGGCCCGCGCGGTGAGGGCGACCACCCTCAGCTGCGGGAACGCCGAGGAATCATCCGCGGTCCCGGTCGAGCCGAAGAACGCCCGGTTCGCCGGGGTATCCGCCAGGTTCACCAGCATCCCGTCCGCGGCGGCCACCGCCATCCCGGCCAGCATGACCGCCGACGGCTCGTCATCGCCGGTGAGCGGCCCGGCCGCCCGCCAGAACAGGTCCTCCATCACGTCCGCCGGGATCAGCAGCCGCCATTCCGTGATCACCTTCCCCGTCGGGACATGCCACTCCAGGGCGAACGGGACGTCCGCGAGCAGCCCGGCCACGCGGGCCAGCGACTCGCCATACGACGCGCCCGGCATTAGCGACATTGCGAGCATCAGCCGGATGACCAGCGGATACGACATCAGCCGCCGCCGCTCCCGCTTCCGCAGCCGGCCCGCTTCCAGCGCCGCGTCCGTGATCGCCTCGATCACCCCGTCGCCGAGATGCCGCTCCAGCACGCCCAGCCGCACGTAGTCCGGCAGCCACCCGCCCGCCAGGATCCTGCCGTCCCGCCGCGCGACCGCCGGCGCGGTCACCACCGGGCGGCAGAACACCGCCAGCTCGCCAGACGACAGCGCCGGCAATCCCGCCGTGACCGTCTCGCCGTGGAACCGCAGGTCAGCAGCCCGGAACACGACCGTTCCCGCCGGCGTCCCCGCACCAGCGCAGGACACGGCAGCCCGGTTTGCATCAGCGACAGCAGGCAGAGTAGAAAGCACAAGGGCTCCCCGGAAAGGGACGGACTCGACATCCATACCCTTACCAGGAGCCCCACCTGCCTCCAAAACACCCCAAAACACCAGGTCGCGGCCTCACCGAAGCCGACATGCCTTAAATCCCTGGTGTTGGGCCCGGAGCTGCCAGAGCCGGGGCTCATGCCGCCACCCCCCGCTAGCCTTTCCCCATGTCCGCCAATACGGGTCCAGGGCCTGACGCCAGGCCCCCATATCGCAGGATCGTGCGGTCTTTCCTACGCGCAACGGGATCCACCGTCGCGCTTGTGGTCATCTACTACCTGCTGCCCCTGAACCGCTCCTCGACCTGGGTCGCCGTCACGATGCTGGTGATCGGGCTGGCGCTATTCATCGGGCTGGTCGCCTTCCAGGTCCGCTCCATCGTCCGGTCGCGGTTCCCGGCCCTGCGGGCAATCGAAGCCCTCGCCACCAGCGTTCCGCTGTTCTTGCTGCTGTTCGCCAGCGTCTACGTCGTCCTGTCCACGATTTCCGCCAGTAACTTCACTGAGCCGCTGACGCACACCGACGCGCTGTACTTCACCGTCACCGTCTTCTCAACGGTCGGGTTCGGCGACATCACGGCTAAATCCGAAGCGGCGCGGCTCGTGGTCACCTCGCAGATGATCGCCGATCTCCTGATCATTGGACTCGGGCTCAGGGTCATTGTCGGTGCGGTGACGCGCAGCCGACAGCAGCGGCCAGAAGACGCGGGCACCGGATGACCCAGCGATTAGCGCACTGCTATGCCAGGTACAGAATCGTGGACCGTCTCTTTACCATGGAAAACCATAGCTGATTCAACCTAGGCCTTAGGAGCAGAGTCTAAGCCTCTAGCTGGGAATATGTGGCTGGACGTAGCTGACTGAGGCTCTGTAAGGCTGGCAGTTGGCCCCCAGAATGGCCCCCATCCTTGATATCATGGACCCATGAGCTCACGACGCGGATGGCGCGAAGACGGGATCTTCTTCGAGCACAATTCACCGTGCCGTGACAGCGACCGGCACCGGCACTGCGACGGCCGGTGGCGGGGGGTGATCAGCCTCGGGTTCGACGCGGACGGCAAGCGGATCCGGCGCAAAGTCTCCGGCAAGACCAAGGCCATCGTCCAGGACCGGCTCAAGGCGCTCCACAGCGACGTCGAAACAGGCGTCCGGGCGCAACCGAACTACACGGTCCGCCGCGCCGCAGAAGACTGGCTCGCGCAAGGCCTGCACGGCCGGTCACCCAAGACGATCAAGAAGAACGAGAACGTCCTCACGCCGATCCTGGCCACGATCGGCGGCATGCGACTGCGCGAACTGACGGCCGACGACGTCCACCAGGCGCTGGCGGCTACGGCCCTACGGTACTCAAGCGCCGCCGTCGCCATGGGCCACAACGCGCTGACCCGGACAATACGGCACGCCGAGGCCCGGGATCTCGTCAGGCGCAACGTGGCCATGCTCGTCGATACCCCGAAGGGCCAGGCCGGACGGCCCAGCAAGAGCCTCAGCCTGGAGCAGGCATCGGCGCTCCTGGCCGCCGCCGAGGGCACCAGGATGCACGCGTACATCGCCTTGTGCCTGGCGACCGGCATCCGCACCGAAGAGGCCCGGGCGCTGCGCTGGGAGCACGTGGACTTCGGCGATCCCGTGGCCAACCCGCCTGTGCCGGCCAGCGCTGCCGTGTGGCGATCCGTCCGCTCTCACGGGGACACGAAGACTGAGAAATCGCGCCGGACACTTGCCCTGCCCGAGATGGCAGTCAACGCGCTCTGGGTACATAGGACGCGGCAAGCCGACGAACGGGCCGCAGCCGGCCTGCAATGGAGCGACCGTGATCTTGTCTTTTCCGCGAGGACGGGTGCTCCCCTGGACGCGGCTAACGTCCGGCGGGAGTTCAGGGCCGCCTGCAAAGCCGCGAAGATCGGCGAGCACTGGACGCCACGGGAGCTGCGTCATTCATTCGTGTCGCTGATGTCCAGTTCGGGGGTGCCGGTCGAGGAGATCGCACGGCTGGCGGGTCACTCGAACTCCAGGACCACCGAGGTTGTCTACAGACGGGAACTGCGGCCGGTGCTGACCACCGGAGCCGAAGCCATGGACAGGCTTTTCCAGGTACATGCGTCTCAATGAGCAGCACGCCGAACGCTGATCACAGAGCGTCATCAACTATCCGGCCGCCGCGCGTGTAGCCCGCCTGACTGTACGCCAGCGAGGATCCGTACACGTTGCGCCCGGCGCAGATAACCGGCAGATATAGCCGCTCAGGCCCCGGACTGGTCAGTCGGCTGCCCATCCACCCAGAGTCGATGTGGACCGTGTGCAACGGCTCCTGTCAGGGCGAACGGTGACAAGGGTGGCCTATAGTTGGTATCAGTTGAGGCGGGCATCAGGTGGAGCCTCAATCGGTCACGGCTGAAGCCAAGTCCTTAGCTGAGTGAGGACGTCGGGCGAAGTCCAGTAGCTTGAGTGCTCGACCGAACGGGCGTCTTTGAGCGTGAGCGATTCGCCGATCGGGAATGGTGTCGCTCCGTTCGCGGCAGACACTCCCTCCGCCGGAACCATCAAGTCATTGGCCGCACCGATGAATGCCGTATTGATGAGGTGTGTCCGGGCCAGTCGCCCGAGCCGGGTGCCGGGCGGCGGGTCATAATCAGACGCCACGGCAAAGTAGGCCGTGGTATCGCGGCCTGGCTGGTTGAGCCACCGCAGGTACTCGCCGTCCGGCTGCATCGCCGTCAGCCCGTCCAAGCCGCTGAGGGCGCCCACGGCCAGTTGCTTGACCACGCCGATTACGAGGGAGAGGACATCGGTCACACCGATGTCGGGGGCAACGTCCAGCAGGTTGGTCACGATATCGATTAGGTCGCCCATCCGCTCGAAATCGGCGAGGGCCGTGCCGGCGTTGGGTGTGCCGATCATGATCACGCGCCGTACGGCGACACCGTTGAGGCCGACCGCATCGGGCCGTTCGGCCAGCACCCTGGCGATCAGGCCGCCACGGCCATGCGCCAGGATGTCCAGTTCCAGCCGCGAGCCCGTGATGAGTTCCGCCAGTGCCCTGGCGTTGTCGGTTGGTGACGCGGAAAGGGTGGGGTGGTCGAAGGCCAGGACACGGCCACCATAGCGGTGATGGAGATCGGCTACCGCAGTCTCCGGGATCCCGCGGAAGCCCGTCGACGTGAGGTCCATGGCGTCATGGAGCAGCATCAGAACCGGGCCGTCCGCCGGGCCCGGCAGGTCCGCAGCTGACAGTGAGCGCCCTGCCGGCGAACGGTAGGTCTCGGGGGTGAAATCCCGCAGGCGGTGAGGGTGGTGTTCGGCTTCCCACTTGGCGGCGAAGTGCTGCGCGGCCTCCTTGGCACCCAGTTCGATCAGCCGGAAGGCGAGAACTTCCAGTACTTTCTTGCCGACCGCTCCGAGCAGCCCGCGTTTCCCGCCGGCGCTGTCTGAAGCTACCGATCGGGGGACGGTGTAAGACCGCCGATCACCGCCCCTGGCAGCCCGCTGGACACCGGGCAGATCCTCAGCGAATACCCAGCTGAGCAGTCCAGACTCGTCCCGGGCGAGCAGGACCTGTCCCATACCGGTACCTGGTCCGGGCACTGTGATGGTTAGCCCTGCCTGGCCGTGACTAGCCGGGCGGCCAGCGAAACCGGCCATAGCAGGATCCTCGGTATGGTCGCTGATCTCGACGGTCACCTGGTGCAGCAGACCTGTTCTGTCCAGCGCGCTGCGCAGCCTGTCGTCAGCCGTTTCCGGGCCGCGCGCCCGGGCCGCGCCCGGGTAATAGACCTCGACCGTCCCGGTGAGTCCCGGGCTGACGACCTCAACGTCATCGATCAGAACCGGTGTGCCATCAGGTTCAAGAGAATCGGGCATCACGCCTCCTTGTGGACGGCATGCATCATGCGGAACCGAGGGTGTCCGAAGAACTGGTAGCTAAGGCAGATCAGCGGAGGGGGCGAGTCATCCCGAACAGACCTCTCATCCAGCCTGGCCCGTTCCTCCCGCAGGATCTCCGCGGGCGGCTTGGCATTGGCGCCTGAAGCGGCTTCGTAGAACGACAGCGCCAACGTCTTGGCAGCCCCGTCGTCGATCGACCACAGCGGGGCGATCACCGCTGAGGCGCCGGCATGAAGGAACGCCTCAGCCATTCCGGCGTAGTCCCCGAGCACCTCCCGGGACGCGCCGATCTGGCATGCGTTGAGAAAGACCAGTGGTGCCCGCTCGCCGAGCGACTTGCCCCTCACATCGAATGGAGAGAGTATTTCCACACGCGCAGAGCCGTCCTCATCCGGCTGTTTTCCGATAAGGAAGATCCCCTCCTGCCGTCCTGACTCGTCGAACCTGCCGTGCAACGCGAAGTGAAGCAGATCCGCTGGCGGGTCGCCCCCAAGACAGTCCATCACCTCACGGAACGAAGCGGGGATCCTCCTGGCTCCTGGCCACGCTTCGAGCAAACGCTCAGCTTCCTCTTCGGCATCGGGCAGCTGAGTGGCGCCCATTACTCCCACGTAGCTGCCTGTGATCACGGCCCGGTCGTTAACCGCGACTGACTGCGGGGGCCGACGAGGCGGCGGTGGCGGTTTGGGAAGGGGCCACCGGCCGATGATGGCCTGGGCTCCCAGGAACGGGGGGCCATCTTCGGATACCCCGATGGAAGGTTTGAGGACGGCCAGTTCCCATGGGATGTACGGATCCTGTGTGGCCAGCAGGATGGCCGGAGGGCCTGGGTGGCAATAACCGGCAACCTGCCGGATGGCGTCTTGGATCTCCGCAGGTATGTGCCCGGCAATAGCCACGCCCATGCCGAGAAGCGTCTGGAAGCCGTGTTCGACACTGAACGCCTCGCTCGCCTTCCGGATTACGTCACTCAGGAACGCGGTCGGGTTACCCAGGTCCGAGCGGGGCGGCTCCACCGTAAATGGCATCTCGACGTGCGGAGAGATAGCACTCCAGAGCAGCGTGGTCGGCTGCCTCGCATCCTTGACGATCGTGATCGTCAGATCAGGCACGCCGCCGCCACCGCTGAGTACATTGGATTGCCGGCCTGGCTTTACGTCAGCGTCCTCGTGACCATGCTCGCGAACGGCGGCGGCTTCGTCGTGGGTGGCCACTACGATTACGTCGCGGGCGGCGTACCCCCGCAGTTCGCCATCGATGGTGAACAGCGCGCCGATCCGCCGATTCCGGAATCCGGGATCTTCGGTCGGTTTCAACCGCAGAGCACGGAACGGGAATGGGTCGTCCGGAGTAACACGCAACGCAAATTTCCGGATCCCCCGCTGAATGACAAATCCGCTGGCCTGGATCTCTATATGGAGCTCGCACTCCCTCGCCGGAACCCGGAGCCGCCCGGTTCCATATACGCTGGTGTCTTCCTCGCCTGCGAGCCCGACGGTCAGGTCAAAGGTGGTACCTGCCACCACGGCGTCCTCGCAGGACAACCTGGGCCAAGCCACATGATCGCTAGACGCATCATCCCCTTCTCCGTTCCCTGGCTCATTGCCTCCATTGCCGATCCCGTCATCTCCGCCGTCGGCTAGGCCCTCGTCGTCTTCATTTTCCGCATGCTCTGCCTCTGCGTGAACGCCTTGCTGGGCTTGCCTATCTGTCCGGGCCCCGCTTCTTGGCTGGGTACCACTGGCTGCGGACAACTGAACGGCTGCTGTGGCGGCGAAAAACACGCCCACCCCCGTTACTGCGGCTATCGCCGTAGTAGAGCCAGCCAGTGCCACGCCCGCGCCAACGGCGCTCCCCGCGATCACCCCGCAACCTGCAGTGATCATCCGTCGGGCAACTGTTTCGTCGCGCCAGAATCGCGCCTGTGACATCGCACTGCTGACATGGTCAGGCTCTGAGCTCGGGCTAACCCCGCTCACCGGCCTGGCTGACAGCTGAACTTTCCGCAAAGCGCCGGAGGTCTGAACCTGATAGCTGGGAGCGTGAGTCCTGTGCGCCGACGGCCGGAACGGGTAGATCAGCAGCTTGTGGTAGCCGAGCCGGTACAGCTTGGCAAGGAACAGGTCCAGCTCGTTAGTCGCGTCGCTCTCCAGCCGGCGGGCCAGCCGCGGCAGGTCGTCGTCGGCGTACCGGCGCAGGTTCTGCGTGGAAGGGTGCTTTTGCAGCGCATTGCGCAGCCGGGCCGGGGTGGTCTCCAGGTTTATCAGGCGCACAATATTTACCTTGTGCACTATGGAGTCCCGCCAGTCGCACAGCTCTTCCAGCGCCCGCCGGTCCTTTATCCGGCCCTTGACCTGGTCGTAGTAATACTTCACCGCGTCGGATATCCATTGCGGCTCTTCCGTCGCCGCCCGGTGCCTGATATCGCACCAGGCCTGCATGTCCTCGCCCATGGCGTCGTACAGGTTGCTGAGCGGCCGGGTCAGCCACCCGGCCCGGAGCCGGTCGCGTGGCGCTGACACATTGGTGAGCCAGAGGCCGCCGGGCACGACGATTCCGGCCAGGGCGGCGGAGGTCTGGTGGCTGGCCGCTAGGATGAGGAGGCCGATGCCGGTGGACACCAGTGCCGTGGCCAGCGCGATGAACACGCCCCACGGCCGGGCGTGCGGGCCGAACGGCGGACCGATCCCGCGGCACCGGAGCTGCAGAAAGACACAGGCGACAGCCAGCGAGACGACGAATGTGCTAACCCCACCCACGACCCAGCCAAGCATGTCCCACCCCCTCGCCCTTTCCTGAGCCGCATGCGCAACGGACCCAGGAAATATGGTTGCAGGTCATTGGTGATCCATCTAGGTTTTTTATCTCTCATATATGTATACGCTGATTAGGATTGCCGAGCGTTCTCCGATGCGAACGGCGGAGCCTCAGCGGGTCGCTGGCGCAGGTCGGAAGCTTTTCGGTCGTCTTGCGTCTTCCCGCAGGCTACAAGTACTGGATAGGCTCCTGGCCGTCTGCGGTCGGTCGAGAGGGGAAGGTAAACCCGGCCTCGCTGGCCGGGCAGCGGAAATAACGAGCTGGGCGGGTGTATCCGGGGAAGCCGATGAGGCTAGGAGGGCGGCCAGCGGCTGGGCGGGCCTAGAGCAGGTCGTCGAACGGGAGCTTACTGGCCGGAACCATGATCAATTCCTCCGGGACGGTCACATTGTTTCGGCGTTGCGAGACCGGGCAAGCCGCCAGTGTTCACGTGTCAGGGCCGAGTTAATGGCAAGCCGGTACCGACAAGATCATGGGCCGAGGTTTCACGGTCCGGCGCTCGCCGTGGCACTTTTACTCAAGCTCGATCTCCTTGTCGGCGGCATGACCGGGAGGAGGGAGCGCCCGAGCCGGTTCGGGGGGTGTGAACGCAGTGTCGTGTCCGGCCACCGCCTGGTAGGCGTGCTGGACGGCGCGCAGCCGGGTGGCGACCCGGGTTTCGCGGGCGGCGATGGCCTGGCGGTTGCGCCGGCCGTAGGAGCCGTCGGGCCAGTCGGCGCCGGACCGGTCGACCTCGCGGGCGTGGGCCTCGCGCTCGCCGGCGTGCGCGGCGACGGCGAACATGGCGATGCTGGCCGTGGCGGCATCCAGGACCAGGGTGACCGTGCCGGTCTCGGGGTCGTGCCGGGCCAGGGCGGTGATCCGGGGGTCGTCGGTCTCGGGCCACGATGCCTCAGGTGCCCGGCCGCGGTGCCGGGCGCGGGCGTGAGCACCGGCCAGCAGCTTGTCGGCGCGGTCGATCTGGTCGCAGGCGGCGCCGAAGTTCTCCCCGACCGGGCCGAGGTCGGCGCCGCGAGCGATGCAGTACTCCATCAGCCGGGCGGCCTGCGGCTGGTCGGCGTAGGTACCGGAACGGGCGTGAACGCGCAGCCCGCCGCCGCGCAACGAAACAGGGCGCCGCACGGCCAGGCCAGCGGCATAAAGGACTGGTCTGCGCCGCTTCTCTTGCGGGGTGATCGCTACACGCGCCAGTCGAATTCGACGCGCCGCCGCAGGACCGCCAGTTCCCGTTCCCGGCGCAGGGCCGTGTTCTTGCTGTTGCCGGCGACGTTGGCGCTGGCCCCGGGGGGAAGCGGCTTGATCAGGACGCGGACCAGCACGGCGCGGATGGCGGCGCGCCGCCGGTCGGTGCCCCACGATTCCCACGCATCACGGACCCGCTCCGACGGGGGAATGTCGCCCATCACCGTGGCCGGCCCCGCGAGCCGGTCATATTCCCGCCGCGCGGCGCTGATCTCGTCCTCGGTGCGCTGCCGGATATCCAGCCAGTCGGCCCGGTCGATCACCCGGCCGGAATAGTCCCGGCGGGCCTCGTCCCGCCGTTCCCGGGCGTCGCTGATCTGCTCGAGCAGGTCCGCGCGGCGCGGCGCGTGCTGGTCTTCTCCCTCGCGCAGCGCTTGCTGCACGCGCGGGGACTCCAGCGCGTCCAGCACCGCGCCGGTCACGTACTCCTCCAGCAGGCCGGCCTTGATCGCCGTCCCGCCGCACCCGGCCGGCCCCTTCACGCACCCGTATGAATCCGCGCGGGCCTGCGCGTGCCTTCGGTAATGCAGCCCCCGGCCGCACTTCGGGCAGGTCGCGATGCCGGACAGCAGATGCGCCGGGGCGCGCACCACGTGCTTACGCCGCGCCGGATCGCCGAACAGCCTGACCAGCCGCTCATGGGTGTCAGTGTCGATGATCGCCGGCCACTGCGTCGCCGGGTACTTCTGGCCCTGCCACTCCCGCAGGCCCGCCAGCCGGGGCGAGGTCAGCGTGCCGACAATCGACGTCGGCCACCATTGCTTCGCCGCGACCGGCCTGATGCCCCGCGCCGTCCAGTCCCGCGCGATCGATCCGACGGATTCGCCGTACTCGAGCACCCGCGTGGCCGCGTCCCGGATCGCCTCGGCCTCGACCGGGTTGATCTCCTCCCGCACGATGTGCCGCTTCTTGTGGTTGGGCTCGTCCGGGTTGGCGTAGATCCGGGTGTACCCGAACCACCGCTGGCCCCCGCCGGTCCGCCGGCCCTTGCGCGCCTCCCGGTCCTGGGCCTCCCGGACCCGCGCGCTTTTGACCGCGCTTTCCCGCCGCGCCCGCAGCGTCTCCATCCCGCCGTAATAGGCACCCTCGGCGGTGGACAGGTCCAGGTCCCCGCCGGTATAGGCCGACAGCCGCACGCCGTGCCGCACGCACGCCTTCTCGAAGGCGTTCCAGTCCGTCAGGTTACGGGTCAGCCGGTCGATGTCGCGGACGATCACCACGTCCACCGCGCCGGCCTCGATCGCCGCGATCAGCTCCCCGAACCCGTCCCGGGTGATTTCCTTGAACCCGGAGAACCCGTCATCCTTGAAGGTGGCCGTCACGGCCCAGCCGCGCCGCCTGGCGTGATCAGTGCCGCGCTCAAGCTGAGTCGGCACCGACTCCGCCGCGTCGTACGTTTCGCTCAGGCGCGCGTACAGGCCCGCCCTGAGCTGGGCTTCCGCCCGGTCCGCCTGAATGCCATGCATGAATCCATCATGACGCAAAAACACAGCGGACGCATCGCTTCCTGCAGCGCGTCGTGGTATCGCTGCGCATGGGTGCGGCCGTCCTCCGCGCCCGCCGGGGCGCCCAGCGCATCCAGGACCGCTCCCACGACGGCGGCGCATTCCGGTGTCAGGTCCCCGTTCAGGACTCCGGCGCCCTGGAAGGTCGGCTCCAGGGAAACGGCCCGGTCCTCGAACCCTTGCGCCGGATCCTCATCGGGCAGGTCGCACCGGGACCGCTCGTACATCTCCGCGGCCAGCCCGGCCAGATCCCGCAGGTCCATCCCTGCCTTAGCGGCGGACAGGAGGATCGCGTCTGCGGCCGGACGGCAGTCCTCGGGCAGCTTGTCAGTCCACTGGCAGATGGCCCGGCCGTAGGACTCCGACAGGTCCTCGGCGGCCAGCGCGGCCATCACCCGCGGATGCGTCGCCGTCCGCTTAGCCCACGCAGTATGCGCGACCGCGACGACCTTGGTGACCCGGGTCTTGTGGATCAGCCAGGCCCGCGGGCTGAAATCCGCGTCCGCGCTGTACCCCTGGCCCGAGGTGAACGCGCTCAGGACCGAGGCCCGGGCGGCCGTCACGATCGCGTTGGCCCGCTCCATCATCTGCAGGCACTCGGCCTGGGCCTGGGCGGACATCCTGGTGGCGTCGGCGTCGGCCACGAACCGCAGCCCGGTCTGAACGGCCGCCATCGCGTCGGCCACGCTGGGAAACGCCGGAACCGGATTCATCGTGACCTCCCTCCGGGCCGCGGCCGGTGCTGGACTACTGGTTGCTGCCTGCTGTCCTTCCGTCGTACTGGGGTGTTTTCCTAAGACCACCCTATCGGCTGTCGCCGACATTTCTCGGGAAAACACACCGCATAAATAAATTTATCGAAATTGTGAACGATGATAGAGATGTGTCTCTGGTGACGGGAACAGGCCTGGAATGCTGCTCGCCCGGCGTGAGGGGCGGCGGGGGCGGGCAGGATCTGGGCGGGCAACGGGAGGGATCGACTGTGACCGATGATTCGGGTCTGGACCGGCGCGGCGCGCTGAGGACACTGCTGGTCCTGGGGGCGGCGGCGCCGCTGGCCGGTGCCTGCGCCGATGCCCCGGAGACGCGAGCCGCCGCCGCGCTGACGTCCCGGCAGCTGGCCGGGCAGCGGGTGATCTACTCCTACTCCGGGCTGACCGTGCCGGCGGCCCTGCTGCAGCAGATCAGGGCGGGGCAGGCGGCCGGGGTGATCTTCTTCAAGGGAAATATCTCCAGCGAAGCCCAGATCGCGTCGGTGATCCGGCAGCTGCGCAAAGCACAGCGGCAGAGCCCGGTTCCGTCGCCGCTGCTGCTGATGACCGACCAGGAGGGCGGCCTGGTCCGGCGGCTGCCCGGCGCCCCCGCGCGGTCGCAGAAGCAGGTCGGCGCGTCTCAGCACCCGGCCTCGGCGGCCGGCTCGGCCGGGACCGGGGCCGGGAAGAACCTGGCCGGCGTGGGCATGAACGTCAACCTGGCGCCGGTGCTGGACGTGTACTACAAGTCCGGCAACTTCATCGACCAGTTCCAGCGTTCCTACAGCAGCCGGGCGTCCACGGTGAGCACCTGCGGGAAGGCATTCATCACGGCCCAGCAGCGCACCGGCGTGGCGGCGACGGCCAAGCACTTCCCGGGCCTGGGCTCGGCCACGACGGCACAGAACACCGACCTCCGCCCGGTCACCCTGCACGTGTCGCTGTCCGGCCTGCGCACCAAGGACGAGGCGCCGTACCCGGCCGCCATCGCCGCCGGGGTCAAGCTCATCATGGCGTCCTGGGCGGTGTACCCGGCCCTGGACGCGCGCCACCCGGCCGGGCTGTCACCAGCGGTGATCCAGGGTGAGCTGCGCGGCCGTCTCCGCTACCCGGGCGTGACCGTCACCGACGCGATCGAGGCGGGCGCGCTGGCCGCGTTCGGCAGCTCCGGGCACCGCGCGGTGCTCGCCGCCCGGGCCGGGATGGACCTGCTGCTGTGCTCGGTCCAGAACCCGGCTCAGGGTCATGCGGTGGTCACGGCCCTGGCCGGCGCCCTGGACAAGGGCCAGCTGAACCGGACTGCATTCAACGCCGCCGCGCAGCGGGTGACCGCCCTCCGTCATGGCCTGCACTGAGCCGGATCTGGGGGAGAGAGGGTTCACGCCCGGGCCAGCAACTGCTTCCACTCGGCGATCGCGTCGCCGCTCCACTCGGCGTGCAGGCGGGCGAACAGGTCGGCGGCCGCGGTGCCGCGCCACGGGGCGGGCAGGAACTGGGCCGGCAGGCCCGGGTCGATCCACGGGAACCGGCGCCAGGCGTGCACCAGGTCGATGACCCGGACGAGCGGGTCGGGGCTCAAGGAGGTGACCTTTGAGCCGAACGCCGCGGTGAACTCGTCGTACTCGCGGGTCAGCTGGTCCAGGTCCCAGGCGTGGCTGACCATCGCGGCGAGCGAGCCGCCGCCCTCGTGCTCGGCGGTGAACAGGTAGCCGTCCGGCAGCCCGGCCTCGTCCAGGATCTGGCGCACCTCGTCGCCCCGGTCGCTGCGCGGGCTCAGCCAGACGCCCGGCATGACGTTGCCGAACCCGGCCCAGCGCAGCCGCGTCCGCAGCACGTGCCGGGCGGCCCGTTCGGTCTCCGGGGTGCGCGCGAATACGATCGTCCAGCGGCCGTCCCAGTCCGCGGCGACCGCGGTGAAGCCGAAGATGCGCTCGGTGCCGTCACCCAGCAGCCTGATCGCCGCCGGGGTGAGCCGCCAGACCGTGCGCCGTCCGACCCGCTCGGAGCTCAGCCAGCCGGCGGCCGCGGTGCGCATCAGCGCCTGTCTGGCCGTCTTCTCCTCGACCCCCAGCCGGCCGAGCACGTCGATGAACGCCGACGTCCAGGCCTCCCCGCCGGTGGGCAGGACCAGCTCGCCGAGCACGGTGAACAGCACGCTGCGGGCACTGTCCGCGCCGGCGGCGTGGCGCCGCAGCAGGATCGGCGGCTGCTCGCTCAGGCTCGCCTCGGTCGTCACGAACAAAATACTACGAACTCTTGACGTTTAACTCAAGTTTTGTAGAGTATGGAACATCGGCCCGGAAAATGGGCAGGGAGGAGTCTGCGATGCCCGAGGCGGCAAACACGGAGGCGGTAAACATCCAGGCGGAAAACGGAGAGCGGGTCGAGTTCCGCGTCAGCCCCGATCGCTACAAGCACTGGAAGCTGTCGGCCGACGGGCCGGTCGCGACCCTGACCATGGACGTCGACGAGCAGGGCGGCCTGGTGCCGGGGTACGAGCTGAAGCTGAACTCCTACGACCTCGGCGTGGACATCGAGCTGTACGACGCGGTGCAGCGGCTGCGCTTCGAGCATCCCGAGGTGCGCACGGTCGTGATCACCAGCGGTAAGCCGAAGATCTTCTGCGCCGGCGCCAACATCCGCATGCTGGCCGGCTCGCCGCACGGCTGGAAGGTGAACTTCTGCAAGTTCACCAACGAGACCAGGAACGGCATCGAGGACGCCACCGCGAACTCCGGGCAGACCTACCTGGCCGCGGTGAACGGGACCGCGTCGGGCGGCGGGTACGAGCTGGCGCTGGCGTGCGAGCACATCATGCTGGTCGACGACCGGTCCTCGGCCGTGTCGCTGCCGGAGCTGCCGCTGCTCGGCGTGCTGCCTGGCACGGGCGGGCTGACCCGGGTCACGGACAAGCGGCACGTGCGGCGGGACCTGGCCGACTACTTCTCCACCAAGTCCGAGGGCATCGGCGGGAAGAAGGCCGTGCAGTGGCGCCTGGTGGACGAGGCCGTGCCGCGGCCCCGGTGGGACGAGACCGTCGCGGAGCGGGCCGCCGAGCTGGCCACCCGCTCCAGTCGCCCGCAGGACGCCGAGGGTGTGCCGCTGATCCCGCTGGACAAGACCCGCGACGACGACGCGATCAGATACGGCCACGTCGAAGCCCGGCTGGACCGGGACGCGGGCCGAGTCGACATATCGGTAAAAGGCCCGCAAAACGACCCACCCGCCAGCATCGCCGAGGCCAGGGACGCGGACTTCTGGCCGCTGGCGGTGACCCGCGAGCTCGACGACCTGATCCTGGACCTGCGCACCAACGAGCCCGAGCTCGGCACCTGGGTGTTCCGCACCGAGGGCGACCTGGCCCTGGTGCTCGCCCACGACGAGCTGCTCCTGACGAGCGCCAGCGCGGGCGACTGGTTCGCCAACGAGGTCCTGCATTACCTCAAGCGCACGCTGCGGCGGCTCGACGTGACCAGCCGCAGCCTGATCGCGGCGATCGAGCCGGGCAGCTGCTTCGCCGGCTCGCTGCTCGAGCTGGCGCTGGCCGCCGACCGGTCCTTCCAGCTGGCCGGGGTGTTCGAAGATAAGGACCCGGACGCCGAGCCCGCGACGATCACCCTCGGGGAGATGAACACCGGGCCGCTGACGATGAGCAACGGGCTGACCCGGCTGCAGACCCGCTTCTGGGGCGACGAGGCTGGTTGCGAGACCGCCGTCAAGCGCCAGGGAGAGGCGCTGGAGGCCGGGGACGCGGCCGATCTGGGCCTGGTCACGTTCGCGCCGGACGACATCGACTGGGACGAGGAGATCAGGATCGCGACCGAGGAGCGTGCCAGCTTCAGCCCCGACGCGCTTACCGGACTGGAGGCCAACTACCGGTTCGCCGGCCCGGAGACCATGGAGACCAAGATCTTCGGCCGGCTGACCGCCTGGCAGAACTGGATATTCAACCGGCCCAACGCGTCGGGTCCGGACGGCGCGCTGCGCCGGTTCGGCACCGGGCAGCGGGCCGTCTTCGACCGGAAGCGAGTCTGAACTCATGCCCTCGACCGCCGACTACACCGAGAAGATCCCGAACAACGTCAGCCTGCACGAGGACCGGCGGCTGCAGCGCGCGCTTGAGTCCTGGCAGCCGAACTTCCTGAACTGGTGGCAGACGATGGGGCCGACGCTGCCGACCCAGGACGTCTACCTGCGCACCGCGGTCAACGTCGGCCGGGACGGCTGGGCGCAGTTCGGTCACGTCGCCATGCCCGAGTACCGCTGGGGGATCTTCCTGGCCGAACGCGACCCCGGGCGCAAGGTCGGGTTCGGCGAGCACAAGGGCGAGCCGGTGTGGGACAAGGTCCCTGGGGAGTACCGGGCCGAGCTGCAGCGGCTGATCGTGATCCAGGGCGACACCGAGCCCGCCTCGGTGGAGCAGCAGCGCAACCTGGGCGCCACCGCGCCGAGCCTGTACGACCTGCGCAACCTGTTCCAGGTGAACGTCGAGGAAGGGCGGCACCTGTGGGCGATGGTCTACCTGCTGCACGCCTACTTCGGCCGCGAGGGCAGGGAGGAGGCCGAGGAACTGCTGCACCGCAACTCGGGCAGCCTCGACTCGCCGCGTATCCTGGGCGCGTTCAACGAGGAGACCCCGGACTGGCTGTCGTTCTTCATGTTCACCTACTTCACCGACCGGGACGGGAAGTACCAGCTCGGCACGCTGAAGGAAAGCGCCTTCGATCCGCTCAGCCGCACCTGCGAGTTCATGCTCAAGGAGGAGGCGCACCACATGATGGTGGGCACCACCGGCGTGGACCGGGTGGTGCAGCGCACCGTCGAGGTGATGCGCGAGCACGACACCGGCGACGTGGGCGGCCTGGGCGCGATCCCGCTGCCGGTCATCCAGAAGTACCTGAACTTCCACTACTCGGTGTCGCTCGACCTGTTCGGCGGCGACACCTCCACCAACGTGGCGAACTACTACACCGCCGGACTCAAGGGCCGCTGGATGGAGGACCGGCGTAAGGACGACCACAACCTCGCCAGCGACTCGTTCATGGTGGACGCGCTGACCGAGGAGCCCAATGGCGAGCTGAGCATCGGGCACACCGAGGTCTCGGCGCTGGTCGGCCTCAATACCGACCTGCGGCGCGAGTACATCTCGGACTGCCAGGGCGGCGTCAAGCGGTGGAACCGCATCCTGGAGGAGGGTGGCGTGAAGCAGCGGCTGAAGCTGCCGCACGCCGCCTTCAACCGCAAGGTCGGCGCGTTCGCCGGGATCGAGGCCACCCCTGACGGCGAGAAGATCCCGGAGCAGGAGTGGGAGCACCGCCAGGGCGAGTGGCTGCCCACGGAGGTGGACAAGACTTACGTGCGGTCCCTGATGCAGCCGGTGCACCAGCGGGGCAAGATTGCCGCATGGATCGCACCGCCGCGCAACGGCATCAACGGCAAGCCGTTCGACTACGACTACGTGCACCTCGCCTGATCATGCCAGCACTGAGCCGGGGGCCGCAGTGACACCCGGGCCCGCCCTGTTCAACGCCTGTGACTACCTGCTCGACCGGCACATCCGGGAGGGACGCGGGGACCGGCTCGCGCTGACCGGGCCGGCCGGCGACGTCAGCTACGCCGAACTCGCCGAACGCGTCACGCATGCCGCCCGCGGCCTGCGCGGCCACCTGCGCGTGCTCGGCGAGGACGGGCTGGAGGTCCCGCCCGGCATGCCAGGGACGCTGTTCGTCCGGGGCGCGTCAGCCGCGATCGGGTACTGGTCGCGTTACGACGCCTCCCGCCAGGTGTTCCAGGGGGAGTGGCTGCCCTCGCCCGCGCCCGTGGTGCCGCTGTGACCGAGATCAGCCGGTCCGCGCCGGTCGCCGTAGTCGGGGCCGGCACCATGGGAGCCGGAATCGCGCAGGTCGCCGCGGTAGCCGGCCATCCGGTCATCGTCTACGACGCCGCTGAGGGCGCCGCCGCGCGGGCGGTCGCCGCGGTCCGCGACCGGGTCGCCCGGCTGGTCGCCAGGGGGCGTCTCGATGTCGATCCGTCCAGCCTCCGGCTGACCGTGGCCGCGGACCTCGGCGAGCTGGCCCCGGCCGAGTGCGTCATCGAGGCGGTGGCCGAGGACCTGGCCGTCAAGCAGGCCCTGTTCGCCGAGCTGGAGAAGGTCGTCGCGCCGGACTGCGTACTGGCCACGAACACATCCTCGCTGTCGCCGACCGCCATCGCGGCCGGGCTCAGCCACCCCGGACGCCTGGTGGGCCTGCATTTCTTCAACCCGGCGCCGGTGATGCGGCTGGTGGAGGTGATCAGCGGCCTGGCCACCGACCCCGCTGTCGCGGCGGCCGTGACCAGGCTGGCCGCGGGCTGGGGCAAGCAGGTCGTCCAGGCGTCCGCGACACCCGGGTTCATCGTAAACCGGGTGGCGCGGCCGTTCTACGCCGAGGCGCTGCGGCTGGCCGAGGAGCGGGCCGCCAGCCCGGCCACCATCGACGCGGTGCTGACCAGGGCCGGCGGGTTCCGGATGGGCCCGTTCGCGCTGATGGACCTGGTCGGGCAGGACGTGAACGAGGCCGTGACCCGGTTGGTGTGGACCGCGTTCGGCTACGACCCGCGGTTCGCGCCGTCGCTGCTGCAGCGCTCCATGGTGGAGGCCGGCTGGCTGGGCCGCAAGACCGGCCGCGGCTGGTTCGAGTACGGTGACGACGCCCCACCGGTGGTTGCTGACCCGGCGTCGGAACGCCCGGCCCCGGCCTACGTCATAGAGCATGGCGAGTCCTCGTTGCGGGGCCTTCTCGGCCGTGCAGGGGTGGAGATCCGGGCGGGCGAGGGCCGTGACGGAACCGTGGAGCTACCGTGCGGCACGTCGCTGGTGCGCTGCGACGGCAGGCCTGCTACCGCATTGGGCCGGCTGGCCGTGGTGGTCGACAGGACGCTCGATGACGCGACCGCGGAGGCCGTGGCGATCGCGGCGTCCGACGGCTGCCCGGCGGCCGGCGTGGACGAGGCGGCCGGGCTGCTGCAGGCGGCCGGCCTGACGGTGTACGTGATCGACGACACCCCGGGCCTGGTCGTGACCCGGACCGTGGCCATGCTGGTGAACGGGGCCGTCGACGCGCTTCACAAGGGGGTGGCCAGCGCCATCGACATCGACACCGCGATGCGGCTCGGTACCAACTACCCGCTCGGTCCGCTGGCGTGGGGCCAGCGCTGGGGACCGGCCGCGGTCCTGGCCGTGCTCGACGCCATGCACGCCTGGTACGGCGAGGACCGCTACCGTCCGTCCGCCCTGCTGCGGCGGATCGCCGCCTCCGGAGGGGACCTGAGGGAGAGCTCATGACGCTGACCTGGAGCAAGGAGAACTCGCCCCGCTGGGACGCCGACAAGCAGCGGATCTTCCGCCCGGCCGAGCTGGCCGCGGTGGGCCTGGCCGGACCCGCGCCCGGCGGGCCCG
The DNA here is from genome assembly GCA_963753225.1 of uncultured Actinomycetota bacterium. Lineage (GTDB taxonomy): Bacteria > Actinomycetota > Actinomycetes > Streptosporangiales > Streptosporangiaceae > Palsa-504. The sequence goes on along the minus strand of CAVWBQ010000004.1, from coordinate 146,091 downwards.
TCGCGGACGAATGGTGGCGGGTGACCGACGGCGATCAGGTCGCCGGGTACGGCTGGCTCGACACCGAGTGGGGCGACGCGCGCATCACCTTCGTCGTCGCGGCCGGCCGTCGCGGCCGCGGCGTGGGCGCCTTCATCCTGGAGTGCCTGGAGGACGAGGCCGCCGCGCGAGGCCTGAACTACATCTACAACGTCGTGCCCGACACGCACCCCGACGGCCCGTGGATCAGGAACTGGCTGTCCACGCACGGCTTCCACGAGGCCTCCCGCGGGCAGCTGCGCCGTCAGGTGGTCACGAGCCCGAGCTCGCGGTGAAGCCGTCCCTCAGCTTGTACTTCTGGATCTTGCCGGACAGGGTCATCGGGAAGGCGTCCACGAAGACCCAGTGCTGCGGCGTCTTGTACGGCGCCAGCCGCTCCCGGCAGTAGGCCCGCAGCTCCCCGGCCGAGGGCGCGGGCTGGCCGGGACTTACCGGGGCCGGCCGCACGTAGGCCGCCACCACCTCGCCCCACTTCTCGTCCGGGACGCCGACGACCACCGCCTCGGCCACGGCGGGGTGGCCGAACAGCACGTCCTCGATCTCACGCGGGTAGATGTTCTCCCCGCCGCGGATGATCATGTCCTTGATCCGGCCCTCGATGCGCAGGTAGCCGCGGCTGTCCAAGGAGGCCAGGTCGCCGGTGTGGTACCAGCCGCCGGCGTTGATGGCGGCCGCGGTGGCCCCCGGGGCGTCGTGATAACCGCGCATGACCGTGTACCCGCGGGCGCACAGCTCGCCGGGCTGGCTGACCGGCACCGGCCCGCCGCCGTCGACGTCGGCGATCATGATCTCGGTCTGCGGCAGCGCCGTGCCGAGCGTCTCGGCACGGTCCTGCCCGGAGTCGTCGAGCCGGACCTGGGTCACCAGCGGGGAGCACTCGGTCGTCCCGAACACGATGCTGAAGCGGACGCCCAGCCGTTCCTCCACCAGCCGGACGAGCCCGGCGGGCACCGGGGAGCCGCCCGACACCGCCGCCCGCAGCGAGGACAGGTCACGCCGTTCGATGTCGGGATGACCCAGCATGGCGATCATCATCGTCGGCACCCCGGCGAAGACCGCCGCCCGTTCGGCTTCCATCAACGCGAGGACCAGGGCCGGGTCGAAGGCCAGCACCGGGACCTGTACCGCCAGGCTCTGCGCCGCCCCCAGCACCCCCATGCCGCAGCCGGCCGCGTGGAACAGCGGCATCGGGTTCACGTACGCCTCGCCGGGCCGCAGTTCCATCCGCTCGGCCCAGAAGCGGGCGTTGTTGGTCAGCCCCCGGTGGTGCAGCTCGGCGCCCTTGGGGAAACCGGTGGTGCCGGAGGTGTACTGGATCTGCGCGACGTCGTCCGGCGACACCTCGGGCAGGGCCGCCTCGGCCGGCGCGGTGCCCATGAACTCCGCCCAGTCGGTGAAGTAGACCACCTCCCGCAGCGCGGGAACGTCGGGCCGGACCTCCGCCAGGAACTCGGCCATCGGGCTGCGGAACTCGGGCACCAGGAAGATGCCGCATGCACCGGACTGGTTCAGCACGTAGGCCAGCTCGGCGGGGCGCAGGGCCGGGTTGACGGTGACCAGGACCACCCCGGCCAGCGCGGCGGCGTACTCCAGGATGACCCATTCGGGCAGGTTCGGCGCCCACACGGCGAGTCGCTCGCCGGGGGAGAAGCGGACGGTCAGCGCGCGCGCCGCCTGTTCGGCCTCGGCCAGCAGCCCGGCGTAGGTCCAGCGCCCGCGCTGGGCCGGATCGGGAACGCCGCCGACCATGGCCAGCATGTCCGGCCCGGCGGCCGCCGCGGCGCGCAGCACGCCCCCGACCGTGGTGTCCAGGACCGGCACCGAGGTGTCGGCCGGCCAGTACGACGTCGTCAGCGTGGTCATGCCTGCCTCCCCAGCCCGCCCGGCGATGTGCATCGATCATAAAAGAAGGTGCTGTCGGCCGTTCAGGCCGATATCAGCCGGAATATATTCCGGCACGGGTGTATCAGGGGTGCCCAGCCGCTCCTCCGAACTTAGAAGTGGTAGTGACCAGGAACGGCCCGTCAGCATCGCGCGACGCGAGGAGCCGGTATGAACGTCGGCGGTTTTCCGCTTACTACGCTGGTAGAAACGACCCTGGAGGATCCCGTCTGGTGCGCGATCACCGACAGCTGTTACGCCTGGCATTTCCAGGGCCCGGCCTCGCTCACCTTCGACTCCGCGCTGGAACCGGCGCGGGGGCTGCGCTCCGGGTCCGGGCAGCCGCGTGTCCTGATCTTCACCGAGGCGCACCTGTCGCTGGAACTCGAGGTAATGGCCGACCACGTGGTTGGCCAGATCGTGCCGCCGGGGCCGGGAGAGATCGTGGTGGAGACCCCGGACGGATCGACCGTCCGGATCGAGGCCGACGACATCGGCCTCTTCGACTTCGACGGCCTGCCGTCCGGGCAGGTGCGGTTGCGGTGCGAGACCCCTGACGGGAGCCTGGTTACCGACTGGGTGTGCCTGTGAGTCGGGTCCGCTCAGGTGCCCAGCGCGATGAAGGAGTAGGCCGTCGCCTGGGCGACGGGGTTGTCGCTGACCGCGTGCCGGGCCAGGGTCAGGGCCCCGGCCAGGTCGGACCCGGCCCGCAGGTGGTCGTGCAGGGCGGTCATGAGAGGGACGGTGGCGGGATCGTTAACCGGGACCACGCTGGCCACCACGCCCGCGGAGCCGAGCGAGATCAGGGCGCTGACCAGGCCGAGGAGCTCGTCGGCACCGACCGCCACGCCGATTGCGGAGCTGCAGCTGGACAGCACGACGCGGTACGGGGCCCGCTTGAGCCGCTCCAGGTCGTAGACCGTCAGCGGGCCGTCGTCGAGCTCGATCGCCGAGAACAGCGGGCTGTCGCCGCGGAAGGTGCCGTGCGCCGCCATGTGCACCAGCCACGCGCCGTCCATGGCGGCCATCACCCGATCGGCGGTGGCGTCGCCGTCGGCCAGCACCATGGCGTCCGGGTACCGCTTGACCAGGTGGCGTACCTCGGCGTCGCCGGTGAGCAGACGGGGCCCGCCGACCAGCACGACCCGGTCTTCTTCCGGGCGGAAGGCGCGCCGGGCGCGCAGCCACGCGGACGCCGACGGCGTGACCGCGGTGGCCCGCTCGCGCAGGGACGGCATCAGCCCCCAGGGGACCGCGTGAAGCTTCCCGTTCGGCACCACGACCAGCGGCGCGTCCCGCAGCAGCCGGACCGACTCGCCGAGCAGGTTGACCTCCAGGCGGCGGCCGATTTCGGTCAGGTCGAGCCGGTGGGCACCGCGGCCGGTCCCCTCGCGGCGCAGCGCGAACAGCGCGTGCGCCAGCGCGTGGACGGCGGCCTGGGTCGGGCCGACGTGCACCAGGCGCAGCCGCCCGCCACTCACCACGACGGCGTGCAGTTGTCCGTCGACGTCGGTGAGCTCGATCAGGTCGGTGTCGCCGAGCTGGCCGAGCAGGTCGGCCGCGCGGAACGACTCGGCCTGAGCGGTGCCCGCCGCCGGGGTGCGCAGGACCCGCTGGCGGACCGCGGTTTCGAGGCGGCGGCGCTCCCGCTCCAGCGCGGGCGCCGCGGCCCGGCTGTCCCGGCTGCTGTCCACCCGGGCCGCGACGTTGCGCAGGGCGGCCAGGTCGGCTACCAGGTCGCTGTCGGCGGAGGGGCGGACCGGGGTGATCCGCAGCACCGTGCCGCGCCACCGCTCGCTCCACTCCAGGAACAGCCGGGCATCGTTGCGTCGCACCGCGTGCCGCAGCGTCATGTCGGCCAGCGCCGCGCCGTTGGCGGTGGCCAGCGTACGCAGCTCGGTGGCACCGAGAGTCTGCAGGTGCAGGTCGAGCAGGGCCAGGCCGCGGTCACACGCGGCCAGCATGCCCCGCCAGCGCTGTTCGGCCTCGCACCAGGTCGCCTGGGCCAGCCAGCCGACGCTGCGAGTACGCAATTCGCCGCGGTGCCGGGCGTTCGCGGCGGAGCGCAGGTGGCGGGCGGCCTCCTCGCGTCGGCCGGCCGCCAGCGCGAGCTGGCCGGTGAGCAGGTGGGCATGGACGGCCCGCGCCGGGTCCAGTTCGTCCAGCCGCGCGGTCACTCGCCGGGCCGCCCGCAGCAGCGCCGCCGGGCGGTCCGGGTCCGCCGCGGACCGGCACAGCAGCAGGACAAGCTCGGCTCGCGCCGCCCACCACGGGCGCTGTTGATGACGGAACAGCCGCAGGGCCTCGTCGCTGCGATCCTGCGCCAGGCCGAAGTCGCCGGTCGCCGCGGCGGCCAAGGCGGAGGAGTACAACAGTTCGGCGCGCCTCATCGTCGAGCCGTGATCCTGCTCGATCCTGGCCACCGCGGCGTTAACCTCGCCCAGGGCATCCTGGGTCAAGCCGGCCGCCAGCAACACCATGCACTTGTTGGCGAACAACTCGGCCACGAAGATGCCGAGCTGGTCGAACTGGCTCTGAGCATGATCGAGATGAGCCAGCGCGGTAGGCAGGTCACCGCGGGCATGCGCCGCCATTCCCCGTTCCTGGCGGGCGGTCGCATATTCTGCTTGCTGGCCGCATTCGGCATAGAGCCTCTCGGCCCGGGCATAGTCCCGATCGGCTCGCTCGCCGTCACCCATGGCGAGATACACCGCCGCTCGCCAGACCACGGCGCGGGCCTCCCACACCAGATCGCCCGCCCCGGAAAGAAGGCCCACGGCAGCCTGCGCGTCCCGCAGCGCCTCGGCGTTGCGGCCCAGAACCCACAATGCGTTGATTCGGCGAATAAGAATCCGGCCAGCAGCCACACCGCGGCTGCGTGTCAGGACGCTGTCCAGTATCGGCAGGCCGCGGCGCGGCTGGCCGGCCAGCACCCAGGCGATACCAAGGCTGGCCAAGACATCGGACTCCCGGCCCAGGTCCCCGGCCTTGTGGGCGAACCGGCGTGCGGCCCTGAACTCCTCGATCGCTTGGCGGATATCGCCGAAGTCCTTGTAGACCACTCCGGCCGCCTGATGCGCTACCGCAGCCTGTGCCGCCGACGGGTTCTGGCCCAGGACCTCGTGGGCTGCGGCGAGGGCTTCAAATGGCCGTGATAGCGCCAGGGCCAGCAGTTTGTCCGGCTCCCAGGCACGCGAGCCGGTATCAGAGACGGACGACACCTTACGAATCGTATTTAGCGTGTCAGCATTCCGTCGAGACCAGTATCTGAATAGGGAAGGTATACATGGCTGTAGATGACCGGATGAGGGCGCAAGCTCAGCTCATCCTGGATAGCCATCCCGCTGCCGCGACGCACCCCGCCGCCGACCAGTGGGACGACGCCGACAACATCGAGTACTTCTATCGTGCGTATGCGATCCTCGTCCGCGAGCCAGACGTGACTCGCGTGGTGGAGGCGCTCGGGGCGATCTTCGATGACGTGGGCTACGGAGATGTCCCGGAAGGGGAGCGGGAGATCCAGGCCGAATCAGTCACCAGCGGGCTTGTTCGCCTGACGGTGCCCGGTGTCCCCATGGGGGTGCCGGACTTGGTCGCTCTGCTCGACGATGCGGTAGGGCCGGGGGTGGCGAAACCAGAGCACAAAGTCTACGTGTGCCCGTGGAGTTGCCCCGCCACTGAGCCTCTTGAAGTGCCGTCAGGTGTGACCCCTGTCCCGCCGCCAGGCTTGGACGCAGGCGGCCGGCGCCGCATCCCCTGGACCGGCAACGATGGGGAGGGCGTTTCCGTCGTCATCGTCGACACGGGCCTGATTCCGCAGGTCGCGGCCGATCATCCGTGGCTGGATGGGGTGGACGGCGCGGAGGAGGACCCGTATGCCGCCGACGGGACGATCGTTCCGTACGGCGGCCACGGAACGTTCGTGGCCGGGATCCTGCGCTGCGTCGCCCCGAAGGCGTCGGTCTTCATCGAGCGCGCCTTCGACATCGCCGGCGCCGACTTCGAGACGAGGCTCGCGTCCAGCCTGGCGGACGCCCTTGCGCACGATCCCGACATCATGGTGTTCACCTTCACCGCGTCCACTCACCGCGACTCGTCCCTGCACACCTTCGACGATTTCTACGAAAGGCGTCTCCGCCACAGAAAGGGACTCGTCGTGCTCGCGCCCGCCGGCAACGACGCCTGGTCACATCGGATGTGGCCGGCCGCCCACCAGGGCGTGATCGCCGTCGGCGCGCTGGCCGCGAACTGGCGCGACCGGGCGCACTTCACCAACTACGGCCGGTGGGTCGACGTCTACGCGCCTGGAGAAAACCTCGTCAACGCCTTCCCCGAGGGCACCTACGTGTGCAGCGAGCCGCCCAACGTCGGGGAAATCCGGCAGTTCCACGGCATGGCAACGTGGAGCGGGACGTCGTTCAGCACCCCGCTGGTCGCCGGGCTGATCGCGGCCCGGATGTCGCAGACCGGGCAGAACGCCCAGCAAGCCTGGGACTCGCTGCAGCGGTTTGCCGTAAGCCAGTCGATCCCCGGCGTCGGACCGGTCCTCTACCCCGGCCAGGCCGATGGCGAGCCCGGTCACTAGGGAGGGTCAGCGGACCCGGACTCCGTCGATGAGGACGGCGCTCGGCGCGGACAGGACCTCAAGGTCCTCGCGAGGGTCGTCCTGGTAGGTCACCAGCGTCGCCGGGCGGCCGGGCTGGTCGAAGGGCTCGCCGAGGAAGCGGTACCCGGTGGTGGTCGCGGCCGCGAGCGCGGCGGCCGGGGCCAGTCCATGCTCGGCCAGCAGCGCGACCTCGCGGACGACGGTGCCCGCGGTGTCCGTCCCGGCCAGCACGGGCACGCCGAGACGGTGCGCGAGCGGGAGCAGCTCACCGAGCCGCTCCCGGTACTCGGCGATTCGCCGCTGGGTCTTCTCGGGTGCGGTGCCCGGCACCGCGAGCACCGCGCACAGCGTCGGCGTCCAGGCGGTACCGGCCGCGGCCATCAGCCGCAGCGCATCCTCGTCGAGCGCGGTGCCGTGCTCGACGGAGTCCACCCCGGCCCGGACCAGCTGAGCGACCGCGTCGGTGGTGACGTGGGCGGCGACCCGCCCCCCGGCCGCGTGCACCGCGGCGATCATCGCCTCGACCGCCTCAACCGAGTAGGTCAGGGCGGCCGGGCCGGACGGTTTTCCGTCCACGACCGGCGGGAAATCGGCGATCACCTTCACCTAGCGCCCGCCGCGCGCCAGCTCGGCCAGGGCCAGCTCGGTCAGCCGCTGCTCCGGCACCTCCTCGGGCAGCAGGGCCGGGAAATAGCGTCCCGCCGGGGCGAGGAACCGCCCGGCGGCCTGCAGCCGCGGCAGGCCGGGGCCGGGGCCCAGGCCGAGCACCGAGCCTCCCGGCGACCCGGTGTCGCGGACCAGGGCGACCCCGGCGGCCGCCCACGCGGCCAGCTCGGTCATCGTCTCATCGTCATCCCGCGGGACCAGTCCGGGTCCGAGCGCGGGGTGGGCATGGGCGTCCACCAGGCCGGGGGCTACGTACCGGCCCGGCAGCGGCTCCGCGCCGGGCACAGGGCCGGCGGCCAGGCACCCGGCCGTGTCGATCCACAGGTCGGCCGGGCGGTCGCCGTCAGGCAGCGGCACCGCGCGCACGGACCACGGCATCGCTAGACCGCCTCCACCGCGGGGTAGGCCGGCTCCCACATGGCCGCCCGGACCCGTCCGGCCAGGCCGTCGAGGGGCACGTCGGACAGCCCTTCGGCCCGGGCCGCGCGGGCGACGGCCTCCGCGACCGCGGCCGACACCTCGCGCAGGCTCGTGACCGGGGGCAGCACGGCCGCGCCCGGGGCGGCGGCGTCGGACAGGCTTGCCAGCGCGTTGGCCGCGGCGGCCAGCATGCCGTCGCTGACCCGGCGGGCCCGGCTGACGGTGACCCCGAGCCCGAGGCCGGGGAAGATGAGCGCGTTGTTGGCCTGGGCGACCTGGTAGTCCACCCCGCCGTAGGCCACCGGCGGGAACGGGCTTCCGGTCGCGATCAGCGCCCGCCCGCCGGTCCACGCGATCAGGTCGGCGGCCTGGGCCTCGGAGTGGGAGGTCGGGTTGGACAGCGGCATGATGACCGGTCGTTCGGCGTGGGACGCCATCTCGGTGACGATCTGCTCGGTGAACGCCCCGGGCTGGGTCGAGGTCCCGATCAGTATGGTCGCGCGGCTGCGCGTCACCACCTCGGCCAGGCCGATCCGGCCGTCCGCGTCGCGCGCCCAGGCGGCGACCTCGGCGGCCGGCCGGGCGTAGGGCACCTGGAAGTCGCGCAGCGTCCCCGGGTAGTCGGTGGTCAGCAGGCCCTTGCTGCCCAGGGCGTAGAACCGCGCGGTGGCCTCGGCGGGGCTGAGCCCGTCGTCGATCATGACCTGGCGCAGCGCGTCCGCGATCCCGATCCCGGCCGTGCCGGCGCCGTGGATCACCACCGTCTGGTCGCGCAGCGCCGTGCCCGCGGCCCGGGTCGCGCCCAGCGCGGCGGCCAGCACCACCGCGGCGGTGCCCTGGATGTCGTCGTTGAAGGTGCAGCAGGTGCCGGCGTACTTCAGCAGGATGCGGCGGGCGTTGGCGGCGCCGAAATCCTCCCAGTGCAGCATCGCGTTCGGGAACAGCCTGGTGGCGGTGCTGACATAGGCCTCGATCAGCTGGTCATACCGTTCACCCCGGACCCGAGGATGCCGGCTGCCCAGGTACATGTCCTCGGCCAGCAGGTCAGGGTTGTCGGTCCCGGTGTCCAGCACGACCGGGATGACCCGGCGGGGATGCAGCCCGGCCGCCGCAGTGTAGACGGCCAGTTTCCCGTCCGCGATCGCGATGCCGCCCACCCCCCAGTCGCCGATACCCAGGATGCCCTCGGAGTCGGTGGCGACGATCAGGTCCACCTCGTCGGCCCCCAGCCCGTAGTTGCGGAAGGCCGTCTCCACCTGATCAGGATGATCCACCGACAGGTACACCCCGCGCGGACGGCCGAACTCCAGGCTGTACCGCTCGATCACGGTCCCCACCGTGGGGGTGTACACGATCGGCAGCATCTCGTGGATGTGCTCGGTTAGCAGCCGGTAGAACAACACCTCGTTGCGGTTCCGCACCTGCCCGAGATGCAGGCTCCTGGCCAGGTCATCGGGCTGGCGCAGGTACTGCGCGTAGACCCGCCGCAGCTGCCCCTCGATCGTCGACACGCCGTCGGGCAGCAGCCCGGTGAGTCCGAGCGCCTCCCGTTCGGCCAGCGTGAACGCGGTGCCCCGGTTCAGCATCGGCGACGAGAGCACCGGACTGCCCCGCAGCCGGACCCGCGCCACCATGCCCTCGGGTGTCCAGGCGAGCTCAAACGGACGGTCCGGCATCACACCACCTCGAGTCCTGGCCAATATGCGTGAGCCAAGAAGTAGCACAAGAACGCTGTCTTGTGCACCGAACGGGCCGTGGCGCGTGCCCTCGCGACTAAGCTCGCCGCGGATGGCGCCGACTGCGGCCGCGGCGCGGCCAGGGCACGGGCGACGGCCCGGGCGACCGCGTCAGCCCCCAGCTTGCCGCGGCCTCCGGCGCGGACGTGCGCCAGGTCGATGAGCGCGACGTCGATGTTCCAGGGGCGAAGTTCGGAGCGCAGCGTCTCGCGGATAGCCGCCGGCGGGCCCGCGGACGGCGGGGTGAACCGGGCGCTCGCCGGCCCGACTAGCACGATCCGGCCTCGCGCCCGGCGCAGCAGCGGCACGAACGCCCGAACGGCGGCGAGTTCCCCGGTGACGTCGACGCCAGCCGGCCCGCCGATGGCGCCGTGATCCACCAGTACCGCGAGGCCGGCCGGGCCGGCGTGCGCGGTGACGGCCCGCACGGCGGCCATGACCTGGACCGGGCGGCTCACGTCGAGCAGCAGCGGGGTGATCACCCCGGCGCTGGGCGGCGTGTGCTGGTGCAACGCGATTCCGTCGGCGTAGGCGCGGACGCCGGCGTAGACGTGATACCCGCTCGCTGCCAGCCGCAGCGCGACGGCGCGCCCGGCGCCCGACGAGGCCCCGGTGACCACGGCGTGGGGATACTGGCACATGCTCACGCGCGCCAGACCGGCGCGCGGAAGCGGATCGGATGACCGGTCACCATGTCGTACGCGCCGAACGCGAACGGCTCGAGCGCGGCGGAATGCCGGCGGAAGTGGTGCCCGCACATGAACAGCGGGCCGCGGCGAGTGAAGACCGTGACCTGGGCATGCGCGGGGCACTGGCCGTTGTCGCAGAATTCGTTCATCGGGAACCTCCGGGAACTGCCTTTCTCGTCACTTCAGCGTCCCGCCCGGCCGCCGCGAAGACATCAGCGAGCCGGCTGATGTTGACGGGCCGGCGGCGATACCATCCGCCCTATGACCGCAGCGGCGCCGATGCCGGGTTTGCACGGGCGCGCGCCGGGGAGCTGGAGAGCGCCCGCCCCTTCGGCGTCATCGCGGAAGCCCTGGAGTGTGCCAGGCCGTCGGCGGACCCGCGCCGTTCGGCCATCGCCGCCCTGCTGAGCACGCGCGGTAGCGACGGCAGCCCGATCACGGTCAGCAGCGACCCGGGCCTGCGGTTCCGGGCGGTCGACGCCATCACCGACCTGGCGGAGGAACTGGCGGTCGACCGGCCCCTGGTGAGGGCGAGGACATCCCGTCCATGACCGGTGCCGCGCTGCACTGCCGGGGCCTCGCCGAAGACGACGCCGGGCTGCTGGCCAGCGCGGTGGAGGCCTACTCGCGCGGGCCCCCGGCCGCTCGAGCTCGCCCTGGCCGCCGAGGGCCTGTCCAACCCGCAGATCGGCGAGCGCCTGTACATATCCCGTCGCACGGTCCAGACCCACGTCGCCCACATCTTCATGAAGCTGGGCATCACATCTCGCGCGCAGCTCGCCGCCGAGGTGATCCGGCGGCCGGGCCGGGCCTGACGCGCCCAGCCTAGCGGTCCGCCACCTGGCGGATGTTCCGCCTCAGTCGAAGGACGGCTTGCGGTCGCGGCTCCGCTTGAGCTCGAAAAAGCCGTCCGTCTCGGTCACCAGCGCCACCCCGTCCCACAGCCTCCCGGCCGCCTCGCCGCGGGGCGCGGGCGTGACGACGGGACCGAAGATGGCGTGGCCGCGGATGCGGATCACCGGAGTGCCGACGTCCAGGCCGACGTCGTCGAACGCCTCGTTGTGCGAGTCCTTGATGAGCTGGTCGAGCTCGGTGCTGTCCGCCACGGTGGCCAGCGACGCGGGGAGCCCCACCTCGGCCAGAGCCTCGGGGATCACCTGCGGATCCTCCCGGCGCCCCTGCACGTGGTACCGGGTCCCGATGGCGGTGTAGAGAGGCCCGAGGACGTCCGGCCCGCGCTCCTGGGCCGCGGCCGCGACCACCCGGATCGGGCCCCACGCCTTGCTCATCCGCTCCAGGTAATCCTCGTTCAGGCCCTTGCCCTCGTGCTGGATCAGGTTGAGGTAGGCCAGCGACATGATCCGCCACTCGATGCGCACCGGCCGGACCTTCTCCACCTCCAGCATCCAGCGGGAAGTGATCCAGGCCCAGGGGCACAGCGGATCGAACCAGAACTGCACGTCTTCTTGCGGCTGTCCCGTCACGCCCGCGGCAACAGCGCCTCGCGGTCGGGTATTCCCCGTTCCGCCGGTCTTTCGCGGGGAAAGCCCGGTCTTTCGCGGGAAAAGCGCAGCGTCGCGCGGTCGCTAGAGGCCGGCTCGCCTTGGGCCGGCTAGAGCACCGCGCTGGCGAGCAGGCCGATCTGGTCGGACGCGGCGGTGGTCGGGACGAAGATGAGCTCGTCGCAGCCGGCCGATGCGAACCCGTCGGCGTAATCCTTGACCATCTCGGTGCTGACGGCGGCGCCCGCCGCGATCTGCCGGGCCGTGTCGCCGAGCCAGTTGTAGTAGTGCAGCAGGTAGTTGTCCGCCTGGTCGCGGGCGTTGGGCCCGAGGGCGAAGTACGCGAGCGAGAGCTTGCGCGGCTTCCCGGGGCGGCCCGCCTCCGCCCAGGCCTTGTCGACCCCGGCCGCGCCCTCGGCGAACGTGTCCGGCGTGCCGCCGCCCATGATCCAGCCGTCGCCGAGCAGGGCGACCCGGCGGAAGCTGGCCTGCGCCGCGCCGCCAAGGATGAGCTCGGGGCCGCCGCGCCGCACCGGCTCGGGCCCGATCGCGCCGGCGTAGCCGTAGCGCTCGCCGGCCCAGATCCGCTTCATCTCGGCCAGTTGCTGATCCAGGCGGCGTCCCTTGCCGGCGGTTGGCAGCGCACTGGCGGCGAAGTCGTCGTCGCGGCCGCCCAGCCCGAGGCCGAGCACCAGGCGACCACCGGAGAGCCGGTCGAGCGAGGCGGCCTGCTTGGCGAACAGCGCGGTGTTGGTGTACAGCGGGGCCAGCAGCACGCTGGTGGTCAGCCGGATCCGGCTGGTGACCGCGGCGGCTGCGGACAGGGCCACCAGTTCCTCGTAGTTCGGGTACACCAGCCGGCCGATCGTTCCCAGGGTGCTGAAGCCGGCCTCTTCAGCGTTCTTGGCCCAGTCGACGAGCCTCCTGCCCTCGGTCCCAGGCACCGTATTGGGCAGGCCGATTCCGATGTCCACGCACTACCTCCGCTGGCGGCATCGCCGGATGGATTCGTCTGATTCCATTCCAATCCAAGCACGCTGGTCTGGCCCCGGCCGGGTCCGGGGTTATGAGCCGGCGGCGGACCAGCGGCTGACCGTCAGCTGCGAGAACCCGGAGGTGGCGTCGATGTCGAAGCGGGACGCTGCGGTGGCCCAGCCGGGCGGCGTCAGCACCGTCCCGCCCGCGACCCCGGTCAGGTTCTGGTCGTCGACAGAGACGAAGGACGCGCCGCCGCCCACCGTCACCTGGACCGGCACGCCGCCGGGCAGGCTGAGCCTGAACTGGCTCACACCGCCGGCCAGCAGGAGGGGCAGCGTTCCCGACGGCCGGGGCAGGCTCACGTCAAGCACGGCCGAGCCCGCCGTCACGGCGACCCCGGCTACCTTGCCGCCGCGCAGGTCGGCCTGGGTGCGCTCGGTGCCGCCCGCCAGGTCCAGGCTCCACGTGACGGCCGAGTTGAGCACCACCTTCACCGCGTACCCGGACCCCCGAACATGCTGGGTGCTCGCGCCGGCCAGCGAGAGCACGATCAGCTCCGAGCCGGACAGCACCGGCCGGACCGGGGCGTCGTCCGGCGTCGAGACGCGCAGCAGGGTTCCGCCGAGCCTGCCCATGCTGACGTCGAGGAACGGCGTCCCCGCGGTCACCTTGAGCGCGGCGCGGGTCAGGCTGCCCCGGGACATCGACACGGCGTGCGACGGGGCGGACGTGGTGAGGGCGAGAGCGGTGCCGCCCGCCCCCGCCACCACGGCCACCACGGCCGCGATCGCCAGGACGAGCCGCCGCCCGGTGAGAACGCGGGATTTTCCACGCACGATTCCACCCTAAGGTGCCCGGCGGAACCGGGACGACCGCGACAGAAAACGTTTAGATGTTGCCGCGCACCATGGCGATCAGGCGGTCCAGCACGGCCCCGTCGCTGACCCGCAGGCCGTCGTGCTCGTACTCGCTGGTCACCCAGGCTCGCAGGCCGCGGATGGCCTGGGCGGTCCGCATCGACAGCTCGCGGTCCACGTACATGTCGTTGTAGTAGACCGCGGCGGCCGCCGGCACCTCGTTCGCGGCCAGCCGCGCCGGGTCGTACAAAGGCGGCCAGTCATCCCGTTCGGCCAGGATGCCGGCGGCCTCACGGAGCGGGCGCAGCACCGGATCGGCGTCGATCATCCACGGGTAGATCATCTCGCCGGTGAAGTACAGCGGGGCGCCCCCTTTGACCCCGGGGTCGAACTCGGGGAACTCCGCCCTGACCCGCTGCGCCGCCCACCGGGTCGCGCAGCCCTGGGCGTAGCACGCCTCGTGGAGGAGCGCGTACAGCGGCCCGCTGGCGAAGCTGAGCTCGGCGATCACCGCGTACAGGAACGCGTCGGAGAGCTCGTCGCCGGCGAACGGGTCCTCCAGCAGGTAGTGCAGCGCGTGGCTGCCGTCGGCCTGGCCGAGCATGGCCCCGGCCGACTGGAATGCCCGCACCGTCAGCGGCGCGCCGTCCGGCAGCCGGACCTCGTGGGTGTCCAGGTAGCCGGCCACCCGCCAGGCCATGTCCGCATCCTGCGGGTACCGCTCGTAGTGCGCGGCGTTCTTGGCCGCGACGGTGCGGTAGGTGTGCCGGTAGACGTCGTTGGCGGTCGCGGTGAGCCCGGGCAGCCCGCCGGTGATGAACGCCTCCCTGACGCCGTGCGGCGCGAACGACAGGTAGGTGACCGCGCACATGCCGCCGAAGCTCTGCCCGAGCACGCTCCACGGCTCGCCGGTCAGCTCGCGCCTGATCAGCTCGGCGTCGAGCACGATGCTGTCGGCGCGGAAGTGGGTCAGGTAGTCGGCCTGGGCCTGCGGGCCCGCGGCCGCGAGCCGGGCCAGGGTCTTCCGGTTCGCGGGGGAGGATCGGCCGGTGCCGCGCTGGTCGAGCAGCAGCACCCGGTAGTCCTCGAGCGCCCGGTTCAGCCAGGTGTCCCTGCCCTCGGGCCGCTGCGCGCCGAACCCGGGCCCGCCCTGCAGGAACAGCAGCCAGGGCAGGTCGGCGCCGGCCTTGCCGGCGGCGACGACCTCCCGGGCGAACACCTCGATCTGCTCGCCGTCCGGCCGCTGGTGGTCGAGCGGGACGGCGAAGAACCGGTCGGTCAGCACGGTGCCGGGATGCCGGTAGGTGATCATGGTCCGACCGTACCGCCTGGCCTGTTGAGTAGGGTCGGGGCTATGGGAGGCGGAATCCGGCCGGTCGGCGTGGCCGAGCGGCGGGCGCGGCTGGCGGCCCGGCACCACCTCGCGCCCAGGGCTGGCACGGTAAACGGCGCGGTCGCGGGCATCATCGGGCTGCACGGCACCGACCCGGCCTCGGTCTACCTGTCCGCCCGGGCCCGCACCGGGGCCGGTCACGCGGACATCGAGCACGCGCTGTACGCCGAACGCACCCTGATACGGATGCTCGGCATGCGCCGGACGGTGTTCGTGGTGCCCGTCGGCCTCGTGCCGGTGGTCCAGGCCGCCTGCACCGACCAGATCGCCGAGCGGATGCGGCGGGACCTGGCCCGGCGGGTGGAGGAATCCGGCATCGCGGCGGACGGGGCGAACTGGCTCAAGGAGGTGGGCGAGGCCACGGTGCAGGCGCTGGCCGCGCGAGGCAGCGCCACCGGCGGGGAACTCGCCCAGGACGAGCCGCGGCTGCGCGCCCAGATCGTCTACGCCGCGGACAAGAGCTACGGCGGCCCGGTGAACGTCACCACCAGGCTGCTCACGCTGCTGTCGGCCGAGGGCCTCATCGTGCGCGGCCGGCCGCGCGGAGGGTGGACCTCCAGCCAGTTCACCTGGTCCGCCGCGCCGGACCAGCCCCGGCCGGCGGCGGCCGACGCCCGGGCCGAGCTGGCTCGCCGCTGGCTGCACGGGTTCGGCCCCGCCCCGCGCGCCGACCTGCAGTGGTGGACCGGCTGGACGGCCGGGCAGGTCAAGCAGGCGCTGGATCAGCTGGAGATCGCCGGGGTCGACCTGGACGGCACCCCGGGTGTCATGCTGGCGGCCGACGAGGACGCGCCCGCGGCCGCCGAACCGTGGGCGGCGCTGCTGCCCGCCCTCGACCCCACCGCGATGGGCTGGCGCGACCGGGCCTGGTACGTCGGCGAGCACGCCCCCGCATTGTTCGACCGGTCCGGGAACATCGGCCCCACGGCCTGGTGGAACGGCCGGATCGTCGGCGGCTGGGCGCACCGCAAGGACGGCGAGATCGCGGTCCGGCTGCTCGAGGACGCCGGGGCGGAGGCATCGGCCGCCATCGGCGCCGAGGCGCAGCGCCTGCGCGAGTGGATCGAGGCCGAGCCGAAGAACGCGAAGATCCGCCTCACCCCGCGCTTCCGGACCCCGCTGGAGCGCGAGCTGGCCGGCTAGCTTTCATCCCGCGGCCAGGCGCCGGAACACCGGCCGGGGATCCGGCAGCCGCCCGTCACCGTCCGGCGTGCACTGGGCGGCGACGCGGGCCGTCGCGTCGGGCAGGAAGGGCGCCAGCTCGCGGCGCAGGACGGAGCAGGCGTCCAGCAACTGGGCGAGCACCGCATCGAGCAGCCGCGGGTCGCCGTCCGGTCCGGTCCTGGCCAGTTCCCAGGGACGGGCCAGGTTGACGAAGCGGTTCGCCTCGTCGACGATGCTCCAGACCGCGGCCGTGGCCTGCCGGAAGTCGAACTTCTCCAGCGCGGCGCCGGCCGCGTCGCCCGCCTGGCGGCACGACGCGGCCAGCCTCTCCCCGCCGGGTGCCACCGGCGTCCCCGGACAGCCGGGCCCGCTGGGCACCCGGCCGTCCCGGTACCGGTGGATCATGGCGACCACCCGGTTGACCAAGTTGCCCAGGCCGTTGGCGAGTTCGTCGTCGGCCCGGGCGACGAGCCGCTCCACGGTGAAGTCGGCGTCGCCCACCCGCGGCACCTCGCGGAGCAGCCACCAGCGCACCGCGTCGGCGCCGTACTCCGCGGCCAGCGCGGCCGGCTCGAGGACTCCAGGACCAGGGGCCGGGGCGCCAGCGCCGGACTTGCTGATCTTCCGGCCGCCGGCGGTCAGGTAGTCGTGCACGAAGATCCCGGTCGGCAGCGGCTGCCCCGACGCCAGCAGCATGGCCGGCCAGTAGACGGCGTGGAACCGCAGCACGCCCTTGCCGAGCAGATGGACGCGGTTCCCTGGCCCGGCCCACCAGCGCCGGTAGGCCTCGCCATGGGCCCCGCCGTCCTGGCCGTAGCCGAGGGCCGTCACGTAGTTGCACAGGGCGTCGAACCACACGTAGACGACCTGGTCCGGGTCACCCGGTACGGGGATGCCCCAGCCGCCGGCCCTGCTCGCCGGCCGTGACACCGAGAAATCCGCCAGCCCGCCGTCGATGAGCGCGAGCACCTCGTTGCGGCGCCCGGCGGGCTCGATCCGCAGCCGCCCGGTGCTGATCGCCTCCCGTAGCGGCGCGGCGTACCGGGACAGCCGGAAGAACCAGTTCTCCTCGTTGACGAGTTCCGGCTCGGTCTCGTGCTCGGCGCAGCGGCCGTCGCTCAGCTCGGCCGGGGCATAGAACTGCTCGCAGCCGGTGCAGTACAGGCCGGTATACCGCTGCGGGTACAGGTCACCGGAACAGGCCCGCCAGAACGCCTCGACGCCGGGCCGGTGCCTGGGATCGCGGCTGGTGCGGATGAAGTCGTCGACGGTCAGCGACAGCGCGCCGCCAAGCGCGCCGAACGCCTCGGCGTTACGGTCGACGAACTCCCGCACCCCGACCCCGGCGGCGCCGGCGGCTAGCACGTTCTTGAGCGAGTTGTCGTCGGTGCCCGCCTGGAACCGGACCGCGTTGCCGCGGCCGCGGTAATAGCGCGCCAGCACGTCGGCCTGCACGAGCTCGAGCGCGTGCCCGATGTGCGGGCGCGCGTTCACGTACGGGATGGTCGTGGTGATGTAGGTCGCGGTCATCGCAGCCTCCTAGGTGGGGCTCCGAGCGCGCGTAAAACACATCGAGGCCCCGTCGCAGGGCCTCGGAAAAGAACGTCCGGACGCGTCAGCGGCCCCGCGCGCGGGGCATCATCACCTGCTGTCCGTAATCGTTCACGGAATACAGCATACCGCCCCCGGTCCCGGCGCCCGCGCGGTTAATCGATAGGTTGAACCGGTGCGGCTAGGTGTAAACGTCCCGAACTTCGGCCCGGGCACGAACCCGGACGTGCTGCGGCGCTGGGCGCTTACCGTGGAGGGCCTCGGCTTCGACCTGCTGATGGTCTCCGACCACATCGCGGTCACGCCGGACGTCGCCGAGCGGTACCCGGCGCCGTTTTACGAGCCGTTCACCACGCTGTCCTGGCTGGCCGGCCTCACCCGGGGGATACGGCTCGGCACCACCGTGCTCATCGTGCCCTACCGGCACCCGCTGCTGATCGCCAGGATGGCCGCCAACCTCAACGACCTCAGCGGCGGCCGGCTGGTCCTCGGCGTGGGCGTCGGCTGGGCCAGGGAGGAGTTCGGCGCGCTCGGCGTCCCGTTCCGCGAGCGCGGCCGGCTGACCGACGAGCACCTGCTCGCGATGCGGGCCGCGTGGCAGGACGAGACGGACTACCGGAGCGGGCACATCCCGCTCTGGGTCGGCGGCAACAGCGACGCCGCGCTGCGCCGGGCCGTGCGGCTGGGCGACGCCTGGCACCCGCTGCGGTTCACCCCGGGCTGGATGGCCGAGGCGGCCGGGCGGCTGACGGCCTGTGCCCCGGACCACGGCCGGCCACGGCCCGCGCTGATGCCGAGGATCGCGCTGCGGCAGACCGAGGCGCCGGTCACCGACGACGGCCGGCTGGCCGGCCACGGGACCATCGACCAGATCATCGCGGACCTCGGCCAGCTGCGCTCCCTCGGCGCGGACACCGTGGTACTCGACCCGTTCAACGGCGACCACCGGGAGACGGCCCACCCGGAGACGGCGTGGCGGACGCTGGCGACCGTAGCCGAGCGCGCAGGATCACAAGACATCGATACCGAACGGAGCTGAGGTGACTCATCCTTCGCACGCTGAAGGCAACCCTGGCGGCATCGCCCAGGAAGACCTGCCGCACCTGCGCCGCTGCGTGGAGCTGGCGGCAGAGGCCGTGGACGCCGGGGACCACCCGTTCGGCTCGGTGCTGGTCGCGGCCGACGGCCGGGCCCTGGCCGAGGACCGCAACCGCGAGAACACCATGGGCGACGCGACCAGGCACCCGGAATTCGAGCTGGCCCGCTGGGCGGCGGCCAACATGACCGCGGCCGGCCGGGCCGGCGCCACCGTCTTCACCTCGGGCGAGCACTGCCCGATGTGCGCGGCCGCGCACGCCTGGGTCGGGCTCGGCCGCATCGTGTACGTGAGCTCGTCCGAGCAGCTGACGGCGTGGCTGGCCGAGCTGGGCGTGCCGCCGTCGTCCCCGGTGCGGGCGCTGGCGGTCCGCGACGTCGCTCCCGGCCTGACGGTGCAGGGACCGGTGCCGGAACTGGCCGGGCAGGTCCGCGAGCTGCACCGCCGCCGCTTCCGCAGCTAATGCCGCGCCGAGGCGGGTATTTCTGCGCTCATCGGCGTGTCGTTTTGCCTGGATATCACCGGTGCGGCAATCGTAAGAGCGACGTAACCAATGATTCTCTCACCCGGCAAGACAGTGAGCAGGCACACTGGAAGGTGAAAGGGGGGCACCCCGAACCATGGGCGAGGGCAGCGTCGTGACCTGGGCGGATCCCGTCACGGACCCGCCCGGTATGTCGGCTTCCTGGCCATTGGCGACGTCCCTGCCGCTGGGAGCCCTGCCCGGGGCCACCCCGTGCGCCCGCCTGCACGCTCGTGCCGTGCTCCACGAATGGCACCTGGACGACCTGGCCGAGGCGGCCGAGCTCATCGTCAGCGAGCTGGTCACCAACGCCGTCCGGGCCTCGACCGCCCCGGACGGCAGCCCGCGGTACGACGGGGCCGGGATGCCCGTGGTGGTCCTGCGGATGGCCAGCGACGGCATCAGGCTGCTGGTCGAGGTCTGGGACGTCATCCCGGGCGCGCCGGCCGCGGCGCACCCCGGACCCGACGACGAGAGCGGGCGCGGCCTGATGCTCGTCGCGGCGCAGTGCGACCGCTGGAGCTGGCAGACCGTCCCCGGCTGGCCCGGCAAAGTCGTCTGGGCCGAACTGCACAGCTAGCGCATCCCCGGCGGATTACGGGACGAGGCTGACCTGGTCGCCAGCCCGGATCCTGCCCGGGTGCAGCACCTCGGCGTAGACGCCGGCGCACGGCTCGGGATCGACGTCGGGCATCGGGCTGACCCGGTTGTGCCGGGCGACGACGCGCAGGGCCTCGGTGTCGCGGGGCAGGTCGCCGTGGGCCAGGGTGGGTACGGCGCACCGGGGGGTCCTGGCGATCACCCGCAGCACGAGGTCGTCGCCGACCCGCAGGTCCCGGCCGAGCCAGTCGTTCTCGGCAAAGCCGCCGGCGTCGGTGCGGATGACCACGTTGGGCCGGTAGCGCTCCAGCCGGGCGCGCCGGTACGGGTTGAGCTCGGCGATGCGGTCCAGCGTCGCGGTGGTGATCAGATGCAGCGGCGCGAAGTCCACGAAGGTGCCCGGCGGGGAACCCGCGCCGATCTCGATCACCGTGGCCGGGACCTCGGCCTTTATCCCATCGCGAAGCACGGCCTCGGGCACCGCCCGGTCCAGCGTGGCGCCGGGCGGCGGGGTGCCGGTCAGCGTGACGGGTTCGCCGAGCAGCGCGGACAGGACCTCATCGACGCCCGGGTCGGTGCTGGACACCGTCTCCCCGCCGGGCAGCGTGATCCGGGCGGTCGCGTCGTCTAGTGCCGCGGCGGACAGGGTCAGCATGTCCCGCCACAGCCGCGGGTACTTCGCGCTCGCCACCTTGCCGGTCCGCCGGCTCACCACGGCCAGGCGCCGGTCCCTCGCCAGCCCGCTGCGGCTCACCTCGGCCTCGTCCAGGTTCTCGCCCAGCATGGACTTGACCGGATACCGGCGCAAAACGGTCACGGTTCCGAGCATCCTCCCAGACTAGGCGAGCCTCATGGCCGGCGAGGAGCGCGCCGCTAGCGAGCTGCCCGCGTGGGGTCGTCCACGGTCGGGTAGCTGCCGGTCTTGCGGGCCTGGCGCAGGTCCTGGGCGAACGCGCGGGAGAACATGGCCGACAGGGCGGCCATGCCACCGCGATGCACCCGGATCTCGCTGGTGTCCGCGTGGCCGGACAGGCGGACCCGGCGGCCGCCCGTCCCGGCGGGCTGCTGGTCGTCCTTGACCCGGCCGCGGCCGGTCCAGTCCAGGTCCCAGTGATCCACCTGGTCACCCTCGGGAAGCAGGAGCTTGACCGTGGACCGGTGCAGGTCGAGGCGGACCTCGACGTCACCGGTGACCTCCGGCGAGCGGAGGTCGAGGACCAGGACGCCGGAGCGGACGCGGACGTCGAACTGGCTCGCGCTGGTCCAGCGGCCCAGGCGCTTGGTGACACCGTGGTCGACGTGCAGACGCTCGGCTTCGCGCGCGGTCGCGGCCGGAGGGGTCATCGGGCTGTTCATGTGGTGGGCTCCTTCTCGTCAGTGACTGTCTTCCTGATCGACTGCCTTCCTGATCGATAGTTACATAGCAACTAGTAGCAAGTCAACTAGAATCGTTGGGAGTAGTATCGGGACATGGCTCAGTCGATTTCCGGCCCGCCCGCGCCGTCCGCGGGCGGACCGCGCAGCTCACCGCTCGCCCTGACCGTGCTGGCCCTGCTGCACTACCAGCCACTGCATCCCTACGGCATCCAGCGGCTGATCAAGCAGTGGGGGAAGGACCAGGTTGTCAACGTCGAGCAGCGCACCAGCCTGTACCGGACCATCGAGCGGCTGCTCGCCGCGGGCCTGATCGCCGTGCGTGAGACCGGCCGCGATCCGCGGTATCCGGAGCGGACGGTGTACGAGGTCACCGAGGCCGGGCGGCAGACGGCGCGGCGCTGGCTGGAGGAGATGCTCGCCGTGCCCCGGCAGGAATACCCGGAGTTCCCCGCGGCCCTGTCCCACGTGCTCATGCTGGAGCCCGCCGAGCTCATCGAGGTACTGGAGCGGCGCGCCCAGCGGCTGACCGGGACGCTGGCCACGCTGGACGCCAGCACGGCCGCGGAGACCGGGCACGGGCTGCCCAGGATCGCCATGCTGGAGAACGAGTACCAGCGGGCCGTGCTCGCCGCCGAGGCCGCGTGGGTGACGCGGATCCTCGGCGAGCTGCGCTCGGGGGAGCTGACCTGGTCCCGGGAGGAGCTCCTGGCCTTCGCCGAGGGACGGTGAGCCCGGCCACCGCCACCCCGTGCCGGCGGCCGCCGGCATAGGCTGCCCGGGTGCCGTACTCCGCCCTGTCCCACCTCGACTGCCCGCGCTGCGGCGCCCGTCACGACGCCGACCAGGTGCAGGGCACCTGCACCTGCGGATCGCCCCTGCTGGCCAGGTACGACCTGACGCAGGTCCGGGTATCGCCGCAGGACATCGCGGCCCGGCCGCCCGACCTGTGGCGCTACCACGAGCTGCTGCCGGTCCGTTCGGCCGGCCGGGTGGTGAGCCTCGGCGAGGGGATGACGCCGCTGATCGCCCTGCCGCGGCTTGGCCGGACGCTCGGCGTGCCGAACCTGCTGATGAAGGACGAGGGCCTGATCCCGACCGGCACGTTCAAGGCGCGCGGTGCCGCGGTGGGCGTCTCCCGGGCCGCCGAGCTCGGAGTCTGCTCGATCGCCATGCCGACCAACGGCAACGCCGGGGCGGCCTGGTCGGCGTACGCGGCCCGGGCCGGGATGCGGAGCCTGATCGTGATGCCCGCGGCCGCCCCGGCGATCACCCGGGCCGAGTGCGCCGCCGCCGGAGCCGAGCTGTACCTGGTCGATGGCCTGATCGGGGACGCCGGGAGGCTGGTCGCGGCCGCCGTGGCCAGCCGGCCGGGCTATCAGGACACCTCGACGCTGCGGGAGCCGTACCGGATCGAGGGCAAGAAGACCATGGGCCTGGAGATCGCCGAGCAGCTCGGCTGGCGGCTGCCCGGCGTGATCGTGTACCCCACCGGCGGGGGCGTGGGCATCATCGGCATCTACAAGGCCCTGCGCGAACTGCTCGAGCTCGGCTGGGTGTCGGGCGACCTGCCGCGGCTGGTCGCGGTCCAGGCGACGGGCTGCGCGCCGATCGTCCGGGCGTTCGGTGCCGGCGCCACGGCCAGCGAGCCGTGGCCGGACCCGAAGACGGTTGCGTTCGGGATCACGGTGCCGAACGCACTGGGCGATTTCCTTATTCTCGAGGCGCTCTACGCCACCGGCGGGACGGCCGTGGCCGTGACGGACGAGGCGCTGCTCGCCGACCAGCGCGCGGTGGCCCGCCTGGAGGGCAGTTTCATCTGCCCGGAGGGCGCCGCCTGCGTCACCGCCGTCCGGCAGCTGCGCGAGTCGGGCTGGCTGACGGAATCGGACGAGGTCGTCGTGCTCAACACCGGCACCGGGCTGATCTACCCGGATACCGTGCCGGTTCGCATACCCGTGCTGCCGCCGTCCGGCTCGATCCCGCCAGAACCGCGCTGACGGGAGCGGAGCTGACGGTGCCAGACTGAGGGCGTGGCCGAGATCACCCTCGTCAAGGGCGAGATCCCCGCGCTCGACCGGACCTGGATGAGCATGCCGGACGGATCCACCCGGCAGGTCGCAGTGCACGTCGTTCACGACCTCCCGCACCTGGTCGTGGAGTCGCTGTTCGGCATCGAGGACGGGCTGTGGGGCGTGCTGGCCCTGGGCGGGTTCAGCGCCGCGAACCTGGCCCGCACCCGCAGCCGTGGCCGGCGGGCCCGGCTGGTCACCGACGTGCCCCTCGATGACCTCGCGGCCAGGAACTGGCGCGGGCATATCGTCGCGAAGGCCGCGACGAACGCGGTGATGAACCGGTGGCGCGACGGGCCCGACACCCCGGACGGCGTGCGGGCCCGGCTCAGGCCCGGCCAGGAGGCGGACACGGATTACCGGCGGCGTATCGCCGGCCTGCTCGGGCGGCTCGACGACGGGACCATTGCCCTGGCCATCAGCGGCACCAGGGACCTCAGCTCGGCCTGGGCGCGCCTGCCCGCGGGCGAGATGCTGCGCCTGCAGTGGCCGCTGCCCCGGCGCCAGCCTCAGGCAGGTCAACCCGCGGGTTGAGGTGCGCATCAACCCGGACTCCCACCCCCGGGCCGACGCTACGCGGGGATGCCCGGAGGCACGCTCACGTCATGAACATCAACATGTACGTGATCAACGCCATCCTCATCCTCATGGTCATCCGCCAGGTCCGCGAGCACCCGCTCGACCTGCGGTCGCTGGCCGTCCCGGTGCTCGCCGTAGGCTGCGCCGCGGTCCTGTTCCTGCATTCGGTTCCCGGTGGCGGCGACGACATGGTGCTGGAGCTCACCTGCGTGCTCGCCGGCGCGGTCATGGGCGCGATCGGCGGCCTGGCCACCAGGCTGCGCCCCGGGGCCGACGGCCGGCCGCTCGGCCGCGCGGGCTTGCTGGCGGCCAGCATGTGGGTCGGCGGTGTCGGCGCGCGGCTGGCCTTCGCCGTGGCGGCGAGCAACGGCGCCGGCCCGGCGATCGCCCGGTTCAGCATTGCGCACCACATCACCGGTTCGGCGGCGTGGGTGGCGGCACTGATCATGATGGCGCTGGCCGACGTGCTCACCCGGCTGGTGATCATCTACCTGCGTGGCCGGCGGCTGGCCGGCCCGGCGGCCACCGCGGTCCGTTCTCCGGCAGGCATCCGTGCGTGATCTGGCATCGCCGCTCGCTGAGGGCCACACTGGGTTCATGCAGGCACGGCCGGCCGCGGCGGGCCTGACGCACGACGCCGCGCAGGACAGGCCCGGATCTGCCCGGGTGGCCGAGGCGCGAAATCGCGCCCGCGAGCGACGCGATGCCCAGCGGCAGGCGCTGCGGCCGCTGGGCGTGCTGTACATCGCGGTCGTGATAACGGCCAGCGCCCAGGCTCATCCCGCGCCCGGCCTGCGCGGTGGCGGCCTGGGGGTGCTCATCACGCTCGCGGTGTACGCCGCGGCGGTCGTGACCGCGATCAGCGTCCGCTGGGCGCACCGTGGCCCGGCGGCCCAGGCCGCGGTCAGCGGGCTGATCGGCGGCTGCGGCGTGGTGCTGGCCGTCCTGCAGCCGAACGGGCCGGTCGAGATAGCGGCGAGCATGGGGGTCTGGATCGCGGCGGTCAGGCTGCCGCCGGTCCCGGCCGCGGCCGTCGCCGGGGCTATCACCATCGGGCTCGCCACGGCGGTCGGCCTGACCGCCCATCCGGCTGTCCAGTCGGCCATCACCGCCACGCTGCTGTGCCTGCTGCTGGCGGTGACCGGCCAGTTCATCCGGCGCGGCCGGGAGAGCCAGGATCACACCGAACTGCTGCTAGCCCAGCTCCAGGACGCACGCGAGGGCGAGGCCGCCGCGGCTGCGCTGGCTGAGCGGAGCCGCATCGCGGGGGAGTTGCACGACGTTCTCGCGCACTCGCTGTCCGGCCTGGCGATCCAGCTTCAGGGCGCCCGTAAGCTCGCCGCCAGGGAAGCGGTCAGCGTGGGCCTGCGGGCCGCGATCGAGCGCTCGGCCGAGCTGACCAAATCCGGGCTGGCCGACGCGCGGCAGGCTGTCGGGGCCTTGCGCGGCGAACGGCTCCCTACCGTGGACCAGTTGGCGTCCCTGGTCGAGGATTTCCGCCGCGACACCGGAGCCGACGCCACCCTTCGAGTCGACGGGGAAAGCCGCCCTCTGCCGGCCGAGGCCAGCCTGGCCCTGTTCCGCGGCGCACAGGAGGCGCTAACTAACATCGCCCGCTATGCGCCCGGCGCCATCACTGCGGTCACCGTGACCTATCGGGCTGACCGAACCGTAGTCACCATCGAAGACCACGTCAGCGGGCCGCAGACCACAACCCTCGCCGACGCGGGCGGCGGGCACGGGCTGACAGCGATGCGCGAGCGAGCCGCCAGGACCGGCGGCGCGGTCCGGGCCGGGCCGACCGACGACGGATGGCGAGTCGAGCTTGAGGTGCCGACGTGACGACCGGGGCGATCCGGGTCCTGATCGCCGACGACCAGCGGGTCGTCCGGGACGGCCTGAGCATGCTGGTGGCACTCATCGATGGCGTCGAGGTCGTCGGTACGGCCAGCGACGGGGGCGAGGCGGTACAGCTTGCCGCGGCGTACCGGCCCGACGTGATCATGATGGACCTGCGTATGCCCGGCACCGACGGCATCTCCGCCACGGCGGACCTGCGTGAGCGGCTGCCGGCTACCCGGGTGCTGGTGCTGACCACCTACGCGGACGAGGACGCGATCCTGCCCGCGCTCAGGGCGGGGGCCCGGGGGTACCTGACCAAGGATGCCAGCGCCGAGCAGATCGAGGCCGCGATCCACGCCGTGCACGCCGGGCAGACCTACCTGGATCCCGCCGTCCAGGAACGGCTGGTGGCCGCGGTGGTCAGCCAGCCCGCGGCCGCCGTGTCAGGTCCCGGCGCGGAGCGCAGACTTCCCGACGGGCTCACCGCCCGCGAGGCCGAAGTCCTCGGGCTGCTCGCGTCGGGCCTGAGCAACGCCGAGATCGCCGGCCGCTTGTTCCTCAGCAACGCCACGGTCAAGACGCATATCAACCGGATCTTCGCCAAGACCGGCGCCCGCGACCGCGCCCAGGCCGTCAGGTACGCCTACCAGCACGGCATGGCGACGCCCGCGCCGTGACACCGCGACCGGGTCGTGGAAGGATAAACGCAGATCCCGGGCCGGCCCGGAGGTGCCATGAGGGGGCCCCGCGTACATGCACGCGGCCACGGTCGCCCTGTGATCGATGTCCGCGATTACCCCGGGGCGACGGCGACGGCCTCGATCTCGACCAGCTGGTCCGCATAGCCGAGCACGGCCACGCCAAGCAGGGTGCTGGGCGCGTCGTGCTCACCGAAGGCGGCGCTGACGACATCCCAGGCCGCGACCAGGTCGGCCCGCTCGGCTGAGGCGACGAACACGGTGGTCTTGAGCACGTCGGCCAGCGTGGCCCCGGATTCGGCCAGGGCGGTGGCGAGATTGGCCACGGCCAGGCTGGCCTGCGCCCGGACGTCACCCGCGCCGACC
Source organism: uncultured Actinomycetota bacterium (assembly GCA_963753225.1). Classification (GTDB taxonomy): domain Bacteria; phylum Actinomycetota; class Actinomycetes; order Streptosporangiales; family Streptosporangiaceae; genus Palsa-504. The sequence goes on along the minus strand of CAVWBQ010000004.1, from coordinate 119,459 downwards.
ACCTGGCCGCGGTCGTCGAGGGGGCACGCCCCGGCGGTGAAGATCAGCGAACCAGGCGCGGCGACCGAGGCGTACGCGTAGGGAACGCCCGTGTACAAGCTGCCGGAGCGGACAAGGTTGACCGTCATAGCCAGAACCTTACGTCGAGGACCAGTGCTTGCCGTTGCGGAAGTCCGAGGCGAAGGTGCCGGCGACCGCGGACATGACGGCGTGACCGGAGATGATCAGCCCGAGTTCGCGGTTCTGGTTGAGGGAAGTGCCGGAGAAGTTCTCCGAACCGATGAAGATCTTCCCGTGACCCGTGCCGTAGTCGGCCTCGACCACCTTGCCATGGATGTAGAAGCCGGTGGAGGAGCTGTAGTAGCTGATGCGGATCCCGGTCCGGGCCAGCTTGGCGAACGCGCTGTCGTACTCGCCGCTCTCGTTCTCCCCGCAGACCTGGACGTCGACGCCGCGCTTGGCCGCCTTGATGAGCGCGTTCTCCACGGTCCTGTCGCCCATCTCCTCGCTGTAGATGCGCAGGCTGCTCGTTGCGCCGTTGATGAGGCTGAGCAGCCGGTCCTGCGAGTCGGTGGGTGACCAGACCAGGTCGCTCCCGTCCCCGGGACGGACGGCCTTGCCGGCGAAGTCGGCGTCGAACACGGCGGTGATGGCGGAGACGTCGGCCCGTTCGGAATCAACCACCATGAAGTCCCTGGAGGTCGCGTAGTACCGGCTGGTCAGGTTGGCGGTCATGATGACCGCCTTCGCCCCGTCGATGATCACGGTCTTCTGGTGGGTGAACCGGTAGTCCCGCGATGACCAGGTCGCCTGGACCTTGTGTGAGCTGAGGTAGGAGTACGCGCCGGAGTTCACGCTCCGCGCCCGCCGGTCCAGGATCACGCGGACCCGCACGCCGCGCTTGGCCGCGGCCGCCAGGTCATGCTCGGCCGTGGTGTCGGAGAACTCGTACATGGTCACGTCGATGCTGTGCCGGGCGCCGTTGACGAGGCTGTAGACGGGGGAGAAGCCCGCGCCCGGTTCGACGATCAGCGGCCCGGACCTGGTCACGCCCGAGCTTCCGGCCTGCACCGCGTCCGCGGTGGGGGAGCCGCCCGGGGCGGCGTTCGAGACCTGGACCTTGCACCCGGTCGCGGCGAACAGTACGACCGCGAGGGACGCCGCGGCGGAAAGGGCACTGTGACGGAACATGAACTCCGATCCTCCTATCGGGACCGCGAACCGCTGCCTGGTCGCCCTCTCATCTACCCCCGCCGGGAAAAGTAAGCCAGTCCGGAGCGGGCTAGCGCACCGCCGACCGGCGCAGCCGCTTCCGGCGCCGGACCGTATGGCCCGCGAGCAGGATGGCCAGCACGACACCGGTGATGGCGTGCCACCGGATCTTCGTCGGGTGCCCGGCGAACCAGTCCCAGAAGCCCGAGACCAGCATGCCCGCGGTGACCAGGGCCAGCAGCAGGTCGGCCAGGGCCAGCCTGCCGGCGGCCCCGGCCAGGATCCGCAGCCGGGCCAGGCGGGCCAGCAGGCGGGCAGATACCCGCCGCCGCTGGGCCAGGTGCATGCCCGCCAGCACCGCGAAGGCCACGCCGACCGCGATATGGATTGCCAGCACCAGCGGCTCGAACACCAGGGACACGACGGCGGTGCCGATCAGCCCGAGGTGCACGAGCCATCTGTACCGCGCGCGCCGGGTCCCGCCGGGCGCGGGGGCGTGGCTGGTCATGTAGTCGAGCCTGGCGGGGCCGGGTAGGCCTGTCGTCAGGATCGAGGCCGATCTTCAGGTGCCGGGCGGCCGGGCCTGGTCGTCTTGCGGATGACGCGGGATCCTCCGCCCGGCCGATCCTGCGCCCCGGCAGGGTTGCCTAGGCTGGTCAAGTATGGAGGCGTCGCTGAGCCTAAGCCGGCGGCTCCCTCGCTCCTGGCGCTCGGGCCGCGCCCGGCAGGCCTGGGTGACGGACCGGATCGTCGCGGCCGGCTTGCTGGCCTGGGCCGCCCCGGACGTGCCGTGGTGGTGGCGGCCGCCGGGACACGGCGCCGCTACACCTGTCGTGCTGGGCTACGCGGCCCTGGCGCTGGCCCAGTCCGTGCCGTTCCTGTGGTGGCGCCGGGTTCCGATGCTGGCCGCGGGGCTGGCGGCGGCCGTGCTGGCGATCAGGACCGGGCTCGGGCAGAACCCCTACTCCGCCGCGGCGGCGACCGCGGCGGGCGCGTTCGGCCTCGGAGCGTGGGGGGACCGCAGGACCCGGCTGGTGGCGCGGATCCTGACCGTCGCCGCGGTGACGGCGGCTGCGGCGGTGCTGCTGACCTCCGATGGTTTCCGGGCGCAGGCGCTGCCGCTGGCGCTGCTGGCGACGGCGCTCGGTTTGGGCGAGGTCACCGCGGCCAACAGGGACGCGGCCGCGGCGACGGCCCGGCTGGCTCACGACGCGGAGCGGTCCCGCTTCGCGCGCGAGCTGCACGACGTCCTGTCGCACCAGCTCAGCGCGATTGCGGTACAGGCGGGCGCGGCCCGGCGGCCAGCCAGCGCGACCCTGGCGTGGCCGTGCGAACGGTCGGCGGCATCGAGGACATCGCTCGAGAGGGCCTGATCGAGCTGAACCGGATCGTGGGCGCGCTGCGCCGGGACGAGCATGAGCAGCTGGACCGTCGGCCGCAGCCGGGCCTGGGCGATCTGCCGGACCTGGTCGACGGCGCGCGGGCAGCCGGGCTGCAGGTGCGGCTGACGGTCGCCGGTCATCCCCGCGCGCTGCCGCCGGCCGTGGAGCTGGCCGCCTACCGGGTGGTCCAGGAGTCGCTGACCAACGCCCTCCGGTACGCGCGATCCGCGCCCGCCAGCGTGGCACTCAGCTACCGCGATGACGGTCTCGCCCTGACGGTGGAGAACGACGCGCCGACGGCGGGCCGCACCGCGGCGGGGGAGCGGTCCGTCACGGGAGGAACGCGCGGCCTGCAGGGCCTGGCCGAGCGCGCTCAGCTGCTGGGCGGCAGCCTGCGGGCGGGTCCCCGGCCCGGCGGGGGATTCTCGGTGCACGCCTGGCTGCCGGTGCGCCAGTGACGATCCGGGTCCTGATCGCCGATGACCAGGCGCTGGTGCGCGCCGGCATCCGCATGCTCGTCGAGACTCAGCCCGACATCGAGGTGGTCGGCGAGGCCGAGGACGGGATAGCGGCGGTCAGCGAGGTGACCAGGTCGCGCCCTGACGTCGTGCTCATGGACGTCCGGATGCCCCGGATGGACGGCCTCGAGGCAGCCAGGCGGATCGTCGCGCTCGGCCCGGCCCCGGCCAGGGTGGTGATGCTCACCACCTTCGACGTCGACGAGTACGTCTTCGACGCGCTGAGCTCCGGCGCCACCGGCTTCCTGCTGAAGCACGCGCGTCCGGAAGAGCTCCTGTTCGGCATCAGGGCCGCGGCCGACGGCCACGCCCTGGTCGCGCCGGCGCTCACGCGCCGGCTGATCGAGCGGTTCGCCCGCAGCCGTCCCCGCGCCGCGCCGGAGCTCGGCCGGCTCACCGAACGGGAACGTGAGGTGCTGACCCTGCTCGTCCGCGGCCAGTCCAACGCCGAGATCGCCAGCCGCCTGTTCGTCGGCGAGAGCACCGTCAAGACCCATGTCGCCAGGGTCTTCACCAAGCTCGGGCTGCGGGACCGGGCCCAGGCGGTGATCTACGGCTACGAGACCGGGCTAGTCACGCCGGGTGGCAATGCCGAGGGCGGCAATGCCGAGGGCGGCAATGCCGGTGGCGAGGCCTAGCCTCGGGGCATGGACATCATCCTGATTCCCGGTTTCTGGCTCGACGCCTCGTCCTGGGACGACATCGTTCCCGCCCTCCGGCAGGCGGGGCACCGCGTGCGGGCGCTGACGCTGCCCGGCATGGAGTCGAAGGATGCCGACCGCTCCGGGATCACCCTGCGCGACCACGTCGACGCGGTGGTGGGGGCCATCGACTCCGCCGATCCGGCCGACGGCAAGGTCGTGCTCGTCGGGCATTCTGGTGGCGGCGCGATCGCCCACGCCGCGGCCGACGCGCGGGCCGGCCGGGTCGCGCGGGTGGTCTACGTCGACAGTTTCCCGCTCGGCGAGGGCGGGCTCATCAACGACGAGCTCCCGGTCGAGAACGGCGAGGTCCCGCTGCCGGACTGGTCATTGTTCGACAAGGAGGACCTGGTCGACCTCGACGGCGACCTGCGCGCGGCCTTCCGGCAGCGGGCGATCCCGACCCCCGTGCACGTCACCAGCGACCGCCAGCGGCTGTCCGACGTGCGCCGCTACGACGTGCCGGCCACCGTCATCGCGTGCGAGTTCTCCAGCGCGCAACTGCGGGCGTGGATGGCCCAGGATCACCCGGCCTTGCGGGAGCTCGCGAAGGTCCGCGACGTCGGCTACATCGACCTGCCCACCGGCCACTGGCCGCAGTTCACCAAGCCCGGAGAACTCGGCCAGGCGATCCTGGCGAGCGTGGCGCCGCCGGAGGAAATGACAAGGCCGTAATTCGAGGTAACCAGGTCCGGCCGGTCCTCAGCCCCCGTTGCACGTGGGGGCGGCGGGACCGGCCGGGCCCGGCGGCGCGGTACCTCGCGGGCGACCGGGGCGACCTCCCCGGCGCCCCGCAGCATGAACCGGAGGAAATGGACCGGTGGGCACCTTGTGGTGATAACAGCAAGAAGCGTGCCGGCTCGCTGCTCACCGAACGGTCCCGCGAGATCCCGTCCGGCCGGTTCCGGGGGGCGGCGAAATCGTCAGCGTGGGGCTGTTCGTAGTGCCATGGCGAGTCACATGTGCCCGGTCTTTGAGCCGTGCGAGGGGTGATCACCCTGAGACCTGGCCGCTGCCGGGCGCCGTCCGGTCCCCGGCTGGCGCACGCGCCTCCCCGGCCTCCCCGGCCTCCCCGGCCTCACCCGTTAGCCGGACGCTGGCCCGCGCAACCGCCACGATGTGACATTGTTGCGGTTATAAGCGCGCGTCTTAAAATAACCCGTCGCCTCGGGATTTCTGGCGCGCTGACGCGCTGACGCGCTGACGCGCTGACCGCTGGGTCGATGTGCCGTTGGTCCGGCTAGAACCGGACCAACGGCCCATCGACCCAGAACCGCCGCCCCGTACCGCTGCCGCGGTTACCGCCCCCGCCCGCTCGTACCCGAGATCAAACCCGCGCGTCAATATTTGACGCGCACTAACCGCATCAATGTCACATCGTGGCGGTTAGTCCGGGGCACCGGACGGGCTGGGCGCGGGAGAACATGAAGGTTGCGGGACGCCTGGGACGTGAGGTGAGCGGGCAACGTACTCTGAGCGGCACTGGCCCGGACACGGCTGGAGCGGATGCCCGCCTGCACGAGTCCTGATACCGAACGGACCATAATGGGCGCCGTGGACGACAGCCACTACAGCCTCGTCATCGCGGCCGCCCAGGCGGCGGGACCGTGTCCGCCTGGCGGGGAGGCAGCGTGGGGCCGCCGGGTCCACGGCCTGACCGTGGACCTGCACCTGATCGCCCAGCAGGCGAAGCAGGACATCGAGCGGCTGGAGTCGGCGCGGACCTTCATCGCGTTCCTGGAGAAGGTCCAGATCGAGGAATCGAGCCGCCGCGGGCTGCTCACCTTGCGCCTGCCGTCGGGGGAGAGCGAGCCGATCCGCACCGAGCAGAAGGACACCGACCGCGGCCAGGCGATGATCGAGCGGGCCCGTTCCCTGGAGGGGCGCTGGGTGCTGGTCTACCGGTACAACGAGCGTAAGACGGGACAGCGGACCCAGTTGGTCCGGATGCTGGCACACCTGATGGACCTCGGTATCGACGGAGCCGTACCCGGCACCGCGGCGAAGAAGATGGTCCTGCAGGAGGCGGGCGGGGACGTGGCGCGTGCGCAGCAGGCGTGGACAGTCGCGGGCTTGCCGGGGAGCGGCCCGGTCAGCGTCGATCAGCTGGAGCAGGCCCGCATGGCAGCGCGGGAAGCCGGATAGCGGCCGGGGAGACCGCAGTGAGTGATTCCCTGGCCGCATTCTGCTAGGAATTGATAACAGCAAGAAGCACTGGGACTCAGCGGGATGGCACCCATCCTGCTGCTTGAGTGGGGAGCCGGGTCGAACCAGTCCGAATCGGTTCGATTCATTTCGGTTCGACCCGGACTACGCAGTGCCATCAGGGGGGAGCATCTCGTGTAGCCGAACGCTTCTTGCTGTTATCACCACAGTGCCGGTAGCCTTTTTGCATGTCAACAGGGGAGAGCCGCAAGCCCGCAGGCGAGGCCATCAACGACTTCGTCCGTCATCTAGCCAACCGGGACTTCAGTATCACCACCCGGCGGATCCGCCGGCATTTCCTGGACGAGTACCTACAGCACGTCCAGGAGGCGGCCGACATCGTTGATATCTCGGTCAGCAAGCTCATGGAGCCCGCGCGCGCAGCCGCGTGGCTTGCTGACGCGGCAGACGGCAAGACCCGGACCCGTAACACCCTCGGCGGGCGCGATGCCGCCGCGTACTCCAACTCGATGCGCGTGCGCATCGATACCTACAACGCCTTCGCTGAATTCCTCTGCCTGCCCGGCCGCTATGACCGCCAGCCGCCCTCTGCTGGCGACTACCTGACCCCGGCTGACACCGAGCGCCTGCTGCACGACCTGGCCGTCCGCAGGCCCATTCACGCCAACGCGGCCACGGCGATCCGGACCGCCGCCGTGGCCGCACTCGTCGCCGACACCGGCCGGAATGTTCCCGAACTCGCCCGGCTCAACGTCAGCGCCCTTCACCTGGATGGCGAGGCACGCGTCGATCTCACCGACGGTTCCTGCCCTCTGGGCGGCGCGACCGCGCAGATCCTGAACCGGTGGCTCGACGTCCGGGCGGCGATCGTCGCCGAGCTCGAGGGCAGCGACCCTGGCTACCTGTGGATCCCGACCAAGCCCGGGCGTCCCCGCGGCGGTCGTCCGCCCGTCAAGCCGGGCCTCTCGCGCGCGGCCGTCCGTACCCTGCACTCCGCCCACCGAAGTCTCGTCAGCCAGGTACGCGGAACCCCGCTTCGTCCTGGCGCCTTCCGCGCCGTCAGCCCGTCACATTCCGGGCCCGGCCAGGATTCCTGAAGACGGACGCGCTCTGCGCCGGCTCGTTTTCCGTCTCATTGAACCTGGTTCATGTCGGTCTTGAGGGCGCGGGGCAGTTCGCCGGGACTGATGAGCCCGAGCCTGCGGGTGGTCCGGGTGAGCGCGACGTATAGGTCGGCCCGCCCGCGCGGGGATGCCTTCTCGATCCCGGACGGGTCGACGATGACGACAGAGTTGAACTCGAGTCCCTTAGCCTGCTCGGGGGTGAGGACGGCCACCGGGGCGTCGAGGTCCGGCCCGGGTGTGAGGTCGAGCGTCGCGGCGGTCTCGGCGATGCGGGCCGGTGGTGCGATCACCGCCACGCGCCCGGTGCCGATCAGCGCTGTCTCACGCCGTACCCGTTCAGCGAGGTCCTCGGCGCCGGCGCACCACGGGCTCTCGTCGGAGTCGCGCACCGATTGCGGCGGCTCGGCGCCCGGTGGCAGCAGTGCGGCGGCCAGCGCCATAACGGGCGCGGGGGTGCGATAGTTCACGGTCAGACGCTCGGTGCGCCAGCGCCCGGAGGCGGCCGGGTCAAGGACCTGCGCCCACGAGTCGGCGCCGCCGGGCGCGCTGGTCTGCGCCAGGTCGCCAACGACGGTCATGGAGCGGGCCGGGCAGCGGCGCAGCACCATCCGCCAGGCCATCGCGGACAGCTCCTGCGCTTCGTCGACGATCACGTGCCCGTAGGCCCAGTTCCGGTCCTGCAATGCCCGCTCGGCGAGCATGCCGCCGGGCCCGGATTCGGTGTTCCGGTCGGCGATCCAGGTCGCGAACGTAGCGGCCTCAAGTGGCGGCAGGACGATCGCCTCGTCCGCGGCGAGCTGGGCCACGAGGTCCGCCGCGTACTGGATTTCCTCAGCGCGCTCAGCCTCAGCTGCGGCGCGTCGGCGCCTGGCCGCTATCTCGGTGGCGGCCAGGGTGCCGAGGAGCTCGGCCAGTTCGTCGAGCAGAGGAACGTCGGCGGGTGTCCACGGACCTGGCGCGTCGCGGGCGATGGCGGCGCGTTCGTCGCCGGTGAGGTCAAGCCGGCCGGGTTGCTGGTAGAGCCGTGTGAGCAGTTGCTGCGGCGTGAGCTCGGGCCACAAGACGTCAAGCACGCCGCGGAGAGCCGGCGCAGCGGCCAATTCGGCGCGCAGGTCCTCGTCGTCACCGGACGGCCGGATCCGCCGGCCGCCGACGTCACGCCCACTCTGCCGGGCCAGCTTCCGCACCACCGCGTTGAGGAACACACGCCGGGCCATGTTGTGCGGCAGGGGTGCGCCGGTGTCGGGATCGAGGCGCTGCTCGGCTTCGGCGCGAGCATCGCGGCACATGCGGGGCGTGAGCTGGTAGGCGGTGCCGTCGATCCTGATCTCGATAGGGGCGGCCGGTACCTGGCGCAGGTCGGCGACGGCCTGGGCCAGGACGCCCGCCATCTTGATGTCGCCTTTGACCCGGGCGGCCTGCGGTGATTCCGGGCCGCGGGCCTCGGCACCCGGGAACAGCGAGCCGATGGTGGCCAGCACGACGTCATTCTCGCCCAGCGAGGGCAGCACCTGATCGATATAGCGCAGGAATATGCCGCTCGGGCCGATGACCAAAATTCCGCGTCGTGCCAATTTCTTTCTGTGCGTATAAAGGAGATAGGCGGCCCGGTGCAGCGCGACCACGGTTTTGCCGGTACCCGGCCCGCCCTCGACGACGAGAATCCCGCCCGGGTCCGCGCGGATGATGCGGTCCTGGTCGGCCTGGATGGTGGCGACGATGTCGCTCATCCTCCCCGTCCGCCCGCGGCGCAGCGAGGCCAGCAGGGCAGCCTCGCCAGCCAGGTGAGTCTCGTCGACGGCGTCCAGGTCGAGCACGTCGTCGTCCAGGCTCACGACGCGCCGGCCGGCGGTGTGCAGGTGGCGGCGGCGGGTCACGCCGTACCGCTCTAGTGGTGTGGCGCGGTAGAACGGCTCCGCCGCACGGGCACGCCAATCGACCAGCACCTGATCGTAATCGTCGCTGCGCAGGCCGAGCCGGCCGATATAGAAGCGGTCACCGTCGTCGAAGTCCAGGCGCCCGAAGCACAGGTTCCGCTCCGCGGCGTCAAGCTCCGCGGTACGGTCCTGGTACATCTGGGCAAACGACTCGCGCTCCGATCGTCCCTGATCGTTCTCCGCAGTCGGACCGAGGCGCACCGCGGCGAGCCGCTGCTCCGTAACGGCCTTCAGCACGTCCAGCCGCTCGTACAGCATCGTTAGGTGCGCCTGCTCTTGTGCCAGCTCGGTCGCGCTTGTTGACGCTATTTCCCGTACCGTGCTATTCTTGAATTGGGACAAGAGTGGGATTGTCCTTTCGTGCGTAGACAGAGAATTCTTAGTGTACCAAGAATTCCGCTATTCCGGCACTTTCGACCTTCGATTCCGCGTGGCCATAACAGCCACCCGTTTCCACGCTCATAGTCGCGCCGATCTGCTTACCGTCCGCGGACCCGCCACGGCTCACCCCGGGGGAGGCGTCGCTGGCCACCGAGCGTCGGTCTTCATGCGGCCAGGAACCCTAAGGGCCTTCGCAGGCGGGCCGTCACGCAGGACCTAGCCGCATCAGGGTGTCCGCATCCGCGGGCTGCGTCTCCTAGGACCGCGGCCGGGGCCAGGCGTGGCAGCGGAGCAGGTCGTACGCGTGGACGGTACTCATCGCACGCGAGCGGCCAGGTAGAGGCGCCACATCCCTTACTTTACATAATGTACATTATCGGCGCTCGCCTAAGGCGCGACGTCGGCGTCGTATCTTCTCTGCCTTCGCTGCCTCGACCTCGCGCGCGAATCTCCGGGACCGGCGCCGAGCCATGCTCCGTGGTCTTCGCCTGCAGTGGTCTTCGCCTGCATATGCCAACCGAGCCCTGCGAACTGGCCGGAGGACTACCTCGAGGCGCGCACCGACCCCTCCCCCGCGCTGTTCATCGGCTTCCAGCCCGCGGCGAAGGACTCGCCCGCCCACCGGGGGTCGCCACGGCCAGGTAACGGCAGGCTGGATTGCCGGGTTTGGCTGCGCGAGGGCGTCCGGACCCGTTATTAGGTGTTCTCCGTCGGGGTTTGATCTTCGGGGGAGGGTGCGCCGGTGGCGACCAGGGACGTGTTCTCAGAGGATGAGCTGGTACAGCTGCGCGGGTTTCCTGAGCCAGCCCGCGCCGAGCTGATCAGGTACTTCACCGTCGCGCCCGCTGATGAGCTGTTCGTCCGGAAGTTCCGCGGCCGGGAGAACGTGATGGGAGTGGCGGTGCAGCTGTGCACGCTGCCGTGGCTGGGGTACGTCCCGGACGACGTGAAGGCCGCCCCGGCCGTCGCGGTGGCGCGGCTGTCGGAGAAGCTGGGGATCCCGGTCGGCGAGTTGCGCCGCTACGGTGCTCGCGAGCAGACCCGAACCGACCACCTGCGGGATGTCGCCGCCCATCTCGGCTGGCGGCAGGTTGACAGTCCGCGCTGGAAGGACCTGGAGGAGTTCCTGTTCGCGCGGGCGATGGAGCACGACTCGCCGAAGCTGCTGTTCCGGCAGGCGTGCGAGTACCTGTCCTCGTCCCGGCTGGTACGCCCGGGCGTGGTGAACATCCTGGAGCGCGTCGCGGCCGCGCGGGACCGGGCGCGGGATGAGACGTGGGAGCGCCTTGCCCCGGCGCTGACCGGGCACCGCCGCGCAGAGCTCGACAGGCTGCTGGAGGTCGATCTGGTGCTGGGCCGCACGCGGCTGTCGTGGCTGGGGGCCGGACCCGTCGCGGCGACCCCGGCGGCGGTGAATACCGAGCTGGAGAAGCTGGCCTACCTGCGCGGGATGGACGCGGACACGCTGGACCTGTCGGTGCTGCCGGCCGAGCGGCGCCGGTTCCTGGCGGGCCTGGGGCGCAGGCTGACGGCGCAGAACCTGGCGCGGCGCGACGATGACCGCCGGTACCCGATCCTGCTGACCCTGGCCGCGGAGTCCGCGGTCGACGTGCTGGACGAGGTGCTGCTGCTGTTCGACCAGGCGCTGTCCGGCCGGGAGTCAGCCGCGCGGGCGCGCATGACCGAGGCGCTGGCCGAGCGGGCGCGCGGCGGGGAGAACCGGCAGGCGCTGCTGGACGACATCCTGAAGATCGTTCTCGACCCCGGCGTGAGCGACGACCAGGTCGGCGCTCGGCTGCGCGGGGACGTCGGCCACGAGCGGATGCGGGCGGCGTGGGAGGCCCGCCGGGAGCGGCTCCCCCGCGACCACGGGCACCTGGCGCTGATGGACGCCTCGATGGCCTACCTGCGCCAGTTCGTCTCCCAGACGTGCTGACCGCCGTGAAGTTCGCCGGAGGCCCCGGCACGGACGGCCTGCTGGAGGCCGCCGCGATCCTGGCCGGGCTGTACGCGGCAAAGGCCCGCAAGGTCCCCGACGGCGCCCCGGACAGCTTCGTTCCCGCCCGGTGGGCCGGGTACCTGGAGACCGCGCGGAAGGCCGGCGACGTCACCGCGTTCCGGCACTACTGGGAGTTGTGCGTGCTGATGGCCCTGCGCGACGGGCTGCGCTCCGGGGATGTCCACGTCCCCGGCTCGCGCCGGTACGCCGACCCGGCCTCGTTCCTGCTCACCCCGCAGCAGTAGGAGCCGCAGCGGCCGGAGTTCTGCCACGTGGTCGGCAAGCCCGTGTCGGCGGCTGACGCCCTGGCCCTGGCGGATGACGAGCTGCACGCGGCGCTGTCGGACCTGGAGGCGCAGCTCGCCCGGGGCGGCGGGCCGGGCGAGGTCCGGCTCACCGGAGACGGGGAGCTGATCATCCCGCCGCTGACCGCCGAGGACGTCCCGGCCGAGGCCGAGGCGCTGCGCGACGAGCTGAGCGGCCTGCTGCCCCGCGTCCCGATCGCGTCGGTGCTGGTGGAGGTCGACGCCCGGACCGGGTTCACCGACCACCTGGTGCACGCCGGCGGCAAGGTCACCCGCCCGCCGGAACTGAAGCGGAACCTGCTGTACGTGATCATCGCCGAGGCCACCAACATGGGCCTGGGCGCGATGGCCGAGTCCTGCGGCGTCCCGTACGACGTGCTGGCCTGGACCGCCGAGTGGTACTTCCGCGCCGAGACGCTCGAGGCGGCCAACACCGCGATCGTCAACTACCACCACCGGCTCCCGATGACCCAGGCGTTCGGCACCGGCACCCTGTCCTCATCGGACGGGCAGCGGTTCCCGGTCAAGGGCAAGTCGCTGACCGCCAGGCACCTGTCCCGCTACTTCGCCCGCGGCCAGGGCATCTCCACCTACACCCACGTCTCGGACCAGCACTCGACGTTCGACACCAAGGTCATCGCGGCCACCGCGCCGGAAAGCCCCTACGTACTCGACGGCATCCTGGGCAACCAGACCGACCTGCCCGTCACCGAGCACGCCACCGACACCCACGGCGCAACACTCGCGAACTTCGCGCTGTTCGACCTCGTGGGCCTGCAGCTGTCCCCCCGCATCCGCGATCTCGGCAAGATCACGCTCCACCGGACCGGGCCGAGAGCCGACTTCGCGGCCCGCTACCCGTCCGCCGGGCACCTGCTCACCCGCCGCCTCAACGGCGAGCTGATCACCGGCATGTGGGACGACCTGCTGCGGGTGGCCGCCTCGGTCAAAGGCGGGCACGCCTCGGCCGCGCTGGTCGTCGGCAAGATCTGCTCATCCAAGCGGCAGCAGAATGCCCTCGCGGCCGCGATCAAGGAGTACGGGGCGCTGCGGCGCACCGTCTACGCCGCCCGGTACCTGGCAGACGAGACCTACCGGCGGCGGATCGGCCGCCAGCTGAACAAGGGCGAGAACGTGCACGCGCTCAAGCGGTCGCTCGCCTACGCCGGGGAAGGGGCGCTGCGCCGCCGGCACCACGAGGAGCAGGCCGAGCAGATGTGGTGCCTGACCCTCGCGACCAACGCAGTGGTGACCTGGACGACCGAGTACCACGGCCTGGCCGTCACCGCCCTGCGCCGCGCGGGCCGGGACATCGACGACGCCGTGCTGGCCCACATCTGGCCCACCCACCACGAGAACGTCCACTTCTACGGCACCCACTCCGTCGACGGCGACGGCGAGCTTGCCAAGCTCGGCTCCGACGGCTACCGGCCACTGCGCGCCCCCGGCCCGGTGGAGATCGACGGCTAGCCGCGCTTGGCTATTAGAACTTTGACATCGGTCTTGAGTTTTCAAGCCGGATATGTAGGCATGAACGGCGGGCCGTTGCTGGTCAGGCGGCTGCTGGCAGCCGTGCGGCGGCGATGCGGCGGGTGACCTCACCATCGATGACGCGGAGGGCGGCGCGGAGCGGGGGCGGAGCCTGAGGCTGGTCGCACGCCATGAGCGGGCGCAGGACGCGGTCGTGGGCCTTGGTGTAGAAGATCGCGAACCGCAGGCCGTCGCCGGTGAGGGCATACAGGTTGCGGTGCGGGATCCGGGTGATCAGGCCGTTGCGGGACAGCCGGGCCAGATCGTAGCTGGCCTGGTTCATGCTGTACGGGACGCCGGGCAGGCCGGTCATCAAGGCGCGCAGGCTCTTGTTCGTGATGCCGGTGACGGCGCACGGCATGTTGGCCAGGGCGCCGGCCAGGGCCATGACCCGAGGGTCGCCGAACCGTAGTCCTGGGGCCCTCCGGCCATCACCGGTGAGGGTGGGCTGCGATATCCGCGCAAAGGCTGGACTATCGAAGACACGTCCCTGGCCGGCTCTTTCAGTGTGCAGCAGGCGGGTGTTGACCGCACGCGCCCGGGCCTGCAGTTCGGGGAGGTTGGGCAGGCGGCGGGCGACCCCGAGGTCATCGGGTGAGTTCACCACGGTCTCCACCCGCAGGGCCCGGCCGTCCTTCAGGTACTGTTTCACGCGGGAATGGCGCCAGAACGCGTTGATGGTGACGCCCTGGTTGTTCCGGTCGATGGCGGTCTTGAACACCCCGCCGGCCTGGTCTTTGGGCTTGCGGCCCCGCGGATCGCGCTTGAACAGCACCTCGACGTTCTCCGGGCGGCCCGGGTCCAGGTTGTCGGCGATGAGGGCCTCGAAGAAGGCCCGGGCCTGCCGCGGCGCGTCGAACACCAGGGTCCGGGAGACCTCGACCTGGCGCATTGACAGCTCCCGCCAGTACCCGGCGGCCCGGTCAGCGGCGGTGAACGGGACCGGGATGACCGCGGTCCGCCGGTCGAAGAACGCCTGGATGTCCGGCGGCCCGAGCCGGTCGCAGATCACCTGCAGGCCGTCCGGATCATCGCAGCGGGCGAACCCGTTGGACAGCTCGGTGAAGCCGATCCCGGCACTGGCCGCGGCCTGCTTGGAGTGCTCATGTCCGTTGAGCCAGACCTTGGCCGGGTACGGGAAGTACGCGCAGACCTTGATGAACCCAGGCCCCCGGAACTCGTCCCAGATATAGAAGTAGTAGCAGGTCACGCGGCGGTCAGTCTTGGCGGAGGAGAACTGCGGGGGCCTGGCCGGGTCGGTGTCGCGCTTGCGGGCGGTCCACACCAGCTGGAACTCCTGGGCCCAGCCGATCGCCGCCACGCGGGACCTGCCCGCCCGGGCAGCCCGCCGCAGCAGCGGTTCCATCACGGTGGCCTTCCGGATGCCCTTCTTGAACTTGACCATCGGGACGTCGTTGCTCTCAGCGAACCGCGCCACCGCCTGGCGGAAGCGGGTGCCGATCTGCTCGAACACCGCCGGGGAGGCGACCGGCATGCCGCGGTGATCGTGCAGGAACGTGACCACCTGCCCGCCGACCTGCAGCTTCGGCACGTAGCCGTTGAGGTAGATGCGATCCAGGCACTCAATGTCCAGCACCGTGTGCCCATCGAGCAGCTCCGGGACCGTGACCACATGCGACATGACAACCGCCCTGCTCAGCCAGCATTACGATCCCAGCCTGAACCAGGCAGCACCGCTGAGCAGATAGAACCGTCAACCTCGGCGGTCAGAGGCGAAGCCTCGCTGGATCGATGACCGGTAATTCTGGGCTGGGTAGCGGGTTGCTGACGGGCCGCTTGGCGTAGCTGCGCCATCTGGTCGCTGGCGTACCCACGAGGCGGTCAGGCCACTAGTTTCCAGTGTTCCCAGCCTTCGCCCGAGTCACCGCGGGCGATGCGCTCTGCCAGGTAGCCAACCATCGGCATGCCGTTGACCTTGGGGGGGAGGGAGCGGGCGAGCCGGCCGGGTTTGGTCACCACGAGGGTGTCGCCGGCCCGGCACGCTGCGAGGGCCTCACGGAGCCCGGGCCGGGCCCGGCTGGTCCCAGTCAGGCCGTGGTCGACGTAGATGCGGTCTGGTTGCACGCCGAGCGCGGTAAGTGCCTCGTGCTGGGCGGTGAGGTCCTGGGCGTCGGTAGAGCAGCGGGCGTATCCGATGAGCATGCTGGGCACCGGATGACTGTAGCGACTGAGCTGCCTTCACCGGGCATTTCCGCGGGCGGGTGTTGCGGGAATCGGCGGCGCCTGGCGAGCTGGCATTGCACGAACAGCGGGCGCCAGAGCCCGCCGCCCCGCTGGGGGTTGGTCTAGTGACACGTCGCGACCGGCGTCGGAGTGTTTCGGCAGCGAGCTGAGCTGCTCGAATTCTCCCGATCGAGGGACCGTCATCGAGATCGCCGTCGCATCTACCGGTTGGCTCCTCGGCGGCACCCTCGGCCCAGGAAATGTGCTGCTGCACACCCCGACGGCGCAGAGAATCCCGGGATGGCGTTGAACGCCATCCCGGGATCTCGTTGTGTTGTGTTATGCGGCGTCGTAGGAGGGTTCCAGGGTGTGTTGGATTTCTGGTGTGGCGGCGGGTTCGCCGCGGGTGTTGGATGCGCGCAGCGCGATGGCTCCGGCTGCCACGAGGCAGAAGGCGCTGACGAGCAGGGCCCGCTGGAATCCGGCGGTGAGTGCCTCCGGGGGCGGGGTGTGGGCGGCCAGCAGGTGGCTGGTGCGGCTGGTCGCGATCCCGGTGAACACCGCCAGGCCGAGCGCTGACCCGAGCTGGAAGGAGGCGGTGATCAGGGCCGCGGCCAGCCCGGCCTGATCTCGCGGGACGCCCGCGTTCGCGGCCGTTTGCACACCCGCATACAGCAGTCCCAGCCCGAGCCCCATGATCACCAGCGGGGCGAGCAGGTTGGTGAGATAGCTGCCATCCACCGGGATGCGGGACAGCCACATGATGCCGCCGGCGGAGAGCAGCGAACCGCCGACGATGATCGGACGGGTACCGGTCTTCATGAACATCTTCGTCGCCACGGTCGAGCCGACCCCGATGCCGACGGACACCGGCACATACGACAGCCCGGCCTCCAACTGGGTGAAGCCCAGGACGTTCTGCATGTACAGGGTGACGAAGAAGAACATCGACGAGAACCCGGCCCAGGCGATCATCTGGGTGGCATCGGCCGCGGCCAGGCCCTTGACCCGGAAGATCGACAGCGGAACCAGCGGATGGGCGCGCCGCTGCTCGTTGACCAGGAAGGCGACCATGAGCACGGCCGAACCGGCTAGCCCGCCGATGGTGCGGCCCGTACCCCAGCCGACGTCCGGCGCCTTCACCAGCGTGAAGATCAGCAGCAGCATGCTGGCGGTGACCAGCACCGCACCGACCGCGTCGAAACCACCCGGCGCGGACCGGCCGTGGTCGGCCTTCAGGATCCGGAACGTCCCGGACAGCACCACCGCGGCCAGCGGGAGGCTGATGAAGAACACCCACCGCCAGCCGAACTCCTGGGTGAGCACCCCGCCGAGGACCAGCCCGGCCATCGAGGCCATCCCGCTGATCCCGGCCCACACGCCCAGCGCCTTGTGCCGGTCGGTGCCCTGGAAGGTGGTGGTCAAGATGGACAGCGCGGCCGGCGTCATCATCGCCGCCCCGAAGCCCTGGACGAGCCGGCCGCCGACCAGCAGCCCCTGGCTGCCGGCCAACCCGCAGGCCAGCGAGGCGGCCGCGAACAGCGTGGTCCCGGCGACCAGCAGCCGCCGCCGCCCGATCAGGTCCCCGGCCCGACCGCCCAGCAGCAGGAACCCGCCATAGGTGACCATATAGCCGCTGATCACCCACTGCAGGTTCTGCACCGAGAAGCCCAGATGCGTTCGGATGGTCGGCATCGCGACGTTCACGATCGCGCCGTCCATGACGTCCAGGAACGTCGCCAGGCACAGCACCGCCAGTATGGCCTTGCCGCGCCCGGTCGCCAGGAACGACTCCGGCGGCGCCGCCGACGCGGTCATGGCGTCGCTCATGAGCCGGCGGCTTCCATCACGGGGCCGACCTCGACGCCGCCGCCGGCCCGCAGCGCCGGGCAGTCCTTGGCCAGCGCCAGCGCAGAGTCCATGTCCTCGGCCGATACCACCGAGTGGCCGATCATCCGGGAGCCGCTGCCGCCGACCTCGCCGAGCGAGGCATAATCGGTCACGGCGTGGCCGACGTCCGCCAGGGCCGGGCCCAGGCCGCCGAACCAGGCCTGCCACTCGGCCGGCGTCCCGGCGCCGGGCGCGTAGTCGGAGGGCACACGGTAGGAGAAAACGTACTTGGCCATGATCTGTGGTCCTGTTCTGTATCCGGGGCGCCCCGGGCTGGGATCGCCTCCAACCGGGTAGGCGCCAGACACGGCCATGGATTGGGCGCGCAGACACCGCCCAATCCGCAGCCCCGGCGGCGTCGGTATCAGTAAGCGAGCCGAGCTTGGCCTGCGGACAGAAGAGAAGAAAGGCGAGGATGCATGCCGATGGAGATGGGCACGACGGACCTGATGGCCCGGGCCCGGGCCGGCGACCACGACGCGTTCGGCGACCTGGTCCAGGGCCACTCCCACGAGCTGCAGGTGCACTGCTACCGCATCCTCGGGTCCCTGCAGGACGCCGAGGACGCACTCCAGGAAACCCTCGTGTCCGCCTGGCGTAACCTCGGCGAGTTCGGCCAGCGGTCCTCGCTGCGGACCTGGCTGTACAAGATCGCGACCAACCGCTGCCTGGACATGCTGCGCGCCGGCAGCCGGCGGCCCCGCATCGCCGCCCCGCTGCCCGAGGCCACCCTGCCCGAACCCACCGGCGCCGGGGACCCGCCCTGGCTGGAGCCCTACCCCGACGTCCTGCTCGACCACCTCGTCGACCAGCGCCCCGGACCGGAGGCCCGCTACGAGACCACCGAGGCCATCTCCCTGGCCTTCATCACCGCCCTGCAACTGCTGCCCCCACGCCAGCGCGCCGCGCTCGTCCTCCGCGACGTCCTGGGCTACCACGCCGCCGAAGTCGCCCAGATGCTCGACGCCACCCAGGAATCGGTGCAAAGCGCCCTCAAACGCGCCCGCGCCACCGTCGACAACCACCTCGCCGACTCCAGCAGCACCGGCAGCGGCAGCGGCAGCGGCAGCATCAGGCCGGCACGCCAGCCCGGCACCGCCGCCGAACACCGGCTCGTCGCCCGGCTCACCGACGCCCTCGAACGCGCCGACCTCGACGCTCTGATCGGACTGCTCGCCGCTGACGTGAGACTTTCCATGCCCCCGGTCATGCTGGAATACCGCAGCATCGATTCAGCCCGGCGCCTCTTTGCCGCCGTCGCCTTCCGCCCCGGCCGCGCCTACCGCGTGCTACCCACCCGCGCCAACGGCCAGCCCGCCTTCGGCGTCTACGTGGCAGACCCCCACGCCAGCGTGTACCGCGCCTACACCCTCCTGGTCATCACCACCGCCGGCGACCACATCACCGCCGTCACCGGCTTCCACAACACCAACGTCATGACGCGCTTCGGACTACCCCGAACCCTTCCCGAATCGAGCGTCGCCGATGTCCGATCGCTCGTGCTAACCGACGGCGACGCCGACCACACCGACTTTGCTGCCCGGCTGCACCGAGAGGGCCAGGCGTCGCGACGAACCCAGGTGCAGCACCACGAAGGGGGCTGACGTGCCGATCGGCTATTTGGAGCCCGTCGGGCCCGTCGCCCTGTTCACTCTGGCGGTGCTGTGGCCCCCACGCCGTCCCGCCGCACTGGCGCGCGTCGTGTTCGTCCTGACCCACCTGCTCAACGAGGCCCCAGCGATCGGCTGGATCTGGCTGCTGACCAGCACGGCGCTGGCAGTCGCCGGCGGGCAACTGGCGTCTGCGGGCGGCGCCGCCGTCGCCGCGCTGGCCGTGTTCACCGCGGCCGGGCTCGTCGAGGTGACCCGACGCGGCCTGCGGACCAGCCGCGCCGTTAACCACGCCCTCAACCACGGGCTCGGCCCCGCACCCGCCCCGGTCCATCGACCGTCACAGCGGCAGCAGCTGCTGCGCGTCACGCGCGAGGTGGTGCTGCCGCTACCGTGGCGACCTCGGCAGGTCCGGCGCATCCGCAACCTCCGCTACGGCCCGCACGGCCGTCACAACCTGCTCGATCTGTATCTGAGCCGCGACCAGCACGCCGCGCCGCGACCGGTTCTGATCCATTTTCACGGCGGCCACTTCGAGATCGGCGTGAAAAGCCGCGAAGCGCTGCCGCTGCTGCACCGCTTCGCCGCGCAGGGCTGGCTGTGCATCAGCGCGAACTACCGCCTCGGTTCGGCCGGACGCTTCCCCCGCGCCCTCATCGACGCCAAACAGGTCATTGCGTGGGCGCGGTCGCCCGCAGCCGCCGCCTACCGCGCCGACCCGGCAACCCTGATCGTGGCCGGAAGCTCCGCCGGCGCCCACCTGGCCGCGATGGCCGCGCTCACCATCAACGACCCGAACTACCAGCCCGGGTTCGAACACGACGACACGACCGTCACCGGCGCCGTCTGCCTCTACGGTTACTACGGCGACCTCGATACCGGCGGGCTGCTTCCATCCACGCCGCAGGCCCACGTCCGGCGCGATGCGCCGCCGTTCATGATCGTGCACGGCGCCAACGACACGCTGGTGCCACTACCCGACGCGACGAGCTTCGCCGATCAGCTCGCCAGCACGTCCGCGAGTCCGGTCGTCTACCTGACCCTGCCCGGGGCCCTGCACTCCTTCGACCTGCTCCACTCGCCACGCTTCGACAATGTGATCGACGGCATCGACACCTTCACGGCGGCAGTACGCGCCGCCGCGTCTGCCACCCCAGCCAGATGAACCTCCCGCCAAGCGAAACGGTGACCAGCGTGCCCAGCGAAAACATGTTCAGTGTCTACGGGCGAATGACCGCACTGCCAGGTCAGCGTGACGAACTGATCGTCGTGCTAAAGCTTCTCAAAAGGAATCGTCAAGCTCACCTACGAACCGCAACGCTGATCGCGCCGAGGGGTAATGAACGCTGCCGCAGGACAGGCACGCTCACGCGAGCCGGAGGCCACGGCGTGGCGCGGCGAGCCGACACGCCCGAAACGGCCGCATCCTGTTCGGCGGCGTTCAGCCCTTGCGCATATCAGAGCGTTCTGCCATCCGGCCCCGTGGATGTGAGCTACGGACAGCCGCTCGAGAACGACATCCTCGCGCTTCAGAGACTGCCCGCAGGGCACGATCCTGGGCACCCAGTGGCGGAACGGAGGCTAGCACGGGGCCAGACCAAGGCGGCGATCGGCGAGCTGCGCCGGCTCAATGCCGAGGTGCTGGCCGCCGCCGAGCAGCTCAAGCCGGTCACCATAGAGACCCTGCTCGCCAGATCCGATTTGGCTGAGAGCCTCCGTATAAGGCGCGAGTTCCAGAGGGAGCGGGTGTTGTATCGATGGTCCTGCTCGCCGACTGACCCCGTCACGAAATTGAGCCAGAGCCACCGTAACCTGGCCATTGACATGGACAGCCATCGAAAGTTCTCTTAGCAAGAGGGGACATGGGTCATCGCAGGGGTGCGTGCTTAGCGTTTCGATCTGGCACCCGTTACGCCAAGGTCGGTGCTGTACCTGATTGGGGTCTCAGTGGTGCTGTGACGTCCGGCGGCCAAGAACATCCCGTCAGGGTGCCGGGCGGCGCCGGGCTGCGATCAGCCTCCCTGGCCGCTTCGCCGGGGCCAGTGCCGGGCAGCAGGCATGCGCTCTTCCTGCTCGCCTCGGCGATGCTGCTCGCGATGACCACCTGGTTCTCCGCGACAGCGGTCCTGCCGCAGCTGCGCACTGCCTGGACGCTGACGACGGTCCAGGCAAGCTTCCTCACGATTGCCGTCCAGGTGGGATTCGTCGTCGGCGCCCTGATGTCCGCGTTCTTCAATCTGGTCGACATCATTCCAGCCCGCACGCTCATGCTGCTAGGCGCGCTGGGCGCCGCAGCCGTCAACATGCTGCTGCTCGGGGCGCATTCGGTCGGCCCGGCCATCGGCTTGCGGTTCCTCACCGGGGCGTTCCTGGCTGGCGTGTATCCGCCGGGGCTCAAGGCGATGTCGACATGGTTCCGGGTCGGCCGCGGCACCGCCCTGGGCATCATGGTCGGGGCGCTGACCCTGGGCTCGGCGGCACCACAGTTCCTCAACGGAATCGGAGGTGCGAACTGGCATACCGTCATCGTCGCGACTTCGGTACTGACGGTCCTGGGCGGCCTCACAGCCCGGTACCTGGCGCGCGACGGGCCATTCCCGTTCCCGAAGGCGATCTTTGATCCCCGGCAGACAGCCGCCGTGATGCGCAACCGTGCCGTCCGCCTCGCGGTCTTCGGCTACTTCGGGCACCAGTGGGAGCTGTATGCCATGTGGGCCTGGATCTTTGCCTTCAGCCGTGCGGCCTTCACTGTTAATGGTGATGCGAATTCCGCACGGGACGCCGCTTTCGCTGCGGCCGCCATCATCAGCAGTGGCGCGGCTGGCTGCTGGGTCGGCGGCATCCTCGGGGACCGGTGGGGCCGTACCCGGCTGACCCGGCTAGCGATGGCGCTGTCGGGCACGTGCTGCGTGCTGATAGGCCCGGTCGCGCGTCTCGGCATCGCGCCGATGATCGCTTTGGCAGTGTTCTGGGGTTTCTGGGTGGTTGCCGACTCGGCTCAGTTCTCCAGCATCGTGACCGAGACGAGCGAGCAGCGCTACGCGGGCACCGCGGTCACCTTGCAGCTGGCGATGGGCTTCACGCTGACCGTAGTGACCATCTGGCTGATACCGGTCGTGCAGCACGTCGTGGGATGGACCTGGGCATTTGCTGTCCTTGCTCCCGGGCCGCTGCTCGGCGTCGTGGCCATGACGAGGCTGTTGCATGCCTCCGAGGCCAGGCTCATCGCAGGCGGGCGAGGCTAGCGGGAGGACGTGACGCGTGCCTGCAGATGTCGCCGGCGAGGCTCGTCCTGCTGCAGGCTGTCCTGCCAGAACGTGGCGATCATGATGAAGCCGGATGCGGTCCAGTAGCTGAAGCTCGTCGCTGACAGCGGCCAGGCGTGCGCAGATCGTCCCATTCGCGCGCTTGCTCTTGTTGATCGAGAGGAGGGGGCGCATTGGGCGGATATCGCGTACCGCCGACTCGCCGAGCTGTCACGGTCGGTAACGAGGCACCACCGGCGGGTCCGGCAAGCAAGGTGCCCGACGGATTAGACCCGTCAACTCTCGCCTGGCCTTCGCGATGCCCAGCAGCGCTACGACGCCGTCATCGGCCCCCTGCCGCCCAACGCTGCTGGTCGCGCTCGCTTGCCCCTGGTGACACGTTTCTTACCGGCGCCCCAGATGGAACGGATCTACATGCTGGAGCGCGCCGCCGGCGCCCGCGCCGCCAAGGAGGCCCGCGGGCTGCCGGCCGGACGGCCGGCGAAACTCAACGCGACCACCCGCGCCGGGGCCGCCCAGCGGATCAAAGGCGGCGCGATCCCCGAGCAGGTCGCCGCCGAGCTCGGCATCAGCCGCTCCACGCTGTACCGCGAACTGCGCAAACACCGCGAGGGAACCGCCATCGAACGCCCAGCTGACCCGGCAGCGCTCCCCAATCTGGCCCGCGGCTGATACACGGTTCCGGACCGGCCCCGCCCGGCGATTGCGGTGACCAGGCGTCAAGCATCCTGGTGAGGGCGAGTTCGCAGGTCAGCGGTATATCCGTTGGAAATTTCTTCAGCGCTACCCCCCTCAAGATCGGGTCACGGCCCCTTTCTGCCAGGTTCCCACCTCAGGTTTGACCTGCCTCCGGCGCCGTTACCTGGCCGTGATGCTAATCGTTGTTTCTGCGCTGGATGATACGGCGAGCCCCAGTGTGACGCGCGGCTCAACGCCGAGACGCTCAGGCATCGGGGGCTCGCGTCAGTCAGCGGCCACACCAGGATCACCAATGCGCGCAGGCGCGAGGCTTATGAGCAGATGCAGCAAAGAGGCCTATCGAACGGCCCCGCCGTTAACGGCCGGGACGGGCCGCGCGCGGTCAGCCGATGTGGTGGCGGTGCGCGTAGCCGATCGCGGCGGCGCGGTCCCTCGACCCGGTCTTGGCGAAGATCCGGCTGATGTGGGTCTTGACCGTGTGGTTACTCAGGAACAGCTGCGCGGCTATCTCCGGATTGGTCATCCCGTGGGCGATCATGGCTAGGATCTCCGCCTCGCGCTGCGTCAGGCCGTCGGGGGGCGGCGCGCTCCGGGCGGGCTCGGGCTTCGGGGGGGCTTCCGTGGCGGCGAGCAGCGTCGCGTGCACGCGGGGGTCGAAGACCGTCAGCCCGCCTACCGCCGCGCCCAGCGCCCGGGCGATCTCGGTGTAGTCGGCGTCCTTGGTGAGGTAGCTGCGCGCGCCGGCCCGGAGCGCGTCCAGGACCGAGCTGTCGTCCGCGTATGTGCTGAGCACGACGATCGCGACCTCGGGGTGCTCGGCGGTCAGCCGGCGGATGGCGCCGATGCCGTCCAGGACGGGCATGTGCAGGTCGAGCAGGATCGCGTCGGGGTGGTGCTCGGCCACGAGGTCCAGGGCCTGCTCCCCGTCCGCGGCGGCGCCGACCACCTCGATGTCGGGTACCGCGTCGAGCAGCAGGACGAGGCCCTGGCGGACGCTGGCCTGATCATCGGCGATGACGAGGCGCAGCGGCGCCCCCGCCGGCGGGGTGGTCATGAAGCCATGGTCTCAGGCTGGCGGCGCGGTAGTTCGGCGGTCACGATCCACTGGCCGTCGCGGCGCCCCGCCTCGAGGGTTCCGTTCAGCAGCCGGAGCCGTTCGTGCATGCCGGTCAGCCCGTAGCCGCCGTTGACGGTGCTCACGTCCGCCGCCTGGCGGGTGTCCGCGCCCGGGGGCAGGTCGTTGCGGACGGTGAGCCGGACATCGGCGTCGCCGTAGTCGAGACGGACCGTCACGGGCTGCCCCGCGGCGTGCTTGGCCGCGTTGACCAGGGCCTCCTGGGCGATGCGTAGCAGCGCGAGCGTGGCGTCCGGCGGCAGGGCCGCGGGGACGCCGCCGGTGTCATAGCTGACGGGGACGTGATACCGCTGCGCGTGGGTGCCGGTGACCAGGGCGAGTTCCTCATCGAGCGGCAGGGTGTCGGTGCGCAGGGCCTGAACTGCGCGGCGGGTCTCCACCAGGCCCTCGGCGGCCATCTGCTGGGCCGCGGCCAGCAGGTCACTGGCCTGGTCGGCGTCCTTGTGCAGCACCGACCGCGCCGCCTGGATCTGGATCCCGAGCGCGCCGAGCGAGTGGGCGAGCACGTCATGGATCTCCCGGGCGATGCGGGTCCGCTCGTCGAGGAGGTCGGCCCGGCGCTGCTCGGCCTGCAGTCGCTCGCGCTGGGCCAGCAGCGCCGCCGCCTGCTCCGCCTGGACCCGGTACCCGCCCCAGTTGTGCCCGATCACCAGGCCGGTAAGCACGATCGCCGGGAGCCCGAGCAGCGTGCCGTAGCCCTGGCCGAAAGCCAGCCCGCTGACCTCGATCGCGAGTATGCCCGCCGCGGTCACGGCCACCGCTGCCGCGAGGTCGCAGTTAACGCCCGCGGCCATCGCCGCCACGAACGCGAAGACCACCATGGCCGAACCGCCGCCGCCGGCGCCGGCCGCGAACCCCGAGGCGACGGCGATCACCCCGCGGGCCACGGGCGGCGCCCAGGCGGGATATCGCGCCGCGGCGGCGGGGGACGCCTCCAGCGCAGTCCAGGCCAGCAGGGCCAGGCCAAGCACGGCGTAGCACGCTACCTGAACCGGCAGGGCGTACGGCGCGCTCGGCGGAGCGATGAGGAACGCCAGCAGGCCGAGCCATACGAAGCCGAGGGCGCGGGCCAGCGCGTTGACCGTGCGCAGCATGCCTCCAGTATCGGCCGGGCGCGGCAGCGGCACGTCAGCCCGCGGGCTGAAGCCCGGGCTGACCCGCCCGGGCGCGGCCTGGTACCGCCTGGTACCAGGCCGTGCCCGTTATTCTCATGCCGGGGACCAGCCCGTGCTCCGACGCGCTGACCAGCGCAATCGGCGAATGTGGAGTCGTTAACGAAACCCACTCGAAGGAGCGCGAGATGCTTTCCGAACTGACCGAAGCAATGATCGTCAACGGCGTCGTGCTCGCCACCGTGCTGGCCACCGACCTCGGCCCCGCGCGCAAGATCAGCAAGATACGGCTGCTGCGTCCCGTGATCGCCGCCGCGGTGATCATCCCGTTCTTTGTCGACTGGCCGGCCACCCGCGGGATGGCCCTGGCGGTGGAGATCGCGGGCGTCGCCGCCGGCCTGCTGTGCGGGCTGGCCGCCAGCGCCCTGATGGGCGTCTACCGGAGCCCGACGACCGGCAAGCCGGTCAGCCGGGCCGGGCTGCCGTACGCGATCTTCTGGACCGCCATCATCGGCGCCCGCGCGGCCTTCTCCTACGGCTCCGCGCACTGGTTCACCGCCCCGCTGGTGAGCTGGGGCATCGCACACCAGGTCAGCATCGCGGCCCTCGCCGACGGGCTGATCTTCATGGCCATTGCCATAATCCTGGTGCGCACGGTCGCCCTCGGCGTGCGCGCGTCCCGGCTGCCGGGCGGCGGCCTCGAGTCGCGCAGCGCCGAGGCCGTGGCCCGGAGCGGCCAGCCCGGGGCCTGACGCCCGCAGCGGCCAGCCTGGGGCCCGGATGGCACCGACGCCACCCGGGCCCCGGGCGTCTGCATGTCATCCCGGCGCCAGCACCGGTGCCTTCCGGTCCGGCCGGGCGCCCGTGATGATGGACAGATGTCCACGGCACACCTGCCTGAGGGGCTGCTCGAACGGGCCAGGCTGTCCGCCTCCGGCATAGCCGGCTGGGCGGCGGCGGCACGGCGTCCAGGCGCACGCTGCTGCCCCGCCTGGCATGGCCCTTCAGCGCGAACCACAGCTAGCCAATGGAAGGCCCTCGCCAACTCATGGGCCCGGCTACCCCGAGACGCTGCTGACGGCCGCGTCCCTGGTCCGCCCGGGCGGCACGATCGCCAACATCGGCGTGCACGGCGTCCCGGTCTCGCTGCCCATGCAGGACATGTGGATCCAGAACATCACCCTGACCATGGGCCTGGTCGACACGGTGTCCATCCCGACGCTGCTGAAGATGGTGGCCGGCGGCCGCATCCCGGCGGAGAAGATGGGCACCCACTCGTTCACCTTCGCCCAGATGGACGAGGCCTACGACGTGTTCTCCGACGCCGCCGGGAACTCCGCCCTCAAGGTCGTCATCACCCCGTCCTGACCGCGCTCGCCGGGAGCCCCGGCGAACGCAGGCGTCCGGGGTGAGGGGGCCCTTGCCCCCAATAGACGGGGGCGAGGGCCCCCTCACCTCATCGGCCGGCGGGCGGGCGGATGCAGCTGTGAAAGGCGTGGTCAGCGGGGCGCCCCGGTGCTGTACTCCACGGTGGCCTCCTGGCGGGCCGGGCCCCGGGGCCGGACGCCCGGCGGCCGCCTGCCCGCCCGGCCGGCGCGGCAGCAGCGTGGTCAGGGCGGCCGCGGCCAGCACGATCACGGCGTCGACCGCCATGGCCGCCTCCATCGCCGGGACCGAACTGGCGCGGGTGGCTCCCGACGGCCCCAGCCGGGCGTAGAACACCGCCCCGATGACCGCGACCCCGCTGGCCACGCCGAACTGCTGCGCCGTGGTGAGGATCCCGGCCGCCGCGCCGGCCCGCTCCGGCGGCACGTGCGCCAGCGCCGCCCCGATCAGCGACGGCAGCGCCATGCCCTGGCCCAGGCCGATGCCCGCGGTCGCGGGAGCGAGATCCCAGCCCGTTAGGTGCCCGCCGTAACGAACGGCCGGCCCTGGAATTCGCCCCGCCACGGCGGACGAGATCGGCCAGCATGGTAGATCCAGCCGTGCTGGTCATGCCCCTGAACGACAAGCGCTGCGATGCCGCTGAGCATGCCGGGTGCACGCATCTGCCGGGGCGTTCTGGCGGGCGGCGCGAGCACGGGCCCGGCCGGAGAGGATCTGGCCGGGCCCGGTCTTCGTAGCCTCGTGTGAGGACGCTGCCCGGTCAGGCGGGTGCGGCGGCGAGGGCCCTGACGTCCTGGGTGGTCAGTGGCTTGCCCGCGATTCCCCAGTCACCGCTGCGGACTTCCTCGACCACGACCCAGGTGACCTGGCGCATGCTCTCGCCTTCGATGGCGACCATCGCGTCGGTGAGTTCCTCGACGATCCGGCGCTTCTGCTCGGGGGTGAACACGTCCTCGATGAGCTTGACGTTGATGAGCGGCATTTTTCTCCTTGGCTGGTCGCGCTGCATGATCTGCATCTGAGGTGACGCTAGCCGCGTGCGTGTATTAGAAGCAATGGATTCTTGTTAACATCCATTAGTGGAACTGATAGCTCATGTCCGGCGGCTCCAGGTACTGGAGAGCATCGCGGCCTGCGGTTCCTTCTCCGGCGCCGCCGATGCGCTCCAGATGACGCAGTTGGCGGTGAGCCAGCACGTCGCGACCCTGGAACGGGCGCTAGACCTGCCGCTGATCGAACGCGGAACGCGCCCGGTCCAGCTGACCGACGCCGGATTCGCCCTAGTGCGGCACGCACGCGCGGTGCTCGCCCGGATCGGCAATGCCGAGCAGGAACTCGGCGAGATAACCGGCCGGCGAAACGGCAGGCTACGCTTCGGCAGCTTCCCGACCGCGCTGGCCACGTTCGTCCCCGCGGCGCTCGCCCGGTTCCAGCGGCAGCACGCCGACGTGTCGCTCACCGTGATCGATGATCACCTGCAGCGCCTACTGCCCAGGCTCGACGACGGCGAGCTCGACCTGGCCATCATCTATGATCACCCGGCACTTCCCGAGGTCAGCTCACGCCACCACGACCGCGTCCACTTGCTCGATGACGCCTTCCAGGCCGTGCTCCCGCGGGGCCACCGGCTGGCGCGCAGCGGCCACGACGTCTCCCTCACTGACCTGGCCGACCAGACCTGGGTCGGCGGCGGCCCGGCCAGCGCCTGGTTCCGTATCGTCCGGCACACCTGCCGGGCCGCCGGGTTCGACCCGCGCGTGGCCCTGACCACCGACGACAGCGTGGCCGTCCAGGCGTTCGCGGCGGCCGGCCTGGGCGTCGCGGTCATCCCGGGCCTGGCCATCGCGCACGCCTTGCCGCAGGTCGAGGTCCGGCCCATCCGCGGTCTCGCGCCGGTGCGCCGCATCTGGGCGGCGCGGCCGCGCGATCCGTTCTGCCCGGCCGCGGCCCGCGCCATGATCGACACCCTGCAACTCACGGTCACGTCCGGCGCCGCCGTCCGCCAGCCGGAGCGGCAGGCCTGACCCCGTGGCCGCCTCAGCTCGCGGTCATGGCCGGATGCCCGGCAGCACCTTCGACGCGATCAGGTCAACCTGGCGCCCCTCCGCGCCGAGCGGCCAGAAATGCACCCGGCCGCACCCCGCCTCGGCGAATCCGGATAGCAGCTCAGCGCACATCCCGGCGGGCCCCACGCACACCCTGCCGCGCAGCGTCGCGGGATCACGCTTGAGCAGCGGGGCCAGACGATCCGTAATGACCCGGTCGGCCTCGGCGCGATCCTCGGTTATCCACGCCCACATCGTGACCAGCGCGTGCGGGAAGCCGCCAGCGGGCCTGCCCGCCGCCGCCAGCTCCTCCCGCAGCAGCGCGCGGGCCGCGGCGAAGCCAGCCGGGGTGATGTTATACGCCGACGCCAGCCACCCGTCGCCCAGCCGCGCCACCCGGCGCAGCCCGGCGGCCGACCCCCAGCTCGCGACCCACAGCGGAACCGCCCCGGCGGGCCGCGGCACCGGCAGCAACCGCGCCTCCGGGACGGCGAAATGCCTGCCGCCCGCGGGTGGCTCGGCCCCGCCCAGCAAGGCCCTCAGCAAGGTCACGGCTTCGTCGAAACGCTGCCACCTGGACTCAAAGCCGGCACCGAACGCGTCATAGTCGCTTCTCGACGAGCCGGCCCCGACACCGGCGACCACCCGGCCACCAGACAAGACATCCAGCGTGGCCACCGCCTTGGCCAGCGGCACCGGCCCGCGGAGCGCCGCCAGCGACACCGTGGTCGCCAGCGTCATCGGCCCCGACCGCTCCGCCACCGCAGCCAGAGCAGTAAGCCCGTCAAGCCACGGCGCGCCGAACAGGAAATGATCATTTACCGAGACCGCCGCGAACCCGTTCGCGCGCGCCGCGTCGAACCGTGTCCGCGAGCCGCCGCAGCGACAACCCCTCACCAGCGAACTCCACCTGCGGCAAGTGCACACCAGCCTCCATGCCGTCCAACTCCCCCCTGTCGAAGTTCCGTATTGACTTCTGCAACCGGCGCTCCCCCGGGCCTGGCTCGCTACTCGTCTCAACTCAACATGTCATGTCGCCACGGTGTACGGTCCTCGTATGGAGGTCGCTGAGCTGGCGCATCTGCGCCGGGCCCGGGACTTGCTGGATCGCGAGTACGCGCGACCACTGGACGTCCCGGTGATGGCACGCGCTGCGCTGATGTCGCCGTCACTGTTCTCTCGCCGGTTCCGCGAGGCGTACGGCGATACACCGTACGGCTACTTGCAGGCCAGACGCGTGGAACGGGCGATGGCGCTGTTGCGCAGCGGCCACATGTCCGTGACTGACGTGTGCATAGCCGTGGGATTCACCTCGCTCGGCTCGTTCAGTTCGACGTTCACGCGTCTCGTAGGCGAGCCGCCGTCCGCCTATAAGGCCCGCGACCACTCCCGGCTCGCACCGGTCCCACCGTGCATGACGCGCGCCTGGGCGCGCCCGGGGTGGATCGCGCAGCCATGCAGGATCGGAGAAGCGTTCCTGGCCGACCGCGCGTAGGGTCGCTGACATGGCACTTTCTATTACGCACTCGCCCGTGTACTGCACTGACCTAGATGAGGCGCTCGCCTTCTACACCCAGCGGCTCGGCTTCGAGGTCCGCGATGACGTCCCGATGGGACCGGAGATGCGCTGGCTCACCGTCCATGCCCCCGGCGACCCTCACGACCTGCTGTTGGCGGCTGTGGACCACCACATCCCGCCGGCCGACCGACAGGCGATGCGCGAGATTGTCGCCAAGGGCGACCTGGCGGTCTTCATCCAGGTTGACGACCTGGACAAGACCTTCGAGTCGCTGCGTGCCGCCGGGACGGAGATCCTCCAGGAGCCCGTCGACCAGCCCTATGGCGTCCGTGACGCCGCCGTCCGCGACCCCAGCGGCAACCACCTGCGGCTCAGCCAACCGCTAGTGGCGCAGGGCTGAGGTTCGGGAATCTGCAAGCCCGACAGACTGAGTACCGGAAGCGACACAGTGGCTGAGGGTGCAGGGTCAGATGCTGAGCCCGCGCAGAACCGTCGAAGTCCCGCGCTCAGCGGCGGCGGCTCGGGGGAACTACGGCATCAAAGGCAGTGCCGTCGCCTCTGCGCCAGGCGCTCAGGGCGGTGCCGAGGGTGGCGCGGTCACGGTGCCGCTCAGCGCGGTTGCGGGCCCGGGCCTGCGATCCGCCATGGCAGTTGAGGCACGAGCACTGGTTCACGCCGGCGTAGGAGAATTCCCAGAAGCAACCCGTCGTCCGCCACGGGTAGCGTACGGTCGCCTCGAGGTCGGGCAGGTCGCAGGCATGATGAATACGGGCGTGCTGCGGCTGGGCGGACAGGTCGCCACGCACGAGACGGACGTAGAACGGTGCGTGGGCATCGGTACGGGACAAGGCAAGTGCCTCCGGCGCGGAAAGCCCCGGCCCGTGCCCTCTCGGCGAGAGGCGTACCGGGGCTAGCTATGCCAGTGCACCCGGAAGGTCTTCATGGCACTCAATGTAAGTGGCCGAGCTGGGAAAGTCGACCGAGAAAACACGGCTCAGAAAGCGACATGTTCGTCTAATCGGCGTCCTGTTCGGCCGGTCGAGCTACCGCGAGGCTTTCGTCGCCCGCCTCTCCCCCAGGCGCGGCCTTCTTAGGCGCACCGCCGTGCTCGAAGGTGAAGTTCAGCCCGGCGCGGCCGTGCGTCAGCGCGAACACGTACTCCTGCGGCTGGCGCAGGAACCGGGACAGTTGCTGGTTGGCTTGTACCTCACTGGCCAGATCCGCCGGCAGGGGCAGGTGCAGCGCGGTCAGTAGGTCGAAGCGGTGCAGATCGAAGGCTGCCTCTACCGCCCGGCCGTAGGCGGCAGCGGCGCTGAGCGCGGCCTGGTATGACAGGCCAGCACCGGCCAGCGTCCCGGCCGCCACCGCCAGCCACCAGCCGTACGGGGCCAGGCATGCCGCCGAAACCACCGCGGCTAGCAGGAACATGACGCAGAAACGGACCGCCAGGTCCAGTTGGTCCCGCAGGTCATTCAGCACGGCGGCGGTCTTGTCGGCCAGCAGCGGGTACAGCCGCGGCCAGGTGGTGATCGCGTCTAGGCCGTAGCGGCTGCCAGCGCGATGCTCTGCGGCGCGCAAGATGTTACCCAGCCTGGTCGGCAGCACTGCGTCGGCCGCCGGGTAGTCGTGCAGTCTGCGGGCCGCC
The DNA here is from genome assembly GCA_963753225.1 of uncultured Actinomycetota bacterium. Classification (GTDB taxonomy): domain Bacteria; phylum Actinomycetota; class Actinomycetes; order Streptosporangiales; family Streptosporangiaceae; genus Palsa-504. The sequence goes on along the minus strand of CAVWBQ010000004.1, from coordinate 87,713 downwards.
TGCTCCCGCACCTCGGCTGACACCGGCCGACCGCCCGGCTGCCGTCGCTGCAGCTCGTCCAGCCGGCGGCGGCGGGCGCGATGGAAGGCCCGTCCGGGGGCAGCCAGCAGGCGCCCGGCCCGGGACTGGCCCCAGTAGCCTTCCAGCAGCCGGACCAGGGCGATCTGCAGCGGCTCGGCGATGAGCGCCACTATCACCGCGGCCAGCGCGAGCAGGAACACAGTCCAGCCTGCCACGTGCTGGGCGTGCGCGATCACCTCCTGCAGGTCCGGGGACCGGCTCGGCGCGCCGCTCCACAGCAGCGCGAGGACGTACGCTGCGAGCACGGCCACGGGCAGAAGGCTGACGAACCTGAACCGCACGCCGAGGTCCTTGGTCGCCGCGGCTACGGCACCGCCGTTCATCGCACGAGTTCGAGCGGCACGTGATGGCGCGGGCAGGACGGAGCCTCGGTGAAGGCGAGGAGGAACACGGGACTGTCCGGGCAGTCGTCGACCGGGCACCGGAACTCGTAGTCGCTTGCCTCCCCCGGGACCTGGTAGCCAGGCAGCCCCGCGTAGCCGCATAGCCGCGGTGTCGAGGAACGCGTATAGGTCGGTCCGCCGCAGATAGCGCACCTCGCTGCCGAACCGCAGGCGGACCAGGTGGCGATCACGATCCGCGCCGAGATAGTCGGCTATATGCCCGATGACATCTTCGGCACGGGCCTCGTCGGCTACGTCGAACGTGGCCATCCGATCCTCATTCAGGGTGGCGTCGGTGAACGCTGCCGACTTCAGGTCCTTATCCATCTCATGCACCCTCCTGGTGAGCCGGTCCGGTAAGGTCGACGACTCCGCCGCCGATCGCGTAGAAGGACGCCCACTCCCACGGTCGGGCGAACGGGAAGTCGCCCCGTTCGGCCTCTATCTTGGCCCGGTAGGCCTCCAGTGCCAGCGCGGCCCGCGGGCTGCGCGCGCGGACCTCGTCGGCCAGCCGGTCCAGCCGCCGCAGCACCTCGGGCTTGCGCGCCTCCCGCAGGTCCCGTCCGACCTGCCGGACCACGGCCACCGGGTCGGCCCGTCCGGCGGGCAGGTGAGCATAGAACATGGCCGTGTACAGCGAGGTGAATCCCTCGTCCACTTCCCACAGCGAGCAGACCACGCTGGCGACCCCGCCCAGCCGCAGCGCCGCGGGCAGCCCGCCGTATTCGTCGATGTAGGCGGACTTGCCGCCAGCCACCCCGGCCTGACATGCCGACAGGAAGGCCAGCTGGCACGGTGACTCCCGGCCTTGGGCCAGGATGTCGCCGACCGACCACAGCTCGCCCAGCCGACGCAGCCGCCCGCCCGCGTAGCGCGCGTACAGCGTCGGTGCCGCCCCCCGTTCCATCCGCAGCTCCACGTGCCCGGACCGGCCCGCCCGCCTGGACAAGCGCCCTGCGCCCGGGACCTCGGCCGTATGCCAACCCTCCCCCGCCGCCCACCAAGGACCAGCCGCCTCAGCCCAGTCAGGGAACGGATCCACGGTCCCGGCCGCGGACATTGCCACCAAGAGTGCTGAACGGTCCGGGTTCTCGTGGTCGGAATACGCGTGCCCGCTGTAGTGAAAGAGGGAGGCCCGGCTCAGGCCGGCCGCGATTGCGTCGGCGGTTGCCTGCCGCCCGGGCAGCAGCACCGCCGACAGGCCGTTACGCAAGACGGATTCGGCCTCCGAAGCAGAGCACAGCAGGTCATCGGTGGGGTTCACCACGACCAGGCACTCCTGGACCGCCGCCTGCGGTGGGGGAACGGCCCGGGAGGCCACCAGCTCATCGGCGCTGGAGAAGACCAGCACTGGAAGTTCGGCCAGCGACGGCAGCGCCCAGTACGGGATGAGATGCAGCCACCGGTGCGGAACGACCACCAGCTTGCGGGTCCCTTCGCTCGCACGCTCGACCAGCTCCAGGATGTTCTCCCCGATGACACGATCGGCGGCCTGAATCAGGCTCTCTACCGCATCGGGCCCCTTCACCTCCTGGTTCTCGGCTCCATCCTCGCCTGCTCCGGTCGCGCCGCCCAGGAAACGCCGCCAGCCATCTGGCCCGTCCAGCAAGGTATCCCAGCGTGACCACGGCCAGGCCCGCATGGGCATCGTGAAGAGCGATCCCGCCGGGGTGATTAGCGAAACCGTGGTCATGTCGTCGAACGCGGCCAGGATCACCACGGCCTCGCTCGGCTCTAGCACGGCGGCCACCTCGGCCACCGGCCGTATCCGTCCCACCCGGTCACCGAGGTCGGGACGCAGCCGACGGTACTGCTCTAGCAGCCGGGTCCTCAGCAGCAGGCCCTCTTGGTCGCTCCCCTGGTCCGGCGCGCTGCGGCTGGCCGCCAGGATGGCCCGCTCCAGCTCCAGGATCTGAGCCCGGGCCGGATGCTGCTGGAGGAAGGCGCGGTAACGCAGCCGGGCGCTCTTGGCCGTGTCGATCAGGCCGACGGCAGCCTCCAGGCGGCCGAGGTGGGTCAGCGCGCTGGCCATCAGGGCGATGGCCCGTCCGTGCGCAAGGCCAGCGTCGGCGATGTCGTCATCGGAGACCGCGGTCAGGTACCAGTCCAGCAAATCCTGCGCCATCGGCTCGAGCCGGTCCAGCACACGCTGGTACTGGCGGGTCTGCAGGCGCAGCGTTGCCTCGCTCAGCGCCGACCACAGGACCTTCCGGCTGCCCGGCTCGCTGACCGCGATCAGCTCCGCGTAAGCGTCCGCCGCCCGTTCCGCGTCGTCGGCGAGGTCGAGCTGGCGGGCGCGCATGCCCGTCAGCCGCGGCCCTAGGTCAAGTCCGTATCGCTCGTCACTGGCCACGGCGAGCAGCCGCTCCCCCAGGCTCAGCCAGGCTGCGGGATCCCCGCCCGCTGCCATGGTGTCCCCGGCCTGCACCATGCAGTAATTGTGCGCCGCCTCCAGCAAGTCCCTGACCGCGGCCGGATCCGGCGTCCGGTCGCCCACCGCGGCGATCGATTCGTCGACCAGGGGAACGAACTCCCCCGGGGAGATCAGCTGGTGGTGCAGCAGGTAGAACACCGACATTAAAAGGTCGTTGACGTCGCCACCGGGCTTGCGGGCGCGTTCGGCCTGCCGTACCAGCACGTCCCGGGCGAAAACCAGGTCCCGTTGCTCGTGCCCGGCAGGCAGTCGCATGATCGCGTCCGCGGCCAGTCGCCCCAGGACCGGGTCCTCAGGGTCGGCGGCCGCCTCCCGTTTCAGGGTCAGAACCCGCCGCTCGGCTTCGTCTGCCCGGGGCGTGATGCGCTCGCCGGTCAGCCACGCCGTAAGCAGCGCCCCGGCCTGCCCGGCCAGGTCTGCCAGCGGCTCCCGTTCGTCGGCCTGAAATCCTGCCGCGACCGGGTCCTGGGCGGCCTGGCCGAGGGTACCCACCAGCAGCGGCCCGAACTCCACCAGGCCGTTGGCCAGGGCCGCATGCCGCCGGTCAGTCGGTTGGCTGAGCACGTCACCGATGGCGGCCAGCCGGGCGGCATCTCCCTCGGAATCCGGATTCAACGTACTCGCCCCCTCCCCGTGCCGCACAGGCTTCGGCATCGAGGCCACCGTCTCAGATAACAATGGCCGGATGCCAGTCATCAGGCCTGTGGCACAACGGCCAGCGGCTTGGGCAACGAGTTCTGCGTAGAACCGGGGCCGGAGGGCAGGTAACGCCCATGCCGATGCTGATCGGGACGTCTGGCTGGCAGTACCGTGACTGGCGGGGCGGGCTGTACCCCGAGGGCGTGCCCCAGCGCCTGTGGCTGGAGCACTACGCCACCCGCTACCTGACCGTGGAGAACAACAACAGCTTCTACCGGCTGCCGTCGCCGGAGACGTTCGCCGCTTGGCGGGAACGGACCCCGGACGACTTCGTCATGGCGGTCAAGGCCAGCCGGTACCTGACTCACGTGCGTCGGCTGCGCGACCCGGCCGAGCCGGTGGCCCGGCTGCTCGGCGCGGCGGCGGGGCTGGGGCGCAAACTCGGGCCGGTCCTGCTCCAGCTGCCGCCGACGCTGAAGGCCAACCCGGACACGCTGGACACGTGCCTCAAGGAGTTCCGGACGGCGGCCGCCGCACTGGGCGAGCACGGGCTCCGGCTCGCGGTGGAGCCGCGGCACGAGACCTGGTGGACCGACGAGATCCGGCAGATCCTGGCCGCGCACGACGCGACGCTGTGCTGGGCCGACCGGCGCGGCCGCCCGATCACGCCGCTGTGGCGCACCGCGGCGTGGGGTTATCTGCGGTTCCATGAGGGCACGGCCCAGCCGTGGCCCAGCTACGGGCCGCAGGCGCTGAGGTCCTGGGTGGCGCGGTTGACCGAGACCTGGCCGGATGAGGCCGATGTGTACGTCTACTTCAACAACGACCCTGGCGGGGCGGCGGTGATCAACTCGGCCCAGTTCGCCGACCTGGCCCGCCAGGCCGGAAGCAGCGCGACCCGCACGCCCGAGGTCGGCCAGGTGGCCGCGACCGCGGCCATCCCGACCTGGTAACGCGGGTCCGGGCAGCTGTCCCGGGCTACCGGCCGTCGAACTTGTCGGGGTCAGGGCCAGTGCGCTCGTTCTTGTTCAGCACCGTGATGTCCTCGACGTCGGTGGCGGACAGCTCGAAGTCGAAGATGTCGATGTTCTCCCTGATCCGGTCCGGGGTGACCGACTTTGGGAACACGATGTCGCCCCGCTGGATGTGCCAGCGCAGCACGACCTGAGCCGGGGTCTTGCCGGCCCGCTCGGCGATGGACCGGATGACCGGGTTGTCGAGGACGCCCCCCTGCCCCAGCGGCGACCAGGCCTCGACCGCGATCTGATGCTCGGCGCAGAAGGCGCGCACGTCGTCCTGAGTCAGGTACGGGTGTACCTCGATCTGGTTGACGGCCGGGATGATCTGGGACTCACCGTGCAGCCGCCGCAGGTGGTGGGGCTGGAAATTGGAGACGCCGATGGACCGTGCGCGGCCCTCGCGGTAGAACTCCTCCAACGTCCGCCAGGTCTGCACGAAGTCGCCCCCGTACCGGGTCGGCAGCGGCCAGTGGATCAGGAACAGGTCGACGTACTCGGTGCTAAGCGCCTTGAGCGTCCCTTCGAAGGCCTGGCGGGCCTCGTCAGGCTCGTGCGCATCGTTGCTCAGCTTGCTGGTGACGAAGACCTCGCCGCGGTCCAGGGCCGACCTGGCGATGGCCTCGCCCACCTCGGCCTCGTTGCCGTACATCTCGGCGGTGTCGATGTGCCGGTACCCGGCCTCGAGCGCCGTGCTCACCGCGGCCACCGTGTCCTTCGGCTCGATCTGGAAGACGCCGAAGCCGAACTGCGGGATGGCCTGACCGTTGTTCAGCGTGATGTCCGGGATGGAAGTCACGGAAAGAACTCTCCTTAGCGGGAATCGCGTATGCGGACCTGCTGCACCTGCCCCGATCAGGCCGGGCTACACACCGGTGACGGCGCGGCCCCCGGCGCCTGACTTGCCCACGCCCGCGGTGTCACCATGGTCGCCGCCCTCAAAGCCCTACAGCAACCGCGGGCCGTCCTGGTACTAAAGCATCATCGAAGTCGTGATAACCCATGGGCTAGACGTTGCGGAGCACAACCGTCATTCGCCGGCTGTTCCCTGTGAACTGCCAGACGGCATCCAGTTCGTGGACCGATAGGGAGTGAGTCCAGTGGTAGACAACATCGGGGACTTCCGGGCCTTGGATCCGTTCTTCCGCATAATCGAGGAAGGCGGGCAGGGTCGCCGGGACCGGGTACCCATACAGCAACAGGTACATCTCCGTGGTCGGCCTCAAGGACCGCAAGGTCGGCTGGTGGCGCGACTACCTCGATCCGCTCCGCGTCTTCGCCGCCCTCGAGGGACGCCCCTTTGAGCCGGACGACGCTGAGGCGAATCGATCGGCTGCTTCTTTAGCACCGACGTGATGGCTGTCACGGGAGTCAGCCGACGTGATCGCTGAGACGGGATGCTCATCCACAGCGGACGATCAAGGCAGAGGAGAGTGCGCACTCCTCTCCACTCTCAACATATAGCGCACCGGGGGGCTTGCGGCAAGACCCGGGTCATGCCGCAGAATCGATGGCCGGGGCCTGAACCTACGGAAACGGGGACGCGAAATGCGTGTGTTGTTGTCGACGTACGGGTCGCGCGGGGACGTCGAGCCGATGGTCGCGCTCGCGGTGCGGTTGCGGGAACTGGGCGCGGAGGTGCGGGTGTGCGCGCCGCCGGACGAGGAGTTCGCGGAGCTGCTGGCCGGCGTCGACGTACCGCTGATGCCGTTCGGCCGTGCCTGGCGATCGTGGGAGCGGCCGTCGACGGCCGAGGAGCGGTCCCGGCGCGTGGCGGAGTTCATTGCCGCCCAGTACGATACGGTCGCCGCAGCGGTCGCGGAATGCGACATGCTCCTGGCGACCGGCATGTCGCACTTCGTCGCGGGGTCGGTGGCCGAGAAGCTGGCCATCCCCCACGGGTATGCGACCTTCGCCCCGGTGGTGCTGGACAGCCTGTTCGCCCAGGACTGGAACGCGCTGTTCAGTCCGCCGATCAACGTCCACCGATCGTCGATTGGCCTTCCACCGGTGGATGACGTCCGCGAGTTCATGTTCACCGACCACTTGTGGCTGGCGGCGGACCCGATCCTGGGTCCGTGGCAGGGGACGCCCGACCTCGACGTCGTGCACACCGGGGCGTGGATCCTGCCGGACGAACGCCCGCTGCCGACCGAGCTGGCGGCGTTCCTGGACGCAGGCACACGACCTGTGTACGTGGGCTTCGGCAGCATGCGCGGCGTCGCGAAGGACGCCTCCCGGGTGACGATCGAGGCGGTCCGCGCGCAGGGTCGCCGCGTTCTCGTCGGCCGCGGCTGGGCCGATCTCGCCCTGATCGACGACCGGGACGACTGCTTTGTCGTCGGCGAGGTCAACCAGCAGGCACTGTTCGGCCGGGTGGCCGCCGTCGTACACCACGGCGGTGCGGGCACGACTACGACGGCCGCCCGGGCCGGCGCGCCCCAGGTCATAGTGCCCCAGGCGGCCGGAGATCAGTCTTATTGGGCCGGCCGGGTGACCGAGCTGGGCATCGGCGCGGCGCACGACGGTCCGGTTCCGACCACGCAGTCCCTGTCTGCCGCGCTCCGGAAGGCCCTGACCCCGGAGACCCGCGCGCGAGCGACCGCCATGGCCGGCGCGATCCGCACTGACGGGGCGTCGGTGGCCGCGACGCTGCTGCTCGACGCGGTCAGCGGGGAAAGGCCGCCAGTGTCCGCGTGAACCACACGGGATCGTCGAGCCGGGACCCAGAACACGACAACCTGCAAACCCCCGGTGACCTGAACCGACCACGGCCACGGGTCGACGTCAGGCGGAGCGTTGCTCGTCGTGGCCACCAGGTTCGTCACGCCGGCCCAGGCGCCTTGTTGCGCCCCATGGTTGCAAGCGACCTCAGATCGGAGCTGATGACATGAACCCCATGACTACCAGCGCGTTTGACCTTCCTGACCGCCTCTCTCCCAAGGCCGACCCGACGCTGATCGCCGGCGACGAGCAGCACTTCGCTGCCATCGCGGAGAGCCTCAAGCAGTCGATCACCGACCTGTCCGGCCGCCTCGATGCCGAGCTCAAGGCGCCCGGCGGCATAGGCCAGGGGGCGATGGACCGCGACATGGAGATCCACCGGCTGACCACCAGGCTGCGCGTCCTGAGCCGCTTCGGCCTGGACCTGTGCCTCGGACGCATCGTCGGCACAGACGATCCCGAGCCCGTGTACGTCGGACGGCTTGGCCTCACCGACCGCGCGGGCCGCCGGCTGCTGCTCGACTGGCGCTCCCCCGCGGCTGAGCCGTTCTTCGGAGCGACCCATGCCAACCCGATGGGTCTGGCCAGCCGCCGCAGGTACCGCTGGACTGGTGGCCGGGTCAGCGACTACTGGGACGAGGTGTTCACCCCGGACGGGCTCGAAGGGCACGCCGCGCTCGACGATCAGTCCGCCTTCATCGCCAGCCTGGGCAGCAGCCGGTCGGCCCAGATGCGAGACGTGCTCGGTACTATCCAGGCCGACCAGGACGCCATTATCCGCGCGGGATCTCGCGGCGCTCTCGTCGTCGACGGCGGTCCGGGTACGGGCAAGACCGTCGTCGCCCTGCACCGCTCCGCCTACCTCCTCTACTCCGACCCTCGCCTCGGTCACCGCCGGGGCGGCGTGATGTTCGTCGGTCCGCACCAGCCCTACCTGGCCTACGTCGCCGATGTCCTCCCCAGCCTCGGCGAGGAGGGCGTGCAGACCTGCACCCTGCGGGACCTCGTTCCCGAGGGAGGCGCGGCCACGATCGAGGCTGACCCGAACGTGGCCCTCCTGAAGTCGTCGGCGGATCTGGTGAAGGCGATCGAGCCGGCCGTCAGGTTCTACGAGAATCCGCCCGCTGAGGGGATGACGGTCGGGACCCACTGGTCCGACATCTGGCTGAGCACCGACGACTGGGCCGAGGCGTTCGAAGCAGCGCAACCCGGTACTGCGCACAACGAGGCGCGCGACCAGATCTGGGAGGGGCTGCTCACGATCTTGATGGACAAGCACGACGGCGACGCCCCGGCGCACTTGCTCCGCAGGTCGCTGGTGGAGAACAGGGAACTGCGCACGGCCCTGAACCGCGCGTGGCCGCTGATCGAAGCGGCTGACCTCGTCGGAGACCTATGGTCGGTACCCGCCTACCTGCGCCTGTGCGCCCCCTGGCTCAGCCCCGACGAGGTTCAGCAGCTGCAGCGCCAGGACGTCCAGGCCTGGACGGTGTCCGACCTGCCGCTCCTGGACGCAGCACGGCAGCGGCTCGGCGACCCGCAGGCATCACGACGTAAGCGCCGGCATGACGCCGCGGTCGCCGCCGAACGCGAGCATATGGCCAAGGTCCTCGACAACCTGATCGAGGCCGCGGACGACGAATACGGCGCAGGCCTGGTGACGATGCTGCGCGGCGAGGACTTCCAGGACGCCCTGGTCAATGAGGCCGCACTGCCCGGCACCGACCCGGACCGGCTCGCCGGCCCGTTCGCCCACATCGTCGTGGACGAGGCCCAGGAACTGACCGACGCAGAATGGCAGATGCTGCTGCTCCGCTGCCCGTCCCGGAGCTTCACCATCGCCGGGGACCGCGCCCAGGCCCGGCACGGGTTCACCGAGTCGTGGCAGGAACGGCTCAAGCGGATCGGTTTCGACCAGATCAGCCTGGCTTCTCTGAGCATCAACTACCGGACCCCGGAAGAGGTCATGGCCGAAGCCGAGCCGGTCATCCGGGCCGTGCTCCCGGACGCCAACGTGCCGGCCTCCATCCGCAGCAGCGGCGTCCCCGTCGTACACGGAGCCGCCTCCGATCTGGGCTCGGTCCTCGACAACTGGCTCGCCGCTCATGCCGACGGGATCGCCTGCGTCATCGGCGATCCCGCGTTCCGGGCAACGTCCCGCGTCCGGTCGCCGACCCCGGAGCTGTCGAAAGGGCTCGAGTTCGACCTGGTCGTCCTCATCGATCCAGAGGCGTTCGGCAGGGGCATCGAAGGAGCGGTCGACCGCTATGTCGCGATGACCCGGGCGACCCAGCAACTGGTCATCCTCACGAGCTCCTGACCTCGGCCAAGACAACGTGATCGGACCCGCATCTGCTTCCCGGAAGCAGGTTCATTCGTTTCTCGCGACCTCGGGTCCTGTGATGCGTGCCAGCAGCGGGAAGGTGGCCGCGATGATGCCGAGGGACACCAGGATCCCGCCCGCGGTGATGAGGTAGTACACGGCGCCGGGCGCCACCATCGGGTAGTGCTGCGCCACGGAGGCGTACTCCGCGGCGGCGCCGAACCCGGTGCCGATCGCGACGGCGGCGACGGCGAGCAGCGGGACGGCGCTTTCCAGCGCGACGACGCGGCGCAGCGTGGCGAGCCGGGCGCCGGTGAGCCGCAGCAGGCTGAACGGCCGCTTGCGGTCGGCGAGCCCGGCCGCGATGGCCGCGGCGAGCGTGCAGCCGGCGATCGGCAGGCTGACCAGGATCACCGTGGTCGCGAGCTGCTGGTAGGCGTTGTTGACGGAATCATCCTGCTCGATCAGGTCGCCGAGGGTGGACGGCGCCCTGGCGCTGGGATTCGCGTATGCGTTCTCAAGCATCGTTCTCGCCTGCTCGACCGCTGGCACGGAGCCGTTCGTCCCCACGTTGATGGCGTCCACGCCGAGGCTGTCAAGCCGCGTGGCCGGGACGTTCACGGCTGGCCAGGTAATCCCAGCCGACGTCGTGCCGTCCAGGGAGCCGTCGAACCCGTCTTCAGGGAACGCCGCCGCTGTCGCCCCGGCCGGGCAGCGGCCGAGGGCGGGAACGGTCGCGAGCTGCGCGCACGAGACTACGCCCGCCGAAACCGGACTGCTGCCGCCCGGAAAGGTGCCGAGGTTGTGAAATGTCCCGGGGATGGTCAGCCGCGGGTCCGCGCGGACCACGACCACCCCCTGGACGCCGGGAATCCCGCGCAGCCGGGCCGCGAGCGGCGCGGCGGGTGCGGCCGGCCCCGCGCCTGCCTTGGCGGGCTCTTGCGAGGACGTGAAGAAGCCCGACGCAGCCAGCTGGTCCGTCACCACGGCCGCGGCCGCGGGGCTGGCCCACCGCGTGAAGTCCTTGGCGTCCTGCGTGGTGATGCCCACCACGGCGACGGTGGAGATGAACAGGGCGAGCACTAGGCCGCTGACGGCACGGAAGGCGGCCCTCGGGTCGTCGGCGAGGCGACGGGCGGCGATCATCGCGCCGGGGCGGCTGGTCCGCCGGGCCATGATCCGCGCCGCGGCCATGGTGAGCCACGGGCCCGCGATAATCAGGCCGACGATGATGAGCAGGAAGCCGGGCAGGAGCGCCCAGATCTCACCGCTCGGGGATGCCGGGGTGCCGTGCACGACGAAGAATCCGAGCTCGGCCAGGCCGGCCAGCAGCGGCAGCACCCGCCAGGCCCGCGGCGGCCTCGGCGTTGTCCGGCGGGCGACGCCGAGCGGGGAGATGTGCACCCGGCGCAGCGCGAGCCGGGCCGCTACGGCAGCGGCCACGGGCACGCCGATCGCGACCGCGAGGATGTCTGGCAGGCTGAGCGACATGTCGGCGGGGAAGAACGGCTCACCAAGGAACGGGATGCCCGCGACCGGGGCGCGCAGCAGGAAGAAGATCCCGAACCCGGCCGCCACGCCCAGGACCGCGGCCGCCGTTGATTCGGTGGCGGCGAGCAGGGAGACCTGCCTGCGGGTCGCGCCGACCAGGCGCATCGCCGCGAACCGCTGCTCCCGGCGGGCGGCCGACAGCCGGGTCGCGGTGGCGATGAAGATCAGCACGGGGGTCAGCATGGCCAGCACCACGACGGACAGGATGAGGTCGATGCCGCTCGGCTGGATTCCCCCGACGGCGGGGGTGTAGTCCAGGCCCTTCGGGTTCACCGGCCGGTCCCCGACGCTGTAGGGCGCCGCCGCGGCGATCGACGTTACCTGCACGCTGTAGGGCGTGTGCGCTAGCTGCGCCGGGGTGTGCCCGACGATGATGACCAGCGAGTCCGGCGACGGCAGCGCGGCGTCGCCGATCACCCCGGCCAGGCGGCCTGGGTAGCGGTCGGCGAGCTGGTCCGCCGGGGTGCTGCGCAGCAGCGCGGCCAGCGCAGGCGAGGCGTAGTACTGGCCCGGTCCCGGATCACGGGGGATGCCCGGCGGCACCGGCGACGACGTACCGGTGGCGGCCACGTCGAAGCGGTATATGTCCTGGCTGTCGAAGGTGTCGCCGATGGGGTGCCACCACAGCGGGGCGATGCCCGCCGTCGCCGGGCCCGGGGGCACGAACGCGGTGCCGGTCACGAACCATGCGTGCCGGTTGTTCCAGGTGCTGACCGCGTTGGTCGCGGCCACGACGGTCAGCAGCAGGCCGACGCCGAGACCGACCGCGACAGCCAGGACGAGCAGCCGGGTGACGGCCTCGCGGCCGCCGCTGAGCACCAGCCGCAGCCCGAGCCCGATCACGGCTTGGCCCCGGTGAGCGTGCTGACCGTGCCGTCCCTGACGACGACCTCGCGGTCCGCGTAGGCGGCGACCCGGGCGTCGTGGGTAACCAGGATGACGGTGGTGCCGTGCTCGCGGGCGGCGGCGGTGAGCAGCTCCATCACCAGCTCCCCGGACACCGAGTCCAGCGACCCGGTTGGCTCGTCGGCGAACAGTACCTCAGGCCCGGCGACCAGGCCGCGGGCCAGCGCGACGCGCTGAGCCTGCCCGCCGGACAGCTCCCCGGACCTGCGGTGCTCAAGCCCGTCCAGGCCGAGCGTGCTGAACCACGTCCTGGCCGCCGTCATCGCCGGGCCGCGGCGGGTGCCGGACAGCAGCATGGGCAGGGCGACATTCTCTTCGGCGGTCAGCTCGGGGACCAGCTGACCGGACTGGAACACGAACCCGAACCGGTCCCGGCGCAGCGCGCTGCGCCGGTTGTCGCTCAGCGTGTCCAGCCGCTGCCCGCCGAACCACACCTCGCCCTCCTCGGGGACCAGGATGCCCGCCAGGCAGTGCAGCAAGGTGGACTTGCCAGATCCGCTCGGCCCCATGACCGCGACGATCTCGCCCGGCCGGACTCCCAGCGAGGCGCCGCGCAGCGCCGGTGTCTGCCCGAACGACTTCTCCAGCTCCCGGGCCTCGATGAGGTTCGCAGTTTCCCGGTCTGCGGTCATCGGCGTACCGCTCGCGAGAGCAGGTCCAGCCGGGCCTCGGTGTGGTCGATCCATCGCAGGTCAGCCTCCAGTCGGTAGAGCGCGTGGTCGGCGAGGAGCACGCCGAGCGGGTCCCCGTCCCGCTTGAGTTCGGTGAGCTCGCGCATCCGCTGCAGGTGCGCTGCCCGCTGGGCGTCCAGGTAGCTGTCGGCCGGCCGGTCGAGCATCAGGGCGAGCACCACCTTGGCGAACAGCTCGCTCTGCAGGTCCGGCTCCGGCGGGGCCGGCTCGGCCAGCCACCGCTCCACGTCGGCGATGCCCATCTCGGTGATGACGTACCGCCGGCGTTCGGGACCAGCCTCCTGCTCGACGGGCCCGGCCACCGCCTTCCCGTCCCTGGCCAGCCGGGACAGGGTCGCGTACACCTGGCTGTAGCGCAGCGGCCTGCCCCGCCCGAAGTACGCGTCGTAGTCGCGTTTCAGGTCATACCCGTGACTTGGCCCCCGCTCAAGCAGGCCAAGCAGTGTCAGCGGAACACTCATAACCGAGAGAATACACCAAGAGTATTCTCTCGGAAAGTAGTTTCTTGGGCTGAACCCGCGCAGGGGCCACGCGGAACTGGCATGCAGGGCGAGATCATCGCCGCCGATGAGGCCGAACGGGTGCTATTTGTTGAGGAGCGGCAGTAGCCGACGAGTCGGCCGGAGATCTCCTCGGCGCTGTTGTGCCAGGTGAAGGGTCGGGGTTGTCGTTCTGATGGCTAGAATCGCCGGGATGCCAGGGCCGACCGCGGGAAGCGCCGTTCCTGTGGGCAGGGCCCGCACGCTCGCTCAGGTGTACCGGCACTTCGGTGAGGTCGACGCCGCCGGAACATCGCCGCTGTACGAGCGCGTCGCCGTCGCCCTGAGCGAGTCCGACGAGGCGCTGCGCGCCATCGAGGCGGCGCCAGCGCGCAAGCGGCACCCCACGGTGATCCTCGCCGCGCTGCACGACCTCGCCCTCGCCGGACGCACCCCGGCGCTTGCCGCGGCCTATGCCGCTGCGGACGGCGACGCTGCCGCTGGCGCGGCGATCGACACGCTGCTGCGAATGACCGACTCGGTCGTGGCTATCGCCGTGCGCCGTCAGACGCGGACCAGCGAGACCGGACACTGTGCCGTGCTGTATCCGGCCATTGCCGAGGCGGCGCGCCGGGTAGGCGCGAAGGCGGTCGGGCTCATCGACGTGGGTTGTTCGGCTGGGCTCAATCTCAATGTCGATCGCGTTGGCATCACGTACAGCAACGGGCAATCGCTGGGCGACCCGTCGTCTCCCGTGCAATTGTCGTCCTCGATCGTGGGAGACCGGCCCATCCCGACGCGGGCGATGCCCGAGGTCGTCGCCCGGGTCGGCGTCGATTTCGATCCGGTCGACGTGACCGACGCGGATGACGCCCGGTGGTTGCGCGCCTGCCTGTGGCCGGATCAGGCGGAGCGGGCCGCGAGGCTCGAAGCGGAGATGGCGCTGGCGGCGACGGCCCCTCCGCTGCTGCTGCGAGGTGACGCCGTCGAGGTGATGCCCGGCGCCTTCGCCCAGGTGCCCGCGGACGCCCTGCCTGTCGTCACTACGACGTGGGCGCTGTCACACTTTCCGCTCGAGAGCCGCCTGCGCTTCCTGCACCGCCTCGACGAAGCGGCGGCCGGCCGGGCAGTGGCGTGGGTTTCAGCGGAGGGGGTCGGAGTCGCGCCGGCGATACCGACACTTGGAGATCGCCGCGCCTCTGGCCACAGCATCATCGGCCTGGCGGTGTTCGGCCGGTCGGCCCTGCGCGCCGAGGCCATTGGCCGCTGCTGGTCGCGGGGCCGCTTTCTGGCGTGGCTGGCGGACTCCTAGTGTCCAGTCAGGTTGAATCGTGCTGGCCTGCGCGGACGACAGGCCGGGCTGGCCGGCGTACCTGCCATCACATGATTAGTCAAAACGTTCTGCATATCTGCTCGAGTGAAATTGCTGCAGGGGCAGCCGGTGAGTGAGGACAAAATCCCTGTCCTGTGGCTGTGTGGTCCGCCCGGAGTTGGCAAGAGCACGGTGGGCTGGGCGATCTACTCTCAGTTGATCCAGTCGGGGCTCCAGACCGCCTATGTCGACATCGACCAATTGGGAATCTGTTATCCCGCGCCGGCGGCGGATCCTGGGCGGCATCGGATGAAGGCACGCAACCTCGGTGGCGTGGTGGCGAATTTCCGCGCGGAGGGCGCCCGGTGTCTCGTCGTGTCCGGCGTTGTTGATCCCGGCGCATGCGTGCCCGTCGATGAGATCCCGCAGGGTCTGGTGACGCTGTGCCTGCTGCGCGCCGACCGCGAGGAGCTGATTCAGCGGTTCGTGGATCGAGGTTCGCCGATCGGGCAGATCCAGCGGGTGTCGCAGGAAGCGGCCGACCTTGACGCCAGCACCGTCGCCGATGTGCGTGTTGACACCACCGGCCTGCCGGTGGCCGAGGTGGTGCGGCAGGTCCATGTGCGCACGGGTGGCTGGCCCGCCCTGACCGGTCCGGGTCACCGGGATAGCGTGGTCGAGCCGGCCGAACGCGGGATGAGTGCCACTGACGGGCCGGTCTTGTGGCTATGCGGGGTCACCGGTGTCGGCAAGTCAACCGTGGGCTACGCGGTCTACCGGCGGGCTGTGTCTGCCGGGCTGATGGCGGCGTACGCCGACCTGGACCAGATCGGTTTCAGCGGGCCGGCGGTGGCTGGCCACAGGATACGGGCCCGCAATGTGGCGGCGCTGTGGCAGACCTACCGCACGGCCGGCGCCGAGGGAATGGTCGTGGTCGGCCCGGCAGAGGACCAGGCGGCAGTCTCGGCGTACGCCGACGCGTTGCCCGTTGCGACATTCACCCTGTGCCGACTGCACGCCGACCGTAATCAGCTGACCAGGCGGATCATGCTGCGCGGCCGGGGCGGCGGCAGCTGGTTGCAGCCAGGCGACCCGCTGGCGGGACAGCCGGTGACCTACCTGCTGCGGGTCGCCGACCAGGCGGTGATCCATGCTGATGCGCTGGAACGTGCCGCGATCGGCCGGCGGATCGATACCGGCGGGCGCACCGTTGAGCAGGTGGCCGACGCCGTCATCGCCAGTTCGGAGTGGACGAGCCGAGTTTGACCGCCAGGCTCAGCGTCATCCCGCCGCGCTGAGCCCCGCAGCGGCCGCCCGGTCGGTGCGCTTATGGCGGCGTCCTTGACGGCATCGAGTGCGCCATGGCGATCAGTAGTCACGTTCTCCCGGCGCCGAACATGACACGAATCTGGCACAGAGCCCAGATCCGTATCGGTCCCGTCAGGAGCGGTCCTGGGCGTCGAGGATGGCGTCGCCGTTGGCCTCGGCCCATTGGGCCAGCATCCTGATCGGGTCGATCAGGGTACGGCCGAGTTCGGTGAGCTCATATTCGACTCGGGGCGGGGCCTCGGCATGGGCATGCCGGGCCACCAGCCCGCTGCTCTCGAGCCGGCGCAGCGTGTGAGTGAGCACCTTGTGTGAGATCCCGCCGATCAGCCTGGCCAGCTCACCGTGCCGTCGCGGCTTGCCGGCGAGGCCGTAGAGGACCACAACGGCCCACTTGTCGGCGATGATCTCAACGGCCAGCCGGGCCGGGCAGTCGGCCAGGAACACGTTGCCAGCAGTCACGAGCCGAGGGTACCAATCGGTTCCTATCGGCCTCCTAGCGTCGTACCGAGGCTGCCGTCGGCGGTCGGGAACCGAGGAGTAACGATGTCCGCGACTATGCATGCGATCCGCCAGCAGGCCTTCGGCGGCCCGGAGATGCTGAAGCTAGCCGAGGTGGAACGGCCGGTGCCGTTGCCCACCGAGGTGCTGGTCCGGGTACGGGCGGTAGGGGTGAACCCGGTAGAGGCGGTGATCCGGTCCGGTCAGTTCCCGCTGCTCGGCGAGCCGCCGTTCATCCTCGGCTGGGATGTCAGCGGGGTGGTTGAGGACATCGAGCCCGGCGTGACCCGGTTCCAGCCCGGCGACGAGGTGTACGGCATGCCGTTCTTCCCGCGCGCGGGAAGTGCGTACGCGGAGTACGTCGCGGCGCCATCTCGCCAGCTTGCCCGCAAGCCTTCCGGCTTGTCCCACGCCGGGGCCGCAGCGCTCCCGCTGGCGGGCCTCACCGCGTGGCAGGCCCTGGTGGGTACCGCCCGGCTGACAGCCGGCCAGCGGGTACTGATTCACGGGGCAGGCGGCGGTGTCGGGCACCTCGCGGTCCAGATCGCCAAGGCCCGCGGCGCTCACGTAACCGGCACCGCGAGCGCGGCCAAGCATGACTTCGTCGCGAGCCTGGGCGCCGACGAGGTCATCGACTACCGCACCACCGACTTCGCCGCGCATGTCGATGACGCAGATGTGGTGCTCGATACCATCGGCGGTGACACCGCCCGGCGCTCCATCGGCGTGCTGCGCCGTGGCGGCTTGCTGGTCACCATCGTGAGCCGCCGCGATGTCGATCTCGCCGCCCGCACCGAGGCGGAGGGCCGCCGTTTCGCGGGCTTGAGCGTCGAACCGGACTACCCGGCTCTCGAGGCCCTCGCCGACCTGGCCGAATCGGGGAAGCTGCGCGTACACCTCCAGGCGACCTTGGGCCTGGCCGAGGCCGCCAAGGCCCACGAACTCCTCGAATCCGGCAGCGTCACCGGCAAAATCGCGCTCACGGTCTGACTCGGCCAAAACCAGCTGCACCCAGGTTGGAGCCAGTCCCCGCTCCCCTAACCGGCCGGAGCCCTGCCCACCTCAATTCGCGCTTCTTGCTGTTATCAGTGAGGGGCCGGGCCCGGCGCGGAACGCGCGAGACACCAGCCTCGAGGCGCCCGGGCTCCGAATTGACATGACGCGGGTTCACGGGACATTGGTTCCGGGCAGGGCTGCGAACGCGCGGACGCCGGATGCGAAGATCAGGCCGCCGGCGACGATGAATATCAGGCTCACCGAGTTAAGCGTGATGCCGGCGAACGAAGCGCGGAAACTTCGCAGGAGGGTGCTCGTCAGCCAGCCGGAGACGATCACCGAGAGCATGGACGCTAGCTGGTTGACCGGCATGAACACCGCCATCACCCGGCCGAGATATTCGCGCGGCGCCGCATCCAGGAGCATTGGCGCCACCGCCGTGTTCAGCATCGCGATCGGCATGGCATAGATCGCCAGCATGACGAGGCCAGCAGGGAAGCTGCGCTGCAGTCCGTAACCAGCCGCCAGGATGCCGGTTGCCAGCAGGCCTGACCAAGTGAGCGCGCGTGCACCGATCCACCGGACCATGCGGCCGGCGGCAAGCGCGCCGATGATGAAGCCCACCCCCATCGCCGTCTCCGCGACGCCGAACAAACCGGACGACGCGTGCAGATCGCGGGTCACGAAGAACACGTTCAGCGCGCTGATGGTACCGGTGCCGCATTGGCAGATCACCGTGACCGTCAGCAGTGTCACCAGGAACCGGTTGCGCGCGAAGAGCCGCAGGCCCGCCGAGAACTCGGCGTACAGGCCGGTACTCCCCGCGTCAGCAGGGGCCGGCGAGCGAGGTCCTGGCGCCAGGCGCAGGAAGCGGATGGCCAGATAGGACACGACGTAGGAGGCGGCGTTGGCGGCCAGCGCCCACTGGAAGCCGACGGTGACCAGCAAGAGCGCCGCGATTGGCGGCCCGATGATTCCGGCCGCCGACGTGGTGGCCTCGGCGAGTCCGGTCGCTCGCATCCGGTCCTGTTCGCCGTGCACCACGTCCCCGGTCGTGGCGAACCTGGCGGGATTGAAGAACTGACCGGCCGCGGTCAAGACGAACACGACCAGGTAGACGGCAGCGAGCCACATCCCGGTGGGGAGGTCGCGGACCGGGGCGAACGACAGTCCGGTCAGGCCCGCGACCATCACCGCACGGATCGCCTCGGTCCGCATCATCGTCGACTTCCGGTTCCACCGGTCCACGAAGACCCCGGCGACCGGTCCGACCAGGCCAACCGCGGCGCCCGCGGCGATCAGGATTCCGCTGACGGCGACGGGTGCCCACGCTGAGCCGGGCACGAGAACCTGCGACACCCATAGCACGAGCGTCGTCCCGAAGACGGTATCCCCGACCGCTGACACGGCCTGGCCGGACCATAGCTTTGCGTAATCCCTGTTAACCAGCATCCACCGCAGTGACGGCACGTTTACCTTGTGGTTATTGTTAGCGCGGTGTTCAGTGTGGTTTATGCATACAGGTGCCATTGTTATTACACGCGCTGCCCTAGCTGTTGATCTCTTAGTCGCTGCCGACCTAGCCGACCGGGTGCCGAAGCCTCATGACACCCGGTGCTCATGAACACCACGCGTGTACGCCTACACTCCGTTTCGTCAGTAAGCCCGAGCTCACCAGCCTGACGTCGTGCCATCTTTTTGCTCTTCCGCGAACTGGAAACTTGCTATAACCAACAGGCCGTAACGATAAGGAGCAGCTCATTCTGCAACTCGAGGATCGAGTGCCCGTCGAGTCACATCGGCATCATCCGTTGGATTCGGGGTGGTCGTGAAGGGCGCCGTTACCACCACGTTATTTGTGGAGCAGTCAGCAAATCTCGCGTTTCGTGAAATTGCAGAACTTAAAGGGACACCGCCTGCGGGCCCGGCCGGAGCTGAGGACCAGGACCAGCCGGCCAGGCCTCCCTGCATCGACAATTTTTCGACTGAGTACACACTTGACCGCACTGAATCGAACCTTTTAGCTATTCATGTACGCCGCAGATCATCCGGCGCCAGTACCGGCGGGGCAGGCGACACGGCCAGAGCTCCGGCAACCTGGCCAGGCTGACAGCATCCGAGTGACGAGGAGTAAGCAGATGAACGCAATATGGGTTAAGAGTTCCCTTAGCTTCTCCAACGGCAACTGCGTCGAGGTGGCGGAGCTGCCCGGCGGTTCGGTTGGCGTCCGCAACAGCCGGGAGCCCGCAGGGTCCGTTCTGAGGTTCACCAGGGAAGAGTGGGATGCGTTCCTCGGCGGTGCGCGGCTCGGGGAGTTCGACAGGTTCGGCGGGAGGACGACCCGCCCTGCTACGAGCACCAGCGCCTGAGCCCGTCCGCCCGGTTGCTGGATCTTCCCGGCTACCGATTGAGTTGCGGCCGCGCCGCGAAGCTTGCTGGAGCGCTGCGCCAGGTGCCATCCTTTAGATCTCGGTCGAAAACTCGCATAACGGGCAGGATGTGTCGGGGGCATGCTCCGAATTCACCTCACTGCTGAGGATTTGCTCAAGACCAGGTTCGCGAGCCAGCCCGCGCCGCTTGTGGAGACAGGGCATGCCATTGCGGCTCTCAAGCGGCGGGAACCGCTCTTCGGCGCCTGGCGCCGGTCGGCCGCGGCCCGGTTTCCCGAGGCCGCTCGCCCGCTGCTCGAGCTGATCCCGCCGTCCGCGACAGGTCCGCTTTTCCTGGACCCGGTGTCAGCCGACCTGGCCGAAGGGCTGGAGCTCGTGCAGTCCGCGCCGGATTCCCTCGTGACCGGGGAGCTGCAGCGCGTGGCCGGATCACGGCCGCCCGGGCCTTGGCTGCGCTCGCTGGCGGCCCGGGACCGCGACACGTGGCGTGACCTGGATCGGGCCCTGCGAGCGGCGCACCGTCACCTGGTCGAGGCGGCCTGGCCGCGGATACTGAGTGCCTTCCGTTCCGACCTGGCCTGGCGCGGCAGGCTGATCGGCGAGTCTGGCGCGCAGGCGGCCATATCCTCGCTGCACCCCGGCATCGGCTGGAGCGGCACGGTGCTGCAGATCGAGACGCCGAAGGAGCTGGATTTCCATCCCGGTGGCGCCGGGCTGACGCTGATGCCTACAGCGATGTGGACCGGGCGGGCCATGGTCGCGGGCGACCTGGACGGCCCGGTGACGATCGTCTACCCGGCGGTGACCCCGCTCCCCCTGGTCGACCAGGTCACCAGGGACCCGCTGGCCGGACTGCTCGGGTACACCCGCGCCGCCGGGCCTAGGGCCGCCACCGCGATCCGCCGGTCAGCCGAGCTGGCCGACCCGCCGGATGGTCTCGTCGACCGGATAGCCGCCGGCGATCTCGATGTCATCGATGATGGCGCCGTCCCTGAGCCTGATCATCCGGTCACAGCGGGACGCGATCTGCGGGTCATGGGTGGCGATGATGACCGTCATCTGGCTCTCGCGGCGCAGCCTGGTCAGCAGGTCGAGGATCCCGGTGGCGGTATGCGAGTCCAGGTTGCCGGTCGGCTCGTCGGCCAGCAGCAGGTGCGGGGTGTTGATCAGGGCCCGGGCGATGGCGACCCGCTGCTGTTCGCCGCCTGACATCCGCGAGGGCAGGGACCGCTCCCGCCCGCCGAGGCCGACCTCCTCGAGAAGCTGGCGGCCGCGTCCGGGCTTGTCCCAGCCGGTCCGGTACGGAAGCACCGGCGCGATCACGTTGTCCAGGGCGGTGAGGGCCGGGAGCAGGTTGTAGCGCTGGAACACGAACCCGACCGTACGGCGGTAGGCCGCCAGCGGCGCGCCGCGCAGCGCGGTCACCTCGGTGCCGCCGCTGAGGATGGTTCCCGAGTCGGCGCGCTCGATCGCGCCGATCAGGTGCAGCAGGGTGGACTTGCCCGATCCCGAGGCGCCGGTCAGCGCGATCAGCGTGCCCGGCTCGACGCTGAGGCTGACGTTGTCGGCAGCCGTCACCGCCTCGTAGTGCTTGCTGACCCCGCGAAGCTCGATCGCGGCGGGGAGAGGATCGGCGCCGGGAGGCTGGCCGGGGTGGGTTGGCCGGGGAAATACAGTCATGGCTCACTCCTGGGCGAGTAGCTGTGCGGCGGGCAGCCGGCGGAGCAGGTGCGCGGGGAGCAACGCGGCCAGGCAGGTGACCAGCACGCCGGCCACGACCGCGGCGGCCGCGGCGGCGAACAGCAGCGGCGGCAGCTGCCGCGCGAAGATGGCGGCGCCGGCCAGGCCGAGCGCGGCGCCGACGACCGAACCGGCCAGCCCGGTCAGCGCTCCCTCGGTGATCACCAGGCGGCGCAGCGCCGCCTCGGGCCAGCCGAACGCCCGAAGCGTGGCGAGTTCCGGCGCCCGTTCGGCAATACTGATCAGCAGGGCGTCGGCCACGGCCAGCACGCCCAGGATGACGGTCGCCGCGACCGCGACATAGTCCACGCCGCGGACCTGCACCGTGACCACGTTGCCGAGCAGGGTGCCGACGACGGCACCGCGGAACGCCAGCGTGACCGCCACGAGCACGGTGAGCGCGGTCACGCCGACGCCGAGGCTGACCGCCCCGACGATCGTGCGCCCGGGCGTGCGCAGCACGTTCACCACGGCCAGGCCGGTGATGCCGGACGGCTGGCGGGCGCGCCGCACGGCCAGCACCGGCGGCCGTACCGCGGCCATCGGCTCGGCCCGGGCGGCCAGAGCGGCCGGCACCGCCCCGGCCATGAGCGCCAGCGCCATCGCGACCGGGATGGCCAGGGCCGCGCGGACCGGGGAGGCGTGCAGCCCGAGCGCCGTGGCCAGCGGCGGGGACAGCAGCGCGCCGAGGATGCCCGCGGTCAGGCCGATCAGCGTCACCTCGCCGAGCACGGTGGCGAACACCCGGGGCCGGGTCCAGCCCAGGCAGGTCAGCACCCCGAGTTCGGTACGGCGGCCCCGGACCGCGGCGGTCGCCGAGTTGGCCACGAACAGCGCGCAGACCACGAGGATCAGCACGAACAGGGCGACGCTGCTGCGGTCGACGGCGTTCAGGATGCTGATCGCGACACCCTTGGAGACCCAGCCCTCGCTAAGCAGCAGCGCGGGCGTTCCGTACCTGTCGGCTGGCACCGCGATCGTGGTGGGCGCCGGGGAGGATCCCGCGACGATGTCCACGGTCAGGTGGGTGCGCAGCTCGACCTGCTCGGCGACCGTCTTGATCCGGTTCAGCGAGGCCGGGCTGGGGCCGGTGACGCCGGCTACGCGGACCCGGATCACGCTGATCGGGGCGCGGGCCAGTTGCGCGCTGCCGGTGTAGTCACTGTTCTCCAGCGTGGGCAGGGCGGCCAGCGTGGTGACCAGCTGCACCGGCTGAGTCACCAGGCCGCCCATGTTGAGGTCGGGCAGCAGGTCGCCGCCGCCCAGCGCCTTCCGGCTCGCCTGGCTCGCCGGCGCGGCCACCGTCGGCTGGTACGGGCCGAGCGGCACCTGAGACAGCGGATCGAAGGCGGCGATCTTGCCCTGGCTGAAGGTCCCGTCCAGCACCGGCAATGGCTCCTGCGGCACCTTGGTCCTGAAGTCGGGTACTAGGGCGCGTTGCCGCAGCGTCCGGTACTGGCTATCGGCGTTGTCCATCGGGGGAACCAGGAACTCAGCGTCGGATTCCCACACCGAGTCCGGGTTGTGCACCGCGGCGGGGACCAAGGGGCCCGAGGGGTTCGGGTCGCCGTCGCTGCCGTGGTGGTAGCTCACCGGGCCGACGGACCAGTACGCCCCGAGCCCGTTGAAGATGTTCTGCCTGCCGTGTCCTCCCAGCGCGCTCAGCAGGTACTGGTACGCCTGCCGGGCGGTGATCGTGTTGCCGAGCACTGCGTCCCCGGGTACCGCGGCGTCCCTGGTTAT
The DNA here is from genome assembly GCA_963753225.1 of uncultured Actinomycetota bacterium. Lineage (GTDB taxonomy): Bacteria > Actinomycetota > Actinomycetes > Streptosporangiales > Streptosporangiaceae > Palsa-504. The sequence goes on along the minus strand of CAVWBQ010000004.1, from coordinate 64,477 downwards.
CGTGTCCGGGTCGAACACCGGTGGTGCCGCGGGGGCGGGCAGCTCCTCGACCCGGGTCACGGCGTCCTCGCCGATGCCGCTGTCCGCCGCGGCCAGCACCGGGAACAAGCCCCCCACCCTTCCGAAACCGTCACGGGGGTTCGCGGTGTCGAAGTTCTCCGGCAGGTACTGGCCCGAGGTCAGCGCGTGGTTGAGGCCGTCCAGCCTAGCCTCGGCCTGCGGGTCGATCGCGGCGATCAGCATCGGGAACTGCCAGCTGACGCTGAAGCCCGCATGCCCGTGCAGGCCCGCGCTGCTGATGGTTTCCGGAGGGAGGCCGTCACCGTTGATCTTCGACCAGCACGATGCACCTGACCGTCCGGCGGGGCTGAACGGGTTATACGGCGTGTTGTAGGCCGGGCACGGGATCACCCTCGAGCCACCCGGCAGGGTCTCGCTGGTCGCGCCGTTGCCGGTGTTGTAGTGGACCCGGTCCGGCGTGACGTAGACGTACGAGGCGGGCTCCGGGATGCGGGTGGCTCCGTTCGCGCTCACCCAGGAGGTGTTGATCCGGTAGAGCTGACGGCCTGGCTTGGCGACGTCGGCGGCGGGCAGCCGGACCGGGAACTGGGCGTTCATGAACGTGTACCCGACCATGGCGATCGGCGCCGCCACCTGCACGCCGGCGATCCTGGAGATCTGGTTCCACTGGGCCATGGTGATACCGCCGTAGACGCCGGACAGGAAGTCCGGCTGGACGGTGCCGGTGGCCGACTCCAGGCTGCTCCGCGCCCCCGCAGGGCGGACCAGGATGTCGTAGGCGGGCTGGAAGTTGGCGTTCACCGTGCCGATGGTGCGGATCTGAGCAGTGCGCGCCGCGGCCGTCAGCACGGTGAACGCCGTGGTCGCGACCAGCATCCCGGTCAGCAGCGCCAGCGCGCGGCCGGTCCGGAACCTGAGCTGCGACCAGGCGAGTCTCCGCATCACCGGCACCTTCCGACTGCCGCTCCCCCGGCCGCATGGCGTCAGCCGGGCCACATGACTACTCTGGCCCTTACCTAGTAACAATGCAATAGCTTTACCTAGTGACAATGTAAGGTGAGATCGGTTCGTTACGCGACCTAGGCAGGAGAGCGGTGCCATGCCTCTTCACCACGCCGTACTGGCTCTCCTCGCGGCCAAGCCCGCGCACGGCTACGAGCTGAAGAGCAGCTTCGAGCAGGCGGTGGGCGAACAGTGGGGCGGACTGAACATCGGCCACCTCTACCAGGTCCTCGACCGCCTCGCCCGGGACGGCCTGATCGAGTCCGAGCGCCAGCCGCAGCCGGTCAAGCCGGACCGGCTGGTCCACCGGATCACCCCGGCCGGGCGCGCGGAACTCGACCGCTGGCTGAGCGAGCCGAACGTGCGCACCCGGGGCTACCGTGACGACTTCTTCCTCAAGGTGGTAGCCGCCGCCCAGGCCGGGGACCAGGCGACGCTGGCCGCCGTGCTGCGGCGCCAGCGGGTGCACCTGCTCACGGAGCTGCGCAGCCTGGCCGAGGCGAAGGCGGCCGCCGCCGGATCGCCGGTGGTGGCCCTGCTCGTCAAGGCGGCCGAACTGCACGTTCGCGCCGACCTCGGGGTGGTCGACGCTGCCGAGCACGACCTTACCTCCGACGCGCTCGCGGCCCTCCGGCTTCCCTCCGCGCCCGCCGCGGCCCCCGGTACTCAGTCCAGCTCGGCATGAGGACCGGCGCGGTGGGCGGGGCGGGGCGGGGGGCTTGCGGCAAGACCGGGGTCGTGCCGCAGAATGGCTGGCCGAGGCCAGAACCTACGGAAACGCAACCTTGCTGAACGGGGGCTTCATGATTGACGTGATCGTGGCCGGCGGCGGACCGGCCGGCCTGATGCTGGCCGGCGAGCTGCGGCTGCACGGCGTGCACGTGCTCGTGCTGGAGAGGGACGCGGAGCCGACTCCGATTGTCCGCTCGCTCGGCCTGCACGCCCGCAGCATCGAGGTGATGGACCAGCGCGGCCTGCTGGAGCGGTTCCTCGCGCTCGGCCAGAAGTACCCGCTCGGCGGTTTCTTCGCGGGCATCCGCAAGCCGGCGCCGGACCGGCTGGACACCGCGCACCCGTACGTCCTCGGCATCCCGCAGAACATCACCGACCGCCTGCTGGCCGAGCACGCCGCCGAGGTCGGCGTCGAGATCCGGCGCGGCTGCGAGCTGGTCGGGCTCAGCCAGGACGAGGACGGGGTGACCGCCGAGCTGGCCAACGGCACGCAGCCGCGCGCGCGCTACCTCGTCGGCTGCGATGGCGGCCGCAGCACGGTGCGCAAGCTGCTCGGCATCGGCTTCCCCGGCGAGCCCGCCACGGTCGAGACGCTGCTGGGCGAGATGCGGGTCACCGCGGATCCGGCGACCATCGCGGCCGCCAACGAGGAAGTCCGCAAGACCCAGCTGCGGTTCGGCCTCATGCCCCTCGGGGACGGGGCGTACCGCGTCGGCGTGCCCGCCGCGGGGGTGGCCGAGGACCGCTCGGTGCCGCCGACCATGGAGGACTTCCAGCGACAGCTGCGGGCCGTCGCGGGCACCGACTTCGGCGCGCACTCGCCGCGCTGGCTCTCCCGCTTCGGCAACTCCACCCGGCTGGCCGATCACTACCGGGCTGGCCGGGCGCTGCTGGCCGGCGACGCGGCGCACATCCACTCGCCGGCCGGCGGGCAGGGGCTCAACCTCGGCATCCAGGACGCGTTCAACCTCGGCTGGAAGCTGGCCGCCGAGGTCAGCGGCTGGGCACCGGCGGGATTGCTGGACAGCTACCAGACCGAACGGCGCCCGGTGGCGGCCGACGTGCTGGACAACACCCGCGCGATGATGGAGCTGATGTCCGTCGAGCCGGGCCCCCAGTCAGTGCGCCGGCTGGTGTCGGAACTGATGGACTTCGAGGACGTGAACCGGTACCTGATCGAGAAGATCACCGCGATCGGGATCCGCTACGACTTCGGCGAGGGGCACGAGTTGCTCGGCCGGCGGCTGCGGGACGTGGGGCTGAAGCGGGGCCACCTCTACGGGCTGATGCACGGCGGCCGCGGGCTGCTGCTCGACCAGACCGGCCGGCTCTCGGTAGCGGGCTGGGCAGATCGGGTCGACCACGTTGTCGACGTCAGCGAGGAACTGGACGTGCCCGCGGCGCTGCTGCGGCCGGACGGCCACGTGGCGTGGGTCGGTGAAGACCAGCAGGATCTGCTCAGCCAGCTGCCGAAGTGGTTCGGCGCTGCCGTCAGCTGAGCGCGTGCGGTCGCTACCCGCCGAAGCCGTCGAATTCCCCGTTCCTGACGCCGCCGAGAAAGGCGTGCCACTCATCCGAGGTGAACCTCAGGACGGGCCCCGCGGAGTTCCTGCTGTTACGAACGCCGATCTCGCCCCCGGGCAGGCTCGCTACCTCGACGCAGTTGCCGTTGGCGTAGCTCAACGAGCTCTTGATCCAGTACGAACCCGGACCAGGCCGTTCGTGCCGGCTGCTGAGCGTAGTGCTTCTCACGTTTCCCCTTCACTGGACTTCACTTGATGGTGTCTTGTCTTAGATGCGTAACCAGTCAGCCTGGAATGCGAGCGCGAAATACATGGCCTTACCGGTGAAGGTCAGGAAGGAACCCCACTCGGTCGCCAGGGAGGCGAGGAGCGCCAGCCCGGGCCGGTTCTCGGTGATCGCTTGCTCGTCTACCGCCATCGGCAGCGGAAGCGACGTATCGTAGACGTCGACGCGCAGCTGATCGCGGGAGCACCTGACGGCAAGCGTGATGGTCGCGCTGTCCCAGCCGATGATGGCGTGAGTTACCAGGTCGCTGGTGAGCAGGACCGCGATGTCGGGATCGACCGGGATCTCCCAGGCGCGGATGACCGCGCGGACCTGACTGCGGGCCTCGGCCGCCGCGGCCGGTTTCCTGGTCATCAGGATGCGACGCTGGTGTAGCTCGGTGGGGCGGGTCTGTGTCATCATCGCGTCTATCCGGTTTCTCAGCGACTTACTCGAATGCCTCTTGCGTCGAAAATGCTGCTGCAACTTGCAGCGCAATACATCGGTCAGCTGACGGATATTGAACGCGGCTTGTACGCCAGGCCGCTCTTCCCGCTCCGCCCCCGGCCCGTCGCCGCTCCGCCCCCGGCCCGTCGCCGGCCGTGTGTTGACAGCTCGCGATTACCGCCTTAGTGTCTTAGCTACGTAAGACACTAAGGAGCTACGACTTGATCAGCTTCCGGGTGGACAGCCGGTCCGTGGTGCCGCCGTATCTGCAGATCGTGCAGCAGGTCCGGCAGGCCCTGCGGATGGGCCTGATGGAGGTGGGCGATCAGCTGCCTTCGGTCCGCGAGGTCGTCGGGGCGACCGCCGTCAACCCGAACACGGTGCTCAAGGCCTACCGCGACCTGGAGCGCGAGGGCCTGGTGGAGGCCCGGGCCGGGCACGGCACGTTCGTGCTGAAGCTCCCGCCCGGGCCACCGCCCGGCACGGTTTCGCGGCTCGGCCGCAGCCTGGCCCGGTGGGTGCGGCAGGCCCGCGAGGCCGGGCTCGACGACGAGTCGATCGAGTCGCTCCTGCGTGTCACGTTGCAAGCCGCCGCCAAAGAGGAGATCGCATGATCCCGGCCATCGAGACCGGCGGACTGTGCAAGCAGTACCGCCACGTCACCGCCCTAAGCGAATGCACCATCACCGTTCCGCAAGAGCGGATCTCCGCGCTCATCGGCCCGAACGGCGCGGGCAAGACCACGCTGCTCCGCCTGCTGGCCGGGCTGGCCCGGCCGACCTCCGGCGAGGCGAAGGTGCTGGGCGACGTGCCCCGCCAGCAGCCGGCCTTCCTGTCCGAGGTCGGCTTCCTGGCCCAGGAGATCCCGCTGTACCGGCGGTTCACCGCCGAGGACCACATCGGCATCGGCGCGCGGCTGAACCCGCGCTGGGACGCCGCGTTCGTCAGGGACCGGCTGAGGTCGCTGAAGATCCCGCTTGACCGGGCCGCGGGCTCGCTGTCCGGGGGCCAGCGGGCCCAGCTTGCCCTGGCGCTGACCCTGGCCAAGAAGCCCAGGCTGCTGCTGCTCGACGAGCCTGTCGCCGCGCTTGACCCGCTGGCCAGGCGGCACTTCCTGGCCATCCTGGCCGAGGCGGTGGCCGGCGGCGGCGTGACCGCGGTGGTGTCCTCGCACCTGCTGGCCGACATGGAACGGGTGTCCGACCACCTCATCCTGCTGGCCGAGTCCCGGGTCCAGCTGTGCGACGACATCGACACGCTGCTGGCCGAGCACCGAGTGCTGCGCGGCCCGCGCCAGGCCACCACGGCCATCGAGAAGACCCACACGATCGTGCAGGCCACCCGCACCGACCGGCAGACCACCCTGCTCGTCAGGGGGAACGCCGCGGTCCTCGACCCGGCCTGGGAGAGCGACGAGGTCGGGCTCGAGGAGATGGTGCTCGCCTACATGGGCCAGGACGCCGCCCCGGCCGACTCGCACCTGACCACGGTTGGAGAAGAACAATGACCTGGCTCACCTGGCGGCAGTACCGCTTCCAGCTCGGCGTCGCCGCGGCCCTGCTGGCCGCGTTCGCCGTCGTCATCCTGATCACCGGCCGGCAGATAGCCGCCAGGCTCCATGCCAGCGCCGCCGCCTGCGCCACGGGCCACGGCTGCCGGGACGTGGCCGGGGGCGGGCTGTTCATGGGCAGCCACGTCATCGGCTTCCTGGTCATCGCGACGCTGAGCGCGCCGCTGCTGTTCGGGCTGTTCTGGGGCGCCCCGCTGGTGGCCGGTGAGCTCGACGCCGGGACCGTCCAGTTCGCCTGGATGCAGAGCATCACCAGGGATCGCTGGCTCGCGATCAAGGCCGGCTGGCTGCTGCTCGCCGCGGCGGTCTGGGGCGGCGCCATCTCGGCCCTGGTGACCTGGTGGTACAGCCCGGGTAACGCGCTGGCCCTGGACCAGTTCGACCCCGGTCACTTCGACCTCATGGACCTCGTCCCGGTGGGGTACGCGGTGTTCGCCATGTCGCTCGGCATCTGCGCGGGCGCGCTGCTGCGCCGGACGCTGCCCGCGATGGCCGTCACGCTCGCCGGGTTCGTCGCGGTGCGCGTGGTCATCGTGCTCTGGGTGCGCGCGCACTACATGAGCGCGGTCACCGTCACCTACAACGTGCTCCAGGGCTACACGCCGCGCGGTTCCTTCTGGCAGCTGGCCCAGGGGGTCCACGCCCCCGACGGGCACCTGGTGGTCATGGGCAACAACGAGCCCGTGTTCAGCGGCATACCCATCAACCAGCTCCCGGCCTCCTGCGCGTCGCTGGGCAACGGAGGCCCGGGCATCCCGCAGGCCTGCCGGGCCGTACTCAGCGGCTACCGCGGGTTCATCACCTACCAGCCCGCCGACCGCTTCTGGACCTTCCAGCTCACCGAGACCGGGGTCTTCGTCCTGCTCTCGGCCATCCTGCTGACCGTGACCGCGGTGCTGCTGCGCCGCCGCGACGCCTAGCGGCCTCAGCTGCGGAACGACGGGTGGTCGCCGAGCGCCCAGTACTCGTACAGGCCGTACCCGGTGTGCCCGTCGTAGCCGAACCGGCCGACGGCGTCGACCATGCCCCACATGCGGGCCGCGTCCTCCGGCCGGGACAGGTCGTAGCCGACGCCCTGGACGACCAGGTCCGGTCCCTGGTACATGCCGTGCCTCCAGTCCGGCTCCAGGCCGTAGCCGGTGCCGACCATCAGGTGCACCGGCAGCAGCAGCGTCGCCTCCATGTCGAACGGCTTGCCTCCGGGCGGGGAGGACCGCGACCGGCGTCCCGCCCGGCGCGAAGATCATGTTGCCGATCCTGGCGTCTCCCCAGAGCAGCACCGGGCCGTTCGGCTCGCCGGGCCGGTGCTCTTTCAGCCAGGCCAGAGCCCTGGTCGCGGTCGGCTTCGGGCCCGGGTAGGCCCAGTTCATGTAGTGCTCGTAGTAGCCGAGCCGCTGGTCCAGGCCGAGCCTGCCCCACCGCGGCTGGTCCAGGAAGCCGAGCGGCAGCGCGGTCACGTCGAGCCGGTGCAGCCGGGCCACGATGTCCAGGCCGGACCACCACATGGCCTCCCGCTCGGCGGGGCCGATCTCGGTGACCCAGCCGTCGGTGTGGTAGGGCGGCACGTCGGGCGGCACCCTCCCGTCGATCCGCCGCATCACGATGAACGGCGCGCCCAGGTACCCGGGATCGGGCTCGTACCACAGCACCGGGGGCACCGGGATGTCCGTGGCGGAGTCCAGGATGCTCATCAGCCGGTGCTGCTCGGCGAACCTGGTCTCCGGGAAGACCTGGTAGTGCGACGGCGCGACGCGCACGGCCAGCGCCTCGGCGCCACCGCCGTGCTCGACGTCGGCCATGAGGATCTCGCTGGAGAAGCCGGTGAACTCCGGTGTCCTCAGGTCCGTGATCCGCGCCCCGGGCAGCCGCGCCGGATCGCCGAGCCATCCGGTCAGGATGTCGCGGGCGGCTCCGGGATCGCGTGGCGCGGGGACGGGCATGATGCACTCCTTCGTGCCGCGGTAGAACGTGTTCTACCGCGCCAGGGACCCCGGGTCAATACCGGGCCGGTCCGCTCCTGATCTACCGAACGGACCGGGCGACTGCCCCGGCGACGGCGGTGAGAGCGGCTCCGAGCGCCGTTCGGATCTCCGGGTCGGTGATGATCCCGTCCGGCCCGACCGCCTCCCGCGGGACGGGCACGCGGACGCACGCCCCGTCGACCGCGACCGCGCCGACGTAGCGCAGCACCATGGCCAGGTGCTCCTCCGCGCCGGTCCCCCGGCCGCCCACCGCGACGTTGATCCAGCCGACGGGCTTGCCGTAGATCTCGCCGCCGCCGACCGTCCAGTCCAGCAGGTTCTTCAGGCTGCCGGGCAGCGTGCCCGCGTATTCCGGGGTGCAGAACAGCAGCGCGCCCGCCGCGGCGATCCGCGCCCTCAGGTCCGCGGCCGGGCCTGGCGGCCGCTCGTCCTCGTCGGGGCTGAACGCGGGCAGCGCCGTGAGCCCGTCGTACAGCTCCGTCGCGATCCCGTCCGGCGCCAGCGCCTGGACTGTCCGCAGGGCAGCCGTGTTGCCCGATCCTTGCCTGGTGCTGCCCGAAATGAGCAGGATCCGCACATCCGCCACCCCCTCAACCTATCCGCCCCGGGTATTTTGTCGGTTGATGCCTACTAGCCCGACCGTGCTGGCCGGCCGCGTCACGCTGGCCGACCTGGAGGGCGACCCGCATCCGGTGCTGGCCGGGCTGCGGGCCGCGACGCCCGCCGTCTGGGTCCCGGTCCTTGGCGCCTGGCTGGTCACCGGCTACGACCTGGCCATGGCGGTCCTGCGCGACGCGCGCACGTTCACCGTCGACGATCCCCGGTTCTCCACCGCCAAGGTGGTCGGGCCGAGCATGCTCTCGCTGGACGGCGCGCCGCACGCACGCCACCGGGGCCCGTTCAACCGCCCGTTCCGGCACGACCAGGTGCAGGCGCGGCTGGCCGCGTTCACCCGGGCCGAGACCGGCCGGCTGGTGTCGGCCATCGAGTCGCACGGCGCGGCCGAACTGCGCCGGGCCGTGGCCGGCCCGCTCGCGGTCGCGGTCATGGCCGAGGTTCTCGGCCTCGGGCAGGACGACCCCGGGACGATCCTGGCCTGGTACGACGGGATCGTGGCCGCGGTCCAGGCCGACGCCGCCGCCGCCGGCCCGGGCAGTGCCGACGGCGGGGCGACTAGCGAGGCGACGGCCGGGACGGCGGCGTTCGGCGAGCTGGCCGCCAGCCTCCGCGAGGTGATCGCCGGGGGCGGCTCCCTGCTAGCGGAGGTCTCCGGGCCACTGGCCGAGCAGGAGGCCATCTCGAACGCGGCGGTGCTGATGTTCGGCGGCATCGAGACCACCGAGGGCATGATCGCCAACGCCGTGCTGCACCTGCTCTCCTCCCCCGCCCAGCTCGCCCTGGTGCTCGCCGACCCCGGCCTGGTCCCCGCGGCGGTCGAGGAGTCGCTGCGCCTCGAGCCCGCCGCCGCGGTCGTCGACCGGTACGCCACCGTCGGCACGCGGCTCGGCGGCGCCGTCATCCAGGCCGGTGACCAGGTGACGGTGTCCATCGCGGGGGCGAACCGGGATCCGGCGGTGTTCGCCGCCCCGGACGTGTTCGACGTGCGCCGGGCGAACGCCGGGCGCCACCTGGCCTTCGCGCACGGGCCGCATTTCTGCCTGGGCGCGCACCTGGCCCGGATGGAGGCGCAGGTGGCCGTCGAGACCCTGCTGGCCAGGCTCCCGCGGCTGCGGCTGGATCCCGGCTACCCCAGCGCGCCGCGCGGCCTGGTCTTCCGCAAGCCGCCCGCCCTGCGGGTGCGGTGGGATACCGGCTGACCCACGGCCTCCAGGGTCAACCGTGCCAGCGCCACGCGGTCTGCGGGAGGGCCTGGCGGCGAGCCTCGGCCGGTCCCTCGCTCTTCAGCACGGCGATCATGACCACAACCAGCCCGAGCAGGTCGACGGCTCCGCGGGCCGGGCCGGCGAGCACCGAATGGCCTAGGACCTCGAGCAGGACGCCGCAGCACGCGAGGCTGATCCGCCACCGCGAGCGCGCCGTCCGCGCCAGCCGCACGACGCCGATGACCGCGAGCAGCACGCCGGTACGCGCGAAGCGGAACCGCCGACGGCGGGCGGCCCGGGCGCACGGCTGGACGCCGGGGGCGGGGACGGCCCGCGTGCTCAGCAGGGTCAGGGGCCGGCGGGGTGATCGGCGAAGTCTCATGGCAGGTCCCAGCGGCGGATACGGCGTTACCCGGGTGGGCCCCGGGCGCACTTCCCACCGTAGGCTCCTGGCAGGCGCGGCTTCAATCCCTTACCAGGCGGCTCTGCCGCGCGGACGCTCGGCCACACTGGCGCTCTGCCACACTGGCACCATGAGCTTCGCCCCGCTCCCCGCCACCGCGTGCTGGGAGCATCGGGCCGCCCGTTCGGGCTTCGAGGTCGCCTACTTCCAGGCCGCGTCCGGCGGCTGGCGCATGGACGGGACCACCGCCGCGGTCGAGGACGGCCAGACCTGGATCGTCAGCTACAGCATCCGGCTGGACGCGGCCTGGATCACCCGCGAGGCCCGCGTCACCGCCCGGACCGCGCGGGGCCCGCGTGAGACCCTGCTGGCCTGCGACGGCGAGGGCCGATGGCATGTCGACGGCCGCGTGGCGGCGGACCTGGACGGCTGCCTGGATGTCGACCTGGAGTCGTCGGCGCTGACCAACACGCTGCCGGTGCACCGCCTAGGGCTGGCGGCCGGGGCTCGCGCCGCGGCGCCGGCCGCGTACGTCCGCGCCCTCGGCCTGCGCGCGGAGCGACTGGAGCAGAGTTATGCGCGGCTGCCCGACGAGGCCGGGCACCAGCACTACCGCTACGCCGCTCCCGCCTTCGGCTTCACCTGCACGCTGATCTATGACGAGAGCGGCCTAGTCCTGGATTACCCGGGCATCGCCGTACGCGCCGGCTGACCCGGCCTCGGGACCCATTCCGGCCCGCTTGCCCGTTTTCGTTGATGCCGCCATGTTTGCGCGCGGACCGCGGCCGGGGAGAATGTCAATACTGGGCGGAACACAACAAGGCCCCCTCCATGTATGAGATGGAGGGGGCCTTGCCTGGCAACGTCGCGCAAGGCTCGCCAGTTGCCTGGCAAACCCGGCGTCACGCGCCGCCCGCCGGTCCTGGATACCCGCGTGACGTGCCGGTTTCCCGATACTTCCCGCGTCCCGGGGTTGCCCCCGGACGGTTCCCGTTTCCAACGGTGAAAGTATTTCTACTGCTTTCCCCGCCGTCGCGCAAGAGTCTGCGGGAATTCATTTTGAGTTTTTCCCTGTCCACACGATATCCACAGAACTCCAGCAGTTATCCGCACGTTACGGCGGTTATCCACCGGCTTATGCACAGCTCATCCACAGGTTACCGAACGTAATTCGTCGAGCACTAATATAGCTATCGCAAGATGTAATCGGGCGGTGTTTCCGCGACTTTGCGGTAACCATTTAATGTTTCGGTGAAACAACGACATGAGCCCGTGTTTCCGCGCGCCGGCATCATTTCCCCGTCGATGGTGCGCGACCATCGTCGCCGACGCTCACGCGCGCTGCCCGGATGCTACCGGAGACCGGAGCTCCCCCGGAGGAGTAACTTAGACCCGACCGCCGATACGCCAGGAGGCGCGATGTCAGAGCAGGACGACTTCCCCGAGCGGTTCCACCGGGACCGCCGCGAGCACGGGGGCGCGTCGCAGCGCCCCGACGACGACCGCCTCGCCCGGCTCACCGAAGAGGAGCGGGTCGCCGCGGGGCTTGACGCCTACGATCCGGACGAAGTGCCGCCGGCCACGGACACGCCGCCGCAGCCCGAGGACATCACGCAGAACGAGGACTGGCAGGAAGAGCGGGCCGAGTTCCGCCGCGAAGAGGACCGGGACGAGCTAGGGCACATCAACGAGCACCACCCGTTCCCGCCCACCCGGTACGAGTGACCGGCCGTCAGGGGGCGCCGCCCGGCGCCAGGGCCACGCTGGCCTCGGCCGTGTAGACCAGGAACGTCAGGGATTCCTGGAAGTACAGCTGCACGGCATCGGCATCGTGGGCGAGGTAGCCGATCGACAGGTCCTGGCCGAGCCGCAGCTCGAAGTCGCCGCCGCGGGCGGAAAGCAGGAACGCGCCGTCGATGGCGGGCGCCCAGATGATCTCCCCGTCAATGACGCGGGACAGGTGCTCGCGGATCGGGTAGCCGTGATCGGAGGTCTCGCTCACCATCGTGTAGGCATCGGCCGACAGCAGCAGCGAGAACGGGCCGCTCACCCCGGCCAGTTGCAGTGAGCTCACCGCCTGGCTGACTACGTTCGGGTAGTCGCGGGCCTCGCCGGGCAGGGTGAGCGCCGGGTTGGACGTGCTCTGCCTGATCCCGGTGATGCCAGCGGCCTGGTACCCCTCGAACGCGGCACGGTCCTCGGCGAAGGCGATCTTCTTGGCGGCGTCCTTGACCGGCTGCCAGTCGGCGTCCTGCGCGCCGCGCTCGACGGCGTCCACGTCGGCCCGGCCGACCGTGAACGGGACGCGCAGCCGGACCAGCGGCTGCGAGACGCGCGCGTGCGCGATCACGCCGTCCGCGGGCGCGCCTATCTCCGCCAGGTGGCCCGTATTCACGCTGGCCAGCAGCGGCCCGTCCGGTCCCCTGACGTCCGCCACCCGGCGGGCGGCGACGTGCTGCTCGAACGTCCGGCGCGCCTCCTGCTCGATGTCGGCCCAGGCGGCGCCGGAGATCGGAGCGAGCTCGCGATGCAGGTTGTCCATGCTAGGTGCTCCTCTTCAGGCTGCCGATGCCGAGGGAACCGGGCTCGTCCGGCGCCGCGGCGCCGGCCGGGTCAGGAAGCGCCCCTGGCGGATCCGGGAGGTCGTCGAGGAAGTCAGCCGACGGCGCGAAAAACAGGCCGCCGGTGACCGCCGTGGAGAAATCGAGGATGCGATCGTAGTTACCTGGCGGGTTGCCGATAAACATATTGACCAGCATCTGCTCGGTCACGCTCGGGGTGGCCGCGTAGGCGATGTAGTAGGTGCCGAACTCCCCCCGCCCCACCTCGCCGAACGGCATGTTGGCCCGCAGGATCTGCCGTTCGTTGCCGTCGGGATCCTCGATGGTGTTGAGCGCGACGTGCGAGTTGGCCGGCTTGATGTCGTCCGGCATCTCGATGTCGGACAGCTTGGTGCGCCCGATCACCTTTTCCTGCTCCTCGACGGCCAGCGCGTTCCAGCCTGGCATGTCGTGCAGGTACTTCTGCACGATGACGTAGCTGCCGCCGGCGAACCCGGGATCGGCGTCGCCGGTCAGGGCCGCCACCCCGGCCGCGCGGCCGACCGGGTTCTCGGTGCCGTCGACGAAGCCGAGCAGGTCGCGCTCGTCGAAGTAGCGGAACCCGTGCACCTCGTCGACCACCGTGGCGGCGCCGGATAGCCGGGTCATGACCTGGCTCACGAACTCGAAGCACACGTCCATCCGCTCGTGCCGCACGTGGAAGAGCAGGTCGCCCGGCGTGGAGACGGCGCGGTGCACGGTCCCGGTGAGCTCAAGGAACGGATGCAGCTCGGCCGGACGCGGGCCCGAGAACAGCCGGTCCCACGCGTCGGAACCGATCCCGGCCACGCAGCCCAGCGGCGCCTCAGGGACGCGGAATCCGACCGATCGCTGCAAGCCGGCCCAGTCGGCGAGCAGGTCCCTGACGGCATCCTCCCCGCCGGGCCCGATGGTCAGCACCATGAAGATCGCGGCGGTGGTGAGCGGCGCGAGCACCGGCTGCGGCTCCGGCTCGGGCAGCGGACGGGCGACCGCTGGGACATCTGACCACTCCGTCATGAGACGCCCCTTTCCCGTCGGCACCAAGCTTCCCAGAGGCAAGGTTAGCCGTGACCGCTCCCGCCAGCCTTCCCGGGCCGGCGGCTCGGCTCCTCTTGCCGAGCCAGCCTCCCATGGTGTCAAAGCCGCGCTCCGCCGCATCCGCAGGGCGCGTCATTAGACTGGGCTCTCATGACGATCGAGCCGCCCGAGGCCAAGAAGATCCCCAGCCCGCGCACCTTCCACGGCGACACCGTGATCGACGAGTACGCCTGGCTCGCCGACAAGGACGATCCGGACACCATCGGCTACCTGAAGGCCGAGAACGCCTACACCGACGCGCTCACCGACCGCCTGGCCCCGCTGCGCGTGCAGATCTTCGAGGAGATCAAGGCGCGCACCCAGGAGAGCGACCTGTCCGTCCCGGTGCGCAAGGGCGGCTGGTGGCACTACTCGCGGACGGTCGAGGGCAAGCAGTACCCGGTGTACTGCCGCCGCGCGGTCCGGCCCGGCGAGGTGATCCCGCCGATGGCCGAGGACGGCAAGCCGCTGGACGGGGAGGAGGAACTGCTCGACGGCAACGAGCTTGCGGACGGCCACGAGTTCTTCAGCCTCGGCACGTTCCGCACCAGCCCGGACCAGCGCTGGCTGGCCTACTCCACCGACTTCGCCGGCAACGAGCGGTTCACGCTGCGGATCAAGGACCTGGCCACGGGGGCCGCCCTGCCGGACGAGATCCCGGACACCTACGCCGGCTGCGCGTGGTCGCTGGACGGCTCCGCCGTGTTCTACACGACCGTGGACGACGCCTGGCGGCCGTACCGGGTCTGGCGGCACCGGATCGGCACTCCCGCCACCGAGGACACCATGGTGTTCGAGGAGCCGGACGAGCACTTCCACGTCTGGGTGAGCCTGACCCGCAGCGAGAGCTACGTCATGATCAGGAGCGCGAGCGTCCTGACCAGCGAGGTCTGGCTGCTCGACGCCGCGGATCCTTCGGCTGAGTTCACCGTGGTGGCCCCGCGCCGCCAGGGCGTGGACTACGACGCGGAGCACGCCGGGGACCATCTGCTCATCTTGCACAACGACGGCGCGGAGGACTTCGAGGTCGCGACCGCGTCGCTGGCCGATCCGCGCACTTGGACCCCGCTGGTCCCGCACCAGGCCGGCACCCGGCTGCTCGGCGTGGACGCGTTCGCCGACTACACCGTGGTGTACTTCCGCCGCGACGGACTGACCGGGCTGCGAATCCTGCGCAAGGACGGCGAGCACGAGGTCGCGTTCGGCGAGCCCGTCTACCGGGTGGGGCCGGGCGTGAACCCGGAGTTCCAGGCCAGCCGGTACCGGCTGGCCTTCACCTCGCTGGTCACCCCGGGCTCGGTCTACGACTGCGACATGGCCACCGGCGAGCTCACCCTGCTCAAGCGCCAGCCGGTGCTCCCCTCGCCGGCCGGCGTCCCCTACCGGCCCGAGGACTACGAGCAGCACCGGGAGTGGGCGGTGGCCCCCGACGGCACCCGGGTCCCGATCTCGCTGGTCTGCCGCAAGGGCACGCCGCGTGACGGCAGCGCGCCGTGCCTGCTGTACGGCTATGGCAGCTACGAGCTCTCCCGGGACCCGGCCTTCTCCATCCCCGTGCTGTCCCTGCTCGACCGCGGCTTCGTCTACGCGATCGCGCATATCAGGGGCGGCGGCGAGATGGGCCGGTCCTGGTACACCGACGGCAAGCTGCTGCGCAAGAAGAACACGTTCACCGACTTCATCGCGTGCGCCCGGCATCTGGCCGAGACGGGCTGGACGTCCGCGCCGCGGCTGGTGGCACGGGGCGGTTCGGCGGGCGGGCTGCTGATGGGCGCGGTGGCCAACATGGCGCCGGAGGCGTTCGCCGGGATCGTGGCGCACGTGCCGTTCGTGGACGCGCTGACCACGATCCTGGACCCTTCGCTGCCGCTGACCGTGACCGAGTGGGAGGAGTGGGGCGACCCGCTGCACGACCCCGACGTCTACGCGTACATGAAGTCGTACACGCCGTACGAGAACGTCACCGGGCAGGCCTATCCGCCGATCTTCGCGCTGACCGGGCTGAACGACACCCGGGTGACCTACCACGAGCCGGCCAAGTGGATGGCCAGGCTGCGCGCGACCGCGCATGGCGGCCCGTTCCTGCTCAAGACCGAGATGGAGGCGGGCCACGGCGGCCGCAGCGGCCGCTACGACGCGTGGCTGGAGGAGGCCCTGGTGCTGGCCTGGGTCGTCGAGACCGCTAGCGGCCAAGCTCAGTGACAGAGGCTCAGCGACAGAGGCTCAGTGATCAAAAAGGGAGCTGACCGACTCGCCGTTGTGGATCCTGCTGATCGCCTCGGCCAGCGCCGGGGCCACCGACAAGATGGTCAGCTTCGGATGCTCGGTCTGCAGCGGCGCCGAGTTGGTGCAGACGATCTCGGTCACGTCGGCGGCGGCCAGCTTGTCCAGCGCGTTGTCGGCGAACAGCCCGTGCGTGCAGGCCACCGCGACCGAGCGCGCGCCCTGCTCGCGCAAACGGTCCAGCAGCTCGAACACGGTGGTGCCGCGGGAGATCTCGTCGTCGAGGACGATCACGTCCCGGCCGCCCACGTCGCCGATGATGGCGGCGATCCGCACCTCCGAGTCGCTGATCCGCTCCTTGGCGCCCGCCGCGACCGGCAGGCCGAGCCTGCGGGCGAACGCCGCGGCGCTCTTGGCGTAGCCAAGGTCGGGTGAGACCACCACGGCGTTGGACAGGTCCCGCTGGCGGAAGTGCGCGGCCAGTTCGCGCAGCGCGTGCAGGTGATCCACCGGCACCGAGAAGAAGCCGTGCACCTGCGGCGAGTGCAGGTTCAGCGTGAGCACGCGGTCGACCCCGGCGGTGACCAGCAGGTCGGCCACCAGGCGGCCGCCGATGGAAATCCGCGGCGCGTCCTTCTTGTCCGAACGGGCGTAGGCGTAGTGCGGGATCACCGCGTTCACCCGCCCCGCGGACGCGCCCCGGGCCGCGTCCGCCATCAGCAGCAGCTCGACCAGGTTCTCCTGCACCGGCCGGACCAGGGACTGGATGATGAACACGTCCCGTTCCCGGCAGTTGGACTGCAGCTGCACCTCGAGGCAGTCGTTCGCGAACCGCTTGAGCAGCACGGGGCGCTGCGGCACGCGCAGATGCGCGCAGATCTCGGCGGTCAGAGCGGGGTGCGAGGAGCCGCCGAATACCGCGATCTCACGCACCGGCGGCCCCGGGTTGCCGTGACCTGCGTGAGCTCACCGGGGGCAGCCCGACGCAGGTCCTGATCTGCTCCTGGACCATGTCGGGCGCGGACCGCGCGTCCACGGTGAAAACGTACTCCTTGCGGCGGAACAGCTCGATCACCGGGTTCGTCTTCTCGTGATAGTCCCGCAGCCTGACCGCGAGCGCCTCCTCGGTGTCGTCTTCCCTGGTGACCAGGTCCCCGCCGCACGAATCGCACCGGCCGGCCACCTTCGGGCTGCTGTCGATGAGGTGGTAGTCCATGCCGCAGTCGGCGCAGAGCCTGCGGTTGAGCACGCGGCGGCGGACCTCGGAGTCGGGCAGGTCGAGCACGATGACGCCGTCGATGTCGTAGCTCTCCAGGAAGAACTCGGCCTGCGGCCGGTTGCGCGGGAACCCGTCGATGATGAAGCCGAAGTTCCAGTCGTGCTGGGTGAGCCGGTCCCTGACCACCGACTCCACCAGGTCGTCCCCGACCAGTTCCCCGGCCGCCATGGTGCGCCGGACCTGGGCGCCCAGCTTGGTGTGGTTCTGCACATTCCAGCGGAAGATGTCCCCTACGCCGATGTGGACGAGGTCCAGGTCCGCGGCCAGTATCTGGCTCTGTGTGCCCTTGCCGCTGCCCTGCACGCCCATGATCACATATTTGCGCATGTCATCAGCCTGGCATACGCAGGGGGTGTCGCTGCCCGCGGGGGAATCGTGCCTGACAGTGCCAGCTAGGGAAGCTTAATACGGGGCAAGCCGAGCTTCCGCTCGCAGGCCCGCCGCATCCGGGTGCTGACCAGCAGCCGGAGCTCCGGCCAGTCCTCGCGCAGCCGCTCGGCGTTGAGGAAGCGGGCCACGTCGTTCCGGCGGCCCTGGCTGATCACGATGCTGTACAGCAGCAGCCTGGGCTGCTGCCTGGCCACGTCGAATTCGCGGAACTGGTGCCAGCTCAGGTGCACCGGCAGCACGACGGTGCCCTGCCATGGCCCGTGCAGGTCGTCGAGGCGGTCAGGCAGCCGCCTGGCGGGAGCGGACAAGCCGGTGTGCAGACCCATGCGGGAATTATCCACGGCCGGCGCTACCCTCATGGCATGGAAAACGCGGGCTCCGCCAGCGCCGCCGCCACCGAGGCGCCGGGGCCGGATGGTCCCGTGTGGCGGTTCCTCATCAGCCCGCGCTGGCTGGGCTGGCACCTGCTCATGGTGGTCTCGTTCTGGGGCATGCTGTGGCTGGGCGACTGGCAGTTCCACCGCGCGCTGGCCGGCAACGGGCTGAGCTGGGCGTACACGTTCGAGTGGCCGTTGTTCGCGGTGTTCGCCGTGGTCTTCTGGGCCAAGACGATCAGGGACGAGTTCCGGATCCGGCGGGGCGAGATGCCCGACCCCAGGGAAGTCGCCGCCGAGGCGGAGCGCCTGCCCGCCGGCGTGACCGGCCGGGTTCAGGCCGCGCCGGTGCAGGCCGGGGCCGGCTCGCCGGACGAGGAAGAGGACGACGAGCTCAGCGCGTACAACGCCTACCTGGCGCGGCTCAACGCCGAGGTCAAGGACCACGGCCGGTGGCACGGCCTGCGTTAGAAGCACTGTGATAGGAGATGTAACCAGTGAGAGCAGCGGTGCTGCGGTACCGGGTGATGGCCTACGTGACCGGCGTGGTGCTGATGGTCTTGTGTTTCGTCGGCATCCCGCTCCAGGTGGCGGGGCACCCGGCCGTGGCCAACGACGTCGGCGTGGTGCACGGCATCTTGTACATCATCTACCTGATCTTCGCCTGGCTGCTGGCCCGCAGGCTCCGGCTGGCGGTCACGCCGACGCTGATCATGCTGCTGGCCGGCACCGTCCCCATCATGACGTTCATCGTCGAGCGGTGGGTCACCCGCCGTTTCATCGACCCGGCCCTGGGCGAAGGGTCCGGCCAGGCCCAGCCGGCCGCGCCGCCGGTCCGGTCGGCCGGTGGCTGACCACTACTTCTCCGCCCGGCCCGACGCCCCGCACCGGCCCGGCCAGGTGCGGGTAATCCTGCCCGACGTGTACCTGGAGCTGGCCACCGACGCCGGGGTGTTCTCCCCCGGCCGCCTCGACCCGGGCACCCGCCTGCTGCTCGAAGAGGCCCCCGCGCCGCCGGCCGGCGGTGACGTGCTCGACCTGGGCTGCGGTTACGGCCCGGTCGCCTGCGTGCTGGCCGTCAGGTCGCCCGGCGCCGCCGTGTGGGCGGTCGACGTCAACGAGCGCGCCCTCGGGCTGTGCGCGCGGAACGCCCGGACGGCCGGCCTGGCCAACGTGCGTTGCCTGCCGCCCGGCGACGCCTGCCTGCCGGACCGGTTCGCCGCGATCTGGTCCAACCCGCCGGTCCGCATCGGCAAACAGGCGCTGTACGCGCTGCTGTCCGGCTGGCTGGGCCGGCTGGAGCCCGCGGGCCGCGCCTACCTGGTGGTCGGGCGCAACCTCGGCGCCGACTCGCTGCACCGCTGGCTGGCCGGGCAGGGCTGGCCGGTGACCCGGCTGGCCGCACGGAGCGGTTACCGCCTGCTCCAGGTGGACTATCAGGCCGAACGGGCCGGGGTGAGCAGCCCGTGAGCCCGCCGGGGCCCACCGGGGCGGGCACCCCCCGGCAGCTGCGCCCCACCGAGGTCAAGCGGCTCAACCGGGAGTGGCGCCGGGCCAGCGATGCGCGCCTGGCCGTGCTGCTCGACTCGGTGGCGCAGCCGTTCAACGTGGGCTCGATCATCCGCTCGGCCGCCGCGTTCGGCGCGGAGCGCCTGTGGCTATGCGGCAACACGGCCCCGCTCGGCCATCCGGGCGTGGGCAAGACCGCGCTCGGCACCCAGCGGCTGGTCGAGGCCACGGTGGAGCCGAACCCGGTCGCCGCGGCCAAGGCCGCGGCCGGCGAGGGCCTGCGGGTGGTCGTGGTCGAGCTGGCCGACGGCGCGGTCCCGCTGCACGAGGCGCCGCTGGACGGCGACGTGTGCCTGGCCGTCGGCAACGAGGACCACGGCTGCACGGCGGCACTGCTCGCGGTGGCCGACGCGGTCACCTACATCCCCCAGCCGGGCCGGGTCGGGTCGCTGAACGTCGCGGTGGCGGCCGCCGTCGCGATGGCGGAGGCTCGCCGCCGGGCCTGGGTGGGCCCCTAGGGCGGCACCGCCCCGACGGGCCCGACATCCGCAGTTCACCAGGTCAACGCCGGGAGCGGGCATACTAGCGAGCGTGGCGGTACCGTTCCTCGACACCCCGCCGCCGCACGCGTTCGCGCACCGCGGCGGGGCGGCGCACGCCCCTGAGAACTCCTGGACCGCGTTCGAGCACGCCGTCAAGCTGGGGTACTCCTACCTGGAGACCGACGCCAGGGCGACATCGGACGGCAGGCTCATGGCGTTCCACGACCGCACCCTCGACCGGGTGACCGAGGCGAAGGGACCGATCGGAGCGCGCACCTACGCCGAGGTCAAGGCGCTGCGGGTGGCCGGCTCGGAGCCGATACCGCTGGTCGAGGACCTGCTCGGCGCCTGGCCCGGGGTGCGCTTCAACATCGACCTCAAGGACGAGCCCGGCATCGCGCTGCTGGCCGGCGTGCTGCGCCGCACCGGCGCGTGGGACCGGGTGTGCCTGACCTCGTTCTCCGGCAGCCGGCTGCGGGCCGCACGCGCGCTGCTCGGCCGGCCGGTGTGCATGGCCACCTCCCCGGCCGTGATCGCCGCGGTCCGCTGCACCGTCGGCAGTACCGGCCAGGGACCGGGTCAAGGGTCCGGGCAGAGCCGCCAGCCGGGCCTGCTCGCCCGCAGGCTGGCGCACTGGCAGGTGCGCTGTGCCCAGGTGCCGGCGCGGCTGGCCTCGGGCTCGTTCGTCCGGCGCGCTCACGCCCTCGGCCTCGACGTGCACGTGTGGACCATCAACGACCGGGCCGAGATGACCCGCCTGCTGGACCTGGGCGCAGACGGGGTCATGACCGACGACATCGAGACGCTCCGCGAGGTCCTCATCGAGCGAGGTCAGTGGCACCCCCGTGAGCCCTAGCCGACGGTTCCCGGGGCGCTGCTGGCTCCGGGGGACGCCTCCCCGGCCCCCCGAGAGCCCGTGTAACCGCGATCTTTCTGGCGAAATACGGTTGGGTAACGTCGTCCTGGGGAATCTTGTCCGGGTATTCAGCGTTGCCTGGAGAGACCGCTGACCGCCTGGGAGGCAGCAAGCATGGCCGAACGCGCACTTCGCGGGACCCGGCTCGGTGCGACGAGCTACGAAAACGACAGGAACACCGACCTGGCACCCCGTCAGGACGTCGCCTTTGACTGCCCCAACGGGCACCATTTTAGCGTGCCTTTCGCCGCCGAAGCGGAACTTCCCCCCACGTGGGAGTGCCGTGTCTGCGGTGCGATCGCGGTCGCGGCGACCGGGGAATCCCCGTCGCCGAAAAAGGTGAAGCCGCCGCGCAGCCACTGGGACATGCTGATGGAGCGCCGTACGGTCGAGGATCTCGAAGCCGTGCTGGCCGAGCGCCTCGAGGTCATCAGGGAGCGCCGCAGCACCGAACAGGACACCAGCAGCCGCCCGCACCGCCGGAGCGCATAGCGGCACGGCTGGCCTTCACGCCGGAGGCCCCGGGCTGGCCCAGGTCCCGCGGGCCCCGCTAACCCTGCGTGCCCAGCCGGCCTGCGTGTCTAGCCGGCCCGCTTGCCCAGGCGGCGGAGCCGCCGGGCGACGCCCCACTGCGCGACCCGCCAGAATGCCTCGCCGATAATGCTATTGCTCATCTTCGACGCGCCATGCTCCCGCTCGACGAACGTGATCGGCACCTCGACGATCCGCAGGCCCGCGTCGGCGACGCGCAGCGTCAGGTCGATCTGGAAGCAGTAGCCCGTCGATTCCACCTGGTCCAGGCTGATCGTCCGCAGCGTGGCGGCACGGTAGGCGCGGAATCCCGCGGTCGCGTCGCGGACGCTGAGGCCGAGCATGATCCGGGTGTAGATGTTGGCCGCGCGGGACAGCGCCTCGCGGCTCTTCGGCCAGTTGACCACCTTGCCGCCGGGCACCCACCGGGATCCGATGGACAGGTCCGCGCCGTTCAGCGCCGCGACCAGGCTGGGCAGGTGCTCGGGCTGATGTGAGCCGTCCGCGTCCATCTCGACGATCACGTCGTAACCGCGCTCGAGCGCCCAGCCGAACCCCGCGATGTACGCCTTGCCCAGGCCCGCCTTGCCGGTCCGGTGCATGACCTGTACGTGCGGGTCGGTCTCGGCTAGTTTGTCGGCCAGGTCGCCGGTCCCGTCCGGGCTGTTGTCGTCCACGACCAGCAGGTCCGCGGCCGGCAGTGCCGCTCGCACCCGGCCCGCGACGGACTCCAGGTTCTGCCGCTCGTTGTACGTCGGCATCACGACGACGATCCGGTTCGCCGACGCCCCGGCGGACGGGTTTGGCTCAGTCACGACCCCTGCCTAATCGCTGAGTTGGTTACCAGGCGGTGCTCAGTCCCGGAGGTTAGTCACGGACAGTGCAGGCCATGATATCCCCGCCCCGGCTTCCGACCGCTGACGCCGCCTCTCGCAGAGCGCCCCCCCCCGAGGAGACAACGATCCCGCCCTCGGATTCGTGCCTGGTCCGCCGCGGGCCGCGTGAGGAAAAGGACCCGGGCAGCGCCTTCGGACCGGAGTCCGTCCCGTTGGCCACGGGCTCGGTCCCCGTTGTCTACTGGGTGCCCGGGCCCTTTCCAGGCCCAACCCCCGTCCAGCCGGATGAGCGCGGCAAACCTTTCTGCCCGTCCCAGTACCACACCTGGCCCAGAGGCGGCTGGCTGCGGGCGCCCCTGCCATGGCATAGCCCGGACCTGATCAGGCCTGCCGGTCCGGCTAGCGAGCCCGTGCTGGACTGATCAGCAACTTACCCCCGATCCCGGCAATGTCAACCGTCAGCCCTGCCGCTTGGCTACTGATCGACATTCTGAAACTACAATTTGTAACGATTGGACTACCCGGGTACTCCTGGGCTAGCCGCAGAGCCTGGGCTGCGTGGAGCTTCCGCTCGCGCGGCGGCCCGGGCGCGGCCGTACCTCAGCTACGGCCCGCTGGTCACCGTCAGCCCTTAGTTGTCTCAGGGGTCTATACCTTTCGCGCGCTACGAGTAAAAATAGGCAGGGTCTGCCCTCTTGCGCATGGTGCTTTCTGGGTATGGATCACCCCACTTAACGTCTCCCGACGTCCGCCCGGTCACCCCCCGCAGTGGCCGGCCCTCGGCTCCCCCTGGAGGTGATTGAATGGATGGCAGCGCTGACCGTTTCCTCGACCTGATGCACCAGCTTGAGGATTTCACCCACTCGGTATCTCCCGAGCAGGCGCACACCCAGTTTGACGAGACGACCCTTCAGCTGTTCTGGATGCGGTGGCCGCAGCTGTCCGAGTGGGCGGGCTCGCTGTGGCGGCTGCTGTCCGAAGAGCTCGCCGGGCCGTCGGCCCCGCACGACGAATCCGAACTGTTCGAAATCGGCGAAGGTGGCTGACACTGCCCGCCGGCCCTTCACGGTCGGCGACCTGATGCGCTCGCGGATGGTATCGACCAGCCCGGACACCCCCGTCGCCGAGGCCGCCGCCGCGATGGTGCGCGAGAAAGTAGGCTCGGCCCTCGTCATGCAGGACACCTTCCTGGCCGGCATCCTCACCGAGCGCGACGTGCTCAAGGCGGCGGCGTCGGGCTCGGACCTCAGCACGGTGCCGGTGTCCGCCTGGATGACAAAGGACCCCCAGTCCGCGGGCCCGGATACGCCGGTCGAGGAGGCCGCCCAGCTCATGCTCCTGAACGGCTTCCGCCACCTGCCGATCGTGGAAGGTCGGCGGGTCCACGGCGTGGTCAGCCTCCGCGACCTGTTCGCCGCCAGGATCAGCCGGCCGGCCCAGCAGCGCAGCGCGGCGAGCTAGCCGGCTCGTCCGCAGGCAGCCGCACCTTGAGACATCTGCCCGCGAGGTAGACAGGGACCCGGTCCGCGCCGGGTCTGGAATCGGCCCATTGCGACGCAGGCACGGGCTCGCGGAGCTCGTCGAGCCAGAGCCCCTGCCTGCGGAACGCGTTGAGGTAGCTGGACAGCGTACGGTGCTGCGCGCCGACCTGGCGGCGCAGCGCCGACAGCTCCGCCTCGGGGGTCCAGCGGCCCTCGTCGTAGTACCGGGCCGACGAGGGCCAGGACGCCGAGACGCCGGGCGCACCGGGGAAGCACGGGTGCAGGAACGCGAACACGAAGCGTCCCCGCGGCCGGAGTACGGCGCTGGCGCCGGCCAGGGCCCCGTCCAGGTCATCGATGTCGGACAGGCCGAAGTGACAGGTCACCACGTCGTAGGCGGCAGTGTCCAGGCTGGCGTGCCACTCCGGCGAGGAGACGTCGGCGTGCACGTACCGCAGGCCGAGCGGATGTTCTCGCTCGGCCTGGCGCGCCTTGCCGATCAGCGCCGCGGAGATGTCGGCGCCGGCCACGTCGGCCCCGCGCCTGGCCAGCTCCCTGGTGATCCGGCCGTGCCCGCAGGCCAGGTCCAGGATCCGCAGGCCGGCCGGTGACCCGACCAGGTCGAGCAGGGCCGCTGCGGCCGGGTCGTCGATGGCAGTGAACGCCGTGGCGTAAAAATCGGCCACCGAGTCGTACCGGGCCTCAGGCATGGGCCGCCAGCCAGTCCAGGGCCGCCTCGCCGCAGGAGCCGAGCACCGAGACGTGCCCGTCGTGCGGACGCAGCCACAGCTCCGCATCCGGGCAGCGGGCGCCCGCTTCCCCGCTGTCGTAGCAGTGCAAGGTGCGCCCGTCGGCCAGCTTCAGGTCCGTCTCCTTGATCACCCGTCGAGCCTACGGGAGCAGCTTGTCGAGCCGGATCGGCAGGTCGCGGACCCGGATCCCGGTGGCGTGGTACACCGCGCCGGCGATGGCTGCGGCCGTGCCCACGATGCCCACCTCGCCGATCCCCTTGGCCCCGGCGGGCCCGAGGTCCGGCTCCTCCTCCTCGATCCACACCGCGTCGATGTCCTGCACGTCGGCGTGCGCCGCGATGTGGTACCCGGCCAGGTCGTGGTTGGGGTAGTCGCCGAACCGCGGGTCCATCGCGCTCTCCTCGTGCAGCGCCATGGACAGGCCCATGGTCATCCCGCCGATCAGCTGCGACCTGGCCTGCGCGGGGCTGACGATGCGGCCGGCCGCGAACACGCCGAGCAGCCGCGGCACCCGCACTTCCCCGGTGTCGGCGTCCACCCGCACCTCGGCGAACTGGGCGCCGAAGGCGAACCTGGCGCGGCCGGCCGGCTGCTGGGATGCCAGCGCGCCGATGTCCGCCGTGGTGTCGGCGTGCGCGCTGAGGCCGCCTGGCGGCACGGCCCCGTCCCTGGCCCGGACCTGGTCGCGCAGCGCCCGGCAGGCCTTGATCACCGCCCAGGTCCAGGACGCGGTGCCCATCGAGCCGCCGGCGATCATCGCGGGCGGCAGCGCGCTGTCGCCGATGCGGAGGTCGATGGCGGCCTCGGGCACGCCGAGCGCCTCGGCCGCGACGGCCAGCAGCGCGGTGCGCGCGCCGGTCCCGATGTCGGCCGCTGCGATCGACACCTGGTACCGCCCAGCCTGGGACACGGTCGCCCGCGCCTGCGAGGGCATCGCCCGGGCCGGGTAGGTCGAGGCGGCCACGCCGGTCCCGGAGAGCCACCGGCCCTCACGCCGCGCGCCGGGGGCCGGGTCGCGGCCGGCCCAGCCGAACCGCGTGGCGCCCTGGAGCAGGCAGTCCGTCAGGTGGCGGCTGGAAAACGGCTGGCCGGTCTCGGGGTGCACGGCGGGCTCGTTCCGCAGGCGCAGCTCCACCGGGTCGATGCCGCACGCCCCGGCCAGCTCGTCCATGGCCGATTCCAGCGCGAACATGCCCGGGCACTCCCCCGGCGCCCGCATCCAGGACGGCGTGGGCACGTCTAGCCTGACCACGCGGTGGGTGGTGCGCCGGTGCGGCGCGGCGTACATGTGCCGGGTGGCCACCGCCGACTGCTCGGTGAACTCCTTGAGCGTGGAGGTCTGGCCGATGACGTCGTGGCACAGCGCGGTCAGCCTGCCGTCCGGGCCGGCGCCGAGCCGCACCCGCTGGATCGACGGGGCCCGGTGGCCGGTCACGGCGAACATCTGCGGCCGGGTGACGGCGCACTTGACCGGGCGCCCGGTCACCCTCGCGGCCATGGCCGCGAGGATGACGTTGGCCCGCGGCATTCCCTTGGCACCGAAGCCGCCGCCCACGTGCTCGGCGATCACCCGGACCTGCCCGGGCTCCAGCCCGAACACCGCGGCGATCTGCCCGGCCGCGCGGGACGGCCCCTGGGTCGCGTCGTACACGGTCAGCGTGTCGCCGTGCCACGCCGCCACCGTGGCGTGCGGTTCCATCGGGTGATTGTGCTCGGCCGGGGTCCGGTAGGTGGCGTCGACGCGGACCGCGGCGGCGGCGAACGCGCCGTCGAAGTCCCCGGCCGCGGTGTCGGTCTCGTAGCGGGGGTTGACGAAGTCCGGCTTGTAAAGGCCCGGGTGGCCGGCGGTCAGCATCACGTCGTGCGCCGCCTGCTCGTACTCGATCACGACCCGCCCGGCCGCGTCGCGCGCCACCTCCAGCGTGCCGGCCACCACCGCGGCGACGAACTGCCCGCGGTAGGCGACCTCCCTGGTCTGGAACAGGGCCAGCTCCGGGTCGCCGGTGCCGGGCAGCCGCGGTGCGTTGTCCGGGGTGATCACGGCGAGCACGCCGGGCAGGGCAAGTGCCCGCGACGCGTCGACCGAGCGGATCGTCCCCCGGGCGATGACCGAGGGCACGGCCCACACGTAGGCGGCCCCGTCCACCGGGTGCTCGAAGGCGTACCTGGCCCGGCCCGTGACCTTGTCCGGCCCGTCCACCCGCCCGGTCACGAGGCGCCCCCGGCCAGCTCGCCCCTTGCGAGCTCAGTGAGCACCCGGACCACGACGTTACGGGCCAGGGTGACCTTGAACGCGTTGTCGGGCAGCGGAGCCGCCGCGGCCAGTTCGGCGTCGGCGGCGCGGCCGAACCACTCCGCCGTAGCCGGCCGTCCGGCCAGCACCCGTTCGGCGGTCCGGGCGCGCCACGGCACCGGCGCCACCGCGCCGAGGGCGAGCCGCGCGTCCCTGACCACGCCATCGGCGACGTCGAGCGCGGCCGCGACCGACACCACGCCGAACGCGTACGACGCCCGGTCCCGTACCTTCCGGTAGGCCGAGCGCGCGGCGTACCCCGGCGCGGGCAGTTCCACGGCGGTGATCAGGTCGCCGCGCTCCAGCGTGGTCTCCTGGTCCGGCCGGTCGCCAGGCAGCCGGTACAGCTCGCCGAGCGGGATCACCCGCGACCCGGCGGACCCCTCGACGTGCACCACCGCGTCCAGGGCCGCCAGCGCCACCGCCATGTCCGAGGGATGGGTGGCCACGCAGTGCGGCGACCCGCCGAGGATGGCCAGGTTGCGGTGGTCGCCGGCCCGCGCCGGGCAGCCCGAGCCGGGGACCCGCTTGTTGCACGGCTTGGTCACGTCCTGGAAATACAGGCAGCGGGTGCGCTGCAGCAGGTTGCCGCCGACCGTGGCCATGTTGCGCAGCTGGCCGGACGCCCCGGCCAGCACCGCCTGGGCCAACACCGGGAACCCGGCGCGCACCCGCGGGTCGGCGGCCAGATCGCTGTTGCGCACGCCCGCGCCGATCCGCAGCCCGCCGGCGGCCGTCGGCTCGATCCGGTCCGGCAGCAGCCCGGTCACGTCGACCAGCAGGTCGGGGACGGCCACGCCGAGCTTCATCAGGTCGACCAGGTTGGTCCCGCCGGCCAGGAAGGCCGCGCCTGGACGCCCGGTCACGGCGGCGATCGCCGCGGCCGGGTCGGGCGGTGCCAGGTAGCCGAACGGCCTCACCGGGCCTCCTCGAGCACGTCCCGGATCGCGGCCAGGATGTTCACGTAGGCACCGCACCGGCACAGGTTCCCGCTCATCCGCTCCCGGATCTCGGCCGCGTCCAGCGTGACCGGCCCGGTCAGGCTGGCGCTGGCCGCGCTCGGCCAGCCCGCCGCGGCCTCGCCGAGCATCGCCGCCGCCGAGCAGATCTGGCCCGGAGTGCAGTATCCGCACTGCAGCGCGTCGTGCTCGACGAACGCGGCCTGCAGCGGATGGAGCTCGCCGCCCGGGGCGGCGAGGCCCTCGATGGTGGTGATCTCGGTGTCCTGCACCATCACCGCCAGCAGCAGGCAGCTGTTCACTCGCCGCCCGCCGGCCAGCCCTCCGACCAGAACCGTGCAGGCTCCGCACTGGCCGTGGTCGCAGCCTTTCTTGGTCCCGGTCAGCCCGAGGTGCTCGCGCAGCGCGTCGAGCAGGGTGGTCCTGTGGTCCAGCCGGAGCCGGTGCGAGGTCCCGTTCACCACGAGGGTCAGCTCGCTGGAAGTATCGTCCGCTGTCGTCACGCGGGCCATCATGCCACACTCGGGAACTAGTATTCTGATCACGTTTTTACTAGTAACGTCAGTACCATGGTCTCCGACGCCGCCCGCCCGGGCACGCACTCAGGCTCACGCAGCGAGCTCGCCGACCTGCTCAGGTCCCGCCGTCACCGGCTGACCCCGGCCGACGTCGGCCTGCCCGCGGGCACCCGCCGCAGGACCGCCGGGCTGCGCCGCGAGGAGGTGGCCCAGCTGGCGGGCGTGTCCGCCACCTATTACACGTTCCTGGAGCAGGGCCGCGACGTCCGGCCCTCCCGGCAGGTGGTGACCGCCCTGGCCAGCGCGCTGCGGCTGAGCTCGGCCGAGCGAGCGCACCTGTTCCAGCTGGCCGGCATCACGGTGGCGGCCGAGGACCAGGCGCAGGCCGAGACGGTGGCCCCGGTGGTCGGTGCGATGATCGGCAGGCTCGACCCCTTTCCGGCGTACCTGAAGGGCAGGCGGTGGGACGTGCTGGCCGCGAACCGGACCGCCCGGGCGCTGTTCACCGACTGGTTCGCCCGCGAGAGCGGCGACCGCAACCTGATCTGGTGGATGTTCACCGAGCCCGAGGCGCGCAAGGTCTACGTGCACTGGGAGAAGGAAGCGTCCGACATGCTCGGCCGGTTCCGCGCCGCCGCGGGCCGCAGGCCGGACGACCCCGACTTCACCGAGCTGATCGAGCGGCTGCACCAGGCCAGCCCGGAGGTGCGCAGCTGGTGGCCGCGGTACGACGTGCGGCCGCTCGGCGGCGGGATCAAGCACCTGCACCACCCGGCCCTCGGCGACGTGGCCTTCCAGCACACCGTGCTGCAGGTCGCCGACCAGCCGGAGCAGATGCTGGTCTACTTCACCACCGACGAGGTCAGCCAGGCCAAGCTCGCCGCCCTGGCTCCACGCTAGGCCAGGGCGGATACCCAGTCCGTTCGGGGTCATGAATGTCGGACCGCCGTGATGTAATCGGCGGATGCTCGAGACGCCTGAAGAACTCGGTAACCTGCAGCGACTCCTGGACCGCAGCATGGCGGGCGCGGGTGAGCACCTGCGCGGCATCGTCACCGGGGAGCGCCGCATGTCCGCGGCGCAGCTGGCCGGGCGGCTGCAGGGGATGCGGCTGCTCACCGTGGCCACGGTGACCGCCGACGGGCGGCCCCTGGCCGGCCCGGTCGACGGCTACTTCCTGCACGGGACGTTCTGGTTCAGCTCCGGCCGGAACTCGGTGCGCATGCGCCACCTGGCCGCCCGGCCCGCGGTCAGCGCCACCCACCTTCCCGGGGAGGAACTCGCCGTGACCGTGCACGGCCGGGCCGAGCTCTCCGAGATGCGCGATCCGGCCTGCGCCGAGCTGCGGCAGGCGATGCTGGACTGGTACGTGCCCAGGCAGGGGGCGGAGTTCGAGTCCTGGCTGGACGCGCTGGACGCGGTGGCGGCGCGGATCGCGCCGGAGAAGATGTTCACCTTCAGCCTGGAAAGCTAGATTTCCCCCGCCGCCGCCGTGCGAGGCTAGGGGGCATGGACGACGAGCTGGTGCGGGTCCCGGAGGAGTTCCGGCCCGCGTGCGGTCAGCCGGGGAGCCACGTCATCGTGCGGCACTTCCCGGTGACCATCCCGCACGCCCTGTGCGACCTGACCGGGGTCGTGATCTCCTACCCGCGGCACGGCGGCGCCACCGTGCACGCCACGCCCGGCAGCGTCGCCAACAGCGGGGGATTCCGGCTGACCGTCCAGCCCGGCACCCTGGACGTCACCGTGGACGTGCGGCTCCGGCCGGGAGAGCCGCACCCGTGAGGCGCTCCGCCTCGGCCCACAGCCGGGCCGCGGTGGCGGCGTCGCGGGCGCGGCGCGGCGCTCTGACCGCGGTCGCGGGCCCGACCAGGCCGAACCATCGGGACGGACCGTAGCGTCCGCTTCGGCGCCTCGCGGCCCAGGCTGGCCCCGGCCGTCTGCAGTTAGCGTACGGTCGTCTGCGTGCGGGAAAGATCGCGCTCGCTGGCCGCGATCCAGGTACTGGCCCGGTGGACGCGCTCGGTCAGCGTGTAGACGCCAAGATCGGCCCGCTCGGCGCACGGCAGCCAGTCGATGGCCAGGCGCCGGGCGATGTAGTCGACCGCGGAGCGGACCCGCGGTATTTCCGGGTCGTCGGTGTGCCCGTTGGGCACGAAGAACTGGTCAAGACCGGGCCGGATCAGCTCGGCCAGCGGCACGTGATGCTGCAGGCCGAGCGACAGGGCGATGGCGTAGGAGCTCACCAGGCCCGCGGAGCTGGTGCCGTGCTTGCCCCAGTGGATGAAGACCTCGCCCAGGCTCCCGTCGTCCCGCTGGTTGGCGGTGAGGCAGAAGCGTTCGGCCCCGATGGTGACGGCGGTGGTATGTCCGCTGCGGCGCCTGGGCAGGTGCGCGTGCTGGTGCCGTCGAACGCTTACCACCATTGGCTCGTCTCCGAACTAGTATATGAAATGCCTGATTAAGGAGCCACAACGCAGATGACATGGTAACCCTTGACCCTATCCGCAGGCCAGGGCGGGTGCCCGGAAGGCGCGCCGCGCTGCGGCCGGTCTAGGTAGCCTGGCGGCGTGGATCACGTGCTGAGCACCGAGCGCCTGTCCCTGCGCCCGGTGACGGCGGACGATCACGCCCCGCTGCTGGCCCACTGGACGCAGCCGGATGTCCGGCGGTTCCTGTTCGACGGCGCACTGCTGTCCGCGGCCGAGGTCACCGAGACCATCGAGGAGAGCGTCCGCGACTTCGCCGCGGGCGGCTACGGCATCTGGCTCATCGAGCTCGGCTCCCGGGCCGGACTTGCGGGCACGGCCGGACTCCGGCCGCTGGAGGAGTCCGGCCTGGAGATCTTCTACAGCCTGGCGCCCGGTGCGTGGGGTCACGGGTACGCGACGGAGGCCGCCCAGGCCGTGGTGGACTACGGCCTCGGTTTCCTTGGCCTGCCCGAGGTGCTTGCGGAGGTTGACGAGGGCAACGCCGCCTCGGTCGCCGTCGTCAAGCGGCTCGGCATGACCCCCTACGCCGTGGTCCCCGGCGCCCTCGGCCCGATGACCCGCTACCGCACCACGGCCGGATGGTTGTAACCGCTCCACTCCCCCGCGGTACGGCACCACGGCCGGGACCGTGTAGCAAGTTGGCGCCCGGCGGTGCCGACTACCGCTCCCAGACGAGCGCTTCCCGCAGCGATTTAGCTGTGACTCTAGACGTGCCACTCGCGCCTGCAAAAGCTGTGGGCGGTTACGTTAGATGCGCGACGCGGTACTGATCCCAGATCTCGGGGCGCAGGCGGCCGCGGGCGGAGACGTCGAGACCGTTTTTCTTCGCCCACGCCCTGACTTCCGCTGCCGAGACGGCAGCGGGAATGGACGGGCGCGCTGGCGCTGGGGCGGCCATCTCGGTGCCGGGGAACAGCGGGATCTCACCAATCACCGGCGTGGTGAAGCGAACCCCAAGGGTTCCCCATCTAGGCAGGGCATCCCCCTCAGTCGGGATCGCCGACGTGGTCGCGAGCGCCGCGCCAGGTGATGACCGCTAGTCCGGCGGCAAACACCAGCGCGGCGCAGATCGCCCCGCCCAGGTCGTGCGGTGGCCGGGCCGGCCACAGCCACGGCGTGCTCAGCGTCGGCGGATGCCACTGGGTGTAGAGCGCGTACACCGCCGCGACCAGGTACCCGGTCGGTCCGGTCCAGGACAGGCCGCCGCCGAGCGCGGCGGCGCAGAGCAGGCCGATACCGGTGATCCCGGCGACGTTGCGCAGCACGTCCAGCGTGCCGCTGGCAAGGTGCGCGCCGGAGCCGGCGGCGGCCAGCAGGGCACCGATCGCCGCCGTGGTCAGCGCCACCGTGACGGCCAGCCGCAGATACGGCAGCCACCGCCCGGCGACGCGCTCGGGCTCACCGAACGGGCTTGCCGTAGTGGCAACGACACTCACCGCGGCACCTACTTCGAAGACAAGCGGCAACTGCAGCGCCCCGTAGGCATCCCAGTGTCCCAGCAGCGCGATCCTCAGCCCGATGGCACAGGCCGCTATCGCCAGCAAGGCAAACGGGACCCGACGGCCCGTGGCGTACAGCCGCACCAGGCGAGCGCCGGTCATGGGAGCTGCGCCAGCGTGATCTGCCCGGCCCGCAGCGCGGACATGTGCCGCATGAGCCAGGTATGGCGTGCCGCGGCGGGCAGCGCGGCGAACCGCCGGGCCGCGGCGAACGCGGGGGTCCCGTGGTTCAAGCCCGGCAACAGGTTCGGGTCAGGTCCGGGCTGGTTTGATATCTCGCCGACCTGCTGCTGGCCGATGGCCAGCAGCAGCGCGGCAGCGATCGCATCCTGTGCCTGGGACGCACCCGGTGCGTCACGGGTGAGGTTGATCACGATGTCCGGCACGTCCATCGACGTAATCTGGCTGGCCATCTCCGCGGCTGTCATCGCTGGTCCGAGCATCTGGTCGGGAAGAAGCAGGTGATACACGTGCGACGGGCCGCCGCGGACCGAGCGGTCCGACCTCAGGTCGACGCTGTTGCCCGATTGCTGCTGGTACAGCTCGGGCGCCTGGAGGACCCGGACCGGCGCTCCCGGCAGGCCAGCGATCTCGTTGAGCACCGGCTCGAGCGCGGCCGCCGTGACGGACAGGTCGCTGGCGTAGGCGGGATTGAGGCAGACCGGGATCGCCGTGCGGCTGCACACCGGGGTGAACTGGAGCGGCCGGTTGCTGGCGGCATTGTGCAAGGTGGGGATGTCGATCATGCCTTGCGCGTCCATCGTGCCGGTCCCGGCCAGCTTGACCGCGGTCCCGGCCGCGAGCAGCCCGGCGATCGTGCAGCAGGCCGCGACGGCGCGCAGCCGCCGCCCGCCCGCCGCCGCGGGCACCCCGATAGCGCCGAGCAGCGCGATGGCGAGTCCGCCAAGGAGCATCACCTGGGCGATCGACAAGTCGGGGACGAACGGATAGAAGGTCGCCACCCCCGCCTGCGGGCCCATGTCCCACGGCCCGGTGACTATCGGCGACACCTGCCAGTAGGACTGACTGCCGTGGATCAGCTCGGTGCTGAGCGCGAGGATGAAGAACGCGGCGATGGCCCCCAGTGGCGCGGTGAAGCGGCTGGGCAGGAACGTACCGAGGAGAAAGCCGAGGGCGGAGAATGCGGGTATGGTCGCGGCGGCCACCGCGGCCGGCCACCACAGCGGCCCGCCCCAGCTGGCCTGATGCGCCGTTGCCCCGTACAGCACCGCCACGCAGCCCAGGTATGCCACCAGGGCCCAGATCGTGGTGGCGGCCCATGGGATCAGCAGCCGGGTCCACCTCGGCCGGGCCGTGGTCATGACCTGGTCGATGATGCGGCGCCGGGCCTCCCGCGATCCCATCCACGCCGCGGCGCCCGTCACCGGGATGGCGAAGTCCAGCGTGGCGTTCAACTGCAGGCTGTCGGCACGCAGGTTCCACAGCGGCGGCATGGCCATAGTCTTGCGGTAGGTGGTGAGCCAGAACAGCACGATCGCGACCGGCAGCAGCGCGCCCATCGCGTTGTGCCGCAGCTCGAGCCGGAGCAGCCGCAGCGTCGCGAGGCCCGGCCGGCCGCGGGCCGGCGCCGGGAGGCCGCCAGGGCTGTGGTCACGGCGGTCATGACCGCGCCTGCGCGAGGACGGCGCTGTAGCCGCGTTCGATCGGGGTGTCACCGGCGCCCTGCCCGTCGCCGCTAGCGGCCAGAGCCTCCGGCGTGCCGTGGAAAACGACCCTGCCCTGGTCCATCAGCGCGACCTCGGCACAGGCGGCGGCGACATCCTCGACCAGGTGCGTGCTGACCACGACGGTGGCACGCTGCCCTAGGTCTTTGAGCAGCGCCCGGAACGCCACCCGCTGTTCCGGGTCAAGCCCCGCGGTCGGCTCGTCGAGCAGCAGCAGTTCCGGCTCGTTGACGATGGCCTGCGCGATGCCCGCCCGGCGCAGCATGCCGCCGGACAGGGTGCGCAGCCTGGACTTGCGCCTGTCGCCTAGCTCGACCCGGTCGATCGCGGTCGCGACCGCCGCCTTGATACGCGCGGGCGGCATTTCCTTCAGCAGCGCGAAGTACTCGACGTACTCTGCGACGGTGAACCCCGGGTAAACGCCGGGATTCTGCGGCAGGTAGCCGAGCCTGCGCCGGATTTCACGGCGCGGGCCGTAGCTGCCAGGGTCGTGGCTGAGTAGCCGCAGGCTGCCCGAGGTCGGCCGCATCGCCGTGGCCATCATCCGCAGCAGCGACGTCTTGCCGGCGCTGTTCGGCCCCAGCAGCCCGAATACCCCTGGACCCGTCCGCAGGTCCACTCCGGCCACGGCCGTGACCGAGCCAAAGCGCCGGGTCAGGCCGGTGATCTCGACGTTCATCGCGCTCCTCTGCTAGATCAGTGAGACGGCTCAAAGACTGCCCGCCGGGCCGGCCCCGGGTCGTCACACCACGGAGCCCGATCCGCAGTGCTACCACTGGGGCAGTCCGGACCGGGCACGGAGCGGAGTAATACCTGGGTATGACCACCCAGGCGGGATGAGCTGGCGGCCCGGGCCGCCTAGGCTGAGATCGTGAATCGGCTGCCAGGGATCGCGTCAGCGGCCCGGCGCGGCCTCATCCAGGTTCTGATCGGCCCTGATCCGGCTCCGGTGTGGAGCTGGCGCTCGCGGCAGGAACGCCGGGCGGGGTACGCCGCGCTGGCCGCGGCGACGCTCGCGCTGTGCTTCCTCAACGCGACCCAGGTGGCGTCAGGCGGCGGCCAGGAGCCAGCGGGCGTGGCACGGGAGGTGCTCGCCCTCGCGGTGGTGCTGCCACTGCCGCTGGCTGCGAAGTACCCGATGCTGGCCTGGCGGATCGGGTGGCTCGCGCTGCTGCTCACCCCGCTGGTACCGGCTGCCTGGTGGGGTGGCTGGCCGTGGGGTCCGCCGCAGGTGCTCGCGCTGCTCGGAGCCTTCTGCCTGGCGGCGGTCCGGCAGCGGCGGACCGCCCTGTCGTGGATGTGGGCACTGACGCTCATCCCATGGGGCGTGTGGCTCATCAAGGACATCCCGGATCTGAACGGCCCGGCCAGCGCCACGATGATCTTCACGGCCACGGCGATCGCGGTGGGCAGCATCGGCTCGCGGATGCGCACCCAGCGCGCACTGGCCACGCAGACTGAGCACACCGACGCCGAGCGGGACCGGCGCGCCGTGCTGGAGGAGCGTACGCGGATCGCCAGGGAACTGCACGACGTGGTCGCCCATCACCTGTCGCTGATCGCGGTCCAGGCCGAGACCGCGCCCTACCGGCTCGGTGAGCTGCCAGAACCGGCCCGTGCCGAGTTCGGCTCGCTGAGCGAGGTGGCCCGCGAGGCGCTGACCGAGATGCGGCGGCTGCTAGGCGTGCTGCGCCAGGATCAGCCGGCCGGACTCGCGCCGCAGCCTCAGCTGGCGGACCTGCCCGCACTCGTCGACGCTGCCCGGAGAGCAGGCGTGGAGATCGACCTGTCGGTGCCCGCGGAGCTGGGCAAAGTGCCCCCGGGCGTCGGGGTGTGCGCGTACCGGATCGTGCAGGAGTCACTGTCCAACGCGAGCCAGCATGCTCCGGGTGCAGCGGTCACGGTGTCGGTAGATCACGATTCCCGCGCCGTACAGCTGCGGGTGGCGAACGGTCCCGGCGCTCCTGCCACCCGGTCGGGGCGTGAACGCGGACGGGGTCACGGCCTGACCGGGATGAATGAGCGGGTGGCGCTGCTCGGCGGGTCGCTGTCAGCAGGGCCGACGTCGGCCGGCGGCTTCGTGGTGTCCGTGGTGCTCCCGCTCGGCAAGACCGCATGAGCGCGGCGGGCCCCGATACGACGCGCTGCCTGATCGCGGACGATCAGGCGATGGTGCGCGAGGGCTTCGCCGCGGTGCTCGCCGCCCAGCCGGGTCTGCGGGTCGTGGGCCAGGCCGCCGACGGCGCAGACGCGGTGTCCCAGGCGCGGCACCTGGAGCCCGATGTCGTGCTCATGGACGTGCGGATGCCGGTCATGGACGGGCTCCAGGCCACCCGCAAGATCCTGCAAGGCGCGGCGGGACACCAGCCGCCGCGGGTGCTGATGCTCACGACGTTCGATCTCGACGACTACGTGTACGAGGCGCTGCGGGCCGGGGCCAGCGGCTTCCTGCTCAAGGACGCCACCGCCGCTGAACTGGTAAACGCCGTCCGGGTGGTGGCCGCCGGCGAGGCGCTGCTCGCCCCGTCGGTGACCAGGCGGCTGATCGCCGACTTCGCGCGCCAGCCGCGCCAGGACTCCGCGCCCCCTCCCGCGCTCGACGCGCTCACGCAGCGGGAGACCGAGGTACTGCGGCTGATCGCCCGCGGGCTGTCCAACGCCGAGATCAGCGACACCCTGGTCATCGCCGGGCAGACTACGAAGACCTACGTCGGGCGCATCCTGGCCAAGCTCAACCTCCGCGACAGGGCCCAGGCCGTCGTGGTGGCCTACGAAACCGGCCTCGTCACGCCGGGCGGCTCAAGCCCGCCGTGACGACGGGTTGACCGAGCGAAATTCTCAAATTATCTCGCCTTTCACCGAACCGAAGCTCAGGCGTGATCCACCTGATGGCCGACGACACGCTTGCTGCTGGTGTTACCTGAAGCGTCACCCATCTGGGCTCTAGCGCCTCCTTGAGGAGGTCCATCTCCAGTTCCTCACCGGAATCGGGAAGCTGGAGCACCAGGCGCGCGTACCTGAGGCTGGCCGCTTCGGCAAGCCGCACGCCATATCCCGCGCGCTGGAACGCAGCCTGGACCTGCGCGGCGATCTCGGGCAGCGGGGTGTGATCCCTGGTGGCGAAGTCCAGGTCCTGGGACGGCCGGTGCAGGATCTCGTGGGCTCTGAACGCGTACCCTCCGGCCAGCAGCAGGCCATACCGCTCGAAGACAGGCAGGCCATCCAGCAGCACCTGAAGGTGAGCGGGAGGCAGCCCGTCCAGGCTCACCGGAAAGACGGCGTGATGAGCTGCCGCTCCCACTCCCGGCGGGCGTGCGGACCCAGCAGCCGCCGCAACCGGGGCCACATGCTGATCAGTGACTCGCGGTGCACGAACCGCTCAAGATCCTCTCGCTGTGCCTCCGCAAGGAGCAGCGCATAAAGGACCAGGCGCTGATCCTCTTGGCCCACGTCGTACACCCGGCGCCCCGACCAGGCCACATGCAGCGGCAACTCGACCTTGCCCGCGGCTGGTCCCCTCAGGTCTTCTAGGGAAGAGGGCAGGCGGCGTGCATACGCGCCCCAGCGTGGCGGCAGACTACCAGCCTCCATGCGAAAAATTATCCTCTGTCCCGCATGCCAGAGCAGCAGGCACTCCGTGCGCCATCGCTCGTTTACAGCCCTCCAGCGCGGCGAAGTGCCGGGAAAGCAGCGCATTAAATTTGTTTTCCCAGCTCAGCGGCTATATCTGTCAGTGCGGCCATATCCGCAGTGTCAGCGATAACCACACAGGTTGTCCACTTGGCTCCGGAAGTGGAGCCAAGTCATGCACGACGAGGACAACGACGGCAGGTTCCTCGACGAGAGCCCGGTCGAGGTCCGCTACCCGCGCTCGAAGCAGGAGGAACAAGGCGACCGCGAGCGGTGGCCATGGCTGCCAGGAACCATCCTAAGGCAGTGCGGACCGGACGAATGGTACGTGTGCATCGGGGTGCGGGAGCTGGCCGTGCTGCGCGACGGCCGACGCGCGCCGCGTGGCACCGCCAGCCGTAACCTCTACTATCCCTGCTGCTTCAGGGACAGCTCGGAGATCCGGCCGCGATCGGCATCCAGTGGCCCGGCGGCGGCGCAGTGCGGGGCGAGCCGGTGAGCGGGGACCGGGTGATCCGGTTCGCCACGGCGGCCGTGGTCTGCGCGGTGGCAGCCTTCGCGGCAGTGGTCTGATACTCCCACATCTACGGGCTGGGCCGGGCGCACGGGCAGGATGGCACGGCGGCCCGGCTGCTGCCGCTGTCCGTGGATGGGCTGATCCTGGCGGCCTCGCTCGTGCTGCTGCACGAGGCGCGCAACGGCCGGGATGCGCCGGGGCTGGCCCGGCTGATGCTGTGGCTTGGCATCGGGGCGACGATCGGCGCGAATATCGCGTTCGGAGCGGGATACGGGCTGCTCGGAGCGCTGATCTCAGCCTGGCCCGCGGTCGCGTTCATCGGCTCGGTGGAGATAGCCACGCAGCAGGTGCGACGAGCCCGCGCACCACACGCTGCCGTCAGTGGGCTAGCCGTGCCGGGGGATGTGGAGCAGGCGGTCCGGGCGGCGTATGCGGCCTCGGTCGCGGCGGGTGCGCCGTTCAGCCAGCGGGCCATGGCGGAGCGGTTCGGCTTGTCCCGCCGCAAGGTGAGCCAGCTCATCACCAGAGTCAGTGCCGAGAGCAACGGCCATGCGCTGGCCGGGACGGGGGCGTGAGCGTGAACCGGTACGGCGTGATGGCCCGGCAGCACTGGGCGCGATGGCTGCCCAGGCAGTACGCCGCGATCGGCGACCCGGACAGCTTCTTCACCACGCTCGGCGAGGAGATCGCCCGGCAGATCGATGACCTGACCGACGACCTGGCCGACGAGATCGGGCAGGGCGACTCATACCTCGCGCGCGTGGGCCAACTGGTCGCTGCCCGGGCCCTAGCCGAGGAACTCATCTTGCCCCAGCGGGTCCTGCCGCAGGCCGAGCAGGCAGCAGACGACGAGCAGGGCCATCAGGAGAACGTGAAACCGGAGCGCGGGGAACGGCCAGTGGTCGTGGACCGCGGCCACCCTTCATGGGTAGAGGTGAACGCCGAGCAGCAAGAGCGCGCACACGATCCTGAGCCTGGCTAGCCCGGCCACCTCTGCGTGCAGACGCCCCCGCCGACCATAGCTGGCAGGCGGGGGCGTTCTTGTCAGTACCGTGTCGATGTCGGCTCGCTCATTTGTCGGCGGGTTCACTCGAACGTGATCACCGAGTCCAGCCCGGTGATCTTGAAGAGCTGCCGGATCCGGCGCTGCGGGGAGCGGATGACGACCGGGCAGCCCGGCGGCAGGGCCTTGCGGATGCGCACGAACCCGCTCAGGCCCGAGGAGTCGATGAAGCTCACTCCGGCCAGGTCGATTATCAGGCGCTGCGGGTTCTTCCCCGCCAGGTGCCCGAGATGCTCGGACATGGTGGCGACCGTTTCGATGTCGATCTCGCCGCGGACGGTCGCGATGGCCACGTCGGCGTCCCAGCGTTCGTCGATGGTCAGGGCAGGACCCTTCGCTAAAGCCAACGTCCCCTCCGCGGCCAGGCGGCGCAGTATGACAACCGGCAGACGGCAATTGCTGACATGGTGCTAAGTCACGCTACTGGATGTTATGCCGCTCGTCCGCCTGGCCGACATGGGCAACCGACCTACTGGATGGGCCAGCTAGCGTGCTCACTCGTACCTACGGCCTAGGGAGAGATGCAGGAGTCCGCTGAACATGCCGACTGAGGCGCGACAACTTGGGACATTGGACTGCTGGCTGCACGAACCTGTACCCAGCCGTGGCGACCTGCTCGCCGTTGCCACGGCGGGCCTGGTCGCGCTGGTACTGGCAGTAGGTGACCTGGTAGCGCCACTGGGACCACGTAAGGCATGTCAAGGATGCGCCCCGAGGATGAACGACAGCCCGGCGGTCTCGGTCGCACGCTGGCTGCCTGCGGAGATCGTCCCGCCCCGCTCGCGATCGTGACGCCTTGTTGCCCTCGAAGGCGTGGACCATGAGCGGGAACCGGGCCGCGCCGATGAGCAGGCCGATGGTGGTCGGCGGGTCCAGATGGCGTTCCCTGGAGGATTCCGGCTCGTGGAACCCGTCTCCGGGTCCGGTCTCGAAGTGCAGAGGCGTATGGTGGCGCCTGGCTTAGCGTCAAGTCGATGGGAGCGGGAATGGAAGTCCGCCGACGCGAGCACGCGATCATCAGTTGCTATCACGAAGCCGGGCACGCGGTTATGGCATGGCACTACGGTCTCAATATTCTATACGTGACCATGACTTCCTCAGATGATAATTCGCAGGCGGGACTGACCGCGACTGCTGAAGACGACACAACCAGCATGGTTCAGGCAGAGGTCAGGATGCGGGTCGCAGCGGCCGGAGAGATCGCACAGAACTGGCGCCTCCCGAACCCGGAAGAACTGACGGATGATTCGCTGATGAGACGCTTCGCGCGTGATGAGAGAGTTGTCGCAGGCTCGGACTTCCCCCGTTTCGACGACCGTCTGATTTTCGCCTGGTCGGGTCGCACCAGGGATGAGATGATTCGCAATGCCGCATCGGGCGAGGCCGCCGTGCCCGCAGGCTGGCTTCCGGTTTTTCGGGATGCTGAGCAGCTCATCCGTGACGGTCTGTGGCCGGCCGTAGAGGCAGTCGCGGAGGAACTGAGCTGGAGTACTTCCGACTTGTCTCACGAGGATGTTGCGAGACTCGCGACCGCCGCACTCAGCCGTACCGGAGAATGAAACCGGACGCTCGCCATCAGTGCCCTGTTGTCCGAGGGGCTGCGAGCTGCCCAGCGCCGACGCCGACCAGTTCACAGCTTAGACCTGTATCGCGCTGGTCACCAGAGTGACAGACTGCTACCAGGTAAGGTGACATAGCGCGTTATCCCACGACCTTGGCATGCCATTCGTACTGCCATGCTGCGTTAAGTAATTAAGTGCGGCCGGGCGTATCTACTTGATCGGGCCGGAGTTTGGGCCGGTACCGCTAGCCTTGCGTTACACGGGCGAAGTGCGCGAAAGCGAGTACCGGGGAGGGTGATCCATGACGGCTGTTTCGGCCGAGGTCCCAGGCACGCGGGAACCGGCCCCGCGGAATTCGGATGTGCCGGAGGCCGGCCAGCTCGTCCGGGTCCGCGGGCAGCAGTGGGTGGTCAGCAGCGTCAGCAACAGCCGCCAGCCCCAGGATGAGCTCGCCGCCACGCGGCTCCCCGGCCGCACTCTCGTCACCCTCACCAGCGTCAGCGACGATGACCTCGGCGATGAGCTGACCGTCGCCTGGGAGATCGAACCCGGCCGCGAGATCGTCCCCGCCACGCAGCTCCCGACGGTGACGCCAGCCAACTGGGACGACCCGCAGCAACTTGGCGCCTTCCTCGACGCCGTCCGCTGGGGCACCGTCGCCAGCGCCGACACCCGGACGCTCCAGGCCCCGTTCCGGTCCGGCATCACGATCGAGGAGTACCAGCTCGAACCCGTTGCCCGCGCTCTCGCCATGCCTCGGGTCAACCTGCTCATCGCCGACGACGTGGGTCTCGGCAAGACGATCGAAGCCGGCCTCGTCGTGCAGGAGATGCTGCTGAGGCACCGGGCCCGCCGCGTCATCGTCATCTGCCCGGCGTCGCTCACCCTGAAATGGCGCGAGGAGATGGAGGCCAAGTTCGGCCTCGACTTCACGATTGTCGACACCACCCAGCTCAGGGAACTCCGCCGGTCCCACGGCTTGGAAGCCAACCCCTTCGCCGTCTACCCGCGCACGATCATCAGCCTGCAGTGGCTGCGCACCCCCCGCGTCCAGCGCATGCTGGATGAGGTCCTGACGAGCGAAAGCAGGTTCCCCGGCTTCTTCGACCTGCTGATCGTCGACGAGGTCCACCACTGCGCCCCGGCCGAGCCGCCGAGGCCCACTGGCTACCCCGTCGAGAGCAAGCAAACGCAGGCGGTCAGAAGGCTCACCGAGCACAGCCAGCACCATCTCTTCTTGTCCGCGACCCCGCACAACGGCTACTCGTGGTCGTGGCAGGCGCTGCTAGAGATGCTCGACCCGCAGCGCTTCTTCAAGGGCCAGGAGCCGGACAAGGCTGTGCTCGACCAGGTCATGATCCGCCGCCTCAAGACCGACATCAGGAATGACGACGGCACCGAGCGCTTCCCCGCGCGCACGATCAACGCGGTCGACATCACCTACACCGACGCCGAACGCGAGGCCTACGACCTGCTCCAGCTCTACACCGCCGCCCGCCGCACCAAGCCAGGCGCGGCCCAGGCCCGCGCAGGCGACCTGGTGACCCTCATCCTCAAGAAGCGCCTCTTCTCTTCCCCCGCGGCCTTCGCCTTGACCCTCGAAGCGCACCTCGAAAGCGAAGACCGAAATCATCATTCCGAACGGGTGCCGGCCGCTCCCGCCGCCGCCGATGACACGGACTGGATGGACGACTTCCTCGGCTGGGACGCCGAGCCGTCCGACGACGATCCCGGCAGCGACGACGAGCGCGAGGTCTTCGGCCGCGTCGCCAGCCTCCCTGGCATCATCGACGACGTGCACGAATCCGGCGGCTCGGTCATGGAGGCCGCCTACCGCCGCCAGCTCTCCGAATGGGCGCAGCGCCATGCCGAGCCCGCCGACACCAAGGCCAGGGCCCTCGTCGCCGAGCTCAACCGCATCTGCCGCCTCGACGGCGACTGGAACTCCGGCGAGCGCGTCATCGTCTTCACCGAGTACAAGGCCACCCAGCAGTGGCTGGCCGGCATCCTGACCGCGCGGGGCCTGGGCGGGGACCGGCTCGGCCTGCTGTTCGGCGGCATGGACGAGAAGAAGCGCGAGCGCCTCAAGGCCGCCTTCCAGGCCAAACTGGACCGCGACCCGGTGCGCATCCTGCTTGCCACCGACGCCGCGAGCGAAGGCATCGACCTGCAGCTGCACTGCCACCGGGTCATCCACTACGACATCCCGTTCAACCCCAACCGGCTCGAACAGCGGATCGGCCGGGTAGACAGGCACGGCCAGACCCACGAGGTAGAGGTCTCCCACTTCGTCGGCGCCGGCTGGGACAAAGAACCCGAGGGCTCCTACGCCGGCGACCTGGAATACCTCTCCCGGGTCGCGCGGAAGGTCGCGACCGAACGCCAAGACCTCGGCAGCGTCAACCCCGTGCTCGCGCACGCGGTCGAGGCCCGGATGCTCGGCCGACCGCGCCTCATCGACCCGCTGCAGGTCACGCCGAAGGCGTCCACGAGCCTGCTGCGCGCCGAGCGTGACCTGCGTGACCAGGTCCGCAAGCTGCACGACCAGCTCGACGCCAGCATCAGGGAACTGCACGTCGCCCCGGCCAACGTCCGCCGCGTCGTCGACACCGCGCTGGGCCTCGCTGACCAGCCGCCGCTGGCCGACGAGCCAGGCGGGCTGATTGCCCCGCCCGCGCTGCGCGCTGGCTGGGAGCGGACCGTGACCGGGCTCGCCGACCCGCTCGACGGGCACCTGCGGTCGATGACATTTGACGCGAAGGTTGCCGACGAAGCGAAGGCCGCCGAGGACCACGACGACGTCGTTCTCGCGCACCTGGAGTACCCGCTTGTCGCACAGGCGACGCGGCTGCTCCGCTCGGCGATCTGGGGCGGGCGCGCGGCCCTCAACCGGGTCGCCGCGCTCACGTTCACGCCGCCCGCAGACGCGGGGGTCAACGGCCCGCTGGTGGCTGTGTTCGCCCGGCTCGTCCTGGTCGGCGCAGACGGGCGGCGGCTGCATGAAGAGATCATGCTCTCCGCCCGGATCGTCCCGCCTGCCGGGCGATCCCGGCGTGTGGAGCTGGAGGAACGTCGGCACGAGGCGCTGTACGCCGCCGTCGAGGCCGCCCTCGAACCGGGCGCCTGCCGCCTCGCCCCCGAAGCCGCGCGGCTCGACTTCGCCAGCCGGTGGGGTGAGGTCGAGCCGCTGCTCGCTGGCGACGTGGAACAGCGGGCGAAGGAACGCAAGGAGCGTCTGCAACGCACCCTCGACCAGCGCGAGTCCACCGAGCAGCGCAACGTGAACACCGTGTTTACCCAGCTCAAGG
Source organism: uncultured Actinomycetota bacterium (assembly GCA_963753225.1). Taxonomy (GTDB): domain Bacteria; phylum Actinomycetota; class Actinomycetes; order Streptosporangiales; family Streptosporangiaceae; genus Palsa-504. The sequence goes on along the minus strand of CAVWBQ010000004.1, from coordinate 20,691 downwards.
CGAACCTGGATACCGCACTCGACGGGCCGGGAGCGGTGCAGCTCACCTTCGACCAGCTCGACGAGCTGGAGAAACACCAGTACGACCGGGACCGGCAGGCGTGGGCCGCGCGCCGCGACGGGCTGGCCGAAGAGAAGCAGCGCGAGCTCGACGCGATCAGGCGGCGCTACGAGAACGTCCGCGAACTGGTCTTCCCGTTCGCCGTAGCACTCTGCGTCCCGGATGAGGTGGGCTGATGAGAGCGCACGGTGGTGTCAGCGAGGAGGTCCGCAAGCGGCACGCGTGGCTGGAGCTGCTCCAGGTCTCCGGGCCGTTCCTCACGCTGCCCGTCATCCACCGGGTCTTCCCCAACAGGCTGCCGGAAGTGCCCGTCCCGCAGCGCGCCGCCGTCCGCGCGCTCGTCGCCCAGATGATGGACGACCGCGGCGCGAGCAGGCACACGGTCATCACGGCCATGCTGCACGATGTCTTCGACTGGCAGCAGCACCTCGTCATCGACGACGCCATGCCGCAGACCCTCGCCGAGATCGTGGCGGACCACGGGATCACGCTCCGCCCGGACTTCGGCTACTTCGACGAGACCGAGGACGCGGACACCGGTGACGAGGACGGTGTCGATCTCTCGGACACAGCAGACGATGAGGATCAGGACGACGACGAAGGCTCCGACGGCGGCGACGCCGAGGTCGGCGCCGGGGGCACGAGCAGCGGGCCGTGGAAGCTGCTCGGCATGCTCACCGCCTGGGGCACGCACCCGTTGACCCGGACCACGACCGGCACCTGGACGGCGAACGCCGTCGAGCGGCTGGCCGTGCTGCTGCGGGCCAGGGACGTGCCGGCTGGGATCGTCACCGACGGGCGCTGGTGGGCCCTAGTCACCGCGCCGCGCGGCGCCGCGACCGGCGCCGCCGTCTGGGACGCGTCCCTGTTCAGCGAGGAGCCGAAGTCCCTGGAGGGCCTCGTTGCCCTGCTCACCCGCTCCCGCTTCCAGGCCGCACAGCCGAAGGATAAGCTCCCGGCCCTGTTCGCCGAGTCGCTCGAACGTCAGGAAGAGGTCACCGAACAGCTCGGCCGCCAGGTCCGCGAGGCCGTCGAGCTCCTCGTTACGACGCTCGACCAGCTCGACCGCGAGTCGAACGCCACGCTCCTGGTAGGTGTCAGCGACGACGACTTCTATGCCGGTGTCGTCACGATGATGATGCGCGTGGTGTTCCTGCTGTTCGCCGAGGAACGCCGCCTGCTACCCAGCGACGACGACCTGTACGTCACCGCCTACAGCGTCGGTCACCTGGTCGAGCAGTTGGAGCAGGCTGACAGCCTCGGCGCCGTCCTCGGCCAGCGCACCGCCGCCTGGCACCGGCTGCTGGCCGTCACCCGCGCCGTGCATTCCGGTGTCGCCCACGAGGACCTGCGGCTGCCCGCTTACGGCGGCGGCCTGTTCGACCCCGACCGCTACCCGTGGCTCGAAGGCCGCCCCGAGGCCGGCACGCCCGCCGCCGTCGCGCGGCCGCCCGCCGTGGACGACCGCACCGTGCTGCGGATGCTCCGCGCGGTGCAGTATGTGGTCATCGGCGGCGAGCGCCGTCGCCTCACGTTCCGCGCGCTGGACGTGGAACAGATCGGCTACGTTTACGAAGGCCTGCTCGAACTAGAGGTCCGCACCGCGACCGAGACCATGCTCGGACTGACCCGCCCGTCGAAATGGCCGCAAAAGATCAAGGAAGACGCCGAGGTCACCCTCGCCAGCGCCGCCGACCTCAAGGTCAAGGACTTCACCGACCGCACCGGCTGGTCAGCGAAGCGCGTGCAGGCTGCGCTCGCCAATCCCACCGCCGACGCCGAACGGGTAAACGGCCTCCAGCGGGCAATCGCCGATCCCGAACTGGCCGATCAGATCACGCCATACCTGGGCCTGCTCAGCTTCGACGAGCTCGGGCTGCCCGCGATCTTCCCGGCGGGCAGCCGGTACGTTACCCGGTCGCACCGCCGCGCCGCGACCGGCACCCATTACACGCCGCAGCCCCTATCCAGACGGATCGCCGAAGGCGCACTGGAACCGCTCGTCTACCGTCCAGGGCCTCTGGAAACGTCGGACACGACGCAGTGGCGGATCCGCCCGTCCAAGCAGATCCTGGACCTGAAGGTCGCGGATATCGCGATGGGTTCCGGCGCGTTTCTCGTCGCCGCCTGTCGCTACCTCGCCGACCACCTGATCAAGGCATGGCTCGACGAAGGTGACGCCGAAGCTCTCGCTATGGATTTGCACCGCACCGCCGGGCGGGTTGGCGCAGACGCCGAAGCTGACGAGCTCCTGCTCAAGGCGCGCCGCAAGATCACTGAGCACTGCCTGTACGGCGTCGACATCAACCCCCTCGCCGTCGAGATGGCCAAGCTGTCGCTTTGGCTGATCACGATGGACAGCGAGCGGCCCTTCGGTTTCCTCGACGACCGCCTTGTTGCCGGGGACTCGCTGCTTGGTCTGGTCAGCTTGGAGCAACTGGAATCGCTGCATGTGGACGCGAAGGAGGGCCGCCGTCTGCACCACGGCACCCTCGACTTCGCCTCGGAATGGCGCGACAAACTCGCCCAGGCCGCCGACCTCCGCCGCAAGATCACTGCCACCGGCGGCGTCACGATCCGCGACATCGAACACAAGGCCCGACTGCTCGCCCAGGCGGAGAAACTATCAGGCGAGATCACGATGGTCGCCGACGCGATCACGGCAGCCGGCCTCGCGAACGCGAAACTGAAGGGCAAGAAACTCGACCAGGCGTTCTTGGGGCTGTACGTCTCCGTCAGCAACGAGAAGGACCTGACCTCGTACATTGTCATTAACCTCCAGAAGCCGCGCCCCGCTCGAACCGTTGAACGTGAGCCGTTTCACTGGCCGCTGAAGTTTCCCGAAATCTTCGCCGACACGTCCAACCCTGGCTTCGACGCGATCATTGGCAACCCCCCCTTCCGTGGCGGCAAGAAGATATCCGGCACGTTCGGTGACGATTATCTTGCTTGGCTGCAGCGCTGGGATGGTAATAACGCAAAGGGCAATGTCGATCTCGCTGCACGTTTTCTACTCCGTGACGAAGTTCTGCTATCTAAGCGCGGCCAACTGGGGCTTGTCACAACTAACAGCTTGATAGAGGGCGATACTCTCGAAGTTGGCATGGGGCAGATCCGGCTTACTGTTCGTGCCGGAAGATCGCCACATCCATGGCCCACGAGAAGCGCCAGTCTCCATATTGTTGAATTCTGGGCAAGCCGTACGATGCCATCAGAAATGGCGGCTTACTTCTTGGACGGCGAGGAAGTTCCGGCTATTGGCCCGGATTTGGAACCATACGGCAGGATTCGCTGGCGACCGGGCAGACTTCGCGAGAACGAAAGTACCGCTTTCCAAGGTACCGTAGTTCTCGGCTCAGGATTCATGATGCAACGGGAACAGGCGGAGGCCCTGATCGCTTATGATCCGAGAAACAAGGACGTCCTTCAACCTTATGTAATGGGAAAAGATCTCAACCAACGCCCTGATTGCTCCGCCAGCAGGTGGATCATCAACTTCGGCGCATGGCCTCTAGAACGTGCCGAGGAGTATCCGGACTGCCTTGATATTGTAAGACGCCTGGTCAAGCCCGAACGCGACCGCAAGAAGAGGGATAACTACCGTGAACTATGGTGGCGGTACGCAGAGCGCGGCCCTGGGCTTTACGCAGCAATCGACAAACTTGATCACATAATAGCAATATCACTTGTCAGCAATGCGGTGATGCCTGTCCGCGTCCCGATTGGCCCAGTATTCGCGAATACTTGCGGCGTCTTCACACTGGCTAATTTTGCAAGCCTTTCCATCTTGTCATCGAACGCGCACTCAATTTGGGTGATCCGCTACACATCGACGCTGGAAACACGTATCAGATATACGCCGCAGGACGTCTTCCTCACACTGCCGCGACCAGACCAAACTCCTGAGCTTGAAGTCCTCGGTCAGCAGTTGGACACGGCCCGACGTGAACTGATGCTGTCGCGGGCTTGGGGGCTTACTAAGACCTACAACCGGGTCCACGATCCCGACAACTACGAGCCTGCCATCCAGGGGCTCCGCGACATTCACGTAGCGATCGACGAGGCGGTCATGCGGGCCTACGGGTGGGATGACCTCGACCTCAAGATCGGGCATCATCCCACGAAGATTGGTATCCGGTGGACGGTGAGCAAGGAGGCCCGGTTCGAGTTGCTTGACCGGCTGCTCGAAGAGAACCACCGGCGCTACGCACTAGAGAACCCGTCGTGACCACTCCGGACGTCACCTCGTTCCAGGTCCGGGCCGAGCTGGAGGACCTCCTTGAACGGGATCTGCTCGGGCCGTGGGACGGGCCCGAAGAAGAGCTTCCGCCGGGAACCTCGCCCGCCGAGCGGTACATGCTCGGGCGGCTCGTGCCGCGGCAGCAGCCGGACGAGCCTGCCGATGACGAGCAGCTAGAGCCGGAGCTTGTCGACCGGGAGGTGGCTTCTCCGGCGTCCCGCGACGACGGAGAGGAAGAGGGCGCCGAGGCGGACGCCGCCATCCGTTCGGGATCTATGTCTGCCTCAGCTATCGGACTGGCGTTCAGCGTGCTGGCGACCGTCGATGTGATCACCGTGACCGCTAAATGGGGCCGGTACCAGCGGTCTCCGTCGGAGACGCATGAGACGCCGACCGGACGGCCCGCGATCACCTGGCATCGGGTACCGTCCGGCGGGTCCGTGGAGGTGCGGACCGACGCCGAGGGGTCCGACTCGCTCGTGCCGGACGACGAGCAGCCGGGCGTGGTCGTCCGGTACACGGTGCGGCACCGGGGCGCGCGGCGGGTCGTCGAGCTGTCGCTCGTCAATGGGCAGCGGACGCCGGCGAAGACCCAGGACACGGCGCGGCTCTACCAGGCAGGGCTGACCTTGACCGCGCTGGACGGTGATGCGGCGATTTTCCTCGGGCACAACGACCCGGACATCGCGGCGCCGCTGTCGGGGGCTGACGATGAGCGGCTGCACCTGGAGCTGGTGCACCGGGCGACGCGCATGTATGCAAACGGGCGGCAGTGCGCGGTCGACGCCGCTGTGCGCGATGACGAGACGCGGGCGTGGCGGCTGTCCACGACGTGCTTCCCGGCGGCGGAGGTGCGGCTCGTCGTGCCAGGGAAGGTGCCGGGCCTGGTGCTCGACATGGCGCGGCTCGGGTCGCCTGAGCTGGGACGTGATGACCTGGTGCGGGCACTGCGGCCGCTGGTGACCGGGTACCGGAAGTGGCTGACCGAGCAGGCCTCCCGGGTGGAATCGGATCCGGAGATCGCACGGTACGGGGACGCGGGGCAGCGCGCCGTGGCGGCGGCGCGGGACGTGGCCGACCGGCTTGAGCGGGCGATTGAGCTGCTGCGGACCGACGGGATCGCGCGGGAGGCGTTCCGTTTCGCGAACCAGGCGATGGCGCTGCAGCGCGTGCGGTCGGAGGTAGTGCGGGCGCGGATGTCAACGCCAGGCGCGGACGCGGCCGGGCTGCTGCGCCGTCTAGACGTGCCGGACAACCGGTCGTGGCGGCCGTTCCAGCTCGCGTTCGTGCTGCTGTGCCTGCCGGGGTTGACCAATCCGGCGCATGCCGACGCGCACCGAGGGGTGGGTGACCCGGCGAACGCTGAGGTCCAGCTGCTGTTCTTCCCGACCGGTGGCGGTAAGACCGAGGCGTACCTGGGGCTCGCGGCGTACACGTTCGCGATCCGGCGGCTGCAGGGCGTGGTCGGGTCTGGTCCTGACGCCTATGACGGGACGCGCGGGATCGCGGTACTGATGCGGTACACGCTGCGGCTGCTGACGGCGCAGCAGTTCCAGCGGGCCTCGGCCCTGGTGTGCGCGTGCGAGATGCTGCGCCGGGAGCGGGTCGACGCCGGGGACTCGCGCTGGGGCACGACGCCGTTCCGGATCGGCCTGTGGGTCGGTTCGTCGGTGTCGCCGAACTCCTTCGAGGAGGCCGAGCGGCAGATCACCGAGTCGCGCGGCTCGGAACGGGTGCTCGGCGGCGTGCTGCAGCTGCCGGTGTGCCCGTGGTGCGGGTCGCGGCTGTCGTCGGCCAACGTGCAGACCAGTCGGCTGCGGCGGCGGGTGCTGGTGTACTGCTCGGACCCCGAGGGGGACTGCGCGTTCTCGCCGCGGAACTCTCCCGATGAGGGACTGCCGGTGCTCACCGTGGACGAGGAGATCTACCGGTTGACGCCCGGCCTGGTGATCGCCACGGTGGACAAGCTGGCGCAGCTGCCGTGGAAGGCATCGACCGCGACGCTGTTCGGGCTGGTGGATACGGAATGTACCCGGCACGGGTGGCAGAACCCGGATTTCTCGTCCTTCTGCGGACCGGGCGGCCATCCGGCACGCGCGGACCTGGCGCGCGGCGTGATCCAGCCGGCGATGCGGCTGCGGCCACCGGACCTGATCATCCAGGACGAGCTGCACCTGATCAGCGACGCCCTCGGCTCGATGGTGGGCCTGTATGAGACCGCGATCGACCGGCTGAGCTCGCGCGGCCCGATCCGGCCGGTGCTCGTCGCCTCCACCGCGACCGTGCGGCGGGCACGCGACCAGGTGGAGCAGGTGTTCGCCCGCGGCCTCACCGTGTTCCCGCCGCCGCTGCTCGACGCGGGCGAGACGTACTTTTCCGCCACCGTCGACCCGTCGCCGTCTACGCCGGGGCGGCGGTACCGGGGCATCCTCGCGCCGGGCGAGCGGCTCAAGTCGGTGGAGATCCGGGTCGCGTCGGCGCTGATGGAGCATGCGCAGTTCCTCTTCGACCGGTACGGTTCCGCTGCCGACCCGTACATGACGCTGGTGGACTACTTCACCGCTACCAGGGAGCTGGCCGGGATGCGCCGGCTGGTCGAGGATGACATCACCGATCGGCTGCGCAGCCAGCAGGTCCGCACCCGGCGGCGGTCGCCGATCGTGCAGGAGCTGACCGGGCGGATGCCGTCAAGCCGGATCGCGGAGAGCCTGGCCGACCTGGAGCACCGCTTCGACCCGCAGTTCGACTCGACCGCAGCCCTCGACGAGCTGCGCCGGGACCCGGACGGGTTCCGGGCACGGTCCGAGGGCCGGGCGCGTCCGATCGACGTGCTGCTCGCCACGTCCATGCTCCAGGTGGGCGTCGACGTGCAGCGGCTCGGCCTGATGGCCGTCACCGGGCAGCCGAAGAACGCCGCCGAGTACATCCAGGCCACGTCCCGGGTCGGCCGCTCGGCGTCGCGGCCGGGGCTCGTGGTGACGATCTACCAGTGGTCGCGGCCCCGCGACCTGGCGCACTATGAATCGTTCGGGTATGACCACGCGACGTTCGGGCTGCGGGTTGAGGGGCTGACCACGACGCCGTTCAGCGACCGGGCGCTGGACCGCGGGCTGACCGGGGTGCTGGTGACGATGCTGCGGCATGCTGGTGTGTCGTCGCTGCCGAACGTCGCGGCGAACTCCGTGCCGTTGTCCGGGTCGTTCGTCGCCGCGCTGCTCGACGCGGTCGGCGCGCGGGCCGAAGCCGTCACCCATGAGGCGGACCGGGCGGCCTCGGTCCGGGCCGAGCTGCAGCACCGTCTTGACCGGTGGTACGCGCGCCGGCAGGCCGTGCAGACCGGGCGGCTCGGGTACAAGGAGGCGCCGGACGTCAACGGGCTGCTCCGCGAGCCGGACGAAGGATCGTGGGATCTGTGGTCCGCGCCGATGTCCATGCGTGAGGTGGAGGCGGAGATCCTGCTGCAGCTCGACCGGGATGACCGCAGCGTCGGTGACGCGCCGGCCTGGAGCTACGAGCGTTCGACCTCTGGAGGTCCCGCATGACCATTCCGGCGGCTGCCGCCTCTGGCGTGTCCGGTGCCGGGCAGCGCAGCGCTCCCACCCGGATCGGGCAGGCGCGGCCGAGCCATCTCATCACCACCGCCGGGGTGGGCGCGACCGTCGACTTGCCGTCGATGAGCGTGATCGTGCGCGGCCTGGACGCGTGGAACCCGGAGCACCAGGATCCAGTCGACGAGCCGCGCCTGCTGGAGACGGTGCAACGAGTACTCGGACCGCAGGTCCGGGCACTGCGGCACGCGCCGTGGGATCCGGACGCGAACGACGACCCGCTCACCCGTACCGGCGTGCCGGTGACGCCGTTCCCCCGGTGGGTGCGCTGCCCGCGCTGTTACCGGCTCGGCCCGCTGGACCCGCCGGGCCAGTTCGAGCTGATCCACAGGTGGGGGCGGCGCCCGGACCTGGCCAAGTACGTGCACGCGCAGTGCCTGCGGCAGGCGTCGGTCCGCGTCGCGAGCAGGCGCGCGTGCGTGCCCGCGCGGTTCCTGGTCGTCTGCGAGGACGGCCATCTGGACGACTTCCCGTACGTGGACTTCGTCCACGCCACCCGGGCCGAGGGCGTCTGCGACGGACCGCAGCTCACCATGTCCGACGCGGCATCCACCCTGGGGCCAAGGGTGACGGTCCGGTGCGTGACGTGCGACCATAGCCGGTCCATCCAGGAGGCCGCGGGAAGCGACGGCTGGCAGAAGCTGCCGGTCTGCCGGGGCCGTCATCCCCACCTCCAGCGGTTCTACCAGTGCGGCAAGCAGCTGAAGCTGATCGTGCTCGGCGCGAGCAACCTGTGGTTCGCGGTATCGGCCAGCGCGCTGCACCTCCCGCAGGGGCAGACGGTCGAGGACCTGGTGGCGGCGCACTGGGAGATCCTGGGCGTCCAGCCGTCAGCCATGGTGGCACAGATGATCATCGATGGCATGGACGCGCTGCGCGGCCTGCGCGGGCACCCGATCGAAGAGGTGTGGGGATGCATCGAGAAGCTGCGCGGGCAGGGCGGCCCCACCTTCCCAGAAGCGCCTGACAACTTGCGGGACGCCGAATGGCAGCTGCTGTCGCGCCCCACGACGGAACGGCAGGACGTCGACTTCCGCGCGGTTCCGACTGACTCACCACGTGGATATGACAATCTCATCGACCAAGTTGTCCTGGTATCGCGGCTACGCGAGGTCCGTGCCCTGCTCGGGTTCACCCGGTTGTCCGCGCCGGAACGCGACGAGCTACGGCCAGTTCGCCGGATCCCGCTCGCGCGCGGGCCGACGGAGTGGGTACCGGCGGTCGAACAGCGCGGCGAGGGCATCTTCCTGGAGCTGCGGGAGCAGCACGTCGCGCAGTGGGCGTCGTCCGTGGCCGAGCACGAGCACATCACCGCGCTGGGGCGGGCTTACCGGCAGTGGGCGCTGGACCGGGACCAGACCCCGGCAGCGGGGTTCCCGATCGCCCGGTTCCTGCTGATCCACACGCTCAGCCACATGCTGATGCGGCAGGTCGCGCTGGAGTGCGGGTACTCGTCGGCGTCGCTGCGGGAGCGGATCTACCTCGGCACCCCGTTGTCGCCTGCGGCCGGCGTGCTGATCTCGACGGCGGCGAGCGACAGCGAGGGCACGCTCGGCGGGCTCGTCGCGCTGGGCGAACGGCGGTACCTGGAACGCATACTGCGCCAGGCGCTAGACGACGCTTCCCACTGTTCCTCGGACCCGCTGTGCGCGGAGCACGTACCGGAGTTCCCGTCGGCGGTGCTGCACAGCGCGGCGTGCCACGCGTGCCTGTTCGCTTCGGAGACGAGCTGCGAGGCGGGAAACCGCTGGCTCGACCGCGCGGTGCTCGTCGACCTGACCGGCGACGGCTTCGCGTTTCCGCTGCGGTGAGCGGAACTGGCGGCGGCTCCGCCGCCGAGCGGCAAGACGGCATGGCCGCCTGGGCCTGCCGGGCCGCCGAGCGGCTGCCGGCCGCCGACGTCCGCCGACTGGCCGAAGCCGTGACCGAAGGCGAGCCGGGCGTCCGGCAGTTGCGGGCCACCACCGGCTCCGCGATCGTCCGGGATACGTGCGGCCAGCTACTGCACTGGCTTCGCTCCTCCGAACCGGCTTACCTGGCAGGCCTGCTCACGGGTACCGCCCTGGCCGTCGAACGGGCCCGGCGGCACCAGTCGGTATCGGTCGTCTGGACCGGCCCGGAATCCGGCGTGTCATCGTCGCGGCTCACCGCGGCAGCCGTGATCGAGCTCATCAATGCGGCACGATCAGAGATCCTGCTCGTCAGCTTTGCGACCCACACCGAGCCTTCGATCAGCGCCGCCTTGTCAGCCGCCGTCGCGCGCGGCGTAGCAGTCACGTTGCTGGCTGAACGTCGCCAGGACAACCCGTCCTATACGGCGGTTGGTACGCCCTTCCCGGGCCTCGACGCGCTCCGTCTGCACTGGCCCGCTCAACAGCGCCCGCCCGGCGCGGCGCTGCACGCGAAGATCATCCTGGTGGACGACCATGTCGCGCTCGTCGGCAGCGCGAACCTCACCAGCCGCGCCATGGAGTCCAACCTCGAATGCGGCATCCTCATCCGCGGTGGCCCGCAGCCCCAAGCCGTGCGTGAGCACATCACCGGCCTGTACGCAGCAGGACTCTTGCTTCGATCGTGAGACCTCAACTGGTCGGCCTAGTCGGCTCGCCTGGCGGATGGGCATCAAGTGGCTCTACACCGATTCTGCCGCTTGGTCCTTAAGGGCATTTCAAGGCAGACGTCCCCATCTGATGGCAAAGAGGCCGATCCCCTGTGTGGGGACCGGTCCCTGTGGGTTGCTTGCCTAGCCGTGCTTGATTTCAGCCGCGAACGCGCGCCACGCCTCTGCCGGGAACGCCAGCGTTCCGCCGTCCCGGTCAGTGGTGTCTCGCACCATGACCACGCCGTCACCGCTGGCGGTCTCTACGCAGTCCCCCCCGTTGCCGCCCGAGTAAGTGGACTTACGCCAGCCTTCCATAGCTCTCGCATCTCCCTGATCAGTGCCAGCGACTCTGACACGCGGTAGCACTCACCCCGGAGCATATCGAACCTGACAGCCAGGGCCGAGACCGTTTCATCTTCGGTGTAGGTGAATCCTCCGGCCATGTGTTCGGCGTACGCGGCGCTGTCGCCGGCGATGATGAATGCAGAAGCGTTAGCGGGATGGGTCACCGCTGGCATGACGGTCACCGTGACGAGCGGTTCGGCGGCTACCTCGATCAGGCGGCTCATCTGTTCCGCCATGGTCTGCGGTGATCCCACGCAGCGGTACAGCGAGAGCTCGTCGACCATGAACCACGCTGACGGCGGATCTTCGCGCATGAGCACGCGCCGCTGACGTTCGACGCGGCTGGCCAGTCGGACGCGGATGATCTCGTCGGTGACTGCAGGCTCCACTGACATCAGCGACCGCGCGTAGTCCGCGGTCTGCAGAAGGCCGTGAATGATCCCCGGTGACCACACGCGCAGGCGTACCGCATGGTCCTCGTACTCGGCCCAGCTCCGGAAACCGGCGGGCGTCCACGACTTCGACTCTTCGTAATATTCCCTGAACCACCCCTTGCGCTCGGGGAACGCCTCGTCGCACAGGTCGGCCACGTTCTCGGTTGGCGGCCTGACACCACGCTCGATCCTGCTCAGATGGCCGTGGTTAATCCCCGTGCGGGCGGCCAGTTCCGGCAGTGACCAGCCTCTAGCTAGCCGCTCCTTGCGCATCTGCCTGCCAAAGTGACTGAAGGCCAGATTTGCCCGTTGTGAGCCCGCCATACCAGAAGTGTGCCACACGCATTGCTGGTTGTTCTGGCGCTGAGCATCCTTGGGGACACGTTCCGCCGTCGCCAGAGTCGGCAAATACGCACCATCGAGGCAGCATATGGGAACATCAGATGCCAGGCCGGTCGCCGGCCCCGCGGCCGGGTCAGCCTGGCAGTATTCTCGGTCGGGTCAGCCGCGGCCGGTGGATGCGGGCATGCTCGCCTTGGTGGCATTGCCGACCTCGCCGTTCTGGGCGCGGCGGTACACCCGCTCATTCCTGGATTCCTGCCGTGGAATGACCCGGAGTACGGCTGAAACGGCAGAATTGCTCGTCTCGGAACTCGTCACCAACGCTGTTCGGTTCGCCGACGATCCCGCGCGCATGCTCCGGTATTCCGAGCGCATGAACGCGAGCCTGATAGCACTGTCCCTGCGGCATTTCCGTGAGGGCCTTCTCATCGAGGTTTACGATGCCGATGGAAATCCGCCGATCTGGTCCGGTGCCGGTGACGACGCGGAGAGCGGCCGGGGCCTGATGCTCGTCGACGCACTGAGCAAGGAATGGTCGTACTTCTATCCTTCGGGCGGCGGCAAGGTCGTCTACTGCTACGTGGAAATAGCATGATCCGCCGCCACGATGTCAGGCAGCCCGCCACGGCCGGGCTCAAGTGCACCAGTCGAGGGGCCGAGCCGATGCAAGAGCGGAACTCCACCGGGCACGTGCGGGCCATGTCAGATGCCGGGCTTGAGGCCACCCGGAGGGACCTCGTGACCAATCTTGCTTTTACGGAACCCGGGAACGGTATGTACGCGCCGTCTCGGATGCTCCTGGGCGTGGTTAACAGCGAGATTGCCCGCCGCAAGCGCCTGCTGGCCATCGATGTCCTGCTTGAAGAGCCGGAACAGATCAGTGATGGCCTCGAAGCCGAGCTGTACGCGCTGCGCGGCAGGCTCCGCCTGCGACCGCCGGACGGATCATGAGGTCGTGGCGATCATGGGCAGCGAAGAAAAGCAGATGCAATCCCCGGTGGAACGTAAGGAAATCGGTTCATGGCTCCGGGAACAGCGGAGGCACATTGCTGGTCCCGTCCCGAAATGGCCCGCCAGCTGATCAGGGCAGCTCATGCCGCCAGCGACAGATCCATAGTTGACGTTGACAAACTCTGTCACAATATCTACCGCTGGGAAAGAGGCGAAGTCGGCCCCAGCGAACGATACAGGCTCTACTACTGTAAAGTACTCGGCATCCCGCCTGTCGCATTCGGCGGCGCCACCGAAACAGCAAAGACCGGTACATTGGTCCTGCCGCGCGGGTTTGGCGGGGAAGTGGGCAAGCTGCTGAACCTGCTGGACGTAGAGCACGGCGTATCACTGCGCGCCGAATCGAGCACGATCGCCGTGCGCATTGCACGGGAACTGTCAGAGGGGATGACGCAAGCCGGGCGCATCGCCACACATGAGTTCCTAGTCGAAATCGCTCAAGCCGTGAGATGGCCCCAAAGGGGGTACTGACCGGTGCGGGAATCCAGGTGCGCAGTATCACGAGGCCAGCCCGGCGACCACCCGCACATCCTCCCCTCGCGGCTGCCGCGCAACAGCACGCTGGACACCCAGAAGAACACTGCGGCGCGGCTCAGTCGTTACCGGACCCGCGTCCGCTAAGGTCGGGACGACCCGCGAGGCCCGGGGAACTGTCAGACGGGCCCGGTTGCCCTCATCGTGAATCGCTGGCACAGGGAGATCGCCGTGGCGGATTCCGTGGCTGACATGTGGCCGGTGTTCGGGCTGGTCATCCAGACCCCGCGGCTGGTGCTGCGGCTGCCGCGCGAGGAGGAGCTGTGCGCGCTGGCGAGGGCCGCCCGTGTCATCGCCGCCGAGGGGGAACCGCAGCTGCACCTGCCGTGGATGTATGAGCCATCGCCGAAGATGGAGCGGCAGTTCCTGCAGCGATGCTGGCGGGCGCTGGCGCACTGGAAGCCGGAGAGCTGGCATCTGCCGCTGGCCATCTTCCTCGATGGGCGGCCGACCGGCGTGCAGGATCTGTGGGCGAACGATTTCGCCCGGGTCCGTTCGGTCAGCACTGCGTCGTGGATCACCCGCGGCGAGCAGGGACACGGCTACGGCACCGAGGCCAGGGCCGCGGTGCTGGAGCTGGCCTTCGGACAGCTCGGCGCGGTCGAGGCCTGCACCGAATACCTGGAGGGGAATTACAGCTCGGAGAAGGTGTCCCGCAAGCTGGGCTACACCGACAACGGCCAGCACCGGGTCTACCGGGACGACATGGGTGACACGACCGAGTACCAGCTCCGTCTTGACCGGCAGGCCTGGGAGAAGAACCGGGATGACGCTGCCTGTGCCATCACAGGTCTCGGCCGGTGCCTGACGATGTTCGGGCTGCCCGGCCAGGCCTGCTCGTAAGCCGTGCGTGCAGCAGCCCCGGCCGTCCGTGCGGGGCGGCCGGGGCGGCCGGGCAGGTCAGGGGGCGGTGAGTTCGACGGTGGTCTCGGCGCGGAGCGCGAAGTTGTCCTGCATGCCCTTGTCGCACCGGGTTTCTGCGATGATGAGCCCGGCGCTGACGGCGGCCAGGTAGGCGTCGATCTCCTCGGGGTCCAGGCCGAGGCCGAGGGCGGGGCCTTCGAGCCGCAGGCTTGCCGCTGCTCGCTCGCCGGGTCGCTGTGTCATGGGTTCCTCCTTGGATGGTGATCGGCTGCGGTTAGCCGACGGAGACGGCTGCCGCGACGGTGAGGTGCTGGTGGTGTTCGAGCGGGACGACGGAGCAGGTCAGCCAGCCTGGGACCACGGCGTGGGCGCCGGGGACGGGGGTGAGCAGGAACTGGCGTCCCCAGGGCAGGCCGGGCATGGCGGTCCCCGCGCTGCCGGCCCGGGGGTCGGCGAAGGCCAGGCAGCCTGATTCGGAGTGCTCCGGGGCGGGGCTGGCGGCCAGGATGGTCCAGCCGGCGTAGCGGGCCTGGCTGGAGAAAGCGGGCTGGTCATAGCCGTCCTTCCAGCGGAGGATCTGGATCTGGCATGCGGTGACTTCCGGCGCGGCCTCGGCGGCGGCCAGCGCGTTCATCGACGCGAGGAACTGTTCCTCCAGCAGGCCCAGCCCGGACACCGAGCCCGGCGGCAGTACCCGGCAGCGTTCCTGGTCGTCATGGCCGGCGGCGGGATCGCTGGCGGTGATCCCGGCTAGGTCGGCGTGGGTGATGATCAGGCCGGTCTTCCAGTAGCGGGAGACGGTCCCGGCCGCGGTGACGGTGCTGGTGGTCATGGTGCCGGACTCCGGGTCTTGTCGTAGGCGACGTTCCAGGCGATGCAGATCCGCAGGCTGTCCCCGGTGGCGGTGGCCTGCACCGAGTGCGGCAGCCAGCCGGGGAAGGCGACCATCCGGCCGGGAACCGGGCGGATCCGCTGGACGCCGGCTGAGGCCTGGCGGGCGATCGCGGCCGGGCGGGGGTCGAGCAGCTGCAGGTACCCGGCGCCGCTGCCGGGGGCGCCTGCTTCGACGTAGTACACGCCGCTCCAGGCCGAGTCGTGGTGGGTGTGCGGGCGAAGGCTGCCGCCGCTGCGGTAGACGACCGCCCAGGCCTCGGCCTGGATGCCGCAGGTGACCTCGCGGGCCGCCGCGCCCAGCTCCGCCTGCATCAGGGCGGTTACGGCGTCGGTGATCCGGGCTCGCACCCACCTGATCGCGGGATCGTCCCAGGTCAGCAGGTTCTGCGAGCTCTTGACGGCGTTGATGCCGCCGAACAGCGCGGCATCAGGGTCGGTTTCCTCCGCGTCCAGGATCAGCTGCCGGAGCCGCGGGTTGTACTGCCCGGCCCCCTCGAAGTCGGCCTGGAACACCGGCGTGCCCCAGGCCATCAGCGGGCACGTAGCGGGCCTGGCCGGCAGCCGGGCCGCGGTTGTGGCTGGTGCGGTCAAAACGCCTCCTTGAGTTGCTGGGTGATGAGGGCTCCGGCCTCGGTCAGCTCCGCGCTGGCCGAGGCGGTCAGGTCCAGGCAACCGGCGCCGTAGGTGGCGAGGGCGCGGATGCGAGCGGCCGCCTGCCCGGTGGCGGCGTGCTGGTATAGCCGGATCAAGACGGCGGCGACGTGCGCGGCGCCGAGGACCTCGGCCAGGCTCCGGCCGCGGGTACCGGACGGCAGGGTGAGCGTGGCCGCGCCGGGAACCTGGAGGGGCCAGATGTCCTCGATCAGGTACAGCCACTGGTGCGCCAGCTCATGCGTGACCTGCTCGGCCAGTTCCCGGCTGGTGGCGAAGGCCTCCTGGGCCAGCAGCACGTGCTGCGGCCAGTCCCGGGAAGACGCCGAGATCGCGCCGCCGGCCGGGTGCAGCTGGGCGTACCGGACCGGCAGCGCCAGCAGGAGCCGCCACGTCGGCATGCCGACCGCAAGATCGCCCAGCGTTCGGGTTACCTGCTGCCTGCAGGCCGCGGGCAGCGGCCGGGCGGGCATCGGCGTGGTGCTGGTGCTCAGGGCCCGCGCCTGTTCTGGGACGAGCCAGGCTTCGGCGTCCTGGGCGGATGCGCCGTCGGCCAGGCCGCGCTGGCAGGCGGCGCTGTACCGGACGGCGGCGGTGATGGTCAGCAGCCGCCGGGCGGCGAACCCGTCATCGAGGAATGGCAGGCCGCCCATGTCGGCCAGCTGCGGCGCGGTCGTCACGGCGGTCATGACCGTGCCGCCGCCCGCGTCCGGGCCAACGTACGGGCCGTGAGCAGCGAGATGCCCGCCAGCGGCCGGTCATCCAGCCCGACGGCAACGGCCGCGACGCCGGCGCGCCGGCCGGTCTGCAGGCAAGGAAGCGGCAGGGCCGCGGCGGGATCGAGGATGAAATAACGGCTCAGGGGATTGCTCATCTGTTCCAGCAGCCCGGGGCCGCAGGCCACGCCGCCGTAGGCGTCGAAGCTGAACCGCGGGTGGCCGATGTCGAAGTCGTGGATCACGGCCACCGCGCCGGCCAGGGTATCCAGCTCCTCGGCGAGCGGCCATTGCGGCCCCCAATGGGCATCCAGGAACGCGAATGTCCGGGGGTGCCGCGTGCTCACCCGCGCCAGCATTGCCGGGGAATCCTCGCAGGTCACGGTCATGTTCGGGCACGCGGCCAGGCGGCGGGCGGTGAACGCGCAGAACCCGGCCTCGATGTCGCAGGCGTAAACCGGCAGCTGGGGGTAGCGGCGGGCCAGGTAGGCGGTCGTGTCGCCGAGGAAGCAGCCGGTCTCCGCGATCGCCTCGCACCCGTAGCCGGTGATCACCGCATCGGCCAGCAGGGCGACCGCGATGTCGAACCCGAACGGGCCCCCGCCGTCGCTGAGTCGGCCCGCCCCGGCCCGCCAGGTCCGGTAGAACACCGCAGCCGTCCGGTCGATCCGGTCCCGTTCCACTGCAATTCCTCCTAGTCCGGAAAGCACAGTCACACCGTCGCCCGGCAGGGACCGGGTAAGTGACACAACCGGTGACACACCCCGGCGGCCGGCTGGCCGCGGCGGCATACCCTGGCAGCGGGATGCGCGCGAGGGAGGGTCGGCGATGGCCGTGGTCTCGGTGGTGTTCGATGTCGGCGAGACGCTGCTCGATGACACCCGCGAGTTCGGTGCCTGGGCGGACTGGATCGGCGTGCCCCGCCATACCTTCTCCGCCGTGCTGGGCGCGGTGACCGCGGCCGGGCGCAACAACGCCGAGACCTTCGGGTACTTCCGGCCCGGGTTCGACCTGGCGGCCGAGCGGGAACGCCGCGAGCAGGCAGGCGCCGGGGAGACCTACAGCGAGGCAGACCTCTACCCCGATGTCCGCCCGGCGCTGACCGCGCTGCGCGAGATGGGCCTGTGGGTCGGGATCGCCGGGAACCAGACCGCCAAGGCGGGCCGCATCCTGCGCCAGCTCGACCTGCCCGCCGACCTGATCGCCACCTCAGCCGACTGGGGCGTGGCCAAGCCCGACCCGGCGTTCTTCCGCCGCATCATCCAGGCCGCGCCCGGCGACCCCGCCGAGATCGTCTATGTCGGCGACCACCGCGACAACGACCTGGCCCCCGCCAAGGAATCCGGGCTGCGCACCGCGTTCATCCGCCGCGGCCCCTGGGGCCACCTGTGGGCCGACGACCCCCGCGTCACCAAGCTCGCCGACTGGCGGCTCACCTCCCTGACCGACCTGCCCGCTCTGCTGGCCCCCGAACTCCGGCCCGCAGCAGGCTAGAACCCGGAACGGCACGGCTCCGTGCTCCTGCGCGGGCGGCGAAGATGTGATCCTGGTGGCATGGACGCGTTCACGGCTCCGTTAACCGCAGCATCGGCCAGCCCTGACAGCGGCCAGGCGATCGCCCTGGCCCGTAAGGCCCGGCGTCTGACCCAGCACGAACTCGCCCGCCGCGCAGCGGTTTCCGTGAGCCTGCTACGCAAGGTCGAGCAAGGCCGCCGTCCCCTGACTCCAGGCATCCGGGCAGCGCTCACCGCCGTCCTGGGGACGATCTCCGCGGGCCATCGCGCTGAACCCGCACCCGAGCGCATCACCGCCGCGCTCCCGTTGCTCCGCGACGTGATGGACTGCTACGACATCCCTGCCGGCCCCGCCCCCAGGCCGCTTCCCCAACTCCACCGCGAGATCGCCACGGCAACCGCATGGCGGCTCGCCTCCCGGTACGCCGAGCTTGCCGACCTGCTGCCGGGCCTGCTGTCCGAGCTCACCACCGCCGCGCTCACCGGCACCGGGCATGAGCAGGAACAGGCCTACGCGCTCCTCGCGCTCGGGTACCGCGCGGCCGACGCCATCGCGGACAAGCACGGCTGCCGCGACATGTCCGCCCGCGCAGTCGAGCTCACCCGCTGGGCCGCCAGCCGCTCCGGCGATCCGCAGCTGGAGATGATGGCCGCCTACGTCCGCGCCGAGCTGTTCTTCACCGGGCCGCACCCCCGGGTCGGCCTGCGGACCCTCGACACCATCGCTGGCCCGACCCCGCCTGGCCCAGCGGCCTCCCGGCTGGCGATGTACGGTGCGCTGCACATGCGCGGCGCCGTCCTCGCCGCCCGGGCAGGCATGCCCGGCGAAGCCGCAGACCGGATGGCCGAAGCCCGCGCCGCAGCCCGGCAGCTACCCGACGGGATCTACCACGGCACCGCGTTCGGCCCCAGCAGCATCCGCATCCACGAACTCGCCGCTGCGGTCGAAAGCGGCGACATCGCCCGCGCCCTGCACCTGACCAGGCGATGGCAGCCGCCGCAAGCGCTCCCCGCCGAACGCCGCTCCCACTTCTACATCGAAGCCGCCCGCGCCCACAGCCGGGCCGCACATCCTGACCAGGCCACCGCCGCGCTCTGGCAAGCCCGCCGCGCCGCACCCCAGCACACCCGCTGCAACCCAGCCGTCAGCGAAACCGTCCAGGCCCTCACCCACCGCACGCGCCGCCCCCCGGAACCCCTGCTCCAGCTCGCAGCCTGGCTCGGCCTTACCTGACGATTCGCGCAGGTGGGCTGCGGGGCGGCCGTGCCATCCGCTACGAGACCTCCTGATGTCATGCGCACCTGCCGCACCCATCTCGCTCCCAAACTCACTCATAAGTAGATTTGCTCTAGCGTGAGTGTCGCTCTGCTAATCTTCTCATGCTGACACAGAGAACATGCCTGCAGACAGAGAGGGGAGCCGTCATGAAGGTGACGATCATCGAGGGCAGCCCGGAAGAGCTTGCCGAATACGAGGTGCAGGCCGGCGTTATCGGACATGCGCCTGCCGCCGTGAACGTGCCCGGGCAAGAGGGACCTGTGCCTGTCGGAGACGGCCAGCCCGTCAGCGGGACTGACTTCGAAGACGAGATGATGCTCAGATCCTTCATCTTCGGCCGGGCGCGCACGCCAGTCATCGGCGGACGAGTCGAAACCTACATCCGCCGGGTCCTGGGCCTAGGCGGCGCTGAAGTTGAGATCGGCACCTCGAAAAGCAGTAAGGACGGCCGTGCCGATTACCTGCTCGTATACAATGCCGGGCCACGGCGCTACGGCGCGGTCGCCTACGTGAACGCAAAGAACGCTGGCCTTACCCTGCGGCTAACCAGAGACGACATAAGCGACATCACCGACGCCGACGTAAAATTCCGCGACGTCCAGCCACGCAACGGCTACCAGGTCAACTGCCCGGTCGCGACGGCAGACGCCATAGACCGCGCTGTCGAGCTAACGCAGCGAGCGCTAGACAAGGTCCGCGGGGAGGACTGAACCGCCAGTCCGCCGTCCCTCCGGCAGCCCTCCGCAACCCGACGCACCGATACTGGTGGTCAGGCCCAACTAAGCGCATGCCCTCGGCCTCGACACCACCTGACACGCAGGCTCGCCAACTGCGGTCCGTCCAACCTCCTACGTGGAAATCGGCACTGACATAAACGCCGACTACCGGTCGGTAACTCGCCCCGGCAAGACCGGATCATGGACCACCTCGCAGGTCGGCCTGGCCTGCCATCTGGGCGCGGCTCCCAGCCTCGCCGCCACATGTCAAATCCTCAGCCAGCACCGACGCTGAGATTACCGGCTAGGACCGGCGTTGCCGGGGCAGTGATGGCCCGCGTGCTGGCCTCGGGCTGGTCGGCCCGCCAGCGGCCCGCCCCGGCGCGGGCGGGCGGCGGCCAGGGGAGGGCGGCTCGGGGAAGGACAGCGCGGCGAGCCGGGCTGCTGTGCTGGCGTGCGGGGCCGCGTCGGGCCGGGTGGCCCGGGCCGGACCCGCAGCAGCGTGCAGGTGCCGGGCGGCGGTAAGGGCGGCGGCCGCCTGGGCGTCCCGCTGCTGGGTCTGGCGCAGCTCGGCGACGGCGTCGGCGAGCGCGGCCAGCCGGGCGATCAGCAGCATCCAGGTCCTGGCCGGGTCACGGGTCAGGTACGCGTATGTGGAGATGAGCCGGGCCGCCTGCCGCAGCCCGGTCCCGGCCGGGCCCGGAGCCGGGATCCGGCCGTACTGGGCGCGGGCGGCCCGGTCGAAGGCGTCCGAGGCCCGGCGTAGGCTATCGCTGCCCAGCGCGGCGGCCGCCGCATGCAGCAGGTCCGAGGCGGCCCAGGCCGCATCGGCCGCGGCGGCCGGGCTGGTCCCGGCCATGGCCTGGATCTGCGCGGTGGCC
>CAVWBQ010000003.1:0-161140 GCA_963753225.1 uncultured Actinomycetota bacterium | reverse complement strand
GTGACGTGGAAGCTGACCCGCGGGTCGCGGCGCATGTTGCCGGTCTTGGCCCGGTCGTCGGTGGTGGAGACCCTGATGGTCTGTTCCTCCGGGTACCAGGCGTAGTTCACGTTGGACAGCTGCGGCCGCCCGTCTTTTCTGAGGGTGACCAGTACTCCCTGCCGCTGCCCGGCAATCAGCTCAGCAAACCGACCCTCGATCATGTCGCAAGAACAATGTCCGGCGGCCCGATGTTCCGGTCGCGCCCGGGTCGCCCCGCGACGCAGGTCAGCGATGGGTAGCGCCCGCCCCCGTCACTTTGCCGGCACCGGAACCGCCCCGGGCCTGCCTTCTGGCCCATGCCGCAGGGCCAGGCGCGTACTCGGGACGATGGAAATCACGCGGCTTACCGGTGGTCGGCGAAGCCGGGCAGGGGCAAGGGCCAGCGCCCGGTGCCGTCCCTGCGTGCCGGGTATGCGAGCCTGGCGCGGTGTCGGCCGCGTTGATGAGCGCCAGGACCTGGCCCGGGGTGAGGGCCGGGGCGGGCGGAGTGCGCGGACCGGGCCGGGGCCGGGCGACACCGGCGGCGGGGCTGGCGCTGATGTGCCCGCGCCGGGCCAGCCAGGCGTACCAGCTCGAGATGGCGGCGAGCTTGCGGGCCGCGCTGGCCGGGGACAGCCCGGCGGTCTCCAGCTGCCGGGCGTACCGGGCCACGTACAACATGGTGACGCCAGTGACCGGATGCACTCCTTGCTCCCGGCACCAGATGAGCCAGGACGGCGCGCGGCCGGGCCGCCGCGGCGGGGTGATGCCGATGTCCCTGGCGTAGCCGGCCTGGGTGCTCTCTGACCGCCTGGCTGACCGCCTGGCGGAAAGCCAGGCGGTCACCAGGAGGGTCACCGGATCGGCGTCCGCGGCCGCGGCGACCAGTGCGGGTCCGGAGGGCTGGCTGGCGCTGCCCATGACCGGATCCTGTCCCGAATGATCCTCGATAATCGTAATTATCGAGGATTTACTGGCTCTCCAATACGCCGAAGTTCGCGGAGATCAGCCGTGATCCGCAGTTCCCTTGTCCGGGCCCGAGCCGGTCCTGTACGGTGATGACCGAACAGTATGTACATTTGTGGATGGACTCACCAATGTCCGGTTCCGGGTGACCCTCGGCGAAAAAGCCTGAAATAAAGGTTCGTCTGCGCGTTTCGGGCCGCTGATGAGGGGCACGAGGAGCCCGGGTCTGGCCTATCCCGGTGGTGGGGAGCTGCTCAATGCCGCAGCCGATCTTGCGACACATCGCTCGCCGAGCGATGCAGGTCGCGATCGCGGCTGCCGGGATCCTGGTCGTCTTGCTAGTGTTCACCCGGCAAGCGCACGCAGCAACTTTGGCGCCTTCGGCTGCCCCGGCCCCGTCGGCGAGCTCGGCTCCGGCCGTCCCGGCTCCGGTAGCGTCGGCTGCGGCTCCGGTCACGTCCGCCGTGTCGGCGGTCGTGTCGGCGGCTGCCCCCGCTCCGTCGGCTAGCTTGGCCCCGGCTCCCGCCGCTCCGGCTCCGGCCGCTCCGGCCCCGTCGGCTACCCCGGCTCCCGCCGCTCCGGCTCCGGCCGCTCCGGCCCCGTCGGCTACCCCGGCTCCCGCCGCTCCGGCTCCGGCCGCTCCGGCCCCGTCGGCTACCCCGGCTCCCGCCGCCCCGGCTCCCGCCGCTCCGGCCCCGTCGGCCACCTCGGCTCCGGCCGCCCCGGCTCCGGTGGCGTCGGCTGCGGCTCCGGTCACGTCCGCCGTGTCGGCGGTCGTGTCGGCGGCTGCCCCCGCTCCGTCGGCTAGCTCGGCCCCGGCCACCTCAGCTCCGGCTCCGGCCGTCCCGGCCCCCGCCGTCCCGGCTCCGGCCGTCCCGGCTCCGGCCGTCCCGGCTCCGGCCGTCCCGGCTCCGGCTCCGGCTCTCCCGGCCACCTCGGCTCCGGCCGTCCCGGCTCCGGTGGCGTCGGCTGCGGCTCCGGTCACGTCCGCCGTGTCGGCGGTCGTGTCGGCGGCTGCCCCGGCCGCCTCGGCCAGTTCGGGCCCGGCCACCCGCGCCCCGGCCCCGTCGGCCAGCTCGGCTCTCCCGGCCGCCCTGGCTCCGGCCGCCCTGGCTCCGGTGGCGTCGGCTGCGTCGGCCGTGGCCCCGGTCACGTCGCCCGCCCCGGCCCCGGCCCCGGCCGCGTCGATCACGTCGGCTGCCACTTCGGCCGCATCCACGGTCGCCTCAGCCGCTACCGGCACCAGTTCCGGCTCCGGAACTGGTAGCTCGGCCACCTCGGCCGCATCGTCGGTCACCTCAGCGGCGGCTCCGGTCACTTCGGCTGCCACCCCGATCGCGTCGGCGGTGGCCCCGCTCACGGGCACGGCGACTAGCACGGTGGCCCCGCTGACCGGCACTGCGACTAGCGTGGTGGCCCCGCTCACGGGCACTGCGACTAGCGTGGTGGCCCCGCTGACCGGCACGGTCACGAACCTGGTCGCCCCGCTCACGGGCACGGTGACCAGCGTGGTGGCCCCGCTCACGGGCACGGTCACCAGCGTGGTGGCCCCGCTGACCGGCACTGCGACTAGCGTGGTGGCCCCGCTGACCGGCACGGTCACGAACCTGGTCGCCCCGCTCACGGGCACGGTGACCGGCGTGGTGGCCCCGCTCACGGGCACGGTCACCAGCGTGGTGGCCCCGCTGACCGGCACGGCGACTAGCGTGGTGGCCCCGCTGACCGGCACGGTCACGAACGCGGTGGCCCCGCTGACCGGCACGGTCACGAACGCTGGTGGCCCCGCTCACCGGCACGGTCACGAACGCTGGTCGCCCCGCTCACCGGCACGGTCACGAACGCGGTGGCCCCGCTCACCGGCACGGTCACGAACCTGGTCGCCCCGCTCACCGGCACGGTCACCGAACCTGGTCGCCCCGCTGACCGGCACGGTCACGAACCTGGTCGCCCCGCTGACCGGCACGGTCACGAACCTGGTCGCCCCGCTGACCGGCACGGTCACGAACCTGGTCGCCCCGCTGACCGGCACGGTCACGAGCCTGGTCGCCCCGCTGACCGGCACGGTGACCGGCGTGGTGGCCCCGCTGACCGGCACGGTCACGAACGTGGTCGCCCCGCTCACCGGCACGGTCACGAACCTGGTCGCCCCGCTGACCGGCACGGTGACCGGCGTGGTGGCCCCGCTGACCGGCACGGTGACCGGCGTGGTGGCCCCGCTGACCGGCACGGTCACGAACGTGGTCGCCCCGCTCACGGGCACGGTCACGAACCTGGTCGCCCCGCTCACCGGCACGGTCACGAACCTGGTCGCCCCGCTGACCGGCACGGTCACGAACGCGGTCGCCCCGCTCACGGGCACGGTCACGAACCTGGTCGCCCCGCTCACCGGCACGGTCACGAACCTGGTCGCCCCGCTGACCGGCACGGTCACGAACGCGGTCGCCCCGCTCACGGGCACGGTCACGAACCTGGTGGCCCCGCTCACGGGCACGGTATTCACTGCCGCCGGTGCCCCGGCTCCGGTCTCCGATGCTGGTGTGCCCGGGGTGGCCGGATCGCTTCCGGCGGCGGGCGCGACGGCAAATCGAACTGGCGTCTCGGTGCCGGGTAGCGGTGCTGGCGGGTCCTGGCTGCCGAGGTTGTCGGCAGGGTCAGGCGGCGGCGGTGCGCCGTTGCCGTCGGCGCCGATGCCCTCTGGGCTGCCCGGCTGTGCCGGGTGGCGGCGCGAATAGTGCGAACGGCGTCAGCGGTTCTGGTAGCGGCGCCGGCGGGCACAGCGGGGGCGGTGCGCGGGGTGGTATCGGCGCTGCCCTGATCGCGTTGGTCTCGCTGGTGCTGCTGCGGCTGGCGCGTCGTGCCGCTGCGGTGCCGATCTGGCGTTCCTACCTGCCGGAGGTGCCGCCCGCTTAAGTCCTTTCCTTCCAATCGGTCCGTTCTGTGCGTCCGGGCCAGCAGCGTTCGGGCGCTGAATCCCCCTCGGAAGGAAAGGCACATACGTGCATGCGTGTTTGAAGTCCGCGTGCGCCGTGCTCGCCTGGAGCATCCTGGTCGTCCTGGTGGCGGCCGGCATGAAGGGATCTGTCCCCCCGGTTCAGGCGAACATCCGCACTGCGAGTAGTACTACTCAGGTCACCCTGGCCAGCACGCTGAGCGTGGCCGCGGCACCGAAGACGGTGGCGCGTCCCGTCTCGGGGTATGCCGTGCGGCCTGGTGAGACGCTGTCCGGCATCGCCGCGCGGTTCGCCGTGCGCGGTGGCTGGCCGGCGCTGTACGCGGCCAACCGGCCGCTCATCGGCCCTGACCCGGATGTGATCCGCGCTGGCACCGTTCTGGTGCTGCCCGGCCGGGCGCCTCCGGCCCGTTACACGGTCGCAGCCGGTGACACCCTGGCGGGCATCGCGGCCACGTTCGCCGTGCCCGGCGGCTGGCAGGCCCTGTACGCGGCCAACCGGCGGGCCATCGGCTCTGATCCGGATGTCATCCGCGCCGGGATAGTGCTGACGGTCCGGCGGCCTGCAGCGCCGGCGCAACCTGCGCCGGGCCCGGGCCGCCGCCTGCACCCGGCGCCGCCGCCGCCGTCGGGCAGCGGGAACCGTCCCGCGCCGGCGGGAACGGGCGCGCCGGCCGCCGGCGGCATGCCGGGGTGGCTGAAGACCATGCTGCTGGCCGCCGGCCTGGTCGTGGGGGCGGCGTTCCTGGCCGAGCCGGTGCTGCTGGTGTTCCGGCGCCATCGCCGGCGGGCGTCCGCCCGGGCCGCGGCCGTGCCGGAGCAGGCCCGGGAGCCGGCGCCCGTGCCGCGGCCGCGCTACGGCCGGGAACCGGATCCGGGGCGTCCCGCCACGGAGGAGGCCAGCATCGTGGTGGCCGATTATGACCGGGTCGTCGTGACGCAGTGCCCGCATGACGGCACGGTCTACGTGCTGCGGCCGCCGGGCGGGGATCCCGGGGTGATCTTGCGGGCGGCCCGGCTGGTGCTATCCGAGGGCCTCTACCGGGAGCTGGCCGGGCAGCTGGGCATGCCCGCCAGCTGGCCGATCGTGGTGGCCGATTATGACCGGGTCGTCGTGACGCAGTGCCCGCATGACGGCACGGTCTACGTGCTGCGGCCGCCGGGCGGGGATCCCGGGGCGATCTTGCGGGCGGCCCGGCTGGTGCTGCCGGAGGATCCTTACCAGGAGCTGGCTGACCAGCTCGGCGTGCCCGCCGGGCTGCCGATGGGATAGAAGTGCCCGCGGGGCGGGCCGGGCGGATGCCCGGGCCCGCCCCGGGCCGGGGACGCTAACGGGTCCTGCGGCTCCTGCGTGGTCCTGTTCCGCAGCGATTCGACCAGCGCGGCCACGTGGCGCCGGTCGTCGGGTGTCAGCTCGTCGATGCTGGCGATCAGGAGCTCCCGCTCCGGGTCGCCGGGGTTCTGCGGCCCGGCGGGGGCCTGGTCGTAGTAGTGCAGCCCGGTGGACTCGGCGGCGGCGGCGCGGACCGCGGAGACCGGCACGTCCAGGCCCTTGGCCAGCGCGTCGATCGTGGCCGGGCGCGGCGGGCGGGCCAGGTTGCGGGTCGAGGCGAGGGTGTGGACGGTGGAGTGCGGCAGCCCGCCGCGGCGGGCGACCTCGCGGTAGGACCAGCCCCGCTCGCGCAGCCGCTGCTGGATCAGCCGCTGGAGCGGGTTGAGCGCAGGCTCCAGCTCCGCGGCGGGGCGCGGCTGCTCCGCGGCGGGGTTCTGCTCGTCCCCCGCCGCCTGCGTGGTCATGGCCACCAACCCTAACCCGCCTTCCTCTGAGCAGGTGCTGTCGTGATTCCCCGGGATTAGCCGGGACTCGCCGGCATTGACTATCCCGGAACGGGTACTGTACGGTGGTGACCGTACAGTACGTCTGGCAAATAGCGTACACCGGATTCGCGTCCCGGCGCCACAGGGTGCCGGGCAGGTAAATCCCCGGGCTGCCCGGTCCGGGGGGGATCGCCCAAGGAGGCACCATGTCCACTGACGTGACGATGAAGGAGCTCGAGCTCGAGACCGCCGAGCTGCTCCCCAGCCCGGGAAACCCTTTCCTGCGGCAGCTCGCGCCACAGCGGCTCCAGCATCACCAACGTGATCGGCAACACGAGCCAGTTCGGGCTGATCAACGTCTCCGCGTTCAACGGCGTGGGCAACACCCTGCTGGCCCTGTAGCCCCGGTGCCCTGCCTTGCATCGCCTGAGGGGGCTGCACGGCAGGCAAGGAGGGCCGCCCATGGGTTCCCGGGCGGCCCTCCGGCTACTTCCGGCGCCGGGATGGTGACCACCTGGGTACTGTGCGTCATCCCGCTGCTCCTGCTCAGCATCGGGTACCTGATGCTGTACCTGCCCGCGGTCGACCGGGCGCTGTGGCGCTCAGCCAGCCTGCAGGCCCATCTCATGACCGCCGCCGTGCACGGCCACCGCTACGCGATGGCCGCAGTGGACGCGATCGGCATCGCGCTGGTGACCCTGTTGCTCGCCGGATCGCTCTACGTCGTGACGGGGCTGGCACGGCGGCTCACCGCCCTCGGCCGCCGCTGGTCCGCCGGCCGTCCGCCACGCCGCCTCCTGGCCGGCGCGGCCCGCCTGGCGGCCCTGGCGGGGCTGGCCGCATTCTGGACCCTGCAAGGCCAGTTCCGTAGCTGGTGAGCCCGCACGCACGACAATCCCGGCCTGGCCCCCGCCCCGGGGACCAGGCGGCCGCCTTCGAAGGAGGCTCCCCATGTCCGCTGTACCTGCCATGACGTCCGCCGCGCCTGCCGTGACGACGCAGGACCTCGAGCTCGAGCACGCCGAACTCCTCCCGGCCCGGCAAACCCTCTGGGTCACCAGGCTCTACCCGCGCTACCACCCAGGGGGTCCCATGATCCACACCCACCCGGATCCCCCCGTCCGCGTCGCCGAGGTCTATTACGCCTGACGCGGCGCGGCACCCCGGGGGTCCCGGAGCGGGCGGGCCTTTCCGCGGGCCGCGGGCTGTCAATCCCGCCGCTGAGCTGCGCGCCGCAAGCCTGATGCAGCCCCTCCAGGGGGACCCGCCCAGCTGCCCTTCCCGGGCTGGGCGGGTCCTGGCTGTCCTCGTGCCATACCGGGTTCCCGCCTGCGCCAGCAGCGGCCAGCCTCTCCGCCTACTGGCGCAGGCGGGCCAGCTCGGCCCGGGCGGCGTCGAGGTCACGCTCGGCGCGCCCGGCCCGGCCGCGCAACTCGCCGCGCGACTCCTCGAGTGCCTGGGCGCGGAATTCCAGCGCGGCCCGCACCTCGCCCCGCTCGCGGGCCGCGTCGGCGCGCAGCTGCTCGAGCTCGCCGGCCGCGTCCTCACGGGCCCGCGCGGTCTCCGCGCGGGCGGCGTCGGCACGAGCCTCTGCGGTGGCTGCGCGCTGGTCAGCCTGCGCGGCCTGCGCGAGCGCCCGGTCCCGGTCCTCTCCGGCCTGGCGAACCCGCTCGCCGCCGGGACCAAGATCATCTTTCTTTGATGCATGTGCCTGATTGCTTTCCATCGCCCACGCAGGGTAGCCGGGCGCCGGTTACTATATTGATCTCCTCGCTTACGCATGGTACAAGGAGAGTGCGCGCGCGTTATCACCGCCCTCCCAGGTCCCTATGGGGTGATTGTGGGTATTTCCCGTGTCATTTTCAGCGCGGCAGTTGCAGTTACCACGGCAGGCCTGGTCACGGCCGTGAGCGCGATGCCGGCCGTCGGCGCCGCCTCCCCGGTTAGCTACGTCGCGCTCGGTGATTCGTACAGCTCCGGCCTTGGCGCCGGGTCGTACATCTCGTCCGCCGGCAGCTGTGACCGGAGCACGAACGCCTACCCGGAGCAGTGGGCCGCCGCCAACTCCCCCGCTTCGTTCGTCTCGGTGGCCTGCGCGGGCGCGACGACCTCCGACGTGATCAGCGGCCAGGCGTCTGCGCTGAGCGCCGCCACCACGCTGGTCAGCATCACGATCGGCGGCAACGACGCGGGCTTCTCCAGTGTGATGGAGACCTGCGTGCTCCACTCGACGAGCACGTGCCTAAGCGCCGTCGCGACGGCCAGGGACTTCGTCACCAGGCAACTGCCGGCCAGGCTCGCCAGCACCCTGCAGGCCATCAGGCAGCGCGCGCCCAGCGCCAGGATCGTGGTGCTCGGCTATCCGGACCTGTACGACCTGTCCAAGTCGGGTAGCTGCATCGGGCTGAGTACCCAGGACAGGACCGCGCTCAACGGAGGCGCCGACGCCCTGGACAGCGCCCTGGGCGCGGCCGTTACCGCGGCGGCTGACCGCAACGTCGTGTACGCCGACGTCCGCGGCCAGTTCGCCGCGCACGAGATATGCGATTCTGGCCGCTGGCTCCATTCGGTGGACCTGCTCGCGATCAGTTCGTCCTACCACCCCACCGCGCTCCGGCCAGAAGCTCGGCTACGAGCCTGCCTTCGGCAGGAACACCGGGTGAGCCCCGGCTAGCCTGACGGATCGGCCCGCGCGGGCACCTGCTCGGTCACCGGCGGCGCTGAGCTGGTGCCTTCCGGAAGGCGGCGGGTGAAGGCTAGCGCCATGAGTCCCACCGCGGCCGCGGCCGAGAACGCGGCGGTGATGCCCAGGCGGAGGTCGCCGCCCGCAGCCGCTGCCACGGCCGCGCCGCCCACGCCGATGCCGATCGCGGTACCCAGCACGTCCGCCAGGTTCAGTGACGCCGCGGCCTGCCCCTCCTGCCCGGGCCGCGCCTTGTGCAGCATCATCAGCGACAGCGGAGCGTAAGCCAGCCCCATGCCCAGGCCGGCGACGGTCCAGGCGGCCAGGCCCTCGGCCAGCGGGACGGCCGGCTGCAGGACCAGGATCATTCCGGCGATGCCGGCCAAGACGATCAGCAGCCCGGCACGCACCAGGCGCCGGCCTTCCCAGGTATCGCTGAGCCGCGCCTGCACCCAGGCGCCGGCCGTCCAGGACACCGTCGCGCCGGTGACGGCGAGGCCGGCCACCACCGGGCTACGGTGGCGCACCGCCGTCAGCGCGAGGGTCACGTACGCGTCGGCTCCGAAGAACGTGAACGTCAGCAGGCCCCGGCAGGCGATCGTGGCGGGCAGCCCGGGACGTCCGGTCAGGGTTCCGGGCGGGACCAGCCGCCGCAGCGCGGGGAGGCCGACCACGCCGCTGCCCGCGATCAGCGCCAGGCCGGGCAGGACCTCACCGGACGCGGCCGCGAGGCTGAGGCCGGCCAGCAGCAGCGCCGCCCCGGCCGCGGTGCGCAGGCCGTCGGTCAGCCGGTGCTCCCGCGCCTGAGCCGCGGCGGGCGGCCCGAGGCGGATCAGGGCGGGCACGGCGATAGAACCGGCCACCGCGACCACCGGCAGCAGGCCCAGGAATACCCAGCGCCACCCGAACAGGCGCGCGACCTCGGCGCTGATCGCCGGGCCGGCTAGCCCCGGCGCGACCCACGCGGTCGACAGCACCGCCATCATCCGGGCGCGCAGCGCCTCGGGCAGGCTCCGGCCGATGGTGGCGTAGGCGACCGAGGGCACCGCGCCAGCCCCGAGACCCTGCAGCACCCGGCCCGCCACCAGCACGCCCATCGAGGGCGCCAGTCCCGCCACGGCCAGCCCGCAGCCGAACAGCACCACCCCGGCCACGAACGGCAGCGCGGGACCCCGCCGGTCGGCCTCCCGGCCGGCCGCCACGATGCCGACCACGCTGCCGAGCATGAACCCGCTGAACACCCAGCCGTACAGGCGCAGCCCGCCCAGGTCGCGGGCGACCACCGGCATGACCGTGACCACGGCCAGCGCCTCGGACGCGACGAAGGTGATGGTCAGGACCAGGCCCGTGGTCAGCGCCCGCCGCTGCGGCGCCCACAGGCCCGGCACCCGGCCCTCGTCGCCCGGCCCCATCGGCTCTCCCTCCGCCTGGCCCGCCGTCTCGAGCCTAGGCGCAGTCCGGCGTGGACCACAGCGCGGCTACCTGGTGCGCTGGGCGGCAGCAGCGGAATCAGGATCCGCGGTGTCAGCGGCCGCGGCCGAGCCACCTGCGGTATGCCAGGCCCCCGGCGCCAGCCAGGATCGCCCCCACGCCGAGCACGAGGAGCAGGGTGCCCTGGAATCCCGCCGTGCCCCCGCCGCCGGTGCCCGGCGCGGCGGCCGGGATGTTGTGGCTGTTCGGGGAGGCGGCGACCGTTTCCGTCACGGTCACTGTGGGCTGCGGGCTCGACGCGGCCGCGGCGCCGGGGGACACGCCGGGCGTGCCGGACGCCGACGTGTCGCCGGCCGAGGCTGACGTGCCCGATGAAGCCGACGTGCCCGATGAGGCGGAGCTGCCCGATGAGGCCGAACCGCCGGAGGACGCCGAGGCGTTCCCGGTGGGCGAGGTGGTCAGGGTGGGCGTGATGGTCCCGGGCGACGTGGGCGGGGACGAGGACGAGGTGCACGCCGAGACGGCTACGGGGGCGAGCAGCGTCATGGCGGCCCAGCACAGCGCGGTCAGCTTGGCGCCGAACGGCGTGCCCGCGGTCGTTCCGCGCAGCTTCATAGACCCTCCTCCTGCGCCGGGCAGATGACGTGTGTGTTTCCCGCTCCAGGCGGCAGAAACCGGAATCGGAAAAGGAACGCGTAACCCGTCTGGCCCTAAGCCGAGGCCCGAGCCCGGCGCAAAAGGGGCAATGGCCAGTTCACCATCGCAATATTAGGCTGATAGGGGAGATCAGCGGACGAAAGGACGGCGACATTGCCGGAGGCACCGTGGCGGCGTATCGCCGGGTTCCGCGTGGTCGTCTCCTGGCCGCAGGAGGGGTACGCCGCGCCGCTTGCCACCACGACCGGCCTGCGCGCCCGGGTGGCCGGGATCGCCGGGGCGCTGCTCATCATGGCCGGCACCGCGGCCGTGGGCGTCGTCGTCGCCTCCCAGGTACACGCGCCGCAGCCCTCGCTGTCGCAGGCAGGGGTCATCGGCGGATCGTCTCGCGGGCCGGCGCTGGCGCGCTCGCTTCCGGTCTCGGTGCACATCCCGGCCATCGGCGTGGACTCGAAACTGCTGCGCCTGGGGCTCAACGCCGACGGCACGGTCCAGGTGCCGTCGCTCCGGACCAGTGCCGCCGTGGCAGCGTGGTACAAGTACTCGGCGACGCCGGGCCAGATCGGGTCGTCGGTCATCGAGGGCCACGTCGACAGCCAGCGGGGCCCGGCCGTCTTCTTCCGCCTCGGCGCCCTGCACCGGGGCGACACCATCGACGTAAGGCTCGCCAACGGGGTCACGGCCGTTTTCCGCGTCACCGGGGTCCGCGAGTACAGCAAATCCCGGTTCCCGGCGAAAGCCGTTTACGGCGCGGCCGACTTCGCCGCCCTGCGCCTGATAACGTGCGGCGGCGCCTTCGACTACGCCACCGGCCATTACCTCAGTTCCACCGTCGTATTCGCTTCGCTCGCCTCATCGCTGCAGTTACAGCAGGGAAAGCTGGCCCTCGACGTCCGGCCGGTGCCGCTTCAGGTGCCGCCACCGCGGCAGGTCGTCCAGGTACGACCAGGACAGCCGGTGGTGTGGGGTGGGACCGTGGGCGGCCAGCGCCTCCTGGTGCGCGGGCGAGGGGTACCCGGCGTTCTCCGCGAACGCGAACTCTCCGGGGCCGAGCCCGGCCATGAGCCGGTCCCTGTGCACCTTGGCGATGACCGAGGCCGCCGCGACCGATACCGACCGCAGGTCCGCCCGCACGGCGCAGCGCACCGGCCAGGGACGGCCGATATAGTCATGGGCACCGTCGAGTAGCACCGTGTCCGGGCGGGCGGGCAGGCCTTCAAGGGCGCGGATAGCCGCGCGGCGCAGCGCTACGGTCATGCCGGCCGCGTCGATCTCGGCGGGTCCCGCCTCGCCGATGGCATAGGCCTCGACCCAGCTCAGCAGCTCGCCCGCGATCGCGGCGCGGCGCGGCGGGCTGAGCCGCTTGGAATCGGTGAGCCCGGCCGGCGCGGCGGGGAAACCGGCCCGGACGATCACCGCACACACCGTCACCGGTCCGGCCCAGGCGCCGCGGCCCACCTCGTCCACGCCCGCGACCGGGCCCGCGCGGGCAGCGGCCAGCTCGCGCTCGATCTCGTACCCGGGCCTGGCCGCGGGTGCGCCGGCGGCCGGGCGCGCCGTCCCGTCCCCGAACGTGAGCTGCTCCACAGCCGCCATGATGGCCCGGCCGCCGCCGGACGTCACGGCGAATCGCCGCGGCTAGCTGATCCGCACATCGTTCTGCGCGGCCACGGCCTCCAGGAACCGCAGGGTCGCGGTCATCGCCTCGAGCCGCCACAGGACCAGGGTGTGCTCGAAGCCCGTCGTGGCACGCAGGCGATCGTCCAGGGCGGCGGCGACCGGCAGCAGCCGCGCCAGCTGCGCCTGCAGCAGGTCCCGGGAGTCGGTGCCGCTCCGGTCGAGCAGCGCGAGCTTGACCATGAACTCGGACCTGACGTCCCTGGGGTGCTGCACCGGCGTGCCGAGCCAGGCGGTGGCGGCCGCCTCCCCGGCCTGGGTCGCCTCGTAGAGCGAGCGGACCGGCCCCTGGCTGGTCCGCTCCTCCCCTACCGTCCGGATCAGGCCGAGCGCCTCCAGCCGCGGCAAGGCGCGGTAGATCACGGCCTTCGGCACCGACCAGACCTGGCCCAGGCTGCCGTCGCGAGCCAGCAGCCCGACGAGGACCAGGCCGTAGGTCGGCTCCTCCCGGACCAGGCACAGCACCAGCCATTCGGCCAGCGACAGCCGCTCGGACTCCGTCATGATCCCAGGGTCAGGCTCCCGCCGCCGCGGCCAGCGCCCGGCCGGTCAGCACCCGCGCCAGGTGCCGCCGGTAGTCGGGCGCGCCGTGCAAGTCGGCCGGCGGGTTCGTGCCCTCGTCGGCGCTGGCCGCCGCAGCCCGCAGCGCGTCCCGGCTGGCCTGCACCCCGGCCGCGGCGCTTTCCGCGGCCGTGGCGCGCAGCGGCGTCGGGCCCATGTTGGTGAGCCCGATCCTGGCCTCGGCGACGGACCCGTTGGAGCGCCGGACCAGCGCGGCCACGCCGACGGTCGCCCAGGCCTGCGCGGTCCGGTGGAACTTCTCGTACCGGTAGCCCCAGCCCGGTCCGAGCTTGGGCACCCGGATGGCGGTCAGGATCTCGTCAGGTTCCAGGCTCGAGGTCAGGTAGTCGACGAAGAAGTCCGCCGCGGCGATCTCCCGCTCGCCGCCGGGGCCCCGGGCGACCAGGGTGGCGTCAAGCGCCAGCGCCACCGCGGGCAGGTCGCCGGCCGGGTCGGCGTGCGCGAGCGATCCGCCGAGCGTGCCGCGGTGCCGGACCGCCGGATCGGCCACCGTGGCGGCGGCCTGGGCCAGCAGCCCGCAGTGCTCGGCCACCAGCGGGTCGCGGACCAGCTGGTAGTGCGTGGTCCGCGCGCCGATGACCAGCGCGTCCCCGGCGTCGGTGACACCGCGCAGCTCGTCGAGGCCGCCCACGTCGACCAGCAGTTCCGGGTAGGCCAGCCGCAGCCGCAGCAGCGGGAGCAGGCTCTGCCCGCCCGCGATGACCTTCGCGTCCTCGCCGCCCTGGGCCAGGGCCCTGACCGCCTCGTCCAGCGAGCCGGGACGGACGTAGTCGAACTTCGCCGGGATCATGCCACGCCTCCGCTCTGGTCCGGGGTGCCGATGCCCTGCGGGCTGTGGCCCTGGGTCTGGTCGCTCTGCCGGGCCGCGTGCTGCTCGGCCGCGCTGGCCTGGTTGCCGCCCCTGGCGCCCTGGATGGCCCGCCAGACCCGCTCGGGCGTGCAGGGCATCTCGACGTCATCGATGCCGAGCGGCCGCAGCGCGTCGACGATCGAGTTGACTACTGCGGGGGTAGAGGCGATCGTACCCGCTTCGCCGACGCCCTTGACGCCCAGCGCGTTGGCCGCCCGGCTCTCGGTCCGGTCCGTGACGTAGGACGGCAGGTCGCTCGCCGACGGGACCAGGTAGTCCGCGAGCGTGGAGG
Organism: uncultured Actinomycetota bacterium; assembly: GCA_963753225.1. GTDB lineage: Bacteria > Actinomycetota > Actinomycetes > Streptosporangiales > Streptosporangiaceae > Palsa-504. Next base: position 147,213 of record CAVWBQ010000003.1, on the reverse strand, counting down.
TCACCAGGTTGCCGTCGTCGTCGTAGACCGCCTCCTCGTACAGCGCCTGCGCGATGCCCTGGGCGAGGCCGCCGTGTACCTGGCCGTCGACGATCATCGGATTGACCACCGCGCCGACGTCGTTGACGGCCACGTACGAGCGGATCTTGACGAAGCCTGTCTCGGTGTCGACCTCGGTCGCGCACAGGTGGGTGCCGTGCGGGAAGGAGAAGTTGTCCGGGTCGTAGGTAGCCTCGGCGTCGATGCTCGGCTCGACGCCCTCCGGCGTGTTGTGCGCGAAGAAGGTAGCCAGTGCGACCTCGGCGATCGTGACGCCCTTGTCCGGGTCGCCGCGGACGGAGAAGCGCCCGGGTGTCCACTCCAGGTCATCGGCCGAGGCCTCGAGCAGTCCGGCCGCGATCACCTTGGCTTTCGCGACGACCTTGTCGCAGGCCACGACCAGGGCCATCCCGCCGACCGTCAGGGACCGCGACCCATAGGTATCGAGCCCCCTGGGCGAGATCTGGGTGTCGCCGTGCAGCACCCGGATGTCCTCGAACGGCACGCCGAGCTGGTCGGCGACTATCTGGCTCCACGCCGTCTCGTGCCCCTGGCCGTGCGCGCTGGATCCGGTCACGACCTCCACCTTGCCGGTGGGCAGCATCCTGATCGACGCGTGCTCCCAGCCGCCGGCCCCGTAGGCCAGCGAGCCGACCACGCGGGACGGGGCCAGGCCGCACATCTCGGTGAAGGTGGAGATGCCGATGCCGAGCTGCACCGGGTCGTTGCTGGCCCGCCGCCGCTCCTGCTCAGCGCGGAGCCCGTCGTAGTCGAACAGTTCCTTGGCCCGGGCCGTGGCCGCCTCGTAGTTGCCCGAGTCGTAGGTCAGCCCGGCGACGGTGGTGAACGGGAACTCCTCGTGCTTGATCCAGTTCCGCTCCCGCAGCTCCAGCGGGTCCACGCCCAGGTGCGCGGCGAGTTCGTCCATCATCCGCTCGATGGCGAACGTGGCCTCAGGGCGGCCCGCGCCGCGGTAGGCGTCGGTCGGCATCTTGGTGGTGAACACCCCGACGCAGCGGAACTTGTACGCGTCCATCTTGTAGATGGCCGGGAACATGAACGCGCCGAGGATGGGAACGCCCGGCGTGACCAGCATGAGGTAGGCGCCCATGTCGGCCAGCAGGTCCACGTCGAACCCGCGGATCCGGCCGTCGCTGTCCGCCGCGAGCCTGAGCCGCTGCCACTGGTCGCGGCCGTGGTGCACGGTCATGTTGCCTTCGCTGCGGGACTCGGTCCACTTGACCGGCCGGCCCAGCTTGCGGGCGATCAGCACGGCCAGCACCTCTTCGGCCGTGACCTGCAGCTTGGACCCGAAGCCTCCCCCGACGTCGGGCGCGATGACCCGGATGTTCTGCTCCGGGATGCCGGTCACCAGGGCCAGCATGACTCGCAGCACGTGCGGAATCTGGGTCGCGGACCAGAGCGTGAACTCTCCGCCCACGCACGAGCAGACCACGGCGCGCGGCTCCATCGCGCTCGGGATCAGCCGCTGCTGCCGGTAGGTACGCTCGATCACCACGGGCGCGTCACGGAAAGCCGCGTCCAGGTCGCCTTGCGGGAAGACGAAGTCGAAGCTCTTGTTGCCCGCCTCGTGCACCTTGGGTGAGGCGTCTTCCAGCGCCGTCCTCATATCGAGCACCGGCGGCAACTGCTCGTAGTCGACCTCGATAGCCGCCAGCGCGTCGGCCGCGGCGTACCGGTCGCGGGCCACGACGCAGGCCACGGCCTCGCCGACGTAGCGCACCTCGTCCACCGCCATCGGGGGGTGCGCCGGGATCACGATGTCCGGGGTGACCGGCCAGGCGCAGGGCAGGCTGCCCTGCTCGGCGGCGAAGTCCGCACCGGAGTAGGCGGCGATCACGCCAGGCTCGCTCCTGGCCGCGCTGACGTCCACCGAGGTGATCCGGGCGTGCGCGAACGGGCTGCGGAGGAAGGCGATGTGCAGCATCCCGGGCAGCGTGATGTTGTCGGTCCAGTTGGTCTGGCCGGTGATGAGGCGCTCGTCTTCCTTGCGCAGGCGCGCCTTGCCGAGCTCGGCGGTCTTGGCCTCTGCTGCCTCGGTCTGCGCGGTCATCCGCTCACTCCCGCCTGCGCTGCGCGCCGGACGGCGCGCACGATGTTCTCGTAACCGGTACAGCGGCACAGGTTGCCCTCGAGGCCTTCGCGGATCTCCTCGTCGCTGGGGTGCGGATTCTCGCTGAGCAGGTCCGCCGCCGCCAGGATCATCCCCGGTGTGCAGTACCCGCACTGCAGCGCGTGCTCCTCGTGGAAGGCGCGCTGGAGCGGGTGCAGGCCGCCGTTCGCCAGACCCTGGATCGTGGTGATTTCGGCGCCGTCCGCCTGCACGGCCAGGACGGAACAGCTCTTGACCGACTGCCCGTCAAGCAGCACCGTGCATGAGCCGCAATTCGACGTGTCGCATCCGATGGGAGTCCCGGTCTTGCCCACGACTTCTCTGAGGTAATGGACAAGCAGTATCCGCGGCTCGACCTGATCCGCATACTTCACGCCATCGACGGTGACGGTGATTTCTGCCATGCGATCTCCTCCCCTGGCGAGCAGGATGTATTTCCTGGTGCAAACCTAGGACTACCAGCCCCCGAAACACCAGTACCAAGCAGGGTCCCGATTTCAGACACCCAGACCGCAGGCCCTGCTCAGCGCATTCCTGCCGCGAAACTCGCCGTCGACCAGCGTGCCATTCGCAAATGATGGTTGCGACGGTAAAGTGGCAATTGCCGGATTCCCTGGCCTCCCTGCTGGGCGCAATCTTCCGCCGTTAAGCAAATAATACTTGCCTAAGTAAAGTCAGATTTGCTTTTCAGCATGACGAGCCGGGAGAACGAGTTCTGCGTCCTCACCCCGGGCTGCCGCAGAGCGGCCTTCGCCGCTGAGGGTCCCGGTAGCACTGACGAAGTTTCGGTCGGAAAACCGTTTGAGGCTTCCTTCCGCGTTCCCGTAGTCTGCCTGCGGCCCGTCGCCGTGAGGACAGAGGACAAACCGCGTGACCCCGCCTGCTCTTTAAACCTGACACCTTCTTCCGCTCACCTTCAAGCCGACCCTTCCGTCGGCTCTGCCGGGCTGCCCAGGTGCGCCCGGTCAGACAGCGTTTGAGGCCGCGCGCAATCGGCCTCGTGTCAGGTCTAGAGAGATCATGTCTTCACAACCTCATACCGTGCTGCCCTGGGTCGTTCGCCGGACCAGGCTGCCTCTACTGTCGCTGCGGTGCGCGGACTGCCGGTCGGAGTCGGCCACCACCGGCGAGGGCAGGTTCCGCGTCAACGCCAACGGCAAGCTGCTGGACGTGTGGCTGCTGGTCCGCTGCGTATCCTGCGATCGGACGAGCAAGCTCACCGTGCACGAGCGAGCACCGGTCAGATCCTTCGATCCGGCCGAGCTCCACGGCTACCGCGCCAACGATCCGGAACTGGTTGCGTCCAGGCTGCTGGACCCGCTGCTCGCCCGGCGTAACCGCTTCGCCCTGGACTGGAAGGACGCCTGGCGGCTGGACACCCCGCCGGCATGGCCCGACGAGGCGTGGCCGGTCCAGGTGGAGGTCCTCTTTGAGGATCCGGTACCGGTGCGCCGGAACGGCTCATCGCGCACGGGCTCGGCCTCAGCAGGAACGAGGTGCTGCGCCGGATCAAGTGCGACATCCCGCTGCGCCGTCCGACGAGCGCCGGCTTCACCTTTACCGTGATGGCAGGGGACTGTTCCTCACCGGTGTGAGCAGCCGCGTGAAAAATAGGCTGAACCGCCGGGCCGTTCGGTACGTATCTGATGACGTACGGCCGTGAGCAGTGCCGCAGGTCCGCCCCCCCTGACCTGCTGGAGCGAGCCTCGGCTGACGGCCTGGCCGTGGCCCATCGGGGCCACGGCCAGGTCCCTTGAACCGTGCCCGCGCCCAGGCCGTTCCATGGGGAGGGTCACCTTCAGCCGCGGCTCGCACCGCGCTGTTGGTTCGCGGTTCTGGCTGTCGCGGACATGTTCGATTACACCGCAACGCGGAGGGAGGGAGCGGCGTTTCCTTCCCGGCCTTCAGGCCGGGGCCTGGTCGCCGCGATCCTGATGAGGCGGGTTGTGCTCGTCGGCGCCGGGTTCCTCCTCACGCTGGCCGGGGTGGTGTTCACGCTGCAGGGCGTGGGCGTGCTCGGCGGAAGTTCCATGTCGCGCGTCACCTTCTGGGCCGTGGCCGGCCCGGTGATCGCGCTGGCGGGCCTGATCCTCGCCGTGATCGGCCTGCGCGACCGGCTGACCTAACCCGCAAATGCGTTTTCCGGCCGGTCGCGGTGCGGGCTATGGTGGAAGCATGACTGGCATGGCGACGCGGCGATTTTCTCGCCTCCCGGCCCACGACGGGCCGCCGGGAGGCGTCGCGCCGCGTTAGCACGGCGGCTTCGCTCGGGCGAGTCCGGGGCCGGGAGGGGATCCCCGCCGGGTTCACCTCAGCCAAGGAGTCACCGTGTCCAGTTCAGTTCCCCATCTCAGTCCCGCGCAACTGCATGCCGCCCTCGACGTCCGCGACCTCTCCGATCCCGCGCAAGGCCCGCACTCCATCCAGATCCTCACGGACCGGACCGTCGCGGCGCTGACCCGCGCCTGGTCGTGCGAGGTCCGGTGGTGCCGGGGCGCGAAGATCGTCCCGGTCGCCGACAACTACGACCGGCTGGGCTACGCGCCTGGCGCGATCACCAGGGAAGCCCGTTACACCCGCTACGTGAGCGCCGGGCGGATGCTCCGGAGCCATTCCACCGCCATGGTTCCGCCCGCGCTGCGGCGGCTCGCCCGCCGCCCCGGCGACGACGTCCTGCTGGCCTGCCCGGGGATGGTGTACCGCAGGGACGCGATCGACTGGCAGCACAGCGGGACACCGCACCAGGTCGACCTGTGGCGGATCACACGCCGGCCCATGACCGGCGACGACCTGGACGAGATGATCTCGTGCCTGCTCGAGGCGCTCGTCCCCGGCCTGCCGTACCGCCAGGAGGCGAGGATCCACCCGTACACCGAGCACGGCCGCCAGGTCGACGTGCGGCATGACGGCCGCTGGGTGGAGGTCTGGGAGTGCGGGCTGGCCCATCCGGGTGTGCTCGCCTCCGCCGGCCTGGCGGGTCACGGCGGACTGGCCCTGGGTATGGGCCTGGACCGGATGCTGATGCTGGTCAAGGGCATCCCGGACATCCGGCTGCTGCGTTCGGCCGATCCGCGCATCGCCGGCCAGATGCGCGACCTGGCCCCGTACCAGCCGGTCTCGTCCATGCCCCCGGTCATGCGAGACCTGTCGGTCGCGGTAGACGCGGACGAGGACGAGGAGACCCTCGGCGACCGGGTCCGCGAGGCCCTCGACACCGACGCGCCGTGCGTCGAGGAGGTCCGGGTGCTGTCCGCCACCGTGTACGAGCGGCTGCCCGGGTCGGCCGCCCGCCGTCTCGGGGCCAGGCCGGGGCAGAAGAACCTCCTGGTCCGCGTGGTGCTGCGGGACCTGGAGAAGACGCTGACGAACGAGGCCGCCAACGCGCTGCGCGACCGGATCTACCTGGCGATCCACCAGGGCACGGAGTACCAGTGGGCGCGCCAGGACGCACCGCCAGGGGCCGCGTGAGCCGGTACCGCCCGGGCCGCGTGAGCGCCGGCACGGCCGCGGGCGGTACCGTCGTGCCATGACAGCCGTCCTTGATCATCTCGCCATCGGCACGCTGGCCCTGACCGACGGCTGGGAGCTGTTCGGCGGCGTCCTGGGCGGAACCTGGGCCTACGGCATGGACTCCCCCGGCTACTGGTGGGGCCAGCTGGAGTTCGCCGCCGGGCCGAAGATCGAGCTGCTGACCCCGAGCGGCGGCCCGGACGCGGCGTTCCTCGAGCGCTTCCTGGCCGCCCGCGGGGCCGGCCCGCACCACCTCAACTTCATCGTCAGCGACATCGGGGCCACGCTGGCCAGGGTGCGGACGCTCGGCATCGAGCCGGTCGGCGTCAACCTGGACAACCCGCACTGGAAGGAGGCGTTCCTGCACCCCAGGAACGCGCACGGCATCGTCATCCAGGTCGCCCAGCAGGCCGGGGAACCGCGGGCAGACACGCCGCCCGCCGGGCTGCCCGCGCCCGGCGCGCCGGCCTCCTTCGACCTGATCGAGCACCATGCCGACGACCTGGCCGACGCGACGCGGCTGTTCACCGAGGCCCTGGACGGCCGGCTCGAAGCCGCCGGCGATGACACTGCCGAGCTGACCTGGCCCGGCGGCAAGCGGATCAGGCTGGTCCGCGAGGAGGGCCTGCCCCTCGGCGGGTTGCTGCACCACATCCGCTTCACCCGCGCCGACGGCGCGTTCACCACCCAGGACCGGCAGCGGGCGGGCCTGCTGGCCAAGCGCCTCGGCCTGACCGTGGAGCTGGCCGGCGAGCGCTGAAGCCAGCCGGCAGAGCGGCGCGGGGCAGGGAGAATTGCGGAGGCGGACGGGAATCGAACCCGCCAGCGCCGCAGCGCAGCGCTCACCGGTTTTGAAGACCGGGGGGCCCACCAGGTACCCAGACGCCTCCGCGTCGAACTCTACTGCGGCCGGTCCTGGCCTACGGCGTGAGGCGGTGCCGGTCCCGGGGAAACAGCGTGACCTCCCGGATGTTCTCGGCCCGGGTCAGCCGGCCCGTCCAGCGCTCGAGGCCGATCGCGAACCCGCCGTGCGGCGGCATGCCGTGCGCGAAGGCTTCCAGGTAGTCCGCGTAGGCGGCCGGGTCCTCGCCCCGGGCGCGGATGGCCGCCAGGTAGTCCTGGTGCCGGTGCAGGCGCTGACCGCCGGTCACCAGCTCCTGGCCGCGGAAGAGCAGGTCGAAGCTGTTCGACCAGCGTGCGTCGCCGGGCTGCGGGTGGGTGTAGAAGGGCCGCTTGCTCATCGGATAGCCCTCGACGGCGATGAACTCGCTGCCGTGGGCCTGCGCCGCCCACCCGCCGATGGCCCGCTCGTGGGCGGGCGCGAGGTCGGGTTCGTCCGGCGGCGCACCCGCGATCGAGAGCGCCTCGCGGAAGTGGATCACGGGGATCTGCGCCGGGACCTCGGGGATGTCGATCCCGAGCAGCCCGGCGGCCGGCGCCGCCTGGTCCCGCAGCACGGCCGTCATCCCGGCCAGCGCGTGCCTGAGTACCTCCAGCACGTCACGGTGGTCGCCGATGAAGCCGAGCTCGGCGTCGAGCGAGGTGTACTCGGCCAGGTGGCGGGCGGTGTCGTGCGGTTCGGCGCGGAACACCGGGCCGGTCTCATAGACCCGCTCGAAGACGCCGACCATCGTCTGCTTGTAGAACTGCGGAGACTGGGCCAGGTATGCGGGCCGCCCGAAGTAGTCCACGCCGAACACGGTGGCTCCGGACTCCGTGGCCGACGACACGAGCTTCGGCGTCTGGATCTCGGTAAAGCCGAGCCCGTCCAGCGCGGTCCTGAAGCCGCGCAGCGACGCGGCGGCCAGTTCCCAGCGCGCCCGGCGGGCCGGATGCCGCCAGGACACAGCGGCGTGGTCCAGGATCGCGGGCAGCCCGGCGTCGATCGCGGGCCGCCACAGGTCGACCGGCGGGGGCTGCGCGGGCTCGCCGAGCAGGGTGATCCCGGGTTCGGTCACCTCGACGCCACCCGGCGCGGCCGGGTTGGGCGTGGCCAGGCCGGTGACCGCGACGACGCTCTCTTCCCCGCAGCGCCGCACGGCCTCCTTCGCCTCCGGGTCACGGACGACCACCTGGGCCAGGCCCGAACGGTCCCGCAGGATGAGGAACGTCACCGCGCCGAGCACCCGGCGCCGGTGCACCCAGCCCTGGATCAGGACCGGGCGGCCGGGAGCAGCCGACGGCAACTCGGTGGCCAGCGTACGGGACAAGCCTGCCAGCGCGGCTGTCATGACCTTCACCTCCAGTTCGGCGGAGCCCTGGAGGTGCGGGCGGGGGCTAGGTCGCGGTGCCACCGCACCTTCGCCGGCGTGAGCCGGTCTCGGCGGCCGTTACGCGGCCGGCGGCCCGGGCTGGGAAGGTGTCTTCACCGCGGGCCCGCCGTCCGCCTTCGCAGCTGCCGGCGGCTCTCTGAGCGGCGGGGTTTCTGAGGTTACTCGGTCTTCCGTCATCACCCGTGACCAGATCAGGATATGCCAGCGCCGCCTGGGCGCCATGCGATTAAACCGGCCCCGTAGGCTTGAGCCTGGGCAGGTACATCAGGGACGAGGGAGACCCGTGAGCGACGGCGGGCACGTGTGGTGGGAAGACGCGGTCGTCTACGAGGTGTACCCGCGCAGCTTCGCCGACGCGGACGGCGACGGCGTGGGCGACCTGCCGGGGCTGCGATCCCGGCTGGGGTACCTGGCCGACCTGGGCGTGGACGCCGTTCTGGCTGACCCCTTTCTACGCGTCGCCGCTGGCCGACGGCGGTTACGACGTCAGCGACTACTGCGCGGTGGACCCGCTGCTCGGGACCATGGCCGACTTCGACGCCCTGGTCTCCGGCGCCGCGGCGCACCAGATCCGGGTCATCGTCGACCTGGTGCCGAACCACTGCTCCAGCGCCCACCCGCTGTTCCTGGCCGCGCTGGCCGCCGCGCCCGGCAGCCCGGAGCGGGCCAGGTTCTTCTTCCGCGACGGGCGCGGTCCCGGCGGCGGGCAGCCGCCGAACAACTGGCCCTCGCAGTTCGGCGGCTCCGCGTGGACCCGGGTTGAAGGGACCGGCCAGTGGTACCTGCACCTGTTCGATACCAGCCAGCCCGACTGGGACTGGCGCAACCCGGACGTTCCCGCGCTGTTCGAGGACGTGATCAGGTTCTGGCTGGACCGCGGCGTGGCCGGGCTGCGGGTGGACGTGGCCCACGGGATCTTCAAGGATCCCGCACTACCCGACCTGGCCGGCCCGCGCCCGCTGAACGCGCCGTCGGCGTACCGGCACCGGCCCGAGCTGCAGCCGCTCTACCGGTCCTGGCGGGCCATCCTGGACTCCTACCCGGACGACGGCTTCCCCGGGTCACGGACCGCCATCGGCGAGGTCTGGTACGACGTGCCCGAGACCCTCAAGCCCTACCTCGAGCCGGGCGGCCTGCCGCAGGTCTTCAACTTCCAGCTGATCCTGGCCGGCTGGCGGGCGGCCGAATTCCGCACCGCGATCGACTCGGCGATCGCGGTGACGGGCGGATCCCGGGCCCCGTGGGTGATCGGCAACCATGACGTGGCCCGCCCGGCGAGCCGCTACCGGCTGGACGAGGGGTTCACGCCGCAGACCGTCTCCCGGCTCAGCGCCCTCGGCGACCACAACGCCGAGGCGGGCGCCAGGCGCGCCCGGGCGGCCGCCCTGGTGCTGCTCGCCCTGCCCGGCTCGGCCTACATCTACCAGGGCGATGAACTTGGCCTGCCCGAGGTGACCGGCATCCCGGACGGCGCGCGCCAGGATCCTCGGTTCTTCCACACTAAGGGCGAGTATCCCGGCCGCGACGGCTGCCGGGTTCCTCTCCCCTGGTCCGGTACTGGTACCGGCTTTGGATTCAGCCGAACGGACCGGGGCGCAAGCCCGGCCGAACCGTGGCTGCCCCAGCCCGCGGAGTGGGGCCGGCACAGTGTCGAGTCCCAGCTCGCCGACGAGCACTCCACCCTGAACCTTCACCGCACGGCGCTCCGGCTGCGCCGCGAGCACCCCGCCCTTGGCCCGGGCTCCCCGGGCCGGGAAGCACTGCGCTGGCTCGGCCCGGACGACGGCGGCCTGCTCTGCTTCGCCCGGGAGCCCGGGTTCATCCTCGCCGCCAACCTCGGCCCGGCGCCGGTGCCGCTGCCCGGCCACCGCGAGGTGCTGCTGGCCAGCGGGGCGATGGCCGGCGGCAGCCTGCCGCCCGACACCGCCGCCTGGCTCTCCGCCTGAGGGCGCATTCAGCTTCTATCCAGCAAATCGCACTAAGCTGAAGGCCATGCCGAAGGTAAGTGTGCCGCGCAAGAACGTGACCCCCGGCGAGGTCGTCACCGTGCTTAGCCGCAGGCTCGGCCCCGGTTACGAGGTGGAGAGCAACGGCGACCGCCGGGTCATGGTGCGCAAGAGCGCGCTCATGTACGCCAGCATCTCGATCAGGGATCAGCCCGGCGCGTCCGTGTTCGGCGTCCACGGAGGCGGCTTCCTGTTCCTCCGCGTCCTCAACACCTTCGGCACCGCCCGCCGCGTGGCCGATACCCTCCGCCACTCTCCCGAGTTCCGCAGCCTCTGACTGGCGGCGGGGCGGTCAGAGGACCGTTGCCCTGCTCCGCGCCGCCGGAGCGCGTTGACCCTACAGACCGAGGGCGGCGCGGAGTTGCGCTGCCGAAGGGGCGGGACCCCGGCGGCCGTGCTCGTCGAGGTAGAGGCGGCAGGAGACCGACGGGAGCTGGTCCGCGCGGGCGAACGGGTCGGCGCCGTCGGCGAGCAGGGTGGGCCAGCAGGTCGGCGCCGAGACACCCCGGCACCTGCAAGATCTCCAGCGTCATGGTTGGTAACATTCCGCTTGTACCGCACGGGTAGCGGCCTCCATCATCCCGCGTTCAGCATGCCAGGAGGCCCGTCATGTCAGATGTCCGGGTGCGGCCGTTCCGCCGCGACGACCGCGACCAGCTCACCCGGCTCGTCAACGCGCACGCCGAGGCGGTGGTGCCCGGCATGAGCGTGTCGGTGAACACCGTGCTCGGCTCGCTGGAACGCCGGCCAGGGGAGTTCATCGAGGACCCCTGGGTGAGCGAGCGCGCCACCCTGGTGGCCGAGCAGCGCGGCCGGGTCGCCGCCGCCGCGCACCTGCTCAGGTACTTCCCCGACGACCGGGCTGGCCCGGCCGCCCGTGACGTCGGCGAGATCCTCTGGCTGCTCTACTGGCCCCTGGCCCCGGACGGCAACCCGTGCTGGCCGGACGCCACCGCGGCGGCGGAGGCGCTAATGGCCGCGTGCGCCGGCGTGCTCGGCAGCTGGGGCGTCACCCGCCAGCACGCGGGCGGGGAACTGCCGGTGCCCGGCGTGTACGGGGTGCCGCGGCAGTGGCCGCACGTCGCCGCGCTGTACCAGCGGGCCGGGTTCACCCACACCGGGCACACCGAGGTCGTCTACCTGGCGCAGGTCCAGGACCTGCCCGGCCCGGACGGACCGCCGCTGGACGGGCTGGCCGTGCGACGCTCGGTGGGGATCAACGGCTGCCGCCTGTCCGCCGTCCTCCGCGGGGAGGCGATCGGCTACATCGAGACGGAGATCCTGGACCAGGGAGAGCGGCTGGCCCGGAACGGCGGCTGGGCCGATGTGGGCAACCTGCATGTCGTACCCGGGTACCGCCGCCGCGGCGTGGGATCCTGGCTGCTCGGGCAGGCCGCCGACTGGCTCAGGCTGGCCCAGGTCAGCCGGCTGCTGGATTACGCCTGGCTGGAGGGCGCCGATCCGGCCGGGCAGCGTTACGACGACTACCGGGCCTTCCTGCCCGCCGTGGGCTTCCGCGAACTGACCCGCACTGCGCGCGGGTGGACCAAGGGGTAAGCATGCGCTAACCGCAGGCGGCGCCGGTCATCGGGCAGGCGCTGGGTGATCCCGGCCCGGTCCAGGTATTCCAGCAGCGGGATCGCGACCCGCCGGGTGGTGCCGAGCGCCTGCCGCGCCTCGGCGGTGGTGAACGGCTGCGGCAGCCGGGCCAGGATCCGCGCCGCCTGGGCCTTCGCGTCCGGGGCTAGGACGATCTGCTCGGTCACCCGCAGCAGCAGGCCGGCCCGCGCGGCGGCGGCGATCGCCCGCGGGTCGAGCCCCAGGTCCCGCAGCCGCCCGGCGTCGGGTGCCAGGAACGGAGTGTCCGCCAGGTCGGCCAGGACAGCCTTCACCGCGGCGGCGAGCCGCGGCGGCAGCGACGGGGCTGAGTCCCGGGCCGCGGGCGGCCCTGGAGGCCGCAGGTAACCGTCCTCGAGCCGGACCTGCCCCTGCGCCAGCGCCTCGACCAGCGCACGGTCGGGCAGGCCGAGCGCGGCCCGGGCCGCCTCGGGCGGCATGCCGATGGCCAGCGGGTCGCGCCTGGCGTGCGCGGCGACCACCTCGGCCAGCCGCCTGCGCAGGCTGGCCCACCGGTCCGGATCGGCGAGCCAGTCTCCGGCCATCGGCGCGATGCCGCAGGGAACACCCATCGCGGCCAGCGCCCCGGCCCGCAGGAAGCCGTGCCGGCGTAGCAGGTCGGCGGCCGACGGCGGATCCGGCCAGGCGGCGAGCTCGCGCCCGGCCGCGGCGGCCGCGCCGCGCCGGGCGAGCGCGGGCGGGGCGACGTCGAGCACGGTCGCCCCCAGGATCGTCACGGCCGCGCTTCCCGGGTCGCGCAGCAGCACCCGGTCGCCGACGTGCAGCGGGAGCGGATCGCGCAGCGTCAGCCGGGCGACGGGCGACAGCACGGGAGGGCCGAGGGGGCGGATCCGGGCCTGCGTGCGGGCCGATCCGATGTGCAGGGTCATCTCGAGCGGCAGCGTCATCTCCGAAGACGGGGTTGTCCCGGCAGGCAGGGGTATGTCCGGATCGCGGGGCAGCAACCGCACGTCCAGCAGCTTGGTCAGGGTCCAGCGGCCCGCCTCGACCAGCGCCATGCCCCGAGCCGGGAAGCCGGCCGGGACGCCGCGCAGGTTGACCGCTACGCGCGCGACTCCGGTGGCCGACGCGACGGGCTCGTTCATCGACTCCAGGGCCCTGATCCTGACGGGCCGCAGCGACGGGGTGAGCAGCAGTTCCCCGCCGGCGGTGACGGTCCCGGCGGGCAGCGTGCCGGTGACGACGGTGCCGCTGCCCCTGATGCTGAACGACCGGTCGACCCAGAGCCGGACCGGGGCCGCCGGGTCGGGAACGGGCAGCGCCGCCACCAGCCGTTCCAGCGCGTCCCGCAGGTCCGGCAGGCCGGCCCCGGTGACCGCGCTGACCGCCACGGCCGGCACCGCGCCGAGGCTGGTGCGGGAGATGCGGTCGAGCGCCTCGCGCGTGGCCGGCCCGGGATCGGCCAGGTCGCTCCGGGTGACCGCGAGCAGGCCGTGGCTGATGCCGACCGCGTCGATGGCGGCCAGGTGCTCGGCGGACTGCGGCATCCAGCCGCCGTCGGCCGCCACCACGAACAGCACCGCGGCGACCGGGCCGACGCCGGCCAGCATGTTCGGCACGAAGCGCTCGTGCCCGGGCACGTCGACGAACGCCACGAACTCCCCGCCGGGCAGCTTCGTCCAGGCGAAGCCCAGGTCGATGGTCAGCCCGCGGCGCCGCTCCTCGGCCCACCGGTCGGGCTCCATCCCGGTCAGCGCACGCACCAGCGCCGACTTCCCGTGATCCACATGCCCCGCCGTGGCGATCACCTGCACGCTGGTCCACCCCGACCGTGATCGCGGGCAGTTTCGGGTGCTATTTGCCGCAAACTGCCCGCGATCATGAGGAGCTCCTGTGCGCGGACGCCAGGATGGCGTCCACGAGGGCGGCGTCGTGATCCGCGGAGACCGAGCGCAGGTCGAGCAGGAGGCGCCCTCCTTCCAGGCGGCCCACCACGGCGGGCTCGCCGCGGCGCAGCGGCTCCGCGAGCGATTCCGGCAGGCTCACCGCGGCGCTGTCCAGTTCCACGCCGGGTGCCCCGCCGCCGCCCACCGCGGCCTTGGCCGCCGCCACCCGGGCGTCCAGGCCGGCGGCAGCCAGACGCGCCACGGCCCGTTCGGCCCTGGAGAAGAGGGAAGCCGGGTCGGCGGCCAGCGCGGTGGCCACCGGCGGTACCGGTCCGGCGAGGGTGGCCTCGAGCGCCGCGAGGGTCAGCTTGTCCACCCGCAGCGCCCGGGCCAGCGGGTGCCTGGTCAGCGTGCGCACCAGTCCGGACCGGCCGAGCAGCAGCCCGGCCTGCGGGCCGCCGAGGAGCTTGTCTCCGCTCGCCGTGACCAGGGCGGCACCATCCCGCAGCGCGGTGGCGGCGTCCGGCTCGCCGGGCAGCAGCGGGTGCGGGACGAGCAGCCCGGACCCGATGTCGAACACCACGGGGGGACCCAGCCCGGCCAGCTCCGCGACGGCCACGGCAGCGGTGAAGCCCTCGACGCGGAAGTTGGACGGGTGCACCTTGAGGATGAACGCGGTCCGCGGCCCGGCCGCCGCGGCGTAGTCCGCCAGCGTCGTCCGGTTCGTGGTGCCCACCTCACGAAGCCGGGCGCCGGTGGAGACGAGCAGGTCGGGCAGCCGGAAGCGGTCGCCGATCTCGATCAGCTCACCCCGGCTGATCACGATCTCCTCGGCGTCCGGGCGCCTCAGCGCGGTGGCCGCCAGGACCAGGGCGGCCGCGTTGTTGTTGACTATCGCGACCGCCTCGGCCGCCGGAACGGCCTGGGCCAGGGCGTCGAGCGCACCCGCGCCGCGGCGGGTGCGGACCGCGGAGGCCAGGTCAAACTCCACGTCGCAGGTGCCCGCCGCCGCCACGATGGCGTCCACCGCGGCGGCGGACAGCGGTGCCCGGCCCAGGTTGGTGTGCACCAGCACGCCGGTCGCGTTGATCACCGGGGTCAGAGCGGTGGCCCGCGCGGGCAGCTCGGCGACGGCCGCGTCGGCGACCTCCTCCGGGGCGATCTGCCCGTCCCTGGCCCGCTGCTGGGCACGGCCCACCGCCGCCTTGACCAGGTTGCGGCCCAGCCTGCGTTCGGCGTCCGCGAGGCGCGGATCGGCCAGCAGCAGGTCCGTGCGCGGCACGTTGCGCCTGCTATCCACGTCGCGAACGATACTCCGGCGGTAGCGGAATACAGCGCCCATCCCCGGGTAGGGGGCAAGCAGTATAAGCGCGCAAACAGAACATCGCTACTCACTCAGGAAGTGATAGGAATGGCTGGGATGCTGCAGATGCGGCGCAGTAGAGGAGCCTTCAGCGGATTCCTGCTGATGCTGCTCGGGCTGTGGGGCGCACTCATCCCCTTCGTCGGACCCTATTTCCACTACGCCTACACGCCGGACAAGGCCTGGACCTACAACACCGGCCGGCTGTGGCTGGAGCTCATGCCCGGCGCCGCGGTATTCCTCGGCGGCTTCCTGCTGACGGTCGCGAGGGGCAGGCACATCGCGCTGTTCGGCGCGCTGCTGGCCGCGGCGGCCGGCGCCTGGTTCACCCTCGGCACGGTACTGAGCCCGCTGTGGAACCACCACGTCCCCATGGGCGGGACGCCGGCCAGCAGCACCGTATACATGCGGATCATGGAGCAGCTCGGCTTCTTCACCGCGCTCGGCGTCGTGATCGTGTTCGTCGCGGCCACGGCCCTCGGCCGGATCTCGGCGGTGGCGTCCGGTATCCCGGAGATCGAGGAGATCCCGGAGACCACCGTGCCCGCTGACACCGTGCCCGCTGACACCGTGCCGGTGCCGACGGTCCGGGGCGAGGAGACGCGGCCGGCCCACACCAGGCTGCTGCCCAGGAGGAAGACCGAGGACACCACGCAAACCATCGGGTAGGCCCGCGCCCACCGGGTGGCCCGCGCCGTATAGGCCTCTGCCGGGCCGCTTGCCACTATCATCGGCACGACACATCCGTGCCAGCCGATGAAGGGATGTTCGCGGTGCGGGCAGAGCCAGCGGCGGCCACCGAAGCCACAGCAGCCACCGGGCCCCCGGTGAAGGGGCCGCGGTGGCTGCTGCCTGCCGGGGCACTCCTGCTGGCCGCGGTGCTCGCGGCCTACCTGGCCGACCTGGTCACGCACCTGTCCTACCTGGCGGCCATGCGCGACCTGGCGGTGTACCGGGACGGCGGGCTGATCGTCCGGCACGTCTCCCCCGCCTACGACCCGCGCCACACATCGCCGCTGTACGACTGGACCGGCCAGAACGGCGTCCAGTTCACCTATCCCCCGTTCGCCGCGGTGATCTTCGCGGTCGCCTCCGCGCTCTCCTGGACGGCCATGCGCTGGGCGATGACCCTGGCCAGCCTGGCCGCCCTCGGCCTGTCCCTGTGGCTGGTGTTCGGCGCGCTCGGCTACCGGGATCGTCCCGCGGTCAGGCTCGGCGCGACGCTCGGCGTCTCCGCTCTCGCGCTGGCCACCGAACCCGTTCAGCAGACCCTCGCCCTCGGCCAGGTCAACCTGCTGCTCATGCTCCTCGTCGTGGCCGACCTGCTGCTTCCGGGCCTGCCGTTTCCCGGGGAACGCAGCCGCTGGTGGCAGGGGATCGGCATCGGGATCGCGGCGGGCGTGAAGCTGACCCCGCTGATCTTCATCCCGTACCTGCTGCTCATCCGCAGGTACCGGCAGGCGGCCGTGGCCACCGCCGTGTTCGCGGCCACCGCCGCGCTCGGCTACGCGATCCTGCCCCGCGATTCCGGCACCTACTGGGCGCACGGGCTGTTCCTGAAGGCCAACCGCATCGTGTTCCTTGGCACCCGGGGCAACCAGTCGCTGCGTGGCGTGCTGACCCGGCTGGCCGGCAGTGTTTCCTCGGGCACGGTGCCCTGGATCGCGGCGGCCGTCCTGGTCGGGATCGCCGGGCTGGCCGCCGCTGCGCTGCTGTACCGGGCGCGGCAGCCGGTGCCCGCCATGCTGGCCTGCGCGCTGACCGGGCTGCTGGTCTCGCCGCTGAGCTGGGACCATCACTGGGTCTGGGTGGCGCCGGGGATCGCGCTGCTGGCGCACCTGGGCGCGACGGCAGCGCGGGGAGCGGTCCGGGCCGCCTGGTGGGCCGCCGCGGCGGTCCTCTTCGGCATCTTCGCCTGCTGGCCGCAGTTCTGGGATCTTTCCCAATCCGGGCTGACCCCGGCGGGCCTGGTCTGGTACGGGCCGGGCACCTACTTCGCCACCGGCAGCAAACCCTGGTACCACGAGTTCCACTGGCATGGGCTGCAGCTACTGGCCGGGAACAGCTTCGTGCTGGCCGGGCTGGCCTGCCTGGCCGCCCTGGCCGTGGCGGCCCTGCTGCCTCTTGTCACGAGGCGGCACCTGGCCCGCGGCCGTCCCCGGGAACCCGGAGAGCTCGGCCCATGACCGACGGCACAGCGCTGGCGGGGCTGCGGGAACGCCTTGTAGCCGAGGTCCTGCAGACCAGCGGAATCCGCGACGAGCGGATCTCCGCGGCGCTGCGCGACGTGCCGCGTCACTTGTTCCTTCCGCACCTGCCGCCGGAGGACGCCTACCTCGACGACGCGATCGTGACCAAGCGGGACGCCGACGGCCAGCCGATCAGCTCCTCGTCCCAGCCCGCCATCATGGCGATCATGCTGGACCAGCTGACCCTCGCTCCCGGTCAGCGGGTCCTCGAGATCGGCGCGGGCACCGGCTACAACGCCGCGCTGATGCGGCACATCGTAGGTCCGGCTGGCACCGTGGTCAGCGTCGACATCGATGCTGACCTGGCCGGCCGGGCGCGTGAGCACCTGGCCAGCGCCGGATACCCGGACGTGAAGGTGGTGGCCGCGGACGGGGCCGAGGGCTACCCGCCCGGCGCGCCGTACGATCGGGTGATCGCCACCGTCGGGGTCAGCGACCTGGCTCCGGCCTGGCTGCACCAGGCGGGACCTGGCGCCCGGATCGTGGTGCCGCTGGACGTACGCGGGTCCCAGCTCGCGGTGGCGTTCGGCCGATCCGGATCCGGCGGGCACCTGGTCAGCCGGTCGATCGCGCCGTGCGGGTTCATGCGGATGCGCGGATCGCTGGCCGGCCCGGAGCGCACCGTGGTGCTCCAGCCCGGGCTCTCCGTCATGCTGCCGGACGGGCTCACGCTGGCGGACGGGCACGAGGTGGACGGCGCGGCGCTGGCCGCGTTCATGCAGGAGCCGCCGGCGGAGTTCGGCACCGGCGTCCGCACCAGTTCCGCTCAGGTCTTCTGGGGGCTCACGCTGTGGCTTGCGACCCGTGACCGCCGGTCGTGCGGGGTTACCGAGGAGCTCGGGTCCGCAGACGTCCCTGGACGGCTCAGCCGGCTGCCGCTGGGCCGCGCCGGGATGGCGGCCACGGCCGGGATCGTGGACTCGGGCGGCATCGCGGTGCTCACCGCGGACGAGATGCTCCCGGCGGCCGGCCCGAGGCCGGGGCAGCTGGCGCTGGAGGTGACCGGGTTCGGCCCGCACGGCCCGGAACTCGGCGCCGCCCTCGCCGCGCACGTGCAGGCCTGGGACGCCGCAGGTCAGCCCGGCGCGGCGCGGCTGCACGTGGACGCCTACCCGCGCTCGTCCGCGGACGAGCCGGACCCGTCCACGGCCGGCCATGCCCTGCTAATCGAGCGGCCCGCCACACGTTTCGCCGTGTACCAGACGTAGCCTTGAAGACGTGACGAGCAGCAAGGGCGACCACCTAGAGACCGAGCAGAAATACGACGCCGACGCCGACTTCGTCCTGCCGGAGCTCGGCAGCCTGCCGGACCTCGGCGGCAGGCGGCCCGCGAAGCCGAGGCGGATCTACCTGAGCGCCACCTACTTCGACACCGAGGACCTCGCGCTCATCCAGCACAAGATCACGTTGCGCCGCCGCGTCGGCGGCGACGACGAGGGCTGGCACCTCAAGCTGCCGGTGCGCAAGGACACCAGGCAGGAACTGCACGCGCCGCTCGGCGAGGGGACCGACGGCAGCGTGCCGGCCAGGCTGAAGGCCCAGGTCGAGGAGATCACGGCAGGTCACCACCTGCATCCCGTCGCCATCTTGGATACCGAACGGACGGTGGTAACCCTGCCAGGGCCGTCGGGAGACGCCCTGGTGGAGGTGGCGGACGACCTCGTGACCGGGATCCGGCTCGGCGAGCCGGACAGCGAGCCGATGAGCTGGCGCGAGATCGAGGTCGAGGCGCTGTCGCCCGACTCGGGGGCGGCGGCCATGCTCGAGACGGTCGGCAAGGCGCTGCGCGAGGCCGGCGCGAGACCCTCGGCCTCCGGGTCGAAACTAGCGCGCGTCCTGAACACCAGCTGAAGCGGGTATCAGAGCTAATTCATAGCGGATCCTGATCTGGGCCTGACCCGGTTCGCATTTCATGAGAGCCTGAGATGGCATCTCGGCCTGTGCCGACTGGGCACAAGTCCGATTGAGATGGGCGAGCTACACCGATATGGAGAACAACGACACGGGGGCGGCGCGGTCATCCCGCACGCATAACGCAGACGTCCAGCGGCCGGACGGCACGCCGGTGCGCGTGCTCGTCGTCGACGACGAGCCCAGCCTGGCCGAGCTGCTCGCCAGCGTGCTGCGCTACGAAGGCTGGGACGTCGTCACCGCGGGCAGCGGCGCGGAGGCGGTGCGGACCGCGCGCGAGTTCCGGCCCGACGCGGTGGTGCTCGATATCATGCTCCCGGACTTCAACGGCCTCGAGGTGATGCGCCGCCTCCGGGCCGACCTCCCGCAGGTGTGCGTGCTGTTCCTGACCGCGCGGGACGCGGTCGAGGACCGGGTGGCCGGCATCACGGCCGGCGGCGACGACTACGTGACCAAGCCGTTCAGCCTGGAAGAGGTGCTGGCCCGGCTGCGCGGCCTGCTCCGCCGGGCCAACCTGACCCGGGCGCAGACCGAGGGATCACTGGTGGTCGGCGACCTGACCATGGACGAGGACGCCCGCGAGGTCCGCAGGGCCGGCGACCTGATCGACCTGACCGCGACCGAGTTCGAGCTGCTCAGGTTCCTCATGCGCAACCCCAGGCGGGTGCTGTCCAAGGCGCAGATCCTGGACCGGGTATGGAACTACGACTTCGGCGGCCAGGCGCATGTCGTCGAGCTCTACATCAGCTACCTGCGCAAGAAGATCGACGCCGGACGGGTACCGCTCATCCATACGGTCCGCGGCGTCGGGTACGTGCTGAAGCCCGCTGGCTGATGTCCGGTCCGGATCCGCATCGGCCACGCCGGCTGGCGCGCCTGGCGGCCGTGCTCTCGCTGCGCACCATCAGCGGCAAGCTCATCATCGGGCTGCTGGTGCTGTTCGGGCTGGCCAGCGTGTTCGTCAGCGTGATCACCGCCCAGTCGCTCAACAACTCGCTGATGGCGTCGCTCAACCAGCAGCTGCAGGCGGCCGCCAATACCTGGACCAACTGCGTGGCGCAGAGCACCCTGGCCAGCCAGCACCACGACCCCGACCGCAGCGACGCCAGCAAGCCTGATCCGGACGACTACGCCATGTGCAGCGATTCAGGTCAGCCCCCCGGCACGTTCGTAGAACTGCTGACCGGGACGTCGATCGGCTACAAGCACACCGTGAAGGGGGCATGCCCGCTGTCGGCCGCGGACGAGGCGACGCTGGTGAAGCTGCCGCCCGGCGGCCATGTGGCCCCGGCCAGCCCGGCCGATTCCGGGGGGTCGAACCCGCCGCGCCCCGCGCCCGGCCCCTTCAAGACGTACACCGTGACGCTGGACTCCCTCGGCGGTGAGTTCCTGCTCACCAAGGTGACTGGTCCCCAGCAGGGCACCGCGCTCGTCACCGGGCTGCCGCTAGCCATGGTCGACAACACTCTTGAGCACGTCGAGAACACCGAGCACGTGGTGTTCGCGACCGTGCTCGGGCTGGCCGTCATCCTCGGCGCCGGGCTGATCCAGTTCTCGCTCCGGCCGCTGCGCCGGGTCGCGGCCACCGCGACCATGGTGACGGAGCTGCCGCTCGATTCGGGTGAGGTCACGCTCCCGGCCGGCGTCCCGGACAGCGACCCGCGCACCGAGGTGGGCCGGGTCGGGGCCGCGTTCAACCGGATGCTGTTCCACGTCGAGCGGGCGCTCGGGCGGCGCGCGGCCAGCGAGGCCCGGCTGCGCAGGTTCGCCGCCGACGCCTCGCACGAGCTGCGCACCCCGCTGTCCGCCATCCGCGGCTACGCCGAGCTGGCGCTGCGGCACCCCGGCCCGGTGCCCGAGGAGGTGACCCACGCACTGCGCCGGGTCGAGTCCGAGTCGGCCCGGATGACCGTCCTGGTGGACGACCTGCTGCTGCTGGCCAGGCTCGACGCCGGGCGGCCGCTCGAACGCGAGCCGGTGGACCTGTCCCGGCTGGCCATCGAGACGACCAGCGACGCGCGGGTGGCCCGCGGCGACCACCGCTGGCGCCTGGACCTGCCGGACGAGCCGGTCCTGGTCGAGGGCGACGAGCACCGCCTGCACCAGGTGCTGGCCAACCTGCTGAGCAACGCGGGCAAGCACACCCCGCCCGGCTCAACGGTCAGCGTCGCGCTGGCCCTCGGCGATGCCTCCCCCGGCGATGACACTCCCGCCAGTGCTTCCCCCGGCACTCCCCCGGGCGCCGCGGTGCGGCGCGGCGTCGTGCCCGCGGGCCAGCGGGTGGCGCTGACCATTACCGACGACGGCCCCGGCATCCCGCCGGAGCTGCTACCCGAGCTGTTC
Organism: uncultured Actinomycetota bacterium; assembly: GCA_963753225.1. Lineage (GTDB taxonomy): Bacteria > Actinomycetota > Actinomycetes > Streptosporangiales > Streptosporangiaceae > Palsa-504. The sequence goes on along the minus strand of CAVWBQ010000003.1, from coordinate 125,921 downwards.
GAGCGGTTCACCCGCGGTGAGGTCGGGCGCGCCAGGGACGCCAGCGCCGACGGCAAGAGCACCGGCCTCGGCCTGGCCATCGTGGACGCGGTTGTCGCCGCGCACGGCGGCAGCATCGTGGTGACCAGCCGCCCCGGCATGACCAGGTTCGCGATCTTCCTCCCGCTGCTGCGCGAGCCCGCCGGGCAGCCGCAGGCCTCCCCCGTCTGACCCGGCCCGGAACCGCTTCACGGGCGGATGCGTCCAAAAGGCACGTACCGGGATGAGGGGGAGCATTGAAACCACTACGCATTTCAACGTGTCTGCTGGGCGGGCTGCTGCTGACCGGGCTGGCCGCCGGGTGCGCCTCGGCCGGAGCGCAGCCGCCGGCCGCGGGTCACCTCGCGGGCAGGCTGGTCATGGAGGGCGGTCCGCTAGGCCCGGGCGGCAAGCAGCCAGGTGAGCGGCCCATGTCCGGCATGGTCACCTTCACCGGGGCGGGACACCAGCCGGTCACGGTCACGGTAGGGTCCTCGGGAACCTTCTCTGTGCCGCTGCCACCCGGCCGGTACCAGGTCTCCGGCCGGTCGGCCGACGTCATGGAGATCGACGGCGGGCACAGCCGGGAGGCGCCGTGCTCCCAGCCGACGTCGGCCGTCGTCACCGCCGGGCAAACCGCCACCATCACGCTGGCCTGCGTGGTTCCCTGAGCCAGGACCTTCGGCACTAGTGCGGGGAAGGCCAGTCCCCGCACTATTGCCGTGTTCTCGTCCTGTACGTGGAGGCAGCCATGGCCACCAGACCCCATGACCTAACCGACCTTTACCTTGCACCCGTGGTCCTGACGGTGGACGCGCGAATCGCCGAACTCGGCCGCCTGGACAGGGACAGCCTGGCCTACAAGGTCGCACTGGAAAGCGACCTGCCGGATTTCACCCGCGCCGTGAGGGAAGAGGCGCTGATCAGGGCGGTTACGCACCTGATCGACAGCCACGACTGGAAATTCAGCTGGGATCCCCGCGGCCTTCGCCTGACTCACGACACGCATACCTTCGTTCTCGGCGTCCCGGCCGTGTTCCTCGAGTATCTGGCCGATGCCCCTAAGGCCTGATCTCCCGCGCTCGGGTGAGCCCGGGCGCGAGGGAGCAGGTACCGGGCGTCCGGTGTGCTATTTCTAGGGCATGGACACTGGCGAGCGGCGGCTCGTGGCGACCATGCCGCTGCACGCGATCACCTCGACCTACGGCGAGGAGGGCCTGCGCGCCCGTTTCGCGGTTGAGATCGAGCGCTGGCCCGAGGCGGACCGGCGCCGCCTGAACCAGGCCCTGGCCCTGGCGGGACGGCTGCACGCCGCCGACCGCCGCGAGCGCGAGCCGTACGTCAACCACCTGCTCCGGGTGGCGATCCGCATCATGTCGCACTACGGCGTGCGTGACGCCGACGTGGCCTGCGCCGCCCTGCTGCACGACGCGGTCGAGGATCACGCGGCCGAACTTGCCCCGGACGGCACCCGGCCGTCCGCGCTCGCGGTGCTGGCGGAGCAGTTCGGGCCGCGGGTGGCCGGGCTGGTCGCGGCGGTGACGAACCCGGAGTACGCAGCGGACCGCGACGCGCACGAGCAGTATCGGGAGCACGTCGCGCAGAGCCTGCGGCGCGATCCGTGGGCACGGGTCATAAAGGCCTCCGACTTCACCGACAACGGCGTCGGCCTGATCCACACCACCGGCCCGCGGCTGCTCAGGCTGGCCGGTAAGTACGCGCCGCTGATCCCTATCCTGCGGGAGCTGATCGCGCTCCCCGACACCCCGCTCGAAGCCCCGGCCCGGCAGCGCATCCTGACGCAGCTCGGCCAGGCGGCGGACCGCTTCGCGGCAATCCTGCCCGAGGGCCGACGGTACTGCTGAGACGAGAGTGCCGCCCGGACCTGCGCGGACGGGGCTGTCTGGGGTGTGTGCCCCTACCCCCGTCTATGGGGGCACCCAACTCCCATGGGCCGGCGCCCTCGCGGACGCAGCTGTGAAGGCGAGGCCAGTGGGTTCCGAGGGGTGAGCACCTAACCGGCACGATGTGGCCGTGTGCCGGTTCTACCGATATCGGTGCGCATGGTTGAAATGGGGTTTGTGGTGTCATGAGAAAGCCGATGAATGTGACTCTCTGCCGGATCTACGCGCGCGTCTTAAAATAACCCGTCGCTTCGGGATTTCTGGCGCGCTGATGTGCTAGCCGCTGGGTCGATGTGCCGCCGGTCCGGCTAGAACCGGACCACCGGCACTTTGACCCAGAACCACCGCCCCGGCCGCGCGGGCGCGGGCCCGCGCCGCCGCCATGCCACACCGACGGCGCGACCGACGCGAGGCTCACGCCGAGCGTGCGCGCGAGCTTGTCCGCCCACCCCGCGTGCAGCTGCGCGAAATCCAGCGCGCCTTCCCCGGCCGCGCGCGTGGCGAAGTTCGACGCCTGCGCGAGCTGCGCGAGTTCGCGCTGGGATGGCTTGCGCTTGTAGCGCTGCTCGACCTGCGCGGCGCGGCCGCGCAGGTCCGCGGTGATGGACTCGCGCCGCGAGGAGAACACGCGCATCATCTCCCCGCTGATGCCCGTGATCTCGATCCCGTGCCCGTCATCGCGCGCGACCCATTCCAGGCCGAACCGGCCGGTGAGGGCTTCCTCCAGGTACTGGGAGACGACCGCCGCCACCGCGCCGATGTGCTCGTTGTAGCCCAGCGAGTCCGGCGCCCGCCATTTCCCGTCGGTACTCGTCTTGGCGACGTGGGCGATCTGGGAATGGGCGTGCAGCTGCATGTCACCCTCCCGGGAGGTGTGCTGCAGCCAGTGCGCCACCGCCAGGTCCGCCTCGTGCCACTGACCGGTCTCCCGGCCATGCACCCGGGTGCCGTGGGAGCCAGTGCGGGTATAGCCGGCTTCCCGCTGGAAATAGTCGCAGCCGGCATGCACGGCTTCCAGATCATGTCGTCGACCTCGGTGACCAGGGCGGACCAGTATTCGTCGCCTTCGTGATCGCCGGCCTGGCGGGCCAGGCGGACGTTCTCGCCGACGGAGGCGTGGAAGATCGAGATGCTCTTTTCTGGGCTTGCGAAATCGTCAGGTCGAAGAACAAGGGGCTCTGCCTGGCCCTGCGGACAGCCTCGGTCCGCAGTTCGCGCTTGCGCTCGGCGGTGGCGTGCGGCTCGGCGGCCAGAAGCTGCGCGTACAGGCCGGAGGCTTTCCGCCCGCCGCCCGGAGGCCGGCCGAGCTGGCTGCCGTCAGGGGCCTGGCGCTCGCCGAACAGCAGCTCGTACGGCTCGCGCTCCGCCCGCTGGCCGGCCTCGAAGCCGAGGGCCTTCGCTCCCGGTCTCCACCAGCGGCCGGGTGGCTCTCCCCCGCTCTCGCTGGCCTGGGCCTATAGCCGCGGTGACGGCGCCGCGACCAGCTACGAGATTGCCGGGGTGACCGTGGCGCCGTGCAGCGTCTGCGGGCCGGGGACGATTCCCTGGCCCGATAGATCCCGTGCACCGATGGTTGCACCATACGGTTCGGCGGGCACAGCTCGGGCACGTGGCCGCCCCGGCCTCCCTGCTCGCCTTGGCGAGCTGTCGTTAGCCTCAGGTCACGGCGCGACACCCAACCTTCTGCCTGATGAGCATTGAGGGGCGCCCTGAAGACCGAGCCGCGAAGCCAAGCGGCACGAGGCCGTGCCTGGCGAGCCCTGCCTGATAGGGTCTGGCCGGGTCTGGGTCTGACCGGGCCCTTGGCCGAGTGTCTTGCCTGGCCGGGTGACTGACTCCACCTGCCTAGCTCCACCTGATGGTTGCCCGGATCAGCCTTGTTTGATCATTGACACGCCCTAGGAATGTCCGCCTGTCGTGGTCTAGCGGGGCTGGCTGGAGGGCGGTCTGCGCCGGTGGTGTATGGCCCCCCTTCCGGCCTGTGCATTACATTCAGCCGGCTGATCGTAGGGTTGGCAGCATGGCGCTGCGGCTTGTTCAGATTGCGATGAATGCCCGGGATGACTCCGCGGTCGGCCGGTTCTGGGCGGAGGCACTCGGCTGGAGTGTTTCCAGCGAGGAACCCGGCGTGACCAACGTCGAACCCCCGGGGTTCGCCTATCCCGACCCCGTTGCCGTCTGCATCGACGTCCTTGCCGTCCCGGAACCCAAGACGGTGAAGAACCGCGTGCACGTCGACCTCGCCACCACCTCAGCGGCCCATCAGGCGGACCTGGTTGCGCGGCTGCAGGATCTCGGCGCGACGCCCGCCGACGTGGGCCAGGGCGACGCCTCATGGACCGTCCTGGCCGACCCGGAGGGCAACGAGTTCTGCGTGCTGGCGCCCTGGCCGGGCGGCCGGGACACCGGGCCAGTGGCTGCGGTGACGGTCGACTGCGCGGACCCGCGGGCCATGGCCCGGTTCTGGGACGAGGCGATGGACTGGACCCTGCACCAGGTGACCGGCGATCACGCGGTGCTGCGCTCCGCCAGGGGTGTCGGACCGTATCTGCAGTTTCTCCGCACGCCGGATGCGAAGACCGTGAAGAACCGCGTCCATCTCGACCTGCGGCCCTACCCCGGTGACGATCAAGCGGCGGAGGTGGCCCGGCTGCGAGCACTCGGCGCCACCGACATCGACCTCGGCCAGGGCGACGTCCCGTGGACGTGCCTGGCCGACCCGGAGGGCAACGAGTTCGACGTCCTCACCCCGCGCTGAAGCGGAGCCTCTTTCCGATATGGCAATTGAGGTGATTCAACCTAAACGGATCATGTCCAGAGTGTCCAGAACTATCTGATTTAACAACTCCTGTCTGATTCTGTCTGATTCCACCCCCCGACCGCCCGCCCGCAGCTGTCCGCCCGCAGCTGCCTAGGTTCAACAGTGACCGGCGGGTGCCGTGTCATGTCCGGCACCCTCCGATCGGATTCCATCCGATCGGAGGGTGCCGCAGGCGCCAGGGATCGCTGCCGCTTCAGCAGGTTCCCCGGCGCAGTGACGTGACGGTTTCAGCGGGGTGCGGGCAGCGATGCCTGGATGCCGTCGAGGATGCGGCGCAGGGCGGTCTCGAACGCGGTTTCCGGGTCGAGGTCTTGCGCACGCTCGACGAACTGGCTGACCGCCGGGTAGTCGCCGCTGGCAAGGATGCGCTCTACCAGCGGCGCGTTGCGGGCGCGCCAGTCTTCCTTCGTCAGCCCGGTGCGCCGGCGTGCTTCCTCCTCCGCGTGCTCGTACAACGTGAAGCCGGTGACGAACGCGTTGAGGGTCGCCGCCGCGCCCGCCGCGTCGGTGATCTCGAGCCCGGCGCCGGTCAGGGCGGCGAGCGCGAACTCAAATGGCCGCAGGAAGCCCGCCAGCACCGGCGGCCTGCTGCCCACGAGCAGCGCGGCCCACGGGTGGGCGCGCATCATGCCCCGCTGGGCGTGCGCCAGCAGGGCGAGGTCGTGACGCCATGCGCCGCTGGGCCCCGCGGGCAGCCCGATCCCGGAGTATGCCGAGTCGATCATCAAATCCAGCAGCTGCTCGCGGCTGGCGACGTGCCGGTACAGCGACATGGTCCCGGAGCCGAGAACGGCGGCGACGCGGCGCATGCTGACCGCGTTGACTCCGTCGCGGTCCGCAGTCGCGACGGCCGCGGCCACGATCTCCTCGCGGCTCAACCGCTGCGCCGCGAACCGCGTGGGCGCCTGCGCACTGTCGCTGACCGGCGCCCGGGATCGATGCTGATCCAGGCCTAGTCATACCACCCATGCCCCTTGGCGCCAGGCCCGGCCGACAGCCGCTGCCAGGCCCGCGGCGGCAGCCTCCTGGCCAGCAGGTCCGCGCGCACAGCGCCGGCCGCGGTGGTCACCGGGTGGCTCTTGGCCACGGCCAGCACATAGTGCACCTGCCGATCCTCCAGGGCGGCCCGTAATCCCGGGTCGGCACCGTCTACCTCATCACCGGTCACCCAGCTCACGGGAATCCCGGCATCTAGCGCACCGATGATCATCCGCAGCGCCAGTTCCGGCTTGGTCGCGAACGCCGTCCCCTCCGGGATGCCCGCGGTGTGCGATGCCGGTCTGTTTCCGCGCTGACAGCGAACGATCTGGTAGCCGCGGTGCCAGCCTGTTCGCGCGGTGTAGTCGGCTAGCGGGAACGGTCAGTGGCCAGTGAAGTGCGCCTCGCGCCGTTCGGTGAAGCTGCGCAGGCCTTCGGCGGCGTCCTGGCTGCCCAGGATTCCGGGCAGCAGCGATGCGATCGTGTCGCGCCCGGCGTCAGGGCCGCGGCCGAGCCCGGCGCGCGCGCTGGCCAGCGTGGCCTGTACCCCCAGCGGGGCCTGCCGGGCGATGAGATGGGCCAGTTCGGTGGCCCGACGGACATGCGCCCCGGCCGGCACCACCTCTTGCACCAGCCCGATCCGCAGTGCCTCGGCCGCGCCGAACTCCTCTGCGGTGAGCAGGAAGCGCATCGCGTTGCCCCAGCTGAGCTGCGCGGGCGCGCGGAAGGTGGCACCGCCGAACGGCACGATCCCCCGGCCGATCTCCAGCTGCCGGAAGCGCACGTCATCGGCAGCGATCACGATGTCGGCGGCCAGGGCGAGCTCGACCGACAAGGTGAACGCGATACCGTTGACCGCCATGACCACCGGCTTGGGCACCGGGTCCCGCCAGACGCCGAACGGGTCGAAGCGGTGCGAGCCGTACAGGACCTGCGGGCCGTGCTCAGCGACCGCCGGGCCGACCTCGGCCAGGTCCAGGCCCGCCGAGAAGTGATCACCGTGCGCGAACAGTACGCCCGCGCGCAGCTGGTCATCGGTGCCCAGGATCTCGTACGCGCCGCACAGCGCGTCCATGGTCGCCAAGTTGACGGCGTTGCGCTTGGCCGGGCGGTTCAACCCGATCAGCAGTACGTGCCTGTCGTGCTCCACGGTGATCGGCTCGGTCAACATCCCTCCCGGGGCAATCGGCCGACCGGTGCTGGCAGTCCGGCTATGCGTACTTGCCGACCATGCGCTACCAGCACGGGCCACCGCCGCCCGCAGATGCGCACGATACGGCGGCGTCGGTGTCACATCACACCCGGCAGGTGCTCAAGCGCCCACCTGGCACACAATCACCCTATACCTACCGGACTCCGGGGCAGCCGGTCAACATGCTGGGATGCCGGTGAGCGGGATGTTCGCGAGTCCCGTCTGGGCAGGTCAGCAGTGGAATGTGCAGGTACCGGACACGCCTGACACGTTTACGGATCAGATACTCAGGTGGATGCAACAGGCGAGGCGGGGCGTAGCGTGCCACGTCCGGCGGGGCAGTGGCGTTCCGCGACGACCGGGTGGTGCGTACCTGGGCGCAAGTGCACGAGCGGACCGGACGGCTGGCTGGGCACCTGGAGACGCTCGGCGCGGCGGGCGGGTCATCCGCGGCGGCGAGAACATCTACCCGGCCGAGATCGAGTAGGTCCTGGCGAAGCACCCGGCGGTGCTGTTCGAGCTGACCTAGTCCTTCATCGTGACGGCGGCCTGGCGGACCGCGTCGACGATGCCGGCGTAGCCGGTGCAGCGGCAGATGTTGCCGGACAGCCCGGTGCGGATTTCCTCGCGGGTGGGGTCGCGGTTCTCGGCTAGCAGGTGCAGCGCGGAGATCAGGAAACCCGGCGTGCAGAAGCCGCACTGCAGCCCGTGGCAGTCGGCGAACGCCTGCTGCAGCGGGTGCAGTTCGCCGCCCTCGGCGGCTAGGCCCTCCACCGTGGTCAGCGAGGACCCGTCGGCCTGCACGGCCAGCATGAGGCAGGACCGGACCGGCTCGCCGTCCAGCAGCACGGTGCAGGCCCCGCAGACGCCTTGCTCGCAGCCCAGGTGGGTGCCGGTGAGCCCGAGGTCCTCGCGGAGCGCGTCGGCCAGGGTGCGCCTGGCCTCGACGTCGATCCGCTCGGGCCTGCCGTTGACGCTGAAACTGACCAGCATCGATCCTCCTAGGCGGCCTGGGCCGCGGCGGCCTGCTTCAGCGCGCGGATGACCAGGATCCGGGTCAGCTGCCGCCGGTAGCCGGCGCTCGCATGGATGTCGGCGGCGGGCTCGATCTCGCCGGCCGCGGCCTCGGCGGCCTCGCCGATCCGCGCGGGGCTCAGCGGGCCGCCAGCCAGGACGGCTTCGGCAGCGGCCGGGCGGGCCGGGGCGGCCGCGACACCGCCCAGGGCCAGCCGCAGGCGGCCGTCTATTTCGGCGGCCGCGACGACGACTAGGCCGAAGTCGCCGTGCCGCCGGGCGAACTCGGCGAACCCCCACCGGCCCAGGGCCGGGAACTCCACCGCCTCGATGAGCTCGTCATCCTCCAGGCTGGTCTGCAGCGCGCCAGTGAACAGGTCCGCGGCCGGTATCTCGCGCCGGCCCGCCGGACCCGCGACGGTCGCGACCCCGCCGGATGCGACCGCGACGACGGGGAGCTCGGCGGCCGGGTCGGCGTGCGCCAGGCTGCCGCCGAGCGTACCGCGGGTGCGGATGGCGGCGTGGCCTACCCAGCGGGCGGCCTCGGCGAGCAGCGGGTGCTGGCACTGGGCGGCGAGCGCGCGGTGCCGGGTCAGGGCGCCGATCCGCAGGCCGCCGCCAGGCCGCGGGCCGATCGCGTCCAGGCCGGGGACGCGGTTGATGTCGACAAGGACGCTGGGCTGGGCCAGCCGCAGCGCCAGCAGGGGCATCAGGCTCTGGCCGCCCGCGATGACCTTGCCCTCGCCGCCGGAGTTGGCCGCCGCCAGCGCCGCGACGGCGTCCTCGACGCGGCCGGCCCTAACGTAGTCGAAGGGGGCTGGCTTCACCGCTACCGCCCCCGGAACCTGGGCGGGCGCTTGTCCGCACGGGCGCGCTGGCCCTCGGCGGCGTCCTCGCTGGCCCAGCAGGCCTCGAAGTCCTTGGCCAGCCCGGCGCTGTCCGGCTCGTTGAGGGCTTTCTTGGCGTAGGCCAGGCTGAGCGGGGCGAGCCCGGCCAGCTCGCCGGCCCAGGCCAGGGCCGCGGCCCGGTCCCCGAGCCTGCTGGCCAGCCCGCAGCGCAGCGCGGCGGTGGCGTCCAGCGTCTCGCCGCCGATCAGCACGGCCTGGGCGGTGCCGGTGCCGGCCAGCAGCGCCAGCCGGCGGATCGTCCACCGGTCCACCGCGATGCCGAGCCGCGCGGCGGGGATCGCGAACGTCGCCTCCGGGGCGGCGACGCGCAGGTCGCAGGCCAGGGCGAGCTGTGCGCCGGCGCCGATAGCGGGGCCGTTGACCGCGGCGAGCACCGGGACGGTCACCTCGGTGACGGCGGCCAGCATGGCGTACAGCGCGTCACGGAACGCCGCGTCGTAGACGGCCCGCAGGTCGGCGCCGGCGCAGAAGCTGGATCCGGCCCCGGTGATGACGATGGCCCGGGCACTCTCCGGCCCGGTCAGTGTCTCCGGGGTCAGGGCCTCGCGCAGGTCGTGGCAGTGCGCGGTGTCCAGGGCGTTGCGCCGTTCGTGCCGGTCGATCTCGATGACGGTCACGTCGCCGTCGCGGTGCTGGGTGATCACGACGTCATGAGCTCCCACAGGCTGCTGGGCGTGATCGGCAGCCGGTCGACCGCGACGCCAACCGCATCGCCGACCGCCCCGGCCAGCGCCGCGGCCGGGCCGAGCGTGCCGCCCTCGCCGACGCCGCGGACGCCGAGCGGGTTCGCGGCCGGGTACGCCACGTGCCCGATGACCAGCTCAGGGATCTCCGCCGAGGTGGGCATCAGGTAGTCCAGCAGGCTGCCGGTGGACAGGTTTCCGTCCTCGTCGTAGACGATGTGCTCGTAGAGCGCGCCGCCGATGCCCTGGGCGACGGCGCCCGCGATCTGCCCGTCGACGATCAGCGGGTGGATGATCCGGCCCGCGTCCTCCACGCAGATCCAGTCCAGGATGCGCAGCTCCGCCGTGTCCGGGGCGATCTCGATCCTGACGACCTGCGCCCCGGCGGCGAACGCGCCGCGGATCGGGTCGTAGAAGCGGGTCTCCTCGAGGCCCGGCTCGATGCCCTCGGGCAGCCGGTTCGATTCCAGGTAGGCGACCCGGCCGACCTCGGCGAGGCCGAGCGAGGGCCGCTCGTCCCCGTTGACGAAGATCTGGCCGCCGGACACGGTCAGCTCGTCGGCCTTAGCGTCCAGCAGGCCCGCCGCCAGGCGCAGCGCGCGGTCCCTCACCGCCTCGCCGGCCAGCCGGGCCGCTCCCCCGCCGATGACCGCCTGGCGCGAGGAGAACGCGCCGAACCCCCACAGCGACTCGTCGGTATCGCCGATACGTACCTCGACGGCGTCGTAGCAGACCCCGACCGCGTCCGCGACGACCTGCGCGATCGTGGTCTCCAGTCCCTGGCCCTGGGAGGTCACGCCGCTGAAGGCGGTGACGGTGCCGTCCGGGTTGATCCGTACCGTGCATGCCTCGTGTCCGGTGCGGAACGGCATCCGCGGCCCGGCCGAGGCGGCGCGGCCCAGCCCTGTCAGCTCGTTGTAGCAGGCGAAGCCGACGCCGAGCCTCGGCTCGCCGTCCGCGACGCGCCGTTTCTGCTCGGCGCGGTGGGCCTGCTCCTCAAAGCCGGCCAGCTCGATCGCCTTGTCCAGGCAGGCCGCGTAGTGCCCGGAGTCGTCGACCAGCCGGGACGGCATCCGGTAGGGAATGTCTTCCGGCCGGATGAAGTTCCGGCGGCGGATCTGCTCGCCGCTGAGATCCAGCGCCCGGGCCGCGGAGTCGATCACCGACTCCATGGCGAAGACGCTGGCCGGGCGGGCGACCCCGCGGTACGGACCGGCGGGCGAGGTGTTCGTGGCCACGCCGCGCACCGTGCAATCGTAGTTCGCAAGCCGGTAGGGGCCGCTGAGCAGGCCGCCCGCCATCAGCGGCTCGATCCCGGCGGTCCACGGGTAGCCGGAGTACGCGCCGGTATTGCAGGTGATATCGGCGCGCAGCGCCAGCAGGGCGCCGTCCCTGGTGAAGCCCGCCGTCATCAGGTAGCGGTGGTCGCGGGCGTGGCAGGCGGCCAGCAGGTGCTCGCCGCGGTCCTCGACCCATTTGACGGGCGTGCCCGGCAGTGCCCGCGCCATCAGGCACAGCGCCACGTCCTCGGGATACAGGCCCGCCTTGACGCCGAACCCGCCGCCCACGTCGGGCGCGATCACCCGGACGCTGCCCTCGGGCAGGCGGAGCAGTTCGGCGACCATGTTCCTGACGATGTGCGGGACCTGGGTGCCCGACCAGAAGGTGAGGCGGCGCCGCTCGGGCTGCCACAGCGCCAGGCCGGCCCGGCATTCCATCGGGTTGCCTGCGTGCCGGTTGGCGATCAGCTCGCGCTCCACGATGAGGTCAGCGGCCGCGAGGGCGGCCTCGGTGTCGCCCGCCGTGAAGGTCCGGGTAAGCAGGACGTTGTCCGGCGCCTCATCATGCACCGGGGCCTCGGGCCCGGTGTCCCAAGCCGTCACGGTGACCGGCAGCGGGGAGTAGTCCACGTCGATCAGCGCGAGCGCGTCCTCGGCCAGGTAACGGCTGTCCGCCACCACGGCCGCGACCGCCTCGCCCGCGAAGCGGGCCTTGCCGACGGCCAGGACCGGCTGCGCGGTCTCGACGTAACCCGGCAAGGCGGACCGGGCGTGCAGCGCGGTGTCGCGGAAATCCTCGCCGGTGAACACGGCCCGGACGCCCGCCAGCGCGCGGGCCTGGCTGGCGTCGACGGCGTCGATCCTGGCGTGCGCGTGCGGGCTGCGCAGGAAGGCCACGTGCCGGGTCCGGGGCGGCTGGAGGTCGGACACGTAGGTCCCGCGGCCGGTGATCAGCCGCAGGTCCTCCTTGCGGGGCACTGGTGTGCCGACGGCGTCCTTCATCGGGCCTCCCTCACGGCATCGCGTAACCGCCGTTGACCGAAATGATCTGACCGGTGGTCCAGGAAGACAAGGGCGAGGCGAGCAGCAGCACCATGGGCACGACGTCCTCCGGCCGGCCGAGGCGGCGCAGCGGGTACTGGGCCAGGATCTTCCGCATCCGGTCGTCCTCGCTGCCCCCGGTGTGCGCGTCCAGGCTGTCGGTCTGGACTAGGGCGATGGACACCGCGTTGGCCCGGATCTGGTGCCGGGCCAGTTCCCTGGCCAGCGACTTGGTCAGGCCCACGGTCGAGGATCTGGCGGTGGCGGTGACCAGGAGGCCGGACTCGCCCACCCGGCCGGAATCGCCGAGCAGGCTGACGATGGATCCCCCGTCCCGTTCGGCCATTCGCCGGGCGACCGCGTGGGTGATTCGCAGCATGCCGGTCACCGTGACGTCGACCTGCGCCTGCCAGTCGGCCGGGGCGGAGTCGAGGAACCGCTGGCGCTGGGTCGCGGCCGCGTTGTTGACCAGGATCGATACAGGACCGAGGGTGTCCTCGGCTTGCGAGACGGCTTTCTGGACCGCGGCGTCGTCGCGCAGGTCGGCCCGGACCGCGACAGCCTTGCCGCCGCCCGCGCTGACCTCGGCTGCGGCCTTCTCCGCGCCCTCGGCCGAGGAGTTGTAGTGGAAGGCGACCCGGGCGCCCTCCCGGGCGAAGGCCAGTCCGATGGCCCGGCCGAGCCCCTGCCCGGCCCCGGTGACCAGGACCGTCTTGCCGTTCAGCTGCAAGTCCACGGCTACTCCCTGTTCACGTACTTCCACGCTAAAGGAAAATCCACTCCGGGGCTGTCGCCTCGGCGCGCACCAGGCGGCCGAAGTACGGCTCACCGAAGTGCGCGGCGGCAGCCAGATCCTGGCTCGCCAGCAGCTCCGCCGTGATCTGCTCCCGGGCGGCCCGGGCGGCAGACCGGTCCACGTCGAAGGCGAACTCCCAGCCTGGCTCGATCAGCTCGACCGGCGAGTGGGCGACGTCGCCGAGCAGCAGGGCCCGCTGCGTGCCGCTGGACAGGACGTAGACCGTCGAGCCGGGAGTGTGCCCGGGCGCCGGCCTGGCGTCGAGCCCCGGCGCCAGCGTGCACTCCGAACCGAACGTTTCCAGCTGCGGCTTGACCGGGGAGAGCTTCCGCACCGCCCCGGGCAGTGCCCCCGGGCTCTCCACGAAGTAGGCCCAGTCCGCCTCGTGCACCCGGTAGGTGGCGTGACGGAAGACCACCTCGCCCTTGGACGTCGCCCAGCCGACATGGTCGAAATGCAGGTGGGTGAAGATGACGTCGGTGACGTCGTCCGGCGTAACGCCGTGCTCCCGCAGGCTCGCCAGGAACCGGCCGCCCTTGTACTGGCCGGTGTCGATGGTGCCGGCGCCCGTGTCGACCAGGATGACCCGGTCGCCGGAGCGGACCAGGAAACCGCCGAGGGTGAACTCCAGCCGGCCGTGCGGGTCGAGCCGCGCCTCGTGCGCGGCCCAGGGGTCGGTTCCGGCCTCATCGGGCCGCAGCAGGACGTCGCGGGCGACCTCGTAGCCGAAGCCGTCGAAGACCGGCAGGACCTCGATCTCGCCGATTCTCATCGCGCCGCGGGCTTCCGGATTAGCTCCTCGCGGACCAGCGACTCGGTGACCAGCGACTCGGTGACGCGGGCCCGGGGAGGTGCCCGATGACTCATCTGGCTGCTCACGAGGCGATCCTCTCCTGGGGCACGCGGGCGCGGCAGGCTGGCCGTGCTCATGAGCCTAGCGCCGGGCCGGCCGGCGCCGGTGCCTCAGTCCTCCCTGTCGCGACCCGCGTCCTCACGGGCCAGGGCGAGCAGCTTCCGCGTGTTCACGGTGTTCGGGTGCTCCGTGCCCAGCAGCCGCTCCCGGTCGGCCAGCGTCTGCTCATACAGCCGGATCGCCTCGCCGACCCGCCCTGCGGCCTGGTAGGAAGCCGCAAGGTTGCTCCGCGAGCCGAGAGTCCGGGAATGGTCCGCGCCCAGCTGCCGCTCGCAGGCGGCCAGCGTCTGCTCCTGCAGGACGATGGCCTCGTCGACCCGGCCGACCTCCCGGTAGACGTTGGCGAGCTTGTTCCGCGCGCCCATGGTCCGCGGATGATCGTGGCCCAGCTCACGCTCGCAGGCGGCCAGCGTCTGCTCGACCAGCGGAATCGCCTCCGCCGGCCGGCCCGCCTCCCGGTAGGCGGCGGCCAGGGTGATCCGCGAGTTCAGCGTGCTCGGATGGTTGCTGCCCTGGTGCTGCTCCCGGGTCGCCAGGATCTGCTCGACCAGCGGAATCGCCTCACCCGGCCGGCCCGCCTCCCGGTAGGCGGCGGCCAGGTTGACCCGCGAGTTCAAGGTGTCCGGATGGTCGATGCCCAGGACCTTTTCCCTGCCCTGCAGCGTCTGCTCGAAGAGCGCGATGGCCTCGGCGGCCCGGCCGGTGTCCCGGTAGGCGGTGGCCAGGTTGCCTCGCGAGTTCAAGGTGCTCGGGTGGTTGGCGCCAAGCAGCCGCGCCTTGGCCGCCAGGGTCAGCTCGAACAGCAGCCTCGCCTCACCCGCGCGGCCCGCCTCCTGATAGGCGGCGGCCAGGTTGTTCTGCGAGGTGAGGGTGTCGGGATGCTCCGGGCCCAGCCGCTGTTCGCGGACGACCAGGGTCTGCTCGAACAACGGGATCGCCTCGGCCGGGCGGCCCGCCGCCTGATACGCGGCGGCGAGGCTGTTCCGCGCGTTCAGCGTGTCCGGATGATCGGGGCCTCGCAGCCGTTCAAGGTCCGCGGTCAGCGGCTCGCCAACCGTGACGGCCTGGGCCGCGCTGTCACCGAGCTCGATCAGGTGATAAAGCGCCAGGAACCGGAGCCGCAGCAAGATCCTGGCCAGCTCTGGATCGGCTTCGCTGGCCAGCCTCGCCGCCTCGGCCAGCGTCGTGAGCTGCGCAGCCACGTCCCTGACGGCCGAGCGATCGGGCGAGCTGGCCAGCGCCTCGGCTCGGGCATGGAGCAGCGACGCGGTATCCCGGCAAACCTCCGCCAGTCGCCTCGCGGGCAGCCGGGCACGGACGACCCGGAGCACCAGGCCGTTGGCGATCATGGTCTGGCCGTCCAGGCTGGGGGTCAGCAGGGACAGGCTGACCAGCCGATCCAGCGCCGCGTCCACCTGGCCGGGCGGCTGGCGCCCGCCGAGCAGACCTGTGTGCCCGGCGGCATGCAGCAGGTCCCGCCGGACCCCACCCGCAGACAGCACCGATATGAACTCCAACACCCGGTGGCACCCGCCGGCCGGGACCGCCTCCAGGGATAGCCGCACCGCCCGCTCCGCGGCGGCCGGGTCCTGTCCGGTTTGCAGCGCTCGCAACCGGTCCAGGTACCCGTCGTATCCGAGATTGTCCCTGGCGATCAGAGCCGCGGCCAGGGCCAGCGGCAGCGGCAGGTACCCGAGTTCGCCGGCCACCGCTCCGGCTGCCGCGTCATCCGTCAGGCCGGTGCGCTTGGCCAGGTAATCCAGCGCCTCCTCGGGAGAGAACATGCCTACCGGGATGGGCGATCCCAGGTCTGACTCCTGGTGGCTGGTGACCACCACCCTGGCGGCGCCCTCGGCCGGGATGAACGGCCGCACCGCCTCGGGGTCGGTCATGCCGTCGAAGACGACCAGGCAGCGGTCTCCGTCCGCCTCCAGCCAGAGCCGGACCATCGTCCCCGGGTCGGTCCGCTCTGGCGCTGTGCCGCGGTCGGGCAGGCCGAGCGCGTCAGCTACCGCCGCCAGGCCTCCCAGCAGGGAACCGGTATCCCGGGCACTGACCCAGGCGACCAGCCGCCAGCCCCGCGCCAGCCTGGAGCGGGCATAAGCCGCCGCCAACTGCGTCGCGCCCGCGCCGCTGACTGACTGCAGCACCAGCACGCGCGCGCCGGGCCGGTCCAGCTCAGCCAGCAGGTCTGCCCTGGGCAGGAAGTCTGGTGGCTCCCCCGGGATCTCGCCCGTCCGCTGGTCGCCGGCCGGCTCATTCACCTCGGCGGAAGCGTCCACCTCGGCGGAAGCGTCCACCTCGGCGGGAGCGTCCGGCAGGCCGGTGGACGGTCGCGGCACCACGATGGTGGGCTCGTCCGGGTCGTCCACCCGGATGCGCGCGGTCTTCTGGTCACTCTGAGCCGCCGCAGCCGCCCACCAGGCTGGCGACGCTGACCGCAGCCTCGGGTCACGATCAGCCTGGTTGCCAGACACGGCCCGCCACCCACTCACGTGTCCCGGGGCCGGGCCTGGACGACCAATTCCCACTGGTACGGCACCCGTTGCCCGGCCACTATTCCTACAGTCACAATCACTGCCGACCCCCACGTGTGTATCAAGGAGCCCAGACCAAGGACAGGCAATCGCCGTGACATAACGATTACGAACTTCAACATACCCGCCCCACGTCGGCTAAGAAGACGGCTGCTCCCCCCGTATACGATCCTGCCTCGTCGCTACACACAAGTGCAACAAAGTGCCAGAATTTCACTACTGCGGTCACTGGGACAGGTAAAAACGAACAAATGCCGGAACTTCCCGAGGTCGAGACCGCCCGCCGCCTGATCGCCGACGAGGCGCTGCACCGGCGCATCGCGGACGTGGACGATAGCGACACGTTCGTCTGCCGGCCGCACGCCCCCGGCGAACTGCGCGCCGCCCTGACCGGACGGACGCTCACCGCGGCCCGCCGACGGGGCAAGACGATGTGGTGCGAGACCTCCGAGGGTGGCCCCGACCTCGGCATTCACCTCGGCATGGGCGGCCGGATCGTGGTCACCTCCACGGACGGCCAGGCGGCCGAGGGCGGCGACCCACGACGGCGCGACGCGCAGCCGCGCAAGCCAGAATGGGACAGGTTCACGCTTGGCTTCGCCGACGGCGGCAGCCTCGTCCTTTTCGACAAGCGCAGGCTCGGACGGGTCCGGCTCGACCCCGGCATCGACGCGCTCGGGCCGGATGCCGCCGAGGTCACCCCGGCGGAGTTCGGCCGCCTGATCACCAGGGGGTCGGTCGCGGTCAAGGCCCGGCTGCTCGACCAGTCGCGGATCGCCGGCGTGGGGAACCTGCTGGCCGATGAGATCCTCTGGCAGGCCAGGGTGCATCCGGCGGCGCGGACCGGCACGCTGCGCACCGGGGACGCGGACCGCCTCTACCGCGCACTCGAGTCCGCCCTGGCCTCCGCCATGATCAGGGGCGGGGTGCACACCGGCGACGTCATCGCGGCCCGTCATCCCGGCGGCACCTGCCCGCGCTGCGGCGCCGAGATGCGGCACGGAACGGTCGGCGGCCGCTCCACGTGGTGGTGCTCGCGCGAGCAGGCACCGTCGGACAGGGTGATCCCGGGCGCGGTGACTTGCCGGTTCGGCTAATGGCGGGCAAGGCGTATTTCACGCACATGGGTTAGGGGGAAGGCATGCGGGTCGAATCGGCGGTGACGAGCGTCTCCTGGATTCCGTCGGAGGCGGTGGCCGGCCTGGCCAAGATGGGGTTCACGGCGGGCGCGGTGCGTTTTGACGATCCCCCGCCGGACCAGATCACGGACCTGGCCGCCCTGCACGCCGCGGAGGGCTTCCGGTTCGCCAACCACCTCGCGGCCTGGGCCGAGGTGCGGGACGGCGAGGTGGTCGGCGCGGGCTACACCGGCCGCGGCTACATCAGCTGCACCCGGGTCTACCTGGGCGGCCGCGCCGGGATCACCTTTCAGCCCGCCGAATTTCCCGAGCTGAGGGCCGATCCGGAGGTGCGCGGCGGCGAGGCAGTGTTCGTCCAGACGACGGGCGGGCGGACGGGGATGCCGTATCCCCGGCCGGTGCGCGGCAGGCCGTTCGCCCAGTGGACGGCACCCACGGTGTGGACCACACTGCGGCTGACCATCCGGGCCGACGGGTCATCGGTCAGCGAGCTGGCCGGCGCCAGCCCGTTCCCGAGGCACTGGATCTACGACCTGCGCGGGCAGCTGGTGGCCAAGTCCGGCCTCGCCGCCTACGAGGACTGGGCGCGCACCGCGTACGGAACGCACTCACCCTGGGGCGGCGAGGACACCCGGCCGCTGGTGACCGCGGCGGAGAGCTCCCTGGAGCGGCAGATATCGACGACGATCATGCGCGGCGGCACCCGGCCGTCCATCCGCCGGATCACGCGCGGGGCCGTGCTGGCCGAGCAGGGCCAGCCGGGCGAGGAGCTGTACCTGCTGCTCGACGGGGTCCTGGCCGTGTCGGTGAACGGGCAGGAGCTGGGCCAGCTCGGCCCGGGCGCGATCGCGGGCGAGCGGGCGCTGCTCGAGGGCGGGGTCAGGACCGCTACGCTGCGCGCGGAGACCGACTGCGCGGTGGCGGTGGCCGGGCGAGATCAGATCGACCGGGGCAGGCTCTCCGAGCTGGCGGTGCCGCGGCACCGCGAGGACCTTACCGGACCGATGACCGCAGCTGGGCGAGAGCCTCCGGCGCCGTGAGGGCGCGGCCGACGAGCGGTGTCACCGGGTGCCTTGACTGACACGCCGCCGTGCCTGCCGGGGACGCTTTGCTCATAGCGTGTACATAAGGTGGCTTCAGCCGCCACGGAGCGTGGTCGCCGATCCTCACTGCCATGACGGTTCCCCATGTGGACATAGTGGTGCCTGTTCGTAATGAGGAGCGTGATCTCGCGCCGAGCGTCCGGCGGCTGGTCACCTACCTGCGCGAGAGCTTCCCGTTTCACGTCCGGATCACCGTCGCGGACAACGGCAGCACCGACGCCACCTGGGCGATCGCCAACCGGCTGGCCCGCGAGCTGCCCGAGGTGCGCGCCGTGCACATGGAGCTGCCGGGACGCGGCCGGGCGCTGCGGGACATCTGGTCGCAGAGCGAGGCCGACGTCCTCGCCTACATGGATGTCGATCTGTCGACAGACCTGAACGCGTTGCTCCCGCTGGTCGCCCCGCTGATGTCCGGGCACAGCGACCTGGCCATCGGCACCCGGCTCGCCCGCGGCTCCCGGGTTATCCGCGGTCCGAAGCGGGAACTCCTCTCGCGCGGCTACAACCTACTGCTGCGGACCCTGATGGGGGCGCGCTTCTCCGACGCGCAGTGCGGCTTCAAGGCGATCAGGCGCGATCAGGCGCGGGCGCTGCTCCCGCTCACCAGGGACACCGGCTGGTTCTTCGATACCGAACTGCTCGTGCTGGCCGAACGGGCCGGGCTGCGGATCCACGAGGTCCCGGTGGACTGGATCGACGACCTCGACTCGCGCGTCGACATCATCGCCACCGCCCTGGCCGACCTGCGCGGCATGGCCAGGCTCGGCGCAGGCTTCGCGCGCGGCTCCATTCAGGTCCCGCAGCTGCGCGGGCCCGCCCCCGGTTCTGGCTCGAGCGCCAGCGGCTGGCCCGCCAGCGGCCTGCCGCTGCAGGTCGCCAGGTTCACCGTTATCGGCGCGGCCAGCACGGTGGCCTACGTGGCGCTGCAGGCGGCCGGTCGCCAGGTGACCGGCACGATCCATCGAAACGAGATGGCCACTCAGGGAGAGCGAACCAATTGAGCGCGACCACGTCCATTCCCGTCCCGCGGCACGCGACCGGCCGCCCAGGGCCGAACCGCGCCCGGCGCCTGCTGCGCGGGCCGCAGGCAGATCCCCGCTGGGCGCGCCCGGCGCTGTTCGGGCTGCTCGCCCTGACCGCCGTCCTCTACCTGTGGGACCTGACCAGGAGCGGCTGGGCGAACGACTTCTACGCGGCCGCGGTCCAGGCCGGCACGAAGAGCTGGAAGGCGTTCTTCTTCGGCTCATTCGACCAGTCCAGTTTCATCACCGTGGACAAGACGCCCGGCTCGCTGTGGGTGATGGAGCTATCTGGGCGGATATTCGGCTTCAGCCAGTGGTCGATGCTGGTCCCGCAGGCGCTGGAGGGCGTGGGCTCGGTGCTGCTGCTGTACGCCGCGGTCAAGCGCTGGTTCGGGCCGGCGGCGGGGCTGATCGCCGGGCTGGTGCTCGCGCTCACCCCGGTGGCCGCGCTGATGTTCCGGTTCAACAACCCGGACGCGCTGCTCGTCCTCCTGATGACCGCGGCCGCCTACACGCTGGTCCGTGCGGTAGAGAACGGTCGGAGCAGGTGGCTGGCGCTCACCGGCCTGCTGCTCGGGTTCGCGTTCCTGGCCAAGATGCTGCAGGCGTTCCTGGTGGTGCCGGGGTTCGCGGCTGCCTACCTGTGGGCCGCGCCGCCCCGGCTGGCCCGGCGGATCTGGCAGACGCTGCTGATGGGAGCCGGCATCATCGTCGGCGCGGGCTGGTGGATCCTGGCCGCGCAGCTCATTCCGGCCGCTGACCGGCCCTACTTCGGCGGCTCGACCAGCAACAACATCCTGCAGCTGGCCATCGGCTACAACGGCCTGGGCCGGCTGACCGGCGACGAGACCGGCTCGGTCGGCCCGGGCGGTGGCGGTGGCGGGCAGGGCGCCTCGTTCGGCGGAGCGACCGGGATATTCCGGCTGTTCCACGCCGAGTTCGGCGGTCAGATCAGCTGGCTGCTGCCCGCGGCGCTGATCTCGCTGGCCGCCATGGCCTGGGTGTCGCGCCGCGCGGCGCGGACCGACAGGACCCGGGCCGCGGCGCTGCTGTGGGGCGGCTGGGTGCTGGTGACCGGCCTGGTGTTCAGCTACATGAACGGCATCATCCACCCCTACTACATGGTCGCGCTGGCGCCCGGCATCGCCGCCCTGACCGGTATCGGCGCGATGGCCCTGCGGCGGGCGCCGCTCGGTGCAGCGAAGCTGGCCGGGCGCATCGCGGGCGCCTGCGGCGTCCTGGCCAGCACCGTCTGGGCGTACATCCTGCTCGACCGGACGCCGGACTGGCTGCCGTGGCTGCGCTGGGTAGTGCTGGTCGCGGGCGTGGCCGCCGCGGGCCTGGTACTGGCCGGCCCGGCGCTGGCCCGGCTGGCGGCGGTGGCGAGGTCGCGGCGCGGGCTGCTGGCGCTGGCGGTGGCGCCGCTCGGCCTGGCCCTGGTGGCCGGGCTGGCCGGGCCGGCCGCGTACGCGCTGGACACGGTGGCTACCGCCCACACCGGCGCGATCCCGAGCGCCGGGCCGGCCTCGGCCGGCTTCGGCGGTGGACCGGGCGGCGGTCCCGGCGGGATGCCCAACGGAAGCTCGACGCAGAACGGGACCGGAGCACCCGGCGGGAACGCGGCGCCAGGCGGGGCCCAGCCCGGGAGCGGGACGGCCGGGGGCACGGGTGCTCGCGGTGGCCCAGGGGGCGGCGGCTTCGGCGGAGGCGGCGGGCTGGGTGGCGACACGACGGTGAGCAGCGCCCTGACCAGGCTGCTCGAGCAGGACGCGTCCAGCTACAAGTGGGTAGCCGCCACCGAGGGCTCGGAAAGCGCGGCACCGCTCGAACTGGCCACCGGGGACGCGGTGATGGCCATCGGCGGGTTCAACGGGACCGACCCGTGGCCCACCCTGGCAGTGTTCAGGGAACTGGCAGCCAAGCACGAGATCCACTACTACGTGGGCCAGGGCAGCCAGAGCTTCGGCGGCGGGCGCGGCTCCTCGACCATCGCCTCCTGGGTAGCGGCCCACTTCAAGAAGCAGACCGTGGGTGGCCAGACCGTCTACGACCTCACCAAACCGTTGTCCTAGTCTGTAGTCCCGCTCGGCTAGCGGGTGTCCCGTAGATCAGTGGCCAGCGTGACCAGGCCCAGGTCCGTCCCGCGCCCCTATTCAAGCCGAACGGACCGGCAGTCCGCTCGCGCACCACGACGCGCACGGGCATCGCATTTCACAGCCGCATCCGCACACCGGCCGCCGGATTGGGGGCAGGGGCACCCTCACCCCGATAGCTGGGGGCAAGGGCCCCCTCACCCCAGACGGCCACCGGCTGGCGCCCGGACTAAACCGGTGGCTTGCGGCGTGGGCGCGTTTCCTGGTGCGGCTGTGGCAGGCGGGGCCGAGGCTGCGATCGTTAGCGGATCGGGACGGTAGTCGCCGCGATCCTGGGTAGTGGCGGCTCGTGCCCCCCTCAGAGCGGCTCGCGCCTCCCTCGGAGCAGTCCGGTCCGGTCGCTGGCGTCCTGGCCAGGAGTTACGCCTTCGTCGTGGTCAGCCTGCGGTATCTCATCGTCGGCGGGTGGGCGGCCGGCGTGGCGCTGGCCATCATGTTCCTCCCGCCGCTGAACGCCACGTCCTCCGGCGGGCTGTCGGACCTGATCCCGCCGGGCTCAGCCGCCGCCCACGCCCAGGCCGACGCGGCCCGGCTGTTCGGCTTCCCCATCGACGCGGCCGTTGCCGTCGTGCAGCGTGACCCGCACGGGATGCCCGCGGCCACCAGGGACCGGGCGATCCGCCAGGCCGTCGCGGTGGACCGGCGGCTGTCCGGCCAGTCCGAGGGCCAGCTCGCCGCGGCCGCGGCGGCGCTGGCCAAGGCCGGCCAGCCGGACGCCGCACGGATCCTGTCCGGCCCGGTCAGCCCGGGGCCGCCGGGCGGCATTCCCTGGCTGGCCGGAGCGTTTGCGCTGCCGAACTCGGCCGGCCTGCTGCGCGGGACGAACGAGCAGTCCACCACGGTCATCACGTTCCTGTACTTCCGGCCGGGCGCCTCGTTCGGGGCGCAGACGGCGGGCGCGAACGCCTACGTGCACTGGTTCCTTAACCGGCCGGCCGACCACGTCGCCGGGGTGACCGGCCCGGTCCCGGCCGAATACGACCAGAGCCAGATCATCGGGAAGGACATCTTGTGGGTCGAGCTGTTCACGGTGCTCGCCATCGCGCTGATCGTCGGCCTGCGGTTCAGGTCGGTGGGTGCGCCGCTGGCCACGCTGACCTGCGCCGCCACCGCGTACGTGATCGCCGTCCGGGCCGTCGTCTGGCTCGCCGGGCGGATGGGCGTCACGCTGCCCCCTGACCTGGACCCGGTGCTGGTGGTGCTGCTGCTCGGGGTGACCACCGACTACACGGTGTTCTTCCTGGACGGCATGCGCGCCCGGGTCGCGGGGGGCGTGCCGCGAGTCCGGGCGGCGCGGCTGGCCACCGCGGAGTTCGCGCCGATCATCGTGGCCGCGGGCGTGATCGTGGCGGCTGCGGCCGCCTCCCTCGTGGTGGCCAGGACGAAACTGCTCAGCGCGTTCGGCCCCGGCCTCGCACTCACCGTCCTGACCGCGATGGCCGTGTCGATGACCCTCGGTCCCGCGCTCATGGCCATCTTCGGCGGCCTGCTGTTCCGGCCGGTCCCACGCTGGTTGCGGCGCCAGGGCGTGACCAGGCGGGAAGGAGGCGGGCGCCAGCCCGCCCGGCCGCGCCGGAAATGGGCAGCGCGCTGGAACATGGGAACGCGTACGGCCCGGTTCGCCGCCGCACGGCCGATGGCGCTGCTGATCGCCGGGGCGGGCACCGCCGGCCTGCTCGCAGCCGCCTGGGGCGCCCACACCATCCACCTCGGATCACCGCTGATCAGGGAGCTCCCCGCTTCGTCTCCGGCAGCGCGGGCGGGCAGCGCCGCGGCGGAGGGCTTCGCCCCCGGCATCTTGTCCCCCACCGAGATCCTGGTCATCGGCCCGGGCGTGGCCAGGAAGACCGCGGCGCTGGCCCGGCTACAGCACGAGCTGGCCACCCAGCCGGGCGTCGCGGAGATCGCCGGCCCGGCCAGCCTGCCCGGCTCGGCCCAGTTCAGCCCGGCGCAGGTCAACCCGGCGCAGGCCAACCCGATGCTGGCCGCCTCCGGCGGCGCCGCCCGGTTCGTGGTGGTGGAGAAGACCGACCCGCTCGACGCGACCGCGATCAGCCGCGTCCAGCAGCTCCAGCACGACCTGCCCGCGCTCGCGCGGGCAGCCGGGCTGCCGGGCGCGCGGTTCGAGCTGGCCGGCCAGACCGCGCTGACCGGCGATTCCATCGGCTCAGTCTTCGCCGACCTGGGCCGCGTCGCGCTGGCCATCATGGCGGTGACGCTGGTGCTGCTGGCGCTGTTCCTGCGGTCGCTGCTCGCGCCGGTGTACCTGCTGGCCGCCAGCGTCCTGGCCGTGTTTGCCACCCTGGGGCTGACCATACTGATCGGCCAGGAGATCCTCGGCTTCGGCAGCCTGGTCTACTTCGTGCCGTTCGCCGCCGGAGTGCTGCTGGTCTCGCTCGGCTCGGACTACAACGTCTTCGTGGTGGGCCGGATCTGGGAGGAGGCACGCCGACGGCCGGTCGCCGACGCGGTCGCCGTAGCCGTGCCGCAGGCTTCGCGCGCCATCACAACGGCCGGCGTGGCGCTGGCAGCGAGCTTCGCCATGCTCGCGGTGATACCGCTCGAGCAGTTCAGGCAGATCGCCATCGCCATGGCGCTCGGCGTCGTCCTGGACGCGATCGCCGTCCGATCCCTGCTCGTCCCGGCCCTGGTGGCGCTGTTCGGGCGGCTGGGCATGTGGCCGGGCAACCGCCGCGCCCGGCCTGCGCCGGCCGAGCCGGCGCCGCCGGCGGCGGTGCGGGCCGGCGATCAGTCCTGACCGGCCCGTTCCAGCACGGCCAGCCAGGCCTGCACCGACGCGACGCCGATCCTCGGCTCGTTGACCTCGACCGTCGCCGCCTCGATGCTGACCACGGTCCACCCCTGGCTGAACGAGGCCCGCAGCTCGTCCTGGCTGACCCGGCGCGGCCCCCAGGTCCCCGGCTGACGGTCGCTGAAGCAGGCCAGGTAGCAGCGGCCGCCGGGGCGCAGCACCGACGCCAGGCTGATCACGTACCTGGCGCGGTTCTCGTCGTCGAAGACGTGGAACACGCCGCTGTCGATGATCGCGTCGACGGTCAGGCCCAGGTCCGCCAGCCGGAGCACGTCACCGACTTCGAAGCGAGCCACCAGGCCCCGTTCGGCCGCCTTCTGCCTGGCCCGCCCGATGGCGAGGCCGGACCCGTCGACCCCGGTCGCGTCGGCCCCGTGCGCGGCGGCCAGCAAGGTCTGCTCCCCCGTGCCGCAACCGGAGTCGAGCACCCGCCCGGCCAGCTGGCCCTGCTCCGCGAGCCGCACGAAGGCCGGCTGCGGCCGGCCGATGTCCCATGGGGCGGGCGTACTCGCGGCGTATGCGTCATCCCAGCTCGGCGTCGTCATGGTGTCCAAAAGTACCGGACCCGCCTCGACCATGAGTAATCTGTTGACAGATAGTCTATGTACAGATAATCTGTGCGTAGTTCATCTGATGAGGGAGGAATCGTGTGGGAGTACGAGTACAGCGTGGAGACCAGCGCCGGCGCCGGAGCGCTGTGGCGGCACTGGGCGGACATGGCGGCCTGGCCGCAGTGGAACGACGGCATCGAGACGATCGACGTGGAAGGCCCGTTCGCGGTCGGGACCATGTTCACCATGACACCTCCCGGCGATGACCCGATCAGGATGCGGCTGGTGGAGATCGAACCGGGCCGCTCGTTCACTGACGAGATGGACGCGGGCGAGTTCGTGGTCCGGACCGAGCACCGGCTTGAGCCGACGGCCGGCGGCCTGACCAGGATCGTCTACCGGACGCAGATCACCGGCGAGGCCGCCGGCCAGGTCGGCCCTGAGCTCGGCCCGCAGATCACCGCGGACTTTCCCGAGGTGGTGGCCGCGCTGGCCGAGCGGGCGGGAGGCTGACCCTGTGCCGCTCAAGCCCGATGACAGCCCGGGGTTCCTGCTCTGGCACGTCACGCTGCGCTGGCAGCGCGAGATCGCCGCGGCGCTGGCCCCGCTCGGCCTGACCCACGTTCAGTTCGTGCTGCTGGCCGCGGCCTGGTGGCTGAACTCGCGCGGCGAGGACCCGAACCAGCTCAGCCTGGCCAGGCAGGCCGGTACCGACGTGAAGATGACCTCGGAGGTGCTGCGCAAGCTGGAGGCCAAGGCACTGATCGTGCGGACCGTCGACGCCGCGGACACCCGGGCCAGGAGAATCCGGGTGACCGAACGGGGCGGCGAGCTCGCCGTGGCGGCGGTGACCGCCGTGGAGGATGTCGACGCCACATTCTTCCGGGCCGTTCCCGATCCCGGGGCGCTGCTGGCGATGCTGCGGACGCTGGCCCGGGCAGGGGGCTGATATACCGGAATAATGAGCGCGGATTCGCTGGCCGGCCAGATGCGCACCGCCGCGAGATCACTCCTGGTGTCGCTGGACACGGGGCAGCGCGAACTCGCCGCCCTGCCGTTCGCCGACGACGCGGCCCGGCGGTGGCTGGAGTACCGGCCGCGCGGCCGCCCCGGTGCGTGCATCGCCGAACTCAGCGGGACGGCCAGGAAGGCGGCGCACCGGCTGCTGGCCACCGGGCTGAGCGAGCACGCGTACGCGCAGGCGATGGGCATCGTCGCGCTGGAAGAAGTGCTCGACCGCAAAGAGCGGTGGCGGCGGGGCCGGCACAGCGGCGACTACTGGGTGAGCGTGTACGGCGACCCGGAAGGCGATCAGCCGTGGTCGTGGCGGTTCGAGGGGCATCACCTGTCGGTGACGATGACCGTGGCCGCCCAGGAGGTCTCCCCCGCCCCGGTGTTCTTCGGCGCCAACCCGGCCTGCGTCAGCTACGCCGGCCGCCCGGTGTCACGGCCGCTCGGCCCGGAGGAAGACCTGGTCCGGGCGCTGCTCGACGCGATGGGCCCGCAAGCCCGTTCGGCCGCCGTGGTGGCGAGCCAGCCCCCGGACGACATCCGCAGCAGCACCAGTCCCCGGGCCAGCCAGAACATCGAGCCGCTCGGCGTGCCCGCCGCCGGGCTCGGCCCGGCCGCGCGTGCCCTACTGGCCCAGCTGGCCGCGCTCTACCTGGACCGGCTGCCCGCGGAGCTCGCGGCTCGCGAAGCGACCCGGCTGGATGGGTCGGACCTGCACTTCGCCTGGGAAGGGCCGCTGACGCCGGGAGCCCGGCACTACTACCGGGTGCAGGGCGACGACCTGCTGATCGAGTACGACACCACCGCCGACGGCAACCACGCGCACACCGTGCTGCGCCGCCCGCGCGGCGATTTCGGCGACGACGTGCTCGCGGCGCACTACGCCCGGGCACACACCTGACCACACGGGTCAGGTGGTGCAGGCCAGGTGGATGATGACCGGCTTGCTGCGGCCGCCGGCCTTGCCGTAGATCCACGCCTTGACGGTGCTGGTGTACTCGAAGCCGGTCCCGCAGCCCTGGTTGAGCGGATAGGCGATGCTGTTCGCCTCGACGATGCCCTCCGCTGGACTGGAGAACGAGTAGTGCTGCCTGGGCCAGTCGGACCCCTCGACGCCCACGAAACCGAAGCCCGCGGCGTTACGACCCGGATCGGCGTAGGAGATCACGAAGTACACCATCGCACCCGCCTGGTAGGTGTAGCTGCCGGTGATGCGCGGGGGCGGGGCGGGCGGGGCGGGCGGTACGCGCTTCGGCACCAGCCCGGCCGGCTTGGCGGCCATCCTGGCCCCGATCTGGGACAGGGCCGGGTCGTGGTCCCGCTGGTGCTGGGTGAGGCCGTACCCGGCCGCGCCGGACGCCGCGAGGATGGCCGCGACGGCGGACGCGGTGATCAGCGGCCGCCGCGCCCGCCGCCGGGCGCCGCGGGCCCGCGGCCGGGACGGCAGTTTCGCGTAGGCCCGGGCCTGCGCGGCCCGCAGCTCCATGGCGGACTGCGCGGCGGTCACCTCGGCCAGCATCTCGGCGGCGGTGGGCCGCCGCCCCGGGTCCTTGGCCAGGCATCGTTCGATCAGCGGCCGCACCTCGGCGGGCGCGTCCCTGAGGTCGGCCGCCTCGCGGACCACCCGCTCGAGCACCGCCGCGGGCTGCCCGGTGCCGAACGGCTTGCGTCCGGTGGCGGCATAGGCCAGTACGGCGCCCAGGCTGAACACGTCGCTGAGCGACCCGACTCCCTCGCCCAGGGCCTGCTCGGGGGACATGAAGCTGGGCGTGCCCACCACGAGTCCGGCCCGCGCCTGGGGAGCCGCCTCCGCGGCCTGGGAGATCCCGAAGTCGATCACGCGCGGGCCGTCCAGCGCCAGCAGCACGTTGGATGGCTTAAGGTCACCGTGCACGACGCCTGCGGCGTGGATCGCGGTCAGGCTCTTGGCCAGGCCCGCAGCCAGCGCCAGCAGCGACGCGGCCGTCAGCGGCCCGCGGTTCCGCACCGCCTCTGACAGCGAAGGGCCGGCCACGTAGGCGGTGGCCAGCCAGGGCACCGGGGCGTCCACGTCGGCGTCCACCACCAGCGCGGTGAACAGCCCGCTCACTTTCCTGGCCGCGGCGACCTCGGTACTGAACCGGGCGCGGAACTCGGGGTCGGCGGCCAGTTCGGCGTGGACGATTTTCACGGCGACGGGCCGGCCAGCGGCCGACATGCCGAGGAATACCCGCCCCATGCCGCCCGCGCCAAGGCGTCCCAGCAGCTCATAAGCGCCGATCAGTCGCGGATCGGCGGGTTGCAATACCCCCACCACGCTAATATCCCACCCAAGGTCGGCAATGACACCATTCCCGCCATATCACCCAGGGCAATGATAAGGGCCGGAAGCCCGGTTGCATACGGGCGGGGGCGGTGTTCATGAAAACCGTTTCCGCGACGCCGGCTTCGCTTTTGACCGCCGGCAGCCCGCCGGAGCCCCCTGACCAGCGCAGACCGGGATCACGCGGGTCCGCGGCACGCCGCCGGGCCTGGTTTGGCGGATCAGGACGGGCAGGCGAGGCGAATCACCACGGGCTGGCTGCTCTGGCCCGCTGTGTCATAGATCCAGGCTTCCACCTCGGCCGCGTGCTGGCCTGCGGTGCCGCATTCGAGGTCGACCGGATACGCGATGTCATACGGTTCCGCGATACCCTCGCCAGGCCTGGAGAAGGGATAGGTCGCCTCCATCCAGCGGGAACCGTTGAGGCCCATGAAGCCGAATCCGCGTGCGTCATTTCCGGGATCCGCGTATTGGACGTCAAAGTAGACCCGGGTGCCTTCGCGGTATGTCGCCGCGCCCGTTATCTCGGGTGCCGGCGTGGGGGACGGAGACTCACCAGGCATGGGGGATGAGGAGGCCACCGGGGACGGGGAAACCGTCATGGACGGAGATGGTGACGGCGACCCTGACGACGGCGACCCTGACGACGGCGGCGCGGGCGTCGGCGTGGCCGCGGAGGCGGTCGAGTGCGGCGGGCTGCTGGAGCGCTGGGAGCTGGGGTGCGGCGAGTGTACCGCGGCCACGGCGGGGATAATGGCCGACCGCGGTCCGGGTGCCGGGGAACTGGCCCGTGGGGCGGCCGGGCGGGTGCCGGGGACCGCGGGCGCGGGCGGCGCCGCGGCCTGGGTCGGCGAGGCCGCGGCCCGCGGCGCCAGCCTCGCGGCGGGCGAGCGCGGGCCCGCGCCGCCCAGCGCAAAGGCGACCGCGACCGAGGCCACGAGCACGCCGGACGTCACTCCCGCCGCCGTCAGCGGCCGCCACCAGCGGCGTCCCCTGGGCCGCTCGGGCCGCTCGGGCGGCCCGGCGGGGGCGACGGGGCCGGCCGGGGCGAACACGCCCAGGGTTGCTCCGGGCAGCCAGCCGGGCACGGGCTCCCCGTCATTCGCCGCGGTCAGCACCCCATCGGCGGTGGGCCGCTGGCCCGGGTCCTTGGCCAGGCAGCGTTCGACCAGCGGGCGCAGCCCGGCGGGCAGCCCGCCGAGGTCCGGGAGGCCGTAGACCAGCCGGTAGGCCAGTTCCGGACGCGATCCGCGGCCGAAGGGCCCCCGGCCCGTGGCGGCAAAGGCCAGCACCGCCCCCAGGCTGAAGATGTCGCTCGGCGGGCCGATCTCCCCGCCCAGGGCCTGCTCGGGGGACATGAACCCGGGCGAGCCCGTGACCCAGCCGATACCGGCCGCCGGCACGGCCCCGGGGGCGCGAGAGATGCCGAAGTCGATCACCCGGGGGCCGTCCGGGGACAGCAGCACGTTCGAGGGCTTCAGGTCACAGTGCACCACGCCCGCGGCATGGATGGCGCTCAGGCTCTCGGCCAGCCCCGCCGCCAGCGCCAGCGCGGGCCGCGCGGCCATCGGCCCGCCGCCGGTGACCGCCTCGGCCAGCGAGGGGCCAGCCACGTACGCCGTGGCCAGCCAGGGCACCGGGCTGTCGACGTCCGCGTCCACCACCAGGGCGGTGAAGAGGCCGCTGACCCGGCGGACCGCGGCGACCTCGCGGGCGAACCGCACCCGGAACTCGGGATCCGCGGCCAGGTCCGCGCGGATCACCTTCACCGCGACCGGTCTGCCGCCCGCGGACAGGCCCAGGTACACATGTCCCATGCCGCCGCGGCCGAGCCGGCCGACCAGCCGGTACGGGCCGATCCGCTGCGGATCCCCTGGCTTCAAGCCCCCGACCACGCCATTCGCCACCTAACGTCACAAGGCCCCTTTGACGTCATCCGGACAAAATAATCCTAAGTCGACAGCGGAAGACGGAACAGCGGCGTAGGTTGCTTTTCGGACACGTCATAGTGCCGTTCCTGGCGCGTCTTCCCCTGTCTACCTGCAGTCACTTCAGGCTCAGCAGTTTCTGGAATCCGCGTCGCACGCGCATTGCGCGCATGAATTCAGGCGCTTCTATTAAATGACGAGTGAGTAACAAATGCCGTCGGCTTTCCCGGCCGCAGGACGAACGCCCCGGATGCGGGAACGAGTTTCCGCATCCGGGGCGTGCCGGGGCCGCGGCCTCAGGTCAGCAGGGCCGGGCCCGCCTCGGTTCCCGCCATGACCCCGGCGGCCTGCTGCCCCTGGCCGTCCTTGTAGTACAGCGGACCGCGGCGGAACAGGAGGCCGCCGACGATCGCGCCGCCGGCGAAGATGCCGGCGATCCACCAGAACGCGGTGTCATAGCCGTGCGACAGGGCCAGCCCGGCCAGCGCCCCGCGGCCGATCACCCGGGCCGAGGCGATGTGCAGGGTGAGATAGGAGGCGACGGCGCTGGCGAAGATGGTGTTCAGCAGCGAGGTGCCGATTGAGGCGCCGAGCTGCTGCCCCACAGTGACGGTGGCCGAGGCGACGCCCGCGTCGCTGCGGCGCCACGCCGAAGGTACCGGTGTTGATCGACGGCGCGATCACCAGGCCGAGGCCGATCCCGGTCAGGATGAGCGGGCCGAGCACGCCATCCGCGTAGGCGGTGTGCGGTCCCAGCTGAGCGAGCCAGGCCATCGCGCCCGCCGCGACAGCGAACCCGGTGGCCACCAGCGGCTTGGGCCCGAGCCTCGGCATCAGCACGATCGTGGACAGGTTGGCCGCGACGGCGATGCCGCCGGCGATGGGCAGGATGGCGAAGCCGGTGACGACCGGCGAGTAGGCCAGTGTCTGCTGCAGGTAGTAGGTCAGGAACAGGAACACGCCGAACATCCCGCTGGAAGCGAGGAGCATGGACGCGTACGCGCCGCCCCGGTTGCGGTCGAGCACGATCCGCGGCGGGAGCAGCGGGTTGGCCGCCCGTGTCTGCCAGATCGCGAACAGCACGAGGAGCACCACGCCCGCGACCAGGAATCCCCAGGT
Source organism: uncultured Actinomycetota bacterium (assembly GCA_963753225.1). Lineage (GTDB taxonomy): Bacteria > Actinomycetota > Actinomycetes > Streptosporangiales > Streptosporangiaceae > Palsa-504. The sequence continues at coordinate 94,696 of CAVWBQ010000003.1, read as the reverse complement.
GGACGAAGAGTGCCAGTTGTGCGTGGCCGCGTTGGAGAACCCGTAGACCAGGCAGAACAGCGCCGCTGATACCAGCAGCACGCCCGGGATGTCCAGCCTGGGCTTGACCTGGGACCGCTGCCGCTCGAGCAGGAGCACTCCCCCGATGAAGGCCACGCCCGCGAAGATCAGGTTCACGTACATCGTCCAGCGCCAGGACAGGTACTCGGTCAGGGCGCCGCCGAGCAGCAGGCCCACCGCCCCGCCGGCCGCGGCGATCGCGCCATAGATGCCGAACGCCTTGCCGCGCTCCTTGGCCTCGGTGAATGTGGTCGTCAGCAGCGAGAGCGCCGACGGCACGAGGAGGGCGCCGAACGCCCCCTGGCAGGCCCGTGCCGTGATCAGCATGGCGAAATTGACCGAGGCGCCGCCGACGGCCGACACGCCGGCGAAGCCGAGCAGGCCGGTCAGGAAGGTCACCTTCCGGCCGAGCAGGTCGGCCAGCCGGCCGCCGAGCAGGAGCAGGCTGCCGAACGACAAGGTGTACGCCGTCACTACCCACTGCCGCTCGACCGTGGTGAAGTGCAGCGCAAGCTGCGCGGACGGCAGGGCGATGTTCATCACCGTGACGTCCAGGACGACCATGAGCTGCGCAAGGCCGATCACGCCGAGGATCAGCCAGCGCCGCCGGTCCCCCGAGCCGGCGCTGCCGATGGAGTTGACATCTGACATGAGCTTCACCAATCTGGAGGTATCTTCTCCGCTTAGGTCTACGGTAACACGAAGCGGAGGGGTTGTCTCCACTTTTTTCTGGAGGTTCAGGTGACGGAGAAATCTGGGTCGCGGCCGCTGCGGCGGGACGCCGAGCGGAACCGGCAGCGGATCCTGACGGCTGCCGCGGAGGTGTTCAACGAGCGCGGGCTAGAGGTCAGCCTGGACGAGATCGCCCGTCACGCGGGCGTCGGTGTCGGCACCGTCTACCGGCGGTTCCGGACCAAGGAGGAGCTGATCGAGGCGCTGTTCATGGACCGCCTCGACGCGATCGCAGCCATCGGCGAGGAAGCCTTCGCGTCAACGGACCCCTGGTCCGGCCTGGTGTTCTTCATGGAGCGGATGGCCGAGACCCTGGCGGGCAACCTCGGCCTGCGGCAGATGCTGATGTTCGCCACCTACGGCCGGGACCTGGTCGCGGTCGCCAGGCAGCGCAATGCCCCCATGGTCGAACGGCTAGTGGAGCGAGCCCAGGCGGCTGGGCAACTCCGGGCCGACATCCGCCAGACCGACATCGCCTTCATTGTCTTCGTGCTGACCGAGGCGACCCAGCTCTCGCACGCCGCCAACCCCGACATCTGGCGCCGGTACCTGATCCTGATCCTCGACGGCATGCGGCCCGGACGGGAGGGCGTCACCCCGCTTCCGGTGCCGGCCATGCTGCCGGATGAGATGGAGAAGAGCATGCGGCAGGCCGCACCGTGGCACCGCTGAGGGCTTTCCGGAGAGCTGCGCGTATTCCGACTTATCCGCGCAATCTGCCCGATTAATTTGCATCTGCATGTGCATGTACAAAGCGTAAACGAATGTATTCATACAATCGTTAGCAGTACCTCTGTGTCATCACCGTGATTGAACCGGAACATGATCTACGACACCGTGTCGTCGCAGCTAGGCCGCCCGGCGGACGCCCAGGGAGCCGACCGGGCCGCAACGCATAGGAAACACGAGACACCACGCGCATCGATGCGTGACATACCGGCGAAAACGCCTTAGCATGGTCCCCTGCGCTTAACGCGCTGTTCCCCGACGGGAATTACCGCCTTCCCGCCGGTCCGCCTTCCCCCGCTAACTAGGCAGATCTTCAGGAGACACCACGCATGAACCCCGGCGACAGCGTGCAAGACGTCAGCCGAACAGGGCCGGATGAAGCCAGTGGTATCGATGCCGCCGCTGGCCAGGGCAACGGCACGATAGCGCGATCGCCGAGAACCGAGAAACCCCTCCAGGACATCCAGGACATCGTCGACAAGCTCGCGGCCGTAACCCAGCAGCTAAGGCGCCCGCAGAGCAGCGTGGCCAGCGAGTCGAACTAGGCCGTCAGGCCCCTAGATCCGAAGTTCCTAGATCCGAAGCTCCTAGATCCGAAGCTCACTGAGCAGACGCGCGCTCTCGGCTGCGCTGAGAGCGGCCGCGCGCACCAGGGCGAACGCCCGGATGTAGCGGGCGACGTCCTCCTGGCTCTCCAGGTAGACACCGCCTGACAGCGCCTCCAGGTAGACAACGCCCAGGCTGGGCGCGTCGGGAAACCTCAAGATGGCCAGCGAGGCGCTGGCCGCCGCCGCGTGCGCGCCGGCCGTGAACGGCAGGACCTGCAGGGTCAGGCCGGGAAAGTCGTCGACCAGCTGAACGAGGTGGCTGATCTGCCCGGCCATGACGCCGGGGCCCCCGACAGCCTGGCGCAGCGCCGCCTCGCCCAGGATCACCGACAGCCGCCGCTCGGCGGAGGCGCCGAGGATGGCCTGGCGCCGGGTGGCCCTGGCCGCCACCGCTTCCTCCCGTTGCTGGTCCGTCGCGTACCCGGGCTCGGCGGCGGCGATCGCGCGAGCGTAGTCGTCGGTCTGCAGCAGGTCGGGAACGACCTGCGCCTCGTAGGTCATGATCTCGGCGGCGGCCGACTCCATGATCACGTAGTCCAGGTACGGGCCGGGCAGGACGTCCGCGTACGGGTGCCACCAGCCGCGCTGGCCGCCGCGGCTCGCGATGGCTACCAGGGCAGCCTGCTCGCCGTCCGGTACCCCGTACTCGGTCAGCAGCTCGCGCAGCTCCTTGGGCCTGATGCCGCGCTGCCCGGTCTCGATACGGCTGATCTTCGACCGGTCGCACTCCAGCACGCGGGCCGCGTCCTCCAGCGCGTAACCCACGTTCTCCCGGTACCGGCGCAGCGCGCCTCCGACCAGGCGGCGCCGCACAGGGGGTTCTCCGGTCACGGTTCCTGCCTTTCCGCGGGCTAACGCCGCGTAAGCGAACTTTGGGGTATTTGCTGAGTAACGTAGCACCTGGTGTAGTCCACAATCGGTAACGACACGCCCGGCGCGCGACATGAGGAGACCGCCTAGCCGCGCTTGGCTATTAGAACTTTGACATCGGTCTTGAGTTTTCAAGCCGGATATGTAGGCATGAACGGCGGGCCGTTGCTGGTCAGGCGGCTGCTGGCAGCCGTGCGGCGGCGATGCGGCGGGTGACCTCACCATCGATGACGCGGAGGGCGGCGCGGAGCGGGGGCGGAGCCTGAGGCTGGTCGCACGCCATGAGCGGGCGCAGGACGCGGTCGTGGACCTTGGTGTAGAAGATCGCGAACCGCAGGCCGTCGCCGGTGAGGGCATACAGGTTGCGGTGCGGGATCCGGGTGATCAGGCCGTTGCGGGACAGCCGGGCCAGATCGTAGCTGGCCTGGTTCATGCTGTACGGGACGCCGAGCAGGCCGGTCATCAAGGCGCGCAGGCTCTTGTTCGTGATGCCGGTGACGGCGCACAGCATGTTGGCCAGGGCGCCGGCCAGGGCCATGACTCGAGGGTCGCCGAACCGTAGTCCTGGGGCCCTCCGGCCATCACCGGTGAGGGTGGGCTGCGATATCCGCGCAAAGGCTGGACTATCGAAGACACATCCCTGGCCGGCTCTTTCAGTGTGCAGCAGGCGGGTGTTGACCGCACGCGCCCGGGCCTGCAGTTCGGGGAGGTTGGGCAGGCGGCGGGCGACCCCGAGGTCATCGGGTGAGTTCACCACGGTCTCCACCCGCAGGGCCCGGCCGTCCTTCAGGTACTGTTTCACGCGGGAATGGCGCCAGAACGCGTTGATGGTGACGCCCTGGTTGTTCCGGTCGATGGCGGTCTTGAACACCCCGCCGGCCTGGTCTTTGGGCTTGCGGCCCCGCGGATCGCGCTTGAACAGCACCTCGACGTTCTCCGGGCGGCCCAGGTCCAGGTTGTCGGCGATGAGGGCCTCGAAGAAGGCCCGGGCCTGCCGCGGCGCGTCGAACACCAGGGTCCGGGAGACCTCGACCTGGCGCATTGACAGCTCCCGCCAGTACCCGGCGGCCCGGTCAGCGGCGGTGAACGGGACCGGGATGACCGCGGTCCACCGGTCGAAGAACGCCTGGATGTCCGGCGGCCCGAGCCGGTCGCAGATCACCTGCAGGCCGTCCGGATCATCGCAGCGGGCGAACCCGTTGGACAGCTCGGTGAAGCCGATCCCGGCACTGGCCGCGGCCTGCTTGGAGTGCTCATGTCCGTTGAGCCAGACCTTGGCCGGGTACGGGAAGTACGCGCAGACCTTGATGAACCCAGGCCCCCGGAACTCGTCCCAGATATAGAAGTAGTAGCAGGTCACGCGGCGGTCAGTCTTGGCGGAGGAGAACTGCGGGGGCCTGGCCGGGTCGGTGTCGCGCTTGCGGGCGGTCCACACCAGCTGGAACTCCTGGGCCCAGCCGATCGCCACCACGCGGGACCTGCCCGCCCGGGCAGCCCGCCGCAGCAGCGGTTCCATCACGGTGGCCTTCCGGATGCCCTTCTTGAACTTGACCATCGGGACGTCGTTGCTCTCAGCGAACCGCGCCACCGCCTGGCGGAAGCGGGTGCCGATCTGCTCGAACACCGCCGGGGAGGCGATCGGCATGCCGCGGTGATCGTGCAGGAACGTGACCACCTGCCCGCCGACCTGCAGCTTCGGCACGTAGCCGTTGAGGTAGATGCGATCCAGGCACTCAATGTCCAGCACCGTGTGCCCATCGAGCAGCTCCGGGACCGTGACCACATGCGACATGACAACCGCCCTGCTCAGCCAGCATTACGATCCCAGCCTGAACCAGGCAGCACCGCTGAGCAGATAGAACCGTCAACCTCGGCGGTCAGAGGCGAAGCCTCGCTGGATGAGTGATTCCTGATTCAGGTGAGTGCGGCGTGCCGGGGTGCGGCTCACTCACCTGAATAGCCTCCGGCGGGCCGCGCGGATCACCCCGTCCGGGCCGCTGATGAGGGCTGCATCAGTCCCGTCAGCCTCTCCCGCACGCCTTTTCGCTCGCCAGTACGATAATCGTGACTTTTACGGGGTGGATTCGGGCTTGCGGGTGAATTAGGGGTACTATAGTGCACCAAAATCACCCGGAAGCCCCGATCCACCCGGATCTTCCGCCGCTGCCTGCCCCACCGTGCACGTGCGCACCGGGCACCCCCGGCAAAGACCGCCTAAGCCCGCAACCCGATCAGGAATCACTCATCTAGGGGCGCAGGCGGCTGAGCGCGGCGAGGATCCGGTTCTCCGACACCGGGGCCTGGGTGCCGAGCGTCTGGGCGAACAGGCTGACCCTGAGTTCCTCGAGCATCCAGCGCGCCTCGGTGACGCCGGGCTGGTCGGGGCGTGCGGCGGGCAGGTCCGCGACCGCCTGATGGTAGGCCTGTTCGGTTCGCTGGACGATGGCCATGTTGGCCGCGTCCCGCGCCGGGTTCTCCGGCAGCTTATCCAGCCGCCGCTCGATCCCTCGCAGGTAGCGGGTCAGGTGCGGCAGGCGGCGGTACCCGGTGGCGGCCACGAAGCCGGGGTAGATGAGCCCCGACAGCTGCGCGCGCATGTCGGCCACGGCGGGCCGCAGCAGGTCGGCGTAGTTGTCTTCCAGCCGAGCGCCGACCGCGTGGGCCAGCCGCAGCGCCGCCTCCACCTTCGTTACCACCTCGGCGGTCACCTCGTGCAGGCGGGAGCGGACCGAGGCGGACAGCCGCTCGAAGCCCTGCCGGTCCCAGGCCGGGCCGCCCGCCTCAGCCATCAGGTAATCCGCGGCGCAGTTGGCGCAGTCGGCGAACATGGCCGCGACCCCGCCGTGCGGGTTGTGGCTGAGCGCCAGCTTGGCCCGGGTGGACAAGCCGCCCGCGATCGACTTGACCGGCGACGGCGCGCCGAGCAGGATGAGCCGCCTGGTGCCGGCCCACATGGCCGCGCGCGCCGCGTCCGGCGTCTCGAACAGCCGGACGTCGACCGTGGCGCCCGCGTCGGCGAGGGCGGGATAGGCGACCACGCTGCCGTCCCGGAACTCCCGGGGCAGCTCGCCGAAGTTCCACGACGTCAGGCCCGTACGGGTGATCCCGCCCGCCGCCTCGGACAGCACCGCCCGCAGCCGCGGCCTGAGCTCGCGCTGCAGCTCGGCGACGTCTTTGCCCTCGGCCAGGACGCGACCGGAGTCGGTCACCCGGACGGTGATCCGCAGGTGCCGGGGCAGCTTCGACAGGTCCCACGCGTCGCGCGGCACGTTCACCCCTCGCAGCGACCGCACCTCGCGGGCCACGGCGTCGCGCAGGTCCCCGGACGGCTCGCCGAGGCGGGCGACGACCTCCCGTGCCACGTCCGGCGCGGGTACCAGGTCACGCCGCAGCGCCTTGGGCAGCGACCGGATCATCTCGGTGACCAGCTCGGTGCGCAGCCCGGGCACCTGCCAGGAGAATTCGGCCGGGTTGACCTGGTTGAGCCGGCTCAGCGGGATGTCCACGGTCACGCCGTCGGTCTCGCTGCCCGGCTCGAAGGCGTAGGAGAGCGGAGCGGCAGGCAGCCCGGCGGACTCCGAGGTCCACACGTCGGGGTAGGCGTCGGCGCTGACCCCGGCGGCGGCGTCGTTGAGCAGGTCGCCGGCCGTGAAGGTGAGCAGGGCGGGGTCGGCCCGGCGGGCCTGCTTCCACCAGGTGTCGAAGTGCTGGGCGGAGACCACGTCCGCTGGGATCCGCGCGTCGTAGAACGCGAACAGCTCGTCCTCGCTCGCGACCAGGCCGCGGCGGCGGGCGCGGTGCTCGACCTCCTCGGCCTCGGCCAGCAGCCGGCGGTTCTCCGCGAAGAACCGGTGGCTGGTCTGCCAGTCCCCCTCCACCAGCGCGTGCCTGATGAACAGCTCCCGCGCCGCCGCCGGGTCGATCCGTCCGTACGGGACCTTCCTGTCCACGACCAGCGGCACCCCGTACAGCGTCACCTTCTCCAGCGCAGCGGCCCCGCCGCGTTTCTTCTCCCAGTGCGGCTCGCTGTAGCTGTGCTTGACCAGGTGAGCGGCCAGCGGCTCCACCCACTCGGGCTCGATCCGCGCCACGGTCCGCGCCCACAGCCGGGACGTCTCCACCAGCTCGGCCGCCACGATCCAGTCCGGTGCCTTCCTGGTCAGGGCGGATCCGGGGAAGATCGCGAACCGGGCGTTGCGCGCGCCCAGGTACTCGGCCAGCGGCCTGCGCCCCCTGGGCGCCGAGGCGGCCGCCTGGAGCGGCTCGCTCTTCAGCCCGATCTGGGACAGCAGGCCCGCCAGCAGGGAAACGTGCAGCCCGGTCCGTTCGGACGAAGAAGAACTGACCACCACCCCGAGATCGCCGGCCAGCGTCTGCAGCTGCCCCTGGAGATCCTGCCATTCACGGACCCGCAGGTAGTTCAGGAACTCGGCGCGGCATAGCCGGCGGAAGGCCGAGGAAGACAGCTCGCGCTGCCGCTCGGCCAGGTAGTCCCACAGGTTCAGGTAGGTGACGAAGTCCGAGTCCTCGTCGGCGAAGCGGCGGTGCTTGTCGTCGGCCGCCTGCTGGGCGTCGGCGGGCCGCTCGCGCGGGTCCTGGATGGACAGCGCCGCAGCGATGATCAGGACCTCGCGGACGCAGCCGTTCCGGTCGGCCTCGAGGATCATCCGGCCGATCCGCGGGTCCACCGGCAGCCGGGCCAGCTTGCGCCCGAGCCCGGTGATGTGACCGTTCTTGAACGCGTTCAACTCGGCGAGGAGGGTCAGCCCGTCGGCGATGTTGCGCGCGTCGGGCGGGTCGATGAACGGGAACTTCGGGATGTCCCCCAGGCCGATCGCCGCCATCTGCAAGATAACGGAGGCCAGGTTGGTGCGCAGGATCTCCGGATCGGTGAACTCAGGCCGGGACTCGAAGTCCTCCTCGGAGTACAGCCTGATGCAGATGCCGTCCGAGGTCCGCCCGCTGCGCCCCTTGCGCTGGTTGGCCGATGCCTGCGAGATCGGCTCGATCGGCAGCCGCTGCACCTTGGTCCGGTAGCTGTACCGCGAGATGCGCGCGGTACCCGGGTCGATGACGTACTTGATGCCGGGCACGGTGAGCGAGGTCTCGGCCACGTTGGTCGCCAGCACGACCCGGCGGGTGAGGCTGGACGCGGCACGGCGTTCGAAGACCCGGTGCTGCTCGGCGGCGGACAGCCGGCCATACAAGGGGAGCACTTCGAGCCGTTCGCGGCCGGCCAGCAGGTCGGCGGTGTCCCTGATCTCCCGCTCGCCAGACAGGAACACCAGGATGTCGCCGGGCCCCTCGGCGGACAGCTCGTCGATCGCGTCGCTGATCGCCTGGCCTTGGTCCGCGTCCTCGTCTACCGGCCGGTACCGGACCTCCACGGGGTAGGTCCGGCCGGAGACCTCGACGATCGGCGCACCGCCGAAGGCGGCCGCGAACCGCTCGGGGTCGATGGTCGCGGAGGTGATGATTACCTTCAGATCCGGGCGCCGGGGCAGCAGCTGCCTGAGGTAGCCGAGGATGAAGTCGATGTTCAGGCTGCGCTCGTGCGCCTCGTCGATGATCAGCGTGTCGTAGCGGCGCAGGTCCCGGTCGCGGGCGAGCTCGTTCAGCAGGATGCCGTCGGTCATCAGCTTCACCAGCGTGCCGTCGGCGGACACGTCGGTGAACCTGACCTGGTAGCCGACCGCCTCTCCCAGCGGGCTGCCGAGCTCCTCGGCGATCCGTTCGGCTACCGTCCGGGCGGCCAGCCGTCGCGGCTGCGTGTGGCCGATCTGCCCGTCGACGCCGCGGCCGAGCTCCAGGCAGATCTTGGGTATCTGGGTCGTCTTGCCGGAGCCGGTCTCCCCCGCGATCACCACCACCTGGTGGTCGCGGATGGCCTCGGCGATCTCGTCCCTGCGCTGGCTGACGGGCAGCTCGGCGGGATAGGTGATCGGCGGCATGGCCGCGCGGCGGGCGGCGCGTGCCGCCGCGCGCGCGGCAGCGCGCTCGGAATGCGACCTGGATCGCCGGGGACGCCCGGTCCGCAGCCGGGCGGGCCCGGCGGGCGAAGACGTCACAGAACTCGACTCCATACCGGCGGGAAGAATAAACCAGGAAGGCCCCTACGGCATAACAGATTTCCGGCCCGGGGCCTTCCGCCGGCTGCGAGCCTGCCCTGAGCTATGCCCTTACAGCGGTCCCCTTCCGCGGGATCCCCTTCCGCGGGGTGCTGGGCGGCGGCGACCTGGCGGGCGAGGCCGCTGAGGGTGCTGGCGGCGAACCAGGCGGTGCCCTTGGGGACCGCGATATGGGTGCCGCCGATGGTACGCAGGTCAAGCTCGGTGAACAGAGCAGCACGGCCTGGCCCAGCGGTACCTGATCCAGGCGCTCGGGCTGGCCCGGCTGGCCGGCGATGACGCGCTGGGCGCGGAGATCCTGGCCGCGATGAGCCAGCAGGCCGTCTACGTCGCCCGCCCCGGCCAGGCCGTCGACCTGGCCCGGGCCGCCCAGGCCGCCGCCCGCACGGCCGGGTCCGCGGTGCTGCTGGCCGAGTGCCAGGTCGCCGAGGCCCACGGCCACGCCGCCCGCGACGACGCCCGCGCCTGCGCCCGGGCCCTGGCCGAAGCCGAGACCACGTTCGGGCAGGCGGTGCCCGGCCAGGAGCCGGGCTGGCTGGCCTACTTCGATGAGGCCTACCTGGCCGCCCGGATGGCGCACTGCTTCCGTGACCTGGGCCAGGGCGCCCAGGCCGCCCGGTTCGCCCGCCGGTCACTGCGGATGAACCAGGCCTTCGTCCGCGGCCGCGCGTTCAACCTGGCCCTGCTCGGCACCGCGCTGGCCCAGCTGGGCGAGGCCGACGAGGCCGCCGCGGTCGGCGCGACGGCAGTCGAGGTCACCGCCGGGCTGCGGTCCCGCCGCGGCATCCGGTACGTAATGGACCTGCGCCGAAGGCTCGCACCCCACGCCAGTGCCCCGGCGGTGCGGGAGTTCAGCGACCGCGCTGCGCAGCTGACAGCAGCGCGTGCTGGGCGCCGATGATGGTGGCCGCGCCGACGATCTCGCCCTTAGCGATCAGGCCGGGCAGCTCGGCCAGCGGCACCCACCGGACCGCCTCGGCCTCATCAGCGGCCGGCGCGCCGACCCGGTCCGCGCCGCGCGCCAGGTACAGCTCATGCGCGCTCTCAGCGGTACCAGTCATCGGCTGGAATGTCACGATGTGCTCGACCGGGCCGGGCCGGTACCCGGTCTCCTCCTCCACCTCCCGCGCCGCCGCCACCCGGCCGTCCTCACCCGGATCGATGTAACCGCCGGGCAGCTCCCACACCCACCGGTCCAAGATGAACCGGTGCCGCCAGATCAGCAGCACCCGCTCGCCGGCCTCATCCAGCACCACCGTCATCGCGCACCGCGGCATCCGCACCACGTACTGCTCGAACCTGGTCCCGTCCGGCAGCTCGACCGACGCGATGCTCAGCTTGATGTGCGGACTCTCATCCACCAGCCGGTCGGCGAGGATCCTCCACCGGGTCCGTTCGGCGCCATCGGTCACAACCCGAGGCTACCGGCACCATCTCGGCCCGAAGCCGCGTAACCCTGCGGCCAGGAAGCAGGGCGATGCGCGGTCCCGGCGCGGCAGCCCGCCAGGTTTCCTCATCAGGTGACACGGCACGTCGATGCGCAGGCGCTACGCCCGGAGCGCCCATTGGCGCGGACCGCAGCCAGCGCGACGCTTTTGCTTGCACCTTCCACGGTCATCAGTACGGCGGGAACCCCCGTAACGGGGGAGGCAGGAAGGGGTCTGGGGGAAACCTGGAACCGGGGCCGTGATTTTCCGGGGCCGGGGGCGGCTCCGGGTTCCCCAGTGCAATACCAAATTGGTCTCACTCCTTCAGTCTGTGCGGAGTGGAGCTGGAGTGATCCCGACCTCACCCTCGGGGCCCCTCGGGGTGGGGGTGAGGTCGGGATCACGCAAGCGGAACGCAGCGACCGCGTCCTCCCTGGCAGGAGGGGTGCCGGGCCGGAATCGCGGCGCGCAGCGCCCGCCCATGGGGGCGCTGTGCTGTGCGCCGGGTGCGCGGTCGCTGTGCGGCTGTTACTCGTTCTCAGGGGATCGCCTGACCGTCGCATGACGCTGCACCGGGCGCTCGACGGAGAGCTCCTGTAACAGATCTCCATGGGTGTCGTGCTCATTGTCGCTGCAGCTCTGCGGATCGCTGTCTCGATGCAGGGCCGCTAGTGCAACATCTGTAGGTGACTACCCGATGTGGATCTCTCGCGGACCTGGCCAGATAGGCGAGACGCCCGGTGCATCTGGATAGGCACCCCCGGCAACCGCCGTCACTCGTTATAGACCCCGCGGCGTCACCGTTTCTGAACATTGGCCCGAGACCATGATCTTCTGCTCGGCCGCGACGGGTCCGTGAACATGGCACCTGATGATCTGTCCAGGCGACAGCCTTCAAACCTGGACAATGACTGTCACCCGGGATGTACTTCCGCTCGGTCCTGGGCCGGGCGATTGCCGCCGGTCGTGGCCGATTAGGAAGCTGGGGATGACTGATAAGCTGCCGGGCTGGGCTGACGGGCTGTGCCGGTCGCGTCATGCCAGATCACCGGGAAGTTGCCGGAGCTGAGCTGCTCGGCGCGCTGGAGCCGCCGGGTGATCGGCGGCTGGCGCGCTGGCGGTGCCGCGGTCAGCACGGTGGTGAGCATGGTCCGTGCCCGCAGCAGGACCATGGGCGACTGGGCTGCGGACTCGATGAGGTCGTCCAGGGCGGTGCGCAGGTAGTCGTCCCAGGACGGCAGGGCCAGCACGACCCGGACCGTCCCGGCGTCATCGGCCACCTCGGCCACGTCCAGGTCGCGTGACACGAGGAGCTGGAGGAGGCTCTCGGTGGTGTCCAGCACCTGGACGGCGGTGGCCGGGTCGTTGACTGCGGGCGATAGCGCCCGCATGCCGATGTCGGCCAGCAGGCGGAACGCGAACAGCGGGTCCTGGCGGAAGGTGCGCTCGGGCCCGGTCACCAGCCCGGCCAGGACCGCCGTGTCGGTCACCTCGCCGCCGTGCAGGTCGGCGACCGGGGCGCCCTGCTGGAGCGTGTCGCCCATGCCGGCCTGCAGCACGATCACGGCGCCGTCGGCGGCGCGCAGCAGCCGGCCCAGGTCGAGTTGCTGCAAGATCGCCTGCCGGCACGGCCACAGGACCGCCCGGTGCCGCGATGGCAGCTGGGCGGCCGGACGCCGGCCTGGCGTGTACGGCCGGGGGTACAGGTCGTCGATGATTCCGCGGCCCTGCCCGGCGATGGCGGCCAGGGTGGGCGCCAGCTGGATGGAGGCGAAGGCTTTGACCTGCAGGCTGCGGATCAGGGCGATCGCGGCGAGCACCGCCACCATCTCGGCGGCCGGCACGATCACCGACACTTTCTCCTGGTCGCCGACGACCAGGGCGGTGGTGACCGAGAACACGAACACGCCGATGGCGAAGGCGAATGTCCGCCACACGATCGGGTCGTCACGGAACAGGTTCAGCCGGGGCGACAGGCTGGTGAAGGCCCACTGCACGACCAGGAACAGCAGCGAGAAGATGACGGTCACCAGCCCCAGGATGCCGAAGCCCACCGCGACCAGCGTCTCGGTCACCCGGGTGCTGGCCACCGTGGAGTCAAGGGTGATCCGGGGCAGCAGCAGGCCGAGCCCGAGCCCGGCCAGCGCGCATAGCAGCTGGACCAGGCCGGCCCGCAGCCGGCGCTGCGGCCGGCCGAACCGCCCGAGTCGGCGGGCGGCCAGCGGCCGCATCACCGCTCCCGGACGCGGCCGGGCGGGGCTGCCGCCCGGCGGCGTCTTCCGCTCGTTACCGCGTATCTGCCGGCTCGGGGGGATCTGCGCCGACTCTCCGATGCGTCTGCGGGGTCTGCCCCGGGCAGGACCTGATCTGTTGTCATGAGCGTTTTCCTTCTTCTCCAGGCCGGGCCTGGGCGGGGAACGGCGGATGAGGTGTCGTGTAGGTATCTCGGCCAGCCGGGACGGGGCCAGCGGCGCCTGGCGCTACCCGTTTGACATAATCGGCGAGGCGAACGGCCCGCTCAGCGCCGACCGGTGCTCGGCTGATGCGGCGACGCGCAGCACGTCGCCTTGGCTGGTTGTCAAGGTCGCGACCACGGGTCCGTCGCCCAGCCGATGGAGCTTCTTGCGTTCCTCGGGTGTGGCGCTGCAGGCGCTTGCGCCGACGACGTGCACCAGGTCCTCTCTCCAGGCGGCCGGGCTCCCCCGCCAGGCGAAGATATCGGAGAGCCATAGGGCGTGGCCCCGCGTCCACCGGGTTTTATCGGTCCGCTGCACCCGCACGGCGATGTCGCCGTGCCGCTTGCGCAGGCCGCGATTCCGGTAGACCAAAGCCAGGATGCCGAGAGCGCACAGCCACAGCGGAACACCCACCAGGGCTAGCAGTGCCCAGATCATGACCCGCCTCCACAGATCACACATCTTCCGGCACACGGTGTGCTCGGATAATTAGATGCCCGCATACTCGTGCTCGTTGACCGGTAGCCCGGCGCCGGTCCAGCCTTTGAGACCGCCGTCGAGGATGGCCACGTCGCCGTAGCCCATCGTCTTGAGGGTCAGGGCGGCCAGCGACGCGCGTGCGCCGGAGGCGCATACGACGATGACCCGGCGGCCGGGGTCCAGGGCCTGGTTGTGGCGGGGGCTGGCCGGGTCGGCGAAGAACTCCAGCAGCCCCCGGGGCGCCGCCACCGACCCGTCGATGTGGCCGTGCTGCCACTCTTCAGGCTCGCGCACATCGACGAACACGGCACCAGCGTCCAGTTCGTCCGCCGCCTTCTTCGGCTCCACCATGCCCACCTGGGCCCGGGCCTCGCCGATCATCTGCATCGCGGTCTTGGTCATCTCACTCACCTTTTCTTGTTGTCACGGCGGCCCAGCCGTCGGCCGGGCCTGGGCCGGGCCAGCGGTGCGGCCCGGCCAGCTCCTAGTGCGTGCGGCCCGTCACACCCGCCGTCTTTGCGTTTGGGGGACGGCGGGACGCCGCTGCCGCGGCTAGCCGAGGCGGACGACGCTGAGCTCCAGCTCGGAGGCCTCCGGCAGCTTGACGGTCGTGATCTGCTTCCATTCCTCTTCCAGCAGCTCTTCGGCGGCCTTCTCCAGGAACTGCGGCGCGGCCCATTCGTGCACGTCGAAGTCGCGCTTGATGTAGCCGTGGCTGAGCATGAAGTCCTTGCCGATCTCGACCGCGGCCAGGTTCCGCGGCGACAGGTTCGGCACCATGTCGACGCCCTTGATGCCCTGGTAGGTGTCCTCGACGTCGCGGTAGAACGTCTGCCGGTTCAAGATCACCGCGGCGGCGTGCTTGTGCTCGTTCGCCCACCGGCCGACCTTGATCATGGCCTTCATGTAGGCGACGACGAGGTCGGGGTGCTCCTCGGCCATGACGTCGGTGCAGGTGATGACGGCGGGGCAGTTCGCCATCTGCAGCGTCCAGTCCGGGTACCGGGACAGGTCCTCGATCGCCTTGAACTTGCCGGTGTCCTCCTGCAGGTGCTGGAACACCTTGCTCTGGGTGTAGATCGCGTCCACGGTGCCCTTCTCCAGCGCGGTCTCCAGCGGCCGGAAGGCCAGGTCGTGCTTGTGGTCGCGGCGCAGCCACAGCTCCGAGGGGTTGTTCATCGTCACCTGGAGCATCTCCGGCTTGTCGTACCAGTCATCCGGATAGGGGAACTCGACGATCTGCACGTCGTCGCGGGTCATGCCGTTGACCCGCAGCATGAGCTCGATCCCGGCGTGCTCCTGGATCCGCCACCAGTCGTTCTTGATCGTGTTCAGGCTCTTGGTCAGCCCGATCTTCTTGCCCTTCAGGTCCGCCATCGTGGCGATGTCGTCGCGGGCCCGCACCAGCATGCAGCCGCCCTCCCAGACCTGCGTCGCGCCCAGCAGCCGCGTGCGGCGGATGTCCGCGTGCACTGCGATGGGCGGGTACAGGCCGCCGAACCGGATCAGGTTGTCCAGGTTGTGGATGTAGTGCGGGTAGAAGTTGTTCTCGCTCCGCGACCGGAAGTAGGCGTACTCCACGCCGATCTTCTTGAACTCCTCCCGGCACCAGCCCAGCTCCTGGTCCACGTTGTTCGCCGACACCATCGGGCAGTTCGTGTAGAACACCTCGTCCCAGCGCAGCGGCACGGTCGTCGCTACCCTCTCGGGCGCATCGGTTGCAGTCATGGGTATCTCCTCCCCCTCGGGACTCCCCGGGGCGGCATACCCCGGCCGGGGTGGCATCGCCCTAGGAATTTGTACATCTGTACACATTGGATCGGCCGGGCCAGCACCCGCCTAGAGGCGAAGGTCCCGGATCGGGTGGCCGTCTGGCCTCAGCGGGTGCGCGGCCGGGGGTCGGGCGGCGAGGGCCAGGGCGTGGCGCCCAGCCGGCGCGCGGACCGGGCCAGCTCCTCCCGCAGCGTCTGCAGCGGGACGTCGCCCAGCCCGCCCGCCTCGACCAGGTAGGCCTCGAAGATCCGCCAGCCCAGCGCGGCCGCCACGATCTGGGCCGCCCGCAACCGGGCCGCCTCCTCAGCCAGGCCGTACCCCGCCGTCAGGGTCTGGGCCATCGCCACCACCGGGTTGAAATCACCGCGGCTCTCCAGAGACCGGCCCGAGATCACCAGCGCGGCGGCTATCCGCACCCATTTCCCCATCACCGTGTCAGGCGAGAACCCCTGCCCCGACAACGGGTTCTCCTCCACCGCCCGGGCCAGCTGATCAGAAACATGGCCGAAAACCTCAGCCACCAGCTCCTCCCGGTGGCCGATGTACCGCTCGATCAGCGCAACATGAACGCCGGCCGCCGCCGCGATGTCGCGAAGTGACACCGCGTCAACTCCGTGCACGGCGAACAGTGTCGCCGCGGCGTCCAGCACCGCCCGGCGTACCTCATCCGGCCCGGCCGGGGCCCCGGCCGGCCGCCGGGGTCCTGGCCGGCGGGACCGGTATGCGTCGCTCATGGGCTCAATCATCCCTTATGCCTCCAGCAGTCACGACGGGCTCACGCGCCCGCGAGCCTCCCGGGATGATCAAAGCCTGGTAGCACGCTCATGTGCCCTTACCGGGCATCCGGCCTACGGCAATAACTAAGATCCTCAAGATCACGAACTGCAAGCCCGAGGGTGAGCCAGCTCGCCGCCTTCTACCGTGCTTGCGGGCTTGGCTCCCTGCCTGGCCGGGCCGGGAGGGACTCACTGCCTGGCCGGGCGCGGAAGGACGCGAGCTGCCGCAGCCGCGGCCATTCCAGGGCCGCCTTGGGGGCGGGAACGCCGGGCCGTTGCCTCGGTACGACCACGCGAAGCACCCGGGGCCGGATGGCGCAGCGGACCGGGGTGGGCAGCATGACCGTCTCACCGTCGATGCCGACCGGGATCTGCGGGGCGTCGGCGTCGATGGTGACCTCGCCGGCGGTGAGCGTGGTCAGTCCCGTGCCGTGCCCGCGACGCAGCAGCCCGGCCGCCTGCCGGGCGCTGTCCACCCGGACGGCGACCACGCCCAGCGTGCCGGCGTCCAGCCGGGCGCGCCTGCCGAGCCCGGCGACGTCGCTCATCTCATACGGGCCGTTGCTGACCAGCAGGGCCTGCGGGCCCTCGATCCTGGCGGCACCGGCCCGGGCGGACAGCCGGGCCCCTCGGTGGCCCTTGAGCAGCTCAGGCAGCATCTGCAAGGTGGTGCCCCGCTTGTCGTCCCGGTAGGCCGGGCTGCGCACCACCTCGGCGTAGGCGCCGAACGAGGCATTGTTCACGAACGTGCGATCGGCGATGACGCCCAGGTCCACCCGCAGCTCCTCCCCGTCGGTGAGGGCATCCAGGCAGGTGGCGGGGTCCTCCCGGTCCAGCCCCAGGTCCAGCGCGAAGTGGTTGCGGGTCCCGGCGCTGATCACCAGGAACGGCAGGCCATGCTCGGCGGCGATCCCGGCCACCAGCGCCTGGGTCCCGTCCCCGCCGGCCACGCCGAGCAGGTCCGCGCCATCGGCCACCGCCTTGCGGGCCAGCGCCGCCACATCCACCGTCCCCGGGCCCTGCAGCAGCGCCACCTCGGCGCCCAGCGCCTGCGCCTTGTCCTTCAGACCGAACCTGGTGACCTTCCCCCCGCCCGATCTGGGGTTCATGATCAGGAACGGCCGCCGCGGGCGGCCCGCCGGGACAACGGGCATGGCCGCGTCCTGGCCTTCCGCGCTCAGCGCGGTCCGCGCGGTCCCGGCCGCGGCGATCATCAGCGCCATCGCCACCATGGCGACCCACAGCAGGTGGTGCCACGCGAACGCCACCAGGATGAGCGCCGGCGCGGCGATCACCAGGACGAGCGCGAGCCACCGCAGCAGGCCCCGGTTAGCCAGGAACCAGTACCCGCCCGCCAGCACGGCGCACACGCCGATCACGGCCAACGCCACCAGCGTCAGGCTGCGCCAGCCAGCGACCGCGAGCACAAGCGCCACGGCGGCGAGCATCAGGGCGAACGAGGCGCGGGCAAGCCAGCGCCGGGACTTCGTAGTCATCAGGGACCACCCCCACAAGCAAGAGTCATCAGGGCCCCCCCCCGCAAGCAAGCGCGTGTACAGCCAGGCAGATACGTGCCGGCTACCGCCGGCCCGCTGTCCGGCACACGCGGATCGCTCCGCGGAGCGGCATTCATCATCAGTGGTGCGGCCTGTCGCGGCCGCTGCCGGGAAACAGGAGGCCGGAGGCGGCAGTGCCGCTTCCGCCTCCTGCCGGCCGGAGCCATTCCGCCGCGGGCAGGTCAGGCTGCTGTCTTGAGGATCTTGTCCTTGCCCTGCTGGAAATCGGCCTCCGTAATGACCCCGCGGTCACGCAGGTCAGACAGCTTGGCGAGGTCGTCGGCGGTGCTGTTACCGTGCGCCGCCTCCTGGATGTAGGCACGGGAAGCCTGTTCCTGCTCCCGTGCCCGGGCAGCATCCCGCTCGGTCATCTTGTGGCCTCGGGCGATCAGGTACACGAAGACGCCCAGGAACGGCAGGATGATCACGAAGACCAGCCAGCCGGCCTTGCCCCAGCCGCCCAGGTCCCGGCTCCTGAAGATGTCTGTGATCACCCGGAACAGCAGGAACAGCCACAGGACCCACAGGAAGAACCACATCATGCTGAAGAACACATCGAGCAATGGCATCTTGCACCGCCTTCCGGAGAGTAACCGCCGATGCGCTACTCCCCCACCGCGAATTTATACGAACGTACACATTGGACGCCGCGGGGGCGCCGCGAACAAGGGCCTTTGGTCCCGACATCAGGAGGGCCCGGCTTCCGGGTCATCGGGGGATGGCGGTCCTCATCCGCGCCAGCGCTGTAATTCCGCGCAAGCGCAGAGCCGCGCGCCGCGGCGGCAGCAGCGCCGCTGTGCCCGCGTGGTGCCTACTCTGACCGTCGTGTCCGGCAGTGGAAGCCCGGGCGGTGAGGCCACGGGATAGCGACAATATGGCCGGCTCGGCACGGTGACGCCGTTGCAAAGGGCCGGGACAGCAATCGACTCCAGGCCACCCGCGGCCCCTTGCCGTTGCCTACCTCGGCCGCGTGACTGCGCGGGCCCGGCTTATGCTCATGTGAGTCACAGCAGGAACGTGGCCTCGATCGTGAGCCGACGAACTGGACGGCTGGGGGATTTAGTCAAGCCCCGTATAGGGCGTGTCGCAAAACCCTGCCGGATGTTTTGCCTGGCAGGATGGGGTTTATGAGCCGTAAGTACCTCCCGGTGAACCGGGAGCGGCCGATGTTTCTGCCCCTGGATATGCGCTCGTGGGTGCCTAAGGATCATTTTGTCTGGTTCCTGGTTGATGTGGTCCAGCAGTTGGACACCTCGGCGCTGGAGGCCGGCACGAGCCCGGGGAAGGGCCGGCCGGGCTATGACCCGCGGATGCTGGCGATGCTGGTGATGTACGCGATGTCGTGCGGGGAGCGGTCCTCCCGGGAGATCGAGGACCGCACCCGGACGGATGCGGGCTTCCGGATCGCGTCGGCGGGCCAGTCCCCGGATCATTCGACGCTGTGCCGGTTCCGGCAGCGCACCGGAGAGGAAGACGGGCCGCTGGAGGACCTGTTCACGCAGGTGCTGTATGTGTGCGCGGTGGCGGGGCTTGGCCGGCTGCGGGTGATCTCGGTGGATGGCTCCAAGATCTGGGCGGACGCGGCGAAGGAGGCCAACCGGACCCTGGAGGGGCTGCGGAAGCTGTCCCGCAAGGTGCTGGAGGAGGCCGCCGCCGCGGACGGCGAGTGCGGCTGCGACGGGCACGGCCACGGCGAGGCGGCCGGCGTGCAGGGCGGGGACGGCTGCGGGTGCTGTGCCGGGGGGATGCTGCCGGGGCTGGGATTGTGCGGCCCGGCGGTGCTGCCGCAGGGATGGGGCGGGGCGTCCCGGGAAGAGCGGATCGCGGCCGCCCTGGCAGACCTGGAGGCCGCGCGCGAGGCGGAGGATGCGGCCCGCCGGCAGCAGGCGGAAGCCTACCTGGCCAAGGCGCGGGCCGGGCAGGCGCCGCCGGGCCGGATCCCGGAGGACGTGGCGGTGCCGGTGGCGGAGATCGCGCTGGAGCAGGCGATCGCCGCGCAGCAGGCTAAGCGCGACGCCTATGACCAGCGGGTCGCGGCCTCTGGCGGTCGCGGCGTGCGCGGCACCCGTCCCGCCCCGCCGGAGCAGGCCGCGCCGGTGCGGCGCTGCCGGGAACGGCTGGCCGCCGCCAGGAAGGCCGCAAGGGCCAGGGCCGCCGCGCCCGCAGAAGCCGGAGCCGGGCAGGGGCCGCCGGGCGGGGACGGCACGGGGAAGGGCAAGCGGGACAAGAAGCCGCCCCGGCCGGTGCGCAACATCACCGACCCGGATTCCCGCGCGATGCACTGCACCCGCAACGGCACCGTGCAGGCCTATAACTGCCAGTGCCCCCGCTCCGACGACGGGCTGGTCCTGGCCGCCCGCGCCACCCAGGACGCCAACGACGCTGCCCAGGTCAAGCCGACGCTGGCCGCCATCACTGCCGCGCAGCAGACCATCGCCGCCGGGCACCGGGCAGGCGGCCATTCCCCGGCCTGGTCCCGCATCGGCACCGTGGCCTACGACGCCGGGTACTTCAGCAAGGACAACTGCGAAGCGCCTGGCCCGGACCGGCTGATCAGCCCCGGCGCGTGGGAATCGGCCGAGAGCAGCGGGCCGCACACCCCGGCCTGCCGGCACCAGGACCCCCGCGATCAGATGGCCCATAACCTGTCCACCCGGCAGGGCCGCGACATCTACCGGCGCCGCGCGCCGCTGTCCGAGGGCGGGTTCAGCTTCCTCAAGGACAGAATCGGGCTCCGCCGGTTCTCCATGCGCGGCCTGCCCTTCGCCCAGGCCGAGCTCACCTTGGCCGCGACCGTCAGCAACCTGATGCTGCTCCACCGAAGGCTCTCCAGCCTTCCCTGACCGGCACCCGGCCGCCACTATCCACAGCACTGATGTCACCCGGGCCAGTCCGGCATGCCCGGAACCGGTCTCCCGCCGCGCCGGGCCTGGACCGGGGAACCCGCAACACCCGAAACAGGCCGCCCGCGCTGCCATCAAAGACCCGCAACCCGCGACTGGACCGGCGCAGCCGATCACCAGCTCCCGCCGCCGCGAAAGTTCTGCAACACGCCCTATAGGGCGTGTCGCAAAACCCTGCCGGATGTTTTGCCTGGCAGGATGGGGTTTATGAGCCGTAAGTACCTCCCGGTGAACCGGGAGCGGCCGATGTTTCTGCCCCTGGATATGCGCTCGTGGGTGCCTAAGGATCATTTTGTCTGGTTCCTGGTTGATGTGGTCCAGCAGTTGGACACCTCGGCGCTGGAGGCCGGCACGAGCCCGGGGAAGGGCCGGCCGGGCTATGACCCGCGGATGCTGGCGATGCTGGTGATGTACGCGATGTCGTGCGGGGAGCGGTCCTCCCGGGAGATCGAGGACCGCACCCGGACGGATGCGGGCTTCCGGATCGCGTCGGCGGGCCAGTCCCCGGATCATTCGACGCTGTGCCGGTTCCGGCAGCGCACCGGAGAGGAAGACGGGCCGCTGGAGGACCTGTTCACGCAGGTGCTGTATGTGTGCGCGGTGGCGGGGCTTGGCCGGCTGCGGGTGATCTCGGTGGATGGCTCCAAGATCTGGGCGGACGCGGCGAAGGAGGCCAACCGGACCCTGGAGGGGCTGCGGAAGCTGTCCCGCAAGGTGCTGGAGGAGGCCGCCGCCGCGGACGGCGAGTGCGGCTGCGACGGGCACGGCCACGGCGAGGCGGCCGGCGTGCAGGGCGGGGACGGCTGCGGGTGCTGTGCCGGGGGGATGCTGCCGGGGCTGGGATTGTGCGGCCCGGCGGTGCTGCCGCAGGGATGGGGCGGGGCGTCCCGGGAAGAGCGGATCGCGGCCGCCCTGGCAGACCTGGAGGCCGCGCGCGAGGCGGAGGATGCGGCCCGCCGGCAGCAGGCGGAAGCCTACCTGGCCAAGGCGCGGGCCGGGCAGGCGCCGCCGGGCCGGATCCCGGAGGACGTGGCGGTGCCGGTGGCGGAGATCGCGCTGGAGCAGGCGATCGCCGCGCAGCAGGCTAAGCGCGACGCCTATGACCAGCGGGTCGCGGCCTCTGGCGGTCGCGGCGTGCGCGGCACCCGTCCCGCCCCGCCGGAGCAGGCCGCGCCGGTGCGGCGCTGCCGGGAACGGCTGGCCGCCGCCAGGAAGGCCGCAAGGGCCAGGGCCGCCGCGCCCGCAGAAGCCGGAGCCGGGCAGGGGCCGCCGGGCGGGGACGGCACGGGGAAGGGCAAGCGGGACAAGAAGCCGCCCCGGCCGGTGCGCAACATCACCGACCCGGATTCCCGCGCGATGCACTGCACCCGCAACGGCACCGTGCAGGCCTATAACTGCCAGTGCCCCCGCTCCGACGACGGGCTGGTCCTGGCCGCCCGCGCCACCCAGGACGCCAACGACGCTGCCCAGGTCAAGCCGACGCTGGCCGCCATCACTGCCGCGCAGCAGACCATCGCCGCCGGGCACCGGGCAGGCGGCCATTCCCCGGCCTGGTCCCGCATCGGCACCGTGGCCTACGACGCCGGGTACTTCAGCAAGGACAACTGCGAAGCGCCTGGCCCGGACCGGCTGATCAGCCCCGGCGCGTGGGAATCGGCCGAGAGCAGCGGGCCGCACACCCCGGCCTGCCGGCACCAGGACCCCCGCGATCAGATGGCCCATAACCTGTCCACCCGGCAGGGCCGCGACATCTACCGGCGCCGCGCGCCGCTGTCCGAGGGCGGGTTCAGCTTCCTCAAGGACAGAATCGGGCTCCGCCGGTTCTCCATGCGCGGCCTGCCCTTCGCCCAGGCCGAGCTCACCTTGGCCGCGACCGTCAGCAACCTGATGCTGCTCCACCGAAGGCTCTCCAGCCTTCCCTGACCGGCACCCGGCCGCCACTATCCACAGCACTGATGTCACCCGGGCCAGTCCGGCATGCCCGGAACCGGTCTCCCGCCGCGCCGGGCCTGGACCGGGGAACCCGCAACACCCGAAACAGGCCGCCCGCGCTGCCATCAAAGACCCGCAACCCGCGACTGGACCGGCGCAGCCGATCACCAGCTCCCGCCGCCGCGAAAGTTCTGCAACACGCCCTATAGTGCACCAAAACAACCACGAAGCCCTTTTCCTCCAAGATCTTTTCGGGGAAGGGCATACCAATCATGCGCTGGCGCATCATCAGGTGCGTGATGTCACAGCGGGACGGTCATGTGTCCAGGCCGAGGGTGAAGGTGGGCTTGGGGGTGGTGTCGGGCAGCTTGTGCTCGTCGGCGAGCCGCCGGACCGCGGTCCCGGTGGCCAGGAACTCGGTCGCGTGCTCGCCCCACACGTGGTTCTTGACCTCCACCGTCACCCCCACGATGCCGGACGCCTTGGCCTGCGCCGCTTCGGCCTGCATCCGGGTCAGCGCCAGCTCGCGGGCCTCGTAGACGCCCTGGGTGAACTGCATCATCTCCTGGTTCTGGCCCGCCTGGCGCAGTGACTGGAGCACGCCCTGGTGGGCGACGTGGTAAACGCAGGTGCCGAGGACGAACGCGACCGGTACGGCGCCGGCCGCCAGCAGCCGGAAGAAGTCCTGGGCGGACAGGTCCGAGGTGAACGCCCGGCCGTCCGGCGCGCGGTGCGCGCCCTGCCCGGCCAGGTGGCGGACGGCGGTGCCGGTGGCGACGAACTCCAGGCAGCTCTGGCCCCACGCGTACATCTGCATCCGCAGGTTGACGCCGACGATGCCGTCGGCGGCCAGGTGGTCGGCCTCGGCGCGCATCCGCGCCATGGCCAGTTCCCTGGCGTTGTACATGGCCTGGGTGAGAACCTGCAGCTCCTGGTTCTGGCTCCAGCGTCCTGCCTGCAGGCCGACGTGGTAGATGGAGGAGCCGACGACGAAGCCGAGCGGCTCGAAGCCGGCCTCGCCGAGCAGCACGTACTCCGACACCGAAAGGTCGGACGTGAACACGCCCGCCGGGTTGGCACCGGCCGTGTGCGCGAGCCTGCCGTTGGCCGCCTCCGGCTCCCACGTCGCCGTGCCCTGATTCTGCTGGTTACCGAACAGCGGCATGATCCGTCTCCCATATCGCTGGTGACTGTGTGTCGAGGTTATTGTCGCCCCGGCCGGCTGACGTCCGCGCCGGGGGTACCGAAGCCGAACGTCCGGTTGGTGGCGGCGTTCTCCGGCCCCTGCAGGGCGTCTGGTTGGATGGCGGCATGAGTCTTCAGCTCGCCTTCGCGCCCGCCCTCTCCCGCCCTGACCTGCTCGCCGCCCCTGTGGCCGCGACCCTGCGGGACCTGCCGGGCGCCGACGACGTCGAGGTGGCCGAGATCGACCCGGCGCTGGCGGACACCGCCGCGTTCTGCGAGCGCTACGGCGTCACCCTGGAGGAGTCGGCGAACTGCGTGGTCATCGCGGCCAAACGGGGCGGCGAGACCCGCTATGCGGCGTGCATGGTGGCCGCGACCACCCGGGCCGACGTCAACGGGCTGGTGCGCAGGCACCTGGACGCGCGCAAGGCGTCCTTCGCGCCGGTGGACGCGGTCACCGCCGCCACCGGCATGGAGTACGGCGGGATCACGCCGGTCGGCCTGCCCGCGGACTGGCCCGTCCTGGTCGACGAGACGGTGGCCAAGAGCGGTTCGGTGATCATCGGATCGGGGATCCGCGGATCCAAGCTCAGGCTGCCGGGTCCCCTGCTGGCCGCGCTCCCGGCCGCCCAGGTGCTGCCCGGCCTCGGGATCCCGGTGGCTCCTCCGGACTAACTCCCGTCCTAGGTTGCACCGTGAGCTACAGCACAGTGACACGCCGGTCGGCCCTGAATTGACATTCAGCTTTGCCCCAGGGCATGCTGTGGGAGGTTGAAAAACGGGACACCTCGTTCGGTGAGGCGTCTTCACGGACATAGGCCACTGATCCCAACCGTCGAGAGACGCTCCGGATCAGGACACCTCTCCCCGGCCTAAGGGGTGAGGCCAAGTGGCTGGCAGCCGGACTCCGGTTTGACACGGGGCGGCCGCGTTACGCCGTGGAGTGCCAAAGCTCTTACGAGAGAGGTGCGGCCGGGATTTCTTCTTCCCGGACATTTGTTTCCTCAGGTGTCACGCGGATAATGCCCGCGGGCAGCAGGCCCGCAGGCGGTGTGCCCTGGCGCCCCCGTGCGTCGCGATGGAAGGGAGGCAAGCGATGGACTCTGATAGTCCGGGCCGAAGTTGGCCCTTCTCGCTGCCGTCCCATTCTGTCCCGGGCACACGCCGCTTCGCTTAACGTTTTCGCCCTTTGACCTGCCTGCCCCGTTCGGGGGCGGGCATGTGCGTGTGCCCCCTGTTTCCGTCAGTTCTCGTGACGTGAAAGGGGTGTTCACCATGGCCTCCATCACTCGTAACGCCGCCCTCGATGACGCGCACGCCGGCGACATCCGCGGCGCGCTCGGCACTATCCCGGCCGACGATTCCGCTCCGCGGGCCGGCTTGTCCGCCAAGCTGAAGACGCTGCTGGCCATCGTGGGCCCAGGACTGATCGTGATGTGCGGGGACAACGACGCCGGCGCGTTCTCCACCTACGGGCAAGCCGGGCAGAACTACGGCACCCGGCTGCTGTGGACCCTGCTGCTGCTGATCCCCGTGCTCTACGTGAACCAGGAGATGGTGCTCCGGCTTGGCGCGGTCACCGGGGTAGGGCACGCCCGGCTGATCATCGAGAGGTTCGGCAGGTTCTGGGGCGTGCTCGAGGTCACCTACCTGCTCATCCTCAACGCGCTGACCCTCGTCACCGAATTCATCGGGATCACCCTGGCGGCCGGGTACCTCGGCGTGCCCAAGCTGGTCGCCGTGCTGCTCGCGGCCGGCGTGATCCTGGCGGCCGCGGCCACCGGCAGCTTCCGCAGGTTCGAGCGGATCGCGGTGGCGTTGTGCGCCGGATCGCTGCTTCTCATCCCGCTGTACCTCCTCAGCCACCCGTCGGGCGCCCAGATGGCGCGCGGCTTCGTCACCCCCGGCCTGCCCGGCGGTTCCGGGCAGATGGCCACCGTCATGCTGCTGATCATCGGCATCGTCGGCACCACCGTGGCGCCGTGGCAGCTGTTCTTCCAGCAGTCCTACGTGGTCGACAAGCGGATCACGCCGCGGTTCATCCGCTACGAGAAGGCCGACCTGTGGATCGGCATCGTGATCGTGGTGGTCGGCGCCGCCGCGCTGATGGGAGCGACCGCCGCGGCCTTCGCCCACTCGCCGGCCGCGGGCCACTTCGCCGACGCGATCGGGCTGGCGCACGGCATTACGGCCTCGGCGGGCCGGGTTGCGGGCGTGGTGTTCGCGGTGGCCCTGCTCGACGCCGCCATCATCGGGGCATTCGCCGTTTCGCTGTCCACCGCGTACGCGGTCGGCGACACGCTTGGCCTCAAGCACTCGCTGAACCGCGGGTTCCGCCAGGCCAAGGGCTTCTACGCGATCTATGCCGCGCTGATCGCGGTGGCCGCGGCCATCGTGCTCATCCCCCACGCCCCGCTCGGCCTCATCATCGAGGGCGTCCAGGCGCTGGCGGGCGTGCTGCTGCCGGCCGCCACGGTCTTCCTGCTGATGCTGTGCAACGACCGCGCCGTCCTCGGCCCCTGGGTCAACCGCCGCAGTACCAACGTGTTCACCTCGGCCGTGATCAGCGTGCTGGTCGCGCTGTCGGCCGTGCTGACCGCCTCGGTGGTCTTCCCCGGCATCACCGGCCGGCAGATCCTCGTGATCGTCCTGGGCTGCATGACGGCGGCCGTCGGGGTGGGCGGCTGGACCCTGATCCGGTCGCTCCGGGTGCAGAGCTCAGTCGAGGTCGACCGCCGCGACCGCGAGACCTGGCGGATGCCGCCGCTCAACATGCTGTCCAAGCCGGTGATGTCCGTCGGCCGCAGGGTCACCCTGACCGTCCTGGGCAGCTACATGGCGATCGCGATGCTCCTGGTCATTGTCCGGATCATCCAGATGGCGCTCGGGCACTGAGCCCGGCGGGCGCGCGGCGCACCGGCTCGTTGAATTGTCGTGCCCGGTGGCATGGTGGCGGCCATGACCGATGGGAGGCAGTATGGCTGTCATGAGCATCGCGGAGGCATGGCCCGCGGCAGGCAGACCCTTCACCGTGGCCGACCTAGACCGGATGCCCGATGACGGGCACCGGTACCAGTTGTTGGACGGGGCGCTCGTCGTGAGCCCGCGACCGGCCAATCCGCATCAGGAAGTAGCGATGGAGCTGGCGGTCCGGCTCCGGAGCGTGTGCCCCCACGACCTGCGGGTCATCCCGGAGCCGGCCGTGCAGCTTTCCGCGGCGACCGAGTTCGCCCCAGACATCGCGGTCATCCACCGTGAGCAGGTAAATTCCCCCAAGTGCACCGTGCCGCCGCTGCTCGTGGTGGAGATCCGGTCTCCGAGCACCGCCCTTATCGACCTCGGCCGTGAGAAGACGGCTTACGAGCAGTTCGGCGTGCCCGCGTTCTGGGTCGTGGATCCCCCGGTGAAGAAGCCGTCGTTGACCGTCTTCGAGCTGGCCGCCGGGTGCTACCGGCAGACCGCGCAGGTTAGCGGTGACGAACCGTATCGTGCGGAGCAGCCGTTTCCGGTCGAGGTTATTCCGTCTGCCCTGGTCGCAGGGCTGCTGACCGACTAGCCAGATGGACGCGGATGCGATCGTGGTGGGCGCAGGGCTGGCGGGACTGGCCGCCACCGCGGAGCTGGCCCGGGCCGGACGGCGGGTGCTGCTGCTCGACCAGGAGCCCGAGTCGAACCTGGGCGGCCAGGCCTTCTGGTCGTTCGGCGGCCTGTTCCTGGTCGCGAGCCCGGAGCAGCGCCGGATGGGCATCAGGGACTCGCGCGAGCTGGCCTGGCAGGACTGGCAGGGCAGCGCCTTCTTCGACCGCGGAGCCGACGACCCGGCGGGCGAGGACTACTGGGCGTACCGGTGGGCGCAGGCCTACGTCGACTTCGCCGCCGGGGAGAAGCGGTCCTGGCTGCACGGCATGGGGGTGCGGTGGTTCCCGCTTGTGGGCTGGGCCGAGCGCGGCGGCTACCTGGCCGACGGGCACGGCAACTCGGTGCCCCGCTTCCACGTGACCTGGGGCACCGGGCCGGCCGTGGTGGCGCCGTTCGAGCGGCTAGTCAGGCAGGCGGCGGGTTCCGGCCTGGTCGGGCTGCGGTTCCGGCACCGGGTGGACGGACTCACCGTCACCCGCGGGGCGGTGGACGGGGTGCGGGGGGCGGTCCTCGAACCGAGCCGGGCCGCGCGCGGCACCCGAAGCTCGCGCACTGAGGTCGGCGAGTTCGAGTTGCACGCCCCCGCGGTGATCGTGACCTCCGGCGGGATCGGCGGCAACCTCGACCTGGTCCGCGAGAGCTGGCCGGAACGGCTCGGACCCGCGCCGGACAGGATGATCTGCGGGGTGCCCGAGCATGTCGACGGGCGGATGCTGGCCATCGCCGAACGGGCCGGCGGCCGCCTGGTTAACGGCGACCGGATGTGGCACTACACCGAGGGCATCCAGAACTGGGACCCGATCTGGGCCGGGCACGGCATCAGGATCCTGCCCGGTCCGTCCTCGCTGTGGTTCGACGCGCGCGGCCGGAGGTTCCCGGCCCCGCACTTCCCCGGCTTCGACACCCTCGGCACGCTGGCGGCCATCCGGGCCACCGGCTTCGACTACTCCTGGTTCGTGCTCACCCAGAAGATCATCGAGAAGGAGTTCGCGCTGTCAGGCTCGGAGCAGAACCCCGACCTGACCGGCAAGGACATCAGGCTCACCCTGTCCCGGGTGCGCCCGGGCGCCCCCGCGCCGGTGGAGGCGTTCAAGAAACACGGGGCGGACTTCGTGGTGGCCAGGACGCTGCCGGAGCTGGTGGCGGGGATGAACAAGCTGACCCAGGAACCGCTCCTGGAACTGGCCGACCTGGAGCGGCAGATCGTCGCGCGCGACCGGGAGATCGACAACCCGTTCACCAAGGACCTGCAGGTCATGGCGATCCGCAACGCCCGCCGATCGCGCGGCGAGCGGCTGGCCAGGACCGCGGCGCCGCACAAGATCCTGGATCCCAAGGCCGGGCCGCTGATCGCCGTGCGGCTCAACATCCTGACCCGCAAGACGCTGGGCGGCCTGCAGACCGACCTGTCCAGCCGGGTGCTCGGCGGGGCGGCACCCCGGCCGGTTCCCGGCCTGTTCGCGGCGGGCGAGGTGGCCGGGTTCGGCGGCGGGGGGATGCACGGCTACCGGTCGCTGGAGGGATCGTTCCTCGGCGGCTGCCTGTTCAGCGGCCGTCAGGCCGGCCGGGCCGTGGCCGGCGAGACCAGCGCCTTACCCGTCAGCCGAACAGGCGCCGCAGCAGCTCGTCGATGGTGTCGGCGCCGGCCTGCATCGCCGCCTCCTTGTCCTCGGCCCTCGCGACGATCAGCGCCACCTCGTTGACCGACGCGAGCAGCACGTTAGCGAGCGTACCGACCAGTTCCGGCCGCACCTTGCCCTCCTCGGCGAGTGCCCGGAGCACCGCCCGGATCCCCCCGAGGGCATGGTGCTCCTCCATGGCCCGCCACCGTTCCCAGCCGAGTACCGACGGCGCGTCGATCAGCAGGATCCGGCTCACCACCGGATCGCCCGCGAGCCTGATCCAGGCCAGGGAGGCGGCCCGCAGCGCGTCCAGCGGGCCGCTGGCGCCCCGGGCGGCGGCGAGGGTCTGTTCGCCGACGCTGGTCTCGACGTCTTCGGCCACCGCCTCGAACATGGCCTCCTTGCCCGGGAAGTGGTGATAGAGGGAACCCCGGCTGACCCCCGCCTCGCGCAGCACCGCCTCGATCGAGGTGTCCTCGTAGCCGCGCTCGGCGAACAGGCGCGTGGCGATCGAGAGCAGCTGGCCCCGGGTCGCCTCGCCCCGGGCGGCGTTCCTGTTCGGTCGGTCCATCTCCGCTCCTCGCCTGCCTTAGGTCGCCCTGTCCCTAGGTCGCCCTGTCCCTCAGCGGCATCGCGCCTAAGTGTTTGACAAACCGACTGTCGGTTTGTTTCTATAAACCGACAGTCGGTCTAATAAGACTACCGCGTCCATCAGGAAGGCGATCGTAATGCAGCTCACCGAACTCGAGGCTCACCGGCACAGCATCACGACCCGATCCGGCGAGATCAGCTACATCGACACCGGCCCTGTGACCCCGGAAGACCCCGCGGGAGCCGACCCGGTGGCGCTGTTCGTGCACGGCATCGCCACCAACGCCTACCTCTGGCGCAACGTCGTCGGCGCGCTGTCCGGGCAGCGCCCCGGCAATCGACGCTGCATCGCGCTTGACCTCCCGCTGCACGGCCGCAGCCCGGTGACGGCCGGGCAGGACCTGTCCGTCGCCGCCCTGGCCGCGGGGCTGGAGGATTTCTGCGACGCGCTCGGGCTCACCGGCATCGACCTCGTCGCCAACGACACCGGCGGGGCAATCGCCCAGATCTTCGCCGCCCGCCATCCGGAGCGGCTGGCCACGCTCACCTTCACCAACTGCGACACCGACGGCAACCTGCCGCCCGAGTCGTTCAAGCCGACGGTGGAGCTCGCGCGGGCCGGGGACCTGGCGCCGACCGCGGTGGCGTTGTTCTCCGACCCCGCCGCCGCCGCCAAGGTCGCCTTCGGAACGGGCTACGAGCACCTGGACCAGGTCGACCCGGCCGTCCTCCGCTCCTACCTGGAGCCGTGCTTCGGGACGCTGGAGCGTGCCCGGGAGTTCGAGAGGCTGCTGGCCGCCCTGGACGCCGCCGACCTGGCCGCGGTCACGCCGCAGCTCAGGGAGCTCACCGTGCCCACGCTGATCGTATGGGGTACCGGGGACGAGGCCTTCGACGTCTCCTGGGCCTACCAGCTGCGGGACACCATCCCCGGCACGACCCGGGTGGTCACCGTCGACGGCGCGCGGCTGTTCTTCCCGGACGAGCGCCCCATGGATCTGGTGCCGCACCTGGAGCAGCACTGGGCGGCCGCCGCGGTCCGGGCGTGACCGGCAGCCCGTTCGGCCCTATGTCCTGCTCCCCCGGCCCGTCGGGGGCGCCGGGGGCCCGCTAACGACGGCGGCCTGCCCGATGATCCGTTCATCGGGCAGGCCGCTCGCCGTGCCCGGTGATGCCGCGTTACGGCGTCTGCCCTAACCCGCCGTACCCCTCGCCCGGCGGCGGGGCTGTCGGCATCTGGGCATCCGAGGAGGACGATGACCGGCATGATCACCGCCCAGATGGTGATCAGGTACCCGGGTTCACAGGGTCAGCCGGTCCAGCCGCTGCAGGAGGTCGTGGGCGGCGAGCTCGATCTCCTTGTGCCGCCACTCAGCCGCCCGGTACATGCAGGCGATGATGCCCATCCGGTGGATGCGCCTGAAATCCCCGTAGACAAAGGCGTACCTGGCCTTGGTCTCGTCGGTGGCGCCGTCGGTGAGGCCGAGATGCCACTGGGCGTACTCCTGCCAGGAGTGCCGCTCCAGGTAGGCGTTCTGGTCGCTGGCGCGGGGCTGGACCTGCCCCCAGTCGCTGTCGAGCACGTACTGACGGCTGTCGATGAGGCGCTCGGCCTGCGCCACCGCGTCCGGGTTGACGGAATACGAAGCCATCACAGCATTGTCGCCTGGCGCCGACGGCCACCGCTACTTGATGGCGACCGCGTTGGCGGGCGAGCCGATCCCGCCCGGCGCGTTCAGCGGCGCGCTGACCAGGAACATCTCGTAGACGCCATCGGCGGCGCTTGAGCGGGCTAGGTCGCTCAGCCACCACAGCTCCCCCAGCGCCATGCCGAACTGGCCGATGAGCATGTTGTGCAGGAAGCCGAACGGGCGTGCCTGCGCGCTCATGTCAGCGGGAAAGACCTCGACGCCGTAGGTGTCCGAGGCGATCGCGGCCGCGTGGCTGTTCCACAGGTACTCGCAGACCGCCTCGCTGTGCTCGACGCCGGGCGTGGCGGGGTTGCCGTGCAGCCGGAACTTCACCTGGCTGGGCTGGTCGACGTACCAGGCGGCGAAGCCGGTGTGCAGCAGGATGATGTCGCCGGGGGCGAACTCAACGCCGGCCTGGCGCCGGGCCAGTTCCAGGCCGTCCACGCCGATGGCGGAGCTGCCGCCCGGATCGTAGGGCTGTCCGGCCTCCCGCATCGCCCGCTCGACGTCGAGCAGGATCGCGCGCCCGGCCAGGCCGTGCCGGGCCCAGTGGTCGATCGTGTTCCTGGCGCCCGCCAGCACCTCCTGCTCGGTGACTCCGTTGTACATCTGGTCGGGCGCGTAGCCGACGTGGGCCAGCGAGTCCCACTGGCTGGAGGCCTGCGGGTAGAAGTTGTCGTAGACGTCGTCGAACCCGGCCGTGCCGGGCTGGTGCAAGATGTGGTGGCGCGGCGCGCCGCGGAACGTCGCCAGCGCCGGGGAGACGCTGCCGAGCGGCATATCCAGGCAGAAGACCTGGCCCCGCCGGATCAGCCGGGCGGCCGCCGCGATCCGCTCCGGCGTCATCAGGTTGACCAGGCCGAGGTTGTCCCCGGCGCCGAACAGGCCCCACCCGGAGCGGCCGCCTCCCGGGGCGGGCGGCAGGTCGGCATAGTCCGGCAGTTCGGTCATCGCGCACCCTTTCTGACGCTGGATCCTGGCTAGTGCCGATTCTGCCCGAGCTTGGCTATGGTGCTGACATAAGACGCTGTTTCCACTCGTGAGGACGGTGGTACCCCGATGGCACTGACCACTCAGACGATGACTGACGAGCAGCGCAAGTCGGTTGCGCTGGAGTACCTGAAGGCCTTCGACAACGGCGGCGTCACCTCGTCCGGAGGCAGCATCCTGGACCTGTTCGCCGAGGACGCGCAGGTCTACTTCCCCAAGTGGGGGCTGGCCAACGGCAAGAAGGAGATCGGCAAGCTGTTCGGCGACGTCGGCGCCACGATCACCTCCATCGTCCACCACTACTCCCATTTCAACTGGGTGATCGCGGGTGACATGGTGGTGTGCGAGGGCACCAGCCACGGCGAGCACCGGGACGGCCCGTGGCGGGCCGGGGTTCCCGAGTGGGCGGCCGGCCGGTGGTGCGACGTCTTCGAGATCCGCGACTGGAAGATTCAGCGCTGCTTCATCTACCTGGACCCGGACTACGCGGCCAAGGACACGGAGCGGTACCCGTGGCTGTCCCAGGCGTGATCGCCGTGGGCTAATCAGGCTGCCTGTCGTGCCGGGCGGGTGCTGGCGACCATCCGTGCGGTGAAATCGGCGGTGAAGTGCCGCCACCAGGACGGGTCGAGTCGCGGCATGACCGGGGGGGCTGGCGCTGGGGTCGCGACGATCCGCTGGAAGATGGCGGCCGCCTCGGCGTCGGGGAGGCGGACGGTGGCGGCCCAGGCCGCGATGTCGTCGTCGAGGCTCATCATGTCTCCGTAGGATCATCGTAGCGCTCGAGCGCCTCGGCCACGGCACGCCGGGCCTCCGATAGCCGGTAGCGCACGGTGCCGGCGGGCACGCCCAGGGCGGCGGCAAGCTCGGCGCTGGTCATCCCGCCGGCGGCGGCCATGGTGAGGGTGACCCGCTGCGGCTCGGGAAGGCGCCTGATCGCCTCGCCCACGACCGCGACGCGTTCGGCGGCGATGACCGGGGTGCTGGCCGCGGTGCCGGCCGACTGCGGCGGGCGGCCCGGCTCACGGGCCACGGCCCGCTCGGCGCCGGCCCGGGTGTGCTGGTGCCGGTGCGCGTCAACCGACAGGTTCCTGGCCACGGTGAAGATCCACGCCCGCTGCCGGTCGTCCGGCATGCCGGTCAGCTTCTCCAGGTGCTGCCATACCCGCAGGAAGACGTCCTGCATCAGGTCGGCGGCCGACTGCGGGTCGCCGGTCCGGCCGGTGAAGTAGGCGTGCACCGCGGCGCGGTGTGCCTCGTAGAGGCGGCGGAACTCAGCTTCCCGGTCCATCGCTGGCCCGGATGGCCCCGAACGCGTCGGTGGTGAGGGCCTGCAGCACCCCCACGAGCCCGGGTGGCGCGGCGGCGTCGCCGAACACGGAAATACCGGTTACCTTTTCCTGCATCATGGCCTCGGTGACGCCCGCGGTGATAGTCAGGTCGCCGAGCACGACCAGGCTGACCGGGTGATCGAGCAGGCGGAAGTAGTCCGGGCCGAGGCTGGTGTCGTCGTAGAAGACCCGTGGGTCATCGCCCCGGTACCAGGCGGCCTGGCCTTGCACCTGGATGCGCGGCTCGATCACGTCCCGGCTGGCCTCCGGCGCGGCCAACTGCCCGGCGATGATCACCTGCCGGTATCCCAGCGTGCTGACCTCGCCGGT
Organism: uncultured Actinomycetota bacterium; assembly: GCA_963753225.1. GTDB lineage: Bacteria > Actinomycetota > Actinomycetes > Streptosporangiales > Streptosporangiaceae > Palsa-504. The sequence continues at coordinate 60,887 of CAVWBQ010000003.1, read as the reverse complement.
GATCACCACCTGTCCGGCGGCGATCAGCATGTCGTCAGCCTGTCCCGCGGGGTTGGCCAGCATCGCGCCGGAGAGCCTCACCTGGCCGCTGAACACCTTGACGTCCTGCCCGTCGGCGGGCGTGTAGTAGCTGACGCCGCCGGTGCCCCCGGCCAGGGCAGGCCCGAGAGCCGCCTCGCTGCCCCGCGGGGCGAGCACCGACCCGACCACGTGGATCCGCTGCGGCACCGCGCCGGTGACCGGGCTGGTGATGATCAGCATCCCGGTGATGATCAGCACGTCGCCGACGGCGCCGATGCCGTCGCCGCCCACCACCAGCGCGCCGGTGTGCACCCGGACGTTCGCGCCGTCAGGCACGTAAATGGTGGCGGCTACCCCCGAGGATGGGATCGCGGCGTACGCGCCCGCCAGTGACTCCGGCACGATGACCAGCGCCACGTTCTCGATCCGGTTGATCGCGGCCAGCTGTTCCGGCGCCGCGAGATGGCTGAAATCCGCGACCGGCTGGTCGCTCACCACCACGCGGCCGCTGGCCGGCTCGTTCTCGTTCATCGCGTCCAGATCACCGTCCCGTTGTCGTCGGCCGCATCCGGGCAGCCGCCATCGCGAGCCACTGGGCCGACCGGCTCACCAGCCCTCGCGCCGCCATGGGCACCGTCTGCCGTGTTCGCGCGGCGCGGCGGGCCCCGGCGGCCCGCCGGTGCTGCCTAGCTTCTCGCATCAGCTCTTCGCCGCGCATCTTCACCATCATGAGCGTGTAGTCGTCCATACCAGTTACTACGGACGCCGGCCTGAAGTGTTGGGCCCGGGCGATCGGGTCGGCAAGACTGTCGTCATGACCGACCACTACGCGGAGCCTTTACTCCTCACTCCGCTTGCTCGTCGACCAGGGTGGTGGTGATGGCCCCGCCGTCGCCGAGGTAGGCGGCGATGACGCGCGGGTCCTGGCGGACCACGTCCGGCAGGCCCTCGGCGATCACCTGGCCGAACTCAAGCACGATCACGCGGTCGCAGATTCCGAGCACCAGCCCCATGTCGTGCTCGATCAGCAGCATCGACTGGCCCTGATCGGCCAGCGCGCGCAGCCGGGCGCCGAGCTCGGCGCTCTCCCGCGTGTCGAGGCCGGCGGCGGGCTCGTCCAGGCACAGCAGGCGGGGCCTGGCGGCGAGCGCGCGGGCGACGCCGACCAGCTTGCGCTGGCCCATGGACAGGTCGGCGGGCATGGCCCCGGCCGCCCAGCCCATGCCAACCAGGTCGAGCGCGTCAGCGGGCTTCGGTTCCGAGCCGTCCCTGGCCGCAACCGTCAGGTTCTCCCGCACGTCGAGGTCGTCGAACAGCTCCGTGCTCTGCCAGGTGCGGCCAAGCCCGCGGCGTGCGCGCTCATAGGCGGGCAGTCTCCCGATGTCGGACCCGGACAGCTCCATCTGGCCGCTGCACCTGACGAAGCCGGAGACGGCGTTGACCAGCGTGGTCTTGCCCGCACCGTTCGGGCCGATAAGACCGACCAGCTCGCCCTCCCGGACCTCCACCGTGACGTCGTTCAGCGCGTGCACGCCGCCGAACGCGACGGACAGGCCGGTGACGCTCAGCACGGCGGGGCGGCTCGCGAGATCGGCTGTTTCCGTGCGCGGTTCGCCGCGTGCGGGAACGGCGGCGGCCGTATCCGGCGCGCGGACCACGGATCGCTTGTGTATCCGCCGGTAGATGTCGCCGGCCACGCCCTCCGGGTTCTGCTGCAGGGTGAAGATCAGCAGAACGCCGCCGACCAGCAGGAACCAGGTCCCGTTCAGCCCGAACCACTTGTCGAGCGCGTACGGGATCAGCGCCTGCGCGGACAGCAGGCCGGCGAACACCGCGCCGGAGATGAGGGAGATGCCGCCCGCGTAGGCGAACGCGATCAGGCTGAGCGCGGTCACCGCGTCGAACCGGTCGGCGCTCACCGAGCCGAAGTTGTACGCGTACAGCACGCCGCCGAGGCCTGCGATGGCCGCGGCGATGCCGAACGCGTACAGCTTCACCGTCCGCGGGTTGATCGCCGCGGCGGCGGCCGCGCGCTCGTTGGAGCGGACCGCGAGCATCCGCTGCCCGAGCGTGCCGCGCCGGATGTACCCGACCGCGACCATCGCCAGCACGCAGCAGATCAGCGCCACCCAGCCGAAGACCGGGCTGGGCTGGTTGCCGTCGATGCCGCGGAACGGGGCGTTCGGGCCGAGGTCGAGGCCGAACCATCTCGGCTCGGGTACCGGTGAGCCGGCCAGGCCGCCGCCCCAGGTGCTGTTGACGAAGCCGAAGTTCTCGATGGCGACCGCGCCGGCCAGCGTGACGACGGACAGGCTCACGCCGCGGACCCGGACCGCGGAGACCGCGGTGACCAGGCCGATCACCACCGCGACCGCGATGCCCGCGAGCGCCGCGACCGGGAACGTGATGCCGAAGTTGACGGCCATGTGCGAGATCGTGAACCCGGCGGCGCCGGCCAGCGCGAGCTGGATCACCGAGATCTGGCCGACGAAGCCGACCACCACCACGAGCGACAGCGCCATCAGCGCGCCGATCAGCGTATTGATCAGGGCCTCGCGGAAGTCGAACGGGAACACGATCAGCAGCACCGCGCCGACGAGCGCGCAGATCAGCCCGGTGCGGACCAGGTGCTGCGGACGCGGCGCCTGGGGCAGGCTCCGCTCGACGATCTCACCGCGGCCGGGAATGCGCGACCCGCGCCAGAACAGCACGACGACGATGATCAGGAACGCCAGCAGGTCGGTGACGCCGGGCAGCGAGACGCCGCCGGACTGCGGGAACCAGGACTGGGCCGACGCGTACTGGAGTAGCGAGTACATGATGGCGATGCCGAAGCTGGCGGCGGCCGCGATGCCGAACGAGGTGAACGAGGCGATCAGCGCGGCGGCCAGCGCCGGGATGATCTGCAGCGGCAGCGTGCTCGGGTCAAGCTGGGTGATCGAGGCGGCCAGGATGCCGAGCCCCCCGGCAAGCAGGGCCGCGAGCAACGTGTTGACCAGCGAGATGATGTTCGGCGACAGGCCGCTGAGCATCGCCGCGGCCTCGTTCTCCGACACCGCCCGGGTGGCGAGCCCGAACCGGGTCCACTTGTACAGCGCGGCCAGCGCGCCGGCCGCCACGATCACGATGCCGGTGAGGATGAACCGGTTGACCGGGACCACCGCGCCGAGGATGTGCACGACGTTGGTCGGCAGGATGCCGGGTTCCGGCTGCGGGGTCACGCCGAACGCGAGGATCATCGCCGACTGCGCGATGAGCAGCACGCCGAGCGAGGAGACGAGCTTGGCCAGCGGTGAGGCGTTGCGCAGCGGCCGGTAGACGGCGAACTCGGTGATCGCGCCGACCGCGAGGACGAACAGCAGGCTGAGCGGCAGCGCGACGGCGGTGGGCAGCGTGGCGAGCTTTCCGGCGTTCAGCGCCCAGAAGGCGTAGCCGCCGAGCATCGCGATGGCGCCGGTGGAGAGGTTGATGACCCCCGACCCCCGGTAGGTCAGCACGACGGCGAGCGCGATGCCGGCGATCAGCGCTCCAGAGCCGAGGCCGAGGAGGATGAACAGCAGGATTTGTTGCACTGGTCATTCCTTGTTGACGTCGGGGCTCATACAGATCCAAGGTTGCCTGGTTTGCCGGATTCTGTCGCGCGAAGCGCCGCGGCCGCGAGTATGACCCGCGGCCGCGGCGCGCCGAACTGGTAACACGGGACCGGTAACACAGCGCCGGTAAACACAGGGCCGGTAACTCAGGACGGTGGCTGCAGCCAGCCGGCCTCCTTGGCCCATTCGGGCTTGCCGCTAGTCACGCCGCCCGTGTACTCGAAGAACTGGATGCGGTCGTTGCACACGCCCGGCGCGTTGGAGTACTTGCCGCAGGCGAGCGCGGGGGCGCCGAGCGCCTGCGGTCCGGTGAACGCCTTCGCCTTGGCCAGGATCGCCGACGGGGACAGGCTCGCGTAGCCGACCTCGTTCATGATTTTGATGGTCGTCAGCGTCTGACCGAAGTCGACGATGTTCCACGGGTCGGGCGCGTTCGCCGGGGTGGAGTACTTCTTCGCCACCGCCTCGTAGGGCGGCATGCCCGGGTCGCTCGGGTCGCCGTACAGCGAGCTCGCGATCGAGTACGTCCAGTGCGGGAAGTCGCCGAGACCCTTGATGACCTGCCCGTTGAGGCACAGCGGCGCCGAGACGATCTTCTTGGGATCGGTGATGCCCAGCGTCTTGAGGCTCTTGGCGAGGTTCACGCAGCCCGCGGTGTCGCTGTACGGGATCACCATGTCGGCCGTTTGCGCGCCCGCCGCGGTGAGTACCGAAGTCAGGTCGGTCTGGGTCTCCGGGTAACCGACCGCCTTGACGGAGATGCCTGCCGCCACGAGCCCGGCCTTGATCGCCGCGGCGCCCACGGCTATCCCGGCGTTGTCTGACGGGTAGACGAGCGCGGCGGTCTTGGCGTGCAATACGTCCTTCGCGTACGTGCCGAACGGCGCGAGGATGTGGGTCGCGTCTCCGAACAGGATCACCGCGTTCTTCTGCACGGAGTCGATCGGGGTCGCCGCGACGCCGTCGATCACCGGCTTGCTGCCGCCCAGCGTGCTGAAGAACGACTGCACGCCGATCGCCACGCCACCCAGCTCGATGACGTTGACCTTGGAGTTGGCGAGGAACTTCTGCGCGCAGACCGTGCCCTCTTCCTCGGCCGAGGCGATGAAGCAGGTGACAAGCTGGATCGGGTGGCCGTTCACCCCGCCGAGTTCGGCGTTGGCGTAGTTGACCGCCATCTGCGCGCCGGCGGTGGCCAGCAGGCCGACGGCCGTCGGGCCGCCCTGCTGGTTGACGAAGCCGATGTAGACCGGCGGCAGGGACTTGTCGGCGGCGCCGGATTTGCCGCCGGTGTAGTCCAGGTAGTTGGTGACGGACTGGGCGCCCTGGCCTCCAGTGCCCGTGCTGGCCGGAAGGCTGCTGGCCGGCGCCGCGCTCGTCGACGTGGCAGTGGTTGGGCTGGAACTCGAACTGCTGCTGCAGCCCGCCGCCGCCAGCACCGCTGCGGTGACCGCAGCGAAGCCGGCCAGGCCGAGTCTGTTGTGTCTTCGCACGGTGGTTCCTCCTGGTGGGTAAATCGTTACGACATCGCCAATGCCCGAGAGCCGTTATCTTGCCCCAGGGAGCGCCAGGTTCTCCCAGTTTCGCCACTGGTGCCTAGAAAGGCGGTTCCTCAGGCCGGATCGGGCCTTTGGCATGCGTGGCAGGGATTCGCTCCATCGCATTCTCCGAGGGCATCGGGAAACCTGCAGCAAACACTTCCTCAGGAAAAACCGGCAGCTAGCTCTCGTCAACTATTTTGTTGACAATCCAGGTCACGATCGTGTCAAGTGTGCGGAGGGCACATATCCGCGCCGGGCAAGTTGGCGTGGACGCCAATGCCGGGAAAGCCGCGGTGGTGGAAGCTAGTGGGCGGTCGTGCCAGATGAGCGCGTGCTGACGGCGGCCGCCGAAGGTGAGTGGGGAGATGGCAACCGGAAGCGATACCGTTCTCGAACTCGACCGGCTGAGCGTCGCCTACTACCGTGCCCGGGTCGTGCGCGATCTGACGCTGACCGTCGGCCGCGGTGAGGTCGTCGCGCTTCTCGGCGCCAACGGCGCCGGCAAGACCACCACGCTGAGGGCGATTTCCGGACTGCTGAAGCCCGCCGGCGGCGCGATCCGGCTGGGCGGCCGCGACCTCGCCGGTATCTCCCCCACCGCGCGGGCACGGCTCGGCCTCGCGCACGTCCCGCACGACCGCGGGATCTTCTTCGGCCTGACGGTGGCCGAGCATTTCCGGCTGGACGGCCTGAGCGGCCAGGCCGAGATGGACACCGCGTTCGACCACTTCCCGGCGCTGCGCGAGCTGCGCGGGCGCAAGGCCGGGCTGCTGTCCGGCGGCGAGCAGCAGATGCTCGCGCTTGCGCGGGCCCTCAGCCGCAGGCCGAAGCTGCTGATGCTCGACGAGATGAGCCTGGGCCTGGCCCCGGTGATCGTGGACCGGCTGCTGCCGGCGGTCCGGGCGGCCGCGACCGGCAACGGGACCGGCGTCCTGCTGGTTGAGCAGCACGTGCACCTGGCGCTGAAGATCGCCGATCGCGGCTACATCCTGGCCCACGGCGAGCTGGCGGCCAGCGGCAGCGCCGGGCAGCTGAGCAAGGACGGCGCGCTGCTCGCGGCGAGCTATCTCGGCGGGACCGGCTCGTCCGGTTAGTCAGATCTGCCGGTCGCGCCCCTCCCAGTACGGAGCGCGCAGCGTGCGCTTGAGTATCTTTCCGCTCGGGTTGCGTGGCAGCGCGTCAACCACGTCGACGGTGCGCGGGCACTTGTAGTGAGCCAGGCGTTCCCTGGCGAACTCGACGATCTCCGGCCCGGTCGCCTGGCGGCCGGGCCGGAGCGCGACCACCGCCTTGACGGTCTCGCCCCAGTGATCGTCGGGAACGCCGATGACCGCGACCTCGGCCACCGCCGGATGCTCGGCCACGACCTGCTCGACCTCGGGCGAGTAGACGTTCTCCCCGCCGGTGATGATCATGTCCTTAACCCGGTCGGAGACGAAAAGGAACCCGCCGTCGTCGACGTGCCCGATGTCGCCGCTGCGGAGCCAGCCCTCCCCGGTGATCGCCTCGGCGGTGTCGTCCGGCTTGTTCAGGTAGCCCATCATCCGCTGCGGCGAGCGGAACCAGAACTCGCCCGGCTGACCCGCGGCGACATCCTGGCCGGTGCCAGGGTCCACCACGCGCACCTCGGCGCCGGGCAGCAAGGTGCCCGCCGAGACGAGCCGGTCGGGCCGGGAGGTGTCCCGGTGTGCCTGCGGGGACAGGGCGCTGATCACGCCGGCCAGCTCGGTCTGGCCGTAGACCTGGACGAAGTTCAGCCCGGGCCACGCCGCGAGCGCCTGGCGCAGCATCGGAAGCGGCATCGGCGCGGCCCCGTAGAGCAGGTACTTCAGGCCGCTCAGCGCGGCGATGGCCTTCTCGCCCGCGGCAAGAAGCGCGGACACCACCGCGGGTACCAGGAACGCATGGGTGGTCCCGGCGGCGAACGCCGCCAGCAGCGACGCCGGGTCAGGCTCGCGGGTGAACGTGCTCGGCGCCCCGGCGTAGATGCCGAACAGCGCGTAGCAGGTGCCGCCGACGTGGAACAGCGGCATCGCGACCAGGTTGCGGTCCCCCGGGCCCAGCGGGGCCAGCGGGACCACGTTCTGAGTGTGCTCGACGATGTTGCGGTGCGACAGCATCACGCCCTTCGGCCGGCCGGTCGTGCCGGAGCTGTACATCACCAGCCACAGGTCCTCCCCGGTCACGTCGCGGCCGCGGCCGGCGGGCCGGGCGGTAGCCAGGAACGCCTCGTAGCCGTCATCCGGGCCGCCCACCGTGATCACGTCGGTGACGCCGGGCAGCCTGTCCCTGATGGCCTCGACCGCGGGCAGCAGCTCCGCCCCGGCGAACAGCACGCTGGCACCCGAGTCGTTGATCACGTAGTCCAGTTCGCCGGCCGCCAGCCGCCAGTTGATCACCGCGCTGGCCCCGCCGAGCAGCCCGGCCCCCAGCGCCACCTCCAGGCACGCCGGGTTGTTCTTGTCCAGGAACGCCACCCGGTCACCGCGCCCGAGGCCGAGCGCGGCCAGGCCGCCGGCTACCCGCCGGATCCGGTCGTGCCACTGCCCCCACGTCCACCGCACCCCGCCGTACGTCAGCGCCTCGGCGTCCGGCTGCACCGCGGCCCAGTGCGCGACCGCGTTGGTCATGAAGTCCATCCCTGGCGGCGCCATCACCGTCATGACTCTCCCTCCCGGCCGCCCCGCGGGAGCGGCCCACTGCCAGAGTGGCCGGTCCGCCGCTGGCTGGCAACCGCTACCGCGATGCGCCGCTGCAGCGCCACGCCAGCCGCGTTTCAGCGAGGCCAGGCACAGTGGCGGGAGATCGTGTTCGTGCGCGCCTTAGCCGCGCCATCATCAGGGGGCAATTCCGATGTTCAACCATTATGTCCGCACGGCGCGGGGAACGCCGACCGCGCTGCGCGACGGATCGACGGTGCTGATCCGCCAGGTCCGCGGCACCGACGCGCAGGCGCTAGCGGACGGCTTCGCCCGGCTGAGCGCCCGGTCCCGCCAGATGCGGTTCCTTGGGCCTAAGAAGATGCTGTCAGCGGCGGAACTGCGCTACCTCACCGAGGTGGACCACCACGACCACGAGGCGATCGGCGCGCTCAGCCCCGCCGAGGGCGCGGCGTGGGCGTCGCCCGTTACGTCCGGGATGCCGACGACCCGCGGGCCGCCGAGATCGCTGTCACCATCGCCGACGACTGGCAGGGCCGCGGACTGGGCAGGGAGCTTCTGGCCCGGCTCTCCGAGCGGGCCCGCCAGGCCGGCGTCTGCCGCTTCACCGCGACGGTCTCCGCCGACAACGTGGCGATGACCGGCCTGCTGTGGAAGATGGGCGCCAAGACGGCCGGACGCAGCCGCGGCACGGTGGAATACGAGGTCGCCCTGGAGCCCGCCGACGAGTACGGCCTGGACTGGTGGTTCCGCTGCACGGACGACAGCAGCGTGCTGGCCTGGCCCTGACTAGCGATCCGGCGACACCGCCGGCGCGGCGGCCTCGAGGGCGACGCCGGCGGGATCGTAGTAGTGGGCGTACTGCCAGAGCCCGCGGGAAACGAGCACGTCGTCGGTAAGCGCACCGAACCGGTCCGGAGAGAGCTCCGTCATCCCCGGTGGCGGAGCGTCGCTGGTAATCCAGGCGGCCAGCGCCTCGCCGATCGCGAGCGAGGACGAGAACCCCGAGCCGTTGCATCCGCTGGCTACCCACAGGCCGGGCAGGTCCGGCACGGGGCCGGCGACGAAGCGGCCGTCGGGGCTCATCGTGAACAGCCCGCCGCGGTGTTCGGCGACCGCGGTGCTGCCCGCGGCCGGGGCCTCGGCCTCGACCTGGCCGGCCAGCTTGCGCAGCACGCCGATGTCCAGCGGCACGTCATCGGTGCTGAACGAGCAGGGCTGCTGGTCCGGGTCGACCGGCAGCGGGCCAGGCTCGAACCCGCCGACCATGAGCCCGCCGCGGGCCGGGCGCAGGTAGACGGCGGCGTCGACCACCCGGGCGATCGCGTCGGCCGGATCGACGTAGGTCGTGGGCTCGGTGATCAGCAGCTGATGGCGGACAGGGGCGACCGGTACCCGTGCTCCGGCCAGGCCGGCCACCTGGCGGACCCAGCCGCCCGCCGCGTCCACCACGATCGGGGCGGCGATCGACCGGCTCTCGGTCTCGACGCCGGCCACGCGGCCGCCGATGACCGGTATCCCGACGACCGGCTCGTTCTCGGCCACCACGGCCCTGTGCCGCCGGCAGGCGGCCAGGCAGGCCTGGATGAGGCTGGCCGGCTCCTCGATGTAGACGTCCTCCGGGCACCACAGCGCGAAATCGTCGCCGGCGGGCTGGTAGTAACTGAGCCTGCCGCCGAGCTCGCTCTGGGAGGCCTCACGGACGTCGGCGCCCCAGCGCCGGGACTGCTCCATTTCCTGGGCGAGGTACTGCCGGTGCTGAGCGGTCCTGGCGATCAGGAAGCTCCCGGAGTGAGCCACCGTCAGCGGCTCTCCGGCCCATTCGGCGAAGGTGAGCGCCCTGGTGATGCTGCGCCGGGCGAGCCGGGTACGCAGCTCGTCCGCCTGGACGGACTTGAACAGGCCCGCGGCCCGGCCGGAGGCCTGCGACCCGGCGGTGTGGCGTTCCACCACCACGACCGACCGGCCGGCCAGCGCACAGTGCAGGGCGGTACTCAGGCCGAGCGCACCGGCCCCGATGACCACGACATCGGCGTCCACCTGGCCATTGTGCCTCAGGGTTTCTCCCAGACCGAGACGTGCTGGCTGCTCTCGCCGGTGAAGGGCCGTCGGCTCCAGTCCTCCCACCGGTCGCGCAGCCGCATCCCGGCCAGCTGTGCCATCAGGTCGAGCTCGGCCGGCCACACGTACCGGAACGGCATGGTGCGGTATTCGCCCTGGCCGCCGGTGAACTCGACGTAGTGCCCGTGCATCGCCTGCGTGGCCGGGTCATACGAGTAGGACACCCAGCGTTCCTCGCTCAGGTGCCAGGGCAGCACATCCTGCCCGGGCGGAGCCGGCGCAGCTCGGGAACCCGGCACTCGATGACAAAGCAGCCGCCGGGCCGCAGATGGCGGGCGGCGTTGCGGAAGCAGGCGACCTGCTCTTCCTGGCTGGTCAGGTTCATGATCGTGTTGAACACCAGGTAGGCCAGCGAGAAGGTGCCGTCCATTGTGGTGGTGGCGAAGTCGCCGATGGCTACCGGGATAACCTCGCCGCCGGGCTTGGCGCGCAGCCGGGCGACCATGGCCCGGGACAGGTCGATGCCGTGCACTTCCACACCGCGGCGGGCCAGCGGCAGCGCGATCCGCCCGGTCCCGATGCCCAGCTCCAGCGCCCGCCCGCCGTCCGCGAGCTCGGCCAGCACCCCGGCCGTCGCCTCCACCGCCCCCGGTCCGAAAACCCCGGATGTGCCGTCGTACGTCGCGGCGACGCGCTCGCCGAAGTAGCCGTCTTCATCGTCCATTGTCCGGACAGTACCGCAGCCACCGGCGGCTAGCCGCCGGGCCGGGTGGCCAGCCAGGCCGCGGCTCTGGCGCGGGAGGCCTGCGAGAGCCAGGCGTCCTCGATCACCTCGGTCAGTTCCCGTACGGTGAGCTCGCCGACCTGGCTCCCCCGCACCAGCACCGACGGGTGGCCGTCGAAGTGCGGCGTGGTGAAGAACGGCGAGCCCGGATCCTGGACCAGCGACTGCTTGTCGGACTCCGACGGCACCCAGAACACGATCACGTCCTGGAAGCGCTCGCCGGTGACTGGATCGACGGCGTCTGGGCGCGGATTGCGGAAGAACACGAAGGACTTCCCGCCGACCTGGTAGATCGGGTTGTCGCGCGATCCGTTCCAGATCGTGACGTGCGGCATGCGCATGGCCAGCTCGTGTACATCCGCGAGCCGCGCCCGGCGCGATCGTGCCGCCATCTGTCCAGCTTAGGCGCTGCTAGGCCGATCCTGACGAAGCGCGCGAGGTAGCCGAGGTCAGTGCCGCGGCCGCGCCGGTCAGGGCCGCGCCGCCGGCCGACGCGGCAACCAGCCACCTGGTCACCCGCGGCAGGTCGCGCCACGAGGCCAGGCTGGCCGCCACGTCCAGGGCGTCGGACAGGGCACCCGCGGCGACCCAGGCAGCGGCCGATCCCGGCTCTGCGCCCGGCCGCGCCAAGGCCGCCAGCGCACCCAGCCCGAGGGCCAGGTCACGCCCGCCCAGGGCGCGGCCGAACACCCGCGCGGCCAGATCGTCCGCTGATGCGCCGACCCACGGACGGGCCGGTACCGCGGGCCAGGCCAGGGCGGTCAGGCCCAGCGCCACGCGTCCGGCCGCGACGGTCACAGCGCCCCGGCGCAGCAGCGCCGGGATCGAATTCGCAGTCAGCTGCTCAGGCACCGGACGATCATAGCCGGGCGGCGGTCAGGGCTGGAGCACCGCCTCGAGCTCGATCTCGATGCGGATCTGGTTAGAGACCACGAGCCCGCCGCCGTCCAGCGGCAGGTTCCAGGTCAGGCCCCAGTCCTCCCGGTCAATGGTGCCCGCGGCGGTGAAGACGGCCCGGTGCCCGCCCCAGGGATCGGCGGTGTAGCCGAGGTACTCGGCCTGCAGGGTAACCGGCCGGGTGACGCCGCGGAGGGTCAGCTCGCCCGCCAGCACTCCCCTGGTGCCCTGCCAGCCGAACGCGCGGGCCGAGAAGGTGGCCGTCGGGTGGTGCGCGACGTCAAAGAAGTCCGCCGAGCGAAGGTGCTCGTCGCGCGCGTCGTTGCCGGACTCGACCGTGGTCATGTCGATGGTGACCGCGACGGTGGTATCGCCGGGCACCTCCGCCACTTCGATCACCCCGGACAGGCCGGTGAACCGCCCGCGGACCTTGGTCAGCATGAAGTGGCGGCCGATGAAGGCGAGTTCGGTGTGGCCGGGGTCGATCTGCCACCGGCCGGGCGCCGGGAGTTCGGCCCCGTCAGCGATCCGGGTGACGACCGGCCCGCATTCGGTCTGGGTCATGAGATCCTCCTATTAGATGGGAGCGTGCGCACGCACATAATATATGTGCTCGCGCACGCACGCAACTGGTAAGCTGGCCGCGTGACGGAAGGTCCTGCGAGCAGCGGTATGGCGGAGGGCTCCGGATCCGGTGGGGTGGCCGGCGATCCCGCGGTCGATGCGTGGCGAGGGCTGCTAGTCGCGCACAGCAGGCTGGTGCCCGCGGTCGAGGCCGACCTGCGGGCCGCGGGCCAGGTGCCGCTGTCCTGGTATGACGTGCTGCTGGAACTGAACGCCGCCCCAGATCGCAGGCTGCGGATGAGCGAGCTGGGTCAGCGCACCGTGCTCAGCCGGACCCGGGTGAGCCGGGTCGTGGACGAGCTGGCCGCCGCAGGGCTGGCCGAACGCCAGCCCGACCATGCCGACGGGCGGTCGAGCTTCGCCGTGCTCACCCCTGGCGGCCAGGAGGCGCTGCGGCGCGCCTGGCCGGTCTACCGGCAGGCCATCCACCGGCAGCTCGCCGGCCGGCTGACCACTGAACAGTGCCGCGAGCTGGCCGCGCTGCTCGGCCAGGTGATCGCCATGGTCGACGTCGATCCGCCGGTCACCATCAGCCGGTAGCGGTCAGGCAGCCTCGAAGACCGCGGCTACGCCCTGGCCGCCGCCGACGCACATCGTCTCCAGGAGGTAGCGGCCGTTCCTGCGGCGCAGCTCGCGCAGGCCGGTGGCGAGCATCCGGGCGCCGGTGGCGCCGATGGGGTGGCCGAGCGAGATGCCGGATCCGTTGACGTTGAGCTGGTCCGGCTCGTTCCAGCCCCAGCCGGCCAGCACGGCGAGCACCTGGACCGCGAACGCCTCGTTGAGCTCGACCAGGCTGATGTCGCGGAAACTCAGGCCCGTTCGGGAAAATAGTTTCCCAACGGCCGGGACAGGGCCGATGCCCATGGTGGCCGGCTCGCAGCCCGCCGCCGCCCAGCCGGACAGGTAGCCCAGCGGTTCCAGGCCGAGCGGCCCGAGCCGGTCCTCGGCCACGACCAGGCACGCCGCGGCCGCGTCGTTCTGCTGGCTGGCGTTGCCCGCGGTAACGGTCCCGCCCGGCATGAGCGTGCGCAGCTTGGCCAGGGCCTCCGGCGTGGAGTCGGGCCGCACCCCCTCGTCCCGGCTGACAGTGACCGGGTTGCCGCGCCGCTGCGGCACCTGGACCGGGACCACCTCGTCGTCGAACACGCCCGCGTCCCAGGCGGCCGCGGCGCGCTGATGGCTGCGGGCGGCGTAGGCGTCCGCCTCGTCCCTGGTGATGCCGAACTGCGTGGCGAGGTTCTCCGCGGTCTCGATCATCCCGGAGATCTTGCCGAACCGCCATTCCGGCTGCGACCGCTCCCGGCCCCGGTCGATGCGGTCGTACAGGACCTGGTTCCCGGCCCGGGCACCCCAGCGGACCGAGGTGGTGTAGTGCTCGGCGTTGCTCATCGACTCGGCCCCGCCCGCCAGCACCACGTCGGCGGCGCCGGTCTGGACCATCATCGCCGCGGTGATGACCGCCTGGAGGCCGCCGCCGCAGCGCCGGTCGATCTGGAGCCCGGGCACGCTGACCGGCAGGCCAGCGTGCAGCGCCGCCCACCGGCCGATGCAGGGCGTCTCCCCGTTGACGTAGGACTGGGCGAAGGAGACGTCGTTGATGATTTCCGGGTCGATGCCGGTCCGCCCGAGCACCGCCTTGATCGCGGTGGCGGCGAGTTCCTCGACAGGGACGGTCCGCAGGCTCCCGCCGAACGTACCCACCGGCGTCCGCACCGGCGCGACGATCGCAGCCCTGCGATTAGTAGCGGGGCGTATGGTCATGTCTGGTCCTCCGTTCAGTCTCCGGGCGCTGATTCGAGAGCGGCCCGGTGGTCGGGGTGGGCGATCGCGATCATCCGCTCGCGCCGGCGGGCCAGGCTCAGCCCGCGCAGGTCGGCCACTCCATACTCGGTCACGATCACGCCCGCGTCAGCCCGGGCCAGGCCGGCCGGGCCGTGCAGCCGGGTCACGATGCGGCTGGCCGGCCCGGCGGCGGACCGCCCCGTGGTCGAGGGAAGGGCGATCACCGGGATCCCGCCCGGGGACCGTGCCGCGCCGCGCAGGAAGTCCGCGGCGCCGCCGGTGCCGCCGACGTAGCGGCCGGCCGCGACCTCGATGTTGGACTGGCCGGTCAGGTCGACCTCGATGGCCGAGTTGATCGCGACCAGGGCGTGCTGGGCGGCGAGCACCGCCTGGTCGTGGGTGTAGCGGGTGTCGCGCAGCAGGATCGACTTGTCGGCTGCGGCCCTCTTGACCAGGCTGCCGGTGCCGAGCAGGAGGCCGGTCACGGCCAGGCCCCGGTCGACGCTCTTGCGCGCCCCGGTGACCACGCCGGCCTCGATGAGTTCCGCGATCTCGTCGGTGATCATCCCGGAGTGCACGCCCAGGTCACGGTGGCCGCGCAGGTGGCGCAGCACGACGGCGGGCAGTCTGCCGATGCCGACCTGGAGGGTGGCACCGTCCGGCACCAGGCCCGCGACGTGCTCCGCTATCGCTTTATCGACATCGCTGGCCGGTTTCGGTGGGTACCCGGCGGGCGGCCGCGAGGTGCGCACGAGCACGTCGATCTCGCCCCGGCTCAGCCTGCGGTCACAGCCGACCTCCGGCACCTGGTCGTTGACCTCGGCGATCACCGTGCCGGCCCGCCCGATGAGAGGGGCCAGGTAGTCCGCGGCCAGTCCCAGGCCGAACGTGCCGTCGGGCCCGGCCGGCGGCAGCGCCAGGAACAGCACGTCGGCGCGGAGCGGACCGTGGCCGAGTATGTCCGGCAGCTGGGAGTAATGGCAGGGCACGATGTCGAGCAGTCCGGCCTCGCTCAGCGCCCGGTTGGCGCCGGCCGCGGTGTACGAGCTGAACGACAGGTAGTCACAGTGCTCCGGGCGCACCGCGGCCGTGGTCGAGATCCCGGCGAAGCAGCGGAGGCCGCCGAGTTGCTTGCGCTGCGCGGCCAGCGCCTCGGTCAGCGTGAGCGGCTCTGCGCAGCCCTGGCCCCAGGCCACCAGGGCGCCCGGCCTGATGTACCTGGCCAGGTCGAGCGCGGTGGCGTCGCTGATCTCCGCGGTCATTCAGGCGCCGGCGTACCTGGCCTTGAGCTCCGTCTTCATCAGCTTTCCCGCCTCGCTGCGCGGCAGGCTGTCGACGAAGCGGACGGTCCTGGGCGCCTTGAAGCCGGCGATCTTCGACTTCACGAACGCGATGATCTCCTGCTCGAGTTCGGGTCCAGGGACGGCCTCCGGAGCGGGCTGGACGAACGCCGCCACCGACTCCCCCATCTCCGGGTCGGGCAGGCCGATGACCGCGACGTCGTAGACGGCCGGGTGCAGCGCGAGCACGTTCTCGATCTCCTGCGGGTAGATGTTGACGCCGCCGGAGATGATCGTGAACGCCTTGCGGTCGGTGAGGAACAGGAAGCCGTCGTCATCGAGGTAGCCGATGTCGCCGAGGGTGGTCCAGTTGGGGTGGTGCCGGTGCTGGACGGCCCGGGTCTTGTCCGGGTCGTTGTGGTAGGCGAACGGGATCTCTTCGCTCTCGAAGTAGACGCCGCCGGTCTGGCCCGCCGGCAGTTCGGTCCCGTCGTCGGCGCAGATCCGTACCGCGCCCATGATGGGACGGCCGACGGTACCCGGCTTGGTGAGCCAGGTGGCGCTGTCGATGGCCGTCATGCCGTTGCCCTCGGTGCCGGCGTAGTACTCGAACAGGACAGGACCCCACCAGTCGATCATCTTCTGCTTGACCTCGACCGGGCACGGCGCCGCGGCGTGGATGGCGACCCGCAGGCTGGACACGTCGTAGCGATCCCGGGTGTCCTGGGCCAGCTGCAGCATCCGGACGAACATGGTGGGCACGAACTGCGCGTGGGTGACGCCGTGATCCTGGATGGCCGCCAGGACCTGTTCGGCGTCGAACCGCTTCGTCATGACGACGGTGCCGCCGAGGACCTGGATGGAGCCGGACCAGCGCAGCGGGGCCGCGTGGTAGATCGGCCCGGGAGACAGGTACACCGAGTCCTGATTGACGCCGAAGAACATGCTGGCCAGGCCGGCCAGGGCCTCACCGGGCTCGGTCACCTGGCGGTCGGGCAGTGACGGCCGGACGCCCTTGGGCCGGCCGGTGGTGCCCGAGGAGTACAGCATGGTGGAGCCGCTTGGCTGATCGGCGAACGGCTCGTCCGGCGCGGCGGCGATGGTGTCCTCGTAGCTGCCGTAGCCGGCGACCGGGCCGCCGTAGGCCAGCCTCAGCTTCACCCCGCTGGCCAGGCCGGTGATCGCCTCGGCGATGGGCGCCTGCTCGGCCGACACGATCAGCGCGGTCGCGCCGCTGTCGTTAACGATGTAGGCGACCTCGTCCGGCTTGAGGTGCCAGTTGACGGCGGTGATGTACAGGCCGGACCGCATCGCGGCCCAGTACACCTCGAAGGCGCGCAGGTTGTTCTCGGTCAGCAGGGCCACCACGTCACCGGGCCGCAGGCCCGCCTCGTGCAGCACGTGCGCCAGCTGGACCGAGCGCCGCTCGAGATCCCCGTAGCTGAGCGTCTCGCCGGTGTCGGCCATAACCGCCGCGACCCGGTCCGGTGCCTCGGCTGCGTACGTTCCTGGATACATGGTCCTCCGCCGGCGCCCGTTCAAGGTCTGACTAATTGAGCCTAAACGTAACCTGGGTTCGGCCGTCAATGGGGCAGCAGGGCTGATCCGCGGGCGGCGGACGCGATCATACTTTCTATCGCCCGGTAAAAGCTTCCTCGCCTGACGGAGCCGCCGTATCCGGGTGTTAGCGGCGGGCCGGAATAGCCGGGTGCCTATAATTCGATTCGTGCCTAGAAAACAGGAGGTGGCGGCGGCGGAGGAAGCCGGGTCCAAGTCCGCGCGGACCAGGGAGCGGATCCTCGACGCCGCCGCGCACGTGCTCAGCCGGAAAGGGTACGCGGGCACGCGGCTGAGCGACGTCGCCGACCAGGCAGAGATCCAGGCGCCTGCCATCTACTACTACTTCCCCTCCCGTGACGACCTGATCGAGGAGGTCATGTGGTCGGGCATCGCGCATATGCGCGAGCACATGACCAGGGTCCTGGCCGCGCTGCCACCGCACGCGGACCCGCTGGACCGCATCGACGCGGCGGTCGAGGCGCACCTGCGGTACTGCCTGGAGATCTCCGACTACACCACCGCCTCGATCCGCAACGCGGGCCAGATCCCCGAGAACATCGCGATCCGGTACGCGGCCGAGGCCTCCCAGTACGGGGACATGTGGCGCAAGCTGCTGCAGGACGCGGACAACGCCGGGCTGCTGCGGCCCGACCTGGACCCGATGGCGGCCCGGATGATGGTGCTGGGCGCGCTCAACTGGGCCGTCGAGTGGTGGAACCCGCGCCGTGGCTCGCTCGACACCGTGGTGCGGACCGCGCAGTCGCTGGTCAGGCACGGCCTTGGCTACCGGCAGGAGGGCGGTGACCCAGGGGCGGCCGGGGCGCCCGGCCGGCCGCGCGCAAGCCCCGGCCGCGCAAGCGGCCTGCGTCCGGCTGAGCAGGCTCAGACCGGCTCGACGAGGAGGACCGTCGCGGACAGGGTCCGACGCGGCGCGATGGCCAGGCCGATCTCCCCGAGGGCGGCGCCGGAGACCTCGATGCGCGCAGTCCCGGGCTCTTGCAGGCCACTGCGGCGGGGGCGACGCGTACCCGGTGTCGGCTGGCAGGGGGCCAGCCCACGCGGCCGGAAGGGAATCCGCCCGCGGGAACAGGATCAGCCCAGTGCCACCAGCAGCCGGGTCAGCCACCAGCAGAAGGGGCGTGCCAGCCGCGCTTCGTTCGGCCTGAATGTTGTTGAGATCGGGACGGGTGTCATCGCCGACGGTCACGGCCGCTCCCATCTCGCCTGGTATGTCAGCTAGTTCTCAGTATGTAGTTCGCATCGGTCTGGGCAGAACTGCCGTGTTCCCGCCAGCCGGCGGGTTTCGGGCCGGGTTTTCCCGGTAGGCGGGGAAGACAACCGGAGACCGGCCGGGGGACGGTCAGGAAGGAACCCCCATGGTGCTGCAACCCGAAGAAGCCGGCCGCGCGACGTCGGTGTCCGCCGACGAGGCCGGCCGCGGCAGGCAGATCCGCCTCGCCGCGGTGGCCAGCGTGATCGGGACCTCGATCGAGTGGTATGACTTCTTCCTCTACGGGACGGCCGCGGCCATCGTGTTCCCCGCCGTCTTCTTCCCCTCCTCCAGCTCCTACGCGGGCACCCTGGAATCGTTCGCCACCTACGCCGTCGGGTTCGCGGCCCGGCCGGTCGGAGCGGCGATCTTCGGTCACTGGGGTGACCGGATCGGCCGCAAGGCCACGCTGATCATCACGCTGCTGATGATGGGCTTGGCCAGCGCCCTGGTCGGCGTCCTGCCGGGCACTAGCACGATCGGCGTCGCGGCGCCGATCCTGCTCGTGGTGCTGCGGGTACTGCAGGGTGTCGCGGTGGGCGGCGAGTGGAGCGGCTCGGTGCTGCTGTCGATGGAGTGGGGCAAGCAGAACAAGCGCGGCCTGATGGCGAGCTGGCCGCAGATCGGCGTGCCGATCGGGCTGCTGCTCGGCACCGGGATGATGACCGCGATCGCGCTGGGCGCGCCGGACGCGTTCAAGGCGTGGGCCTGGCGGATCCCGTTCCTGGCCAGCCTGGTGCTGGTGGCCATCGGCCTGTGGGTGCGGCTGAAGGTGCTGGAGACGCCGCTGTTCGCCCAGCTGGTGGAGAAGCGGACCGTCGCCAAGCTTCCGGTGCTCGATGTGATCCGCCGGTACCCCAGGGAGATCGTGCTCAGCGCGCTGCTGCGGATGTCGGAGCAGGCGCCGTTCTACCTCTACACCGCGTTCGCGCTGGCCTACATCAAGGACCACCTGCACAAGGGCACGGGCGTCGGGCTGGCCGCGGTCACTGTGGGCGGCGCGCTCGAGCTGTTCCTGATCCCGACCTTCGGCAGCCTCAGCGACCGGCTGGGCCGCAGGCGGGTCTACACCACCGGGGCGATCTTGATGGGCATCGCCGCGTTTCCCTTCTTCCTCTTGCTCAACACCGCATCCCTCGGCTTCATCATCCTCGGCACGGCGCTGATCGCGATCCCGCACGCCATGCAGTACGGCCCGCAGTCCTCCTACATCACGGAGAACTTCCCGACCGGGCTCGCCTACGCCGGCAGCGGCCTGGGCTACCAGGCCGCCTCGCTGATCGCCGGCGGCCCGGCGCCGCTGCTCGCGACGTGGATGCTGCCGACCTTCGGCTGGCAGGCGATCGCGATCTACATCATCGCGTGCGTGGTGATCACCCTGGCGGCCGCCGCCTTGCTGCCGGACCGGAGCAAGGCCGACGTCGCCCCTATGCCGGAGCTCGCCACGGCCGGGCGGGCCGCGGGCGGCTGACCGGGAACGGTTACCCGTCGCCGAGGGCGGCCGCGGTGATCCTGCGGACGCGTTCGGCGTCAGCGATCGCGTCGATCTCCACGATCCTGCCCCCGGCGACGGTGAACCCGACCACGGTGACGGGCCGTCCGCGCATCGTGACGATGACGCCGGCGGCCCCGTTGACCAGCGCAGGATGCAGGCGCAGGGCCGGCCTGCTGATCACCGGAGCCAGGCCGGTCAGGGCCTGCCTGGCGACCGCCTCGGCCCCGTGGACCAGCAGGGAGGCCGCGGGATGCCTGGCCCCCGGGTCGGCCCGCAGCACGACGCGGGGGTCGAGCACCGCGACCAGAGCGTCGAAATCGCCGCCGCGCGCGGCCGCGAAGAACGCGTCGACCACCTCGCGCTGGCGGGCCAGGTCGGGATCCGGATCCGGCACCCCGGCGCCCTTGACCCGGCGCCGGGCCCGGCTGGCCAGCTGCCTGACCGCCGCCGGGGTGCGGCCCGCCAGGCCCGCGATGTCCTCGAATGGCAGGTCGAACATGTCGTGCAGGACGAACGCCAGCCGCTCGGCCGGGCTCAGGGTGTCGAGCACGACCAGCAGGGCCAGGCCGACCGAGTCGGCCAGCAGCGCCTCCTGCTCCGGCTGGAGCTCCGCGTCGGTGCTGACGAGGGGATCGGGCACGCGCACGCCGAGGGCTTCCTCGCGCCGCACGTTCCTGGCGCGCAGCATGTTCAGGCAGACCCTGGCCACGATCGTGGTCAGCCACCCGCGCAGGTCCTGCACCTGGTCCGACCCGGACCGGCTCAGCCGCAGCCAGGTGTCCTGAACGGCGTCGTCGGCCTCGGTGAGCGAGCCCAGCATCCGGTAGGCGACCGCGCGCAGGTGACCCCGGTGCTCCTCGAAGCGTTCGGCCAGCCACTGCTCTTCGTCCATATGTCACATCCCCGGGTCACCAGGTGTCCTGGAGTTCAGACCCGCAGAACACGGCGGATGTGACATAGCAAAGCACGCGAGGATCAGGAGTAAGTCATGCGAGTTCTGGTCATCGGAGCCAGCGGTGCGATCGGCGTACGGCTCGTTCCCCAGCTCCGCGAACGCGGCCACCAGGTGATCGGCACCGCCCGCTCACCCGGCAAGGCCGGGCAACTGCGCGCGCTCGGCGCCGAACCGGTCATGCTGGATCTGCTCGACGCGCGGGCGGCACGCCAGGTCGTCCTGGACGCCAGGCCCGAGGCGATCATCCATCAGGCCACCGCGCTGGCCGACGCGGGCTTCTCCAGGAACCTCGACCGCACCCTCGCCCAGACCATCCGGCTGCGGGCCGAGGGCACCGACACGCTCCTGGCCGCGGCGCGCGAGGCGGGCGTGCGCCGGTTCGTCGCGCAGAGTTTCGCCCCCTTTCGTTACGCACGCGAGGGCGGGCCGGTCAAGACCGAGGACGACCCGCTCGACCCCGCCCCGCCGAGGACGGCGCGGCAGGGCAACGCCGCGATGCAGCACCTGGACGAGGCGGTCACCGCCGCGGGCGGGATCGCGCTCCGCTACGGCGGCTTCTACGGCGCCGCCAACGACGGGCTGCTCCCGGCCGTGCGCAAGCGGCAGTTCCCGATCGTGGGCGACGGCGGCGGCGTGATGTCGTTCATCCACCTCGACGACGCGGCCGCGGCGACCGTGCTCGCGCTGGAGGACGGGAGGCCCGGTATCTACAACATCACCGACGACGAGCCCGCCCCGGTGCGCGAGTGGCTGCCGGTGCTGGCGGAGGCGCTCGGTGCCGGGCCGCCTCGCCACGCGCCGCGCTGGCTCGCGCGGCTGATCATGGGCGAGGGCCTGGTGATGATCACCGAGGCCCGCGGCGCCTCGAACGCCAAGGCCAAACGGGAACTGGGCTGGACGCTCCGCTATCCGAGCTGGCGCGAGGGCTTCGCCGCCGCCTACCGGCCGCGGGAACCGGTCAGGGCCGGGTCTGCTCGATGATGCCGCCGGTCTCGATCACGATGGCGCCGTTGTTGACACCCTCGCCGTGTACGCCGGCGGCTGGGTCCGGCTCGCGGTCACCAGGCCGCGGCGCTCCAGCAGGTGCGCGTGCGCGGCGGTCTCGGTGACCGCGAAGATCCGCATCTGGCCGCTGTACTGGTCCCAGGGCCGGGACCAGGTCAGCTGCCCGGCCAGCTGCCAGGGGGTGGAGCCGGGCCGCTGGCGGATCGCGGCCAGCAGTTCGGCGAGCCGCCGCTCGTGGTGGGCCACGATGGCGTCTGCCCGGCCGGGCAGACCTCGGAACCGCCACTCGTGCGCGGGCAGCACCTCGTCCACGTCGAGGTCGCGCGTGCGGGCCAGCGAGTCCAGGTAGTCCCCGAGCGGGTCAGGAGGCGCGCCCTGCAGGACGGAGATATTCGGAGTGATCCGCGGCAGCACGTGATCGCCGGAGAACAGCCGGCGCGACCGCTCGTCCACGAAGCACAGGTGCCCGGGCGTGTGACCGGGGGTGTGCACGGCGCGCAGCTTCCAGCCTGGCACGTCGGCCAGCTCCCCGTCCGTGAGCAGCCGGTCGGGCAGCGCGATCGTGGTGAACTTCTCCCACTGCTCGGCGGTGCCGACCGCGGCCGCGGCCCCGGCAGGGGACGCGCCCAGACCGCGCAGGAACTCCGCCTCCACAGCCACCGCCCGCTCCGCACTGCGGTAGTCGGGGCGGGCGAAGACCTCGTGGTCGGCGGGGTGCATCGCGATCCACGCGCCCGAGGCCTGCCTGACCCGCCCGGCCAGCCCAACGTGGTCGAAGTGCATGTGGGTGACCAGCACGCCGCGCACGTCCGCCACCCCGGCGCCGATGGATTCAAGCCCGGCCCGCAGGGCCCGCCAGGACTCCTCCGAGCCCCAGCCCGCGTCGATCAGGACCAGCCCTTCGCCGGTGCCGAACGCGTACACCGACACGTAGCGCAGCGGGTTGTCCGGGATGGGCACGGGGAGGGACCACAGGTCCTGGTCGAGCTGTTCGGCGGGCGGCATGACGCGCCGCAGCCATGCCTCGCGCTGCGCCGTGCCGGTGATCGTCAGCTCGCCGGACGGGTCCTGCATCCTGCCTCCTTCAGCGGTCCGTGGTCAGAGCGGATTCGAGGCCGGCGCGGAGCCGGGGCGGCACCGGCCGCTTGCCCGAGCCGTCGGTGCAGACCACCACGTAGACGGTGCGGCCGGTCGAGCGCACCTGCTCGCCGACGCGTACGCCGAACGACAGGGTGAAGCTGGTCGAGCCGATCCGTTCGGTGGCCACGTCGACCACCACCTGCTCGCCGTAACGCACCGCGCCGCGCCAGTCGGCCTCGGTGTGCACCAGCTGGACGTCGAGGCCGTCGGCGTTCAGCGCCGGGTACGGGTACCCAACCTCGGCGAGGAACTGGGTCATGGCGTCGTCGAACCAGCCGAAGTACCACATGTTGAACACGACGCCCTGCTGGTCGTACTGGAAGTACGAGGTGGCGATGGGCACCGGCACCGTGACGGCGGCCATCAGGCGTCCCGCCAGCGGTCGGCGGACGGGTCGGGCAGCTGGGTCAGGTGGCCCTCGTAGAGCGAGCCGTGCACGCGGTCCGGCTTGGTCAGCCGGGCGTAGTCCGGCTCGGGCCGGTCCCGCACGGGATCCGCCATGCGCCTCCTCACGGTGCTGCTTAACCAGCATTAGAATAACGGACCACCGCGCGACCCCGGAAGGCCGCCCGCCGCGCTCCTGATGATCCGGGGGCCTTGTGGCCTGCAGTTTTTTAACCTAAATTACCCAGGCGAGGAGGACTTCCCAATGCCACCGAGCACCTTCAGTTATACGTCAGCCGACGGCGCGCAGATCGCCGCCTACCGGTGGGATCCGGCGGGCGAGCCGCGGGCTCTCCGGGGTGCGGTCCAGCTGACGCACGGCATGGGCGAGCACGCGCGGCGCTACGAGCACGTCGCCAGGGCGCTGAACGAGGCTGGCTTCGTGGTCTACGCGCAGGACCACCGCGGCCACGGCGCCAGTGCTGATCCTTCGGCGCTGGGAGACCTCGGGCAGGGCGGCTGGCCCGGCCTGGTCGACGACATCGGGCTGCTGTCCGCGCGGATCCGGGCGGAGCACCCGGGCCTGCCGCTCATCCTGCTCGGGCACAGCATGGGGTCCTTCGCCGTCCAGCAGTACCTGTTCGACCACAGCGCGGACGCCGACGCCGTGGTGCTGACCGGGACCGCGGCCATCGACCTGCTCGAGGGCGCACTCGACCTGGACCAGCCGATCGACCTGTCCGCGTTCAACGCGCCGTTCCAGCCGGCCCGCACCGACTACGACTGGCTGTCCCGGGACGAGGAAATAGTCGACGCCTACGTCGCCGATCCGCGCTGCGGCTTCGGCATCGACACCTCCTCGGCCCGGGCCATGTTCGCCGGGGCCCGGCGCGGCGCCGACCCGGCGCAGGTCGCCGCGATCCGGTCGGGCCTGCCGGTCTATATCGCGGTCGGCGAGGCCGATCCGGTCAATGCCGGCCTGGTGCTGCTCACCCCGCTGACCGAGCGCTATCAGGCGGCGGGCCTGACCGACGTGACGGTCCGCACCTACCCGGCCGCCCGGCACGAGATCCTGAACGAGACCAACCGGGATGATGTCATCGCCGAGCTGCGGAGCTGGCTGGACCGCGTGCTGACCGGCGCCTCGACGGCAAGCTAGGGGCTGGAGCAGAGGTGGCGATCCGTGATGATGGAAACATGGATGCGGAGGCGCCGCGCGAGGGCGTGTCGGAGGACGGGCGCGAGGTCTGGCTGCACAGCGGACGGCTGAGCAGCGGGTGGATGACCGCGATGCCGGAGTGGATCCGGTCTCTGCCCGCCCCCACCAGCCTGGAGCTGAGCTACAACCAGCTGACGGTGCTGCCGGACTGGGTAGGAAACCTGACCAGCCTCACCGCCTTGGACGCGCAGCACAACCAGCTGACCTCGCTGCCCGGCTGGCTGGACCGCCTGCCCGGCCTCACCACCCTGGAGCTGAGCTACAACCCGCTGGACCCGCTGCCCGACTCGCCGCCCAGCCTGCCCCGGCTCACCACCTTGTACCTGGCCTACTGCGGGCTGACGCGGCTGCCGGACTGGCTGGGCCGCCTGACCACCCTCACTAGCTTGTACGTGGAAGGCAACCAGCTGGCCGGACTGCCCGCCGCGCTAGGGAACCTGACCGCTCTGACCGACCTGGACCTAGGCTTCAACCAGCTGAACGCGCTACCAGATGCCCTGGGCGGCCTGACCGCCCTCACCAGGCTGAACCTGTGCTACAACCAGCTGACCGCCTTGCCGGAGTGGCTAGGGAACCTGACCGCCCTCACAGACCTGGACCTGAGCCACAACCAGCTGACCGAGCTGCCGGGCTGGCTGGCGAACCTGACCTCCCTCACTAGCCTGCACCTCGACGACACAACCTGACGGCCCATCAAAGGCCCCTCTAGTGGTATTGGTCAGATCCCGCGCGGGCGGCGGGCCGGACAGGATGCCCCAAGACGCAGTCTCGTACGACACCGTGGCCCGGGCTTGCGGGCGCGGTGATCATCGGGTACTAGCGATCGTGGGGTCGCCGGAACCGGCGGGCAGTGGTGGTGCCGATGGCCCCGGGCGTGCTTCGGGATTTCTGGCGCGCTGATGTGCTAACCGCTGGGTCGATGTGCCGCTGGTCCGGTTAGAGAAATCATGAGCCACTGCGTGGCTCTGCCGCAGGTGATGGAAACTGGGTCCCTTGCCGCCGCGGGCGGGTGCGGGTGGTGACGGGTTGGGGTCTTTTGCGGTGTCCGGGCTGCGGGGCCGGGCGCGGAGGGTGCAGGCTCGTGGCGGCTGCCGCCGGTCGTGACCGTTCCAGCCTGGGCCGTTCGAGGCCGTGTTAGAGACAGGTCCTGAGGGCTCCCTTGCCGGGTAACCCCCGCTGCTGCTACGTGCGCGCGTGTCAGTCTCCTGTACTGACGGGGGCCCTGGCCGGCGGCGCGCCTATCCCAGTCAGATGATGCCGCTGCAGGAGGTGGACGCAGGTGAGAGTGCTGTATGAGCATGTCGCCGGGATCGACGTGCACAAGAACATGATCAAGGTCGCGATCCGGTCCCCGGGTGAGAAGCCGTGGACCCGCACGACCGAGATCCTGGAGTTCCGCACGTTTTACGGGGTGCTGCAGGAGATGGCCCGCCTGCTGCGCCGCCGCGGGGTGACGCACGTGGTGATGGAGGCGTCCGGGATCTATACCGACCCGGTGTATTACGCGCTCGCCGAGCAGGACTTCACCGAGGTCGCGGTGGTCAACCCGGCGCACGCCAGGGCGCTGAAGGGCCATAAGACCGACGCGGCGGACTGCCGGCGGCTGGCGGAACTGTTCGAGTGCGGGCTGCTGCGCGGCTCGTATATCCCGCCGGCGGAGCTGAGGGAGGTGCGGGACCTGACCCGGTACCGGATGAAGACGGTGCAGGCCCGCACCTCGGAGATCCAGCGGCTTGCCAAGGCGCTGGAGTCGGCCGGCATCAAGCTCGGCTCGGTTGCCAGCGACATTACCGGCAAGTCCGCCACGGCGATGATCGATTCGCTGATCGACGGGGAGCGCCGCGGTGCCGTGCTGGCGGACCTGGCCAAAGGCCGGATGCGGACCGCGGGCAAGCTGGCTGACCTGTCGATGGCCCTGACCGGCCGGTTCACCGGGCATCACGCGCTGATGTGCCGGCTGCACCGGGACCGGATCGCCGGCCTGGACGCCGCCGTGGCTGACCTGGACGACCAGATCGCGGGCCGGGCCGGGCGCTGGCAGCGGGAACTGGACCTGCTCAAGACCATCCCCGCGTTCGGCGACGTGGTCGCGCAGGCGTGGCTGGCCGAGATCGGCCCGGCCCCGCACCGGCACTTCGCCAGCCACGAGAAGCTGGCCTCCTGGGTCACGCTCTGCCCGGGCAACAACATCAGCGCCCGCAAGCGCAAGCACGGCCGCACCGGCGACGCCGGCACCTACATCAAGCCGGTGCTCATCCAGGCCGCCTGGAACGCCATCCGCACCAAAGGGCGGCTGCAGGCCCGCTACAACCGGCTGGTCCGCCGGTTCGGCGGAGACAAGAACCCCGCCGCGAAGAAGAAGGCCATCACCGCGATCGCGCACACCCTGCTCAAGATCGCCTACCAGGTCCTCAAGAGCGGCACCCCCTACCAGGACCTGGGCGCGGACTTCTACACCCGCCGGGAATCACCCGACCAGCAGCGCGCCTACCTGGAACGACGGCTCCAGAAGCTCTATCCCGGCTGCGCCATCACCATCACCATCAGCCCGCCGGAGGCCGTCTTAACATCCACCGCCAGCACCACACCCTGATCCCCGCAGCACCGGAGCCGCCGCCGAACCGGCACCCCCGGCCCGCCCCCGCCGGACAAACCAGCGCGACCACGCAGCCCTCGCCACCGCCCGGGCCAGGGTTCGCTCCCGCACGCCCACCGGGACCCAGTTTCCGTGTCAGCCGGACCACCGGCACTTTGACCCAGAACCGCCGCCGATCCGCCGCTCGAGCGCGGTCCCGGCCACGGCGTGGCCGAGCCGGCGGAGCGCCTCGCCGCCGAGCAGTGTCTCGAACCAGCGAGCATGGAAGCCGACCGCCACGACGACCAGGTCATAGGCGACGCGCTCGCGCTCGTGACCGTACTCGATGGTGACGACGACCTGCTTATCACCCGCGTCGATCGCTACCGCCCGCCCGGCGAGCGCACGGTAGCCGCGCGAGGCGTTGAGAACCGCCTCGGCCTGCTGCGAGAACACGCCCCGGTCTGTGCGCGCGAGGAACTCGCGCCGGTGCGCCTCGGCCAGCGCGGGCCAGTCCCCCGGGTCGGAATACCAGCGGTTCTCCTCATGGCTCTCTCCCCGCGAGTAAAGGACTCCGCGGCTGGTCAGGACGTCGATGACCGACCGCTTGTGCGCCTTGCCCAGCAGGCTGATCACGACCGCGGCCGCCGTCTCACCGCTGCCGATGACGCAGGCGTTCATGGCCACCTGCCCGCTGAGCGCGGGCCCGGCCAGCCAGTAGCTCCGCCCGTCAAGCACCCGCGGATGCTGATGCGGCTGGCCGTGGACGCGGATCGGCGGGCCCGCGCCGGTGACCACCACGCCGTCGGCCCAGATCGGCTCCCCCGGATCGACGGCCAGCCGCCACCGCTCGCCGTCCACCTCCAGCCCGACGGCCTCGGCCGCGACGACCTCGGCCTCGATCCGGTCCGCGACCTCTCGCAGGTAGTAACTCCACTGCCGGTGGGTGGGCCGTAGGCGACCGCGGTCCACCCAGTCGGCGTAGGCACCCCGGGCGATCAGGTGCCGCTGCCAGCTGTAGTCCGCCATCGCCGCGGTGACCGCGGGTGAGCGAGGGCCCCAGCTGTCGGCGTAGGGGTAGCCGACGTCCTTCTCCGGCGGCGTGCCCAGCGGCAGCAGGCCGCTGGTGTAGCCCTGATGGCCGGTCCAGTTCCCGGCGACCGGACCCGGCTCGATGAGTACCACCCGGGGGGCGGGAAGGCCCGCGGCGGCGAGCGCGCGGGCCTTGGCCGCGATCGCGATTCCCTTCGGCCCCGCGCCAATGACGGCCAGCGTTGGCATGATCGCGAGGATAGCCCCGACCCGGTACGCGGTCGCGCGGGCCTCAGCGGTAGCGGGGATGGACCGGGTACTGCGGCGACGGGGAGGCGGCGCGCACGAGCAGGCCGACGACGAGGCCGGCCAGGAAGCCGAAGACGTGGGCCAGGTAGGCCACGTCGCCCGCGCCGGAGGCGGCGTACCCGGCCGAGTACAGCCACTGCAGCACGAACCACGAGCCCAGCACCAGCCAGGCGGGAATGCGTACCGGGATGAAGAACAGGAACGGGAGCAGCGACCAGACCTTCGCTCGCGGGTAGATCGCGAGGTAGGCGCCAAGCACGCCGGCGATGGCGCCGGAGGCTCCGATGAGGGGCTGCACCGAGGTCTGGTTGGCGAACGCGAACCCGTACGCGGCGACGTAGCCGCAGAACACGTAGAAGAGCAGGTAGGGCAGCTTGCGGAAACGGTCCTCGATGTTGTTGCCGAAGACGACGAGGAACAGCATGTTGCCGAGCAGGTGCAGCCAGCCGGCGTGCAGGAACATGGCGAACAGCACGGACAGGGCCGGCTCCTTGTGGTACGGCGGCCTGCTCACGTAGCAGGTGTCGGGCCTGGGCCCGGGCTGTCCGGTCGCGACCTGGGGAAGCTGGTGGTCGGTGGTCAGCTCGCGCGGGATCGCCGCGTAGTGGTCGTAGAACGCCGTCTGGCTGCACAGCTGGGCCTGGGCGGACGGACCGGTCACCGAGTCGCGCGACGCCGGGGTGAGCAGGAGCACGATGACGTTGGCCGCGACCAGGGAGTAGGTGACCCACGGGGTTCGGCGTAGAGGGTTGAGATCGTGAACCGGAAGTACCACGAATCAAGCCTGCCACGAAAGATGGGGCAGCTGCCCCATGCGCTGGCCATCCCGGGCGCGGCATCCTCGTTGCAAGTGAGGGGACGAGGAGAGGAGACGGCATGAGCGGCAAGGCGGTCGTCAGCTTGACGACGGGTCTGGAGGATCCCGAAAAGGTAACCGTGGCGTTCCTGGTCGCCGTGGCGGCGGCCGAGCAGCGGCGGCCGACCCTGATGTTCCTGACCAAGGAGGCGGTCAGGCTCGCGGCGACGGGAGTGATCCAAGGCGTGGCGTGCGAAGGCTGCCCGCCGCTGCCGGACCTGGCCAAGCGCTACACCGAGGCCGGGGGCAGGCTGCTGGTCTGCCCGATCTGCTTCAATGCCCGGCACCTGGCCGAGGACACCCTGGTAGAGAACGCCGCGCTCGGCGGCACCGTGCCGCTGTGGGAATGGATCGGCGATGAACCCGCGACCACGTTCAGCTACTGACGGCGGTCACAGGGAGACGGCCGTCGTGGCCGCCGCCGCGACCGCGGGCGAGCGCTTCGCCAGGGCGCTGGCCGCCAAGGACTCCGGCGCGCTGTGCGCGCTGCTGGCCAGCCCGGTCGACTTCCAGGCCCTCACCCCCGGCCGCCACTGGCAGGCCGACACCGGCAGGCAGGCGGTAGAGCAGATCATCCTGGCCCGGTGGTTCGGCGCCGGAGACGACATCACCGAGCTGTGCTCGGTGTCCTCGGGGCGGGTGCTCGACCAAGAGCACGTCGCCTACCGGGTGCGCGTACGCAGGGCGGGCCGTGACTACCTGGTCGAGCAGCAGGCCTACTACCGCACCGAAGGACCGCGCATCACCTGGATGCGGGTCCTGTGCTCGGGCTACCAGCCGTTCCCGGGATGAGGTCGGCGGCCGGCTCCTGGATCAGCCCGTGGTTGGCGGCGAACAGGCTGGCCAGCGCCCGGTTGGCGGTACCGGTCTTGGCGTAGATGTGCTCGACGTGGTGGCCGACCGTCTTGCGCGAGATGACCAGGCGCTCGGCGATCTCCTTGTTAGACAGGCCGCGGGCCAGCAGCTGGAGGACCTCGATCTCACGGCCGGTCAGGTCGGCCGGGCGGGCCGGCCTGCGGGTGGCCGGGTGGCCGGCCGCGGACAGCACCGCCTCGGCCGCGCCGGAGTCCATCCGGCCCGCGCGGGCCTCGGCGCGCAGCTGGGCGGCGGCCTCGCCGGCGGAGCGGGCAGGCCGGTGCGGCCGCGGCTCGGTCCGCGACCGGTAGAAGTCGGCGGCGGCCAGCACCCGGCCCTCCGGGCTCAGCGCGCCGCCGGACAGCCCGCGCGGGTATCCCGAGCCGTCCAACCGCTCGTGATGCTGCACGGCCACAGCGGCCAGCGGGGCGAGCGCGGGCGAGCACGCCAGCATGCGCTCGGTGAGATACGGATGAAGCCGGACCCGCTCGGTTTCCGCGTGGCCGAGTGGGCCGGGCTTGTCCCAGACGGCGTTCGGCACGCCGAGCCGCCCCAGATCATGAACCAGGCCGGCCCGGCGGACCGTCGTGGCGGCCTGGTCGCCCAGGCCGAGGATGCGCGCGGCTTCCCCGGCGAGATCGGCCACGCCGCGCGAATGGCCGATGGTGTACGGCGACTTCACGTCGGTGAAGTCGGCGATCGCTTCCAGCGCGGCGTCGAACTCCGGGCCGGTCAGCCGTCTGCCCTGGGCCGGCTCGGCACTGATGACCGCGTCCCAGCTGCTGGCCTCGTCCAGGCCAGCGAGCACCGATGCGGCCTGCCCAGTGAAGACGTCCACGAGCTGCGGGTCGAACTGCGTCCCGCGTCGCTGCCTGGCCACCGCGACGGCCGCGTCCGTACCGCCCGCGCGGTGGAAGACCTCCACCACGTCGGCCAGCGTGACCAGCCGGGAGGTGAGGAGGATCTGCTCTCCCTTCGCCCCCTTCGGGACGCCCTTGCCGTCCCAGCGTTCGAAGGTCTGCTCGACGCTGTCCCTGACCTGCTGGGGCAGGCCCAGCCGCTCCCCCAGCCCGTCGGCCGCCAGCCAGTGATTCTCGATCATGGCCTCGGCCACCCGGCGGCCGTCGCCCGGGAAGGTCACCCCGAGCCGCGCGCGCTCCGTGATGGGCCGGCCCGCGCCGAGATGGCGGAGGATGAACAGCGGCCTGGCGGCGACCGCGCCGAAGTCAGCGTGCCGGAAGTCGGTCTTCAGCGCCATGTCGTCGCCGAACCACTTGGCCTGCTCGTAGGCGTCGACATGGCATCCCACCCAGGCCAGCAGGGACGTGTAGTACACGACCTCCTGATCGGCTTCGTCCAGGCCCATCCGCCCGGCCAGCCGCAGCGAGATCAGGCACTGGCGCAGGACATGCTCCATCGGCTGGCCCATGCCCAGGTCGGCGCCGAACGACAGCACGCCGAGCAGTTCGGCCAGGCGGATGTGCGCGCGGGCGGACTGGGTCATACCGACGAATATAAGCCGGGACCGCCGCCGGGGCCATGCGCGAGGCAGCAGGCCAGGGTGCCGGTGCCCGCCGCGCCAGGTCCAACCGCGGCGGGCACCGTGCACTACGTTGACGACGAGCCGCGGTGGAAGGTTCCCGAGACGGGCTACTAGCCCTTCCCGGGGTTGAACACCTCGCGCGGGTCGAGCGCGCGGCGCACCGCGGCCTGCAGCGCGAGCGAGCCCGGGTCGAGCTCGCGGCGCATGCCGTCCCGTTTCAGGATGCCGACGCCGTGCTCGCCGGTCACCGTGCCGCCCAGCGCGATGGCCGCGTCGAGGAACTCCTCGAACGCCGCCTGGGCGGCCTCCCGGGCGGCTGAGTCGCCAGGGGGCGTGATCAGGCACGGGTGCAGGTTCCCGTCGCCGGCGTGCGCGACCGTGGCGGTCCGCACGCCGTGCCGGGCCGCGATCGCGCTGATCTGCTCCAGCATCGCGGGGACCTGGGACCGGGGCACGCACACGTCCTCGGTGAGCACCGGGCCGAGCCGCTCGAGCGCCGGGTAGGCCAGCCGCCGGGCGTCGAACAGCGCCTCGGCCTCCGCGTCGTCGGTGGACTGTTCCGCCCACAGTGCCCCTGCCGCGGTCATGGTAGCGGCGATCGCGGCCGCCTCGGCCGCGCCCGAATCCCCCGGGGTGTCCACCCGGGCCAGCAGCATCGCCGCCGCGTCCGCGTCGATGCCAAGGTGCTTCCACTCCTCCACCGCCTCCAGGCAGGCTCGGTCGAGGAGTTCCAGGACCGCGGGGGTCAGCCCGCGCCGGGTGATCTGCGCCACGGCCTGCCCGGAGGAGACCAGGTCGGGGAAGGCCCCGACCACGGTCCGCGGCGTGCCCGCCAGCGCGGGCCGCAGCCGCAGCGTCACCTCGGTCACCACGCCGAGCGTGCCCTCGGACCCGACGAACAGGCCCACCAGGTCGAGCCCGGCGACACCCTTGGTGGTGCGCCGCCCCAGCCGGACCGCGTTGCCGTAGGCGACCGGCCCGCCGACGACCGCGCGCAAGCCGAGCACGTAGTCGCGGGTGACGCCGTACTTCAGGCAGCACAGGCCGCCCGCGTTGGTGGCGACGTTGCCGCCGATCGTGGACCACGGCGCGCTGGCCGGGTCCGGCGGGTACCACAGGCCGTGCTCGGCCACCGCGGCCTTGACGTCGTTGTTGACCGCGCCCGGCTGCACCACGCAGACCAGGTTGTCCGGGTCGATCTCGAGGACCTGGTTCATCCGGGACAGGTCGAGGATGACACAGCCGCTGACCGCGTTCGCGCCGCCGGACAGGCCGGTGCCCGCGCCGCGCGGCACGATCGGGGCGCCGAGCTCGGCGCAGGTGCGCACCACGTGCTGCACCTCGGCCTCGGTCCGGGCGCGCACCCCGGCGACGGCCTTTCCGGCCGGCGCCCACGCGGCCTCGTCGTGCGAGATGGCGCCGAGCACGTCCGGGTCGACCACGAGGCGGTCACCGGGCAGGCCCCGGCTCAGCGCCTCGACAAGCACATGCCCGGCAGTGTGCGCTGATCCCATAACTCGACCCTAGACGACGAGTGTGTGAGACGGCTGGTTAGCGGGTGTCATGCCATGGGGACCCTGTTAGCGACTTCACCAGCGTGGAAAACGTGTATGGCGGAAACACCTCCATGCCGCTGCGGTGATCCCAGGGGAATGTCATAGGTCGTTGCTAGGATTTGGCTTCGTGCAGGTGAGATATCGATACCGGATTTACCCGGCGCCGGGCCAGCAACGGGCCCTGGCACGAGTATTCGGGTGCGCCCGGGTGGTGTACAACGACTGCCTGAAACTGCGGGATGCCTGCCACGCGGCCGGGGAAAAGATCAGCGACACCGAGGTCCAGCGGCGCGTCATCACCCTCGCCAAGCTCACCCCTGAGCGGGCCTGGCTGGCCGAGGTCGCCTCGGTGGCGCTGGTCCAGGCGTGCCAGGACGCGCGCCGCGCCTACCGGAACTGGTTCGATTCCCTGTCGGGTCAGCGGAAGGGCCGCAAGGTCAGGCACCCGGCGTTGCGGTGCAAGCATCACCGCCAGTCGATCCGGCTCACCCGGAACGGCTTCGCCCTGCACGGCCAGCGGCTGTATGTGGCCAAGGTCGGCGACGTGAAGGTGAAATGGTCGCGGGACCTGCCGTCGGTCCCTTCGTCGGTCACGGTGATCCGCGAGCCGGACGGCCGGTACTACGCATCGTTCGTGGTGGAACGGCAGGCGACGCCGCTGCCGGCTTGTGACCGAGAGGTTGGGATTGATCTCGGGCTGGCCAGCCTGGCCGTCACCTCAGACGGCGACGTCATCCCGAACCCGCGCTTCCTGCGGAGCAAGGAACGCAGGCTTGCCCGCGAGCAGCGGGCGTTGTCCCGCACCCAGAAGGGCTCCGCGAACCGGGGCAAGGCCCGCCGCCGGGTCGCGGTCCTGCACCGCAAGGTACGGGAAGCCCGACTCGACCACGCACATAAGACAGCACTCCGGCTGGTCCGCGACAACCTAGCGGTCTACGCCGAAGACCTGTGCGTGTCGGGCCTGGCCCGGACCCGGCTGGCCAAATCAGTAGCCGACGCGGGCTGGTCGCAGCTGCTGCGGCTGATCGAGGAGAAAGCGGCCCAGTACGGCCGCATGTCCACCCGGATCGGCCGGTTCGAGCCCACCAGCCAGGTGTGCTCAGCTTGTGGGGTGAACGACGGGCCAAAGCCGCTGCACGTGCGCAGCTGGGCGTGTGCGGCATGCGGGACGCTGCATGACCGTGATGTGAACGCAGCAAGGAATATCTTGGCCGCCGGGCGGGCGGACAAGTCAAACGCCTGTGGAGGCCAGGTAAGACCAGCACCCTTGCTGGCACCGGCCGGCGAAGCAGGAACCCTCCTAGGTGCCGCGTGAGCGGCACGGCAGGAATCCCCGTCGTTCACGGCGGGGAGGACGTCAACTCACCACCGGCCTGGTTCTCCGCCGCGCTGGATGCCCCCGTTCAAGTGGGGACGACCACCGTCGACGGAGCCTCGATCGCCTACCGTGCCTGGGGGGACCCGGACGGCCGGAGCATCGTGCTCGTCCACGGCGGCGCGGCTCATTCCCGCTGGTGGGACCACATCGCCCCGCTGCTGACCACCGGCTGGCGGGTGGTCGCCGTAGACCTGTCCGGGCACGGCGACAGCGACCGGCGGGACCGCTATAGCCTCGATACGTGGGCCCGTGAGGTGCTCGCGGTCGTGGCCGAGGCCGGGACCGCCGCCGCCTCCGTGGTCATCGGGCACAGCATGGGCGGCCTGGTCACGCTGCGGCTCGCCACCCTGGCCGGGTCCACGATCGCCGGGGCTGTCGCCATCGACTCCCCGGTCAGGGACATGGCCCCCGAGGACCGGGCGGCGCGCCAGCACCGGGCGTTCGGCCCGCTGCGCGTCTACCCGACGCCCGAGGCGGCCGTGGCCAGGTTCCGCCCGATTCCCGATCAGCCGACCCTGGCCTACATCACGGAGCACGTGGCCGCTACCTCGATCCACCCGGCCGAAGGCGGCTGGACGTGGAAGTTCGACCCGCGTGTCTTCGTCCGGGACCATCTCACCCCCGAGCTGCTGACCAGGCTCGACTGCCGGGTCGCGCTGTTCAGGGCCGAACACGGCCTGGTCACCCCGCAGCAGGGCGAGGTCCTATACGACCGGCTCGGGCGCGTCGCTCCCGTCATCGAGATCCCGGTCGCGGGTCACCACATCATGCTCGATCAGCCCGTCGCGCTCGTCGCGGCGCTGCGGACGCTGCTGGCCGACTGGGATCACTCGATCCCGCACGGCTAGGCGGTGATCCGGGTCTCGAGCAGGCGGTCCAGGGCCGCCGCGGCGTCCAGCGGGTGCTCGATCGCGGCCCAGCGGGCGCCGGCCAGGCCGGCCAGGTGCGCGGCCTGCTCGTGGTCGCCGGCCGGGGCCAGGATAACCAGCTCCGGCAGGGCGCGGGCGGCCGGCAGCGTGTCGTCCTCGTCGGTGCTGCGGCAGTCGGACAGCAGGATGACCACCCGGCGCCGGGCCCGGGCCGAGGCCAGCTGCTCGCCCGCTGCCCTGAGCGCGGTGGCCAGCCTGGTCACGCCGTGCCCCCGCATCCGGAGCAGCCGCCCGGCCACCCCCGCGGGCGTGATGTCGCTGACCAGGGGGCGGATCACCTCGACCGAGCCGGCGAAGGACAGCACGGCGTGCTCCTGGGGGGCGCGCAGCGCGCAGGCGGCGGCGACCGTCGCCGCCGCGGCCAGCCGCGGCCCGCTCATCGAGCCGGACCGGTCGACCACGACCGCGAACGCCGTGGGCGCCTTCGCCCACTGCACCGTGGTCAGGTCCTCGACTGCCACCGGCCTGGCCTCGGTGCGGGCGGCGGATATCCCCTCGATCGAGGCGTCGATGTCCAGGTCGCCGTCGGTCGCCCCGCGGACCGGCCGCAGCCGGGAGATCCCGCGCATCGAGGGCCGCCCGGCCCGGGCTCGCTCCAGCACGATGCTGGCGCTGAGCCGGATCGCGGCGGCGCGCAGGTTCTCGTCGGTCGCGGTGGTCATGGCGGCCAGCAGCTCGAACGCGGCCGGGTCGTCGGCCAGGGCCTGGCTCATCGCCCGCTCGTCCAGGACGCCCACCTCGGGGCTGATCTCGGCGAAGCGGGCGTGCCTGGCCAGCTCGTGCCGCCCGGTGGTCCCCCCGTCGGGCCGACCCGATTTGGGCTTGGGCCGCCGCTGCTGCTGCCGCCCGCCGGGCCCGGGAGCGCCCGGCGGGCTGGTCATTCCCCCGGGCGGGGCTCGCCTCCCTCCTGGGTGGCAGCCCGGACGCGCCTGAAGATCTCCTCGATGATCTGGTCGGCCGACCGCTGGCAGGACTCGTGCCGCCGCACCCGCCCAGAGAGCGTGGTCAGCGCCGCGTCCAGGCCGGCCTGCCAGTCGCCGGCCGGGACGGCGCGGACCTCGGTGAGCTCGGGGACCAGCCGGGCGTAGTCGATGGCGCCCCGTACGGACGCGCCGGAGCGCAGGTCGGGATGCTCGCGGGTGGCCCGGGTCAGCTCGACCGCCTCGGCGATCAGGGCGGGCTTGGCGCGCGCGGCCGCGAGCTGCACGATCTGGCGCTCGTGCTCAGCGTCCTGGTAGCCGACGGCGATCCGGCAGGTCCGGTCGTACAGCGCCATCGACAGCCGGGAGGTGCCCACCGAGTCGTACGGGTTCATGGCCGCGACCAGCCGGAAGCTCTCGTCGGCGGCGACGCGGCCAAGCCGCGGCACGTTGATCTCGCCCTCGGACATGACCGTGAGCAGGACGTTGATGGTCTCTTCCGGGACCCGGTTGAGCTCTTCGACGTACAGCAGCCCGCCCTCGCGCATGGCCCGGACCAGCGGGCCGTCGGAGAAGTTCTCCAGGCGGTAGCCCTGCTCGAGCACCAGCGCCGGGTCGAAGGACCCGATGAGGCGGGCCGGGGTCAGCTCGGCGCTGCCCTCGACGAGGACGAACTCGGCGTGCCGGGACGCCGCGACCTGCCGCAGCAGGGTGGACTTGCCGGTTCCCGGCGGCCCCTCGAGCAGGATGTGGGCGCCAGACGCGAGCGCGGCCCGGACCAGCTCCAGCTCGCGCTGGCGCCCGACTACCTGTTTGGTCAATGCGGTCAATCAGTGCTCGTGGATGATGACGCCGCGGACGTTCTTGCCGGCCATCAGGTCGTCATAGCCCTCGTTGACCTCTTCGAGCTTGTACGTCCGGGTGATGATCTCGTCGAGCTTGAGGTCGCCGGCCTGGTACAGGCCGAGGATCTTGGGAATGTCGGTGGTCGGGTTGCAGTCGCCGAACAGGCTGCCCTTCACCGTCTTGCGGAACAGGGTCATGATGGACCCGGACAGCGTGACGGTCGGTATCTCGAGCTTGTTCAGCCCGGTCACGACGACGGTGCCGCCCTTGCCGATGGCGTCAAACCCGGCGGACACGACTTCGGCCGTCATGAGGTCGACGGTGAGGATGGCCGAGTCGGCCATCTGTCCCCTGGTCATCTCGGCGATGGCCGCCTGCGCCTCTTCGGCGGTGGCGAACGCGTGAGTCGCGCCGAGTTCCATCGCCTTCTCGCGCTTGTTCTCCAGCGGGTCGATGGCGATGACGTTCTTCGCGCCGGCGTAGCGGGCACCCTGCACCGCGTTGATGCCGATACCGCCGATGCCGTAGATGGCCACCGTGTCACCGGGAGCGACGTTCGCGGTGTTCACGGCGGAGCCCCACCCGGTCGGCACGCCGCAGCCGACCAGTACGGCCTTGTCCAGCGGCAGGTCGTCGTCGACCTTGACGGCCGAGGTCTGGCTGATCACGCCGTACTGGCTGAAGGTCCCGATCATGCACATGGCGCCGTACTGGCCGCGGGGTCCGGTGTTGGGGAACCGCTCGCCGGGCAGGTAGCCCTCCAGGATCGTCGCGCCCATGTCGCAGATGGACTGGCGACCGGTGGCGCAGTAGCGGCAGACGCCGCAGTTCGGGATGAACGAGAGGACCACGTGGTCTCCGGGCTTCACCCGGGTCACGCCCGGCCCGACCTCCTCGATGATCCCGGCGCCTTCGTGGCCCAGGATCATGGGCAGCCGCGCCGGGAGGTCGCCGTGCGCGATGTGGATGTCGGAGTGGCACAGGCCCGCGTGGGTGTAGCGGATCAGGACCTCGCCGTCCTTCGGGCCGTCCAGGTCGAGCTCTTCGATCTCGATGCGCTTGCCGGGCTCGTAGACGACGGCGGCCTTGGTCTTCATCGACGCTCCTTCGGATCTTTTGGTGACGGTTCTGACTCTGCTCCGTCTTCAGGACGTTACGTGTCTTAAATCTTGACTGACCAGTAGGGCTAGGCACCAGCCTTGGGGTGCCTGATGTCGTGCGGCGGCTCGTAGAACGTGGTTTGCCTGAGTTGATCATGGCAGGCGCGGCAGGTGACCCACACATGGCCCATGCCGCGGCCTCGTTCGGCCCCCTCCCGGGCAGCCGTGCAGATGCAGGGCTTCCAGCTGACCTGGGCGCCGCCCGGCCACAACTTATGGCCGAACGGGCAGATCCGGGGCTTGTGTTCGAAAATAGATACCGGCACGAAAACGATCATGCCCAGGCGAGCGGCTGCTCAGTCCTCCTGTCCAGCTGCGCGCCGCTTGCGTGCGAGGGCAGGAGGCGGCTGTCCCGGCGCCGGCCGACGGTCCGTACGCCCATTCTGTCGGAGAGAAGGGCAGCGTCGCGGGTGCTGCGGACCAGTCCCCAGTTAACCTTGGCTGCGGCCCACGCAGCGGTCCACGATCAGTGCGGAACGAGGCTGAGGGGAGACTGACCTGGTGATTTCCACGCGCATCGACTGGGTCCGCGAGCACTGCCGGCTGCTGCGGGGCATCGCGGACGAATTCGGGCGGGCCCGCCCGTTCGATGGCCTGACCATCGGCACCGGCATCCACCTGGAGGCCAAGACGGTGGCGCTGCTGCTGACGCTGCGCGACGGAGGAGCCAGGCTGATCTCGACCGGCAACCTCAACACCACCCAGCCGGAAGCGGTGGACCGGCTGCGGGCCGAGGGCGTCACCGTGATCGGCGGTCCGACCAAGGACAGCGGGGTGCACGCCGGTTACCTCGCCGGGGTGCTGGACGCCGAGCCGGACCTGATCCTGGACAATGGCGGGGACTTGTTCGCCAGGTACCTGGACCGCCCGTATCAGGGGCTGATCGGCGGGACCGAGGAGACGACCTCGGGCCGGATGCGGCTCGAGCCGCTCCGCGCCCAGCTCAGGCGGCCGATCCTGGTCATCAACGACAGCCCGATCAAGCAGTTCGCCGAGAACGAGCACGCCGTCGGGCAGAGCTCGGTCGAGTCCTTCCTGCGGATGACGAACCGGGTCACCAACGGGGAGCAGGTCACCGTGTTCGGCTACGGGGCGTGCGGGCGCGGGATCGCCGCCAGCTTCCGCCGCGCCTACGCCCGGGTGTCCGTCGTCGACGTTGACCCCGTGACCAGGCTCCGGGCGCACCTGGACGGGTTCGGCACGCCGCCGCGCGATACCGCCGTCGCCGACGCGGACCTCATCGTCACCGTCACCGGCGCCCGCGACGTGCTGACCGCCGCCGATCTGCCGCTGCTGCGGGACGGCGTGATCCTGGCCAACGCCGGGCACTTCCCGGCCGAGATCGACGCGGCGGGGCTGATCGGCGCGGCCGAGGTCGCGGGCACCACCGAGTACGCCGACGACCTGCTCACGCTGGAGCTCAGCGACGGCAGGCGGGTCCACCTGCTGGCCCGCGGGCACATGTTCAACCTGGCCGGCCCGCGCCCGCTGGGAAACTCGATCGAGTCGATGGACCTCGGCTTCGCCCTGCAGGCCCGCTGCCTCGAGGCGGTCGCCACCCGCAGCGTGGACGCCACCAGCTGCGTCGTCCCGGTTCCCTGGCGCATCGACGCGGACGTCGCCCGCAGCTACCTGGATCGCAAGTACCCCGGCTGACGCGGCCGCGAGACCCGGTGATTGGGCCCCGGAAAGTTGTTGGCGCTGCGGGGAGGGCCCGCTCATACAAGCGAGCGTCACGGACCCGCCCCTGACGCCGTCGCTTGACCGCCCGGAGAGAACGATCATGCGGACCATGAAGACCAGGTCTGGCCGTGAGCCGACGAGCGCCAAGACCTGGCGGGCAGCCCGCATCCGCGATCGGATCCCGGCCGCACGAGACGGACGGGACACCTCTTCTGAGCACGGCGTCTCGACGGAGCAGGACGCCGGCCACGCGGTGGCGGTGCTGTATCAGCTGCACTACCCGGCACTGGTCCGGCTCGCGGCCCTGCTGGTGCCGGACCTGGCTACCGCGGAAGACATCGTTCAGGACGCTTTCGCCGCCGTGCACGGCCGGTGGCACATGCTGCCCGATACCGACGCCGCGCTGGCCTACCTGCGCTGGTCGGTGGTACACCGGTCCCGGTCGGTGCCGCCGCTCAGGCCGACCAAGGGTACCGGCGAGCCGGGCTCCGCCGTCGTGTCGGCGCTGCGGGCGCTCTCCGCCCGCCAGCGCGAGGTGGTGGTCCTTCGGTACCTCGCGGACCTGCCCGATGCCGAGATCGCCTCGGCGACCGGGATGAGCATGGCCGCCGTGCGGAACCACACCGCCCGGGCAATGTCGTCACTGCAAGCCGGACTGGGTGAGTGAGCATGACCAGAAGGGAAGCTCGGCTAAGGCGCAGTGGACGCGCCACGCCGCTATGATCACAAGTCCTGCACCGCGGATTCCCCTGGCCATGACGCCCTGTTTTCAGCGCCCGAATACCTCGTGCCCTGAAGACGGGGGTTCCCGCTGCTGCCACCGACTAAGGAGCCGGAGTTGGATAGTTTCGCGGTGCCGGAGACCACCGCCGATGACCACGTGCTCGGCCCGGCCGCGGCACCCGTCACGGTCCTGGAGTACGGCGACTACGAGTGCCCGTTCTGCCGGGGCGCGGCCCGGGACGTCCGCCGGATGCTGGACCTGTACCCGGGCTCGATCCGGTTCGTGTTCCGGAACTTCCCCATCCAGCAGCTGCACCCGCACGCCGAGCAGGCCGCCGAGGCGGCCGAGGCCGCCGCCGCCCAGGGCAAGTTCTGGGAGATGTACGAGCTGCTGCTGCAGCCCTCGTCCAGCCTCGACCTCGACTCCCTGCTGTCCCGCGCCCGGGACCTGGGCCTGGACACCGACCGGTTCCGGCGGGAGGTCACCGGCCGCGCCTACGCCGCCAGGATCGAGGGCGACGTGCGGGAGGGCCTCAAGAACGGCGTCAACGCGACCCCGAAGTTCTATGTCGACGGCGAGCGCATCGACGGGAAGTTCCCGCTCGAAGGGCTTGAGGACGCGATCCGGGCGTCGGTCCGGGCCGCGAGCGCTGGCCAGTCCTAGCTCACCAGGACTTTCGGGCCTCAGCGGCCTCGGCGGGCAGCAGCCCGGCCTGCTCCAGCGCTGCCCGGGCCCGCTCGGCGCCGCCTTCGCGCGCGATCAGGTCGTAGCGGGCCGCGGAGAGCCCGCGCAGCGAACTGAAGTCGCGCTCGCCACGGGTGGCGAGGTGCGCCGCGAACCCGAAGATCGCGCCCCACAGCACGCCAAGGCCGATGCCTACCGCCACTATGGCCAGCCAGGCATGCCCGGTGGTGAACAGCCCGAACAAGATGCCGATCAGCAGTCCGGCCCACATGCCGCTGAGTGCGCCCGCGGCCGCGGCCCGCCACTTGGTCAGCCGCCCGGTCACCCGCTCCACCAGCTGCAGGTCGGACCCGACGATGTTCGAGCTGCTCGACCGGGAACCCGTCGTCGGAGAGCCGGTCGACCGCCCGCTGGGCGGACCCGTAGTCGTCGAACCGGGCTACGGTGTTCCACGCGGCGTGGACCGGGTTCACCGTAAGCCTGCCGTACATCATGGCGACGTCCTTTCGTCTCGTGCTGCCCCGGCATTCGCCGGCGACGAGACCAGGATCGGCCCCGCCTGTGCAAGACAGGCGGGGGCCGCATGGAGATGCCATGAAGGTTCCCGGTACGAGATCAGGCGCCCTCGGCGACCGGGTAGATCTCGTCGGCGACGAGCCCGTGCGCCTCGCGGTGCACCGTGGCCGCCGTGCTGGCGTCCGGCGCGTCCACCAGGCAGAAGATCTTGCCGTGCTCCTGGTCGACCCAGTACCGAAGGTAGTGAACCCCGTAACCGTCCTGGGTCTGCAGGTCGGCGGCGTGTGCCTTTGCCACGTCGTCCAGGCTGACCGGACCGTCCATCGTGTGCGTGTCCATGAACAGTGCCATGGTTGTTCCTCTCCCGATTTGCTGAGCAGGCTCGTTGCCTGCCTGTCCAGGACACCCCAGCCGGACCGGGACGCACATCGGGCGTGTTCCCTATCTTGGCGTGATGACCCCGAGCCGCAGCGCCGCGGCGACCGCCCGGGACCGGGTCGGCTCCCCCAGCTTGCGGAGCACGGCCGAGACGTGGTGACCGACGGTCTTCTCGGAAAGGACGAGCCGCCCGGCGACTTCGGCGTATGACAGCCCGTCGGCGAGAAGCTGGAGCACCTCGGCCTCGCGGGCGGTGAGTCCGGCCGGGTTGGCGCGGCTCGCCGTCCGGGGGCCGCGCGGCACCACCAGGCCGCGGACGTGCCGGTCACGCAGCACGGCCTGGCGCACAGCCGGGGCGCCCAGCTTGTCGAGAACGTCCACGCACTGCTGCGCGTCCCGGATCTCCGGCGAGAAGGCCAGCGCGTAGGCCGACCAGAGCGGAAAGTTAAGGGCCTCCCACGCGGCGGCGGCCGCCCGGTACTCGCCCGCCAGCATGAGCGCGAAGGGCCGCGCCAGGGGCGCGCTGACCGGCCGGTGATCCCCGGCCAGGTACAGCCACCAGCTCAGCTCCCCCAGGTCCCATGGCTGCGGATGCGCCACGGTGGCGGCCCAGGCGTGGTCGATCTCGGCGGCCACGTCCTGGATGCGCCCGCCGATCCACGCCGCTTCGGCGCGTGCCGCGGCCACCGGCACCAGCCGCAGGGAC
The DNA here is from genome assembly GCA_963753225.1 of uncultured Actinomycetota bacterium. Taxonomy (GTDB): domain Bacteria; phylum Actinomycetota; class Actinomycetes; order Streptosporangiales; family Streptosporangiaceae; genus Palsa-504. The sequence goes on along the minus strand of CAVWBQ010000003.1, from coordinate 17,966 downwards.
TCGCGGGTCCGGACGGCGATAGCGAGGGCTTCGTCCAGCGCCTCCGAGCCGTCGAGGCCGCGCCGGGCAGCGAGCACGCCGGTCACCGGCAGGAGACTGACCTGGGTGATCGGCGTCACGTGCGGGTGCCGCGTGACGTCGGCGAGATGCTGTTCGGCCGCGGCGTACTGCCCCTGCTCAGCCAGCGAGCGGGCGAGCCAGGCGGTCATGTACAGGCGCCACGTGTCGAGATCGCGGTCGGCGCAGTAGATGATGCCGGCCCGCAGGTGCCGGTCGGCCTCGGCCAGCGACCGGTTGATGACGCCGGTGCTGCCGAGGTTGGTAAAAGCCCGGGCGGCGTGCTCGTGGGCATCCTCGGCCAGGGCGAGGTCCAGGCTCTGCGTCAGCCTGGTATGGCCTTCGAGCACGTCACCGCTTGCCGCCAGCGCCGAGCCCACGTTGTTCAGCGCGTGGATCTCGGCTTGACGGTCGCCTAGCTCACGGGCCAGCTCGATCGCTTTCGTGCCCCAGCGCACCGTCCGCGCGGTGTCCCCGGCCAGCATGTGCAGCTGAGCCATGTTGCTGTAGGCCATGGCGAGTTCCGGGCCGGGCTCGAGTGACTCCAGCGTGCTCACCGCGGCCGCCGCGTAGCGCTCGCTGTCCGCGTTCTGCCCGAGAACCCAGGACAGCCGCGACAGCCACCGCTGCGCCGTGCCGATGGAATGGGCGTCCCGTTCCCGTTCATGAATGGCCAGCGCCTCCAGCCAGCTGTCCCGGGCCCGTGCCAGCTGGTCGGTCAGGTAGCACTCGTACGACAGCTGCTCGAGCAGGATGGCCCGCTGCCGGTCGGGCGGCTCGTGGTGCCGCAGCGCCAGCTGGAACTGCTCCGCGGCCTCGCGGTGCGCGCCGAGACGGGCAGCGCGGGCAGCGGCGAGCGGAGCGTGCCGCAGCACCGCGGCGCGGTCGCCGCAGCCCGCGGCGTGGTGCGCCAGCCACCGGTGGTCGTGCGAGCCCCGCTCCGTCAGGTACGTGAGCGCACGGGCGTGGGCACCGGAACGCTGAGCCGGGGACAGTGACCGCTCGACCGCGAGCCGGGCCAGGTCATGCCGGAATTCCACGGCGTCACCGTGCGCCACTAGCACGCCGCGGTCCAGGCACTCACCGACCGCCGCGAGCGGCTGGCCCGAGACGGCGGCGAGGAAACCCGTCTCGGCGCGGCGGCCGAGCACCGACGCCGCCGCGGCGGCCTCCCGGCCGGCCTGCGAGAGCCGGGACACGCGGGCCAGTACGGCATCGCGCACCGTGGCCGGCACCTGTTCGGCCCCGGCCGCGAGCACCTCGGTGACGTAAAACGGGTTCCCGCCGGTGCGCTGGAACGTCGCGTCGGCGTCCAGGGTCGAGCCCGCCGCCTCCAGGAGCTGCCGCACGCCCGTGACGCTGAGCGCGGGCAGCTGCGTCCGGACGACGCCGGCCAGCCCCGCGAGATCGCCCATCACCACGGTCAGCGGGTGATCACGGCCTACCTCCTCGGAGCGGTACGTGGCCAGGATCATCAGCCGGACCCCGGCCAGGCGGCGGCCCAGGTAGCGCAGGATGTCCAGGGTCGCCTCGTCGGCCCAGTGGACGTCCTCGAGCAGGAGCAGCATCGGGGACTCCGACAGCGCCTCGCGCACCTTCCTGAACAGGCGGAGCCTGCTCAGCCCCGCCTCGTCGTCCACCGCCGCGATCAGCTCGGGGAAGGCGTCCAGAATCGGGCCCAGCGCCTCGGCGGTCGTGACATTGTCGCACGAGCCACGCCGTACCGTCGCCCCGGCGGCGCCGGTCCCGGCGGCCCCGGCCGTGTCGGCCCCGGCCGTGTCGGCCAGGGCGGCGGCGAGCGCCGTTTTGCCAACGCCCGCCTCGCCGCCCATGAACACCAGCCGGCCGCTGCCGTCAAGCGCCTCGCGGAGCAATCCCTCCAGCGAGGCCAGAAAGCCCGCGCGCTCGATCAGCACATCAGCCATTTAATCCCGCCCCCGAACGCCCATCAGTCCCGAACGCCCGCCGGACCGGGCGGCGCGGGCCATCCGAAGGCTTCGCGCATGCGATCCAGGCCGCGGACGACGCGGGTGGTCAAGGTGCCGACGCCGCCTACGCCCACTGTCACGACGTCGCCGTCCGCCAGGCTGAACGGGGCGGGCGGCACCAGGCAGGTCCCGGTCGCCAGCACCACGCCGTCGGGGTGGATGTCAGCTCGCATCAGGTAGCCGACGAGGTCGTCGAACTTGCGGCGCAGCGAGGCGGTGCTGGCCTGGCCGTGCCAGGCGACTGCGCCGCCGCGCCGGATCGTCAGCTCGATGCCCAGGTCATAGGGGTCGGTGATCTCCCAGACGGGACGGATCGCCGGGCCCACCGCGCACCCGCCCAGGTAGACCTTCGCCTGCGGCAGGTAGAGCGGGTTCTCGCCCTCGATCGAGCGGGACGACACGTCGTTGCACGCGGTATAGCCCGCGATCTCGCCGAAGCGGTTGATCACCAGGGCGACCTCGGGTTCCGGCACGTCGACGACAGAGTCGGCGCGCACCGCGACGGTCTGCCCGTCGCCGATAACTCGCCACGCTGCCGACTTGAAGAAAAGCTCGGGGCGTTCGGCCTCATAGACCTGCCGGTAGACGTCGGCCGAGCTCTCGCTCTCCTCGACCCGCGCCTCGCGGGAGGTGACGTACGTGACCCCGGCCGCCCAGACCTCGGTCCGGCCGTCGACGGGCGGCAGCAGGGTGACGCCCGCGGCCGGGACGGCCTCGCGGTCCCGCACCCGCTGCCTGATCTCGGCCAGCGGCAGCGCCCACAGAGCGGCCAGCGACGGCACGCCCGGCAGGCCGAACACCTGCCCCTCGTCGCGCACGCCAGCCAGCGGAGCCGGGGAATCGCTCGTGGTGTACCTGATGATCTCCACGCGGGCTACCCTACGTGGGCCCAGATGAGCCAGTCGTGCCATGAGTCGTGCGCCGACCCGGCACTAAAGTGATCTGGTGTCGTACTCCCTCCCGCTGACCCGCAGCGAGGCCATCACGCGGCACCTGCGCGAGGAGATCGTGACCGGGCGGCTGGCCCCGGGCACGGTGATCAAGGACGCGGAACTCGCCGACCGGCTCGGCGTCAGCATCACGCCGGTCCGCGAGGCCATCGTGCTGCTGTCCGCCGAGGGCCTGATCGACATCTCGCCGAACCGGACGCGGCGGGTCACCGACGTCTCGCAGAAGAACGCGCTCGAGCTGATCGACGTCATGTGCGTGCTGGCCTGCGCGGGCGTCGAGTGGGGTGTGCCGAACCTGACCGGCGCCGATCTAGCCAGGATGCGCCAGCGCCTGGATGAGATGCAGGCCAGCCTGCGGTCCGGCGATGTGGCGACCGCGACCTCCGCGGGCGCCGACTTCAGCACCATCATGATCTCGGCTAGCGGGAACCGGGAACTGCAGACCCACGTGGACCTGGTGGTCACCCGGATGCGGCGGCTGCTGGGACTGACCCCGGAGAGCAATCACTGGCGGCCGTGGATCGACGGGTACACCGAAGTCCTCGTGCTGCTGGAACACGGTGACGCCCAGGCCGCGATCGCCCGTTACCGGCGAATCTACGCCGAGGTCCGGGCCGACCTGGAGTCAGGCGAGGCCGCGGCGCAGGGCCTCGAAACGGCGAGTCCAGATCCGCTGCGATAGCGCGCAGTCAGGCGCGAACACTTCCGCCGCGTGATAGGAACCGGGATTGACGTGCAGCTCGGTCGGCACACCAGTTTGCATGAGCCGCTGCGCGAACGCGATGTCCTCGTCCCGGAACATGTCAACCATGCCGACGTCGATGAAGGTCGGCGGCAGGCCGGCCAGGTTCTCCGCGCGGGCCGGGGCGGCGTACTGATCGGCCTTCCCGTCGCCGAGGTACCACTTCCAGGCCTCGATGTTGCCCGCGCGGTCCCACAGCCCGATGTCGGTGATCTCGTGGCTCGACGGGGTCTCGTTCCTGTCGTCGATCATGGGGTAGATCGGCATCTGGAAGCGGATGGCCGGGCCGCCGCGGTCGCGGGCGATCATCGTGATGGCGATGGTCAGGCCGCCGCCCGCGCTGCCGCCGTAGACGGCGAGGCGGTCCGGGTCGAAGCCGAGCTCAGCGGCGTGGCCCGCCATCCAGACCAGGCCGGCGTAGCAGTCCTCGACCGGCGCCGGGTAGGGGTGCTCGGGGGCCAGCCGGTACTCGACGGAGACGACCACCGTGTCCACATGCTCGCAGATCGACGCGGCCACCGCATCCTCGCCGTCGAGGTCGCCCAGGATCATGCCGCCGCCGTGGATGTAGTAGATCCCGGGGAGCGTCCCGGTCGCGTCCACCGGCCGGTAGATCCGCACCTTGATGTCTGGCGCGCCGTCCGGCCCGGGAACCATCCGGTCCTCGGAGGTGACGTTGGGGTTCGGCGGGACCTCCATGGCGGCCAGCAACCCGCTCACCGTCGCTCGTCGCTGCACGATGTCGGGAATGGTGTTGAAGCCGCCAGGAATCGCCTGTTGCAGCAGGTCCAAAGGTTGGCGTGCATCCGGGTCGATGAGATCGCGACGGGACATGAACCCTCCTACGGTGAGGACCGATGCAGAATGCATCCTACGGAGTGATCGAGCTCACATCAATGCCCATGACGTCCGCCGACGGCAGGCCCGGGGTTCACCCCATTCCACGGCCGAGCCCGGCTGCTTCCGATGGGCAGAGCGTGGCCCGCTCGGCTTACTTCGCGGATGGCGGGGGCCGCACTCCGGACGCGGTCGCCGTCTCGGCCTCGGCTTTCCTCGCAGCCTCGGTTTCCGGCGCAGCCTCGGTTTCCGGCGCGGCCTTGGCATCCGGCGCGGCCTTGGCATCCGACGCGGCCTTGGTCTGGGCTGGGCCGACGGGTGCCGGTGTGGTGGGCGCGGCGGACGCTGCCGGCGCGGTGCTGCCCTCTAGCTGCAGGTTCGGGACGATCGACTCCAGCCAGCGCGGCATCCACCAGGCCCGCGCGTCCAGCAGGGCCATGATCGAGGGCACCAGGATCATCCGGACCAGCGACGCGTCGATCAGGACGGCGAAGGCCATCCCGATGGCGAGCATCTTCACCGTGGGGTCGGTCGACAGGACGAAGCTCGCGAAGACCACCACCATGATCGCCGCCGCGGTGGTGATGACCCGGGCGGTGGCCCCGATGCCGACCGCGACGGCACGGTGCGGGTCGCCGGTCTCGATCCACGCCTCGTGCACCCGCGACAGCAGGAAGACCTCGTAGTCCATGGACAGGCCGAACACGATGGCGAAGACCAGCATCGGGACGTAGGCCGGGATCGGCAGCGTGGTGTGCACGCCGATCAGGCTCTCCCCCCAGCCCCACTGGAAGATCGCCACGATCACGCCGTAGGCGGCGCCGATCGACAGCAGGTTCAAGATCGCGGCCTTGGTGGCGATGACCACCGACCGGAACGCGATGGTCAGCAGGATGAACGAGATCACCACGACGGCGAGGATCAGCCACACCATCCGCCCGGTGATCCGCTCGGTGAAGTCGACCGTCCCCGCGGTGGTCCCGGTGACGTAGCTGGTCGCGTGCTCCTTGGGCAGGACATCGTCGCGCAGCCGGTTGACCAGGTTCTCCGTCGCGGCGGCCTGCGGCCGCGTGGTCGGGATCACGCTGAACACCGCCGTGGTGCCGGCCTGGTTCACCGTCGCCGGGGTGACCGACGCCACCCCCGAGGTGGCCGCGACGTCCTTGGTCATCGTGGTCAGCAGCGACTGGTTGTCGGAGGCGGACTGCTTCGGCAGCTTCACCACGACGGCGAGCGGGCCGTTGGCACCGGGCCCGAAGCCCTCGGAGATCAGGTCGTAGGCCTGGCGACTGCTGTCGGAAGTGGGGTTCGTGCCGTTGTCGGGCTGCCCGAGCGTGATCGAGAACAACGGGATGGCCAGGACGACGAGCACCGCGACGCTGGCCACCGCCCACGGCCACGGCCGCTTGCTGACCTTGCGGCCCCAGCGGGCGAAGGCGCTGTGCTCGTGCTGCTCGTGGGTGGCGGTCGCGCTGCGCGCGGCCTGTTCCTGCGCGGAGATGCCCGCCTTGCGGGCCCGGAACCGGGCCGAAAGCGCCCGGACGTTGCCTCCTGCCACGCCCATGAACGCGGGCACCAGGGTCAGCGCGGCCAGCATGGTGATGGCCACCACGATCGCGGCGGCCAGGCCGAGCGCACCCACGAACGCCACCCCGGATACGTACAGGCCCAGGATCGACACCACGACCGTGCCGCCTGCCACCACGATCGCCGCGCCTGAGGTTCCCTCGGCGTGCGCCGCCGAGGCGATCAGGTCCATCCCGGTATCCATCTGCTCGCGGTGCCTGGCCATCAGGAACAGCCCGTAGTCCACGGCCACGCCCAGCCCGAGCAGCGTGGCGATGGTGGGCGCGGTGGTAGGGAAGGTGATGGCCGCGGCGAGCAGCCCGAGCAGGCAGAGCCCGGCGCCGACGCTGAAGATCGCCGACAGCAGCGGGATCGTTGCCGCGATCAGCGAGCCGAACATGAACACCAGCAGCACTAGCGCGCAGGCCAGGCCGATGATCTCGGACTTCAGGTCGTGGGTCACCTGCCCGATCTGCCCGGCGCCGCCGCCGTAGGCGACCTGCAGGCCGGCCGACCTGGCCGGCGCGACCGCCTGGTCCAGGCGGTTCAGGTAGTCCGTCTCCAGCGAGTTCGGGTTGACGCTCCAGGACACGCTCGAGTAGGCGATGGTGCCGTCCTTGGACACCGCGCCGGAGTTCGGCGACGCGAACGGGCTCACCGCCTTGATCACGTCGGGAAGCTTGGCCACGTTGCTGGTGGCCTGGTTCACCGCGCCCTGGTCGTCCGACACCTTCCCGCTCTTGGCGTGGAACACGATCTGGCCCGCGTACCCGCCCTGCTGCGGGAAGTCCTTGTTCAGCAGATCCTGGCCGAGGGCGGAACCGCTGCCGGACACGCTGTAGTTGTTGACGAACTCGCCGCCGGACGCGTGCCGCGCCCACAACGCGCCGCCGAGGATGACCAGCCAGGCGATGATGAAGATCCAGTGCCGCCTGGCGGCGAACCCGCCCAGGCGTTCCAGCAGGTTATTCATGGCTGTCCCCCCACGCTGAAAGTCCAGCGTCCCCATTCCGCCGGCCCCGCGACCAGGCGTATTTGTCACCTTTCTCCCGTCCGGACGCCAAAGTCAAGGTGAACATTCACGGCAGAGCGGGAGCTGAATCGATATATCCGGTACTTAATTCAGCGCGGGGGGGCGTTCAGGCCGTGCGGCCGTAGAAGAGTTCCTGGGTGAGCCGGTTCAGCTTCATGCCCGGGCGCTCGCCGTAGGTCAGCACCGAGTTGATTCGCGGGCGCGGGCCGGTGACCGGGGTAACCCGGTGCAGGGCGTGCTGGCCGCGGAAGACCGCGAGCGTGCCCGGGCTGCTGGGCAGCCTGACCACACCGCCCGGGCCGCCCAGCAGGACCTTCCGGACGCCGGCGTAGTTCTCGTCACGCTCGTCGCGCAGCCGGGGGCAGTAGTCGAAGTGGCCGCCCGCCTCGGACTCCTGGTACATCACGGTGACGGAGAACTCGCTGTTGTCGAAGTGCCAGCCGAGCTCGTCGCCGTCGCCGAAGATCGCGATCTCCAGGGCGTCCAGCGGGTCGGCGCTGCGGTAGAGCACCTGCTTGCCCAGCACCGCGGCGATGAACGCGGTCAGGTCGCCGGACTCGTACAGCCGCCTGATGGGCGCGCCATCCGGGATCAGGTCGTAGGCGACGGCCTTCTTGGCCGAGTGCTGCAGCAGCGCGCGCGGGTGGTCGGCGCCCGCGGAATCGTCGGGCGGCTCGAAGTAGACGGTGTGGCTCTGGTCGCTCGCCCAGGCCCGGCCGGCCAGCCGGTCCGCCTCCGCGATCATCTGGCGGACCGCGTCCGTGCTGAGGAAGCCGGGCAGCTGGGCGACCCCGCGGTCGCGGAGCTGGTCCTGGCAGTGCAGGACCAGGTCGCGGCAGGACTGGCTGTCAGGCACGTTGATCGGGTAGCGCCGCAGGTCGACGACGTCCGCATACTGCTGCGGCCGGCTGGTGGTAGTCATGTCCTGAGCATCGCAGCGGATGATCCGCCCGGTCCAGCGGAAACCTGCGGCAAGACGGGAACCCCGGCCCGTTCGGAATGAAGATTGGTACCGAACGGGCAGACTCGGAGCATGACGAGCGGGGAACTTGAGCTAACCGGATGGCGGCGCACCGTCGCCGAACTCTACGCGGGGGTGCGGGCCGAGGGCGATCCGCGGCGCGCGCACGAGCTGTGGCGGCGGGGCCGGGACGAATTGTTCCGGTCGCATCCGCAGAGCCCGCTGCCGCCGGGCGATCCGCTGCGCACGACGGGCCTGCCGTACTGGCCCTACGACCCTGGCCTGCGTTTCGAACTGCCGCTGCTCCCGGCCGGGGAGGAACTGTCGCTGTCGGTGCCTACCAGCGACGGGGTGATCCCGATGGACCGCATCGGCAGCCTGAGGCTGCCCGCGCCGCTGGACGCGGTCATCGACGTGTGGTGGCTGCGGCAGTACGCCGGCGGCCTGCTGCTGCCGCTGCGCGACGGCACTGCGGGCCAGTCCAGCTACGGCGGCGGCCGGTATGCGCTGGACACCGCCAAGGGCGCCGACCTGGGCGGGCGGGACGGGCACCTGGTTGTCGACCTGAACTTCCTGTACCACCCGTCGTGCCGGTACAACGACGCGTGGCAGTGCCCGCTGGCCCCGCCGGGGAACACCATCGCCGCCCCGGTCACCGCGGGCGAGCGGCTCTGAGCGCAGGCGGGCGTCGCGCTCAGATGGTGAAGCCGATGGCGCGCAGCTGCTCGCGGCCGCTGTCGGTGATGTCCGCGGGCCGCCAGGCCGGTATCCACTGCCAGTCGACGCGGAAATCGTCGACACAGCCGAGCGGGACCAGCCCAGCGCGGATCTGATCCTCCAGGACGCCGGTGAGCGGGCAGGCCGCCGAGGTGAGCGTCATGGTGATGACCGCCGTCCGTCCGTCGACGACCACGCCGCGGACAAATCCGAGGTCCACGATGTTCACGCCGAGGTCGGGGTCGATGACCTCGGCCAGCGCGTCACGCACGGCGGCTGCCTCCCCGGAAGGTCCGGCGGCAACCACTGGCGCCACCAGATCCGCGGGTGGACTGGAAGGGGCCGCGGCCTGGCCGGACGCGTGCAGGCCGGCCGGACGCAGCACGATGTGGACCTGGCAGGCCGGGCTGTGGATCCAGTCCGCCACCCCGTGGGCCTTGCGCCGCACCCGGACGATGTCCTCCCCCGCATCCGCCCGGCCCTCGGCCACGACCAGCAGCCGCGGATCCAGGCCGGCTGCCTCGGCGCGCACGATGGCGCGGTCGAGCAGCCGGGCGATCGCCTCGCAGGTCCGGCCCGGGCCGAACCGCAGCCGGGCCCGGGCCGGGATGACCGGTTTGCCGGTCACCGCGCGCAGCGCGGCGCGGGCATCACCCTCGGTGACCCGGACCGCAGGCTCGTCGACGTGCCATTCGGCGGCGAGTGTCGTGCTCACGTTTGGTCCTCCTCAGGTCGCGGCGGCGGCCCGGAGCTCGCTCACCGGCCGATGTCCACGTAGATCGTGCCGTCGTCGCCGACCTGGCAGGCGTAGCTCGTCAGCCTGGCGTCATCCGGGTTGATGCCGCAGCCGGTGACGGCGTTGAACTCCCACAGGTGCTTGGCGCAGGTCAGCGTCTCCCCGTCCAGGTCACCCTCATCCAGGGCCGACGCCTGGTGCGGACACCGGTTGGAATAGGCCCTGACGGTACCGTCCACGTTGACCAGGAGCACGGCCTCGCCTTCGACCGTAACCGCGGTCATGTCGCCTTCCCACAGGTCATCGAGGTTGATCGTGTCGCGCCAGCGTGCGGTCTCCATGGTCAGCCCGCGTGCGCCCTTCCGTTCCCGCTGGCGGTCTCGAGCAGCCCGGCCAGGAACTGCTCCCTGGCCGCCCTGGCGTGGGCGGCGACGTCGGCGGCGGGGACACCGACCGCCGCCTCCAGGATCGTCCCGAGCCCCAGCGCGGCCTCGTCGGCCCGTCCGGCCCAGCGGCCGATCCACTTGGCCAGCACGCCCCTGTTGTCCGGTCGCTGGGCCACGGCCAGGTCGGCCAGGGCCCGGCTCCACCGGCCGCGGCGCCGGGAGTCCTCGCCAAGGAACGAGGTGAGGAGCCAGGTCAGGTCGTCGCCGATGCTCCTGGCGGCCCCGCCGAGCTGGGTCAGCAGAACGTCGTCCAGGGTCGGGCCGAGGACCAGGTTGAGCGCGGTGAACGCCTCGCCGAAGTCGTAGCTGACCAGCGCGTACTCGACCGCCTTGCGGGCAGGCTGCCAGCCATCGTGCCCTCCCACCGGGACCGTTCGGCCGAGCCGATGCCGGAGTCCGGGCGGGCGATCTGCAGCTCCCTGGTGCGGTAGGCGACGGTGGTGACCCGGCGCAGGAAGTCCGCGGTGGCGAAGGCCGCCGCGTTGGTGATGTAGGAACTCGGCGCCATGTACCCGATGTACGCCTCCACTTGCTGGAACCCGTGGCATAGGTACCGCGACGGGGTGAACAGGCCGCCGAGCAGGGCCACCGCCGCCGGGTCGAGAGCGGCGTCGGCACCGGCTTCGGCGTGTGCCTCAAGCACGCCGCGCACCCGGGTCTCCGCGTCGGCCTGCAGGTTGACGTAGGCCCGGTAGGTCAGCGCGTCCGGGTCGCGGAAGGCGTCCCAGTCCGTGGCTTTCAGCGGCGTGTTGTCCCGGTAGGTCAGGAACCACAGGTTGGGCGCTGACGACGGGTTCTGCTCGAAGGCCGCCGCACGGTTCTGCCGCAGCGTCCAGTTCTGCGCGTGGGTGACGATCTCGTACTCACTCGGCATCCGGCGCACGTCGCCGAACGCGCTGAAGGTCCGGCGCGGGCGGGGCTTGCGCGCGGGCGTCTCGGTCATCGGGCCGCCTCCTTACCCAGGGCGATGCTCTGCCAGGTGATGGCGTCGCTGGTGTTGATCACCCGGCCGCTGAACGCGGACATGATCCCGCCGAACGACCTGATCTCGTAGTCGGCGCCGAGGTAGCGGCGCAGCGTCTCTTCCGTCACCGTGATCTGGTCTTCGCCCTGCACCCGGACGTAGGCACCGCGGTCGATCACCTCGATGTCGGTGCCGGGGTTGTCGTCCTCGATCGCGGCGACGATCAGCTCGACCTCGTCGCCCATCCGCAGCACCGGGCCCACCGGGTTCTTCATGATCCCTCCGGGATGTCGTACTCGACCGTGACGTGGTCGAGCGGCCGGATTCCTGCGGCGGCGACGGTCATCTCGGCCGGCATCCGTTCGCCCTGGTAAATGACGACCTTGTCGTAGGGCAGCGCCCGCACCCGCTTGCCTTCCACGTGATGGGCCACCGCGGCCGCCACCTCGGCCATGGTGTTCGCGGTGGTCACCGGCACCAGGATCTGCACGAAGTCGGTGGCGAAGATGGCGTTCAGCGGGACCAGTTGGGGTTCGCTCATGGCCGGGCCGCCACTCGGCCGGCGTAGTCCCTGGTCCAGGCCTCGTAGTCCGGGTCGTCGCCCATCACCTCCGGCGTCAGGCCCATGTAGCCCAGGATGCCGCCGACGTCCATGGGCTGGATCTGCCCGGCCAGGAACCGGTCGATCAGCGTCTCGTGGTTGACGTTGTCCCGGTCCTTCCAGAAGATCTGCCGGCAGGCGTTGGTGCAGAAGTGGTAGGTCCGGCCGTCGTAGCTGAGCGAGATGTCACGGACCCGCCAGGTGCCGTTCCTGGACTGGGTGGCGTTGCAGGCGGGCAGATGACAGGTGCTGCACAGCCAGGGCAGCGTCTCCGGCAGGGTCGCCTCCATGTTGTTGGAGTTGACGTTGTCGATGATCACGTCCCACTTGTCGCCGAAGACCTGCTCCCAGTTGGGGTACTTCTCCGCCAGCCAGGCGCGCTCGTCCCGGCTGACCGCGGCCATCGGCCGCCACCAGATCGTCGGCCGCCAGAACCACAGGCCCATGTGCAGCCCGTGGTGCCAGATGTCCAGACCGCGCATGAACTCGTCCCAGTACCACGGCTTCTTCAGCCCGTACTGCTCGAGGGTGTGCACGAACTGGTCGATGATCCACTCCTCCATGAACTCACGGTAGGACTGCTTGCGGTGCTCGAGCGGGGTGTAGTAGTCCATCGCGGGCCCGGTGAGCGCGGCGAACGCGCGGGCCGATCCCCAGAAGGCCTTGTCGACCACCCACTGGGCCCGCACGGGGTCGTGCTCGACCAGGATCTCCAGCGTCGGGCCGCCTTGCTGGGAGTGCCGCGCCTCGTCGGTCTGGATCGAGGAGATCATGTTGGCGAAGTTGACGTCGCCGGACGCCAGCGCGTCGGCGGCCAGCGCCACGAACTGCAGGTTCGTGAACCCGGTCTCGAAGGTCAGCGGCAGCTCGATCGCGATGTCCACCACGTTCGCGGAGGTCATCATCGCGTCGAACAGGTTGCGCAGCGAGATCGCCACCCAGTCGTTGGTATGGAACGTCTTCTGCGTCCAGTCGTACTGGGCGTCCTTGCCCACGAACTCGTGCCCGAAGAACGTGGTGACCGCGGCGTGCCGCAGCTCGTCGAGCTGGCCGAAGGTGGCCATGTTCCGCCACGAGCCGTTGAGCCCGAACCGGGCCATCTTGAGCTCGGCCAGGACCGCGGCGTACTCGACGAGGGCGACGCCGCCGAAGTGCATCTTGGTCGCGGACTTCCAGCCCTCGGTCAGGGTGTCGAACGCGGACGAGCGCTGCAGCGCGGCCTTGACCGCGTACACCGCCGCCTCCTTCTCCCGCTGGGTCGCGACGTACTCCGGGTAGCTGACCTTGTAGCTCTCTTCCCAGGCCAGCCAGGCCTGCCTGGGCACCTTGCCGGTGCCGCTGTGCCACTCGGGGTAGATCGCCTCGTCGTCGACGTAGCTGTAGGACCAGTCCACGTCCCGGACGAAGCCCTGCCATTCTTCCCGCTTGAGCAGTGCCATCGGATGGGTCCTCTCGTCAGTCGACTTCGTTGTGGCCGAGTTGCTGGCTGATGCCCGCGTCGTTCCAGTAGGCGGTGATGCTGTCGATGAGCAGGTCGGTACCGACGTGGAAGATGAACAGGTGCGGTTCGCGGTAGTGCCGGCCAGCCGGGGTGACCAGACCCCAGGCCAGTTGCTGGGTGCCCTCGATGTCGACCTCGGCGACCACGTCGCCGTCGTCGTTGCCGACGAGGCTGTGCACGGTGTTGGACAGGTTCGGGAACGACGCGACTAGCCCGGTCCACAGCGGCTTGCCGACGGTGCAGACCTTGCCGTCGCCGCGCAGCACCCGCTGCTTGCCCCAGATCTCGACCGGGACGTAGGAGAACCCGGCGTTGACCGAGCACAGGTCGGTCATGCCGTCGATGTCATGTGCGCGGTACCGGTCGAAGAACTCGGTCACGACCGCGGACGCGGATTCCGCGGTGCGGGGGCGCTGGCTTACTTCGGTCATGGTGATCTCCCCCTGGCCTCAGGCGATCGCGATCTCGTCGTAGCGCTTGACGGCCAGCCGCCGGTACAGCTGGGCCTGGCACCAGTAGGCGGTGATCCCGGTGATCAGGCCGCCGCCGGTCGCGAACCGCCAGGCCTGGTCGATGTCCAGGTGCTTCTCCTGGTTGATGGCGCCGGCGTAGTCGGCCGCCTGGGTTCCCTCCGCCTTGAACAGCGCGGTGACGACGTCGCCGGTGGTGATGACCCGGCTGACGCTGATCATCAGGTCGGGGAAGCCGCGCACCAGGTCGGCGAGGACCGCGCGCAGCGCGTCCGCGCCCTGGTCGCGGACGCCGAGCGGGTGAACGGTGACCGTGACCTGCGGGTCGGCCAGGGCGACGGCCGCGTCGATGTCGTGCCGGGCGAAGGCATCCAGGAATGCCTGCACGGTCTGCGTGGGTGTTCATAGTGAGCACGGGGCTGGTCATGCGGGTACTCCTCGGCGGCTCAGGCGGCCCGGCGGGCCGGGGCGGCTAGCCGCTTGAGGGAACCCGATCGACAAAATGTTGTCGTTGCGTCATCCGCAGGCGATTCCGATGTCGGCGAACAGGGCCATCATCTCCAGGCGTAGCGCCTGGTAGTGCCGGTCGATGTCGGTCCAATGGCGGGGAGTGCGGCGGATCCGCGGGTCGGCGACGCCGCCAGCAGGGGCGCGATGACGTCTTCCCGGAGGGTGAGCAGGGCGCTGATGATCCGGGCGGCACCGGGTGAGATGAGGTACCGGCGGGTGCTGCCGGGTTTGTCCGCGAGGTGCTTACCGCGGAGCTTGCGCAGATCGTAGGCGGCGTTGCGGATGGTGTAGCCGTCATGCCCGGGCATCGCCGATACCCGGGCGGCCAGGTCGGCGACGGTGAACCCGCCGGGCGCGATGGCCAGCGCCAGGGCGGCGGCCAGCACGGCCCGCACCGGGGCTTGTTCAGGTCGAGGCCGCCGGTCCGGGTGGCGCCGACCTGGGCGGGCAGCGGCAGCTCATCAAGCAGGCCGCCCGGGATGAACCCGGTATCCGCAGTCCAGCATGGTGCAGAACCGCGCGGCCATGCCGCCAGCCGGGCGACGATCTCGGGGAACTTCTCCAGCGCCCGCCCGGTCTTGAGGGTCTTGGTGTTGTGCACGATCGCCTCGAACCGCAGCACGCGCTCGCCTTTGGTATAGCCCTTCAGCGTCAGCAGCCCGAAATGGACCTTGAACAGCGTCAGGTCATACGCAGGTCTCTCGATCACCACTGCCAGCTTCGGCGCGGCTCGGCCGTCCGGCCGGCCGTTTCTCACCCCGAACAGGGTCCGCAGCGCGGGCACGTCCAGCCGGACCGGTCCGGTCAGCGACCGTGCCGAACCCGGCCATCCGCGCGCCGGAGGCGAAGATCAGGTTCCGGCTGTACTCGGCCTGGTAGACCGAGTAGTCGTAGCGGAACCCGCTGGCCTGCTGGTCGGCCAGGTCCAGCCCGAAGCACAAGCACGCGGTGTAGATCCACCAGTCGCAGGCCCGGCCCAGCCGCCCTTAGCCGCGTCCTGCAACAGGTCTCTGCGATCTGGGCCAGGCCGCGCGGATCCGTGATCCTAGTAAAGCAGTTCCCCTCCTTCGTGAAAGCGATCCCGCCGCGTGCGCGGCACAGGCGACGTACTCGTGGCCGTTGAGGATGACCTGCGCGCCGAAGGGCGGGTGCCCGCATCTTGATGACCAGGTGCCCCCATGCGGGTCCATGATGTGAAGGAGTAGTGGTTGACGTACTCGGTCTTCTTCTCCAGGCCATGATCACCCCGCCCGGGGACCGCCTCACCTCCACACCGTCGCCCGCGCCCGGCGACCAGGACCAGGAAACACCCGGCCCGACGCTGTGGCTGGCCAGGTACTCCTCCGCGATCTGGTGCTTGCGCTGCCCGGCCTTGCACTCGATCACCGGGACGGCATTCGCGGCCGCCCAGGCCCGCACCCGCCGGCGAACCGGCCCGGCAGCCGCATCAGGTGCGCGTCATCGAGGTCCGCGTCCGAGTCGCCATGCCACCGCCGCCACCAGACCCGGAACCCGCCTGGCTATGTCCCATCGGTAGTACGCGTTCAAGACGATCCGGTCCACGCAATCATAGGAACCGGTCAGCAGGTCCCGGTATCGCTCAGTGAAGTCATCGGCCACGCGCCGACCGTAGGACCGCGCCGCACCTCACGTCAGGACATCAGCCGCACTGCCCCCAAGGGGCCACTCCTCCCGCAATCCCCGAGCTGTTTCTTGATGACCGCGTCGGCGGTCGCCTCGGTCGATCCCGGGTTCTGCCCGGTGATCAGGTTCCGGTCGACGACGACGTGCGAGATCCACGCAGAAGGACCGTCGTCGAAGACGGCGCCCGCGTTCTTCAGCGCGACGTCCAGCAGCCATTCCATGCCGAGCCGCCCGGCCTCGGTCTGGTCCTCCTCCTCGTCGGTGAAGGCGGTCATCCGGTACCCGTCGAACAGCCACATGCCGTCGGCCCGCTCGGGCGCCGACAGCAAGATGGCCGGGCCGTGGCACAGCGCGGCGATGGGTGCGTGCCGGGCGTGCAGCGCCGCGAGCAGGCGGCTCACGTCGAGGTTGTCCGCCAGGTCCACCATCGGCCCGTGGCCGCCCGGCGCGAACACCGCGTCGAACTCGCTCAGCTGAGCGTCGCTCAGCGAGGACAGCGCGACCGGGTGCTGGAAGCCGGGGATCTGGAGCAGCTTGCGGTGCCGCTCATCAGCCAGACGCTCGCTGTCGGCGCGCTGGGCGTCGACCTCGGCCTGGATCTGCTCCCTGGTCAGGCCGAGCGAGCCGTCATCGGCGAGAACGTCCGCGAACTGCCGGTCCTGCTGCCAAGCCGTCTTCGCGGCGGCGCTGACGGCCCGGTGGGCCTCGGCGGCGGTACGGCCCTGCTGCCGGAGCAGCGCGGCCACGCGGCGGGCCGCGGCCAGGCCGAGTTCGGTGTTCTGATGCAGGGTCAGCCGGATGTCATCGACATCGTGGGCGAAGGTACGCACCACCGAGGCGAGGTAGTCCTTGTCCTCGTCGGGATAGTGGAAGAACCACGACAGTCCGTACGGGTCCGCGAACGGCGGATTCCCGTCCGGCGTAATGACCGTGACGTCGAATCCGGCGTCGGTGAACCGCTCGTACGGCTTGAGCGCCTCCTCGGCGAAATAGCCCGTCGGGTGGGCCGTTCCGTCGGCGAGGGTCATCTCGCGCGCGCTGGTGACGAGGTACGCGATACCGGTCATGCCGCCCCTCCGCAGTCAGTACAGCCATTTGGTGATGGTTACTGTGCCATTGCATCGGCGCGACAGCTACCGGTGGAGATACCGGCTTCCTGCTGAACTGTTGCCCATTCCGGTTCGCATACCGGATTCCGGCTGGCCTATATCGCGTTACTCCTGAGTAGGTTTCAGGCAAGCGTGGCGCGGGTGCCGTCTTTCGCGCGCTGCGTGTCCAGCTCGCGGTGCAGGGCGTGCGCGTCGTAGTAGGCGCGCGGCGTCACGCCGAACCGGCCGCGGAACTCGCTGATGAAGTGCGAGACGCTGGCGTAGCCGACCTCCTTGGAGATCCGCGCCACCGTCAGGTTGCCGTCGACCAGCAGTTCGCGGGCGCGGTCCAGGCGCAACTCCTTCAGGAACTGGTAAGGCGACCGGCCGGTGACGTCGCGAAACAGGTGCGCGAACGCCGACGGGCTCAGCCTGACCAGATCCGCTAGGTCGGCGACGGTCAGGGGCTCGGACAGGTGCGCCCGCATGTACTCGAGCACCGCCGACACCGGGTTGCTGGCGGATTCGGCCGCGGCCAGGGCGAGCAGCCGCGCGTACTGCTCGCGCTGTAGCACCCGGTAGACCAGTTCCTGCAGGTAGAGCGGCGCGAGAACGCGCCGGTCGACGGTGTCCTTCACGGCCCGGAGAAACCGCAGCACCACCCCGAGCAGATCCTGGTCGAGCGCGGATACGCAGGCCGGCGCCGCGGGCGCGGCCGCGGCGTCGCGCGGCCGGAACACCGTCGTGCGCCGTTCCAGCATGTCGCCGGATACCTGACGGACCAGCGCCGGGTCGATCTGCAGCACGAGAGAAAGGAACGGGCGGCCGAGGGTGGCCTCGAGGATCTCGGCCTGGAAGTGCAGGTGACTGGACAGGACCAGGTAGCGGAACGGGTCGTACAGGTAGGTCTCGCCGCCGACCGTCACGGCCTTGCGACCCTGAGCCACGATGCACAGGGACAGTGACTGGATCTCCTCCCACGCCGGCCCGGCCGGCGCGGTAAACCGGTAGGCCGTCAGGCCTGGCCACAGGCCGGCATTCGGGCCGACCTGGGTAGCTATCGAGGCGAGCTCGGCCACCAGGTCACCGCCGCCGACGGTGCTAAGGGGATACCCCGACGTCATCTGCTGTCCTCCTGGCGCGTCTGCTACTCAT
>CAVWBQ010000002.1:0-366841 GCA_963753225.1 uncultured Actinomycetota bacterium | reverse complement strand
GGTCGGGTTCCGCCCGGGCATCGCGTGGTGCCGACGGCTGCCGGGCCGCGTATCCGGCCTGGCCATGGCGATAGGGCTGCTCGTCGCGGCCTGCGGCCCGGCGCAAACGGCCGCCACCGGGACCGCCACCGGGGCCGCCGCGGCTCACGGAACGGCCAAGCAGTCGTCGTCCGCCAGCCCGCTCCCTCGCTCAACGGCAGACTGCACCACGACCTGTTATACGCCGCAGCAGCTCGAGGTCGCCTACGGCGTCCAGCCGCTCCTCCGGCGCGGGATCGACGGCAGCGGCGAGACCGTGGTACTGCCGGAACTCGCCGAAACGCAGCTGAACCCGCCCCAGGTTACTGACCTGCGCCAGGACTTTGCTGCCTACGACCGCCTATTCCGCCTCCCGGCGCCGCGCCTTAAGGTGGTGAGCACCTTCCCCGGCCCGGTGCACCCCTGGCTCGCCTTCGGGGAAGAGGTCCTGGACGCCGAGGTGGTCCACGCGATCGCTCCTCGCGCCGCGCTCACCATCGTCTTGGTCAAAGGGACCTCCCTGGACAGCGCAGGCCAGGCGGTGGCGGCCTCGGTCGCCGCCTTGCGGCTGGGCGCCTCGGAGGGCGGCATCATCTCCCTCAGCCCGGCGGGCCAGATCGGCGGGGAGCACTGCGTCGACGACGCCCAGCTCACCCAGCTGAACGCCGCGCTCCAAGCCGATGCCAACCACCACGTAACCGTCGTCGCGGCCACGGGCGACACCGGCGCGGCGGGGGAGCCGTGCGCCCTCATCGACGCTCTCGGCGGCAGCATGAGCGGCTTCACCCCGAGAAAGGAAGTCGGCCTCGTCGCCTCCGACCCTCTCGTCCTCAGCGCCGGGGGCACGACCCTCGACGCGAGCCACACGACCGGTGCCTGGACCGGCGAGACCGCCTGGGGGCTTCCCGACGGCAGCCCCGGCAGTGCCTTCCAGGCATCGGGCGGAGGGTTCAGCCATCTGTTCCGCCGGCCCTCCTATCAGAACGGCGTCCAGGGCATTGGCTCCATGCGCGGCATCCCCGCCGTCGCCGCGGACGGCAACCCCGTCACCGGGATAGCGGTCATCACGGGCAATGCCGGCGGGGGTTACACGCTCAGCGGGCACGCCGGCACGAGCGCGAGCGCGCCCCTGTGGGCAGGGATCATCGCCCTCGCCGACCAGTACGCCCAGCGCCACCTCGGCTTCGTCAACCCGGCCATCTACCGGATCGCCCGCGGCTCGCAGTACCACCAGGCCTTCCACGACGTCACCGCCGGTAACAGCAACACGGCCGAGTTTCCCCCCACGACGATTACCGGGTACCGAGCAGGCCCGGGCTGGGACCCGGTCACCGGCTGGGGGAGCCCCGACGCCCAGGTTCTCATCCCGCTGCTCGCCCGGTACGCCACCCCATGACCCGGGACCAGTGACAAACACGCCGCCCGTTCGGCCTCAGATCGAGCTGATGGCGCCGCCGTCAATCGGGATCATCGCGCCCGTGATGTAGGACGCGGCCGGGGACAGCACGAACGCAGCGGTCCGGCCGAACTCCTCGGGCTCCCCGTACCGGCGCAGCGGGATGTGCCCGGACAGCCGGGCCCGTACCTCATCGGGATCGCCGCGCAGGGCATCAAGTTCACGGACCCGGTCGGTGGCGATCCTGACGGGCAGCAGCCCGTTGATCCGGACCCCGGCCGGCCCCAGTTCGCCGGCGAGCGTCTTGACCACCCCGGCCAGGCCCGGGAACAGCCCGTTGGAAATGGCCAGTTCCGCGAGCGGCACGCGCACCGAGGAGGCCAGCACGAAGACGATCGAGCCGCCTGCTCCGGTGCGGGAGCCGCCCACCGCGCCGCCGTCGCCGGTGCCGCCCAGATCTGCGGCGAGAGCCCGGGCCAGCCGGACGGCGCCGAGGAAAACGCTCTCGAACGCGGACCGCCACGCTTCGTCTGTCGTGGCCGCGACGGTCCCGGGCGGCGATCCGCCCACGCTGATCAGCGCGCCGTCCAGGCGGCCGAAACGATCCCTGGCCGCCGCGATGAGCCGGCCCGGCGTGGCTGCATCGGCGTTATCCGCGACGATCCAGGCGGCAACGTCAGCTGCGGCGTCCGGCGCGAGGCGTGCCGCGGCCGACGAGGCGGTCGCCTCATGCGGGGCGCTGAGCAGGACGCGGGCCCCGTCCGCGACAAGTGCCTGCGCCGCGGCAAATCCGAGACCGCGGCTGCCGCCGGTTACGAGGTAAACCCTGTCGCGCAATCCAAGATCCATCCGGCCATTCTGCCCGGATCCTAGAGACTAGCGGCGAGCGGTGACGATCCAGGCGCGGGAATCGAACCTGACACCCCTGTCGCCGCTGTGCGCGGCGAGCATCGTGCGCAGCCGCCCGAGTGCGCGTGCGGCGGCGTCAGGATCCAGGCGGTTGAGTGTTTCCCTGGTGCACGCGTAGTCGCGGATCCAGTCAAGGGCGGTGGCCACGTCCGGGCCGAAGTACATGGGTTCGCGGACGTCCGTGAAGGTGACGTCGGTGAACCCCGCAGCCTCCAGGATCTTGGTCACGGCCGGCGGATCGGCCAGTGAGAACGGATCCGGCCCCGCGGAAGCGATGGCTGCCGACGCCTCGGGTCCGGTCAGGGACCGCCGGATAGCCACGTCCCACTCGTTGCGATCGTGAGCCTGCCAGACCATCATCACCAGACGCCCGGCCGGTCGCAGCGCCCGTCCGATGTTGGTGAACGCGGCCACCGGCTCGGCAAAGAACATCGCGCCGAACCTGCTGATCGCCAGGTCGAAACGCTCCCGCGGAAACCGGTGGACCTGCGCGTCGGCCCGCTCGAAAGTGACGTTGCGTACTCCCTGCTCCTCGGCAAGCTCGCGGGCCCGCTCGATGGCAGGCCCAGAGATGTCCACCCCGAGCGCACCGCCTGCCTGGGCCATGCGCGCGACCTCACGGGTCGTCTGCCCGCTCCCGCAGCCGATGTCAAGCACACGCTCACGAGGCTGGACGCCATACGCCCGGCGCAGGACCTCGTTGTGCCACCGCAGTTCGTCGTCGTAGTCAATGGGATCAGCCTAAGGGGCCCGCCAGCACCCCCGCGTGTCCGGCTGGCTCGCTGTCAGGGATGCGGCCCGTTATCGGGAATGCTGGTGCAGGTGAGAGGGGCACCGGCCTGGATGAGCTTGAACGAGATCTCACGGTCCTGCGGATCCTGGCGGTAGCCGATGCTGAGCTCGGCTCCGCTCGGGATCGCCGATCCGTGGATCACGATCGGGCCGGCCCCGCCGAGCCCCGCCGGCCGGGCGGCCGGCCGCCGGTCACCCGCGGCGTTCGGTGCGGCAGCACCACTACCTGGCCAATGCCGGGCCCCGGCTGGTCGGCCGTCATGCAGAACTTGCCGGCCGTGACGAGGGCCGGGATGCCGTGTTCGGCCAGGGCCCGGCGGACCGCGTCGGGGTTGATCACCTGCCTCGGGTACAGGGTCAGGGTCGTCGTGCCGCCAGGGCCGGTGACGACCGAGAACGCCGCCAGATCGACCGGAGGCGACTCGTGCTGTGGCGCCGGCCCGGCGGAGCCCGAGCCGGCGGCCGAGCCGCCGGCCAGGCCGCCGGCCAGCCCGGCGGCCAGCGCAGCGCACGCTCCGGCACTGGCTATGGACAGCCCGCCCAGGCGGCGGCGCCGGCGCGAGCGGCTCCTGGCCGTGATGGCCTGAAGGCGCGGTGCCGCCGGCATGGGCAACCCGGAGATTGAATCGCGCACGGCGCTCAGCAGGGCGCTGTCGTTCAAGGCGCTGTCGTTCAGTTCGTCGTTGTCGTTCATCAGTCGGCCTCCGTGGCCTGAGAAGGGGAAAGTTCGTGGCGCAGCGTCGTCATGGCCCTGGACAGGTGCACCCGGACCGTTCCTGGGGCGATCCCCAGTTGCCCGGCGATGGTGTCGATGTCCAGGTCGAGGAAGACCCGCAGCGCGATCACCTCGCGCTGGCGATCCGGCAAGTGCCGTAGCGTGGTCAGCAAGGCGGCGTCCAAGCCATAGTCCACGTCGCGGGGAGCAGCGGCGTCGTGGCCGGCCAGCGGCAGTTCACGGATGCGCCTCCGCCACCACGACGCCCCGGTGTTGAGCGCGGTGCGGACCACCCACGCCCGGGGGGCCGGATGGCGGCGGACCTTCCGCCACGACAGCCATGCCCTGGCGAACGCCTCCGCCACCTGGTCTTCGGCCAGCTGCACGCTGCCCGTGCTCGCTACCACCGCCCTCAGGCACGGCTCCCAGCTGGCCCGGAAGAACTCGGCGAACTCCGTCTCTTCTCGACTCACAACCCTTTAACTCGCAAGCCCGGCTTCCTGCTTACCTCGCCGGGAAGGCAGGCGGTGCTGGTCCGAGACCTCAGCCTCGTTAGCCGATCCGGGGACGCTATATTCGAGACCATTTTCGCAGCCGATGCCATTTACCTCATCAGGAATGCTCAGCAATTCGCGTTTAACATCACATTCGTCACGGCAGGCTCATAAGCAAGCGATGTCCGGACCTAAGGCACAATGTCACTGAGCGCCGGGAGAGTAACGCGCGGCCATCCAGCCATGCCCCCATTCCTCGGAGGATCCGTCGTGAACGACCTCATTCCCAACGTCGGCGCCGGTGCTCTCCTCGAGCGGACACTGCTCGCCGACGACAGGGCGGTCCGGATAGGCGCCATCCAGACCCTCGATTACAGCCGCGCCGTCGTGATCACCCATGACAAGTGGAAGGAGGCGGTCGGCGGAATCCCCCAGTATGCCTTTCTGCTGGCCACCGCGCGGGAAACAGGGGGCGGAGACGACGACGAGGTCCTGCTGCTCCGGGTGGAAGGCACCGCCTCGCTCTCCCTGGAACGGGACCTTCAGGCGGTCCGCGAAGAGTCGCTGCGGGATGCCCTGTCGAGAAGGCAGGACCCTTCTCCGTCGGTGATCCTGGACGTCAATCTCGACCCGTTCACCAGGAACCGGGTGTCATTCACCGGGCTGGACTGCCGGATCATCGGGACCTTTTACGAGGACGGCCGGGACGGCAAGGTCGTCCTGGAGTTCGGCCATGACGTGGACAACTTCTACGCCACCGCCACGTACCGGGTGTTCAAGCCGATCGGTGAGGGCCTGAGCGCCATTGCCTCCTACCTCAAGCCCACCGATGACCCCGTTGAGATGGTGCGCGTCGGCGCGATCCGGTACTCCTCCACCCGCCGCCGGACCATGATCGCCAAGCAGGATGACATCCCGGTCGAGGTCAACGTGTACGACTTCATCGGGAACAAGACGGGGATGTTCGGCATGACCAGGATGGGCAAGTCGAACACGATGAAGACCGTGGCCGCGCGCGTCTTCGCCGTCTCCGAGCGGCGCCGCGCTGCCGGGCTGCCCCCGGTCGGGCAGCTGATCCTCGACCCGCAGGGGGAGTACGCCAACCCCAACCTCCAGGACGGCACCGAACTGGCCGCGATCGGGCCCCAGCACGTGGTGATCTACAAGTTCGGCGCCGGCGGGGACCAGGCCAATGTCCGCCCGCTCGGCTTCAACTTCTACGACCCCGTGCAGATCGAGCCGGTGAAGAGCATCATCTCCGCCGCCCTCGCCGACGCGGGCTCCGACTATGTCCGGGCCTTCGTCCAGGCCGACTTCGCCGGGATCGCGGTAGCGGGGGAGCCGTACGCGGAAACCGAGCAGCGAAGAACCCGGGCCGAACGCGGGCGGCTCGTCCTCTACGGCGCCCTGGCCAAGGCCGACTTCCCGATCCCGCGCACCCACGTCGGCCCCGAGGGCCAGGAATGGCCGTGGCGTGCCTGGGTTCCGGTGCGAAAGGAGCTGGCCGACGAGCTCGAACGGCAGCTCGGCCAGGGACACATCTCCCGGCCGCAGCGAGGAGGCCGGGTGGGGGTTGAACGGGATTCCCTGATCCGGGTGATCGACTGGCTGATCGAGCGGGCCGTGGCGCAGGATCTGGCCGGGAGGGCGGCCGAGGGCCTCCAGTCCATCGTCGACGGGGACCCCTGGAAGTCGGCCCTGCCGATCTACACGCAGCTGAGCCAGGGCAGGGCGGTCTCGGGATACACGAAACTGAAGCCGCTCAAGTCGTTCCACACCCCGTCGTCGAGGGTGGACTACCGCGGCGAGATCTACCGGGAGCTGGTCCGCGGAAGGATCGTCATCGTGGACCTCCACCTCGGCCCTGACGCCACGATCCGCCAGCTGTCCGAGAACCTCGCGGGTCACCTGATGGAACGCCAGACGGAGGCGTTCACCTCGGGAAACGAGCCTCCGCTCATTCAGGTGGCACTCGAGGAAGCTCACAACCTGTTCTCCTCCGAGAGGTACAAGGACGACCTCGACGTGTGGGTGAGGATGGCCAAGCAGGCCAGCAAGCTCAAGATCGGGATGCTGTACGCGACCCAGGAGGTCACCGGCGTCGACCACCAGGTGCTCGCCAACACCAAGAACTGGGTGGTCGCCCACCTGAACAACTCCCGCGAGGTAAACGAGCTGGCCCGGTTCTACGACTTCAAGGCGTTCGGGGACGCCATCATCAGCCACGAGGACAAGGGATACGTTCGGCTCAAGACCATGTCCTCGCCGTACATCGTCCCCGTGCACATCGACCGGTACGGGACCGAGCTCGTCAACGAGGCCCGCGCGGCCGCGCAGCTGCCGCCGCTGGCCCGGTCCGGGGGCTGAGGCCGGACATGCCCTACGACACGATCACCGGCGGCCTCGAGCAGGCGTCACGGCTCGGCCATTCCGAGGCGGCGATCAGGACCCTGGCCGAACGGGCCAGCTTCTACGTTCCGGCGGAGCATCTGCGTGACCTCGCCTGGCTGCGGCCGAAGATCCGGCCGAAGGCCGGGCTGCCCCGGCCGGAGGATGCGGACCGGCTGACCGGCGCCATCGGGGTCGACGGATCCATGATGCCGGTCCGGGTCAGGGACGGCCTGCCGTCCGTTCACTACGGATACGCCCAGGCCGCCGCGGTATGGCTGGACATCGAGGCCATGGAGAGCCAACGGGCCGAACGGTTCGTGGATCCCGTTGTCCTGCACAACGCGGTCGCCTCGGCGCTTGTCTCGCTCGACCTTCCCCTGTCCGGGGCGTACCTGCGCGAGGGCATATCCATCCAGGACTCATGGCGCGAGCGCGTCGACTCGCTCCTTCGGACCAAGAAGGTCGAGGTGAACCGGCTCAACCAGAGCCTGCTGCGGCTCCTGCTGCTGGTTCACGGCCAGCCCGGCAGGCCGGCCACGACGGTGCCCGTCAACTGCCCGGCCCGCCGGTGCGGCCGGCGCCAGGTTCCGGTCGGCGCCGGCGGGATGAGCTGTCCCGGCTGCGGGGCGCACCTGTTCCCTGCCGACACGCTCCGCATCTACGAGGAGGTGACGGAGGAAGGGTCCAACCAGGTCGCCCTGGGCAGGCTGATGCAGGTGATCGAGCTGCTAGTGCTGATAGGCCTAACGACCTTGCTCTGGGAGCAGTCCAGGCACGACGTGCTCCGGTCGACTCTGTTCATCATGGACGGGCCGCTCGCGATGTTCGGGCCGCCGGCCAAGCTGCACGACCGCGCCGTCACCTACTTCCAGCAGATGATCGCGACCACGCCCGGCGCCGGTCCCTACCTGTGCGGCGTCGAGAAAACCGGGACGGTCACCGACTACGCGTCCGCGCTGGCCCGGCACGACGCGCTCCATCCCGGTGACCTGCTCGTCATCGACGCCGACGTGCTGGCCGCCGTCACCAACGCCGGCAACCCGATCGCCTATGGCGCCGAAACGTACTGGGGCCGGAAGTTCATCTACCGGTCCCTCGACGGGCGGGTCGTCGTGATCACCGTTCCGCCGGCTACGGGCCAGCCCTACGACGACCACGGCGGCCAGCCAGACCCCGATGCCTACCCCTGCCTCCCGGCCATCCTGGACGTGGTCGACCGGACGGGATCCTCGATGTACCGGGACGGCCTGATACCCGCCGCGCTCGCTCATGCCAAGGCCGCCTACCCGATCGGCGTCGGGACCGACGTCCTCCGCCTGGTCGCCAGGCGCAGGCTTGGCCTCGATCCCCCGCATGGCGAGCAGTGACAGGCTGGCGGGTGCATGCCGTGCCCGCCCGGAGTGTCCCTGTTCGTCGCCGGCGGCCTGCTGGGTAATCCCCTGCATATCAGCCATGAGCGGGCGTCTCCGTGCGATGTTCGACGCAATCGTGGCGGGACGCCGGACAGAACGGGGTGCTGCTACTGGTGTCGTTGGCCAAGGCCCGCGTTCCCCCGGATGCGGGGTCATGCCGGGTCGCAGGTCCTAGATGAGTGATTCCTGATCGGGTTGCGGGCTTAGGCGGTCTTTGCCGGGGGTGCCCGGTGCGGATGTGCACGGTGGGGCAGGCAGCGGCGAAAGATCCGGGTGGATCGGGGCTCCCGGGTGATTTTGGTGCACTATAGTGCCCCTAATTCACCCGCAAGCCCGAATCAACCCCGTAAAAGTCACGATTATCGTACTGGCGAGCGAAAAGGCGTGCGGGAGAGGCTGATGGGACTGATGTAGCCCTCATCAGCGGCCCGGACGGGGTGATCCGCGCGGCCCGGCCGGAGGCTATTCAGGCCGTGAGCCGCACCCCGGCACGCCGCGCTCACCTGAATCAGGAATCACTCATCTAGGTCGATCGGCGGGCTGGTCACCGGACTTGTGGCCGATCCGGCAGGAAGGGTATCGGCCTAGCCTCGGGGAGGCCGGACTTGCCTCCGAGGGTAATGAATGGATGATCATGCGAGCGATTCAGGTGGACAGGTATGGCGGGCCTGAGGTGCTGGAGGTCGCCGGGGTTGCTGATCCGGTCGCCGGGCCGCGGCAGGTCGTGGTCGAGGTGGCGGCGGCCGACGTGCTGTTCCTTGACTGTCAGGTTCGTGGCGGGTGGGGTGAGATGTTCGGCGTGGTCCCGCCGTACGTGCCGGGGAACGGCGTGGCCGGGGTGGTGGTCTCGCTTGGCGACGGAACCGATCGGAGGTGGCTGGGCAGACAGGTGGTGGCCCCGACCGCTGCGGCCGGCCCGCAGGGCGGCTATGCCGAGCGCGCGGTCGTCAGCGAGTCCGGGCTGGTCGCGGTGCCCGGCGATTCCGAACTCCTGCGACAAGGGCTGAGCCTGCTGCATGACGGCCCGACCGCGCTGACCCTGGCCAGGAACGCCGCGATCCGGCCGGGCGAGCGGGTGCTGGTGACCGGGGCGGCCGGAGGGCTGGGCATCTTGCTGGTCCAGTTGGCGATCGCGGCGGGCGGCCATGTCGTGGCTGCGGCCCGCGGCGAGCGCAAGCTGAAACTGCTCAGGAGCCTGGGCGCCGACGCGGTCGACTACAGCGCATCGGAGTGGACACAGATCGTGCGGCGGGAAACCGGCGGCACCGGACCTGATGTGATCCTGGACGGGGTCGGTGGACAGATCGGACAGGACGCCTTCACCATCATCGCGCCGGGCGGCCGGTTTTCCGCACACGGGGCGCCGAGTGGTTCCTTTGCCCAGATCGACCCGGGCGAGGCCGGACGGCGATCGGTGACCCTGCGGGGAATCGAGCAGGTGCAGTTTGACCCGGCCGACCTTCCGCCACTGGTGGAACAGGCCCTGGCCGAGGTATCGGCCGGACGGATCGAGCCGGTCATCGGACAATCGTTCCCGCTGATCGAGGCGGCCCAGGCACACCGCAGCATGGAGTCCCGCGACACGCTGGGAAAGACACTGCTCCTGCCGTGATGCAGGAGTGTGAAATCACCTGCACGGTTCGCCGTTTCGTGCGGCGCCTGCCACCCGGCAGGTTCTCGTTCCAAGTGCGCAACTGAGGCTGGCGGATGCTCCTACTACTGCCGGTTCGGATTTGAGCTCAGCACCCTACCCCGAACCCTTCGACCGGACCTAAGACGCGCAACGCGGTCCGCAGGTGTGATCGGAGGGGCCGTTGCCCTGCCCGGGGCATGATCTTACGATGCCCGAACGGCAACGGCGTGTCGTCCGGTATGGGGTACTTATGACAACTAGGATCCGGATCAGTGCTTTGTTTCTTGTTCGTCCCGAGGTATCCGAAGTTGAAGATCACCCCTCTCGTGCTTGCCCCGCAGCTGCCGCTAGACGGCATCACATCGGGAATCTTTCCCTACCTCGGCGGATCGGTCAGCGTTGATCTGCTGCGGTCCGTCGTGATGGCCTATGAGGGCGTCATCGTGCCGGGCAGGCAGGGAGCCAAGCTGGCCGCGAAGGTCCCCGGGGTCCTGATCGATCCGGCCGTGTATGCTCCGCAGGGCCGAGCCGAGCCGGAAACGCTCTTCGACTACGACGACTGGCTGATGCGCCAGCAAGCGGCAGGCGTGCCGCTCATTCTCACCGACTCGCCCCGAATCCGGAACAAGGACCAGTCGGCGCTCCGGAAAGCGCTGGCGCGGTGGGACGCGATCGACGAACCCACCCTGGTGGTCTTGCCTATTGAGCCTCGCTGGCTCCGGGAAGGGCTTCCCGGTCTCATCGAGGAGGTCCGGGCGGCCGGACGGCCGGTGGCGCTCGTCTTGCTGCACCGGTACAACGCCCTCGACATCAAGGGAGCGATAACGGGCCTCCTGACGTTCATATCCGCCGTCAAGCCCCTGCCTGTGGTTCTGCTGCGCAGCGACATCTCCGCTGTCGGTGCGGTTGCTCATCAAGCGTTTGCCGGTTTCGTAGGCTGGTCGGCGAATAGTCGGCACGGACCTCTTCCCATGCGTCGCCCAGAAGGCGATGACGAGCGGGACGAATCCCCGTCGGTGCTCGTCCCCACGTTGAACGATTACATCAAGACGAGCAAGCTCTCCGTGTTCGCTCGTATCCGGCGACTGGATGTGTTGCGCTGCGATGACCGCGTGTGCCGCGGTGACAGCCTGCTGAGGATCGCCGACCTGAGCGAGACCGATCTCCAGGACGGCCGGATGCTGGCGTGCCTGCACAACCTGGCGAGTACAGAGCAGCTCGCGAGACGTGTTCTCGCAGCAGCAGATCCACGAGAGGCATGGTGGGAGGCCTGCAACGCCGGAGCTAAGTCGATCGCCTCGCTAGCGGAAAGCGGGGTTAGCTTGCCCTTGCATCGCTGGCTCCGTCAGTGGCTCGAGCTGGACTCTCCTGCTCATGATTACCGGCCCGTCGGGTAAGCCAGCGCCGGTACGTCTTTTCCTCCAGGAGCCATGACCACCCATCCCTGGTCAGGCCTTCTGGCTTCTCGGCCGGCAGCAGCTGCCTGCGGCGCTGATCGATGATGCCGACGCCGCACAGCTTTGCCTCCAGCATCGCCGCGTCTGGTATCCGGCTGGGCGTGGCCGCAATCCAGCGGCGCGTGAAACCAGCGAACAAGCTGGCGTCCTGGACGGCGCGTGGTTCCTTGCCCGTGGCCGCATCCACTATGACATCGGCGATCGTGAGCGGTGACTCCAGGCGTCGGATGATCCTTGCGCCGTCCTCATGAAGTTCGGCTACTGCGCGCGGCTGATCCGCCATCTCTGCCCACGCCACAGGATCAGTCACCGAAATTCCGATGGGCAGGTCCATCAAACGATCCAGCAGAGCCGGATCGATGACTGCGCCCATACCTGCTGTCTCGCGGCGCTGATGCTCGGCGATGTTGATGATCGCGTAGGCAGTGACCCGCACGCCGAGGAGCATGACACCCACCGGCACGCCTGGTTCGCCCCCGTAAGGGACGGCCAGCGGAGCTGGCGAGCTGGTAACCGGCGGGAGATGCATGCTGTACTCGCATGAGGGATGAATTTTTACTATTTCGATTTTAGATAGTAGTTACCAGCTCGTAGAGGTGGACACGCCGTTGGATGCGAAAGAAGTAGGCAAGGAACTCTTCGGACGACCTTGCCGGCTGGCGCTGGCCCTCTGGGTACTCGGGCATCACAAGTCACGTTTCTACCAGTCCGAACCACCCCGCGAGGTGATCTTGCAGGGAGAGGTGGCTAAGGAACTCCGTCGGCTCGTCCGCCTCGGCATGCTGGAGGAACTGCGCCCAGACGACGCTCGGCGCGTTTACTACGACCGTCCGACAGTCCCCTCTGGAAGATCATCGAAGCAGCCGCCGACGTGGTTGGTCCTCGGTGACATCGGCAGCGGGCGA
The DNA here is from genome assembly GCA_963753225.1 of uncultured Actinomycetota bacterium. Lineage (GTDB taxonomy): Bacteria > Actinomycetota > Actinomycetes > Streptosporangiales > Streptosporangiaceae > Palsa-504. Next base: position 354,719 of record CAVWBQ010000002.1, on the reverse strand, counting down.
ACAGGGTAGCCGACACAGATCAGGTTGAACCATCTCACCGCCCGGGACGTACCAGCTGCTGAGGGTTCTTTGCGGAGCCCCCGCGCGGAACGTCGCGGCAGGCCGGATCCATCCGGGCCGGCGCGCGCTCACAGTGCGGGTGAGGCGGTGGAGACGACAGCTGCGGGTGGGGACGGCGACCGGTCTGAGCGCGCTCAGCAGCCCGGGCGGCGTCGCCTGCGCCATCGGCAATCCCGGCCTGGTCACCGGATACGCCCGGACACGCGGCGACGCACCCCGAGCGGTCATCTGCGCCGGCCGCGCGTTACACGATCTCGGCAGCCTGCTTCTGCGCGCGCCTGCCCCGGCGCGCCCGGCTTGCGATCCGAGGAATCCGTGCCCACGCCCCGACCCGCAGGGAGGCCTGCCATGTCCCGGTCCATCCGCCGCCTTCGCCTCGCACTGCCGGTGCCGCTGATCGCAGTCGGCACCGCGACCGCGCTGGCGGTCCCCGCGCAGGCGGCCAGTTCATGGTCGCCGCCGGTCCAGCTACCCGCCGGATGCGCGTCGTCCGGGTCCCTGCCCGGGCTGGCGGTCAACGCGGCCGGCACGGAGGCCGCCGCCGGATCCCAGCCGAACGCCGGCAACAGCTCTTCGGTCCTGGTCTGTACCAGCGCCGGCGGGCAGACCTGGCCCGCGCCGGCCACCGTCGGCCAGGGTGCGACCCCCGCCGTGGCGCTGGCCCCGGACGGCCGGGCCGTCACGGCCTGGGAAGGCGGGCCCTTTACCGCGCCGGTCATCCAGGCCAGCGTCCGGCCGCCGGGCGGTACATGGAGCGCCCCGGTCACCGTCGGCACCGACGCCCGCGTGCCGTTGATCGGCATCGACCGGTCGGGCAACGCGATCATCGCCTGGCCGGGGGCCGCCGGCACGATCCATACCGCTAGCCTCCCGGCTGGCGGCAGCTGGACGCCGGCGCGGACCCTGGCCGCCAATTACGGCAGCGGGCTGGCCATGGCGGTGAACTCCGCCGGGTCGGCGGTCCTGACCTGGGCCACCAAGGCCCCGGGCCCCGGCACCTATGCCGACTCCGGGACCATCCTGGGCGGCTTCGCCGCGCCGGTCAAGGTCGGCCTTCCTCCCTACCCGGGCGGGAGAACCAGCGTCGCGCTGAACGACGCGGGCCAGGCGGTGATGGTGTGGGCCCAGGGGCTCGGGGCGGCGAACGTGGCGGCTACCCGCTCGGCGGCCGGGACGTGGAGCGCCGCGGTTGTGCTGTCCGCCAACGAAGGCGGGAACCTCGGCGTCGCGATTGACGGCGCCGGAGATGCCGTCGCCACCTTCGAGCAGGACGTGCCGAACACCTCCATCATCGCGCTGTACGCCTCCAAGCTTCCGGCCGGCGGCTCCTGGGGACCGCCGGCCCTGCTGTCCGCGCCCGGGGACTCCGTTTCAAACTTCTTGGGCGGCCGCGTCGCAGCCGACTCCGCCGGGACCTTCGTCATCGCCTGGACCGACGGGACCACCCGGACCCTGAACGTGCTCACCAGCCCGCCCGGCGCCGGCTTCGGGCCCGCCGTCACCCTGGCCCCCAACGTGACTCAAATCAACAACCTCCAGATCGCCCCGGGTCACGCGGTGCTGACCTTCAACTCGGTGGTGACCAGTGAACCGGTGAGCTGACCGGTCGGCCGTGCACTACAGGCGGGTGCATGCGGTACCCGACCGGAGTGTCCCTGTTCGCCTTCGCCCTTGCGCCGGATCATCTAGCATGCCCTTTGGGCACCAGCCTGGGACAGCTGACCAGGGAGGATGTAGCCAGTGGCGCGCCTGGCGATCGGGAAGGAATTTCTCGCGGAATACGCGAAGCTGGACAGGGACACGCGAAGCGCGGTCGATACGGCCATCGCCGAGTTCGCCAGGCAAACCCACGCCGGGCCGTTCCTTGAGACGCCGCGTGACGGTCGGGATAGCCGTATCCGCACGATCGGAATCGACGGCGTCTGGCGCGGCGTCGTGCTCGCTCCAGACAGTGGCGACACATACTGCCTGCTCACCGTCTTGCCGCACGAAAAGGTGCATGATTTTGCCGCCAGCCGCCGGTTCGGCGCCGCGCGCACGTCCGGGGCGCTCGAGGTCCGGGACGAGGAGGAGCTGCGCCTTATCCTGGCCCACCCGTTCGCCGCGTGGCGCGCGTTCTTGCACCCGAGCCAGCACGAGATCGCCTACCGCGTGAGCTACTCCGGGTCGGCCCAGGTCACCGGTGGCCCCGGCACCGGCAAGACGGTGACCGTGCTGCACCGTGCGGCCTTTTTGGCCGAACGCGCCGGGCAGCCCAGACTCCCTGGCCCCGTCCTGCTGACCACGTTCAACGGCAACCTGGCCGAATCACTGCACGCCCAACTCGACCTGCTGATCCGCGACGCCGAGGTGCGCGACCGGATCGAGGTGCTCAACGTGGACCGGCTGGCCTATCGCGTGGTCAAGCAGGCCCGCGGCACGCCGGTCCTCGCCGACGAGCGGGAGCTGCGAGTTCGCTGGGCGCAGGCCGTCGCGGACGCCGGCCTCGACCTCACCCCGGCGTTCGGCAAGAACGAGTGGGAGCAGGTCATCCTGGCCCAGGACCTGCGCGCCGAGGCGGCCTACCTGACCTGTTTGCGCACCGGCCGGGGGCGCCCGCTCACCAAGGCCCAGCGCAGCCAGGTCTGGCAGGTTGCCCAGCGGGTCACGACCGAGCTCGCCGCAGCCCGGCAGTCCACCCACTTCCAGCTGGCCAACGAGGCCACCCGGCTGCTCCGCCAGCCGGGAGCGCCGCGCTACCGGCACATCCTGGTGGACGAGGCCCAGGACCTGCACCCGGCCCAGTGGCGGCTGCTCCGCGCGGCCGTCGATCCCGGCCCCGACGACCTGTTCATCGCGGCCGACCCGCACCAGCGCATCTACGGCAACCGGGTCGCCCTCGCCAGCCTGCGGATCAGCGTCCGGGGGCGCAGCCGCCGGCTGTCGCTGAACTACCGGACCACCCAGGAGATCCTGGCCTGGGCGCTGCCGCTGCTCGGCGCCGACCCGGTGACCAGCCTGGACGGCGAGGCGGACTCACTGCTCGGCTACCGCTCGCCCATGCACGGCCCGCGCCCGCAGGCGTGGCAGGCGGCCAGCAGGACCGAGGAGTTCGGCCTTCTTACCGAACGGGTTCGCTCGTGGCTTTCTGCCGGCCTCGAGCCCCATGCCATCGGCGTGACCGCCCGATCCTCCGCCCTGGTCCGCGAGGCGCGCGAGGCGCTGGAGAGCGCCGGCATCGCCACCGCCTCGCTGAGCGGCCGGAGTCAAGTCCCGGCCGTCCGGACCGGCACGATGCACGCCATGAAGGGCCTGGAGTTCCAGGCCGTCGCCGTCATCGGCGTGGAGCAGGGCATGGTCCCGGAACCGGCCGCCGTCACCCCGGAGACCGAGGACCCCCTCGCGTACGCCCAGGACCTGCAGCGGGAACGCTGCGTCCTGTTCGTCGCCTGCACCAGGGCCCGGGATCACCTGCACGTCTCCGGCACCGGTGAGCAGAGCTCGTTCCTGCCGCCCGGCGCGGCTGCGACGCCGTTTCAGCATCTCATTGGTCGAAGCTGAACATGCCCTCGGGTACCCCGGCGATCTCGATCTGGCGCCAGATCGAGCGCCACTGCGGGAGTTCGTGGTAGCGCCGCAGCGCGGCGAGGCCGCCCAGCCAGCCGGTCCAGCCCGGGTACGGCGGGTTGGCGGGGTCGAACCCGCTCTCCACCACGGTGAGCCGGGTCTTGCCGTCCGAGCCTTCCAGCTCCCAGCTGTCGGTCATGCCGTCGGCGAACCGCAGCGTCGCCCTGCGGCCCGGCTCGAACTCGACGAACTTGGCCCCGCCGGGGTCCAGCTCGAACCCGCCCATCGCGAAGCGGCCGCCCACATAGGGCTCGATGTCCACGTTGGCGCCGAACCACCGGTGGAATTGCTCCGGCTGGGTCATCGAGTCGAACACCTGCTCCGGTGTCGCGTCGATCACCACGGAAGCATGCAACTCGTTCGACGTGAAGTCGCACTTGGGCGTCAGCTCACGGCCGGCCAGATAGTCCGCCAGGTTGGCGATCGCCAGCGACCAGAACGTCTGCAGCGCGCCACGGGCACCGGCCGTGTCGGCCAGCACCTCCGCGAAAGTCGGCAGGTCGCTCTGGCTCAGCGTCACCAGCGTGCCGCCTTCGTCCTCGACCAGCTCGAACTGCACCGTGGACTCGACACCGTTGACGGTCCAGCCGAACCGGATGGTGCGCTCGTCCACATGCAGCACGCGCTGGTGCGGCTTAGCGCCGTCCGGCGTGAAGCGGCCCCAGAACTCGTACTTGCCGGGCAGGTCGACGTCGGCGTGCTCGGCCAGCCACACGCGCAGCGCGGCCGGGTCGGTCAGCGCCTCGTACACGACCTTCGGTGGGGCCGGAACGACCGCGCGCAAGCGCAGGTCAGGCTCGGTCATCGGGATCTCCCTTCGGATAGCAGGCGACGGCCAGGCGGAACGCGTCGCCCTCGGCACCGCCGTAGCGGGTGAACAGGTCCTGCAGCGTCTGCTGCAGCTCGTCGAGGAACGCCTTGCGCTGCTCCGGGCGCACCCGGATGTCTCCGGACACGCCGATCGAAGGCAGGTCCTGCCGGGTGAGGTCGAGCGCGGCGACGTCCGCCTGGACGTCCTCCATCAGGTCGACCAGGTAGCCCAGGCTGAGCCGGTCGCGGGTCTGGCGCAGCCCGATCCGGCCCACCAAGCTCGGGGACAGCCAGTAGGACCGGCCGGCCGCTTGGTAGATCCCCTCGTGGATCCCGCGCACCCGGCGCTCGGCCACCTGGCGCACTAGGTCGGCCTCCAGCAGGCGCATCACGTGGTAGTAGACCCGCTGCGGGGTCTGGTCGAGCTCGACCGCCACCTCGGTGCACGACCGGGGCTCGGCGAGCTGCCGCAGCACTCCGATCCGCTGCGGCTTGAGCAGGGCCTCAGCCTGCTCGATCTGGTCGAGGTAGACGACGTCCCTCATGACGAAAATTAGTCTTTACGTAAAAGAGTCTTTTGTCAATGACACGCCGCGCCGGTGGGCGGAGGCGCTGCGCGATGCAGGTGCGGACGTCGTGATGACCGAGCGGGTCGGATCGCACGGCGACGCGTTCTGGCGAGAAGAGTTTCCGCTGATGGTGGCGTGGGCGTTTGCACGATGAATCATCGCGATGTTGTTCGGCGATTCCGCTGATCGTCATCTGCCCGTGTGCGGTGCCGCGACGGGTAGTTCCGCCGTGACACAGAGCCCCCCAGCGGCCCGGGGGGCGAGAGTGAGGGTTCCGTCGTGTGCCTGGGTGATGCTCTTGACGATTGCCAGGCCGAGGCCGACCCCTGCATGGTCACCGCGCATGCGTCCGGCGCCGCGCTGGAACGGTTCGGTGAGTGTCGAGACCAGCTGCGGGGCGAGCTTGTCGCCGGTGTTCTCGACAGTGAGCATGACGGACTCGGGGCCGCTGGCGGTGCTGAGCTGCACGGTGCCGTGTTCGGGGAGGTTGTGGACGATCGCGTTGTGCAGGAGGTTCGCGGTCATCTGCAGCAAGAGAGCGTGGGAGCCGACCGTGGGGGTGATGTCCCCGGAGGTCTCGATGGTGACGCCGCGCTTCTCTGCGAGGGGGAGGAGCGTTTCTGTGGCTTCTTCCGCGATGAGAGACAAGTCGACGTGTTCTCTGCTGAACGACCGCTGGTCGGTGCGGCTGAGCAGGAGCAATGCTTCGGTGAGGTCGATCGCTCGGGCGTTGACAGCGCGGAGGCGTTCGTCGAGCGCGCCGCTATCGCGGTCCGGATCGTTGCGGGCGACGTCGAGCAGTGTCTGCGTGATCGCCAATGGAGTGCGCAGTTCGTGGGAAGCGTTGGCTGCGAACCTCTGCTGTTCGGCGACGTGTGCTTCGAGCCGGGCGAGCATGGTGTCGAAGGCGTCGGCGAGTTCGCGGAACTCATCTCTGCGGCCCGGTAGCCGGATTCGGTGGGAGAGTGATCCGTTCGCGGCCATGCGCGTGGCGTCCGTGATGCGAGTCAGGGGGGCGAGCATGCGGCCGGCGAGGATCCATCCTCCCACGAGACCGAACACCAGCAGGAACGCCAGCACTGCGACTCCTGCTTGGCCGAAGGCTTGCTGGGTGGGGGAGCGGCCTGGAGCGAACGCCCCGCCGATGCCAGATCTCGTGGCCCTGATGATCGGAGCGTGGGGGAATATCCGCATGAGGACCACCCACAGGGCGAGCAGCAAGGCACCGGCGAGCACGAGGAAGCCGGCGTAGCTGAGGGTGAGTTTGAGGCGAACGCTCAACCCAGGGGGTCTATCCACGGTCTCCTCCCTCACGCCCGAACTCTGGTTGAGCGCTGATGCGGTAGCCGACGCCGGCCACAGTGGCGATGATCCAGGGTTCGCCGAGGCGTTTGCGCAGTGCCGAGACCGTGATGCGCACGGCGTTGGTGAACGGGTCGGCGTTCTCGTCCCATGCCCGTTCCAGGAGCTCTTCGGCGCTGATGACACCACCTTCGGCGGCGACGAGAACTTCGAGCACGGCGAACTGCTTCCTGGTCAGCGCGACGTAGCGCCCGTCCCGGTAGACCTCGCGGCGGAACGGATCCAGCCGCAGGCCTGCGATCTCCCGCACCGGCGGTCTGCTGTGCGCGCGCCTGCGGTCGAGCGCTCTGAGCCTGAGCACGAGCTCTCGGAATTCGAACGGCTTGGTGAGGTAGTCGTCGGCGCCGAGCCCGAACCCGGAGGCCTTGTCGTCAAGCCGGTCCGCAGCGGTGAGCATCAGGATCGGCATGCCGCTACCGGAAGCGACGATGCTTTCGGCGATCTCGTCACCGGAGGGCGCGGGAATGTCGCGGTCGAGGACGGCGATGTCGTAGGCGTTGATGCTCAGCAGCTCCAGCGCCGAGTCGCCGTCACCGGCGATGTCGGCCGCGATCGCCTCCAGGCGCAGCCCGTCGCGGATGGCCTCCGCCATGTAGGGCTCATCCTCGACGACCAGCACACGCATGCCCTCGATGCTACGAGCCGGTGCATATCGTCGGCATACCGAAAACCGCATACGGGCTGACAACACCACGCTGCCTTGACTGGCAGCATGAGTCAAACCGCATCGGCACGGACACGGCGCAGGGGAATCCTGGCGCTGCTGGCCGCACTCGCCTGCCTGGCTGGTTTCGCCATGGCGGAGCTGAAGATATCTCCCTCTGGGCTGGCGACGTCGCCCCCGCGAACGGTCACGCCAGGGGCCGGGACGGCCGCTTCGCGCCAGGATCGGCTGGCCGCGGTCTCGTGGCCGGCCGACGGGGTCTCGGCCGCTGACATCAGCGGCTTCGGCGTGGTGGCCGGCCCGGGCGCGACCCGGCCGGTGCCTATCGCCAGCGTCGCCAAGGTGATGACCGCGTACGTGGTCCTGCACGACCATCCCCTGCCCGGAGGAGAATCGGGTCCGGATATCGCGGTCCAGCCGTCGGAGGCAGCCGCATACCCGTCGCAGGCTCGCGACGGCGACTCGCTGGTACCCGTCGCCGCCGGGGAGATGCTCACCGAGCGCCAGGCGCTGGAGGCGCTGCTGCTGCCCTCGGCCGACAACATGGCATGGATACTCGCGCGGTGGGACGCCGGCAGCCAGGCCGCGTTCGTAGCGCGGATGAACGCCACCGCCCGCCGCCTGGGCATGACCGGCACCAGCTACACCGACCCCTCCGGCCTGGACCCGTCCACCACCAGCACCGCGGCCGATCAGGTGCGCCTCGGCATGGCGGCTATGCGCATGCCTGTACTGGCCGCGATCGCGGCTAAGTCCACGGCCGTCGTTCCGGTGGCCGGCGTGGTCCGCAACTACAACACGTTGCTGGGCCAGGACGGGATCACCGGCCTCAAGACCGGCAGCACGCAGGCCGCCGGCGGATGCCTTCTCATCGCGGCCTGGAGCCAGGCGGGCGGGCGCAACACCCTGATCGTGGCCGCCACTTTCGGCCAGCCCGGCACGGCCGGGACCATCCTGCCGAACGCATTGCAAGCGGGCCACAACCTCGTGCTTGCCCTGGATCGCGCCCTCGGCTCTGGCGTGCAGTCCGGTTCGCGTGATGACTCCGAAGGCCCTCCTCAAGGGCCCGCCGAGCGCCATGACCGGAAGGCCCCGCCCGCGCACGGCTAGCCGCGCCGACCGCGCCCCCAGGATGGCTGAATGCCGGTCCTGGGCACCAAGCTGCACGTCCCCGCGATGCGACGGCGGCTCGTTCCTCGTCCGCGGCTTACCAGTCGCCTGGCAGGTTCTCGTTCAGGTGCGCAACCGAGGATGGCGGATGCGTGCTCCGCATCAACAATAGCCGGGCGGGCTAAGAGTCGCCCAGCTCACTCAGCGGCGAGAGTGCCGTCGGGTTCATTCGGATAGCCCTCGTCGTCGCTGAGCCGACACCCATCCTCGGCTCGTGACCGGTGATGATGAACAGTCCTGTCGGGCCGCTGTCAGCTTGCTAGCGCCCGTTCCACGAGGGCTCGGTAATCCTCGAACAGGCCGGGCAGGAGCCTGAGGTGGACGATGGTGCCGTCGCCTGCCGGAGCGAGGTCGATCACCTCGCAGACCGCTGCGGTATCTTCGTCGCCGGCCACGATGATGGCGCCGGGCTTGATCTGCCCGGGGTCGCGAGCCTCGTCGAGGAACGTCCAGACGTAGCCCGTCTCGTCTTCGTCGTTGAGGTCCGCGGTGATGTCCACCCGGTACACGTCAGCCCTCCTCTCGCCAGATCATGCCTCTAGATGAGTGATTCCTGATTCAGGTGAGTGCGGCGTGCCGGGGTGCGGCTCACGGCCTGAATAGCCTCCGGCCGGGCCGCGCGGATCACCCCGTCCGGGCCGCTGATGAGGGCTACATCAGTCCCGTCAGCCTCTCCCGCACGCCTTTTCGCTCGCCAGTACGATGATCGTGACTTTTACGGGGTGGATTCGGGCTTGCGGGTGAATTAGGGGTACTATAGTGCACCAAAATCACCCGGGAGCCCCAATCCACCCGGATCTTTCGCCGCTGCCTGCCCCACCGTGCACATCCGCACCGGGCACCCCCGGCAAAGACCGCCTAAGCCCGCAACCCAATCAGGAATCACTCATCTAGCGTACTGGGGATTAGGTTGCGCGGCACCGAGCGCTTTCAGCAGCCGGTCAAGCTCAGGGGCGTCGGCGTCCCGGAGCCGGACTGTGAAGTGCGGCCGCTGTCCGGTGGGCAGCAACTCGAAGCGGGACTCCGCCAGCTGGCCCGCTGTAGGCACGTAGATGGTGCGGAAGCTGTTAACCTTTCGCCGGGAGTCTTTCCCTACCTCGGTGGGTCCCTCCGCGCCGACCGGCTATCGTCCGCCGCAACGGCCTGCGGGGGTGCCGTATTGTCCTGCAAGAAGGGCGCGAAGCTGGCCGCGAGGACGCCCGCAGTCCTTAGGTCATCGACGCGGACGAGCCCGACAGCGTCATCGACCGTGAACTGAATGAATCCCGTGTCGCCCAGCTCGGCCATCCGAGTTCTCGCAGATCTAGCTTGGGAGACCTGGCGCGGCTGTGACGGCGTCGTTCATCGTGTTGTAGGCGATGCCGTCCGCGACGGAGTTGTAGGTTCCGCTGGTGAGCAGCTCGGTGGCCGCCCGGACGGCGACCGCATAGGCGGCCTGGGCGATGGCGGAGCCAAGGCTGATGCGGACCGCGCCCGCGGCGGCGAGTTCGGCCACCGGGGGCGCGCCTGGCCAGACCATCACCGCGACCGGCAGTGGTCCCGCGGCCAGCTCGGCGATCGCCGCAGGGTCGACCAGGCCTGGCACGAACAAGCTGTCCGCGCCCGCCGCAGCGTAGACGGCGGACCGCTCAAGAGCATCACCGATCCGGCGGGTGCCGGCCAGGAACACGTCGGTGCGAGCGTTGATCCAGAACGGGACGCCGCGGGCGGCCGCGCGTGCGGCGGCCAGCCGGCCGGCTTGCTCGGCCGGCGCGTAGAGCCCGGATCCGTCCCGGCGATCTTCGATGTTGACGCCGGCCGCCCCGGCCTGGAGCACGGCTGTCACCGTAGCCGCGACATCGGAATAACCGGCCTCGATGTCGGCGGACACGGGCACGTCGATCGCCGCGACGATTCGCGCGATGACCGCCGCGGTGCGTTCCGCGCCCAGGCCGGCGCCGTCCGGGACGCCGAGGGACCAGGCTACGCCGGCGCTGGTGGTGGCGATCGCCTTGGCTCCGGCGCCGGCGATCGCTACCGCCGAGGCAACGTCCCACGCGTTCGGCAGCAGCAGCGGCTCCCCGGGCTTGTGCAGGCTGGCGAAGGCTCGTGCGTGCTGTGCTTGGTCAGTCATGACCGCCACGCTAGTCAGCTGCACTCCGGCGAGCTGGCCGGATCCGGACACCTTGCCGTATACGTGGAACCGTGACCACGTATTCCGCCGTCGTACCACCGGCATCTACTGCCGGCCGGGGTGCGCGGCGAGGCCTCTGGCGCCGAACGTCCAGACCTTTGACCATCCGGCGGCGGCCGAAGCCGCGGGCTTCCGGGCGTGCTACCGCTGCCGTCCCTACCGGGTAGCGGCACCGGTCACCACCAACGCGCCGGAGCTCGTCTGCGAGGCGGTCCAGCAGATCATCGGTGGCGTCATGGATGACGGTGGCACCGAGGCGATGCTCGCGGCCCGGATCGGCATGTCAGCGCGGAATCTTCGGCGGCTGTTTCTCAGGCACCTGGGGGTGAGCCCGGATCAGCTGGCCCGGTCCCGGCGGGCGCACTTCGCCCGGCGCCTGCTCGACGACACCGATCTCACAGTCTCGGACATCGCTTTCGCCGCCGGATTCGGCAGCCTGCGCCAGTTCAACCGGACCATGCGGGAGGTGTTCCGCGCGTCGCCGACCGACCTGCGCCATCGCAGGCACCGCGCTGACCGGCTCGCCGCCGACGGCGGGCTTACGCTGCGGCTACCGGTCGTGCCCGGTTACGACTGGGACGCGACCCGGGCCTTCCTCGCCGCGCGCCTGGTGCCGGGGGTCGAGGCGGTCGAGGGCGACACCTACCGGCGGACCATCGCCATGGCGGGCGCGCCCGGCCTGCTGGAGGTCTCCCCGGGCCGGGAGAACTGCCTGCAGTTGCGCGCTCACCTCCCCTACTGGGAGGGCCTGATCCATGTGGTGGACCGGGTCGGGCTGCTGCTCGGCGTCGAGTGCGATTACTCCGCCGGGGTCGCCGCGCTCAGCGGCGACCCGGTGCTCGGCCCCCTGGTGACCAAGCGCCCCGGCCTCGCCGTGCCCGGGGCGTGCAACCCATTCGAAGTAGGAGTCTCGGCGATCCTGTCCGGCAGGCCGGACCGCGACAGCCTGCTCGGGACTTTCGTCGCCCGGCTAGGCACCCCCGTGCCGGGCCTGCAGGAGGGCCTTGCCTATACGTTTCCTGACCCGGCGAGGGTGACGTCGGCCAGCCTCGCACCGATCGGGCTCGGCCATGCCGAAGCGAACGCGATAGCGGCACTCGCCGCCGGCCGCGAGATACCCGAGGTAAGTGACTTCGTCGCCTTCCGGCTCGGACAGCGCGATGCGTTCCCGTCGGCCGATCCGTCACTCCAGGTGGCCCTCGCCCACCTCGGCCTGCGAGCACCGGCAGCCAATTGGCGCCCGTGGCTGGCGCTCGCCGCAGCGCACCTGATGGCCCACGGCGACGCGCTCGTCCGGACGCGGGTGAACGGGATCGCAGCACATCGCGGAAGAAAATGCCACCACCCAGCTGGCGAGGCTGCCTGGTCGAGTGGGTGAGCCCATCCGTTCGGCACCCATATCGCCGTAGACCTCCAGCGGCGTGCGGACGTGGGGAACGCCGGGTCGAACACCGCGGCCGATCACATCAAGGCGGCCCGGCTCGCGCTCGCGCAGCTCCCGCGCCTGCTGCGGCGCAAGGTTGGGCCGACGCGCTAAGGCGAGTGTCGCCACGGCCCCCCTCATCGCGTCCGAGCAAACGACCCGGGATCTGTCCACGACATCGCGCATCACGCCGGGGTCCGGTCGCGCAGCAGCGATGAACTCGTCGACTTGGCGCAGACCCGCGCGGGTCAGCAGTGTTTTCTCGTTGGTGACCCACTGGCCCCGCGCGGCCAGCACCGCATGCGCCGCATAAGACGTTGCCTGGGCGACGAGCCCGGCGCACTGAGCCAGCCGTCCATATGGAGCATGATTCGCCCGCGCATAATCGAATGTCCGCTCAGCCCTGTCCCACCAGATTCCCGAAGCCCGCTTGCGCAGAGCCACCGGGTAGTCCGGCGTGGGCAGCTCGCCGCGCAGAACCTGCTTAACGGCCAGCTCCGCAAGCACCAGATAAGACGGGAGACCTGCAAGGTGAAACATCAACGGCTCGATGTCGAACTGGCCTTCGCGTGACGCGGCGATCTCCCGGTCAATGGTGTCCAGGTCGCGGTAGTGCACGTCGGCCCTGCGGCCGTCGATCTCCAGCCATGCCCCGCCGTTGAACACGCCCTTGCTCCAGCCGCCGACCTCGGAGACCTCACCGGGCCAGCCGATGTCACGCAAGGTTTGCGGGTCGAAATGCCCTCTGTAGTAGATAGCGAAGTCCCAGTCGCTGTCCGGCCGGTGCGTGCCCTGGGCACGCGACCCTCCCAGGGTGACGGCCTCCACTCCCGGCAGCTCGCCAAGACGGTCAGCAACGTGACGGAGGAAGGTGTCATGGTCCACAGGCCGAAATTAGCAAGGCCGGCAACGGCAGGCATCAGGTTTTCTGCCTGCCACAGGCGCCGGTGCGGGCCGAAGATAGGACGATCGGCATACAGGTGAAGGGTCCAAGGGGAAGTGTTGACGGGAAAGCCCGGCGGCCGGAGTAAAGCGGTGACCGCCTAGTCCATGGCGACATGACCGGGAAAGGGTGCAAAGACACCCCACCGGACTGCCGCCGTATTGTGATACGCCTCCAGCACGGCATCAAGGGCGGCTGTGACCGCAGGACAATGAGCACAGGTGAAACCGCCTGGTTTACGTACACGCGAAGCCACCCTTGACAGCGTCCCTCCAGCGAATGGACCGGCAGCAGTCAGTCCGATGGGGGAGAGGGGCGGTGCACCAGGACCGCGACCGGGTGGAACCTGGCCTACGCATTACAGGCGTGCCCCCGAGACGCCCCCGAACCGCCATCGCCAGCCAACGATCGCCACCAGCAGCAACCTGCGAACATGAAGCTAGCGCGGGCTTCGAACCCGCGAGCAGGCTGGCACTGAAACTCGTTCGCGATTGAGTCGCCGTTATGGCGCTTACCAGCACGTCGTTATCGCCGCTGGGGATGTGAGGTGCCCGAGGACTCTACGGATCACAAGGCCTGAGGATGCCTGGCTAAAAGGCCCGAGCGCGCTACGCTTTCGTAGATCGCACCCATGAAGAGCCGGCGCGGTGCCGAGCCAGGAGACAACATGGCAGCAGGCGCAGAAGGCGACAGCAACCTGCCGACGTCGCACGCCGGCCGCGAGCAGGTGCTCGATGCGCTCAAGGCCGCGTTCGTGCAGGGCCGGCTCGCCAAGGACGAGTTCGACCTGCGCGTCAGCCAGGTGCTCGGCGCATATGCGGAACTGGATGCTGTCACCGCCGACATCCCAGCTGGGCTGACAACGGCCCAGCCGCCGGAGACCATCCGGAAGTCGCATAACAAGAAGTTGATTCAACGCGGCACCGCCGCGGGCGCGGGCGCGAGCGTGGCGCTTACCGCGACGATAGCGGTGGCGGCACGGGGAAATCCTGTAATCAGCCTGGTCATCGTGGGTTTGGTCGGCATCTTTGTGGCCGTGCTTCTGGCCGTGCTGCTGACGCTTGTCTCATGGATTCTGGAAAGGGCCTCCAGCAGGCAGCCCTCGCTCGGGTCACCGCCTGGCCAGGCCGCAGCTCACCGCTACGGACCTGAACGGCCACCGCGGTCACCAGTCCGTGACCGAGGGCGCCGAGATCATCGTGAGGATGGCGACAGTCGGCGCCGACGGCCCGACCGGTACCTTCCAGGATCGCAACGGGACGATGCCCTGGTGAGCCAGCCGGGACGCGGGGAACCCCGCTGGGCCTGGCTGGGACGACGCCGAGCATGGCGTGCATCTACGACTACGACCTCGGCGGAATGCTTCTACGGGACCACGAGGAACGAGGGGAACACGATTCCCACCGCATTCCTAATGGTTACGGGTATACGGTTCGCCGTTTTCGCGCGGCGCCTGCCACCCGGCAGGTTCTCGTTCCCGGGTCGTGCCCTCTAGGATGCAGCACCACGCGGACATGTCAGCCTCGGCTGATCCGTTCGGCCTGCTCGCGGATGACGGCGAGGACCCGGACATCGCCCGGTACTGCTGCGACGGCGGCGAGCACCTGGTCCAGTGTCTCGGTCACCACCGCCGACGCCGTGCGTCGCCGGATCCCCCAGCCAGCCGCTTCGTCGACCAGGTCGGCTGCGGTCACCGTTCGGATGTCGGCCTGTCCGCCGACGCGCTGGCCCAGGTGCGTATCCGCCCGCATGGGCTGACCCGCGTTGCCGGTCAGTTCGAGAGCGACGGTCGAGAGTACGTCGTAGAGCGGGGCGAGCCTGACGGCCGGGACGCCTGGCTCGTGCAGTACGGAGAAGTTCTTGGCGTGCGCGTCCGCATTGCCGACGGCCATGTTGAACGTCGTACGGCGCAGCAGGCCCATCACGTCGCGGGGATCACCGAAGTCCCTGATGACACCGGCGAAGTCCCGCAGAGCCGGGCCGCCTTGTTCCTTGTACTTCAGGCCGGGAGGCAGGGCAGTGGCCTGGCAGCCGTCTTCCTGATGCACCCGGACCGGGATGTCTCCGGCTGGCGCGTCCTGCCTGTCATAGCGCTTGACGGCCAGGACGGGGAGGCCGGCGACGTCGAGCAGTTCCGCCGTGGGTACTGGCAACCCGCAGGCAGCCGCGAGCCGCAGGCAAGTGGCCTCGTTGGCGGCCATCGCGTGCGGGCCGTCAGGTTTGAGGATCCAGGTGGAGGGGGCGTCCCCGGATGGGAGCTGCCAGGTGCCGTCGCCAGCCCGGCCCAGCAGCGCCTTGCGCTGAAAGCCGGCCAGTGACGGGCGGAACCCGCGCTCGGGCGCGGCGGCCAGAGGGATGACGTCGAGGGCACTTATCACTCGCTCCAGGTCACCGGGTGTCATGGAGGAGTACCCGCTGCCCTCGTTCCCGCCGGGCCTGTCCCCGTCGGGGAGCACCATGACCGCCCCCGCGCAGTCGCGGCCAAAGGCCGTCAGGATGCCGAAGGTGTCCACCGGACGAACCCCGGCCAGCGCCGCCATCCGCTCCAGGGCAGGCCCCTCGGACAGCATGTTCTCGAAGAAGTCCAGGCCACGCATGTCCCGCGGACCGGCCGGGGCGCCTATCGGGAGCCCTACCGACAGAACAGGGCTGCCGAGCCCCCACCGCTCGATCCCCTCCGGGCGCCACTCCAGCCGGATCCGGAACTCCGGCCGCGCATCAGCACCGCGACCGGCGTGTCATAGAGCCACGCCACCAGCCGGTCAGCCACGAGGCTCTCGCGGTCGGACTATGACCTCGCAGCCGACGAAGCGCAGCAGCCGCAGCGCGTGGATCAGCGAGCTACCGAACTTTCCCCCTTCCAGCGACGACAGGTACGGCTGCCCGATCCCCATGGCCTCGGCGGCATCCGTCTGCGTCACCCCGGCCACGGTCCGGAAGTGCTTCATCGCCGCCCCCAGATCCCGCGCCGTGAACACCAGATACTCGCCGTCCGTTATTGCCATAGGCCAATAATAACAGGATATTGGCAAATGGTGATATCGCCAAAGAGCGATAATAGGCGGTCGCATCAGTATCAAGGGCCTAGGGCAGTGATTCCTGATTCAGGTGAGCGCGGCGTGCCGGGGTGCGGCTCACGGCCTGAATAGCCTCCGGCGGGCCGCGCGGATCACCCCGTCCGGGCCGCTGATGAGGGCTACATCAGTCCCGTCAGCCTCTCCCGCACGCCTTTTCGCTCGCCAGTACGATCATCGTGACTTTTACGGGGTGGATTCGGGCTTGCGGGTGAATTAGGGGTACTATAGGCGTGTCGCAAAACCCTGCCGGATGTTTTGCCTGGCAGGATGGGGTTTATGAGCCGTAAGTACCTCCCGGTGAACCGGGAGGGCCGATGTTTCTGCCCCTGGATATGCGCTCGTGGGTGCCTAAGGATCATTTTGTCTGGTTCCTGGTTGATGTGGTCCAGCAGTTGGACACCTCGGCGCTGGAGGCCGGCACGAGCCCGGGGAAGGGCAGGCCGGGCTATGACCCGCGGATGCTGGCGATGCTGGTGATGTACGCGATGTCGTGCGGGGAGCGGTCCTCCCGGGAGATCGAGGACCGCACCCGGACGGATGCGGGCTTCCGGATCGCGTCGGCGGGCCAGTCCCCGGATCATTCGACGCTGTGCCGGTTCCGGCAGCGCACCGGAGAGGAAGACGGGCCGCTGGAGGACCTGTTCACGCAGGTGCTGTATGTGTGCGCGGTGGCGGGGCTTGGCCGGCTGCGGGTGATCTCGGTGGATGGCTCCAAGATCTGGGCGGACGCGGCGAAGGAGGCCAACCGGACCCTGGAGGGGCTGCGGAAGCTGTCCCGCAAGGTGCTGGAGGAGGCCGCCGCCGCGGACGGCGAGTGCGGCTGCGACGGGCACGGCCACGGCGAGGCGGCCGGCGTGCAGGGCGGGGACGGCTGCGGGTGCTGTGCCGGGGGGATGCTGCTCGGGGCTGGGATTGTGCGGCCCGGCGGTGCTGCCGCAGGGATGGGGCGGGGCGTCCCGGGAAGAGCGGATCGCGGCCGCCCTGGCAGACCTGGAGGCCGCGCGCGAGGCGGAGGATGCGGCCCGCCGGCAGCAGGCGGAAGCCTACCTGGCCAAGGCGCGGGCCGGGCAGGCGCCGCCGGGCCGGATCCCGGAGGACGTGGCGGTGCCGGTGGCGGAGATCGCGCTGGAGCAGGCGATCGCCGCGCAGCAGGCTAAGCGCGACGCCTATGACCAGCGGGTCGCGGCCTCTGGCGGTCGCGGCGTGCGCGGCACCCGTCCCGCCCCGCCGGAGCAGGCCGCGCCGGTGCGGCGCTGCCGGGAACGGCTGGCCGCCGCCAGGAAGGCCGCAAGGGCCAGGGCCGCCGCGCCCGCAGAAGCCGGAGCCGGGCAGGGGCCGCCGGGCGGGGACGGCACGGGGAAGGGCAAGCGGGACAAGAAGCCGCCCCGGCCGGTGCGCAACATCACCGACCCGGATTCCCGCGCGATGCACTGCACCCGCAACGGCACCGTGCAGGCCTATAACTGCCAGTGCCCCCGCTCCGACGACGGGCTGGTCCTGGCCGCCCGCGCCACCCAGGACGCCAACGACGCTGCCCAGGTCAAGCCGACGCTGGCCGCCATCACTGCCGCGCAGCAGACCATCGCCGCCGGGCACCGGGCAGGCGGCCATTCCCCGGCCTGGTCCCGCATCGGCACCGTGGCCTACGACGCCGGGTACTTCAGCAAGGACAACTGCGAAGCGCCTGGCCCGGACCGGCTGATCAGCCCCGGCGCGTGGGAATCGGCCGAGAGCAGCGGGCCGCACACCCCGGCCTGCCGGCACCAGGACCCCCGCGATCAGATGGCCCATAACCTGTCCACCCGGCAGGGCCGCGACATCTACCGGCGCCGCGCGCCGCTGTCCGAGGGCGGGTTCAGCTTCCTCAAGGACAGAATCGGGCTCCGCCGGTTCTCCATGCGCGGCCTGCCCTTCGCCCAGGCCGAGCTCACCTTGGCCGCGACCGTCAGCAACCTGATGCTGCTCCACCGAAGGCTCTCCAGCCTTCCCTGACCGGCACCCGGCCGCCACTATCCACAGCACTGATGTCACCCGGGCCAGTCCGGCATGCCCGGAACCGGTCTCCCGCCGCGCCGGGCCTGGACCGGGGAACCCGCAACACCCGAAACAGGCCGCCCGCGCTGCCATCAAAGACCCGCAACCCGCGACTGGACCGGCGCAGCCGATCACCAGCTCCCGCCGCCGCGAAAGTTCTGCAACACGCCCTATAGTGCACCAAAATCACCCCAAAGCCCCAATCCACCCGGATCTTTCGCCGCTGCCTGCCCCACCGTGAACATCCGCACCGGGCACCCCCGGCAAAGACCGCCTAAGCCCGCAACCCGATCAAGAATCACTCATCTAGTAGTAGCGCGCGAACGCTGGACCCGATCCGGTTGACGTCTGTTCCGTAGACATGGATCGAGATCGCCGTGATGTCGGCCGCCTGAAATCCGGTTGCATTCCGGGCCGGCGGCGGGCCATCGTGACCGCGTGCTGATCCGACGCGAGACCGCGCGCGACGCCGACGTCATCCGCGCCATCACGACCGCCGCGTTCGCCCCTCGCCAACCCCCGGGCCAGATCCCGCCCGAGGCGGCGCTGATCGACGAGCTCCGGGCCGGCCCCGCCTGGCTCCCGGCCCTGTCCCTGGTCGCGGTCACCCCCGCGGGCGAGGTCATCGGCCACGTGCTGGGCACCCGGGGGCACGTCGGCCAGGACCCCGTCCTCGCCCTCGGCCCGCTGGCCGTCCGGCCGGACCGGCAGCGGCACGGCGTCGGCAGCGCGCTCATGCACGCCGTCCTGGGCGCGGCTGACGCCCTCGGCGAGCCGCTGGCCGCCCTGCTCGGCGACCCGGCCTACTACCGCCGGTTCGGATTCGAGCTCAGCACCGCCTACCAGATCACCCCGCCCAGGCCGCAATGGCAGCCGCACTTCCAGGTCCGCGTCCTGAGCGGATACCAGCCCCGGCTGCGCGGCATGTTCACCTACCCCGAACCCTTCGACCGGACCTAAGACGCGCAACGCGGTCCGCGCAACCGCCACAATGTCACATTGATGCGGTTAGTCCGGGGCGCCCGACGGGCTGGGCGCGGGAGAACATGTGTGTTGCGGGGCACCAGAGTCGCGGGCCAGTGCCGCCGGCATCTGGGGACCCTGCTGCGGTCGGCCGGCAGGCCGGGCCAGGGCGCTGGCCAGCGGCCCCGCGCAGTTGGCGGCCAGGTGCAGCAGCACCGGCGCGGCCAGGCTGCCAGACCGTTCCCGCAGCAGCGACAACGCCGCCCCCGCCCCCGCCGTCCCGGCCACTACGCCAGCGACCGCGGCGACCCGCGCGCCCCGGCCGGCCGCAAGCCCGTTGACCGCCAGCGCCTCGGCCGTCGGCCGGATGTGCCAGAGCCCGAACACCGCGCTGCCCACCGCGGTAGCCACCGGCTCCGCCAGCACCCGGCGCAGCGCGGCCTGGAGCACCCCGCGGAACGCGATCTCCTCCCACGCCACGGTGCCGACCGGGATGCGCAGCAGCACCTGGTAGGCCAGCTGGCGCCGGTCCAGGCCGGCGATCCGCCGGTCGTTGAGCAGGGGCCGGGTGGCCGGGGTCAGCGCGGCGAGCCCGAACGCGGCCACGACCGGCGCGCCCGCCGCCGAACCCAGCCGGAGCCCGGCGCGTAGCCGGTCCCGGCGCAGGCCCAGGTCGTCCGCTGTCAGCCCGCTGGCCGCCGCGGCCACCAGCAACGCGGCGGCGGCCAGGGCATTGACCGCCGGGTACCACCGCCGGTGCCAGGGCTGGGCTCCCGCCAGGTTGTTATAGCCGGCGAGCACGATGCAGGCCGCCGCGGCGAAGGCCACGTCGGCTGGGCGGGCTCGGCCGGAACAGTGCCTATTCAACCGGGGCTACTCTCCGGCGCGGACGAGGCCGCTCTCGTAGGCGAAGACCACGGCCTGCGCACGGTCGCGCAACGCGAGCTTCATCAGCACGCGGCTGACGTGCGTCTTGACCGTCTGCTCCGCGACGACCAGGTGGGCGGCGATCTCCGCGTTGGACATGCCGCGGGCGAGCAAGCCCAGCACCTCGGTCTCGCGTTCGGTCAGACCCGCGAGGTGCTTGCGGCTGGCGGCCCGGGGCGCGCCCAGGCGGGCGAACTCCGCGATCAGGCGGCGGGTCACCCCGGGGGCCAGCAGCGCGTCGCCGGCCGCGACCACCCGGACGGCCGCGGCAAGCTCGCCGGCCGAGGCGTCCTTGAGCAGGAAGCCGCTGGCGCCTGAGCGCAGCGCCTCGTACACGTAGTCGTCCAGGTCGAAGGTGGTCAGGACCAGGACCCGGGGCGCGCCGCCGCCCGCCGCCGTGATCTGCCGGGTGGCCTGCAGGCCGTCCATCACCGGCATGCGGACGTCCATGAGGATGACGTCGGGGCGCAGCTCGGCGACCCGGGCGATGGCCTCCTGCCCGTTAACGGCCTCGCCGACCACCTCGATGTCGGGCTGCGCGTTGAGCAGGATGGAAAAGCCCGACCGCACCATGCCCTGGTCGTCGGCCACGACCACGCGGATCGTCACGGTGCCTCCTCCTCGGGCGGGCTCACCGGCAGGACCGCTGCCACCTGGAATCCGCCGTCTCCGGTCGGGCCCGCGTCCAGGCTCCCGCCCAGCATCGTGGCGCGCTCCCGCATGCCGACCAGGCCGTGGCCGCCGCCCCCCGCGGCGCGATCCCCGCTGGCCACCAGTACCGGGACGGCCTGCGGGACGGCGTCGTTGCGGACCTCGAGCGCCAGGCCGTCGGGGCGGTACGCCACGTGCACCTGGACGTGCGAGCCCGGCGCGTGCCGCATCGCGTTGCTCAGCGCCTCCTGCACGATGCGGTAGGCGGACAAGTCCACGCCGTCCGGCAGCGTCGCGGGGCTCCCGCTGCAGGTCACGGTGACCGATACGCCGCCGCTGCGGGCCGAGTCGAGCAGGGCGTCCAGATCGGCCAGTCCCGGCTGCGGGGTGGTGTCCTGCCCGCCGGTGCGCAGCACGCCCAGCACGCGGCGCAGCTCGGTCAGGCCGGCCAGCGCGCTCGCCCTGATCTCGCCGAAGCTCTCCACCAGCTCCGGTGGCGGATCGGCGGTCTTGTAGGGCGCCGCTTCGGCCTGGATCGCGATCACCGACATGTGGTGGGCGACCACGTCGTGCAGCTCCCTGGCGATGCGCTGCCGCTCCTCGAGCAGCGCGCGCTCGCCGGAGTGCCGGCGCTCCTGCTCGGCGAGCTGGCGCTCGCCGCTGCGCCGCACCCGGACCAAGACGCCGAGGAGGATGGCGACCACGGTCAGGAAGACGGCCTGGGGAATCGCCCCCAAGTTGATGAACGCGCCCCCGGCCACGGAGACGGCCGCCGCGGCGACCACGATCCGCGGCCGGCAGCGGACCGTCACCGCGTACAGGCACAGGCCGTAGACGAGCGCGCCTGCCACCGGAACGTCCGGCCCGCCGAGCGAGCCCGGCGGGATTATCAGGCTGGACCAGATGAGGGCCGCCGCGGAAAACGCCCACGCGCTGAGCGGGAACCGCGTGCGCAGCGCGAGCGGCGCGCTGACGACGAACGCGACCAGGATCAGCACGCCGCCCGAATGGTGGCCGTGGTGGCTGGCGTTCGCGTTGACCAGCGTCGAGTTGGTAGTGGCGAAAAAGATCAGCGCGATGATCACGTCGGCGACCTCGACGAGGTCGTATCGCCCGCGCCGCAGCCGGCCAGGACGCGGGGCCGGCGGGTTCGTGGTGTCGGTCACGAAGGTCGCCGCGAACCTGCGCACGGCGTTCTCTTCCATGTCCATCAGCGTAGGCGCGGCGACCCGGAAACCTCGTCCCCCGCGCGGCGTATCTGCGAGCCCGTACCCCAGTAGGGGTGGTCCGGGGTAGCGGCGGCCGGCGGCACCGCGAGGGGCGGTGCACCCGATGGGCCGCGCCACTGGCCTCATACCTGCGATGCACGTCCGCAGTCGGCTCGCCAGGGTGACGCTGACGAGCCATCGGCGTCCGTAGCTTCAGGATCGGAAACCCCGATCAAGCAGGAAGGACGCCGCTATGAGACTCCGCTACCTGGCCGCCGCGCCGCTGGTCGCGGCCGCCATGTTCGGCACCACGGCCGCGGCCTGGCCGTCCGCCACGGCCGCCGTGCCCCAGGCACCTCCCGCGCTGACGGCCAGCGCGCTGTCCGCCCGCTACGCGGCCGACGCCCAGGCGATCGCCGGGGCCGACCGCACGGCCGTCCGCGACGGCGACGGCCAGCTGGCCGTCGCGCTGGCCAGCCTGCGCACCCAGCACGTCCTGTTCTTCAATCCGAACGGCCAGGGCGTTGCCGCCATGGTCCTCGGCAACCTGGCCACCGCAAATCGGGTCGCGATCCTGGTGCCGGGCTCCGACACGACGCTGGCCACGTTCTTCTCCAGGGGAACTGGATCTCCCGGCGGCGGCGCGCAGGCGCTCGCCGCCGAGGCACGCCGGGCCGAACCCTTCGAGCCGGGGGAGCGGCTGGCGATCATCGCCTGGCTCGGCTACCCCGCCCCCGCCATGCTCAGCCCGGCCGTCATGACCTCGGGCGACGCCGGGCAAGGGGCTCAGGCCCTGCGGCCGCTGGTCACCGCGTTGGCCCGGCACGGCGACCAGGTCGCGCTGCTGTGCCACAGCTACGGGTCCGTGGTCTGCGGGCTGGCCGCGCCGCACCTGCCGGTCACCGACATCGCGGTGTTCGGCAGCCCGGGAATGGACGCCTCCTCGGTGGCCTCGCTCCGCACCACGGCCCGGGTGTGGGCCGGCCTGGAGAGCGGCGATCCGGTCAAGTACGTGCCGAACATCCGGCTGCTCGGGCTCGGCTTCGGCGCCGACCCGATGTCACCAGGATTCGGCGCGCGCATCTTCGCCACCGGCGACAGCGGTCACAGCGGCTACCTGGACCGGGGCTCGGTCTCGCTGCGCAACCTGGCCTACATCGCGCTGGGTGATCCCGCGGCGGTGACCCGATGACCGGCCTCCGGCAAGTCAGGGTTCTCGCCCGGCGCATCGACGCCGCGACGCCCCCGCAGCGCGACCGCGCGGTCGACGCGCTGCGCGCCCTGGCCATCGCGGGGGT
Organism: uncultured Actinomycetota bacterium; assembly: GCA_963753225.1. Lineage (GTDB taxonomy): Bacteria > Actinomycetota > Actinomycetes > Streptosporangiales > Streptosporangiaceae > Palsa-504. The sequence continues at coordinate 331,781 of CAVWBQ010000002.1, read as the reverse complement.
CATCGGCGGCCACTGGCTGGTCACCGCGCTCGTGCTCGGCCCCGGTAATGGGCATGGCCACGGCGGCACGGTCCTGAGCGACGACAGCCCGCTGGCCTCGATGCCGTGGCTGGCCCCGCTGTCCTGGATGTTCCAGACGCTCGCCGTCTTTTTCCTGGTCGGCGGCTACTCGGCGGCCCGCGGCTACCGGGGCGGGTACCTCCCCTGGCTGCGCAAGCGGATGGTCCGGCTGGCCCGTCCGATCGTGGCGCTAGCCGCGGTCTGGGTTCCGGTCACGGTCGGCATGTGCCTGGCGGGCGTCCCGGCCGCGACCGTGCACACGCTTCTGTTCCTGGTCATCAGCCCGCTGTGGTTCCTGGGCGTGTACGCCGTGCTCACCGCGCTGACCCCGGCGGCCATGTGGCTGGTCCGGCGGTTCGGCGCGTGGGCGGCGGCCTTCCCGGTCGCCGTGGTGGCCGCTACCGACCTGGTGCGGTTCGGCCTGTCCGGTCCGGCCTGGGGCGGGTGGGTCAACGTCGCCGCTGGCTGGCTCGTCCCCTATCTGATCGGTATCGCCTGGGCGCTGGGGTCACTGCGCGGCCGCCGGATCCCCGCGCTGATGCTGGCCGGCGGCGCGGCCGCGACCGCCGCGCTGATCGCCTGGGCCGCGTACCCGGCCAGCATGGTCGGCGTGAACGGAGCCCACATCTCGAACCTGAACCCGCCCACGCTGGCCGCGGTGACGTTCGGCATCGCCCAGTGTGGCCTGGCCCTGATGCTGCGCGGCCAGCTGGCGCGGCTGATGCGCCGCCCGCTGGCGTGGGCCGCGATCGCGCTGGTCAACCTGTCGGCGATGACCCTGTTCCTGTGGCACCAGACCGCGTTCGTCACGGTCAGCTCCGTCGGCCTGCTGGCCGGCCGGGTGCCGGGCCTGCTGACCGCCCCGACGGGCAGCCTGTGGGTAGCCGAACGGCTCGCCTGGCTGCCGGTGTTCGCGATCGTGCTGTCGGGCCTGTGGCTGGCGTTCCGCCGGGTGGAGCGCGGCTAGCATCAGTTAAGGCTCAGGAGAAGGTTGCCTGCTCCTCTCTTCAGAACGGGTTGGTGACCCGGACGCCGCCGTAGTCCTGGCCGTCGCTGAGGTCTTCGGACAGGACGTGCGTGCAGCCCAGAGCGCGGGACGCCTCGATGATCGCAGCATCCCAGTACGAGAGCTGGAAGCGCTGGCGGGCATCCAGGGCCGCCAGCATGATCCCGCTCGTGATGTCCTGGACCGTGAAGCGCCGGAACGACTCGATGAGCAGGACCGCCTGCCGATGGCCGATGGCATCCGGACGGCTCGGGCGGGTCGCCTGGACATAGAACTCCTGCAGCACCTGCACCGACAGCGCCAGATCGCGCTCGGCCAGGATGTCGTTGGCGCGCTTGGCCTTGTCCTGCTCCGCCGGATCGCGGGAGATCGCGTAGAGCAGGACGCTGGTGTCAACGAACCGCACGGTCATGCGCCTCGTCACGACTCAGCCGGCCGCCGGCGCGGAACTGGTAAATCCCGGCCTGAACCTCATGCTGCAATGCCTCGAGCCTGGCAAATTCATCCATCCGGCCAGACAACTGCTCGAGGTAGGCGACGACCAGTGCGCTCACCGAGGTGTCATGCTGCGCTGCGGCGACCCTGGCATTGCGATAGACGTCATCTGGAACGGAAACGGTGATGTTCTTCACAGTTTCACAGTAACACAATTTCTGTGAATTCTGCTGCCCCGCCGAAGCCTAGCGGCGGCGGAATGCGCCGCCGTCGACCACCCGCACTAAGCAGCACTTTCAACCGCGGGGTTGACGGATGGATCACCCACGGCTTAGAGTTCTTTCAACCAATGAGTTGAAACTGGGGGGTGCGATGACCGCGGACACGCTGTCTCGGGTCTTCGCCGCCCTCGCGGATCCGACCCGGCGCGACATGGTGGCCCGGCTCTCGGAGGACGACGCGACCGTGAGCCAGCTGGCCGGGCCGTACCGGATGACGCTGCAGGCCGTCTACAAGCACTTGAGGGTGCTCGAGGACGCCGGGCTTGTCAGCCGGCCGCGGGGGCCGCAGCCACGGCCGGTTCGCCTGGAGGTCCAGGCGCTGGACCTGATGGACACCTGGATCGAGCGCCACCGGGACCGCGTCGAGCAGCGTTACCGCCGGCTGGACGCCGTCCTGGCCCAGATGAAGCCGGCGCAAATGATAGGAGACGAAGATGAACAAGATCACGCAGACGGCCATCGAGGCCGACCCGAAGCTGCCGGTCATCCGGATGACTCGTGACTTCGCGGCAACGCCCGGGCAGCTGCTGCGCGCCCACACCGATCCCGCGTTGTTCGCCCGGTGGGCGGGGCCCGACGCCATGACCACCCGGATCGAGCACTGGGACGCGCGTACCGGCGGCAGCTGGCGGTACGTCTCGGTGCACGACGGCACGGAGTACCGGTTCCACGGCTGCTTTCACGAGGTACGGCCGGACCGTATCGTGCAGACCTTCACGTTCGAGGGCGATCCCGACGGAGTCGCGCTGCAGACGCTGTGGTTCGAGGACCTGGGCGGCGGCCACACCCGGCTGCGGACGCAGTCGCTGGTCGACAGCTTCGAAGGCCGCGACGCGTGGCTGCGCAGCGGCATGGAGGTCGGTGTCGACGAGGGTTACGCCAAGCTGGACAAGATGATCGCCGATGGCGCTGTCTGACCGCCCGGCCGAGCGGCACCGGCAGGTTGCCGGGCTTTTTACCGAACGGGTCCGCGGTACCCGCTCCTGGGACGTGCCATCGCCGGTCCCCGGCTGGGCCGCCCGCGACGTCGTGCGTCACCTGACCGGATGGTTCCCCGGGTTTCTCGCCTCCGGCGCCGGCCTCGAACTGCCCCGCGGGCCGTCGGTGGACGAGGACCCGGTCGCCGCATGGCAGGTTCACTGCGACGGCGTGCAGGCGGTGCTGGACGATCCGGAGACGGCGCACCGGGAACTCGCCAATCCGCACACCGGCCGCCTGCCCCTGGAGACCGCGATCGACCAGTTCTACACCGCTGACGTGTTCATGCACACCTGGGATCTGTCCAGGGCTACCGGGCAGGACGACCGGCTGGACCCCGGCTTCTGCGCTCAGCTCCTCGGCGGGATGGAGCAGATGGAGGAGGTCATCCGCTCCTCCGGCCAGTACGGCGCCCGGGTCGAGGTACCCGGCGGGGCGGATACCCAGACCAGGCTGCTGGGTTTCATCGGCCGGGACCCATTCTGGCCCCGTTGATTACCAGAAAGAGCCACGAAGTCACTTATTGTTAGTGCAAGCTAGCTCCTGGCAACGTCACCAACCAGCCGGAGGTAGCAGGCGATGACGGATCCGTGGCCGCTCCGCAGTTCCCTCGAACTCGGCGCCCTGTCCACCGCGGCATCCTGCGCCTGCCTGCACGTCAAGCATGTCCTGCGGGAGTGGGGACTGAACTCCTTAGCCGAGAGCGCCGGGCTCCTCGTGTCCGGGCTCGTCACCAACGCGGTCAACGCCGCCGGCCAGCCCGGCCAGACGGTATCGGTGAACCTGGCCGGCACCGCCACCCGGGTTCTCATCGAGGTCTGGGATGCTGACCCGCAACCGCCAGGCCTCAGGGAACCTGGCGGCACCCGCTTGGAGTGGTATCCCACCCAAGACCCCCCAGGCAAGGTCGTCTGGTGCGAGCTGGCCACGGCCCCTGCCACGGCCCCTGCCGCAGCCACCGCGGACACCGCAGCCACCGCGGACACCGCGCCGCCCGCGCAGGCAGCCCTGCCCCGCCGGGTACCGCGCGCCCGGCAGAAGCCGCAGGCCGAGGTCGTGACCGACCTCGGCCTCCTGCGCCGCCTCCGGGATCATCTCCGCAGCTAACCCAGATCTGCGCGCCGGATCACGGTCAAGCGGCCGCGCGGGCGCGCTGCCAGGCGGGACTGTCGACGAAGTGGGTGTCGAAGCGGTCCTGCAGTCCGAGCAGCACCTCGGGCGGCTCGCTGCCCTGACGGCGGCGGACGACGTGGCGGAAGTAGTCGAATCGTTCGATGCCGGGAGTGGCGACGATCAGCGCCTCGGCGGTCGAGTCGTGGTGCGCGGCGAACGCGTGCGCCGAACCGGGCGGGACGACCAGCAGGTCGCCGGTGCGCGCGGTGACGACGTTGTCCCCCGCCAGCAGGTCGAACGCGCCGTCGAGGATGTAGAACAGCTCGGAGGAATGGTCGTGCCGGTGCGGCACCGCGCCGTCGGCGCCGCGGCCGAGCGCGACGCGGTGGCTGCTCAGCGCGCCTGCGGTTGCGCTGCTGTCGGCCAGCAGCACGTGCCCGATGAGGTCGAGGTGTTCGGCCTCGCCGGCGCGCACAAGCACGGGCGGGTACGGGCTGGTAAGTGCCGGGGACATGGTCCAGGTGCTCCTTTGACGTCTTGCGGGTGGTGTTCTTCCAGCGTCAGCGAAATCCGGGCATCGGTCCAACACTTTGATTCACTGATCAGCATCGATATCATCGATTGATGGAGCTTCGGCAGCTGGCCCACTTCGTCGCTGTTGCCGAGGAGCTGCACTTCACCCGGGCCGCGACCCGGGTCCACGTCGTCCAGTCCAGCCTGAGCGCGTCCATCCGCGCGCTCGAGCACGAGGTGGGTGCCGCGCTGTTCGTGCGCGACAGCCGGCACGTGATGCTCACTCAGGCCGGCCGCGCGCTGCTGCCAGCGGCCCGCCGCGCGCTCGCCGCAGCCGACGAGGGCCGCGATGCCGTGGCCGGTGTCCACGGCGTGCTACGCGGCCAGCTGCACGTGGGAGCGATCCAGACGCTGGGAGTGATCGACCTGCCGGCCTTGCTGACCGCCTTCCGGCGCGCCCACCCCGGCGTCACCATCCGGCTGAGCCACGACGCCGCCTCGGTACTGGCCAGCGCGGCCGCCGACGCCCAGCTGGACATCGCCTTCATCGACGGCCCCGCCGACCCCGCCAGGCTGACCCGCGTCGACATCGGCCATGACGACATGGTCCTCGCCGTCCCCCACGGCGACCCGCTGGCCGAACGTTCCAGCATCGGACTCGGCGATCCGGCGTTGCGCGAGCGTGACTTCGTCGACTACCGGGCCGACTCCGCGCTACGCGCTCAGATCGACGCGGCCTGTGCCGCCGCAGGACTCGCCCGGCGTACCGTCTGCGAAGCGCAGAACATGCAGTACCTCGCCGAACTCGTCCAGCACGGGGCCGGTATCTCGGTCCTGCCCCCGATGAGCGTGCGCTCGGTCACCGCACAGGTCTCGACCATCCCCATCACGCCGCCGCTGCGCCGCGACATCGGCGCGGTCACCGCCGCCACGCGCCCGCCCACCGGAAGCGCACAAGCCCTGCTCGACCTGCTCGCCGCCGACATCAACAGCCGACGCCGTCAAGCTGCGGAACGGTTACCAGGCACGACGCCCCCCGCGCGATTCGAACGGCAGCGATAACGCCGCCATCCAGGTGGAGGCGGCCGACAAGCTCGGCTACTGGGCCTCGCTAGTGAGCGGCATCAGACGATGGACAAGCCTGGTCCGTTCGGGCCTCGGGCGGGCCTGACCTGTGCGCGTAGTTGTACGTGAGTGACCGTGAGGGCCCTCTTCTCACCGGGGTTAATGGCGCTGCCGTTGCTGTCAGGCGCTGCCGGTCGCCTGGAGCCTGTCGAGGATGGCCGATTCCGCCGCGCACTCCTCATACCCGAGGGAATTGCCGTACGCCTGACGCTCGTGGGTGAAAACGGCGAGCCCGCCGATTATCCGGTAGCTGACCAGGCAGCGCAGCCCGTCGTCGCCAGCCACCTGAGCCGCCCGGGCCAGCAGGCGGTCTGCGGCGGCGCTGTCGCCACGCTCCTCGTAGTCCACGGCGAGGGCGACCAGGTCCAGCGCGCGGCTGCCCAGCCCGAACTCATCCCAGTCCACCACTCCGGTGATCCGTGCCCCGTCGGTCAGGACGTTCGACAGATTCAGGTCGTTGTGGGCATAGTCGGCTGCTGGCAGCCGCAGCCCCCAGACCGGCTCAAGCCAGCGCCGCAGCCGCGCGCACAGCGGGCCGGCCGCCGCGCAAGCCCGCGGCGCATCGGCCCACACCTGGTCCCAGTCATCGAACAGCACGTTCGCCACGTAGCCGGTGAAATCGCGGTCCCCGGCCGGGATCCCGGCGCCGGCCTGCAGCTCGACCAGGCGCAGCAACGCGTCAAGCAGCGGCCCGTCCAGCGCAACGCCCGGCGCCCAAAGGGGACGGCCGGGGAGCCGGTTCTGGACGGTCACGTGCCACTGAGCGCTGATCATGCCGTGCCACAGGATCGCCGGAACCGGATACCCGCGCGCCCCGAGCGCGGGAAGATGCGCCGCGCACCATTGCGTCTTCTCGTACGCGCGGTCACCGTGCCTGACCTTGACCACGATCGCGCCGGCCCGCTGCGCCCGGGCCGCCCACGTCATCCCCGACCGCCGCGCAGGCACGAGCGGCCCGGCACCGGACACCGGCTCACCGAGCTTCCGGGTGACCAGCAGCTGAACCTCACGCCAGGCGGGTATTCCGGTCATCACGCTCGGATCGTAGACGCCGCCTGCGACAGCGGAGAACTGGTTTTTCGGGTCCTCCTGCCGTATCTGCGGGTCTCCGCGCTTCCAGGCAATCACTCGAGCCAGCATCCCCGGTCGTGCGATGATTTCTAGCCCGACACAATTAGTATCTGGGCGGATGCTTCCTCTAAACGCACGCTAACCGCGCGGGCTAGGTGCCGTCTAACCCGTCGCGTCTGTCGCTACATCATCTAGGCTGGCCTGGGCGGGTTGTCTAATCGGGCACTTGAGGGGGCTGCGTGGACTTGAAGCACAGACCTCTTCCATGTCAGGGTGTCGATCTGGCGCTTTCGAGCACCGTTTGTGCCTCTGACCTGCTGGCTCGCCGTACGGCTGTCCTGCCGATCATTCCGTCTACCGTCGACCCACTCAACAAGCCAACTCGAAGAGCCCCCATGGTGTAACCTGTGGCACCGTCGGATTCTTACAGGCAAGTCATGGGCTTGGCGAAGGTGTACAGATCAACCGCTACTAATATCTGCATTAGCGGCTTCCCCAATGGAAGCTTTGCGCTCTGGGGTCCCGTAGCAGTGGGAAATGTAGGCGCGAATGAGTCGGTCAAAGAGTCGGCCTAGGCAAAACCAATCGAAATCTAGCGTCAAGACTATTTCTCAGGATCCTCAATCATGGAAGACGGAAGGGGCGAGCGTTCGAGATTCACCAGGTAGCGGTCCGAGGCATCAGAGGTACCGTCGACCGATGCCGTATATTATTATTTTCGCAATGATTAGCTTTTTGCTACTGGAGAATCAGCAATTCGTTCACGCCTTCATTAATCCTGGGGGTCCGCGGTGGCTGTCAACGGCAACTCTCCTGGGGGATTATTCATTAATCACATTTCCGGATTTACCCGCTCCGAAACTCCGGCGGTCGGCACGGCGGAAAGTTCTCCACAATTCCACAGGCAAAGATGAACGTTTGCTGAGAATGCCAGGAAACCCTGGACATGGCAACGGCCCCTCCTTTTAGATCCATGGTTGTCAAAGACCGAAAGGATCACAGGGAGGAACCGTTGGAGTACTATGCTCTCACAGGGCTGACCACCGGGCAACTGCACAAGCTGAGCCTCCTGGTCATGCAGGAAATCGGCTCGCTGGTCAAGGCCGGCGCGAAAAAGCCGCCGGTGGCCGGACTGCTCGACTCCGTGGTCATGGTCGTCATGCTGATGCGCCGCAATGGCACCCAGGCAGCCGCAGCTGCGCATTTCCATTGCAGCCAGCCGACCGTCAGCCGGCGCTGGGACCTGCTGCGCCCGGTCATCGGCAGGGTGTTCGCCCCATATGTCCTCGATCCCGTCCAGGTGCTCGGCCGCGAGGGAACTGCCCTGGTAGACGGAACGGTCTGCCCGGTATGGGACTGGAGCGCGATCCCGGACCTGTACTCCGGGAAGGCAAAGTACACGGGAATGAACGTGCAGATCGCGTGCAATCTCAAAGGCGACGTGGCCGCTATCGGACCGGTTCCCGTGCACGGCGCACGGCACGATGCGTACGCGTTCGAGGCCTCCGGCCTCAAGGAAATACTGGAGCAAGCCATAGCCTCAGGAGATACTGGCGCCGACCTCGACTACATCGGAGTCGACGGCATCGGGATCGTGCCGTTCAAGCGCCTCAGCGGAGCGGAGCTCCTGGACTGGCAGCGTGAATTCAACACGATCTTCAGCAAGATCCGCGCCGCCGTCGAGCACGCCGTGGCAAAGGTGAAGACATGGCGGATGCTCAGCAGGGAAGGCGGCCGCTACCGCTGCCCGATCGACAAGTTCGAGAGCATGCTCGCAGCAGTCACCGGACTGTTCTTCTTCGCCGAATACAGCAATGATTAATGAATTAGCCCCCTGGTAGGCGTCGTTAGTACTTGGCTATTCGCCAGGGCGCTCCTGGTCGCCCAGATTCGGGCGATAAGCCTTGGCGAGAAATTCCGTGATGATAAGACCGTTGACAACCTATTTACGGTCGCGCTTTCCCGTATTGGCCTCTTCTCACTTTGGGCAACACTCGTTGGTTTGCTATCGCTATCATGGGGTTCGGTCCCGGACGAACTTACCGTTATAAATAATCTGGGTGCATACGTCACTTTGGGAGCTCTGATTGGCTTCGCGCTATGCGGATACGAAAGTGTGCTGACCTATCGGTCATCACTTCAGCTCATGCGAGCAAGTGGTACGGCTGGTGTAAAATACCTGATATATGCAAAGGCCGCGGATTCTTTCTGCACGATACCCGTTATCCTGGCTGCCATTCACCTATTTCATACTCCATGGGTGACCCGACTAAGTTATGCCCTGTTTTTCTATATAAGTTCTAGACTAATCGTGCACAAGCGTGGCCCGGGCCAAGGCGGATCACCGGCTCCGGGATGAGCAGCGCCGCCGTGGGCGCCGTGCCGTGCGAACCATTCCTGCGCGACCAGGCGGAACTGGCGTGACCGGGTCAGCCACTCCGCCGGGCTTTCCAGGTAGAGCCTGGCCGACTCAGCACGGAACGCAGGTGTCTCGCCTCGGCGCCCCACAGGTCGTGCTCGCAGTTCGCCACGAAGGCCGCCACGGTATGAGCCAGCCCGCGCTCGGCGCCGAGCTCATCGATCCGCTGCAGAGACAAGCTCAGCGAGGGTGCCGCGAGTGCCGGGCTCGGCGCAAGAGCTTGCCGCACCCAGTCGACTGCCAACTTTGCACTGTCCTGGCGGGTCAGTGCAGCGAGCTCAGGATCGGTGAGCGGCTCGCGAGCTGGCTCCACAGCAATCAGCCGTGACGGCGCGGATGCACAACCTCGCGCCACCCGCCGGGGATATCGGCCTTGTCCTCATTTGGCATGACAGAGATGATCCACCAGGCCAGTGACCAAAGACGGGGCGTCTGACCGGCTAAAACGCGTTGCGCGCAATGGGGGCGGCATGGCAGCGTTCTGACGATGCTTCCAGCTGATCACGGGAGGTTGATCGCGGTGATCATGGTTCGTGGCAAGGCTTCACCCGCCGCCTCGGCAACAGAGCGCGTCGCAGTCTGATCAGGCAACATCAGTGTCTTCGCATCCTTCCTTCGAGCCGCTCCCCGGACCCGAAGGCCAGTCCACCCCGGTCCTGCGGCACGGCGACACCGTGCTGCGTCCGGCAGGACCATGGACACCTGCCGTCCACGCCCTCCTCATCCACCTGGAGAACGCCGGTTTCACCGGTAGTCCCCGCGTCGTCGGCAACGGCTATGACGGTCACGGACGCGAGGTCCTGACCTACATTCCCGGTGACTTCGTGCACCCGCACGCCTGGAGCGACGAAGGGATCTGGCAAGTCGGCCGTCTACTGCACGATCTCCATGACGCCACCGCCGGCTTCCGGCCCCCACCCGACGCGGTTCTGGCACCCCTGGCCCTTCCACAGCGACGCACCCGACGCCATCATCAGTCACCGCGACACCGGACCCTGGAACATCGTCGCCCGCGACGGCCTCCCGGTCGCCTTCATCGACTGGCCGACCGCCGGGCCGACCGGCCGGCTCGACGAGATCGCCGCTGCAGCCTGGCTGAACGCGCAACTCCACGACGACGATGTCGCCGAACGCCAGAACCTGCCCGACGCCACCGCCCGCGCCGCCCAGCTGCGCCACTTCCTGGACGGCTACCACCTGGGCGCCGCCGATCGCCGCGACTTCGTCACCAAGATGATCGAGTACGCCATCCGCGACTGCGCTGCCGAAGCCATCCAAGCCCACGTGACACCCGACCAGGGCGATACCACCGCGCTCTGGGCCATCGCCTGGCGGGCACGATCGGCCACCTGGATGATCAGGCACCGGCACCTGCTCGAACACGCGGCCTGTTCCTGGTGGCGGCGCTGAGTGCCCGCTGGGAGTTCGGGGACCGCTAAATGGGGTAGCGGGTGGGTTCGGTGTCATAGCTGCGGTCGGCCGGCGTGGTCCACCGGAAGGTCCCGTCCGGAAGCTGGTCCACCTTCCACCGCGGGTCCTGCTTCAGCCGGTGATCACGCCGGCACTTCGGGCCGCCGTTACACAAGCAGGTCCGCCCGCCCGCCTCATACGGCGTGTTGTGCTCGAAGTCGCACTGGGCGGCGGGCCGCCGGCAGACCGGGCTGGTGCAGGTGGCGTGCCGGACCTGCGAGAGGTGCCTGAGTTTTACTCCGGGGTCGTGGCCCCGGGCTTGGTGCCGGTGCTCGCAGTGGAGGGTGTCGAGGGTGTCGATCGCGACGATCAGGTCCGGCCCGCCGCCGGGGATGCGCAGCCGCCAGGTGCCGTAGCCGCCGGGCGGGCCGTCCCGGCTGGCCAGGGTGAAGGAGAACCTGGCCCCGCCCGGCGGGCCGGGCCCGGCGCGTGTCCGGTGGCTCTTGGGTTCGGGCCGGGCGCAGCCGTGGCCGACGGCGTGGCCGTGCTGGTCGGTCACCGTCACGCACCAGGTCGTCTTGGGGTTGCGCGCGGCGGCGGCGGCCAGGTCGCGGGCCAGCCAGGGGTCGACCGGGCCCAGCCCGGACAGCTCGCCGGGCCGGTCCGCGAGGCCGGCCGCGGTGCCCAGCGGGACGGTCAGCGTGACCCGGCCGGCGAACCCGCCCGCCGCATCACCGGCCGGACCCGCACCACCGGCCGGACCCGCACCAGGGGAGGGCGCCGCGCCAGACGGTCGGCCGGCGGCGTCCGTGGCCTGGGGGTCGCGAGGCCGGGAGTCCTTGCCGAGGACCAGGTCCAGGAAGGCGCGGGCGCGCAGCTCGTCCATGCCGCCCTCCAGCCCGGCCCTGCGCAGCTCGCCGGCCCACCAGCTGATCTTCTGGTCGGCGGCCAGTACCTCATCGGGCGGCAGTTCGCGGCCCATCAGGGCGGCGTTGCCGGAGTCCTCGGCCCACCGCTCCACCCGGGCCGTCTTCGCCGCGGCCTCCCGCCGCTCCCTGGCCTTCTTCGGCGCGACTTCCATCACCGCGCGGGCCAGCGCGGAGCGCAGCCCGCCGGGGGTCAGCTGCCCGGCCCGGCCCAAGATGATCGCCTCCACCGCCTTGGCCTCGTCATCGGAGAGGTACTGGGTGAGCTTGACGATCAGCTCGGCCTTTCCCCGGGAGATGACCCCGTCCCGGAGCGCGTCCAGGGTCGCGGCCAGCCGGGTGGCCAGGTGCCACGCCACGGTCAGCAGCCAGTCCGCCGCGGCCCGGGACTCACCCAGCGCGAAGGCCAGCTGGTCCCGGGTGAACTCGTGCACCACCAGCGGCATCTGCCCCGGCTCCGGCTCGAACCCGTCCTCGGGGTTACGCCGGAACACCTCCGCGAGGGCGACGAGCTTGCGGGCCGCGGCGTGCGCCTCGAGCCGGTCCCACGCGCACACCAGCCCCATCAGCTCATGATCAGCCGAGCCGCCGAACCGGTCAGCGGAGCCGCCGACCGCGGCGTCGGCAGCGACGGCCAGCTGGGCGCAGCCCGGCATCACGTCCCACGCCATCCCGGTACCGAACCCGGCCGCCCGGCTCGCCGACACGCCCGGGAACGTCCGGGTCGAGCCGGCCTGGCCGGGCCCCCGCCGTCCCGTGCTCGCGGCGTCCAGCGCGAGCATCTCATCCGCGGCGGCCTCGGTGATCCCGGCCAGCTCTGCGCCGGTCAGCTCATCCTGCCCGGGCGGCGGCGCGCTGGCCTCGGGATCCCAGTACTCCTGGGGGTCGTCGAACGGGTCGTCATCGAGCTGGCACAGCCGGTCCAGCCACGCCTCCCGGTCCGCGGCGGACACCGGGTCACGGTCCGGCCGGGCGGGATCCTCGCCCCGTCCGGGGTCCGCGGGAGCCGGCACCGAAGGCATGGACCACATCCGTTCGGAAGAAGTATTATCCTTCGAATATGATAGCGTATCGAGTCACAAATTACCAGCCTTCTCGGCACATTTCGAATAGATATGCGGATGTGACGGGTGAGATTCAAAGAACCGGGCGAGGACAGACTCCCCGATCAGTGATCCCGAATCCAGGCGCATTACGTCCGCATCACCCACCGGCAGACCGGCATGATCGACGCCAGGTTTATTTGTCCCGGCGCGCGCCTTATCGAGGAAGGACCAGACGTCGCTAGCCCAGGCAGGTTAAGGGGCTACCGGCGTCCGCCAGGCTCTACCGCCCGAACCTATTCAGCGTCTTCGCTCTCCTCGGCCTTCTTGGCATTCCGCATTTCCCGGACGCCGTAGACCATGGTCAGCAGCACGGTCAGGCCCCCGACGGCGGCGCCTATGCCGGTTCCCGTGCCGGACCATGGCAGCAGGTCCGTGAATATCAGCACCACGCCGAGGCCGATGGCGCCAACGCCGAAAAGGACGGCGGAGGCCGTGGCAACGCGGCTGGCTGCCGCCTTGAGGGCCGCCGAACGGGCGCGTGCCTGCACGGCAGCAAGATTGCGTCTGGCCCATTGATACTCGATGGCGAACACGGCCAGCGCCAGCGCTATTACGACCAGGCCAGGCCCGGGTGCCACCAAGAGCACCACGCCGACGGCGAGGATCACCGTGCCTGCCACGGTGACCGCGATCCGGCGGAGCAGCCTAACCAGGTCCTTCACCTCTGCAAGCATGCCCAGCACACCGCCGGTACTACCACGGGCCCGGCTTCGGCCCAGCGCGGCGCCACATCCGTCTTCACCCGTACCGAACCGGGAGGTCGAGGTGGGAGTCGCTGCCGAGTCTGAGGGTGAAGGTCTCCTCCGCCGGGCCGTACCTGGTGAAGCAGGAGGCATCGTGGCCGGCAATAGCGACCCTGATCCGGTGGCCTGCCGGGACGACAGCGGAGACGGGCAGCAGCTGCACGGTCAGGCCCATGGGGTTCCCGGGAACCACGCGAAGGGCGTCTGACCGGGCGAAGGTTCGCGGTACCCCCAGGCGCACCGGTTCAGCGGGGCCGGCTGTCCTGCGGTGCAGGAAGCGCAGGCAGCCCTCGGTCAGGTAGCTGACGTCGCCGTCGGGACCGACGTCTTCGAGGTAGACGTAGACCGCGCCGTCGGTGCCGGACGTGGCCAGGCGCATCGTCACGACCGGGAACCCGAGGACATGGACATCGGCGGGCAACGGCCCGCCGGTGAAGGTGAGGAGCGAGTCATCGGCATGCTTGCGGTCGGGATAGGCGGGCGGCCTGTCCAAGTCGATGGCCAGCCACCTGTTCGCGGCCCCGGTGGAGGCCGTGACGTCTACGCGGTGGGTCACGGTCCCGGCCGGGACCGCCTCCCGCGTCAGGCCGGCCATCGGACCGAGGTACCACCGCTGCGTTCCGGCACCCGCGGGCGGCCAGGAAGCGACGGCCTGCCATGCGCCTGTGCCCAGGGTGCCGAACGTCAGGGTGCCTGGTCCCCCGGGCTTGCCGTTTCGCCCCAGGTAGTCGGCGAAGAACTCGACGAGGCGGCGGTCCTGGCTTCCAGGGCTCAGCGGGTCGTGCTCGGCGGCGCCGGACGGCCGCAGGGTATCGGCGAAGCTGCCGCCGCCGTGGCCCCAGGGCCCGATCTCGACCTGCTGATGGCTGGCCTGGGTCACGAACCGTGCAAGCGCCCCCGCCGCGAAGCCGCCGTCGAGCCAGCCAGCGCGTACCAGCATCGGGACGCCCGAGGATGCGATCGCCGGCCCGGAAGCGGCGGGCGCGGTGGCCTCCCAGTCAAGGCCGGCGACTCGGTCATCACGGAACGGCACCCGGCCCATCAGCGCGTGCACATCGGCGTTCGACTGATGCTCGCCGATAGCGGCGTCGAGCAAGGCCGGCCCGTCCGGCCCGTCCACCGGCTTCACCGGCGACGGCAGCGCGATCGTCTCCGCTGGCTGCCCGGTGATCGCCGCGAGCCGGCCCAGCGCCCCGGTAACGCCGTCCTTGAGCTGGCTTTCATACATCCACCGCGCGTACCGGCCACCGGTGCCGCACCCGCCCGGATAAAACAGCTCGCGGTAGGGGTCATGCGGGCTGAACAGCGCTGCCACCGCGACCAGGTGAGCATGGCCGAGCCCGGCAATCAACTCGGCCGCCTGGCCTTCGTAGGAGGTGCCGTAGACCCCGACCCGGCCGTTCGACCATGGCTGTGCGGCTACCCAGCCGATCAGCTCGCCGTAGTCTTTGATCTCCCGCTCGCTGAGTTCGCCGGCGCGGGTGCCGAACGACGCCCCGGTGCCGCGGGCGTCCGCCACGACCAGCGCGAATCCCGCGCGATTGAACAGGTCCCCGGCCGCCGCATTGGTGTCCGCCTCCGGCCCAGGCTCTTGCGGCGCCTCAGCACGGTGATAGCGGGTCACCCGCATGACCGTGCCGACCGTGCCTCCCACGGCAGTGCGCTCCACCGGCAACCAGACATCCACGGCCAGCCGAACGCCGTCACCCACTGGCACATACACCGACTGGAGACGACGCGACGTGTCAACGATCACGCCACGGATCCTCGCACGCGCGGGGCCTACCGCCTGCGGGATCCGGCCCAGACGTTGAACTCTTCTGGATGGTCGCGCCGGGCAAGCGATTCGGCCATCAGCCGGTCGCCCTCGACCTGGGTCCTCCGGTCGCGGACGCGCTCCAGGTGAGTCTTCTCGCCCATGTACCTCGCGACCAGGGGGGGCGGGTCGAGCGGGTCGGTCCCGGCGGGCTGCGAGCAGACCCGGCATTCCCACTGCGGAGGCGGCGACGCGGTCCAGATGAACGGCACGAGGGTCTGATGCCTGTTCGCGCAGTGATAAAGCACGACGACTTTGGCGACGGTCAATCCACGGCCATGAGGTTCACCGGCAGGACCGGCCCCTACCCTCGTCCCCTGCATTGTGCCGTTGTTTACAGTCCGCATAAATGCCTCCGTCAGTTCTCATTCTACAGGGCAATTCCGCGTGGTTTTGACCGTTAACGCCGGACCGCCAGGCCGCGTCGAAGTGACAGGACTGAATGGAATGGATTGAATTGTTCTGGGATTGGGGATTGGGGGTTCCGGCGCGGTCCCGGATGATCCGGCGGCGTCCAGAGGGCCGCGGTAGCCCCTACCGCGGGGACAGCCCGTACCGCGGGCACAGCCCCTGAGTAGGGTCTTGGTATGCATGCGGCAAGCGGTTTACGGGTGGTTCGGAACTAGTGGACGCGCGCGCCCCGATTCCTCCGAAGGAAAATCCGGGAACGCGTCCGGCGGTTCGCCGGTGGCAGGCCGTGGCGGCGTGGGTAGCCGGCGGCCTGGTGCTATTCGCGTTCTCCCTGCGGATCTCGTTCGGCGAGCGAGTGGATTCGGACGGCGCGAACAGCGCGCTGCAGGCGTGGGACCTAGTGCACGGTCACCTCATGTTGCACGGCTGGATTCTTGGCGACGCGACCTTTTACGCCCTCGAGCTGCCGCTGAACGGGATCGTCGAGCTGCTGTTCGGGGTGGGCAACCTTGCCGCTCACATCGGCTCGGCGCTGACTTACCTGATCGTCGCGGCCTGCGCCGCGGCCCTGGCCGTGACCGGCAGCCGCGGCCCGGCCAGGGCGGTTCGCTGCGCGGTCGTCGTCGCGGTGCTGGCCGTGCCGCTGCTGGCCGTGAAGCCCGTATTGGCGCTGCTGGAGGAACCCGACCACATCGGGACCTCGCTGTTCCTGCTGCTGTCCTTCCTGCTCATCGACCGCAGGCCGGACCGACGGTTCACGGCGCCGCTGGTCTGCCTGATCCTGTGCGCCGGCGAGCTCAGCGACCTCACCGTCCGCTACGTCGCGGTGCCGGCCGTCGTCCTGGTCTGCGGCTATCGCGTGCTGGCCGCGCGGAAGCTCCGCTCCGGCGACACGGCGCTCGTGGTCGCCGCGGTCATGTCCGTGCCGCTGGAGTTGGTGATCCAGGCGGCGATGGCGCATTTCGGCGCGTTCGTGATGGCCCTGCCGCAGACGCGGCTCTCCTCGCCGAGGCTATGGCCCCGGCACGCGTGGCTGACTTGGCTGAACGTCCGCGTCCTTTTCGGCTCGGTCGCCAGGCCGGACACCAAGCTGGGCGGCGCCGGCGCCGCCGTCGGGCTGATCTGCCTGCTGGCCGCCCTGTTCGGCCTGGCACGGGTGATATGGACCTGGCGCAGGGCCAGCCGGGCCGAGCAGCTGCTGGTCGCCGCGATCGTCTTCAACGTCGGAACGTACCTGGTCACCGTGATGCCATCGCCCGGCCGCTACCGCGAAGTAGCCGCGGTGGTGCCGTGCGGGGCGGTGCTCGCGGCGCGGGCCCTCGTGCCCGCCCGGATCACCGGGGTGTCGCGGGCCTTCGCCGCGGTCGCCGCGACAGGGCTCATCGCGCTGCTGCCACTCGCCGCCGCGGCCACCCGGCCGCCCGTGAGCCCGGCCTCGGCGCCGCTGGCCGCGTGGCTTGAGGCGCACGGGCTCACGTACGGCATCGCCGGGTACTGGGATGCCTCGATCGTCACGCTGCAGTCGGGCAGCCGGGTCCAGATCCGCGCGGTTGACCTGTACAGGAACATCGACGGACACCCCGGCCTGAACATCTACGCGCCCGGCTGGGAGACGAACGCGCTGTGGTACAACGCGTCCCGGCACGACGCCACGTTCGCGGTCGCCGACGCCCAGGGCATGTACCCGGCGGCCGACTTCGAGCACTCCCTCGGCAAGCCGGCGGCGACCTGCCGGGTGGCAAGCTGGCTGGTCCTGGTCTACCGGGCAAACCTGCTCCGGCGTATCTTGCCGAGGCCGGTCATCACTGAGGGTCACGTATCACAAATACGCAGGGACAGGGCGGTAACCCCGCCGCTCAGGCCATTCCCGATGCGCTGAGCGGGTTGTACCCAGGTGTGCGGAACAGATCCTGGAGCTGGCGACGGCGGATGCCGGTATTGCTTCCCTCGATGACCGGGTAGGCGAGGGCCTCGGACAGGTAAGCCATCAGCGGGAAGTTGTTGTCGTAGGCCTGGACGCCGATGACGTTCATGAGCCGGCTGATGACCTCGACTCCCATCTCCGAGCCGAAGATCTTCGCGTGCAGAGCTAGCTCGGGGCCCGCCGCGTCCTGCGCGATCACGGCATCCAGCGCACGCCAGGCGAGAAGCCTGACCGCCTCGATCCGGCTCTTTGCGTCCGCGAGGACATCGGCCACGGACTGGTGCTCGATGATCGGCACCGCGCCGCCTCGCTTCTCGGTCAGCGCATAGCGATAGGCCACGTCGAACGCCTGCCGCATCGCCGCGACGGCGAAAATGCCGATCGACGCGCCGCTGGCCCAGAACGCATTGTAGGTGAGCTGGACACCTTGCCCCTCGGCACCCAGGATGTTCGACCGCGGAACGCGCACGTCGTGCAGGCGGATCCGCGACGTCATGCAGCCCCGGAGGCCGGCGAGGTCATAGTGCTCTTCCACCTCGATGTGGTCGGCCAGGTGCTCGCGTTCGGCGACGATAAGTGACACCCCGCCAGGGGTGCGGCAGACGATCGTCATCACGTCGGGGCCGTCGCCATCCCAGCCGGCCAGATGGGAGGCCCACGCCTTGCGACCGTTGACGACCCACCAATCGCCGTCGGGCACCGCGGTCGTGCGCAGGCCCTGCGCCGGCGGTGGCGCGGCGAAGTTGGCGGTGCCCTCCGGTTCGCTGAACGCCATGGCGGCCACCGGAGCGCCATGGTCGGCCAGGAACGGGGCGACGAAGCGCTGGATCTGCTCCGGCGTGCCGGCCTCGTAGACAGGCGCGAGCGCGATGAGCGGTCCGGCCAGCGAAATCACGAAGTCAGGGCTGTGGCAGGCCCACTCCTCGATCAGGATGCAGGCCTCGACCCCGCCGGCGGCCACTCCGCCGAACGGCGCCGGGATGAGCCCCTTGAGGAATCCTGCCGCGACCGCCTTTTCGAACGCCGGACGCGCCAGCAGGGCTCGCCTGAGCGGGTCGGGCTCCTTGCGGACCTCGGCGGCGAGCGGACGCAGGTGTTCTTCGGCGAACTGACGGGCACCGAGCTTCAGCTGCTCCTGCTCCGGGCTGAGATGAAACGAGACGGTCATGCAGGGCTCCCATCGTTCGTGCGGCCGCGTGGTGTCCACCACAATGTCTCAATCGGGCTGCCCGCGCACGTGCAGCAACGGGGTCTTGTAGGTGGTCCTGGGCAGCGCCCCCGGGTCCAGGATGGTGACGTTCGCGCGGATCTGCAGCCGGGCCCGCAGCTCGCGCTCGATGGCGCGGGCCACCTCCTCATACCGTCCCGTGGCGAGCCCAGGGGAGGCCTCCACGTCGACGGGGATCGGGGTGTCGTAGCGAACCTGGTCGGCGCGTTCCTTCCAGATGCGCAGATACGGCTCGACCGCGTCCGGGAAGCGCTGGACCATGACGTCGCGGATCGCGCTGGGGAAGACGTTCATTGCCTTGTAGATCAGCATGTCATCGGTGCGGCCGACGCAGCGGACGCGGGGGGACGTACGGCCGCACGGGCAGCTCATCGCCGTCACCACCAGGTGGTCGGCGGAGCGGTAGCGCAGCACCGGGGTCGCCTCCCTGGCGAAGGTGGTGTAGACGGCCTCGCCGCGGACGCCTTCCTCCCAGGGCAGGACCGCGCCGCTGGCGGGATCGATCAGCTCCACCGCCACCGACCGCTGGCCGCAGAAGTGCATCCCGCCCTCGGCCCCGCACTCGGCCCATAGCAGCGACATCACGTCACCGAGGCCCATCACCTCACAGGCGTGATCGAGCCCCCAGCCCCGGGTGATCCGGTCCCGGATCTCCGGCTGGCCCAGGCCAGGCTCGCCGCCGCCGAGCAGCGTGCGCACCCCGAGCGCGGAAGCATCCTGGCCGGTCAGGTCGCGGCAGCGGTCAGCTAGATAGGTGCCGAACGAGGTGGTGGCGAGCACCGCCGTCGCCTGTACGCGCGGGATGAGCGCGATGATCCTCTCGGTCGCGAGCCCGCCGATCCAGGCGAGCGTCGCGCCGATGCGCCGGAAACCGTCGGCATACGGCAGGCCGCCGGCCACCCCCGGCAGCCCGACCAGGTGCGCGACCACATCGTCGCCGCGGATCCCTGCGGCGAAGAAGCCCGTCGCGATCCCGTCCCGCCAGACCTCCAGGTCCGCGCCGGTCAGGGCGAAGATGACCGGCTCACCGGTGGTACCCGAGGAGGACAGGGTCTGGACCACCGCCGACAGCGGCACGCCCTGATGCCGGCCGAACGGCTCACCTGGCCGCCGTTCGGCCTGCGAGCGGCGGATCTCGTCCTTGGTGGTGAAGGGGAGGTCGGCCAGGAACTCGAGGCCGGCCGGGCACCCGGGCAGCCGAGTCCGGCCGAGCAGGGCGCGATGGAAGACCGAACGGGTGGGCAGCGCGCGCACGAACGGCACGGTCCGGGCCGCCTGCCAGGACAGCACCTCCCTCCAGGGCGCCGTCTCGAGCTCGGTATCCCAGTAGCGCTGCGGCACGGCTCACACCTCCGCGTCGGCGGCGGTCAGCATCGCGACCGCCGCCCGGCACTCGGCGAACCCGCCGCGGACCGGCCCGAGCGAGGTGACCAGGGGGACGCCGGCCGGCGGTGTCGGCCAGGCCGCCGGGTCCGGGCTCAGCGCGATCCCCTGACCCGGGCCGGCCTGCTGCGGCGGCAGGCACACCACCGCGCCGCGCGGCGCGACCGCCGCGTCCGCGGGGTCAGCGAGCACGACCGCGGCCGCGGCCTGATGGAAGCGGGCGACGTTGACCAGCGGGCTGGCGGCCGAGCGCCAGCCGCCGGCCGACGCCGCAGGCAGCGGCTCGGCCTCCACCAGCAGCAGCAGGTTCGCCCCCGCCTCCAGGAAGGCCTTGGCCAGCGTCAGCAGCACGGCGCCGCAGGTCTCCAGCGCGGCGTGGTCGGCCGGCGACTGCCTGAGCTGCGCCGCTAGCTGCGCGGGGCCGCACAGCGCGACGGCCAGCGCCGCGTCGTCGGCGGTGACCGCGAGCCGCCGGGTGGCCTCCACCGCCGCCGCCACGCGCGGGTGCTGGACCGCCCGCTGGACCGCCTGCTGGGCAGGCGCCCCCGCGCCCCCCGCGCCCGCCGCGCCCGCCGCGTCCGCCGCGATCGCGGCCAGATCATCCGCGGCGGCGGTCACGATCACGTCGTTGCCGAACGCCCCGCGCAGCGCCCGCAGCCCGTTGGCGAGCTTGGTCGCGTCGGTGAGAAACCCCGGCACGGGCAGCGCCTCGATCTCGGCGGCCTGTGCCAGGACCAGCGGGCACACCAGCGCCGGGGAGACCCGGCCGTGCCGGGCCAGCAGCCTGGCCCGGCTTCGGGCAGAAAGCGCGGGCACTGTCCTCACCCCGCGGGTCAGGGACGCATCAGCGGCTCGACCACCTTGGCGTCGGGCCAGCTGCCGTACCAGGTGAGGATCTCCTCCGGCGGCTTGCGCTGCAGCCACTCCGCCTCGAATTCCTCGTACGGCCGTCCGCGCGCGATGCGGGCCCGGCGCTCGCCGGCGCGGCGCCGCTGCGTGGCGGCGGCGTCGACCCGCCTGCGCTGCGGATCCCAGACGACCTGGTAGACGTGCTCCGCGGCCCATTCGGAGACCAGCCCCTTGTCGATGTCGTCGCCGACCGCCTCCGGGTCGCGCTCCAGCGGGTCGCCGTAGCCGGCCCCGCCGGTCGCGAAGGCGACCGTGATGACGTCGTTCTGCATGTACGGCCTGGGCGCCCGGCCCTGGAACTCGTTGCCCCACTGGCCGCCGATGCTGCGCGAACGGAGGACCTCGGTGATGTCGAGGTCGATGGCGTCCCCTGCCTCCAGGCGCTGCATCAGGTCGGCGCCGGCCACGCTGACGCCCGGGATGGTGCACGGCGCGTAGCCGCCGAACAGCCCCTGCGGCGTCTGGATCTTGGAGTTGTCCGCGATGGCCATCATGAACACCATCGGCACGTGATGCGCCACCCACAGCTGGGCGGTGCCGACCCCGCCGCGGTACTTGCCGTGCCCCGCGGAGTCCTTCCAGTGCGAAGAGATCGGGATGAACAGCGGGAACTCGTTCTCGACCAGCTCGACGTCCGGGGCCCGGCCGGCCGGGCACCACGGGAAGCCGAACGCGTTCATGCCGTCCATCTCCGGCAGCGCGCCCTGCCCCTCGGTGTTGATCGAGTACGCGAGCATGTCCGCGAACGGCGAGCTCCACTGGGACATGCCGGCGAGCACGACCGCGTTGCCCCCGTTGCCCTGCGAGGCACCCGCCTGCCGCCAGTGCTCCGTGGAGAACACGGCCTTGGCGAAGCAATTGTGCACCGCGCTCATCACCCCGGTGGCGATCATGACCGAGTTGCTGGTCGCGGCCCGGACGTCGGGGTACAGGCACGAGCCCGGCTCGAACTTGAAGTCGATCGGGGCGAACGTGGCGTTGCTGATCGGCAGGTCGTGGAATAGGTACTCGTACACGTAGTTGGCGAAGTGCCCGATGGCGGCCTGCGGGTGGGCGTTATAGGAGGACGGGGTCTCGGGCCCGGTGCCGGTGAAGTCGACAAGCAGATGGTCGTCATCCTTGGTCACCGTCATGTAGCAGCTGCGTACCAGGCCCTGCTTCAGCCCGACCGCGTCGGCGAAGTGGACGGAGCGGTACACCCCGTCGGCCCAGGTGCGGATGCGGGCGCGGGCGCCCTGCTCGGCCACCTCGAGCATCCGGCGGAATAGCGCCTTGACGTAGTCGGCGCCTTCGCGCTCGCAGAACTCGAGCAGGCGGGTGCGGACCCGGTCGGCGGTCGTGCAGCGTGCCTTCAGGTCGACCGCGACCATCTGCGGCGCGCGGATGCCGAACGCCTCGAACATGGTCACGATGTCGTCGCGCAGCTGGAAGTTCTCGCCGATCTTGGTGGGCGGCAGGTTGAGCCCCTCCTCGAACCGGGCGGTAGCCCCGATGGGCATGCCGCCGGGCTCGGAAGCGCCGGTTTCCGTGGTGTGGACCAGCGCCGCGGTCCAGGCGATGAGCTCGCCTTTGAAGAACACCGGCATCGCGACAAGCTGGTCCGGGTTGTGGATGCCGCCGTAGACCGCGTTGTTGGCGAACCACAGGTCCCCGTCCCTGATGCCCGGGTTGCCGCGGTAGTTGTGCAGGATGAACTTGATGACCAGCGGCGGGATCACGGCATGCAGGTAGGTTCCGCACGAGCCGTTGACCATGTCGCCGTCGGCGGTGAAGATGCCCACCAGGGAGTCGCCGGCGATGCCCATCGCGCTGCGGCAGGACCGGACGAACACCTCCATGCCCTCGTCGAGGATGTCGTTGGTCCGCTGGAAGCCGATCTCGAACTCTCCGGGACCGAGCGTCCGCGCGGATGCGCTTTCCCCGCCGGGGATCGGCGCGAGCTTGAGCCAGGCCAGCTTCTGTTCCAGCGTCGGGATCATCGCGCGCCTCCGTTCTCGCACGTCTGCAGCAAGCCGAGGCCGTGCCGGTCGATCCTGTAGCGCATGCCGGGCGGAACCACCACCGTGGTGAGCGGCGCCTCGATGATGACCGGCCCGTCGATCTGATGGCCAGGGCGCAGCGCGTCCGCCTCGTAGATGGAGGTCTCGGTCCACCCCTGGCCCGGCCACCAGGCCGGCCGCTTGCCGGTCAGGGCCGCCCCTGCGTCTACGGGCTGCAGGGGGAGTTCAGGCAAGGCCGGCTTCGCGGTCGGCACCGTCACCTTCAGCACGAAGTTGTCCAGGTAGACGCCGCCGGGCTTGTTGACGACAAGCGGGCTGAAGGCCTCGGAGAACTCTCGCTCGAACGCGTCGTACAGCGCCTGGACGTCTTCCGGGTGGCGCAGGTGCAGCACCGGGCAGGCGGTGCGCTTCACGTTGACCTGCCCGCCGTAGAGCATGTCCAGTTCGAGGCTGAACCCGGCCTTGTCCGCGGGCAGGCCCTCGGCCGCCAGATCGGCTCTGGCCTGCTCGACCAGCTGGTCGACGACGCTGTTGAACACCCCGTACTCGGTGGTCAGCGCCTGGGTCATCGGCGCCATCACGATCATCCGGCGGGAGGTCTCGTAGACGTGGACAATGTCCATGATCGAAGAGCCCAGTGCGCAGAAAACCGGGGCGGTCGGGAAGATCACGGCCCCGGCCAGGTCGCCGAGGAAGCCGGACACGTGGGTCGGCCCGGCCCCGCCGAACGCGAACAGCACGAAGTCCTCGGGGTGGTAGCCGCGCAGGTGGATCTCGCGCTTGATGGCGCTGTGCATGTTCCGGTCGACGATGTGGCGGATCAGCGCGGCGGCCTGCTCGACACCCATGCCCATGGGCTCGGCGATCTTCTCGCGGACGGCTCGCTCGGCCTTGTCGCGGTTCAGCGGCATCCGGCCCCCGTAGTAGGTCTCCGGGTTGATGTAGCCGAGCACGACGTCGGCGTCGGTGACGGTCGGCTCGGTACCGCCCTGGTCGTAGCAGGCCGGGCCGGGGTCCGAGCCGGCGCTGCGCGGGCCGACGTTGAGGTGGCCGCCCAGATCGTGGTTGATCCAGGCGATCGAGCCGCCGCCGGCGCCGATCGACAGGGTCTGGAGCATCGTGATGCCGACCATCCAGCGGTCGATGATCGGGCGGAATTCGTAGTTGCGGACGCTGGCGTCGACGACCAGGCCGATGTCGAAGCTGGTCCCGCCCATGTCGCCGGCGACCACGTTCTTGTAGCCCAGCGAGGTCGCCAGGTGATACGAGCCCATGAGCCCAGAGACCGGGCCGCCGTTGTAGGTACGGCTGGCGGTGGTCTTGAACACCTCACCGCTGCCGCCCGAATTGTGGATCATCAAGAAGCTGCCCTTATAGCCGAGCATGCGCAGCCGGTCCCACATGGCCGACAGCTCGTTCTGCATCGACCGTTGCAGGTAGGCGTCGAGCACCGCGGTCATGGTGCGCTCGTACTCGCCGAGCTTCGCCACGACCTGGCTGGACAGCACTACCGGCACGTAGCCGATGTGGTACTCCTTGTATTCCTCGCGGATGATCTCCTTGGCGCGCTCCTCGTGCCGGGGATTGGCGAAGCTCCACAGCAGTGAGACGACGATTGACCGTGCTCCGCGGTCCATCAGCAGGCGGAGCTTGCGCCGCAGGTCGTCCTCGTCCAGCGGGCGGATGACCCGTCCGGTCGAGTCGATGCGCTCCTTGACGCCGACGATCATGGTCCGGGAGATAAGCGGTTCCGGTTTGCGCTGCACGGCGAGGTTGCGGCGCTCGGCCAGGCGTGTCCCGTCGGTCCACTGGGCGCCGCGGCCGATGAGGATCGCGTCCTCGTGGCCCTCCGTGGTGATCAGCCCGACCCGGGGTCCGCGCCGTTCGATCAGGCGGTTCATCGCTACGGTCGTGGAGTACCGGATGACGTCGAGGCGCGGCAGGAGCGACTCGAGGTCCTGCCCGGTCTCGAGCGCGACCTCCTCGATCGCGTTGACGAAGCAGACCGACAGGTCATACGGGGTGGTCGGCGCCTTGCCGATCCAGCGCCGGCCGTCGAGGGTGAGCACGGCGTCGGTGAAGGTGCCGCCCACGTCGATGTCGGCGGAGTTGAGCTGGGCGTCGGAAGCCACCCGTTCGGATGTCATCGAGCACCTCCCTCGCGGCCGGGAACGACCAGCCGCCCGTCCCTGACCTCGATCTCGCCGGCCGAGATCCGCTGCTTCAGCCGGTCGATGTCGATGGAGATGTCGGGGGTGATCGGATGCCCCGGCGGCAGGTACTCCGTCTCCACCTGGGCGCCGCACGAGGGGCAGTAGAACTCCAGGATGCGGACCCATTCGGGATCGGGGGAGAAGGTGTAGTCGCCCTCGATCAGCGGCGGGTGGATCTCCCGCGGGTCGCGGTCGTATACCAGGCAGCCCCGCTTGTACTCCTCGCGCGCGGAGGTCAGCGCCGCGTCGCAGCGGTTGCAGCGCCACACCTCCTCGTCCAGATCCAGGTCGAGGTACTCCGTGAAACGCAGCCGCGCCGTCATTGCGCCTCCTCGCGGGCTGAGCGGGCGCGCCGCAGCGCGGCGTCACCGCGGTCGTCGACTTCCAGCACCCAGCCGGGCGGGACCAGGCAGGTCATGCTGCCGCCCGCCGCGAGGGCCGGGCCTTCGACGCGGCTGCCGGGGGCAAGCCCGGCCCAGTCGTGCACCGGGACTTCCGCGGCGCCGCCGTCGGCGAGCAGCAGCGTGCGGTGCGCCGGCGCGGTCTTGCTTCCGCTGGTGCGGGGCGGCGGCTGGCACGTCTGCAAGCGCCGCCGGACCCGCACCCGCACGACATCGGTGTGGGTCGCGCCGTCCAGGCCGGCGAGTGCCTGCCCGGCGTCGCCGGCCCGCACCGTACGGCGGCCCTCGCCGTCGTGCACGTCGAGTTCGGTCTCCGTCTCGGCCTCGTCCGGGTCGAATCCCTCGCCGGCCAGATCCCGCCGCCCGGCCGCCGCCATGTCACCGGCCGCGGCGACGATCGCGTCGTGGCCCGGCCCGGCGGCCACGCCGAGGCTGCGCTCGTAGACGTGCACGACGTCGGAAACCGCCGAGCCGAACGCGGACAGCACCGGGCCGAGCCCGAAGACCCGTGCGCTGGCGATGCTGAGGCGCTCCGCGACCGGGGCGGCGAACAGCGCGCCGTTGCCGCCGAAGGCGAACAGGACCGCCTCGCCGGGGTCGATCCCGGCGCGCGCCAGGGTCGAGCCCACCAGTTCGGCGACCGTACCGACCGCGGCGTCCGCGATCCTGCGGGCCGCGTCGTCGACCGAGATACCGAACGGCCCGGCGATCCGCCGCTCCAGGGTCGCTCGCGCCTGGCCGGCGTCGAGCCTGCGGCGCCCGTCGAGGAACCCGTCCGGGTCCAGGTAGCCGAGCACGAGGAACGCGTCGGTCAGCGTGGCCTCGTCCCCGCCGAGCCCGTAGCAGGCAGGCCCTGGCGCCGCGCCCATGCTCTCCGGGCCCAGCCGCACCCCGCCGACGCCGTCCGGCCGGACGATGCTACCGCCGCCCAGCGGCGTCGACCGCAGCATGGCCAGGGGAATGGAGACACCGATGCCGAACACGTTGCCGTCGCGGGTGTAACGGGGCTGGCCGGCCTCCACCACGCTGGCCTTGGCGGTGGTTCCGCCGACGTCGAGGCAGACGACCCGGTCCAGCCCGTACCGCCGGGCGTACCACGCGGCGGCATGCGTGCCGAAGACAGGTCCGGACTCGATCGTGTCGACGGCCCTGGTCTTGCCGACCCGCGCGACGCCGCCGTTGGTGTGGCCGACCAGGAGGGCGCCGGTCCACCCCTCGTCGTAGCGGAGCAGGTCCTCGGCTTTGAACAGCGCGGTCGCCAGCTGGCTGTGCACATAGGCGTTGATGAGCGCGCAGTGCGTACGGGTCTGCGCGTCGTCGACCTGAGCCATGTCACTGGCCAGCAGGACGGGCACGGAGCCCAGGTAGTGGTCGCGGTACTGCGACTCGATGATCCGCTTGACCGCCTGCTCCTGCCGCGTTTCCGGGAAGGTATCCAGGCTGACGCAGATGCGGCGGGCGCCGTCCTCCAGCAGCCTGCGGACCGCGTCGAGCACGCTCTGTCCCTCGGAGCCCTGTCCCTCGGAGCCCTGTCCGTCGGAGCCCTGTCCGTCGGCATCGGCGTCGATCCCGATCACATTGCGCTCGGCGACGAGTGTGCCGACCGCGGGCGAAGGGCCGTCGCCGTAGAGGCTGCGCTCGCTGCCCGGCCGGACGAGCAGCCCCAGCTTGGCGCCCTTGCGCTCACCCAGGGTGTTGGAGGTGATAGTCGACGACCAGCGGATCAGGGATACCTCGTCAAGGAAGGCGCTGAGGTCGCTGCCGAATCCCAGCTGGCATGCCGCCTCCCCGAGCAGCTCGCGGAACGACACGGTGAGATCGTGCGGCGTGGTGTCCACCTTGACGGTGACCATGGTCGTGCCGTCCCACACGAGCCCATCGGTCATCGTCCCGCCGGTGTCGATGTCGACGGTGTACATGTCCCTCCCTCGGCTCCCTCGACGACGGACCTGGCAAGCAGCCTCGCCCGCGTTCTCAGCTCGTTCCATGTATCACCACCACACAACTCTGGCCAGGCCGTTGTTACGATGCCCCAAGGCCCTGTCTACCAAGGGGGCGCAGGTGCGGGTCGAAGCCGAGGAACGCCGGGTCCACGCGCTGATGCAGGTCGGCCGGGCCATGGCCTCGACCGCCGACTACGAGCAGGCGCTGGCCGCCCTGATCAGGACGATCAGCGAGTTGCTCAACGTCGAGAGCGCCGGTTTCATGCTGTACGACCCGGAACGTTCGGAGCTGGTGCTCCAGCAGCCCGCGTTCGGGTTCGACGACCCGGAGCGGATCGCCGCCTACCACGTGCCGCTCCGGGACGGGGGCAATGCGGTCAAGGTGTTCCTCTCCGGCCGCCCGTACCTGACCAACGACGCCACGGGCGACCCGCGGCTGATCCGGCGGTTCGTCGACCTGTTCGACGCCCGCACCAGCCTGACCGTCCCGCTGATCGTCGAGGACCAGGCCATCGGCGTGTGCCACGCGATCAACAAACGCGGCGGCCCGTTCACCGACGAGGACCTGGAGCTGCTCAACCTGATCGCCCCGCTGCTGGCCGTCAGTGTGCAATCAGCCCACCTGTTCCGCCAGGTGCGCGCTCAGGGCCGCCAGCTGGAGCGGGCCATCTTCCTGCAGCGTGAGCTGTCGCGGACCGCGTTCGACGCGCCGGGCATGGGACCGCTCGCGGAGCGCCTCGCTGACCTGGTGAACCGGCCGGTGATGGTCCTCGACCCGGCGCTGCGGCCGCTCGCCACCAGCGGTTGGCCGGAAGAGCTCCAGCCGGGCGAGCACTGGCTCGACCATGGCCAGCGCGAGGTCTGGTGGCGGCGGGGGCAGGACAGGAACGGCCGGCCGGTGCTCGCGCCGATCGCCGTGGGCAGCCACTTCGGCGGATACCTGGCCGTCTGGGACGGTGCCGCCGCGCTCGACGAGATCGACGCCCGGGCGATCGAGCACGCCGCGACCATCTTTGCCCTGGAGATGCTGCACGAGCGCACCTCCTACGAGCTCGAGCTCCGGCTCAAGGGAGATCTGCTGCGGGACCTTTCGACCGGCGAGCACCGCGACGACCGGGACGTCAGCCGGATGCTGGCCGACCTCGGCTACACGATCGCCGGACCGTGGCGGTTCGCTCAGGCGCACGCGAGCTGGCGTCGGCCGGCCAGCCCCCTGAGCGTCCGCTGGCGCGACGAGGTCCAGGTGCCCCAGGCGCGCCTTTACCCGGAGGTGCGGGGCATCTGCCTGCAGGTCGTCGGTGCCGCCGCGGTCGTCCCCTGGCGATCCGGCTTCCTGATGCTGCTGCCCGCGGCCCCGGACGACCTGGCCGCAGACCTGGACGTCGCGGCGGACCTGCTCGACCGGATCCATGCCGCCGCCGAGCACGTCGGACCCGGCGCGCGCGTCCACCTGGCCGTCAGCTCTCCCGTGCGCACCGCACGAGAGCTTGGCCACGGGCTGGAGGAGGCCGAACAGGCCCTGGAGGTGGCGCGCAGGCTCGACATCGCCGACCGGCCGCTGGCTTTCGAGCACCTCGGCGTCTACCGCATCCTGCTCGACGGCGGCGGCTCGCAGCACCGGCACGACTTCGTCGAAGACGCCCTGGGTCCGCTCGGCCGCTACGACGCCGAACACGGTACGGCGCTGTTCACGACGCTCCGGGCCTATGTGGAGGCCGACTACAACGCCAACGAGACCGCGCGGCGGCTCTACGTCCATTCCAACACGCTCGCCTACCGCCTGCGGACCATCCGCCGCCTGCTCGGCGGCGATCCCGCCCGCGGTGACCTGCGCCTAACGGTCGAGCTCGCGCTCAAGCTCAAGGACCTTCCCCGGTTGTCGACGGCGTCCGGTGCTGACGGGCCGAATGGGCGGCCAGGGTAATTTCGCCCGGCTCGCCGAGCGCGGCCATCGCCGATCGGACCCACTCCAGGCTGGCCCGGTGGATGGCGATCCCGTGCTCCAGCGCCAGCACCGCGTGCCGCCCCAGCGTCCCCCGCCGCGAGGCGGTGAACTGCTCCGTCCCCCGGACGAAGCCGTCCAGGGCATCGCCCAGGTCGGCCAGGAACGCGATCACCTCGGCGCGTTCCAGGTAGTTCTCCATCAGCGAGAAGCGCATCAGGTGCTGGCCCAGATCCGCCCCCACCGTCTCCGGGACCACCGGCTTCCTGAGCCACGCCAGGTACACCGCCAGGCCGGCTTCCGTCACCAGGTAAAGGCGCAGCGCGCGGCGCCCGCGGGACACCTGCTCCCGGGCGTGCAGCAGGCCGCGCTCCTCGAGCCGCCGAAGCGCCGGGTACAGCGCGCCCGGGCTGGGCTGGTACACGCTCGCGGGTGAGGAGCCGAACATCTTCTTCAGCCCGTACCCGGAACGCGGCTCGTCGGCGATGACGCCGAGCAGCACCTGCTCGAAGTCGGTCAGCGAACGCCCCGCCGCGCCGGGGGATGTCGCGTGGGAAGACGCCATTGCCCTCTTCCAATGAGTCGATTCGACTTATAATCTAGATCCGCGTAGCGAGGCGTGACCGAACGGGGGCCGCGCCTCACTAGGGGGCCTGACTAGGGAGTTCTGCGTGGACGCCAGTGTATGGATCCTCAACCTCGTCATCCTGGCCATCGTGCTGACCGCCGACCTCGGCCGCCGCAAGGTCACCCCGATGCGGCTGCTGCGCCCGGTCATCGCGGCGGCGGTCATCATCCCGTTCTTCTTCAAGGGCGCGGCTTCCTCCGGGCACGGCCTGCTCCTGGAGATCGCCGGGCTGGCGGCCGGAGTGGTCCTCGGAGCCCTTGCCGGGGCGCTGCTCCACGTCAGCTATGACAGCCAGGCGGGCCGCGCCGTTTCCTGGGGCGGCGTGCCGTATGCCCTGGTCTGGATAGTCGTCGTCGCCGGCCGCATCTACTTCACTTACGGCGCCAGTCATGTCTTCGGCGATCAGCTGGGCAGCTGGATGGTGGCCAACCAGGTCACCGTCGGCGCCCTGACCGACAGCCTCATCTTCGTGTCCATCGCGATGCTGCTCGGCCGCACCGGCATCCTGGCGGCCAAGGCCCGCGCCGCCACGGCCCGCGCCGGGGGCCTCGCGACCGCCGACGTCCTCGGCAACGAACTCAGCGCCGGCTAACGCGCCCGTCTGGTCTCGCCGGATCTCCCGCACCTCGCGGATCGCGTAGTACACCAGCACGTACCCGGCTGCGGGATCGGCCCACCACCAGCCGAGCGCGGCATTCAGCGCCAGGCCCAGCAGCACCGCGACGGCCAGGATCCCGTCGATCATCGTGACCCGGCCCTCTGTCCGCAGCACCGGGTTATCCAGGGCCCGCCCGGTGCGCGCCTTACCGGCCGCCAGCGCGAACATCGCCGCCGCCGTCGCCGCCGTCCAGGCGATGCCCAGCACGGAATGCCCCGGGTGATAACCAGCGGCCAGCACCACCGTGGACTGCACCAGCAGGTAAACCGCCAGGGCGGCGAACGCGGACCCGATCAGCCTCAGGCCGCGGCGCTGGCGTTCGGCGCCGGTACCCGACAGC
Organism: uncultured Actinomycetota bacterium; assembly: GCA_963753225.1. Taxonomy (GTDB): domain Bacteria; phylum Actinomycetota; class Actinomycetes; order Streptosporangiales; family Streptosporangiaceae; genus Palsa-504. Next base: position 300,799 of record CAVWBQ010000002.1, on the reverse strand, counting down.
TCCCAGATCACCACCGTCGACGCACCGATCTCGATCAGCGAATCCAGGCCGAACCCGGCCAGCGCCACCGACCGCGCCGCGACCGCCGCGAACCCCAGGACCACGATCCCGGCCACGTTCCATGCCAGTGTCACGTACTCAAGCGCAAAGCCCCGGCGCAGCAGGACACCCCGCACTGGGTCCGTAGGCACCACGGTCCACAGTCTGGCAGAAGCTGCCGGGCCCAGATGGCTGGCGGCCTGGTCCTCATCGGCGTGGGCATCGCCATCGGCGCCGGTGTCATCTAACGCGTGGCGGGCGGCTCAGCGGGTCAGGGTGGTTTCCTGCTCCATGTGCGACAGCTTCTCGGGATTGCGTACGGCGTACAGCCCGGTGATGAGGCCGTCGTCGATGCGCACCGCGATGACGGTGTCGATCGTGCCGTTGAGCCAGATGATCAGCGCGGGGTACCCGTTGACCTGTGCCGGCTGCAGCGAGGCTGCGGTGGCGATCCTGCCTAGAATGCGGGCCACGGTGCCGGCCCCCGCGACGGGCGCCAGCGCGGCCTGCACGACTCCGCCGCCATCACTGAGGAAGACCACGTCCGGCGCGAGGGTGTCGAGCAGGCGTTGCAGATCGCCGGTTTCGGCCGCCCGCCGGAAGGCCTCGAGCGCGTCCCGGGTCTGGGCCGGGGAAACGACGGCGTGCGGCCGGCGGGCGGCGACGTGTGCCCGTGCCCGGTGGGCGATCTGGCGGACCGCCGCGGGGCTCTTGCCGACGGCTTCGGCGATCTCGTCGTAGGCCAGGTCGAACACCTCGCGCAGCACGAACACCGTCCGCTCGGTGGGCGTGAGCGTCTCCAGTACCAGCAGCATCGCCATCGAGACGCTGTCGGCAAGCTCGACGTCCTCGGCCACGTCGGGCGCGGTCAGCAGCGGCTCAGGCAGCCAGGGGCCGATGTAGGACTCCTTGCGGCGACCGAGCGTGCGGAGCCGGCTCAGCGCCTGGCGGGTGGTAATCCGGACCAGGTATGCGCGCTGGTCCCGCACGGTGGCCAGGTCGACGGCCGCCCACCGCAGCCAGGTCTCCTGCAGGACGTCTTCGGCGTCGGCGGCCGAGCCGAGCATCTCGTAGGCGACGGTGAACAGCAGGTTGCGGTGGGCGACGAACGCCTCGGTCGCGCAGTCCATGCGGCCGCCACCGGCGAGCGGCCCGGCTGCGCCCGCTGTTTGCTCGCTGTGCTCGCTCATCGCTGGGCTCCTGCCTGTTCGCTCTTTCGATCGTGCCGCACACAAGACGCCGGTCCCTGCCGCTGTGTGACACCCGCAACCGGTGGTGTACCTCACATCAGCGCCCTGTCACACCGATCGGGTCGCCGGCATCTTGTGTTCGTTCAGTACGGCAGCAGGCAACACCACAGAGAGGCAATCATGCAGCAAGCGAAGATCGCCGTGGCCGGCGCGACCGGGCGGCTCGGACGCCATGTCGCCGGTGTGCTCAGTACCGCGGGGCACGAGGTCGTCCCTATCTCCCGGTCGGCCGGCGTCGATGTCATCACCGGGGACGGCCTCGCCAAGGCGCTCAAGGACGCCGACGCCATCATCGACGTCACCGCCGGCCCGGACTCCGGGCAGCGGTCCGCCACCGAATTCTTCACCACCGCCGCCAGGAACCTGCAGCAGGCGGGCGACCGGGCCGGCGTGGCCCGGTACGTCGTCGTCTCGATCATCGGGATCCAGAAGGCCGCCGGCGGCTACGGGTCGGCCAAGCTCGCCCACGAGCAGGCCGTGCTGGCCGGCCCGGTACCCGCACAGATCCTGCGCGTCGCACAGTTCCACGAGCTCGTCGGCGTGCTCATGGAAATGGGCCGGCAGGGCGACGTGATCTACCTGCCGCAGATGCGCACCCAGATCATCGCCGCCCGCACCGTCGCCGGGGCCCTGGCCGCGATGGCCACCAGCCCCCAGGCCGAGTTCGCGGCCGCCCGGGCGGCCGGGTCCGCCCGGGCGGACCCGGCCGCCGGGGCGCCGATCCCGGAGCTCGCGGGCCCGCGTCAGGAGAACCTCGCCAGCCTGGCCCGGCTGGTCGCGGCCCGGCGCGGCGACGAGGTCCGGATCGAGGAGGTGAAAGCGGCCGACCCGGACAGTGAGGCTGCCGCCGATGGCTCGCTGCTCCCGGGTCCGCACGCCAAGCTGGCCGGGCCGACGTTCGAGGAATGGCTCGCCACCCAGCCAGACAGCGTCAGCGCAGCGTGAGCACCGCTCCTTGCTGGCGAGCGAGATGATCAAGGGCTCTTCGAGCCGGCCGGAGCTCCAATGGGGGAGCATGCTGTGCCTGATCCCAACCCCAAGGACAACATGAGCGCCACCGCGCTTGTAAAGAACCATCCGCCTCGGCGGCGGGGGCGGCGGTTCTGGGTCAAAGTGCCGGTGGTCCGGTTCTAGCCGGACCAGCGGCACATCGACCCAGCGGTCAGCACATCAGCGCCAGAAATCCCGAGGCCGGCGCGCGTGGTTCGCCTCGCGGGCGACCGCCCAGGCGTCGGCCACCGGACCCACGTGCCCGAGCTTGTCGGGGTTGGTCACCGTGCGGATCGTCTGGATCCGCCCGTCGAGTATGTCGAGCGCCCAGGTGTTGAGGACCTTGCCGTCCCGGTCGCGGAGGATCGCGCCCGGCTGGACGTTCACCTCGTGCGGCTCCAGCGTCACGTCGATCCGGACGAGCCAGGGGAAGATCGAGGCAAGCACCCGGGCCACGTTCTCGGCGCCGAAGATGCTCCTGGCCAACTGCGGGGCCTTGCCGCCGCTGTCGCCGACCAGCGATGCGTCGGCGGCGAGCAGCCCCCGCAGCCCGTCGAGGTCGCCTTCCATGAGCGCGTCGAAGAACCGCGCCGCCAGTTCCTCTCGCTCCCGGCGGTCCGCTTCGAACCGAGGGCGCCCTGCGTCCATGTGGCGCCGCGCCCGCACCGCGAGCTGGCGGCAGGCTGGCTCCGACCGCCCCACCGCCGACGCGACCTCGCCGAAGCCGAACCCGAACACCTCCCGCAGCACGAAGACCGCCCGCTCGAGCGGGCTGAGCCGCTCGAGCAGCAGCAGGGCCGCCATCGACACCGAGTCGGCCAGCTCCGCCGACCGCTCCGGGTCCTCGTAAGGGTCGGTGAGCAGCGGCTCGGGGAGCCACTGCCCGGCGTACTCCTCCCGCCGGACGCGGGCCGAGCGCAACACGTCGATCGAGATCCGTGTCACCACGGCGGAGAGGAAGGCCTTGGTCGACGTGGGTTGCGCCGGGGAGGCCTCGAAGCGCAGCCAGGTGTCCTGGACCGCGTCCTCGGCCTCGGCCACGCTGCCCAGGATCCGGTAGGCGATCGCGGACAGCAGCGGCCGCAGCTCCTCGAACTCCTCGGCCCGGGTCACGCCAGTTCTTCCTTGAAGCCGTCGCGCCACGAGGGGTAGCGCGGCTGCCAGCCGAGCTCCCGCTTGGCCTTGGCATTGGAGAAGCCGCGCCCCTCGGTCATCATGATCACCGGCAGGTCCCCGGCCAGCAGCCGGGCCAGCCACTTGGGGACCCGCATCGGCCGCTTCGCCCCAGCGCACTTAGCCAGATAGGGCAGCCACTCACTCGCCGGGGCTGGTTCGTCGTCGACGATGTTGAACACGCCGGTCGCCTTCTGCTCCACGGCCAGGACGGTAGCGCTCGCCGCGTCGTCCAGATGCACCCACGAGCTGTATCCGGTGCCGCGCCCGACGAGCGGATACTGCCGCTTGCGCACGAGCTCGACCTGGTTGTCGGTGGCGCCAGGCCCGTAGAGCGCGCCGTAGCGCAGGGCCGCGCCGCCGGCCTTGACGACCACGTCCTCGAGGTGAAGTACCGCCTCCACCATGGGTTGCATCACCGTCCCCGTCAGCCGGTCCGGCGGGTCCTGCTCGGTCTTCACCCATCCGCCCTCGCGGATGCCGTTGAAGCTGCCGAAGCTCTCCGCGACGAAGGTTGACACGCCGGCCGCCTCGGCCGCGGCCAGCAGGTGGTCCGTCCCCTCGGTGCGCAGCCGGTTGGTGGTGGCGAAGAAGCGGTCGAAGTGCTTCATATCGGGCTTGCCGGCGTGCGTCATCGAAATTGCCGTCATCTGGTGCACGATCGCGTCCGGCCGGGCCCTGGCCACCGCCTCACCGACCGCCACCGCATCCAGCCCGTCCATCACGACGCCATCGGCGCCCAGCTGCTCCAGCAAGCCCAGCTTGGCCGGACTCGTCGTCGTCGCCGTCACCTGGTGGCCCCTGGCCACGAGCTGCGGCACTAGCCGCCGCCCCAGGACCCCGGTCCCGCCTGCCACGAACACCCGCATAACCATCACTTCCCGATTCCAGAGTCTGTCTCGCAGACCTAAGACGAGACGGCCCGGCCCGTCTGTGACATGACAGGACGACAAGGTGTCGTGATCTGTCACATGCCTGGGTCGCACTCGGCGGCGCGCTGCAGCAGCACGGTGCGTTCGGGGATGTTCCTGGTGAGCGCGGCCGCGCGGCGGAACTCCTCAGCCGCCTCACCATCGCGGCCGAGCCGCGCCAGCAGGTCACCGCGGACGCTGGGCAGGTGATGGTACCCAGCCAGCGCCGGCTCGGCGGCCAGCCCGTCGACGACCTCCAGCCCTCGCTCGGGGCCGAACGCCATGGCCACCGCCACGGCCCGGTTCAGCTCCACCACGGGGGACGGCGCCAAAGCCCCGAGGCCCTGGTACAGGAGCGCTATCTGCTTCCAGTCCGTTTCCGCCGCATCCCGGGCCCGGGCGTGGCAGGCCGCGATCGCCGCCTGCAGCACGTACGGGCCCGGCGGGCCGCCCAGCCCCTGAGCCCGGAGCAGGGCGGTGAAACCGCGCCTGATCAGCAGCTGGTCCCAGCGGCCGCGGTTCTGCTCGAGCAGCGGCACCGGGAGCCCGTCCGGGCTCAGCCGGGCTGCCAGCCGCGACGCCTGGATCTCCATCAGCGCGACCAGGCCGTGCACCTCGGGTTCGGCCGGCATCAGCCCGGCCAGCACGCGGCCGAGGCGGAGCGCTTCGGTGCAGAGCGCCGGGCGCATCCAGTCGTCCCCCGCCATCGCCGAATACCCCTCGTTGAACACCAGGTAGAGCACCTCGAGCACCGAGGCGAGCCGGGCCGGCCGCTCCATGAGCGACGGAACCTCGAACGGGACCTGCCTGCTGGCCAGCGTCTGCTTGGCCCGCACGATCCGCTTGGCGATCGTCGGCTCCGCCGCCAGGAACGCGCGGGCGATCTCCTCGGTGGTCAGGCCGCCGAGCAGGCGGAGGGTCAGCGCGATCCTCGCCTCGGTGGACAGCACCGGATGGCAGGAGATGAACATCAGCCGCAGCAGGTCGTCGTCGATCTTCCCCTCGTCCAGGACGTCGTCGAACTCGGCTGGGGCGCCGTGCTGCGCGGTTTCCAGCTCGCGGCCGAGCAGGTTCAGCTTGCCGGCCAGCCGTTCGTTCCGGCGGATCCGGTCGATGGCCCGGTGCCGGGCGGTGAGCATGAGCCAGGCGCCGGGGTTGGCAGGGATGCCTTCGGCGGGCCACTGCTCCAGGGCGGCGACCAGGGCGTCCTGCGCCAGTTCCTCGGCGAGTCCGACGTCGCGGAGCAGCCCGGTCAGGCCCGCGATGATCCGGGCCGACTCCAGCCGCCACACCGCCTCGATCGCGCGATGCGCCGCCGCGGTTTCCGCGGTCACCAATCCGCCGCGGTCACTAATCCCCGGGGCCGAACACCTGGCGGATGTCGCCCTCGCCGTCCCCGACCACCTTCCAGAACCGCCTGGCCAGCTCCAGCGCCTCGTCCTTCGACCGCACCTCTATCAGCGCGAAGCTGACGATCACCTCTTTGGATTCGGTGAACGGCCCGTCGGTCAGCGTGATGTTCCCGCCGGACGCGACGACGTGCGTGCCGCGGTCCAGGCCGCCCGTGGCCAGCAGTACCCCGGCCCGGGTCAGCTCCTCGACGAAGCGCCCCATCTCGGCGTAGAGCTGTTCATCCGGCGGGCGGCCACCGCCGTTAAGCGTCATCAGGAAGCGCATCGCGAGACCTCCGAAAATTTTCCGCCCCCGTGTCCATCGCAGTGTCCATCCGGCGGGTCCCCGTTCGAAGCGTCAGCAGCAGGCCGGACTACGGAGCCGGCCGACCCAGACGGATCTGGAAGAGGAGACCACCATGAGGAAGATCGTAGCGGGCCTGTTCATCTCGCTGGATGGCGTCGTCGAGGCGGCCGAGCAGTGGATGGGGCCCTGGTTCAGTCCGGAGCTCGGGCAGGCCATCGGCTCGCTGATGGGCGCCCAGGACGCGATGCTGCTCGGCCGCGTCACCTACCAGGAGTTCGCCGGGCACTGGCCGCAGCAGACCGGTGAGATGGCGGACACCATGAACGGCACCCCCAAGTACGTCGTCTCAGGCACCCTGCAGTCCGCCGACTGGCAGAACTCGACCCTGATCCCGGCGGCCAGCGCCTTCGCCGAGATCGCCGAGCTCAAGCAGCAGCCCGGCCGGAACATCGGCATGACCGGGAGCGGGACCCTGGTCAGCTCGCTGCTGCGCGAGGGGCTGCTGGACGAACTGCACCTGTTCGTCGTCCCGCTGGTGGCTGGCTCCGGCAAGCGGCTGTTCGGCGCCGCACCCGGCGACAAGCTGCCGCTGAAGCTCCTCGACTCCGCGACGTTCGGCAGCGGTGTCGTGCACCTCACCTACGCCAAGGCATGACGGCGCCGGAAGAGCAGCACGGCCGCTAGGGTTCCGGCAGCGGGCGGCAGCATGGCCAGGATGCCCCACAGGGGCGGGAAGATCTGCGCGCCGTACTCGGTGGAGGCGAGCAGGAGCAGGGCGAGTGCGGCGGTGATCGTGGTCACGGCAACGGCCAGGACCGGTGCCGAACGACCTCGTGACTGCACCGCACGAAGCACGAGGAGCCACAGCAATGCCCCGACTGCGGCGACGGTGTACACGAGGCCGTAGAGCAGGTTCGGGTCCGGTCGCTTGCCGTACGGAGCGTACATGGCGGTGGCGTGATCGGCGAGGCTGCGACCGCCGGCCTGGTCGATGATCGCCGCGACCACAAGGACGGCCGACAGCGCGACCGCCAGCTTGACCGCGGGTGTTGCGGCGGGCCGGTTCCGGGTTGCCGGCTCGGGCGGACGGGGGGTGGTACCCCGGTATTCAGATAGTGACTGTCTCATGAGAGTGACTCTACGACTGCCTAAACAGAGAGTCAAACGCTTTAGGCAGTCACTATCCGAAGCGTGTGACTGTCTGCTATTCTCGGGGGATGGGTACCGGGCTTCGTGAACGCTGGCGGCTCAACGCCATGCGCACGATCCAGGAGCGGGCGCTCGACCTGTTCGACGAGCGAGGGTTCGACGCCGTCACGATCGAGGAGATCGCTGCCGCGGCGGAGGTATCGCCCTCGTCGGTGTACCGCTACTTCGGAACCAAGGAAGGGCTCATCGTCGCCGATGAGTTCGACAGCTGGAGCCAGGAAGCGCTGGAAGGCATCCTGGACGTGAATGATCCCGTCGGCAGCCTGCTTCAGGTCGTGCTCAACTACGAAGCGGCGCCGGAGCAAGGTCCGCGGGCCGAACCAAGCCCGTGGCGCCGGGTGCGGTATTTCTTCCAGGAGCCGTCGGTGCGCATGGCTGCGTGCGCGGCGCTCGACCGGGCCAGCCAGCGGATCGCCCCGCTGATGGCGGCCGGCGGCGGGATGACAGAGACGCAGGCACGCGTGGCAGCAAATGCCCTGGTGTTCGGCTACTTCGGCGCGCTGGAACAGTGGTACCTGGACGGTGGCATCCACCCGATCGCACAATACGTCGAGGAAGGCATGCGGCCACTGCGCAGCATCTGGGCAATGCCAGGCGGCTAGATCTCATCCCACGGGCAGCTCTCGATTGCGGCCGCGATGACGCCGGTGAATGCCTCGTCCTGGGGAACCACCAGGTCGTCGACCCGGCCGACCGGCGCCCAGCCTTGCGAGTTGCACAAGATCATCCCGTCGTAGCCAGCGAGATCCTGCAGACGGACCTGCTCCTCGGCCTGCCCGATGCCGGCCGCCGTGAACTGGCGCCGCAGCAGGAGCATCGTGATGCCGGCCAGCTTCGGCGCGTCAGGCCAGATCACCATGGCGTCCCGCCAGAACCCCACGTTGGTGATGGTGCCCTCGGAGATCCTGCCCGTCTCGTCCACCAGCAGGCCCTCATCAAACCCCGCGGCCAGGGCGGCCTCGCGGAACCGGCCCTGGCCCCAGCTGCCGACATGCTTGAGCCGGGCCAGCGGCCGCTGGAACTGCACGGCGGTCATCGCGTGCGGGCGGCACGGCATGTCTTGCGGCTCGCGAACCGTGACGATCAGCCCGGCCCAGTAGCCGTAGACGCGGACGCTGGCGTCTGGCCGGCCGCCCAGGGCATGCCGGATCCGGGCGCGGACTTCCTGCCCGTCCAGCGCCCGTCCGTATACGTCATGGTGGGCCGCCTCCAGCCGCGACAGGTGCAAGCCCAGACCGCGCGCCCGCCCGCCGCGGACCTGCATCGCGGTGAAATGGCCCCACCCCTCATGCTCCAGCAGGGACACGGCCGCCTGGTCGGCTTCGCGGCCGTTGACCTCGATCGTGACGTAATCGCCAGGCATCCGGCCACTGTACAGCCCCGGATCAGCGCGCAGCTTCATCCCACCTGAGCTACGAAACAGCAGGTCAGCGCGCCGTCGCCGCTCCGGCGTCTGGCCAACGGAAGCACCAGCGTGCCCGCGTCCGGTGAGCCTCGCCCGCGCCGCCCAGATTGATCGATTTTGTATTTGATTTATGCCTTGGTCGTCCTAAATTCGCTACGTCCTGATACTCTGAAAGTACAACTTGAGATGAGATGAAACGCGATGCCCTTCCGGCCAGCGCCGTCACGACGATCGTCCAGTGGGACACAGTCCGAAATCGCCATCAGCCGCGTGCTCGCCGACATGGGAAGCGCCGACCAGCTTGCTCATGCCAACCCCGCCCTCCGCGTCGCCTGCCCCACCTGCGAAGCACTCAGCCATCAGCGATGCCTGGAGCGCAACCCCAAGCATTACGTCACCCCCCACGCCGAGCGTACGGCGCTCGTAACCAGTGCCGCCACCTAAAGGTTGCCGTCCGCGACCGCGCGGGCCTGCTCCACCGCGGCGGCAGCACCGTCATCGTTCGGCCGATGACCTGCGGGCCGAACCGGGCGAAGTTCTCTGCCCACACCCGCGAGTCCACCGAGTCCTCCCCGCCGTCCATGCCCTGTTCCTCGCGCCAGCTACATCCGCCGGGAACTCATTTGCTACAGATGTGGGCTGATGATCACATAGCTACTACGAGCTGGGACGGCACGATAGTTACCGGAAACGGGACCGCCGCGCGGTACCCCTCGCCGCCGATGACATGAGCGGTCTGCTCGTATGCGCCCGAACGAAGCTCGAAGACGGTTAGCTCGGGACGGTCGCTGGACGCCTCGACGATCCAGTAGACGGGGATGCCGAAGCCCTCGTAGATGTCTGGAACTTGTTGATGTTGACGCCGACGCCGGGCAGCACGACCAGTCCGGCGGGACAGGCAGCGCTGAGTATCACGGTGAGGCGCGCCACCACGAACTGGTGCAGAGTAGACGGAGCCGGGGACACGATCAGCACTCCGTCATCCAGCTCGTAGCGGAACTCGTCGTCGGGCATGTTCTCCATGTCCTCGACGGTCAGCGCCCGGTCATGGCCAGACCAGACGTCCGGGATTGTCATGGCATCCATCGTGCCCTCCTCCTGTCATGTTCGCCACCATGCCGCGAGATCAACCGCCCGGGCGCGCGGCCGGTGCTGCACCCGATCAGCGTCCGCTCCAGGCGCGGGCCGCACGCGAAGCCGACCAGCTCCGCTTCAGTTCCGCGCTGCGCTCGATGAGGCGAGCGAGCTCCTTCCCACGGTGACGGCCGTTCACGTCGGCTCCCGGCCCAGTGCGGCCAGCCGCCGGTTGACCTCATTCAGGCCGAACGGGCTGGGTTCCTCGGGTTCCTCTTCCGACCAGTACTCCACGGGTGAATCCCCACGGAACGCCACGCACACTGGATAGTCCTGGCTGTGATCGCGCGGGAGCGTCTTTTCCAGCGTGATCTCGTGCTCCCAGCAGGCCCCGAAGTCATAGGTATAAGCGATCGACCCGCCTGGGAGCATGGCGTCCCGGATCCGGACCGTATCCTCGTCCCCGGTCTCTTCCAGGTTCACGAAGGAATCGGCGTACCGCTTCTTTCCCACCGTGAACTCGTGCAGATGGTCGCCGTCCCAGCCGAACAGCACCTGGATCACCACGTGCAGATGACCCAGGGGCGCGGTAGCCGGCAGCAGTACCCGCCGCCAGATCGTCGGCCGGAAGCCCGCCAGCGTCACCTTGAGCTGGGCCACCTGGTCGATGCTGCGCGGCGCGCCGGACGCGGCGAACGCCGCCACCGCTCGGGCCAGCCCGTCGGCGTCCGGGTGGCCTGTGGCCCCCACTGCCGCGAGGCGGTCATCCAGGTCCGCCCCCGGCATGCTCTCCCATACGCGGCTGAGCGCCTCGTCCGGGCCCTTATCCTCCAGTGCGGCCGCGGCGCCCTCGACCGCGAGCCAGCCCCCGTCCGCGTCGTCAGGCTCCGGGCCCCGGTCCCAGGCGGCCAGCACAGCCCGGGCAAACGGGCCGACGCACCCCGCCGACGCCATTTCCCGCCAGGCCGGCAGCGCATAGTCGCCGAGCGCCTCCACCAGGCGGACGGCAACGACGCGGCGCAGCGGCGACATGCCCTCGGCGGCAGCGAGGATTTCGCGCGCGGCCCGGACGGGCTTGCGTCCGGCCAGCCAGGCCCGCGCGAAATGGTCCTGCTGCTCCTCGTCGCCGAACGCGGCGGCCGCGGCGATCATCTCCCCGGCCGACAGGGCAGGGTCCGCCAGGCCGGCCAGCCCGTCCGCCAGATGCCCAGTCGCCCAGCGGCCCAGCGGGGTGATCGCTGGCCTGTCGGTATCACCGGCTACCGCGCCGAACCCCGCCAGCAGCTCAACCAGCCCGGCCAGCGGTTTCCCGCTATAAGGATCGCCATACCTGTCGGCCGCTGCCACCGACTCCCAGGACGACTTGTCGTACCTGTCACCCAGGACCTGCAGCACCTCGAGTACTCGGCGCCAGAGGCCGTCGGCGCCACGCGCACCGTCCTCGCCCAGCACCGTGAGCAGGGCCAGCGCCAGCAGGCGCACGCTGTCCTCATCCCGCGGGTACGACTCGGCCGCGCACACCGCGCGCAATCCGGCGAGCCACCCAGCCAGCAGGTCCGCATCGCCAGGGGGCCACCCCTCCAGCGCCGGCCCGGCGGTCACCCATCCGTCGCCGACCTTCAGCAGCCCGGCCGCGACCGCGACGCACCAGGGCCGGTGCAGCTCCCGGATGTCGGCCATCGTCCGCAGCCGCGCCGGCACCTCCACCCCGAGGGCCGCACCCGCGGCCGGCACGTCGGCCTTCCGCAGCACCCGCCCGGGTGTCACCGGACGGCGGCCGGCCCCTATCCAGCGTGCCAGCATGACGGCTTGGCCCATGACCGCACATCCCCGCGCCAACCGTGCCGCGTCGCCAACACCTTCCACGTTGTCCACACGGGGACCCTACTGCGGTGAGGTCCGGCGCAGCCGGAAATAGTCGGCTTCCCCGAGGCCAGGGGCTGAGAGTTGCATGCTAACCGCTGGTGATGACTGGACTCAGGAATGTCACTGGCTCTTGACATGGTGGACGCTATGCAAAGAAGGAGGCAGCATGAGTGTCGTGACGATCGCCGAGGCATGGCCCGCAGCCGGCCGCCCGTTCACCGTTGCCGAGCTGGACCGGATGCCAGATGACGGCCGCCGGTACGAGCTGCTGGACGGGGCGCTCGTCGTGAGCCCCAGGCCAACGACGATTCACCAGGTCGTGGCGGGACGACTATATGGGGTCCTAAGCAATGCCTGCCCAGAGGACCTGTGCGTCGTGCCCGAGCCAGCCGTCATGCTCGGCCCGCAGATCGAGTTCGATCCCGATCTCGTGGTGGTCCGTATGGACCAGATTGGCGGCGCGAAGTTCTCCGAGCCGCCGCTGCTCGTCGTCGAGATCCGGTCGCCCAGCACCGCTCTCATCGATCTGAACAGGAAGAAAGCCGCGTACGAGAGATTCGGCGTCCCGTCGTACTGGATCGTGGACCCGGATCCGCCCCAGCCGGGACTGACCGTTTTCGAGTTGCGGGACGGCCGGTACTCTCTCGCGGTGGAAACCTCAGGATCCTTCACCGTCGAGCGCCCTTTTATCTCGACCATTGCTCCGGCCGACCTGACCCGCGGACTGCGCCACACCGGATAGCCGCCCACGCCGTCATCGCGGGCCTCACTGCCCAGGCCGGTCAGGCGAGATCGAACCGAACGGGCAGGTTGGGGGGCGACCTGAATATCAGCCCGTGAATGTGCGGGTCATCGGCGTCCGGATCGAGCCGCAAACCCGGCAGCCGGTCGAGCACCGCGTCCAGCAGCACCCGCATCTCCAGCCGCGCCAGGTGCATTCCCAGGCACTTGTGCGCTCCACCGCCGAACGAGATGTGCTGCTTGTCCTCCCGCCCGACATTAAACGCGTCCGGATCGGGATACCGCTCCGGGTCGCGGTTCGCCGCACCCAGCGAGACCGCCACGAAGCTGCCCGCGGGAATGTGCACGCCGCCCAGTTCCACATCTTCGGTAGCCGAACGGGCCATGGTCAGCAGCGGCGTCTCCCACCGCAGCGCCTCCTCGATCGCCTGCGGTACCAGCCCCCTGTCGGCCCGGACCGCCTTCAGCTGGTCCGGGCACGAGAGCAGGCCGAACAGCAGGTTGCTGGACGAGCGGTACGTCGTTTCCGCCCCGGCCGGCAACAGCAGCAACAGGAACGGGTAGATCTCCTCGTCACTGAGCCGCCGCCCGTCCACCTCAGCCGAGATCAGCTGGCTCACCAGGTCGTCGCGCGTATGCCGGCGCCGGTCGGCGATGATCTCGGCGAAGTAGCCGCGCAGCTCCCGGCTCGCCGCCAGAGCGCCCTCCCAGTTCCGCATGACCGCGATCAGCTGGGTTGACAGGCGCAGGAAGCGGGGCCAGTCGGCCTCGGGCAAGCCGAGGATGCGGGCGATGACCCGGACCGGGAACGGGAAGGTCAGCTGCGGGATGAGGTCGGCGTGGCCGTCACGGGCAAAGGCGTCGATCAACTCGCTCACGGTGGCGCCGATGATCGCGTCGCTCCACTGGTCCAGGACGCGGGCGCGGAAGGCCTTCGCCACCAGGGCGCGCTGCCGCTGGTGCTCGGGCGGGTCCATCTCCAGGATGGTCCGGCCCATGACCTGCCCGATGGTCATCGCGTTGGCGGCCGAGGAGAACCGCACGTTGTCGGTGAGCACCTGCTGCGCGAGTTCGTGGCTGGTGACGGTGAACAGGGAGGTAATCCGCGGTGCCTTCTCGTCATGCCGGTACCGCGCGCCGGATCCAAGTTCGACGTGTAGCACCGGGGTCTCCGCCCGGATCCCGGCGAACATCGGGTAGGGGTCGCGTACATCACCGGCGACTTCCGCGAACTGCGCCATCGGATCGTAGCTGGCCTCATGAGAACCATCCTGCTCGGACGCCATGATCACCACGGTAACGTCGACGACATGACCGAGCCGTCGCCAGCTCTCGAAGGAGTCCGTGCACTGGTCACCGGGGGTACCAGCGGCCTCGGCTTCGCCATGAGCCAGGCGCTGGCTGAAGCCGGTGCCCGCGTCGCCCTCACCGGCCGGACCGAGCAACGCGTCCAGGACGCCGCCACCCGGATCGCACACGGCGCGACCGGCCTGGTCATGGACGTCCGCGACGAGCAGTCCGTCACCGCCGGCGTCGACCGCGCGCTCAAAATCCTCGGCGGCATCGACGTACTTGTCAACAACGCCGGCATCGGCATGCGCACCGTGAACCCGCACTTCATGACCGAACCCCTCGGCTTCTGGCAGGTCAGCCCGGACGGCTTCCGCGACCTGCTCACCACCAACGTTGTCGGCTACTTCCTGGTCGCGCGGGCGGTCGTGCCGCACATGCTCGAAGCCGGGCACGGCAAGATCGTCAACGTCTCCGTCAGCGAGACCACGATGCGGCGCCGGGGCTTCACGCCGTACGGACCGTCACGCGCGGCCACCGACGCCCTCTCCCGCATCATGGCCGCCGACCTGGCCGGCACCGGCGTCGACGTGAACCTGCTGCTTCCCGGCGGCGCCACCCGGAGCGGCATGACGCCGGATTCGGCGCCGGAGGATGTGCAGGCGACCTGGCTCGACCCGGCGATCATGGGGCCGCCGGTCGTCTGGCTTGCCTCCCGGGCCTCGGACGGCATCACCGATCAGCGCATCATCGCGACCGAGTTCGTACGAGGCTGAAGGTGGCCTGTTACACGGCGCCCGGTATGAGTCGTATACCGCGTGGCGCCCGCGAACGCCGCCCGGATGGCTGCCGCCGGTCCCGCCCCGGCTGGTCGGTTCGCAGGTCGGCCCGCGTCCGGTCGGGGCGGGTTCCGGGCAGAGCCGGATCACGGCCGGTGCTGGCGGGCCGCCCGCCCTCGAGTCGCCTGCCGTTCCGGCCCGGCCGCGGCGGCAGTTGCCCGCGGGAGCGATGCTCCTGCCAGGCATCGACCACCCCGTACCCCAGAAAGCCCGACGCCGCGATTACCGCCACAACCACAGTGGAAAGGGCCAGGAAAGCTGCCAGGTCTTCCGCATTGGTCAGGGCTACGACCCCCACAATGGCGAACGCGGCGAGCATGCATACCCCCGCCCTCAGGGCCGCTTTCGCCAACGTCCGGGCGGGCGTGCTGGGTTGCCCGGCAGCAGTCGGCCCGGCCGCGGCTGGCCAGGCGCGGAGATCGCTGGTGACCACGGCCAGTTCGGCATAGGTCCGCGACGCGAGCGCGTGGTCCACCCGGAGCTCGAACTCGTCTTTGGTCAGCCGGTCTTCTACGAACGCGGTCTTGAGTACCTCGATCGCCTGCTCGCGGTCGGCTCGCGACGCGCGGAACTGCCCGCTGCCCGCAGTCCGTGCTGCTATCTCGTCTCCCGGCCCTGCCATCACCCGTCTCCCAGCGTAATGCGGCAAAGCCTAACCCCGTTACCGTCCGCTGGCTATCCCCGCAGGTGGCTAGACCGGATACCGGGTGGGTTCGGTGTCGTAGCTCCGGCCTGGCCCGCCAGCTGATCTGCTGGTCGCACGCCAGCACCTCATCCGGCGGCAGCTCCCGGCCCTTCAGCGCGGCGTTGCCAGAATCCTCGGCCCACCGCTCCACCCGCGCCGTCTTGGCCGCGGCCTCCCGCCGCTCCCGCGCCTTCTTCGGCGCGACCTCCATCACCGCGCGGGCCAGCGCGGAGCGCAGCCCGCCCGGGGTCAGCCGCCCGGCCCGGCCCACGATCTTCGCCTCCACCGCCGTGGCCTCATCACCGGACAGGTACTGGGTGAGCCGGACGATCAGCTCGGCCTTTCCCCGGGTGATGATCCCGTCCCGGAGCGCGTCCAGGGTGTCTCCCAGCCGGGTGGCCAGATGCCACGCGGCGGTCAGCACCGCGTCGGCCGCGGCGCGGGACTCGCCCAGCGCGAGGGCCAGCTGGTCCCGGGTGAACTCGTGCACCACTAGGGGCATCTGCCCCGGAGCCGGCTCGAACCCGTCCTCAGGGTTACGCCGGAACAGCTCCGCGATCGCCACCAGCTTGCGGGCGGCCATGTGAGCCTCGAGCCGGTCCCAGGCGCACACCAGCCCGATCAGCTCATGATCAGCCACCCCGCCGAAGCTGTCCCCGCCGGACGAGCCGGCCTGCCCGGCCGCCGCGGCATCAGCGGCCACGGCCAGCTGGGCGCAGCCCGGCATCACATCCCACGCCATCCCGGCCCCGAACCCGGCCGCCCGGCTCGCCGACTCCCCCGGGAAGACCCGCGCCGAGCCGGCCTGGCCCGGCCCCCGCCGCCCGGTGCTCGCCGCGTCCTGGACTGCGGGGTACCCAGGGGCCAGCCCAGCTCAGGTCACGGGGGTGGTGCGGCGCTGGGTGACTGGTTCGGTGGCGGCCGGGTGTGGTGCCGATGATGTCGGTGAAGGCTGCGATGAAGCTGCTGGGGTTCGCCCATCCGCAGGCGTGGGCGACGTGGGTCGTGTCGTGGCCGTCGGCGAGAAGGACGATCGCGTGATAGATGCGTAGCTGTGTGCGCAGCCGGCTGAGAGTCCGGCCGCTGGCTCCGACGAGACTTGGACGCCCAGAACGAGCCAAACTCATCGCACCTGCAGGAGAATAGAAGGTGATCGAGGAGGGTGCCCGATGGCACGCATTGAGGGCGTATCAAGGTCCCAGGCCGGTCCGATCGTCAAGCTCGTCTACAGGTTCGGTCCCAGGATGATGAGGAAGTTGACCGGCCGCGATCCGCAGACCGGCAGTGGTATCGAGCCGATCGAGATCTGGGCGCACCAGCCGAAGATGATGATCGGCATGGGCCGGTTCAACCAGGCGGTCCGCAAGGGCAAGACCGTCGACGAGCGGACCAAGAACCTGGTCGAGCTCAAGGGCGCGCAGATGATCGGGTGTGAGTACTGCGTCGACCTCGGCTCACAGATATGCCGCAACTCCGGCTTCTCCGATGCCGAACTCCTCGCCCTGCCGCGCTACCAGTCCAGCGACCTGTTCACCGAACGCGAGAAGGCGGCGCTCGACTACACGGTCGCGGTGATGCGCACGCCGGTCGAGGTCACGGACGAGCTGTTCGCGCGGGTGCGGTCGTACTTCGACGCTCGCCAGCTGGTGGAGATCACCGCCCTGCTGACGCTGGTGAACCTCGACCGCTTCAACGCCGCGTTCGGGATCGGCTCGGCGGGCTTCAGCGAGGGAATGGTGTGCGTTCCGCCAGACCGACCGCACTCGCTTGCAGCTCCCGCAGCGCCGCCCGCGCGATCTCGCTGAACGGCAGCAGGTTATCCGGTGCCGCCCAGCGCGCGTAGGCGGTACTGAACGCGAGCACCCCCACCTCCGCCGCCAGGCGCGCGGTCGCCTCGTCGGCTCCGCGTGCGCGCAGCGCATCGGCCATGGCCGAGGCCAAACGAGCCCGCTTGAGCAGCTCGCGCTCCTGCAACTCGCTGTTGGCCGCGATCACCGCCCGCCGCTGCGGCGCGAGATCGTGGCGTTCCGGGGTGAAGGCGACCGCGGCCGCCTCCAGCGCCGCGGCCAGGCACTCGGCGGTCGTCGCCGCGGGCGGCGCCGTCCGGATCGCCCCGCTGAACAGGTGCACCAGCATGTCCTGCCCGCCGAACAGGACCTCCCGCTTGTCGGCGAAATGCCGGAAGAACGTGCTCTTGGTCAGCCCGGCGCGG
This sequence comes from uncultured Actinomycetota bacterium, assembly GCA_963753225.1. Classification (GTDB taxonomy): domain Bacteria; phylum Actinomycetota; class Actinomycetes; order Streptosporangiales; family Streptosporangiaceae; genus Palsa-504. The sequence goes on along the minus strand of CAVWBQ010000002.1, from coordinate 283,417 downwards.
TCCGCGATCTCGGCTACGGTCGTGGCGTCGAACCCGTGCTCGGTGAACAGGGCGAGCGCGGCGCGCTCGAGGCGCTCCCGCGCGTTCGGTTCCCACCGGGCCATGGTGACATCCTAAGTGATGGCACCAAGTCCCATCACTTGCTATAGTGATGGGACTGAGTCTCATCACTGTTCGGGCCATGCGCCCGCACCCGCAGGAGTAGCACATGCGCATCTTCGTCACCGGAGCATCCGGCCATCTCGGTTCCGCCATCGTCCCCGAACTCATCGCCGCGGGACACGACGTCGTGGGCCTCGCGCGATCCGACGCGGCCGCGGCGACCATAACCGCGTTCGGCGCGACGGTGCACCGGGGTGACCTCACCGATCTCGACGGGCTCGCCAAGGCGGCCGCGGATGCCGACGGCGTCATCCATCTCGCGTTCGACCACGAGCGGATGCGCACCGGAGACTGGGCGGCTGCGATCGCCGCCGACCTTGCCGTCCTGCAGACGTTCGGCGACGCGCTCGCGGGAACCGGCAAGGCGCTAGTAGGGACATCGGGCACGCTCGCGGTCGCGAACCTGGGCCGGCCGGGCACGGAGGAGGACGCGGGCAATCCCGGCGGCCGCACCGACGCGGAGAACGCCGTGATCGGCTTCGCCGAGCGGGGCGTGCGGTCATCGGTCGTGCGCGTCCCGCCCATTACCCACAGCACGCTGGACCGTCACGGCTTCGCCCGGACCCTGATCGCCATCGCGAGGCGGACCGGCGTGGCCGGCTACCCCGGGGACGGAGGCAACCGCTGGGCCGCCGGGCACACCCTCGACGTCGGCCACCTCTACCGCCTGGCGCTGGAGGACGCGCCGGCTGGCACCCGATGGCACGCGGCCGGGGACGAGGGCATCCCGGTGCGCGAGATCGCCCAGAGCATCGGCGACCACCTGGGCCTGCCCGCCGAAAGCATCCCAGAGGACCGGCTCCAACAGCACTTCGGGTTCCTCGCGGCGGTGATCGTCCTGGACAACCCGACGTCCACCCTCGCGACCCGGCGCATCCTCGGCTGGGAGCCGACCCACCCGGGTCTGCTCGCCGACTTCGACCACGGCGACTACTTCTTACAGGGCCGCGAATTACGGGGCCGCGAATTACAGGGCCGCGAACCCCTCCCGCCAGGACGGCCACGCGGGCGTCCAGTTCAGCTCCTTGCGCGCAAACTCATTGGACGCGCCCCGCGCCCACCCCTGCCGCTCCCCGCCAGAAGCCGCAGGCTCCGCCACCCCCACGGCCCGGCAGAACGCGGGCACCCACTCGCGCCCCGCCGCGGGTACGTCGTCACACACGTTCACGAACCCGGTCGGCCACGACAGCGCGCCGGCCGCTGCCCCCGCCGCGTCGTCCACGTGCACGAAGCTGCTTACGTCGGAATCCGCCGCCAGCTCTCCGCGCGACGCCTGCTCCGCCATCAGCCCGCCGCGCGAGTACCAGGTCCCGGGCCCGTACAGCAGCCCGTACCGCAGCACCACCCACTCCGGCGCCTCTCCTACGGCGCCTTCCAAAGAAGCCACCCCCTGCACAGAACGCAGCCTGCTCCCCTCAGACCCCAGATCCAGCGGCGCGTCCTCGGCCGCCGGAACCTCCCCGGCCTCGTACGCCCAGGCGATGCTCTGCGCCACCACCCGCCGAACCCGCGCCGCCAGCGCCGCATCCATCAGATTGCGCGTCCCCGTCGTCCGCATCTGCGAGTTGGCCAGGAAGTTCCCGCCCTTCAGGTCGGTGAGCTGGTGCATCACCACGTCGGGCGCGGCCAGCGCCACCGCCCGCCGCACCCCGTCCGCGTCGAACACATCGCCCACGACCGCCTTGGCCCCGAGACTCCGCAGCCAGTCAGCATCGGCCGACCGCCGCACCAGGCCGGTCACCGCGTGCCCCCGCCCCACCAGCAGCGGCACCACCCGCCGCCCGATAACCCCCGTCGCCCCCGCCAGAAAGACCCGCATCACTAACTCCGAACAGCCGGCCGCGGCGCCCGCCGGTCCCGCCGCTGCTCCAGCTCCTCGTCGTCCACGTACACGAGCATCTCCTGCCCCGGCTCGCACAGCATCACCACGACGAACCGGCTCCACCGGTCCGCGAGGTTGTTGGCCGCCTGGTAGTGGATCACGTCCCCGCCCGGCTCCCAGAACGCTTCCCCCGCGCGGATGACCCGCTCCGGCTCGCCCTCGAGCTCGAAGATCATCTCGCCTTCCAGCATGTAGCCGAAGACGGGCCCGGAATGACGGTGCGGCGGGCTGCCCGGATCCCCAGGTGACAGATCGATCCGAACGGTCATGGCCTCCACGCCCTCGGGAACGAACGGGGGCCGCTGCGATAGCAACATCTTCATGCGAACCAGGCTATGCGCCGACCGGTCCAGTAACTTAGACCACTCAAGCTCAGATTCCCTGTACCACTTCGGCCAGCGCCTCCAGCGCGAGGGACCACGCGTGCGGCGGGGGAGTGGCGTACCCGAGGATGAGCGCGGCGGGCTGGTCCCCGCCGGGCTCCCGCCAGTAGCCGTGGGCGTGCAGCCCGTGCAGGCCGACCCCGGCGCGCCGTCCCCGCGCGATCAAGACCCGCTCCTGCTCCGCCGAATCCGCCGGCAGTAGCGCGTGCAGCCCGGCCGCCACCCCCTCCAGGGGCATGGCCAGGCGCGGGGCCAGTTCGGCCCGCCGGCGGCGGTAGACCAGGCGCATCCGCCTGACGTGCCGGTCGTACCCGCCCCGGCCGATCAGGTCCGCCATCGCGAGCTGCTGGACCGCCGGCACCGCCGCCCCGAGTTCAGCCATGGCCTCCAGCAGCGGAACGCGCAGCGCCGGGGGCACGACCAGCCAGCCGAGCCGCATCCCCGGCGCCAGCGTCTTGCTCGTGCTGCCCGCGAACACCACCCGGTCCGGCGCCAGCGCCTGCATCGCCCCCACCGGCTGCTGGTCGTAGCGGAACTCCCCGTCATAATCGTCCTCGACGAGGAAGCCGTCCTGTCGCCGGGCCCAGTCCACAAAGGCCGAACGGTTCCTGGCCGCCAGCACCACCCCCCGCGGGTACTGGTGCGCCGGGGTGAGCACCACTGCCCGCACCGGCGCCCGCCCTGCCAGCCGGCCCGGAGCCAGCCCGCCGGGATCCGCCCGCCCGGGGTCCTCGGTGGCCACGGTCCGCGCCCCGAGCCGGCGTAGCACCCGCGCCAGCAGCGCAAGCCCCGGCGTGAACCCGGCCGTGATCACCACCGCGGCGGCGTCCGCCCGGACGCCCCGCGCCCGCGTCACGTAGTCCGCCACCGCGGCGCGCAGCACCGGCAGGCCGGCGGGCTCGGCGTAGTCCAGGTCCTCGTAGGGCGCGGCGGACAGGGCGCGGCGGACGCTCGAAGCCCACTCCGTTCGGGGGAATGAACTGAGATCCGGCCGTCCCGGGCGCAGGTCGACCGCGAGCCGCGCCGCCGCCGGCGAGCGGGCCTCACCGAGGCCCGCCACGGACCCGGCGCCCGGCAGGTCCGCCACCCGCGTGCCCGAACCCGTCGCCCCGGTCAGCCACCCCTCCGCGATCAGCTGCGTGTAGGCCTGCACCACCGTCCCCCGGGAGATCCCCAGGTCGGCGGCCAGGCTGCGGCTGCCGGGCAGCCGCGCCCCTGGATGCAGCCGCCCCGACCTGATCGCCTCCCGCAGCGCCGTCTCCAGCGCCCGCCCCACGAACCCGGCCGCTCTGTCCACGCCGAGATGCAGGTCCAGCCCTTCCACGGGTCCTCAGGCAGGCGCTTCGTCGTGAAACTCGGGAATGTAGGAGATGCCGACGATCAGGCCGTCCTCGGTGAGGAGCCTGGTCACGGTCTGTCCCCACGGTTCGGTTCTGGGCGGGTGCACGAGCTCGTAGCCCGCGCGCTGAAGCTCGACGCCCGCTGCCGCGACCGCTGCCGCGTCCTTCACCTCGAACTCGATCGATGCCTGGGGGACCACCCGGCCGGCGGGCCATTCGGCTGTGCCGAAGCACGCCTGCGCCGCCTCGGCGAGCGGCCACACGCCGAAGTGCTTGCTGCCCGCGATGTTCCCGCTGGAGTAGTAGCCGTTGCCTTCGCCCTCCAGCGGGAGGCCGAGGGCATCGATGAACAGCTTGCGGCTCTGCGGCGGGTCGGCGGTGACGACCGCCACGCTCGCGACGAAGAGAACGTCCATGCGGCCAGCCTACGGACCGCTACTGAGACGGGCCGCGGCTACGCGGGCAGCGTCTCCCATTTCCGCACGCTGCCGTCGGCCATGACGTCGCCGCCCTCGCAGCACCACTGCACCCGCCCGCCCTCGAACTGCTCGTTGTAGAGGTCGGCGTACAGCCCGCGCTGGCGGAGCAGGTCCTGGTGCGACCCGGACTCCACCAATCGGCCGCCGTCGATGACGTTGATCACGTCGGCGTTGACGATGGTGGACAGCCGGTGCGCGATCGCGATCGTGGTCCGCGACCCCATCAGCGCGTCCAGGGCCTTCTGCACCTCGCGTTCGCTGGCCGTATCCAGCGCCGACGTGGCCTCGTCCAGGATCAGGATGCGCGGGTCGTGCAGCAGGACCCTGGCGATGGCCAGCCGCTGCTTCTCCCCGCCGGACAGCCGGTAGCCGCGCTCGCCCACCACCGTGTCGTAGCCGTCGGGGAACTGCATGATCCGGTCGTGGATGTATGCCCCCCGGGCCGCCTCCTCGATCTCCGCGAGCGAGGCGCCGGGCCGGCCGTACTCCAGGTTGGCCAGGATCGTGTCGTGGAACAGGTAGCTCTCCTGGGTCACGAACCCGATGGCGGTGGCCAGCGAGGCCTGCCGGACCTGCCGCACGTCGACCCCGTCGATCTGGATCGACCCGCCGGTGACGTCGTACAGCCGGGGAATGAGGTAGCTGATCGTGGTCTTTCCGGCCCCGCTCGGCCCGACCAGCGCCACGAGCTGGCCCGGGTCGGCCTCGAAGCTGACCCCGCGCAGCGCGTCGTCCGGAACCCCGGCGTACCGGAAGTACACGTCGCGCAGCGCCACCCGCCCGGCGGTGCCCGCAGTCGGCAGATCCACCGCGTCGGGCGCGTCGACGATGTCCGGCTTCAGGTCCAGGTATTCGAATATCCGGTCAAACAGCGCCAGCGACGAGCGGAGCTCGACCGAGACCTGGAGCAGCTGCCCGATCGGGAAGTACAGCCGGGTCTGCAGCGTGGTGAAGGCCACGATGGTGCCCGCCGAGATCGGCTGCCCGTTCGCCAGCAACAGCCCGGAGATCAGGTAAACCGCCGCCGGGGTTATCGACAGGAACGCCTGCACCACGGCGTAGAAGCCCTGGCCGATCATCTGCTGCCGCACCTCGAGGTCGGCCAGCCGCTCGTTCTCCCGCCGGTACCTGGTGGTATCGCGCGCCTGGCTGCCGAACACCTTGGCCAGCAGAACCCCGGACACCGACAGCGTCTCCTCGCTGATGGCGCTCATCGCCGCCAGCGACTCCTGTGTCGACTTCGACACCTGGCGGCGCCGGTCGCCGACCGTCTTGGTCAGCCAGAAGAACGCCGGCACGGTGACGACGGCCACGATGGTGAGCTGCCAGCTGAGAATGATCATCGCGACGATGGTCGAGACGAAGATGACGACGTTGGCCAGGATGCTGGAGGCGGTCGTGGTGACCACCGTCTGGACTCCGCCGACGTCGTTGGCCAGCCGGGACTGGATCTCGCCGGTCTTGGTGCCGGTGAAGAAGGCCAGCGACAGCGTCTCCAGGTGCGAGTAGAGCCGGTCCCGCAGGTCGCGCATGACCAGCTGCCCGACCTTGGTCGTCTCGTAGGTCTGCAGGATCCCGATGGCGCCGTTGACGATCGGGACGGCCGCCATGATGCCGACCAGGATGTACAGCAGCTCCAGATCGGGGCCGCCCGGGACGAACAGCGCCTTGTTGAACACCGTCCGGATGAGCAGCGGGTTGATGATCCCGATCGTCGAGGTCAGCACGATGAGGGCGACCACGACCACAACCCGGCTCCGGTACGGCCGGAACAGCGGTATCACCCGGCGGGCGGTGTCCCGTCCCGCCCGGATGCGAGGGTCCACGCTTGTCATGCCGTCCACTATCGCACCAAGCCGCGAGCCCGCTCCACCGCTAAAGACCCAGGTAAACGCGATGTGTCAGCTAGGTTCGCCGCAGATGATGGGAACAACTCGCTCGCGCTGGTTCAAATTCGTCGCCGTTCTGGTGCTGGCGATTTCCACGGTGCTCGCGATGTCGGGTAAGGCCCAGGCGCTGACCGATCACAGTCGCTCAACAGCTACACCGCGGTTCAGGGCCCGCACTCGGTGCTCTGGGAGGATCAGAAGCTCAAGTCGCCCACCCTTACCGCGAAGTCCCACGCCTACAACAAGGGCCGCTGCACCGGTTCGGCCAATATTCGTGCAGCTTCAACCCCTCCCTTTCCGCGTCCGCCCCCGTGGGGAGTGTCAATTGGCGGCTGGCCGAGCTGCGGTAACCGCAAGCGGGCCAACGATCCCTGCTATGGCGTTTTCGTCAGAGCCACCGCCTAGCGCGGCTCCAATTCTGACTCGTTCGGCATCAACAGCGGCTCCAAGTCCAAGAAGGTGTGCCTGCCTGCCTGCCGGCCTAGCCGCAATGCCGCGCGCCCGGCGCTGCCCGAGTACACGCCGGCGACCCGTCCGGGGGTTGACGTCAGCTGCGGCCGATTTCCTCTGGCGGCGGCCAGTCCCCGGGAAGCTCATTGAGCTGCTGCCGGTAGACCTCACGATCGAACGGCTGCTTCCCGGTCATGGCCTGGTGCAGGAACGAGCTGACCGGACCCATGATCATGTGCATCACGTTGTGCCAGTCGTAGCCGAGCCCGCCCAGTCGCTGAACCGCCTGCCACGTCTCGGGCGGTTCGTTGTTCAGCAACTGGTTCGCGATCAAGCCGTGCAGGGCGACGTGCATCGTCGGGTTTGTCGTCTCGCCGGTCTCGGTGATGATCTCTTCGTGTGCCTCGAGCGCCTCCGCCATCTCGAGATGCTGTGCCTGGATCAGGAACGTGCGCTCGTGCTCATCGTCCGGATCAAGCCGCTCCAGGTCGAGACCCTGATAAGTGCCGTGGCCCGGCGGTACCGCCCAAGACCGCCTGTCGCCAGGGAGCGGCTCGTCGAACCAGCAGTCCCTCGTCTCCTCGTCCTGCCACGCGGACACCCCCCCGATCGGCGCGGACACGCCCCCGATCGGCACGGACACGCCCCCGATCGGCCGGCGCCCCGACGCCGGGCGCCGGCTCGGCTTGCGGCTCCGCCCACGGCCGGGCGGCCGCCCGCGACTCTTCGGACTCATCGCACGAGTGTCCCAGATATCCAGGTGTCCGCGCCCGGCCAACGAGATCCACCTTCCCGCCACGTAGCCAGCCCGTCTCGCCCGCCAGTCCGTGCCCCGCTGGCCCGTGCCCCGCTGGCCCGTCCAACGCGCATGCCCGGGCGTGAACCCGATCCGGGCGCGCGATCCTCATCTGATGCACTAGCCTCTCAAGTCTCACCGGTAACCGAACGCCGAACCGGACAACCGCAACGATGTGACATCGTAGCGGTCCTATGCGCCACGATGTCACATTGTTGCGGTTACACGCGGGGTCGCGCCGCCGCCGTGCCTTGTCGACGCGGGAAAGATGAGCACCACGGGACGCCCGGGGCATGAGATACCAAGCCACGCGGGCAAACGGGCCTGAACCGGTCGCAGGCTGAAATCGTTCCAGTGAGTGGCGCCGGATCCTTGGTCCCTATTCCGTACCTACCCTCAATATGCTACTCATTGTGATGATCTGCTCCCGTCATGTCACATCACCCACTCCAGGGCTGCGGTGAGGTTCAGTGGGACCCGATATGCCCGAGGAAGCGGATGTGCCACCAGACGGGCACGTGGATCGCCGAGACGATCAGACCGGAAGCGGCCGGACCGCCCGCCCCGGCAGTGCCGAAGCCGAGACGCGCAGCCACGAGGAGTGCTACAACGACCTGCGCGTAGCCGAAGCCAAGGAAAAATCCGTCGCGGTGCAGCGGATCGCGGCCGAAGAGCAGGCCGCGGTAGACACGTGGACCGAGAAGGTAACGGAATCACGCTGGATGTGGGCGGAGTACCAGCGGAAGTGGCCGCCCGAGGAACGCAGGCCAGTCGACAGGTCCAGCGACCCGCCAGGCTCTTGGCGCGGCGAAGGCGATAGGTTCCTGAAAGTTGCGGACAACAGCCGCGTTGAAGAAGCATGTGATCTAATCGCCGAACGAGAACAAGAGAAGATCTCGCCCGCGTTGCGTGCCATAGAAAGCCAAGATCCAGACCGCCATCTAATCGGCTTTGATCGTCGCATGAAAGGCCGTGACCGTATAAAAGAAAAGGTGTGCGACACTGTTAAAGAACGTGATCGTTCTCTAGAGGATGCTGTTTCGTTGGTTCCTGATGCGATCCGTTGTACCTTTCAGTACCGGGAATCTCGCTACACTGAGGGCGTCTGGGCGGACATCACGCGTCTCAAAGACCAAGGTTTCGAGCTAGAAAAGCTTAAGAATTGCTGGTCCAAAGAGCAGTATAAGGGCATTAATAGCCAGTGGATCGAGCCGGAAAGTGGTCAGCGGTTTGAAGTGCAGTTCCATACTCGCATCAGCTTCGAGGCGAAGCAGCTCACGCATGACGCCTACAAGCTGCTCCGGACTTATCAAGTCGACAGATTTGAGGAGCTCGTCCTGGAAGCATTTCAGAAGAAGATCGCCTCTGACGTTCCGGTCCCACCGGGGGTCGCAGATGTTCCAGATTATCCGTAGAGAGGCATAGATGCCAGATAAAGTCACGTACTACGCCGTTGTGGACGACCTGAGTAGCCGTGAACGGCCTGCAGGGGTATTTCGTCGGACATACTTCGAATCTGGTGGTAAGCGCGATGAAGCATTTACAAGAAATCTCGTTTGGGCGCGCAGCGCGTCGCTAGTCTCCGCCGAACGCGGTGACCTGCAAAACGACTTCATCGAGATCACCGAAGACGAGGCCAACCAGATCGTCGCGCGCATCCGCGCCGAGGTTACCGGCGCGAGCAACGGCTAGCGATGTCAGGCGACCTTCACCCGCTCGAGTGCTCGCCCCAGCTGGCGATGTACCGTTAGCTCGCTGGCGTGAACCGCCGCGCAACCGGGGACCCGAGCGGAATGGAGGCACGTGCCCGCAGACATTCCTCCGGCAGGTGAGCCTCCGGCAGGTGAGCCCCAACCCGTCCCCGCACCCGACGTGAGGGCCTCAGACGCCGACCGGGACCGGGTCATTGACGTACTGCGCGCCGCCACAGCGGACGGTCGCCTGACTGCTGATGAGTTCAGCGAGCGCATGGAAGCCGCCCTGTCCTCCCGAACGTTCCGTGAACTCGCCCCGCTAACCGCCGACCTGGCCGCAGCCGGCCTGGCCACCACCCCGGCCAGCCGGGCCCCGGAATCCGCGCGAGGTAAGGACGTGATCCGGATCGACCAGCGCGGAGGTACGATCCAGCGCACCGGCCGCTGGCTGGTCCCACTCCGGCTGGAAATGCACCCGTCCTGGTGCGACGTGTCAATCAACTTCACGGAGGCGGTGATCAGGCACGACACGTTGCACATCGATATGAAGATGCGTGGCGGGTCCCTGATCCTGGTGGTAGGGCCAGGCATCGTCGTGGATGCTGATTCCCTGGCGACGCGCTACACCGACGTCAACATCCACCCGCCCACCGAACCCGATTCGCCGGTTCGCCTCCGCATCCACCTGGCAGGCCGCATGCGCTACGGCTACATCGAGGCACGCTAAGCCCTTTTGAGATCATCGCAGTATGGCCGCGTACGTGATCTCCGAAGTCGAGATGCTGGATGAGACGCAGGGGCGCCGCTACCGCGAACTGGCGGCTGCTTCGATCGCCCGGCATGGCGGCCGCTACCTCGTTCGCGGCACCGCCCCGGTGGTAGCCGAAGGTAACTGGCCAGCCAATACCCGCATCGTCATCGTGGAATTCCCGACCATGGAGCGGCTGCAGGCCTGGTACACCTCGGCCGACTACGCCGAGGCCCTGACGGTAAGGCAGACAGCCATGAACCGCCGGCTCCTCTTCGTCGATGGGGCGCACACCGCCCCAGGTCTCGGCTGGCCGGATACCGGCGAAGGCCGGCCCAGGCAGCCAGCCGAGAGCAGCCCAGCCAGCGGCTAATTCACCGCCACGACCATCTTTCCGCCCGCCAGGCCCCGTTCCATCGTCCGGTGCGCCGCCACGATCTCCTCGAGGCCGAACACCTTCACCGGCTTCGCCTGGTACCGCCCGCTCTCCGCCCTGCTGATCATCTCCTGCAGCGGAATGTCGGTCAGCGGAAACCCCTCGGTGCCGAGTACGAACGCGCTGCCGTAGAAGCTGAACTGCACCCCGGTCGGCAGGTCGGCGATCGGGTCGAACCCGGCTACCGGCTCAAGCCCGCCAAGAAACCCGAGCTGGCACACCCGCCCGCCGGGCCGGACGATCCGCAGCGAGTCCCGCAGCACGCTGTTTCCCACCAGGTCGAAGACGCCATCCACAGTCAGGCCGAGCCCGTGCACCTGGCCCGCCAGCGCCCCGTCGTCGAATAGCACGGACGCGGCGCCAATGCCGCGCAGCAGCTCCGCCCGCCCGGCCGAACGGGTCGTCGCGATCACCGTCACGCCGTCCTCGGCCGCGACGTTCACCGCGGCCTGCCCCAGCGCGGACGTGGCGCCCCGGACCAGCACCGTCTGCCCGGGCCGCAGCCCGAGGTTCTGGTACAGCCCGGCCCACGCGGTCGCGTAGACCTCGGGCAGCGCCACCAGGTCGGTCCACGACAGCGAGGTGCTGACCGGGACCACGTTGCTGGCCGGCACCGTCACCAGCTCGGCGTAGCTGCCGTTGCGGGTCCGGCCCATGCCGCCAAGGATGGCGATCACCGGCGTCCCGGCCGCCAGCCGCCCGTTCGGGTCGGCCTGCACCGTCCCGGCGCATTCGATGCCAGGGACCTGGGCGACCTCACCCCAGGCCCCGCTGCGCATGTAGGTCTCGGCGTGGTTCAGGCCGAACGCCCGGACCCGGATCAGGACCTCCCCGGCCACCGGGACCGGGTCGGGCAGCTCGGTGACGGACAGCACTTCAGGGCCGCCGTAGGCGGTGATGACGATGGCCTTCATAACACGGGAACCTTTCTTGAGTGATCGTTCATCTATAGGTGCGAAAAGAAGGCCGCCAGGCGGCGGCCAGGGGACAGGGGCAGGTGGCAGGGGCAGGGGGCTAACCCCAAGGCATCTCTAGCTGAGACCGATAAAGGCGCTTTCGACGATCGCCCGCAGCACCTCCTCATCCGGGTTAGCCTTGCCGACGACCATGAGGCCCTGGCTGACGGCCACCAGGCCCTTGGCCCGGGAAACCGGATCAACCGAATCCGGGACCTCGCCGAGGCGGATCGCGGTACGCAGTGCAGCAGTAAAGCAGTGCTCCAGCCGCGCCAGGTGCCCGCGCACCACCGCGGCGACCTCCGGGTCGGCGGCCGCGTTCTCGATCGCGCTGTTGACCAGCAGGCAGCCCTGCCGCCCCTCCGGGCTGAGCAGATCCCGGACCAGCCCGTCGAAGTACGCCCGGACCTGCGCGACCGAAGCCCCCGCCTGACCCAGCTCGCCGAGCTTCTCCGGCACCACGAGCTTGGAGTAGCGGTCCAGGGATCCCATCAGCAGCGCGTGCTTGCCGCCAGGGAACGCCGCGTACAGGCTGCCCGGCTTCACCCCGGTCGCCCGGACCAGATCGTCTACCGAGGTCGCCCGGTACCCCCGCTCCCAGAACTGCCGCATGGCCGAATCGAGGACCTGTTCAGGCTCGAACTCGCGCGGCCGTGGCATACCCGCGACAATACGCGAACGATCGTTCAAAAACAAGCCGCGGCAGGGTCGCCCGGTGGCGCGAGCTCCTTACTGGCCACCTGTACGGGTGTAGATGATGCGGACGGCCTGCCCGTTAGCCCGGGTCGACTCGAGGGTCAGATCGATGGGCACAGTGCCGTCGGGGAACAGGCGCTCCCCGGCGCCGGGTACCACAGGGAATACCAGGAGCGGTACTCGTCCAAGGGATGCGAACTCGATGACGATGGCACGGCTCACCACTGTCTCCTAACGAAGCTGGTTCTTGCCCTAAGGACGAGCAGGAGCCTCGTCAGGGGACAGTGCCGCACAATTCACGGAATGCCGGGATCTCGTACAAAATCCATGCGTTGGCATCGGTAAACCTTTAGCTTCGGATGCGCGTCGCTAACACAGTAGATACGCCGTATCTGCGAAAGTCTGATTTGGGGGGTTTTATGCGTCTTCGCGCCATGCATGCTACCATCATTACTGGTGCGCTTTTCCTGCCGTTAATTCCCGCAGCCGCGACAGCCCAGGCGGCCGCCGCGCCGGCCCCGCCGTTCAAGGAATGCCCCGCAGTCGGCCAGGACACTAGCTGCCAGCTCCTGCTCGTCGTAAATCCCGATGACACAATTACCGTGCTCGGCGATCCGGCGCTCGGTCCCTATGACGGTTCGGACGACACCCTGATCGGAATCGTCAACAACTCGAAAGCGGCCGTTCCTGCGATCACGGTGACAGGCCCAGGATCGGGCCTGGCCGGCCTGGACGGTGACGGCCTGTGCACCTACTCAGTGGCCGGATGCCCGTTCGGGCCGACCGGCTACGAGGGGCCCGGTACGTCCGTTAAGACGGACTCCAGCTTCCCGGATTCCGCCGAGATCGACTTCGCCGCGGCGGGCCTGGCGGCGGGGGCGAGCACGTACTTCAGCCTGGAAGGCGCCCTGACCGCGGCGACCATCACCAGTCGGCCAGGCACGCTCAATCCTTGCGCCGCCGTCCTGTTCATAGGGGCCCGCGGCTCCGGGGAGACCGGCCCCGGGTCGAAGAGCGGATGGGACAAGACGAAAGACCCGAGCGGGTTCGGCCCGGAGGTCGACGAGGTCTACTCCCAGTTGAAGGATGCCGTCGGCGCAGGCAACGTCCAGGCTGACCCGCTGGACTATCCCGCCGACCCGGTCCCTTCGGCCAGTGACGTACGCAAGGGTGCCGTAGCGTCGTACTTCAACGACCTGTCGGCCGGAGTCAGCCAGGCGCAGAATGACCTGACGAAGCAGGCTGCTTCGTGCCCGGGCCAGGAGATCGTGCTTGCGGGCTACTCTCAGGGCGCCATGGTGATGCACCGAATAATTCATCAACTGGGCGGATCGTCGGCAGGCAAGCAGATCCTGTCCCGCATGGCCGTCGCGGACTTGATCGCCGACGGCGACCAGGTGTCCTTCGACAAGGAGGTCATCGACGGCAGCGCCTGGTCCGTCGCCTACGGGATTGGCCAGGTCGTTCCGGCCGTGTCCGGCAGTTCGACCGCGAAGTTCCCCGACGCCCTGAAGTCCCGCGTCATACGCGTATGCAACCGGGGTGACCTGGTCTGTGACTTCGGAACGGCGGCGGATATCGTTTTCCTGAGGGCGTTGCTGCGGGATCTGAGCCCCAAGGATTATCTGGACGGAATCACCATCCACACCAGCTACCCGGGTTCAAGAGCACTGCAGCAGGCTGACCGCCAGACCGTCTCGGCCGCGCAGAAGCTGAGTTACTACGGAGGCAAGCTCTCCGTTACAGGAAAGGTGGGGCAGCCGATCTCGGCATCGGCCGTCGTAATTGGCGGAAAGGTTCCGCTGACCGTATTTTCCGGCATCGACGGAAACATTCCATCGTGGGTCGCGCTGGGCATTTCGGGAAACAACATCGTGACGCTCGGCGGCACCCCGACCTCGGGAGGATCCTGGAACTTCGACATCGAAGTCCAGGACGCCGGGAATCACGTCGTGACCATTCCGGTCTCGCTCAGGGTCCGGTAATGATCTAGGTTCCCGGAAATCGGCCGAGGGCTGGGCAGCGGACGGCATCGCCGCGAGGCATCCGCCGCGAGGCATCCGCCACGTTGCTCAGCCCTCGCCACCGCTACTGTTACGGCGACGCCTGCAGCGTGAACAGCTCAGCGTAGATCCCGGCCCGGGCCAGCAGCTCCTCGTGCGTCCCCGCCTCCACCACGCGCCCCTCGCTGAGCACGTAGATCCGGTCGGCCGAACGCACCGTAGAGAACCGGTGCGAGATCAGCAGCACCGAACGGTCCGCGAACAGCTCCCCGATCTTCGCGAACAGCTCGTGCTCGGCCTTGGCGTCCAGCGCGGCCGTCGGCTCGTCCAGGATCACCAGCGGCGCGTCCAGGAAGAACGTCCGCGCCAGCGCCAGCCGCGACCAGGCGCGGTATCTCCCGGGCCGAACCCTGCTCGCCGTGCGCGTTCAGCTCGTAGATCGTCGGGGCAGGCATTTGCCTCAGGCCCCGTATCCGGTGGCCTTCTCCACCTCCATCCGCACCACCACGCGGACCGCGCCGGGCCGGTCCTCGCCCGGGTCCCGGCCGTCGTACTTCCAGGAGAGCTGGGTGTCCACCGCCCGGCCCGCATCCGGCGTCATCGACACCCTGCCCCGCAGCTCGACGTAGTTCTCCGGGTCGGCCGAATCGATGATGCTGACGCTGACTCGCGGGTCCCGGACCATGTTCCGGTGCTTGACGCGCCCCTCCACCGTGGAGAACAGCAGGTCGCCGCCGTCGCGGCCGACCCACACCACCGAGGTCTGCGGGCTGCCGTCGGGGTTCACGGTGGCCAGGACCGCATAGTTCGCGCCGTCGACCAGGCGCAGCGCCGATTCGCTTAGCTGAATGCTCATCCCGGCACGTTACTGTGGCTCGGCCGCGGAAACACCGCCCGCCGAGGTGATGCCGGACAGGCCGGAGACGGTCAGCACCGGCTCCAGCAGCGGGCCGGCGATGAGCCGGATCCGTGACGCGTGCGCGAACAAGGCGTGGACGCCGGCGCTGTCGAGGTACTCGACGCCGGTCAGATCCACGACGAACGAGCCGCCGCCGCCGTCCGCGCCGCCGCCGCCGTCCGCAGCGGCGGCAGCGGCGGCAGCCAGGCCGAGCGCCTCGCGGAACCGGTCGGCGTTGCTCATGTCGATCTCGCCCGCCACGGTCACGACCGGGATCCCGTCCGCGCCGGCCTGGGTGGAAAGCTCAAGCGGGGTGGCCACGATTGATCCTCACGTACATGTCGACGGTGGTGCCGGACGGTCCCGGCTCGATGGTGACCTGCTGCATGAGCGCCCGCATCAGCGCGATGCCGTGCCCGCGCAGCCCGCGGTCCCCGGGCGGCGTGGTCCGCCAGCGGCCGCTGTCGGTGACCGTCAGCCGCAACTGGTTCGCGGTCGAGACCGCGCGGAGCCGGACCTGCTGTCCGGGCAGGTGACGATGGCCGTGCTCGATCGCGTTGGCAATGGCCTCCCCGGCCGCGACCAGGACATCCTGGGCCATCCGGGCGCCCACGTCGCAGCTGCGCAGCCAGCCGCGCAGCGTAGCCCGCACCGAGGCGAGCTGCTCGGACTCGGCAGAGAACAGGACGTCGAGCGGAGGGGGGTGGTGGTAGAGCACCATGGCCACGTCGTCCTCGTAGCCTTCGGCGGGAGCGAGCCGCATCATGAGCTGGCTGGCGAGTTCCTCCAGCGAGGCCTCGCCGGCCTCGTGCACGGCCGCCCCCGCCGCGGCTATGCCCCCGGTGAGCGGCTGGCGCCGCCGCTCGACCAGCCCGTCGGTGTACAGCAGCAGCGTCGAGCGGGGCGGCAGGACGTAGTCGGCTTCGGTCCGCCCGGCGTCCTGCCGGATGGCGAGCGGTAGCGAGCGGGCGTCGTCGAGCAGGACGACGTTCCCGTCCGGATGGACGACGATGCCCGGCGGGTGAGCGGCGCTGGAGTACCGGAGCGAACCGGTGGCCGGATCGAGGATGCCGCAGAAGACGGTGGCGCACTCGGCCCCCGGCACGGACGACGCGAACCTGTCCATGGCCGTCAGGGCCTGGCTGGCGCTCGCGTCCTGCAGCAGCAGCGCGCGGCAGGCGCTGCGCAGCTGGCCCATGACCGTGGCCGCGCCGAGATCGTGCCCGACGCAATCGCCGACCATGATGCCGATCCGGCCGTCGGGCAGCTCGACGATGTCGTACCAGTCGCCGCCGACCTCGAGCGGGCGGGTGGCCGGCTCGTAGCGCACCGCGAATCCGGCGGGCAGCCGGGACGGGCCGAGGATCGCGCGCTGCAGCGCCAGTGCCGTCTCGCGCTGCTGATCGGTCTGGTAGGCGCGGTTCAGCGCCTGGCCCAGGTAACCGCAGACCAGGCTGAGCAGGGTCCGGTCTTCGGCGGTCATCACCCGGCCCGAGCCGAGTTCGATCCAGATCCCGAGCGTGCCCGCCGGATGCTCGAGCCGTATCCCCACCCCGCCCGGCGCCCCCGCCGTCGGGGTCAGTACGGGCTGTTCCCGCAGCCCGGCCAGCGCGTCGCGGAGCGCGCCAGGCAGAGCGTCCCAATCCAGAGCCGAACCCGTCGACGCCACCGTCACCTGGCCGGCTCCCATCCAGGTCGCGGCGGTGACCTCCCGCGCCCGCCACAGCCGCCGCACTTCCCCCAGCGCCTCCCGCAGGACCTGGGCGGCGCTCCCGGCCCGGGACACCACCAGGCCCATCGCGGCCAGCGCCGCCTCCCGCTGCACGGCGTAGTGCTCGGCCGTGATGTCGCGGAACGTCCCCACCACCCGGCGGCGGCCGTCCTCCGGGTCCCTGACCTCGTTGAAGCTGCCCGACACCCAGATCCGGCGCCCGTCGCGGCGGCGCAGCGGGACGGTGAAGCTGCCCTTGCTGTCCGTCATCAGCCGCCCGAGGCCCTCCTTGAGCATCTGGTGCCCCTCGGGATCGTCCTTCTCGTCGGGCCACCACGGCCGCGCGGGGGAGTAGGGCATGTCCTCCTGGCCGAACTCCGTGATGTCGGTGAAGGCGGCGTTGATCTCGACCACGGCGCCGTCCTCGTCGAGCACGAAGAACGCCTCGTGCAGCGAGTCGAGCAGGGCCGCGCGCCAGCGGGCGTGATGACTGCGCAGCCGCGCGAGTTCCACGTTGGCCCGGACCCGGGCCAGCAGTTCGGCCGCGGAGAACGGCTTGACCAGGTAGTCGTCCGCGCCGGCCTCCAGGCCCTCGATCGCCGCCTCCTGCCCGGCCCGGGCGGATAGCAGCAGCACCGGGACCTCCGCGGTGCGCGGGTCCGCGCGCAGCGCCGCGACCAGCGCAAGGCCGCCGAGACGGGGCATCATCACGTCGCTGATGAGGATGTCGGGCGGCTCGGCGCGCGCGGCTTCCAGCGCAGCCTGCCCGTCGGTCACGGTGGTGACCTCATAGCCCGGCCGCAGCAGCCGCTGCAGGTACTCGCGCATGTCCGCGTTGTCGTCCGCGAGCAGCACGCGGGCCCGCGCGGCCTCGCCCCGCACGGCCTCGCCCAGCACGGGCGGGCCGTCATCAACCGCAGGATCTCCCGGCAGCCAGCGCATCGCCTCAAGCAGGAACTGGTTGGCGGCGGCCGGCACGGCGCGCGACCCGCTCCCGGCGACCACGTTCGCCTCCGGCAGGTGCCCGCGGCCGAACGGGATCCTGACCGTGAACATGGTGCCGATCCGCCCGTCGCTCTCCGCGGTGATCGTGCCCCCGTGCAGCCCGATCAGCTCCCGGACCAGGGCCAGCCCGATGCCGCTGCCCTCGTTGGACCGGGACGGGGCGTTCTCGATCCGGTGGAACCGGTCGAACAGGCGGGGTATCTCCGCCGCGGCGACCCCCACCCCGGTGTCCGCGACGCGGAGTACCGCGCGCCTGGCTTCCTCGCCAAGCCGGACGCTGACCGTCCCCTCCAAGGTGAACTTCAGCGCGTTGCTCAGCAGGTTGAAGACCACCTTCTCCCACATCTCGCGGTCCACGTAGACCGGCGCGCTCAGCGGCGGGCAGTCCACCTCGTAGCGCATGCCCGCCCGGTCGAAGGCGGACTGGAACACGCTGGCCAGTTCGGTGGTGAAGGCCCCGAGGTCGAGCGGCTCGAAGCTGGCGTGCATCCGGCCGGCCTCGATCCTGGAGAAGTCCAGCAGGGTGTTCACCAGCTTGCCGAGCCGCAGGCCGTTGCGGTGGATCACGTCCAGTTCCCCGGCCGCGGCGGCGTCCGCGGGATCGGAGGGGTCGAGCCTGGCCCGCAGTTCCTCCACCGGCCCCATGATCAGCGTCAGCGGGGTGCGGAACTCGTGGCTGACGTTGGAGAAGAACGCCGTCTTGGCCCGGTCGAGCTCGGCCAGTTCCTCGGCCCGGCGCAGCTGCGCCTCGTACGCCACCGCGGCGCCGACCAGCGCCGCGGTCTGCTGAGCCACCAGGCCGAGGAACGACTCGTAGGCCGCGTCGAGGGAACGGCCCGCGCTGGCGGCCAGCACGAGCGCGCCGGCCGGCTCGCCGGTTCCGCCCGTCAGCGGCAGCACCATCGCCTCCGACGGCGGGGTGTCCCACCCGCCGGCCGGCAGCTCACCGAACCTGGCGATCACCTCGGTCAGCCTGACCGGCTCGCCGCCGCGCAGCACCTCGTCAACCGGCCAGCCGCCCGGCCCGCCGGGCCCGCCGGGCCCGCCCGGCCCGCCCGGCGCGCTGCTCCGCGCCAGCACCGCCTCACCACTAGGCCCGCGCAGGTAGACGGCCGCGAACGGGATGACCTCAGGGGCCCGCTCCAGCGACCGAACGACCAGATCACACGCCTCGGCCACGCTGCGCGCCTGCCCGGCCTGGGCGCCCAGGTGCTGCAGCACGGCGAGCCTGCGCCGGCCGACCACCTCCTCGGTGGTCTCCTTGACCGCGGTGAACACCCCGCGCACGGTCCCGTCGTCGTCGTGCAGCGGGCTGTAGGAGTAGGTCCAGTACGTCTCTTCCCAGTAGCCGTGCCGGTCCATCGGCAGCAGCAGGTCCTCCGACCAGGTGGCCTGGCCGGTATGCATCACCGAGTCGAGCATCGGGCCGACGGTGGGCCAGATCTCGCCCCAGACCTGGTCACCTGGCCGCATGAGCGCCGGGTGCTTGTTGCCGAGCAGCGGCAGGTACGCGTCGTTGTACAGGAAGCGCAGCTCCTCGCCCCACCAGATGATCATGGGGAAGCGGGAGGTCAGGCAGATGCGGCAGGCGGTGCGCAGGCTGGCCGGCCAGTCCGGGGGATCGCCGAGCGGAGAGCTCGCCCACGGGTACGCGCGCATCCGGCGCGCCATCTCGCCGTCACCGGGGAAGGCCAGCTCCGCCGGGTCAGGGCTCTTGCCGCTGCTCATGGCCTCAAATGTAGGCTGACAGGGAAAACCCGGACAGCCGAACGGGAGACACGGTTTGCCGCACCCCGACGCGAACCTCGCGGTCACGCTTCAGGCCGAACCCGCCGGGCCGTGCCTGATCACGGCGTCCGGCGAGCTCGACTACCACACCGGCCCCCGGCTGCGGGCGTGCCTGGACGACGTCCCGCTCGCGTCCGGCGCCGCGCTGGTCCTCGACCTGTCCGGCATCACCTACTGCGACTCGACCGGGGTGTCCGTCCTGGCGCACGCGTACCGGCGCACCGAAGCGGCCGGGGCGAGGCTCGCCTTGGCGGGCGCCGCGCCCCAGGTCTTCCGGCTGCTCTCGTTTACCGGCCTTGACCGCCTGTTCACGTCCTACGACAGCGTGGAAACGGCGCTGGCCGACATGGCTGCAGGCCGCCGCGGCTTAGAGCCTGTCCGGTAGATCTTGAAGGGTCGCTTCCGGTTTGACTGGCCTGTGGACGAGGACAGGTTAAGGCGTCATGACCTCAGCGATGCGGAGCGGGCGCGGCCGGAGCCACACTCGCTGCCGCGGCATAGTCCTCACTCCCAGCCCTCACTCCCGTCACATCAGCACCAGCACCCCGCGCTGGCTAACCGCAACAATGTGACATTGTTGCGGTCAGGACCGCCACGATGTGACATCGTGGCGGTTCCCGCCGGGCCGGGCGCCCGGCCCGGCGGTGCCCGCGTGATCGGTGATGCCCGCGTGAGCCGTGGTGCGGGGGCAGGCGGCCCGCCCGTTCGGCTGGAAAAGACCACAACCCCGGCCTGAACCCGCCCTTCCCGCCAGTCCCGCGCAGCGCACCCGTACCAGCACGGCCACCCGCCACGACCAGCGGGACACGCCCGAGTCTCCCGGATCAGCTCAGCGGCTGCAGCCGCGTCTGCTCGACGCGGGCCAGCTTGCGCTTCAGCCGCTTGAACTCTCGCTCTTGCTCGGGGGTACGCCGGTAATCCTTGTAAGCCAGGTTCGTGCGCTCGAGCGGGTCGGTCTTGAGGTCATACATCTCCCATTGGGGCGGCACATTCCCGTCGGCGTCGTAGTACCTGGCGATCTTGTAACGGTGCTCGCGGATGCTGACGATGTGGTTCGGCGGGTTCGGGTACGGGCCGCTGGCCTGGCCGGACTGCCAGTCGTCATAGGTAAACACGGTGTAGGTCTGGGGTGGCCTGGCGGAACGGTCCAGGATCTGGTCGGAGTAATCGATCCCCTGCCAGTTGGCCCGGGCGTGTGACGGCGTGTCGAGGAGGCCAGCGAGGGTGGGCAGGAAGTCGACGTGCGAGACGATCGAGCGGTTCCTCTCGGGCCTGGGGAACAGGCGCGGGTTTGAGTAGACCAGCGGGACCCGGGTCGTTTCCTCGTAGAAGTTGAAGTTCTTCTGGCGCAGCCCGCCGTGGGCCGTGCCCATCTCCCCGTGGTCGGCCGTCGCGACGACGAGCGTGTTCTCTAGCAGGCCGCGCGCCTCGAGCGTGTCGAGGATCTTGACCAGGTACTCGTCCGAGGCCTTCATCAGGTTGCCGTAGAAGTTCAGGTAGTTGCGCTTCATCTGCGGGGTCGGGATGGGCCCGCTGGCATTGAATAGCCGCAGGAACTCAGCCTGAACGGTCGGCTTGGTCGACAGGTCCTCGTCCACGGTCGCCGGAAGGCCGATCTCGCCTTCCAGCCAGGCCGGGTCATAGCCCCCGCTCTCGTACGTCTCGGGATACAGCAGCACATCGTGCGGGTTGACCAGCGACACGACCATGAAGAATGGCTGGCTCCCGGCGGCCGTGTCGCGCAGGTACTGGACCGCGCCCTCGGTGCCCGCCTCCGGCGTGCCCTCCGAGTTCATGAACCGGCCGTCATTGTCGTAGACGCCTCCCCCCTCCTCGGGGATGCTCTGGTCAGCGCCGGCGTCTGGCGGGTCCCACCGGGTAAAGCCGTACTTGTTGACGTCCTCGGGCACCCAGTCCGAGCCATTCGCGGGTTTGTTGCAGTGGAACTTGCCCTTGTAGACCGGTGTGTAGCCGGCTGCCCGCGAGACGCTGGCCAGGTTCTTGAAGCTGGTGGACAACTCGACCTGCGGGTACTGCGGCGCGGGCATGTCCGTCTCCAGCGTGTACTTCACGCCGTGCTGAGCCGGGAAGTAGCCGGACATCAGTGTCGAGCGGGCGGGTGAGCACATGCACGCGTTCGTGAAGGCGTGCTCGAACAGCATGCCATGCTCCTGCAGGCGGGTCAGGCCCGGCATGTTGCGCCTGCCCCAGTCGCGCGGGAAATGCTGGATGGCGCGCTGCTGATCAGTCAGGAAGAGAAGCACGTTCATGCCGCCGAGTCCGCGAGTTCGCCCGAGGCGCCGCGAAGGGGCCGGTTTCGCCGTGGCTGCGGCGGCCGCGGTCCGGCCGAGGAGGATTCCTGGCGCAACGACAGCAGCGGCCTTCAGCAACTCGGCCCTGGTGATCCCGCTTCCGCCCTCATCAGGTTCGTCCATTAACGTTCCTTTCGTATCAATGCGGCTCCTGCCGAAAGGATTCCATGGGTTTTGCCATGCCTTTTCGGGAAGCCTTTCTTGATGATGATCGCAGGCGAGCATGCCCAGTGCCCGTATTGACACCTCGCCAGCGCAAATTGTTCGCACGGGGGAATGGTTCTGGCTGCCCTAATCTGAATTATCGGCAATCAGGTAGAAGGCGCACAGCCGCTGAGTTCTGCGGAACACTGTCCCGATCTGCACATACACATGCGCAATTCCCGGTGCGGCGGACCAGCTTACGGATTCGTCCGCACCGCTGCCGAGGCGGCCGGTTCTGTCCGCGCGTCGTGGCCTGAGTATCGTGGCCTGATGCGGCTCACCAAGCTCGGGCATTCCTGCGTCAGGCTGGACAAGGACGGCGCCACCCTGGTCATCGACCCGGGCGGCTGGAGCGATCCGGTCGCGGCCCTGGACGGGGCCGCCGCGGTCCTGGTCACGCACGAGCACCCGGACCACCTGGACGCGGACGCGGTCCGCGCCGCGCTGTCGAGTGATCCCGGCGTGACCCTGTGGGCCAACCAGTCGATCTGCGCTCAGTTCGCCGAGTTCGGCGACCGGGTGCACGAGGTCAGGCACGGCGACGCGCTCGAGGTGGCCGGCTTCGACGTGCACGTCTACGGCGTGGACCACGCGCTCATCCACCCGGACATCCCGCTGGTGGTGAACACCGGATTCCTGGTCGACGGCGAGCTGTTCCACCCCGGCGACTCGTTCACGGTTCCCGAAGACCCGGCCAGTACCCTGCTGGTCCCGATCAGCGCCCCGTGGCTGAAGGCCGGTGACATGATCGACTACTTCCGCGCGGTCGCGCCCGCCCGCGGCTACGCCATCCACGACGCGATCCTCAACGAGGCCGGCCTCGGCCTGATGACCCGGATGCTGTCCGTCGCCGCCGCCCCCAGCGGCGCCCAGGTCACCCGGCTCGAACCTGGCACCAGCGTGGACCTGTGACGGCCGTGGCGCGTCTACGCCCCGCGCGGCCTGTCCGACGTGTTCAACCTGGTGGTGCGCCCCAACCCGGTGCTCGCCCCGCCCGGGGTCTACCGGGCCAAGACCGAACGCTGGCAGCGCCAGTGGCCCGCCCTCACCATCCTCCCCTGGCCCGCCACCACGTGAGCCGCTAGTCGCGCTCCCAGGGAGCTTCCTCGCCCATCTTGGCGTAGTACTTGGCCAGGTGGCTCTTCACCCGGTCGATGTCGTTTTCCGGCAGGTTAGCGCCGCCCCGCGCGCCCTGCATGATCTGGCCCGCGGCCATCACCCCGCGCGGCACGGCCTTGATCTTCCCGTCGATAACATCGGCGATGAGCAGCTTGTAGCCGGTGAAGTTGTCTTTGCTGCCGCTGTCGTACCAGACATGGGCGTCGCGGTACTTCTCGTTCGGCTCATCCTCGGCCCCGGCCCACCGGCGGATCCGCTTCTCGGCCTGGGCTCCGTCCCACTCGCGGTCGCGGTCGGCGAGCGGGTAATCCTGGAACGCGGTGACGGCCATATCGGGCGCCTCCTTCGAGTTGCTGGCAAGGCCGGGCTCCCTACCCGCCGGAGCAGCCGGTAACCGCATCACTAGCCAGAACCAGGGCTGGACCCGCGGTGGGAGAGCGCGCTTGCTGAGACGGGCTGAACGGGATCTTCGATCCTGCCTGCCGAGCCTGGGACTGAGGCAGGAGCCGGAGCCACGACCGGGCGGCGGGTTAGCAGCACCGCGGACACCACCCCAGCGGCGGCGAAGAACGCGATGACCAGCACCAGGCTGCCGCGGAACGCCGCGAGCGGGTCGGCGGGCGATACCTTGGCCAGGATCGCCACCAGCCCGGCCACCCCG
Source organism: uncultured Actinomycetota bacterium (assembly GCA_963753225.1). Taxonomy (GTDB): domain Bacteria; phylum Actinomycetota; class Actinomycetes; order Streptosporangiales; family Streptosporangiaceae; genus Palsa-504. The sequence goes on along the minus strand of CAVWBQ010000002.1, from coordinate 259,805 downwards.
AGCACCGTCCCCACCTGCCGCCCGGTGTTGAGGATCCCGCTGCCGGTGCCGAACCGGGCCGGCGTCAGCGACGCGCTCCCCGCCCCGAGCAGAGACGGAATCGTCAGCCCTACGCCCGCGCCGCCGAGCAGCTGGGCCGGCAGCAGATGGGCCGCGTACGAAGGCTCCACCTGGATCCGCCACAGCCACAGCGCCTGCGCCAGGGCGTTGACGAAGCAGCCGATCACCGCGACCCGGCCGGGCCCGCCGAGCAGGGCGGTTAGCCGCGGCGCGACCAGCCGGGCGAACGGCAGCACCATCAGCGGCCCCGGCGCGATGGCCAGCCCGGCCTCCACCGCGGAGTAATGCCACACGCCGGTGAGGAACTCCACCGAGCTGAGCACGAACGCGCCGAACCCGGCGTAGTACAGAATCGACGCGGCGAACGAGCCGCTGAACGTGCGCGAGCGGAGTAGTTCGAGCTCGATCACGGGGGAGTGGTGCCGCCGCGACCGGTACACCATGGCCCACCCGCTGGCCAGCGAGGCGGCCAGCAGGCCCAGGAACGAAGCCGAGCCCCAGCCCCACTCGGGCGCCTTCACCAGCGCGAGCGCGACAAGCCCGACCGATGCGGCGAGCAGCCCCGCGCCGAGGAGGTCGGGCCGGCCCGAGACGTTCGGGTCCTTGCTCTCCGGCACCACGCGTACCGCCAGGAACACGGCGGCCACGCCCACCGGCACGTTGATCCAGAACACCCAGCGCCAGTCGACCTGCACCAGGGCGCCGCCGATCACCGGTCCGAGCGCCGCCCCCAGGGCGCCCAGCGCGGACCAGGTGCCCAGGGCTTTGGGCCGAACGGGCGGCGGTACCGCGGCCAGCAGCAGCGACAGCGACGCGGGCACCATCGCCCCGGCTCCCGCTGCCTGGATGACCCGGGCCGCGATCAGCGCGGCCACCCCGGGCGCCAGCCCGCACAAGACCGAGCCGAAGCTGAACAGGATCAGCCCGCCCGAGAAGAGCCGCCGGCGCCCGATCCGGTCGGCCCACCGGCCGGCCGGCACCAGGACCGCCGCGAACACGATCGTGTAGGCGTTGAGCACCCAGGACAGCGAGCTCAAGCTGGTGCCCGGGTACTGCCGGCTGATGTAGGGGAACGCCAGGTTGACGATGAACAGGTCCAGGCTGGACATGAACACGGCCAGCGACAGCACGCCGACCACGGCGGTGACCCTGCGGTTTTCCACCAGCCCTCCAAAGGGTAAGTCTGATTTCTGGACTCACCATAACCCATCACCCACCGGTACGTCCAGAAATCCAACTTAGGAGGTATTATCGCGTTCATGGCTAGTGCCGAACCCCGTACCTGCTCGATCGCCCGCACCCTGGACATCGTTGGGGAGAAGTGGGCGCTGCTCGCGATCCGCGAGGTCTTCCTCGGCGACCGCAGGTTCGACGAGATGGTGCGCCGCACCGGCGCGCCGCGCGACACGCTCGCGGCCCGGCTCCGGACCCTGGTCGCCGCCGGGATACTCGAAAAGCGGCAGTACAGCGATCACCCGGCCCGTTCCGAGTACCACCTGACCGAAGCCGGCCGGGACCTGTACCCGGTCATCGCCACGCTGATGCGCTGGGGCGACAAGTACCTGGCCGGCGACGACGGCCCGCCGCTGGTCCTGGAGCACAGCTGCGGGCACCGGCTGCTGGCGCAGCTGACCTGTCAGGCCTGCGGCCAGCCGCTCGAGTCGGGTCAGGCCAGGATCGTCCGCCAGGCTAGCCCGTAGAGGTGTGCCGGGCGCCGAGGAAGAGTTCGACCAGCTCGCGGGTGGTGGTGGCGTCCTCGGGGGACTTGTCGTCCCGCCAGCGCCCGGTGAACCGGGGGAAGCGCATGGCCAGCCCGTTGTCGGGCTCGATCTGGCCCCAGGCGGCGGTGTTGTTCGGCGACAGGGTGAGCTCGGCGCTCAGGATCTCCAGCACCAGCCCGGGCTCGCACCACACGTCGGGTGACTGCCGGGCGTCGACCCGGGCGGGCTTGTCCGGGCGGACCAGCGGCGCCAGCCTGGTGTGCAGCGTGACCAGGTTGGCGTCGGTGAACCCGGCCCCGCACTTGGACACGGCGCGGAACTCCTCGGCGTCCGCGTCGTACGCGGCCAGCAGCACCGCGCCGTACACGCCGGTGCGGCGGCCGCGCCCGGCGAACGCGCCGATGACGACCAGGTTGACGGTGTCGGACAGTTCGGTGCGGTAGTCGCGCTTGAGCTTGATCCACTGCCAGCCGCGGGCGCCGGCCTGGTAAACCGACTCCGGCCCCACCGACTTGCACACCAGCCCCTCGCAGCCGTCGGTGACCGCCTGGGAGAACGTCGCGTCCAGCGCGGCCGGCTCGTCGACCTCGGTGGCCGTGGTCAGCCGCAGCCGCGGACCGGGGGTGATGGCCGCGGCCAGCCTGGCCCGCCGCTCGGGGTACGGCAGCATGGTCAGGTCCTCGCCGTCGGCGTACAGCAGCTCGAAGCAGAACAGGCCCACCGGCACGTCCTGCACGGCCTTCTCGATGCCATGCTTACGGCGCCGCAGCATGACTTCGCCGAACGGCCTCAGTTCATCCGTAGCCGCGTCGTACGCCACGACCTCCCCTTCGAGGATGGCCTCGCGGGGCCCCAGCCCGGCCTGAAGCACCTCGACGACGTTGGGGAACTGCGTGCTGATTTCCTCGAGCCGCCGGGTGATCAGCTCGATCTGGCCGTCGGCGGTGCGGTGCGCCTGCACCCGGACCCCGTCGTACTTGTACTCCGCCGAGCACCGGCCGCCCAGCTTGGCCAGGATCTCGGCGGCGTCGGACAGCCGCTGGGCCAGCATGGCCCGCACCGGGTTGCCCGGCTGGACATGCAGCTTCTCCACCGCGGTCAGCCCGCCGCTGACCAGGGTGCCGGCGACCAGGCCGATGTCGCAGCAGATGTTGTAGGCGCGCTCCAGTACCTTCCGCTGGGCCCGCCCGCCCGCGTAGACCTGGGCCAGCGCGTCCAGGACGGTGGGCGTGCCGATGCCCAGCCGCAGGTTCCCGGTGACCAGGCGCAGCAGGTACCTGGCCTCCAGCGGGGTGGCCCGGCCGAGCAACCCGGCCAGCAACTCCAGCTTGCGCCCCTGCGAGCCCTGCCCCTCCGCCGCCGCGATCTGGCGCAGGGTGTTGACTACGGTGACGACCTCCAGGCTGGCTGGCCGGCCGGCTGCCGTTTCGGCCAGCAACTGCTCGGCGGCCTGCCCCAGGTCGCCGGCCTCCCGGACGTGCGCCGCGACGTCAGCGGGCGCGGTGCCGGCGGCGGCGGCGAGCGCCCGGATGGCCATCTTCTCGGCGAGCCCCAGGTCGATCCCGGCGAACTCGGGTGCGATCTGCCCCTGGCACAGGTAGCACACGGTGGGCAGCAGCTCGGCCGGAGTCTGCGCCACCAGCTCCGCCATCCGCTCGATCAGCACCAGCCGCCCGCTGGCCTGCTCCAGATCACGGTAGGCCTCGGCCACGATCAGGTATCGCATGTGCCCCCTTTCCTCACCTGATCATGACACGCGCCATCCGTCCAGCCTGTCCGTGCGCTTACCTAGTAACCGCGACGATGTCACATCGGCGCGGAAACCGTTCGGCGACCGCCACGATCAGCCTTCTTCGTTCATCATGAAATTCCAGCGACTCGCCGCCGTTCCAGGGAGAGCACATGCCGCACATCACCTTGAAGTCCGAGGAGCCGGGTATCCGGGGGCTGCTGCGTTACCGGCCGGAGACGGGGCGCCCGATCAGCGAGCTGGCGGAGGTGCTGCTGCGCGGCCCGAGCACGCTGACCCGAGGCGAGCGGGAGCTGATCGCGGCGTACGTATCGGCGCTGAACGGGTGCCGGTACTGCTCGGCGTCGCATGCGGCGACCGCCGCGGCCCAGCTGCCCGATGGCATGCCGCTGGTGGAGCAGGTGTGCGTCGATGCCGGCACGGCTCAGGTATCAGCCAAGTTGAAGGCCCTGCTCGCGATCGCCGCGGCGGTCCAGCACAGCGGGCTCAGCGTCACGGCCGGGCTGGTCGCCGACGCCCGCGCGGCACAGGCCACCGACCTTGAGATCCACGACACGGTCCTGATCGCGGCGGCCTTCGCCATGATGAACCGGTACGTTGACGGGCTGGCCACGATCGCCCCTGAAGACCCCGCCGTCTACGCCGCCGGCGCGCAGCGCCTCATCAGCCAGGGATATCTTCCCCCGTCGGCGGAGCCCGGCGGCCGCGCCTAGCCACAGCGATAACCGCTCCATTCACTCCGCCACCGCCCCGTCCGGCCCACCTATCTCAGCCCGCGTTTCCGCGGAAACGCGACGTCCCGATCCGCCTGGTCAGCAGGCCGCGGGCGTGCCCTGGTGATGGAAAATCTGCCAGCCGCCGTCGGCCGCGCGGCGCCACAGCGAGGTGCGGTTCGCCCGCCTGCCCTGGTGCGCGGAGGTGTACTTGAGCATGACCAGGCCGTCGGCCAGCAGCCATCCCGCATGTTCTCCACGATGGTCGCAGCAGTTCTCCGGCCCGTCCACCCTGTGGTGCGGCGGACGATCGATGTGGATACTTGCATATAGAGGACGAAAGGATGTCTGAGCTGCGCGTCCGGAGAAACACGAGGCAGGGCCGTTCGGCGTGGCCGTGGCTGGCGGCGCTGGTGGTCGCGATCGCGCTGCTGGCTTCCGCGTGCACCTCGGCCAGAACGCCGGAACCCGCCGCTACCGCTACCGCTACCGCTACCGCTACCGCTACCGTAGCGCCGGAACCCACCCAGGCCGTTCTCCCGCCCGATACCCCGGCCGGAGCCCAGCTCCGGTGGCTCATCGCCGCGGTGGCCCACCTGCCCATCTCCGACGCGCAGGTCCGTGCCCACTTCGACCCGGCCTTCCTCGTCCAGGTCAGCCCGGCCGCGCTCAACCAGGCGCTGCAAGAAGCGATCAGCCTCAGGCTACTGTCGATCCAGGTCAGCGAGCTGAGCACGGTGGTAGCCAACGTCTCCACCTACAGCGGAGGCCCGCGGGCTCAGGTCCTGCTCACCGTGGACAGCCGGGGCCTGGTCAGCTGGCTGAGGATCAGCCCGGCCGTCATCGGGCCCACCCCCGCCACCTGGGGCGAGGTCGATGCCGTTCTTCGTTCGGTCGCCCCCCAGGTGCACCTGCTCGTCGCCAACGTCAGCGGCGGCTCGTGCCAGCTGGTGCACGGCATCGACCCCGGCACCTCGGCGCCGCTCGGCTCGGCGGTCAAGCTCTACGTGCTGGACGCGCTGGGCAAGGCCGTGGCCGCGGGCAAGGTCCGCTGGGACCAGCCGCTGACCGTCACCGCGCAGCTCAAGGGCCTGCCCCCGGGCGAGCTCCAGGCCGAGCCGGACGGCACCCGGATCTCGGTGCTGGACTCGGCGGCCAAGATGATCTCGCTCAGCGACAACACGGCCGCCGATATGCTGACCAGCCTGGTGGGCCGGTCCGCGGTCGAGGATGCGCTCACCGCGACCGGGATGACCAGCCCGGCTCTGGACCGGCCGTTCCTGACCACCCGCGAGATATTCGTCCTCAAGCTCGACCAGTGGCCGGCGCTCGCGCAGCGCTACATCACCGCGGACGAACCTAGCCGACGGGCGCTGCTCGCCAGCACCGTCGACCATGCTCCTCTGCCGGCCGTGGAGGAGGTGGGAGCGTGGACCACGCCACGCGAAATCGACCGCCTCGAGTACTTCGCCTCGGCCAGCGACCTCTGCCGTGTCTACACCTCGCTGGCCAGCCTGGACCGCCAGCCGGGCCTGGACCCGATCGGGCGGGTGCTCTCGCTCAACGACGACGGCCTGCAGCTCGCTCCGGCCCAGTGGAAGACCACCTGGTTCAAGGGCGGGTCCGAGCCGGGCGTCCTGACCCTGACCTTCCTGGCCACCACCCGGTCGGGACAGAGCTACGTCGTCACCGTGCTCGCCGAGAACAAGTCGCAGCCCATCGACCAGGCCTCGGCCATCCCGGCGATCCTCTCCGCGGTCAAGGGCGCGTTCACCCTCGCCGCCAAGGGCTGACGCTCAAGCCCGCAAGCTCAGGGCTCCACCACGCGCCCCTTGCCCACCACGGTGACGCCGCCCTCTGATACCGCGAACCCGCGTTCGGTGTCCCGGTCCTTGTCCACTCCGACCGCGGCGCCCTCCGTCACCACCACGTTCTTGTCCAGGATCGCGTCGCGCACCACCGCCCGCCGCCCGATCCGCGCGTTGTGCAGCAGCACCGCGCGTTCCACCCTGGCCCAGTCGTCCACCCGGACCCCCGGCGACAGCACCGACTCCCGCACCAGCCCGCCGGACACGATGACCCCGTTGCTGACCACGCTGCTGACCGCCCGTCCCTGCCGGCCGGCTTCGCCGTCGTCGAGGACGAACTTGGCCGGCGGCTGCGGCGGCACGTGGGTCAGGATCGGCCACTTCTCGTTGTGCAGGGTGAACGCCGGGTGCGGCGCGCACAGGTCCATGTGCGCGGCGAAGTAGGAGTCGAGCGTCCCCACCTCGCGCCAGTAGCCATGGTCCTGCTCGCCGGCCCCGGGCACCTCGTTCTGCAGGAAGTCGTAGACGTGCGCCGCGCCCTCCCGCACCAGCATCGGCATGATGTCACCGCCGATGCTGTGCTGACTGCCCTCGTCGCATGCGTCCGCACGCAGCGCCTCGACCAGCACCTCGCAGTCGAACACGTAGTTGCCCATCGACACGAACGCCTCGTCCGGTCGGCCCGGCAAGGCAGGCGGCGAGGCGGGCTTCTCCAGGAACGCCTCCACCCGGTGCCCGTCCGAGGCAGGCCGCACCACGCCGAACGACGCGGCCGACGCCCTGGGCACTCCGATCGCGGCCACCGTGACCCCCGCGCCCCAGTCCAGGTGCGCCTCGATGAGCTGCGCCGGATCCATCCGGTACACGTCGTCGGCCCCGAACACGACCACCAGGTCGGGCCGCTCGCTGCGGATGAGGTTCAGCGACTGGTAGATCGCGTCGGCCGAGCCGGTCTGCCAGTGCGGCCCGAGCCGCTGCTGGGCTGGGACCGGCGCCACGTAGTTGCCGAGCAGGCTGTGCAGCTGCCAGGTGGTGGTGATGTGCCGGTCGAGGCTGTGGCTCTTGTACTGGGTGAGCACGCAGATCTTCCTGATGCCCGCGTTGACCAGGTTCGACAGCGCGAAGTCCACCAGCCGGTAGAGGCCGCCGAACGGGACGGCGGATTTCGCCCTGTCCTCGGTCAGGGGCGCGAGCCGCTTGCCCGCCGCGCCCGCCAGAACGATACCCAGGACCCGCCGACTGGCCATCTGCCCACCTCCCGGCCCTCAGGCAACCTTAGAGGGCTTAAGGGGCGGCACCCAGGCAGGGCTCACCCAAGCTCAGCCAAGCCGGTCGATCAGTTCCTGCTGCAGCTCCCACAGCCGCGCGGGCAGGTGCTCGCCGAAACCGCGGAAGAACTCGGGGATCTGGTCCGCCTCCAGCTTCCAGGCCTGCGTGTCCACCGTGAGCAGCAGCTCCAGGTCGGCCGCTGGGATGTCCAGCCCGTCCAGGTCCAGCGCGCTAACCGCGGGCAGCAGGCCGATTGGGGTCGACACCGCCTCGGCCTGGCCGTCCAGCCGCTGGATGATCCACTTCAGCACGCGGATGTTCTCGCCGAAGCCGGGCCAGGCGAACCGGCCCGCGGCGTCCTTGCGGAACCAGTTCACGTAGAACAACCGCGGCAGCCGGGCCGGGTCCGGGGCGGTGCGCCCGACCTCGAGCCAGTAGCCGAAGTAGTCGCCCATGTTGTACCCGCAGAACGGCAGCATCGCGAACGGGTCGTGCCGCAGCTCGCCGACCGTGCCCTCGGCCGCGGCGGTCTTCTCCGAGGCAATATTGGCGCCGAGGAACACCCCGTGATCCCAGCCGAACGACTCGGTCACCAGCGGCACCGTGCTGGCCCGCCGCCCGCCGAACAAGATCGCCGAGATCGGCACCCCGGCCGGGTCGTCCCACTCCGCCGCGATGACCGGGCACTGCCCCGCGGGGGTGGTGAACCGCGAATTCGGGTGCGCGGCCGGCTCCGGGGAACCCGGCGCCCAGTCCCGCCCCTTCCAGTCGGTCAGGTGCGCCGGCGGGTCCTCGGTCAGCCCCTCCCACCACACGTCGCCGTCGTCGGTCAGCGCCACGTTGGTGAAGATGCTGTGGGCCGTGAAGGTCGCGACCGCGTTGGCGTTGGTCCGCATCCCGGTGCCCGGCGCCACCCCGAAGAACCCGGCCTCGGGGTTGATCGCGTACAGCCGCCCGTCCGGGCCGAACCGCATCCAGGCGATGTCATCCCCGACCGTCTCCACCGTCCACCCGGAGATCGCCGGCTCCAGCATGGCCAGGTTCGTCTTCCCGCACGCCGACGGGAACGCCGCCGCGATGAACCTGGCCTCCCCCGACGGCGGGGTGACCTTCAAGATCAGCATGTGCTCGGCCAGCCAGCCCTCCTCCCGCGCCATCACCGACGCGATCCGCAGCGCATAGCACTTCTTGCCCAGCAGCGCGTTCCCGCCGTACCCCGACCCGAACGACCAGATCTCCCTGGTCCCGGGGAAATGCGAGATGTACTTAACCTCATTGCACGGCCACGGCACGTCCGCCTGCCCCGGCCCCAGCGGCGCCCCCACCGAGTGCACGCACCGCACGAACGACCCGCCGCCCTCGATCGCCCGCAGCGCGGCCGCCCCCATCCGGGTCATCACCCGCATCGAGACCGCCACGTACGCCGAATCGGTGACCTCCACCCCCAGCCGGGAGATATCACTGCCCAGCGGCCCCATGCAGAACGGCACCACGTACATCACCCGGCCCCGCATGCACCCGTCGAAGATCTCCCCGAACGTCTTGCGCATCTCCCCCGGCGCGATCCAGTTATTAGTCGGCCCCGCGTCCTCCTCCCGCTCCGAGCAGATAAACGTACGGTCCTCCACCCGGGCCACATCACCAGGATCGGACCGGCACCAGAAGCTATCCGGCCGCAACTCCGGATTCAGCCTGGTCAACGTCCCCGCCCCGACCAGCAACCCGGTCAGCCGGTCCCACTCAGCCTGCGACCCATCACACCACACCACCGCATCCGGCTTGGTCAGCTCCGCGATCTCGCCGACCCACTCGGCCAGCTCGGGGAGGCTCGTCGCTGCGTGTTTCTCGGTCGGGGCCCCGTCTTCCTGAGGCTGCGGGCTGGCCATGGCTATCACTCCCGGAGAGGACTAACGTGCGGCGGCACGCACAGCGGTGCGTGTGAGCTATCCCGGAAACCGGGCTAGAACTCCGCCATCACCCTAAGCCACGCCGTCGGCTTCGGACTGTGATGTCCCTCATACTGGGTGCGGCCGGCCGGCCATCACGGCTGGCCGCCACGCCGCATTACGATTTGCGCCCGACCCCGCAATAGGAGTAGATCTCCACCGGCTCCGCGTCGGGGTCGGGCCGCCAGTGCGGCACCGGCACCACGCCCGGCTCGACCAGTTCCAGGCCCTCGAAGTACCGCCGGAACTGCTCCGGGCTGCGCAGGTGGTAGGGGACCGCGCCGCTGTCGTTGTAGCCCTGCTGTGCCTGGTTGAACGCCTCGTTGGTGTTGGCGCCGTCGTACAGCGCGAAGTAGCTGCCCGACGGCAGCCCGGCCTGCAGGCGGCTGACGATCGGGTAGGCCTCGTCGTCGGTGAAGTGGCCCATGATCCCCATCAGCATGAGCGCGACGGGCTGCGTGAAGTCGAGCAGGCCCGCGGCGGTCTCCAGGATGGCCTCCGGGTTCCTGATGTCCGCGTCCAGGTAGTCGCAGGAACCCTCGGGGCTGCTGGTCAGCAGGGCGCGGGCGTGCGCCAGCACCAGGGGGTCGTTGTCCACGTAGACGATCCGCGACTCCGGCGCGACGCTCTGGGCCACCTGGTGCGTGTTGTTCGCGGTGGGCAGGCCGGTGCCGACGTCGAGGAACTGCCGCATCCCGGCCTCTCCGGCCAGGTACCTGACCGCGCGGGTGAGGAACGCGCGCGAGGTGCGCGCGACCACGGCGATGCCGGGGAAGACCTCCTTGTACGCGTCGCCGGCCTCGCGGTCGACGGCGTAGTTGTCCTTGCCGCCCAGCCAGTAGTTCCAGATCCGGGCCGAGTGCGGCACCGTCGTGTCGATCCCTGTGCCGGCAGGGTCCGGTGCGTCTTGTGATGAGGAAACGTCAGTCACGGGGGAGTCCTAGGGGTGTCGAGTGGCTTGCCGCGGGCGGGGCATTAAATGTCCCGGATCATGTCGGTGACGAAGCGCGTGCTCTGGGCGGGGGTGAGCGCTTCGGTGGACAGGTGGTTCATGACCTCCATGTAGTGATCAACGTCATCGCGCTTGTCCAGGTAGAGGGCGCTCGTCAGCTGCTCGATGTAGACGACATCGGGCACCTCGGGCTCGCCGAAGCGCAGCACGGTGAACGAGCCGCCCGCCGCGGCGTGCCCGCCCCGGCTGAACGGCACGACCTGGATGGTGACGTGGCGCAGCCTGGCGACCTCGACGAGCCGCTCCAGCTGAGCGCGCATCACCGCGTCCCCGCCTACCGGGCGGCGCAGCGCCCCCTCGTCGATGACCGACCACACCTGCGGCGGCGTCGGCCCGTTCAGCAGGTCCTGCCGCTTGAGCCGCAGGCTCACCCGCCGGTCGATCTCGTCCGCGGGCGCGCTGGTGTGGCCGAGCAGGGTGACGGCCCGCGCGTAGTCCTCGGTCTGGAACAGGCCGTGCACGAACTGCAGCTCGAAGGTGCGGATGACCGACGCGGCCGTCTCCAGGCCCAGGTAGGCCTCGAACCAGTCGGCCATGATGTCGCCGTACCTGGACCACCAGCCCGGCGTGTTGGCCTGCCGGGTCAGCGTCACCAGGGCGACCCGGGTCTGCTCGTCGGTGACGCCGTACAGGGTGAGCAGGTCGGTTACGTCCCGCTCCTTGAACCGCACCAGGCCGTTTTCCATCCGGCTGATCTTGGACCGGGAGGCCCGGATCTCGTACGCGGCCTGATCCGGCGTGATGCCGGCCGCCTCGCGGAGCCGGTGCAACTGGATCCCCACCAGCATGCGGGACACGGTCGGGCCCTGGACGTCCCCTGCGAGTCCGCCGTCCCGCTGATCCGTGCTCATCCTCAACTCCGAGAGCCGATGAAGAAGCCGCCAAATTGGTAACGGCGGTGCGCGCAGGGCACATTATCACCGTGCCGTGGCACCGCCGGACACCATATTACGCACGTTCCGGTAATGCCCGGACACCACAGCTGAAGCGTGAGTTCAGGCGATCAGCCGGACAGGCCCAGGTCGTCGAACTCGCCATTCTTGACCCCGGTCAGGAACGCGTCGATCTCGGCCCGGGTATAGACCAGGGCAGGCCCGGCCGGGTGCCGGGAGTTGCGGACGGCGATCGCGCCGCCGTCCAGCTCAGCGACCTCGACACAGCTTCCGGTCGGGTTGCTGGCCTGGCTCTTGCGCCACCGCGCCGAGACCAGCTGGTCAGCCGGGACGCCGTTGTTGACCCGCATCTTTCTCCTTTTTCAGCTAGCACTGTGCAGCCTAACAGAGCAAATGCACTTGCATAAGTACGTGCAAAGAAATCTTGCAGACGCAACGTGTAAACGCTTGTGCACGATGGCGATAATTCGCGAGTGAATACGAAAGGCCGCCGCCAGCAGCGACTACGCCGAAACCAGCGACCGTCCCGGACCCGGTCCTACGCCCCGGTCCTACGCTCCGGTCCTACGCTCCGGTCCTACGGCCCGGCCTTACGCCCCGGGCTCGCCGCCGAGCGCCCGGGGCTCGCCCCGCACGATGACCCCGTCCTCGGACCTGACCATAACGAACCCGGTGAACCCTGCCGCCTCGAGCCGCTTGCGTTGCGCGCCGAACTTCCCGCTCCTCCGCACCGTCTCCACTACGCGCCCGGGCCCGGCCTGCTCGCGCATCTCCCGCGCCACCGCGACCGCGTCCGGCACCGGCACGTCGGCCTCGACCAGGACCGCGACCGCGTCCCGGGACCGCTCCCGCGACAACAGGTCCACGATCCGCTCGAACCCGATGGAGAACCCGCAGGCCGGCACGTCGTGCCCGAGCGAGCGCCCGATCAGCTTGTCGTACCGGCCACCGCCGGCCACCGACCCGCTCATTTCCCGGTGCATGATCTCGAAGACCTGCCCGGTGTAGTACCCCATCCCGCGCACGAGCGTCGGGTCGAACTGCCAGTTCACCGCGCGCTCCGCGGCCAGCCGGGCGAGCGAGTCCGCGACCGCGGCCAGGTCCTCCGCCACCGCCGCGGGCAGCCCTGGCACGCTCTCGGCCAGCGCGTCCGCCAGCTTGTCCGCGGACACGCCGATCAGCCCCCGGATCTTCTCCTCCGCCGCCGTGACCTGCGCGGCCTCGAAGCCGGACTCGAGCAGTTCGGCCCTCACCCCGTCCCAGTCGATCTTGTCGAGCTTGTCCACGATGATGAAGAACGCGTCCTGCGCCGCCTCGGGTACCCCGCACTCCGATGCCAGCGCGGCCAGGAACCGCCGGTCCGACAGCCGCACCGTCGTCCCGCTCAGCCCGATCGCCGCCAGCGCCTCGGTCGTCGCCTCGATCAGCTCCGCCTCGGCCAGCACAGAAGGCTCGCCGATCATGTCGATGTCGCACTGGTAGAACTGCCGGTACCGGCCCCGCTGCGGCCGGTCCGCCCGCCAGACCGGCCCCACCTGCAGCGACCGGAACGGCATCGGCAGCGACGCGTGGTTGTTCCCGTAGAACCGGGTCAGCGGGACGGTCAGGTCATAGCGCAGCCCCAGGTCGACGAGCTCCCGCACCGGCGTGCCGGCTGGCACCTCCGGCGGCAGCCCGCGCCGCAGCACCTCGAAGATCAGCTTCTCGTTGTCGCCGCCCTCGCCGCTGCTCAGCCGGTCGATGTGCTCCAGCGCCGGCGTCTCGATCCGCTGGTAACCGAATCGCCGGTACACCGCGGAGATCGACTCGAGCACATGGTCACGGACAGCGACGTCAGCGGGCAGCAGATCCCGCATTCCCCTGGCCGGACTGTTGTCGATCTTCATGAGGCCTTCCCGTGGGTGCGCGGTGCCCGTTCGGCACACGCAAATGGTAAGGGCCGTTCAGCTGACGGTCACAACCATTAGTCCGAACGGGCCGAGGTTTCCCGCTCGCGCGCCCCCTCGGGCGCCGCGGGCGAGACGCCCGCTCGCCGCGCCATCGCCAGCGCGCCCGCCTCGAAGGCGAGCAGCACGCCCGTGGCCGCGGGTGCCAGCACGTAGCGCACCCCCGGCACCCAGCCCTCGGCCAGGCTGCTCGCGGCGATCCCGCCCAGCACCCCGGCCACCGCCAGGCCCGCCGCGGGCCAGATGACCAGCCCGGCCCGCTTCGGCACCAGATAGCAGCGCTCGACCGAGCCGAAGTGCAGCGGAATCCGCGCCCCCGCGGGCAGCGAGACCGCCGCCCAGACCGCCGCGACGATCATGGCCAGCGCGAACATCCCGCTCACTGCCAGGGACGCGATCACCCTGCCCAGGCTAGCCGGGGTACGGTGGAGGCTCACCGTGTTCGGCGATCAGAGGGGGAAGGACCGACAATGCCGGATTTCCTTGACCAAGCCAAGAAGCTGGCCAGCGAGCACTCCGACCTGGTGGACAAGGGCCTCGACAAGGGCGCCGACCTGGCGAAAGAGAAGACAGGCGGCAAGTACGACGAGCACATCGAGACCGCCGAGGACAAGCTCGAGGGCTTCCTCGGCATGGACACCGAGGACGACAGCCGCTAGCACCGGCGAGTCCGCGGGGCGTCGCTGGCCGGCGCCCCGCCGCGTCCCCGCTACGTCCGGCGGGCCGCCCGCAGCACGGTGTCCCGCACCGTCACCGGCCGACCGTCCAGGTCAGTAGCCGAACGGCCCGGCGCCTCCGCCACGACGACCTCCCAGGAGCCCGGATCCAGGGACGCCGCGATGTCCTGCGCGGACCAGAACCTGTCGGCCGAACCGGTCCGGCCGACGTTGGCGTGCAGGTCGTCCGGGTGGTGCCCCACGACGAGCAGCGTCCCGCCGGGCCGGACCGCCGCGGCCAGCCGCCGGTGCAACGCCTCGATCTCGCCCGTCGGCGCGTGCATGAACTGCGCGGATACGAGGTCGAACCGCTCCGGTCCCGGATCCCAGGACAGCAGGTCCTCGCGCTGCCAGGTGATCCGCCGCGCGATCTGCCCGCCCGCCGCCGCCGCATGATCCGCCGCCCGCTCCAGCGCCACCGCCGACACGTCCACCGCGGTGACGGTCCAGCCCTGCCGGGCCAGCCAGACGGCGTCGGCGCCCTCGCCGCAGCCCGCCTCCAGCGCCTCGCCCGGCGCGAGGTCCGCGGTCTGCGCCACGAGCTGCGAGTTCGGCTGGCCGCTCCAGAGCCGGCCGGACCCTCCGGCCGAGCTATAGCGGTCGTCCCAGAACTCCTGGGTGAAGTGCGCGAGATCGTCGTGGGAGCCGGAGTGGGAGTGCGAGTCGCTCATCCTGCCACCCTGCCAACGGCCGGGCCCTGCTGGCAAGCCACGTTGCCGCTATGGCAAGCTCCGGTTTCACAGTGCCAGTCCACAGTGCCAGTCCAGAGGGCTAGATGAGTGATTCCTGATCGGGTTGCAGGGCCCGGGCCGTGTTTGCCGGGGTGCCCGGTGCGGATGTTCGCGGTGAGGCAGGCGGGGGCGGAAGATCCGGGTGGATCGGGGCTCCCGGGTGGTTTTTGTGCACTATAGTGCCCCGAAATCACCCGGGAGCCCGAATCCACCCCGTAAGGTGCCGCGATCATCGTACCGGTGAGCGAAAAGGCGTGCGGGAGAGGCTGACGGGGCTGATGTCGCCCTCATCCGCGGCCCGGACGGGGTGATCCGCACCGCCCGGCCGGAGGCTGTCCAGGCCGTGAGCCGCACCCCGGCACACCGCACTCACCTGAATCAGGAATCACTCATCTAGTCCAGAGGGCTAGTCCAGAGGGCCTCGACGTGCCGCGCATCCGTCCCGCAGCATCCGCCCACGATGGCCAGGGACGGCAGGTCGCCGACCAGCTGCCTGTGCCGGCCGGCCAGCAGCCCGATGTCGCCCTCGTCGAGGTCGGCGGCCTCGTCCAGCTCGGCGTGGCTCCGGGTGGAGGCGTTGTAGCGCACGCCGTAGATCCGCTCCCGCCAGCGGCCCGGTTCGGCCAGGGCCGCCGCCACGTGCACCGGGTGCGCACAGTTGACCTGGAAGTACGCCGGGCTGGCCGCGGCGTCTACCCGCGTGATCGCCTCGGCCAGCGACTCGCCGCCTGGCAGCCGCCCGTCGGTTTCCGTGGTGAACGAGATGGCCGCCGGCACGCCGGCCGCCTCGGCCGCGCGGACGATCCCGATCGCCTCGCCGATGCTGGTCAGGGTGTAGGCCGAGACGATATCGGCCCCGGCCCCGGCGAGGGCCTGGATCTGGGCCGCGTGGTAGCCGGCCGCCTCGTCAGGACCCGGTTCCTCGCCTGGCTGGTAGCCGTCGCCCCGCGGGCCGACCATACCGCTGATCACGATGTCGGCGAGGTCGTCGCGATAGCGCTCGCGCAGCCCCGCGAGCATGGTGATCGCGTCCCTGTTGACGCGCGCCAGGTCCGCGGGGGAGTAACCGAGCCGGTCGCCCCAGTCGGGGTTCGCGCGCCAGGTGGCGGATTCCAGCATCAGCCCGGCGGCGGCTCGCCGGGCGATCGCCGCGTACTCGTCGTAGTAGCCGGTCAGTAGCGACCGTCCCCCGGGGCTGTCGACCAGCGGGAACGCGGCGAACAGCGGCAGGTCCACCCCGTGGTGGAAGATCAGGTCGGTCTCCATGCCCCCGTCGGTGACCATCGGGCGGCCCGCTAGCTGCGGCAAGGCCAAGACGCTCATTGCTTCCCCCTCCAGGCGTATCAGCCTATTTGGTCGCTGGCCGACCGCGTGTTCGTGACCTTCGAGGGCGCCTTCATCCGCGCAGACGCGGCAAACGATCGCAGTAACGAGGGTGTAACAAATACGCGCAGGCCTCCACATCAGCGTGAATTTCGGCTCAGATATGGAGCATCCGCAATATTTTGTATACCGCACGGGGCCTAACCACAAGGGAGGCTTAGTGGGCGTGATCTCTCGCCCGGTCCGCGCAGGTGCCGTCGCCGCCATGGGACTGGCCATCACCGCGTTCACCGGGACGCTCGCCTCGGCGGGCGCCGCCACTCCGGCACCGGGCGCCAGCCTGGGCTACGTGGCGCTCGCCAACAGCGTGTCGCCGACGACCGACACCATCACCGGCAGCTACTCCAGCTCGAAGATGCAGGTCGAGGTGGCCGTCACCCCTCGTGACTCCGCCGGGCTGAACAGCATGCTGGCCGCGCTGTACGACAAGAACAGCCCGTCCTACCACCACTTCCTGTCGAACGGGCAGTTCGACGCGCGCTACGCGCCCACCCCGGCGAACCGCGATGCGGTGGCCAAGTTCCTGAATAGCAGCGGCCTGACCGTCGTGCCGTCGGGTTCGCCGTTCCTGGTGCGCGCCACCGGATCGAGCGCCACGGTACAGAGCACCTTCCACACCACGCTGAGCACCTTCAAGGACCCGCAGGGCACCAAGTACTTCGCCAACTCCACGCCCGTCTACCTGCCGGGCTCGCTCGCGGGCGCCTCCCTGGGCGTGATCGGGCTGACCAACACCGTGCGCGACGCCCAGCACGCCTTCCACTTCAACAACACGATGCGCAGGCCCGCGAAGGCGTCGTCGGCGACCAGCTGCGAGACCGCCTACCCCACCACCCAGCAGCTGTTCGACAACATCGTCGGCGGCCAGCCGCTGTCCCTCGGTTACGGCGCCGGTCCCGGCTGCAGCGGCCTGACCCCGTCGCAGGACAACTCGCTCTACGGCGCGCCCAACGCCGGCCCGCGGGGCAAGGGCAAGGGCGTCGACATCGCGGTGTTCGAGCTCTCGGCCTACCTGCACTCCGACATCGCCACCTGGGCGCACCAGTTCTACGGGCCTCACTACAACCCGCCGCTGGTCGACGTGAACATCGACGGCGGTCCGCTGAACCCGCAGTGCCCGACCGGCGACCAGTGCCCGGCGGAGTTCGAGAGTTACGCCGGCGACATCGAGGTCGACGCGGACATCGAAACGCAGCTGGCCATCGCGCCCGACGTCCGCCACCTCATCGTCTACAACGCGCCGAACGACTTCACCGGCCAGACCGAGCTCGACGAGTGGTCCGCGATCGCCAAGGCCAACGTGGCCGACTCGATCAGCTCCAGCTGGGCCGTCTGCGAGAACGACATCACCAGCGGCTACGCCCAGGCCGAGAACACCATCTTCAGGCAGATGGCGGCGCAGGGGCAGGCCGTGTTCGGCGGCGACGGTGACACCGGCGCCTTCGGCTGCATCCGCTCCGACGGCAGCACCATCCTCAACCTCATCGACCCGCCGTCCCAGCCCTGGGTGACCGCCGTGGGCGGCACCTCGTTCGAGAACTTCAACCCGGGCACCAACCCGCGCCCGAGCTACCCGCGGGCCGGCGAGGCCGTGTGGAACCCGGACAACCTGTGCAGCAACGCCGCGCCCAGCGCGGCCAACGACAACCAGGGCGGCTTCTTCTGGTGCGGTGCGGGCGTCGGAGCCGGCGGCGGCGGGTCCAGCCAGTACTGGGGCATGCCGTCGTACCAGAAGGGCCCGGGAGTCATCAACGCCAACACCACCGTCGGCAACGGGACAACCCAATGCTCGCTGGCCGCGACGGGCACGCCGTGCCGCGAGGTGCCTGACATCTCCGCCAACGCCGACGAGTTCACCCCGTACGCCGAGTACTGCACCGGGAGCGACGCCACCCCGAACAGCGTCTGCGCCCAGTTCAGCGGCGGCCAGCCGGTCCCCGGCTGGTTCGGTATCGGCGGGACGAGCCTGTCCTCGCCGCTGGTGTCGGCGATCATCGCCGACCGGGACAGCTTCATGGGCCATCGCAGCGGCAACATCAACCCGACGCTGTACCGGCTGTACCAGTTCTCCCCGTCGTTCTACTTCCACGACGTCACCGGCGCGGGCCACATCGCCAAAAACAACGGCCTGTTCCCGGCGGTGCCCGGCTATGACCTGGCCACCGGGATCGGCACGATCAGGATGACCCCCTTGATCACCGGTTTCTTCTAGGAAATCTCCCGCCGGCGGCGGGGACGGGAACCTCCCGTCCCCGCCGTCCGCATGTCTGCCACCCGCCACCCGCCACCCGTTCACCCGCCCGCCCCCCGTTCGCCCGCCCCGCCCCCCGTTCGCCCGCCCCGCCTTCCTCTATTACATTTTCCGATGTATTCTTATTGGAGCTATCGGGAGGCGGCGCATGACCAGTGACTCCATCCGCGGTTCCTCGGACCGCAGCATCCTGATCCTGACCAGCCTGGCTGACTGGCCCAAGCACGGCTACGCGCTGATCAAGGACATCGAGGGCTTCGCCGGGGTCAAGCTGGGCGCGGGCACGCTGTACAGCGCGCTGGCCAAGCTCGAGCAGGCCGGGCTGGTGGAGGCGCTGCCCGCGGAGGAGCGGAGGCGCCCCTACCGGATCACCGCGGCGGGCCGGGAGTTCCTCTACCAGCGGCTCACCGAGTCGGCCCGCATCGCCGAGGTCGGCCTGCGGCGCATCGCGGTGGCCCTGTCGTGAACGGCCCTGTCATGAACGGCCCTGTCATGAACGGCGGGGGCATGAACGGCGGGGGCATGAACCGCCGCCTGATCCGGATGCTGCTGGCGCTGTACCCGCGGGCCTACCGGGACCGGTACGGCGCCGAGGTCGTCCGGCTGACCGAAGAGCTCATCGCGGCGGGGGAGATCACGCCGGCCGAGGGCACGCTCAACATGGCGGTCGCCGCGACCGCCGAACGGGGGCGGGCGCTGGCCGATTCGTGGCGCACCGCGGCGGCCATGGCCCTCGCGGTGCTGGTAGCCCTGGCAGGGAGCTTCTACGTCACCTCGCACGCCAGGACGCCGGCCGCGGTCAGCGCACCGAGGGCGCAGCGCGCGCCGGGCGCGCTGCCCGCCCCGGCCCGCCTGGTCCGCTTCGCCTGCGTCATCCGGTCGGGTGCGGTCGGCAGCCACCCCCTGGTGGTCCCGTCCAGGCGGGTCGGGACCACCGACGTGTGCCCGGCGCTGCCCGCCCCGTGCCATGCGCGTCCGGGCCACCCCTGGCCGGGCGAGGACAGCGGCGTGATCCTCCGGGTGGCGGTCAGGACAGGCCAGTGCATCATCGCGTACCGGGGGGACAAACCGTCCGCTCCGGGTAGATAGTCGGAGGGTGCGCGTCGTCGAGCTGTCCAACCACCCCGGCGACATGCTCGGTGACGCCGCCCGCCGCCGCCAGGTCGCGGAGAAGCGCGTGCTGTCGGTGTACGAGGACGAGCTGATCAGGTACCGCGCCCGCGTCGAGGCGATCAGGGTCAGGCGCGACCGGGCCCGGGCCGGGCACCGCTGGTGGACCTGGCTCAGGCTGTCCATCGGCGTGTGGCGGGAGAAGCGCGGGATCCCGCGGCCCCCGATCCCGGCCGCCGGGCATCCTACTGACCTGGAAGAGAAGATCATGGCCGGCATCGCCGGCGAGCAGCTGGTGGCCGCCGAACTAGGCCGCGCGCTGGACGACGACTGGACCCTGCTGCGCGGCTACCGGAACCGGCGCGGCGAGATCGACCAGCTGCTCCTCGGGCCGCATGGCCTGTTCGCGATCGAGGTGAAGAACCTCAACGCCACCGTGCACGTCGACGGCGACCGCTGGCGGGCCGACAAGTACGACAACTACGGGAACCTGGTCGAGCGGCGGCCGGTCGCGGACCGGATGGGCCGATCGCCGAGCGTTCAGCTGAACGAGCCCGCCGACGACCTGGAACGGTTCCTCGGCGAGCGCGGCCAGCCAGCCGGGATCCAGCGCGTGGTCGTCCTCGCCCACCGGCGGTCCGCCCTGGGCACGGTCCGGAACCCGACCGTCCTGGCCCTCACCGCGCCCGGCGACCTGCTGACCCTGGTCGGGAAGTCGGCCAGCCGCCTGAGCCGCGGCCAGCGCGCCGCGATCGGTGCCCTGATCAGGCGCGACCACGAGTTCCACGGCAGGTACCGCCGCACCGGCACGCGACCGCCCCGGTAGTCTGGGTCACCGTGTCGACGAACCATGAGCTGCGGCTGTACAACTCGCTGGGCCGGAGGATGGAGGACTTCGTCCCGGCCGCCGAGGTGGCCGGCCTGTACAGCTGCGGGCCGACCGTGTACGCCTACCCGCACCTGGGCAACATGCGCGCCTACGTGTTCGCGGACACGCTGCGCCGCGCGCTGCGCTGGAAGGGAATACCGGTACGGCACGTCGTCAACATCACCGACGTGGGGCACGCGGTCGCCGACACCGACACCGGCGAGGACAAGCTCGAGGTGGCGGCGGCCAGGGAGCGGCGGTCGGTCCTGGACATCGCCGCCTACTACACCGACGTATTCCTCGTCGACAATGCCGCGCTGAACATCCTGCCCGCCGACGAGTACCCGCGGGCCAGTGCCTACGTCGAGCAGATGATCGAGTTCGCGAAGAAGCTGGACTCCGGCGGCTTCACCTACCTGCTGCCGTCCGGCCTGTACTTCGACACATCCAAGGACTCCCACTACGGCGAACTGGCCCTGATGAGCGCCGAAGGACAGCTCGAGGCGGCCCGCCTGGAGCACGTGGAGGGCCGCCGCCGCAAGACCGACTTCGCGCTGTGGCGCGCGGAGGAGCCCGGCAAGCGCCGGGTGCTGCGCTGGGACTCGCCGTGGGGCTGGGGCGCCCCGGGCTGGCACCTGGAGTGCTCGGTGATGAGCATGGCGCTGCTCGGCCAGCATTTCGACCTGCACACCGGCGGGGTGGACCACCGCGAGCTGCACCACGTGAACGAGATCGCGCAGAGCCAGGCGTTCCTCGGCGACGGCCGGCCGTGGGTACGGTACTGGCTGCACGGTGAGTTCCTGCAGCTCGGCGCCGAGAAGATGGCCAAGTCGGCGGGCGGCGCGCCCCGGCTGGCCGACCTGACCGAGGCCGGCTACCACCCGCTGGCCTACCGCCTGTTCCTGCTCGGCGGCCACTACCGCAGCCAGCTCGATTTCACGACGGCGGCCATCGACGCCGCCCAGGCCACCCTGCGCCGGCTGGTCGCCAGGGTCCAGCCGCTGCGCCCGCTGCCGTCCGTCGAGACCCTGGCCGAAGCGGTCGCGGCCACCCAGCACGACCCCGCCGCGCAGCGCCTGCTGGACACCATCGACGCGGCCATCGCGGCCGACCTGAACACCCCGAAGATCCTCGCCGCCCTGCAGGACGCGCTGCGCGAGCCCGCGCTCACCCCGGACGGCCAGCGTGCCGTGGTCGCCGCCGCCGACGCCCTGCTCGGCCTGGCCCTGGCCACCCTCGACCCCGCCGACCTGGAGCGCCGCCGCGCGCTCACCGACCTGTCGGCGGCGGAGAAGCAGGCCATCACCGAACTCGTCGCCGACCGGACCCAGGCCCGCAAGGAGCGCGACTGGGCCCGCGCCGACCAGATCCGCGCCCAGCTCGACGAGCTCGGCGTCATCCTCACCGACACCCCCGAGGGCCCCGTCTGGCAGCTCCGCTAGCCTGGCCCACGGGCCCCATAGAAAGGGACACCAATGGCACAGCGGGTTTGCGTGACGGGAGCGAGCGGGCAGGCGGGCCGCGCGGTAGTGACCGACCTGCGCGAGCACGGCTACGACGTGATCGCCACCGACGCCGTGGTGAGCCGGCAGGACCGCGATTGGGGGATGCTGCGGGCGGACCTGACCGACTACGGCCAGGCCCTTGAGACACTCACCGGGGCCGACGCGGTGGTCCACCTGGCCAACATCCCGGCGCCCGGCCTGAGCACCCCGGCGGTCACGTTCAACAGCAACATCACCATGAACTTCAACGTCTTCCAGGCGGCCGCGGCCCTCAAGCTCAGCCGGGTGGTGTGGGCGTCCAGCGAGACCACCCTCGGGCTGCCGTTCGACACCCCGCCTCGCTACGCGCCGGTGGACGAGCACCACTACCCGCTTCCGACCAGCACCTACGCGCTGTCCAAGGTGGCCAGCGAGACGATCGCCGGGCACATAGCCGAGTGGTCAGGCATCCCGTTCGTCGCGCTGCGCTTCTCCAACATCATGGCTCCCGAGGACTACGAGTGGTTCGCCGAGTTCCGGGACGACCCGCCCGCGCGCAAGTGGAACCTGTGGGGCTACATCGACCAGCGGGACGTGGCCCTGTCCTGCCGCCTGGCCCTGGAAGCCGGTGCCGAAGCCGTAGAGGGCAGCCCCGCCTTCATCATCGCGGCCGCGGACACGGTCATGAACCGCCCGTCGGCCGAACTCCTCGCCGAGGTCTTCCCCGGAGTCAAGCTGACCCGCGACGTCGGCGAGTTCGGCACCCTGCTGTCCATCGACCGCGCCCGCGAGGTGCTCGGCTTCGAGCCCGCGCACTCCTGGCGCGACCATGTAACCGTGTAATTATGTAAGCCCTGGGCGATAAGAGCTGGCGACTCAGGCTTCTCTCCCGGAGGATGGGACCGGTGTGATGCCCATCTGCCACGGGAGGCTGACAGCTGATGACGCAAAGCTCGGGGGCGCGGGGGCGCCTGGCCCAGGTAATCGCTACTCGAGGCGGCCTGGCTCCGCCCGAGGCGCCGTTCGTCATCGAGCACCGCGAGGCGCTGATCTACATGCTCTGCCAGGCCGCGGAGCTCGAGCACGGGATCATGTGCCAGTACCTGTACGCCGCGTTCAGCCTGAAACAGTCCGAGACCGAGGGGCTGACCAAGTCCGAAGCCGAAGCCGTCCAGCGCTGGCGCAAGCACATATCGCACATCGCCACGCAGGAGATGCTGCACATGTCGCTGGTGCAGAACCTGCTGTCCGCCATCGGCGCGGCCCCGCACCTGTCCCGGCCGAACTACCCGCAGCCCGCCAGCCACTACCCAGCCGGAGTGCACCTGGCGCTGCTGCCGTTCGGCGAGGAGGCGCTGCGCCACTTCATGTTCCTCGAGCGCCCCGAGGGGATGGACATCGAGGACGCGGCCGGGATGGCCGCCTTCGAGAAGGCCGCGCCCGCGACCACGCCCTCGGTACAGCACGGCGACATCGTCCCGCGCGGCCAGGACTTCGCCACGGTCGGGCACCTGTACCGGTCTATCGAGGCGGGAATCGCGAACCTGGCGGAGATCTTTGGCGAGCAGGCGCTGTTCGTCGGCCCGCCTCGGGCGCAGGCTACGCAAGACTACTTCGGCTGGCCCGAGCTGGTCGCGGTGACGGACGTGGCGAGCGCGCAGCGGGCCGTTGACGAGATCCTGGAGCAGGGTGAGGGCCCCCGCGGGCACTGGAAGGACTCGCACTTCGGCCAGTTCGTCGCGATCCTCGACGAGTACCTGCAGCTCCGCGAGGCCAACCCGGCCTTCGACCCGGTCCGGCCGGTGATCCCGGTCAACGTCAGGCCGGCCGAGCGCGCCACGGACATCCCGCTGGCCGGCGACCCGGTGGCCCGGCGGACGATGGACCTGTTCAACGTCTCCTACGAGATCCTGCTGCTGATGCTGCAGCGCTTCTTCGCGCACACCGAGGAGACCGACCCGCAGCTCAAGGCGCTGGCCGACGCGACCATCGCGCTCATGTTCGGTGCCCTCAAGCCGCTCGGCGACCTGGTCACCACGCTCCCGGCGGGCCCGGACTACCCGGGGCGCACCGCCGGGCCCAGCTTCGAGCTCTTCTACGAGTCCGACTACGTGCTGCCGCACCGCGAGGCGGCCTGGGTCCTGCTGATCGAGCGCCTCCGCCAGGCCGCCGACTTCTGCGAGCCCGGCGCCCCGTGCGACCCCGCAGTGACCGACGGCCTGCACGCGGTCAGGACCAGCCTGGCCGGGATCGCCGACGCCCTCGCCGTTCACCTGCCGGCCCGTTACGCCCCGGAACCCCCCGCTCCGGCCGGGGACCCCGCCAGCCTGCTGGCCCGTGCCGCCGATTTTTACCGAACGGGCCTGGCTTTCCGCGACCACGACGACCCCGCGCTCGCCGGGGTAGCCACCCTCCTGACCTCCGTCTACCCGGCGGCCCAGGCCCGCCAGGGCGACCCCCGCACCCTGGCCCGCCTCGTCGACAGCGTCCTGCGTCCCCTGGCCGAAGCCCTCCCCGCCCCCGCCCCCGCCCCCGTCACCCCAGCCCACCCCGAGCCCCAAGGGCCCCTCACACCCCCCTCACCCCTCTCACCCCCCTCACCCCAGCCGTCACTCTGGGACCTCGCTGTCACCGCAACCACCCTGCGTTCCCGCGTCGCCGCCTCGGCCCCGCCCGGGCTGCTCGAGGCGTCCGCGGCGCTGCAGGATCTCGCCGTCCGGCTGGCTCCCGCCGGGGAGCAACCGCAGCGCATCGCTGACCTCGGCCGGCTCCAGCGTGAGCTGCCGCCCGCCGTGATGACCGCGAAGAACGGCCCCTACCTGGTCACCAACGTCACCGTGCTGCGCACCCCGCTCGGCGGGGAACTCCCGGCACCGCCCCAGCTCGCGCTGTGCCGGTGCGGCGCCTCGGCGCTGAAGCCCTTCTGCGACGGGACGCACGCGACCAGCGGGTTCACCGACGGCAAGGACCAGGACCGGGTGCCGGACCAGCGCGACACCTACCCCGGGCAGCAGGTCACGATCTTCGACAACCGGGGCATCTGCCAGCATTCCGGGCTGTGCTCGGACCGGGTGCCGACCGCGTTCCGCACCGGCACCGAACCGTTCGTCGCCCCCAGCGGCGGCCGCCTCGACGAACTCGTCCGGGCCGTGCGCGACTGCCCGTCCGGCGCGCTGAGCCTGGCCTTCGACGGTGCCGACGATAGGGAGGAGGCTCGTGACCTGGCCGACTGGCACGGGACGCGGGAGCGCGCCATCGAGGTGACCAAGGACGGCCCGTATCGCGTCACCGGCGGGATCCCGGTGACCGACGCCGTCGGCGCGGACGTGCCCCGGGCCGCGGGCTCGTCCCGCGAGCACTATGCGCTCTGCCGTTGCGGCCACTCGCAGAACAAGCCGTTCTGCAGCGGCATGCACTGGTACGTGGACTTCCGCGACCCTGCTCCGGCCGCCGACCCGACCCTGTTCGAGTGGGCCGGCGGGCTGCCCGCGCTGACCCGGATGACCCGCCTGCTGTACGAGAAGCACGTACCAGCCGACGACCTGCTCGCCCCGCTGTTCGCCAGCATGGCCCCGGATCGCCCGCAGCGCGAGGCCGCCGTGATCGCCGCCGCCTTCGGCGGCCCCGCGGCGCCCCCGCCGTCCCGGCCCGAGTTCACAGAAGAGCAGCGATCCCGCTGGGTGGCCCTGGCCGTCCAGGCAGCCGGCGAGGCCGGCTTGCCGGCCGACCCGCAGTTCCGTTCGGCCCTCGTCTCCTACCTGGAGTGGAGTTCGCGGGCCGGTGATTCACCCGCGCCCGCCTGGGACTGGGGTCCCGCGGGTCCGCCCGCCCCCGCTCAGCCCAGCACCGGGGAGGAGACACCCGCGACCCTGCCGGGACCAGACGAGACGCCTCGTTTCGCGGCGCACGTCAAGCCGCTGTTCCGCGAGCACGACCGCAAGTCCATGGCCTTCGCCTTCGACCTGTGGTCCCAGGCCGACGTGCAGGCGCACGCGGCCGGCATCCTGGAGCGCCTGCGCAACGGCACCATGCCCTGCGACGGCGCCTGGCCGGAGGAGAAGATCGAGGTGTTCCGCCGCTGGACCGAATCCGGCTTCCAGCCCTGAGGGAGACCATCGACCTGGGCTGAGGGGCGTGGTAAGCCTGAAATAGTGGCTACACCGAAGATCGCGATACGGCGGATCGCAGGCGGCGCTGCCATGACGGCGCTGACCCTGCTGGCCGCGGCCTGCACGGGCAGCGGACATGGCACCACCCACGCCAGACCCGCGGCGGCGGCCAAGCCGACGGCCAGCGCCACGGCGCCCGCTCCGCGGGTGACGATAACGCCAGGCAACGGCGCCGACGGCGTCAATCCGCCCGCTGGCATCACGGTCACGGCGACCCGCGGCATCTTGACCAACGTCACCGTGCGCACCCCGGGCGACCCCGTCCCCGGCCACCTGAGCCAGGACGGCCGGGTCTGGCACAGCCAGTGGGCACTGGACGTGTCGCAGACCTACACGGTGACGGCCACGGCCATGGCCCCAGGTCACGGCGGCACCGTTACCACCACGAGCATGTTCCGCACGCTGACGCCGCGCCAGACGTTCCGGACGTATATCTTCGAGGGCTACCACCAGACGTACGGCGTCGGCATGCCGATCATGCTGATCTTCAGCCAGCCGATCACCGACAGGGCCGCGGTCGAGCGGTCCCTGCAGCTGACGACGTCCACGCCGGTGGTCGGCGCGTGGTACTGGGACGGCAGCCAGACCCTGGACTTCCGGCCCAGGGACTACTGGCCGCCCGGCACCAGGGTCAGCTTCACCGGGCACCTGAACGGGGTGCGGGGCGCGCCGGGCGTGTACGGCGCGCACACCCTGACCCAGACGTTCTACATCGGCGCGTCGCTGGTGGCGATCGGGAACACCGCCACTCACCGCACCCGGATCTACTACAACGGCAAGCTCCGCTATAACTGGCCGATGAGCTCCGGCCGGCCGGGCGACGACACCCCGGACGGCAGCTACCTGACTATCGAGAAGGCGAACCCGGTCGAGATGAAGGGTCCCGGGTACGACCTGTGGGTTCCGTGGTCGGTGCGGTTCACCTTCAGCGGGGACTACTATCACGACGCCTACTGGTCGGTCGGGCAGCAGGGCTTCGATAACGTCAGCCACGGCTGCGTAAACCTATCGCCCGCCGACGCGCGGACGTACTACAACCTCGCCGTGCCGGGCGACCCCATCACGATCGTGGGCAGCCCGCGGGCGGGAACCTGGGACAATGGCTGGACCGAATGGTTCCTCAGCTGGCCCCGGTACCTGCAGGGCAGCGCCCTGCACGAGGCCGTGCAGGCCGGCCCGTCCGGCAGTACGCTCGTTGACCCGTCGTCGCTGCCCCCCTCCACCGCCGCCGCCCCGCTCCAGACCGCCTTTGCCAGCAACCCCGCTGCCCGGTAGCCGGCCGCGCTGAGGGGAAGTCAGCTCCCGCGCTCCCGCTGCAGGTAACCGGCCGTCATCCCGCCGTCGACCAGCAGCGTGGTCCCGGTGATGAATTCGGCCTGGTCGCTGGCGTAGAACACCGCCGCGGCGGCGACGTCGCTGGCCTGGCCGATCCGGCCGATGGGCGGGACCGGCCAGGCGTCGCCGCTCTCGGCCCGGTCGTGCTCGCCGGGCGGTGCCATGTGCCGCATGCCGGGCCAGATGTCACCCGGGCACAGCACGTTCGATCGCACGCCGTCCGGGCCGCCATCCAGCGCGAGCATCTTGCCCAGCATGACCACGGCGGCCTTCGTCACCGAGTACAGCCCGGTCGCCTGCTCGCCCCAGATCCCCGCGTCCGAGGCGATGTGGATCATGCAGCCGCGCCGCCGGGCCAGGTGCGGGTAGGCGTGCTGCGCGTACAGCAGGTAGCCGCGCACGTTGACGTTCATCACCCGGTCGTAATCGGCGAGCGGCGTCTCGACCAGCCGGGCCGTCACGCCCACGCCGGCGTTGTTCACCAGCACGTCCAGGCCGCCGAGATGCTCCGCCGCGGCGCTCACCGACGCCGCGACCGCCGCCGGGTCCGCGGCATCCGCGGCCACGAACCGGGCATCTGGCCCCAGCGCCTGTTCCGCGCGCTCGCCGAGCCCGGGATCCCGGCCGGTGACCACCACCCGGGCGCCCTCGGCGAGGAAACTCATCGCCACGGCTAGGCCCAGGCCGGTCGTACCCCCGGTGATCAGTGCACGCTTCCCCTGCAGCAAGCCCATGGCGATCATCCTGGCAGACTGGCTCGATGGCTGACTTCACTGGCGAGGACCTGGCCGGCTCCCGGTTCGAGATGGTCGACCTGACCGGAGCCCTGTTTCACAACGTCGACCTGACCGGAGCCGTGATCCGCGGCGCGCTCCTGGTGAACGTGGACATCAGCGGCGAGATCCAGGACGTCAGGATCAACGGCGTCGACGTCGTGCCGCTGGTCGAGGCCGAACTCGACCGCCGCTATCCGGACCGCGCCAAGATGCGCCCGGCCGATGCCGACGGATACCGCCAGGCCTGGGACATCCTCGAGCGGCTATGGCAGCAGACCGTGGCGCGGGCCCGCGTCATGGCCCCGGAACTGCTGCACGAGCGGGTGAACGATGAGTGGTCCTTCATCGAGACGCTGCGCCACCTCGTCTTCGCCACCGACGCCTGGGTCCGCCGCGCGATCCTGGGCCAGCCGTCGCCCTGGGATCCGCTGGACCTGCCGCACGACGAGATGCCCGACGAACCCAGCGTCCCGCGGGACTTCAGCGCCCGGCCGTCACTGGGCCAGGTTCTCGCGCTGCGCGCGGACCGGATGGCCACCGTGCGCCAGGTAATCGCCGGACTCACCGATGCCACGCTGGCCGGGATGACCGAACCGGTCACCGAGCCCGGCTACCCGGAGCCGGAGAGCTTCCCGGTACGCCGGTGCCTGCAGGCCATCCTCATCGAGGAATGGGAGCACCGCCTGTACGCCGAACGCGACCTCGACCTGCTCCCTGGAACAGGATGACTCGGCACGGTGTTTTAAAAAGTGGTATTACGCATGCGTTCGAACGAAAGAGAACAGTGGCCCACTGTGTTACGTGCGGGAGCGAACTGCATCCCGAGCGGGCGGAAAAATACGATTACTGCATGGCACCCGAGTGCCAGGAGAAGAACCTCAAGGGCCTGACCATGGTGGCCGTCGGGGTGAACAAGTCGGCAGAGCAGTACCTGCTCCTTGACGAGGAGACCCGGGACGAGCTGGCCCGTGGCAAGTACCGCGATCAGCGGCGCGGTTCGTTCGGCACCTCCATGCCGTCCTCCCCGGCCGACGGCCCGGACCGGACCGCAGCCCCGGACCGGACCGCAGCCCCGGCCAGGCCCGCTCACCGTGCCCGGCCGCCCCAGCCTCGGCCAGCACAGCCCCGGCCGGCGCCTCGTGACGTCCCCCGGCCGTGGACCAAGTCGCAGGAGAAGCTGGCGCTGCTCTACAACGAGCAGGGGCGGCGGCCGGAAGAGATCGCGCAGAAGCTCGGCCTGAGCACCTACCTGGTGACCCAGATCATCCTGTCCTCGCGGAACCGCGGCAAGCTGTAAGTCGGCCTTCGATCTCGCACTGGGTGCGACTCAAATCGGGCTCCCTACTCGAAGCGAGCATTGTCTGGGGCGGTCATCCGGTTGAGCAGGGGCAGCGTCACGCCGATCACGACCAGCGCCATGGCCAGCCCGATACCCATGGTCGCGTAGTAGACCGGGCCGAGTAGCGGTATCGCCATGCCCGGCGGCGCCAGCCGCCACAAGGTCAGCACCGACATGCCGTAGGCCAGGGCCGCGGCGAGCAGGGTAGCCGCGGCCAGCGGCACCGCGGCCTCGATGAGCAGCACCCGGTACAGCGTCCCGACCGGCGTGCCGCCCACGCGCAGCAGGGTGAACGGCCGCTTGCGGTCGGCCAGGCCGCCGCCGATGGCCACGGCCAGGCTGCACCCCGCGACCAGGATGGTCAGCGCGACGGCGAGGGAGACCAGCCGCTGCAGGACATGGGCGCGGCCGGACCTGATCGCGACCGCCTCGCCGTAGGTCCGCGGCGGGGTGGCGGCCACCCCCGGGCCGGCCGATACCTGGGGCGGCGCGTGCACGGCGAGGTAGGTGCGGACCCGCTCCAGCGTGGCCGCGTTGTTCACCCGGACCAGGACCGCCTGCAACGGCAGCGCGGCCAGGCTCCCGGTGTAGGCGGGATTGCTCGCGTCGACGAACGCCGCGGTGCTGTTGTGCGGGTTGTCGCTGTAGAGCAGGTCCTGGTCCTGGACCTGCACGGCCTGCAGGCCCGGCGCGCACTGCCCGAGCACGGCGAGGTCCCGCATCACCTGACAGCTGACCACGCCGAGGTACTGACCCTGGAAGTTCGGCTCGGCCGACTGCGGCAGGGGGTAGAGGGGGTAAACCGCCGTCCCGCCGATGCCGGCCAGCTCGCTGACCAGCTTCGCGGCGGCCTGCGGGGTGAGCGCGCCCTGCGCCTCCTCGGCCGCGATGTCCGTGGCGGCGCAGCCCGATCCGGTCCGCTGCGACGCGGGCAGCGTGGAGCACAGAACGGGGCCCGGGCCGGTCGACTGGGTGTTGTCGAACGTGTCGAGGAGCACGTTGTTCAGCGCCGATGCGTTCGCCGTCGCGCTGAACGTCTCGACCGCCGGGACCAGCACGCCGACTATCGTGCCCAGGAACACGGCGAGGACGAGACCGCGCACCGCCCGGAACGCGGCCTTGGGGTTGTCCGCGAGCCGCCGGGTGGCCAGCAGCGGCGAGGCGCCGTTGAAGACCCGCGCGCACCATCGCGCCGCCGCAACGGTGAGCCAGGGGCCCGCGATCACGATCCCGATCATGACGATCAGCAGCCCGGGATAGGCCGGCGAGCCGATGGACTTGTGGTTGGTCGCGAGCAGCCCCGCCACGAACAGCGTCACGCCGGCGCCCAGCGTGGCCAGCCGCCACGCCGACGGCGGCGGCGGGGCGGCCCGGCGGCTGACGCCGAGCGGCGAGATCCGCACCCGGCGCAGCGAGGCCAGCGCCGCGAGCGCCGACGCGGCCGGCACCGCGACGAGCATGGCGAGGTACACCCAGGCGGGCGGGTTCACCGTGGCGGCGAAGTACCTGGTGCCGGTGAGCTCCGCGCCGGCCAGCGCGGGCCGGATCGCGAGGAACAGGCCGATCCCGGCGATCGCGCCGAAGAACGTGCTCACCACCGAGTCGACCGAGGCGATGACGTTGATGTCCCGCGGCGTCGCCCCGACCAGCCGCAACGCGGCGAACCGCTCCTCGCGGCGCGCCGCGGCCAGCCGGGTGGCCGTGCCGATCAGGATCAGGATGGGGAACAGCACCGCGAGCACGCCGACGGCGAACGCGTACCGGAAGAACGGGGTGAAGACGGCCGGTCCCGGCGTGCCCTGCATGGTCGTGACCAGCCGGGTGCCGGGCACCGCGGCCAGCGAGGACGGCTGGTACCCGACGTAGATGGCCAGCTCGTCCGGGCCGGCCAGCGCCGCGTCGCCGATCGTGCCGATCATGGTGCCGGGGAAGCGATCGCCCAGCTCGTCACGCGGGACCGTACGCAGCAGCGCGGCGAGCGCGGGGGAGGCGTAGTACTGTCCGGGAGCGGGCAGCCGCGAGACGCCCGGCGGGACCGGGGCCCCAGATCCCAGCGCGGCCAGGTCTAGCCGTTCGATGGTCCGGCCCTGGTAGAAGTCCGCGCTGTAGTTCCACAGCTCGCCCCGGGTGCCCGGCGCCTTCGGCACCGTGGCGCCTTGCGTGCACTCCCAGCAGGACCGGTTGGCATCGGCCTGGAAGGCGTGGAACTCGGCGAACACGCCGAGCAGCACGGCCACGCCGAGCGCGACCGCGACCGTGGTGAGCAACAGCCGGGTGAAGGCCTCCCGGCCGCTGTGCAGGGTGAGCTGCAAGCCGAGCCGGATCATCAGCGGAAGCCCCCGTCGGTTCCGCTGGGCTCCAGCGTGGTGACCTTGCCGTCGCGCACCACGACCTCACGCTCGGCGTAGGCCGCGACCCGCGCGTCGTGGGTCACCAGCACCACAGTCGTGCCCTCTTCCCGGGTCAGGTCGGTCAGCAGGTTCATCACCTTCTCGCCGGTCAGCGAGTCCAGCGAGCCGGTCGGCTCGTCGGCGAACAGGACCTTGGGCTTGATCGCCAGCGCCCGGGCCACCGCCACCCGCTGCGCCTCGCCGCCGGACAGCTCCCCGGTCCGCCGGCCGTCTTTCCCCTCCAGGCCCAGCCGCGCCAGCCACGACATGGCCTGCTGGTACGCCGCGGCCCGCCGGACCCGGTTGAGCAGCAGCGGCAGCGCGACGTTATCGGCCGCGGTCAGTTCGGGCACCAGCTGCCCGAACTGGAACACGAAGCCGAACGCGGTGCGCCGCAGTTCGGTTCGCCTGGCCTCGGAGAGCTGGTCGAGCCGCTGCCCGTCGAAGATGATCTCGCCCTCGTCCGGCGAGAAGATGCCGGCCAGGCAGTGCAGCAGCGTCGACTTGCCCGAGCCGCTCGGGCCCATGACGGCGAGGATCTCGCCGGCCGCCACCGCCACGCTGGCGCCGCGCAGCGCAGGCGTCTGGCCGAACGACTTGGTGATCTCGCGCGCCTCGATCAGCGGGCTCCGTGTCCCGTTCGCCCCGGTCATGACGCACGCACCAGTTCCGCCAGCTCCCCGAGCCTGGCCGCGGTGGTATCGATCCAGCGCAGGTCGGCTTCGAGGTGGAACAGGCCGTAGTCGGCCAGCAGCGTGTCCATCAGCGGGCCGGTACGCTTGGCCTCGGTCAGCTCCCGCATCCGCCGCAGGTGCCTGGCCCGCTGCGCGTCGAGATAGCGCGCGGCCGGCCGGCCGAGCATCAGCGCCAGCATCACCTTGGCGAACAGCACGGTCTGCAGGTGCGGCTCGGGTTCGGACGGCTCGGCCAGCCAGGTCCCGACCTCGGCAGTGCCGACCGGGGTGATGGCGTAGCGCTTGCGGTCCGGGCCGTCGCCCGGCTCGGCCTCTCCGGCCACCGCCTTGCCGTCCCGGGCCAGCCGGGCCAGCGTCGCGTATACCTGCCCGTACGGCAGCGGTTTGCCGCGGCCGAAGTAGGTGTCGTAGTCCCGTTTCAGGTCATAGCCATGGCTCGGCTCCCGCTCGAGCAGGCCCAGCAGAGTCAGGGGAACGCTCATGAAGGGCAGAATACGCTGAGAGTATACGCTCAGTCAATAATCAACGGATGACCCGTCCTCTTGTACGCTGATCCCTGCGAAAGACGATGGAGGTGTCCTGTCCCGTGGCTGTGGCCGATGACTGGGTGGTGCGCACAGCCGGCGAGGTGCGTGCCGAAGCGGAACGCCGGCATCCCGGCGAGGCGCCGACCTGCGCGTCGGGGATCAGCCCGTCCGGGCCCGTGCACCTGGGAAACCTGCGCGAGCTGATGGTGCCGCACCTGATCGCGGACGAGATCCGCAAGCAGGGGGTGCCCGCCAGGCACATCTTGTCCTGGGACGACTACGACCGGCTGCGCCGGGTCCCGGCCGGCTTCCCCGAGTCGTTCGCCGAGCACATCGGACGGCCGCTGACCGCGGTGCCCGATCCCTGCGGCCGGCACCAGAGCTGGGCCGAGCACTTCAAGGAGCCGCTGCGCGAGTCGCTGGCCAGGCTCGGCGTCCTGGTCACCGAGATCAGCCAGACCCAGATGTACACCTCCGGCGCCTACACCGGGCAGATCATCACCGCCATGCGGCGCCGGGCCGACATCGGCGCGGTGCTGGCCAGGTACCAGACCAAGAAGTCAGCCGATCCTGATGACGACGACCCGCAGGGCGCGGGCACCAGGGCCTACTACCCGTTCAGGCCGTACTGCGCGGCCTGCGGGCGCGACGACACCACGGTGACCGGCTACGACGACGAGACCAACCAGATCAGCTACACCTGCGCCTGCGGCGCCCAGGTGGGCCCGGTGCCCATCGCCGAGGTGGCCGGGAAGCTGGCCTGGAAGGTCGACTGGCCCATGCGCTGGGCCTACGAGCGGGTGACGTTCGAGCCGGCCGGGGTCGACCACGCCTCGCCCGGATCCAGCTTCACCGTCGGCGGGGAGCTGGTGTCGGAGATCTTCGGCGGCGAGATGCCGCTGCACTTCGGGTACGCCTTCGTCGGCGCCTCCGGCGGCTCGTCCAAGTTGAGCGGCTCGGCCGGCCGCGCACCAACCCCGGCCGATGCCCTGGAGATCTTCGAGGCGCCGCTGCTCCGCTGGCTGTACGCCCGGCGCCGTCCCGAGCAGTCCATCACCCTGGCCTTCGACCAGGAGGTGGGCCGGGTCTACGACGAGTGGGACGCGCTGAGCCGCAAGGTCGCGGACGGGACCGCCGAGCCGGCCTCCGTGGCGGTGTACGGCCGCGCGGCCGGGACCGCGGAAGGGCCGCTGCCGCTCACGCCGCGGCCGCTGCCATTCCGGACGCTGGCCTCGGTGGCGGACATCACGGCGGGCGACGAGGCGCAGATCCTGCGCATCCTGCGGGACCTGACCGACCAGGATCCAGTGGCCTCGCTGGACGAGGTCCGGCCCCGGCTGGACTGCGCGCAGGCGTGGGTGGCCGGGTACGTGGATCCCGCCGACCGGACCCAGGTCCGCGACCGGCCGGACACGGCCAGGCTCGCGGCCCTCAGCGAGGAAGAACGTGGCGCGCTCAAGCTGCTGACCGAACGGATGGCGGATGACTGGTCCCTCGACGGCCTGACCGCGCTGCTGTACGGCGTCCCCAAGCTGATGCGGGGGCTGCCCATCGACGCCCCGCGCTCCCCGGAGCTGTCGGCCGCCCAGCGGACCTGGTTCATCCTGCTCTACCAGCTGCTGATCGGGAAGAACACGGGCCCGCGGCTGCCCACGCTGCTGCTGGCGCTGGGCCAGGACCAGATCCGCCGCCTGCTGCCCGGGTGACGGCGGATGGCACAGATCGAGGTGACCGAGGAGTCACTGCGCGCGGCCGTGGCCGAGGACGTCTTCGCGCAGGCCGTCGTACTGGCGGATAAGGTGGCGGGGTTTTCCGCGGTCGGGCCGCAGATCGAGGCGATCGTGGACGGCACCGAGGTCAGCGTGCGGGTCAAGCCGTTCGGCCTGGAGGCGCACTGTGCCTGCCCGGCCCCGTACCAAGATGGGGCTCCCTGCCCGCACGCGGTCGCTGCGGTGCTCACCTGGGTCCGCGCCGGTCCCGACCCGGCCGCCGAGCTGCGCGCCGAACTCGATGACGTCCTCGCCGGCCTGGCCGCCGAGGCGGGCGACTGCGATCCGGACGACGGCTGGTATCCCGACACCAGCGATCTGGAAGATCTCCTTGACGAGGTGGAGGACCTGGCCGGCGAGGCGCCTGAGGCCGCCCGCGAGCTGGCCGGGCACGCGGCCGCCCGGATCAGCGAGGTGCTGGCCGCCGGGAACTGCCTGACCGACGACCTGGCCGACTCCCTGGCCCGCGCCGAGGAACTTCGCGGGGACGCCGCCTTACATGGCCGGGCGCAGCAGCGTGGTGCGCAGCCCGAGGCCGGCCCTGGCCCTGGCGTGCCGGGCCTGCCGCCGCTGCCCCTGGGCGCCGGACCGGATGACCGGCACGCTCTCCAGCCGGTCCAGCCGGTCCAGCTGGTAGGACGGCCGCTGCACCATGCGGAGCGCCATGGCCATCCCGGCCGAGGTCTGCGGCCGCAGCGGGGCGTCGGCCGCCTCTCCCTGCAGGCCGTGGTAGGCGATGGCGTCCAGCAGAGCGGGCACCCCGGCGCGGATCTGGCGCGGCGTGCACACGCGTCCCTTGTGCCGGGGCGCGGGCGGCAGCGCGGTCGGCTCGTCGCCGGGCCAGTACCCGGTGAGCAGCGCGTACAGCATCCGGGCCAGCGCCGCGGTGTCGGCGGCTACCGGGTCCTCCGCATCCGTGCCGCTCGTACCAGTGCCGCCCGGAACCGTGCCGAAGAGCGCCGCGTCCAGGCCGAGGCCGGTGATCTTGAGGCCGCTGGCGTTGTCCCAGCGCACCGAGTGCGGGGTCAGCCGCAGGTGCGGCAGGCCGGCCCGGTGCGCGACGGCGATCGCGTCGGCCGCGTCCGCGATCATGGCCGCGGCCAGGGCCGGATGCGGCAGTGCTGGCGGGAAGGGGCCGGACAGCACCAGGTCCTCCAGGTGCGTGCCGGGCGTCCGCTCGGTCACGATGTATGGGCACTGCCCGTCGAAGTCGGTGTCGTAGATGGTGGCCAGCCGCGGGTCGGATACCTTGGCGGCCGACTGCACCGCGTCGACCACGGCGCGCGGGACGGGCCCCCTGGGGAGCAGGTAGATCGTGACGGCACGGCCGAGCAACTGGTCGGTGGCCTTCCACAAGGAAAGGCCGCGCGCCTCCCATGAGGAACCGCACGGCCCCGAGGATCCGCTGGCCTGAGTGTCGGTGCTTATCCGCTCGTCCAGCCGGAATCGCCCGCCGAGCCATCTCTCCGCCATGTGCGCGCCGGACGGTACCTCAACTACGGTCATTGACTACCTCCTGCCCATCACCAGACAGCAGCAGCAATGCCCCGAACAAGCCACAAGATGCCAGTTCACCCCGCCCCGCCGCTTCCGCCACATCAAGAACAGGCGCTCTAACCTGCGGAAACAATCGCACAAAAAAGATCAGAAAATTTCTTGATCAGACATCGCGGCCGTGAGGAACCGGTCCATAATCCGGACACTCGCCTCCAGCGCGGACAGCGGGATGCGCTCGTCGGTGCCGTGGAACATGGCGTAGTAGTCGTAGCCTTCGGGCAGCACCAGCGGGGTGAAGCCGTAACAGGTCATGCCGAGCCGGGAGAACTGCTTCGCGTCGGTGCCGCCGCTCATGCAGTAGGGCACGACGACAGAGCCCGGGTCCTCGGCCAGCAGCGCCCGCGCCATGCGGGCCATCACCGGGGCGCCGAGCGGCGCCTCCAGCGGTATCTCCTCGTGGGCGTACTCCCAGGTCACGTCCTGTCCGGTCAGCTCGTCCAGCGTGCTGCGGAACTCCCCGGCCAAGCCGGGCAGGACCCGGCCGTCCACGTATGCGACCGCCTCGCCGGGTATCACGTTGAGCTTGTAGCCCGCCGCCAGCATGGTCGGGTTGGCGCTGTTGCGCACGGTCCCGGCCACCAGCGCACCCGCGGGCCCGAGCCACCCCAGCAGCTCGTCCGCCTCCAGCGGGCCGTCCAGCGCCCCGTCCGGCAGGCGGGTCCCGGCCTCGGCGGCGATGGCCTCGACCGCGGCGCGCACCGTCGGGATCAGCCGGACCGGCCACCGGTAGGCGCCGATCCTGGCTACCGCCCCGGCCAGCCGGGTCACCGCGTTCGCGTCGTTCGGCTTGGAGCCGTGCCCGGCCCGGCCGTGCGCGGTCAGCTTCAGCCAGGCGGTGCCCCGCTCGGCGGAGGCGATCGGGTAAAGCCGCCGCCCCGGCCCGGCGTGGAAGGTGAACGCCCCGGATTCCCCGACGGCCTCGGTGCAGCCCTCGAACAGCTCCGGATGCCGCTCGACCAGCCACTGCGAACCGGCCTGCGCGGTGTCCTCCTCGTCCGCGGTGAACGCGAGCACGATGTCCCGCCCCGGCCTGCGGCCGGAGCGCGCCCAGTCGGCGGCCAGCGCGATCAGCACCGCGTCCGCGTTCTTCATGTCAACCGCGCCGCGCCCCCAGAGCACCCCGTCGCGTATCTCGCCGGAGAACGGGGGCACCGACCAGTCCGCCGGGTCGGCCGGCACCACGTCCAGGTGCCCGTGCAGCAGCAGTGCTCCCTCAGGGCCCCCTGCGGGGGCCTCATCCCCGCCACCAGCGATCCGCGCCACCACGTTGGCCCGCCCCGGCGCCGACTCGAGCAGTACCGGCTCGAGCCCCGCCTCGGCCAGCCGCGCCGCCACGTATTCCGCGGCCGGCCGCTCCCGCGCGTCCCCGCCGCCCCGGTTGGTCGTGTCGATCCTGATCAGGTCGGCCGCGAACCGCGCCGCGTCCGCGCCAGCGGGGGTCATCCCCGCCGCCGCGTCCGCGCCGGCGGGGGTCATCCCCGCCCGTCCGCCGGCCGCGGAGCCAGCCCGGCCGCGCGGTACGCGGCGTCGATCAGCCGCATGGTCACCGCCGCGTGCTCCGCCGACGTCGGGACCGGGTTCCCCGAGGTGATCGCGGCGGCGAACGCCCGCAGCTGGTACACGTAGGTCGATTCTCCGCCGCCCGCCTCGTCGGCCACGACGAAGCCATCCCGGGTCGCGGTCAGGTGCCCCCGCGCCGGGAAGATGAAGTTGTCCAGGTGCACCAGCCCGTCCTCACAGATCACGTGCAGGTCGGCCCGGAACTCGCCGTCCCTGGTGAAGGTGGACTCGAACCAGCCCGTCGCCCCGCCGGGGAAGGCCAGCCGGACGGCCAGCGAGCGATCCGCCGCCTCGGCGCCGGCCCCGGGGACGACCGGGTCCGCCAGCGCCCCGGTCACCGAGGGCTCATCCTGCCCGTCACCGGCTCCAAGCAGCCGCAGGCAGTCGAGCGCGTAGCAGCCGCCGTCCATCATGGCCCCGCCGGCCAGGCCGAAGTCGTACCTGATGTCGCCGGGGTTGGTGATGGCGAAGCTCGTCCAGGCCTGAATATGCCGCACCGGCCCGAGCTCACTCACGACCTCGCACAGCCGCGCGGTGAGCGGGTGGTAGCGGTAGTGCATGGCCTCCATCACGACCAGGCCGGAGGCCGAAGCGGCCTGCGCCACCTGCGCTGCCTCCTCCGCGTTCGACGCGAACGGCTTCTCGCACAGCACGTGCTTGCCGGCCGCGATCGCCCGCAGCGTCCACGGCCCGTGCAGCGAGTTCGGCAGCGGGTTGTAGACGGCGTTGATATCCGGGTCGGCCAGCAGCTCTTCGTAGGACCCGTAGGCCTTCGGGATGCCGTGACGCAGCGCGTAGGCCTCCGCGCGGGCCAGGTCACGGGTCGCGACCCCGGCCACCGTCACCTCGGGCACGCTGGCGGACGGCTCCATCAGGGCGGGCTCGGAGATGCGCGACGAGCCCAGGGTTCCGATCCTTAGCATGTGCACGGTTCAGGCTAAGCCATCCGGCCGCGACTCAGCCTGCGGAAGGCCCTGGCCGACACGCCGCGATCCCGTATTTACCTCCCGTTAACCTTGCTAACGGGAATGCCGTTACGATGCCTGACATCACATGGCGGGGGACCGGGACAGGAGGAGACAGCGGTGGGCCAGGCGATCGACGGGCAAGGCCGGGTCGCGCTGGTCAGCGACGGCTCGCGCGGTATCGGCGCGGCCACCGTGCGGCGGCTGGCCGCGGACGGCTGGGACGTCGGTTTCAGCTATCACGGCGACGGCCCTTCCGCCCGCGAGGTGGAGAAGGCCGCCTTCGAACTCGGTGTCTACGCAATCGGGACCGACGTGGACATCACCGACGCCGCCGAGGTGAGCGCCTGGTTCCGGCTGACCGAGGAGGAACTCGGCCCGGTCCAGGCCGTGGTCAGCTGCGCCGGCATCACCAGGGAGCAGCCGCTGGCGCGGCTCGCCGAGGCCGACTGGCGGGTTGTGATCGACACCAGCCTGGACGGCGTGTTCCACCTGTGCCGCACCGCGGTGTTCGCCATGATGGCGCGCCGCTCGGGCCGGATCGTCACGGTGTCCTCGGTCTGCGGTGAGTACGATCACGCCCCCTCCGGCCATGACACGCTGGCCCGGCCGGGGGTGGCCGGGTTCACCCGGGCGCTGGCCCTGCAGGCCAGCCGGTTCGGGATCAGCGTCAACGCCGTGACCCCCGGTCCTGCTGCCGGAACCCGTTACATGGCCGCGCTGGTACCCGAGACGACGCGGGCCGACCTGGCCGAAACCATCGAACTGCGCCGGTTCGGTACCGCCGCGCAGGTCGCCGACCTGGTCGCCTCGCTGCTTTCCGACAATGACCCCGACGTCACCGGCCGGGTCCTCGAGGTGTCCTCTGTCATCGCGCTCTGACCCTGGCGAAGATCCCGGCGAGCCGGGACCGCTTCGTGACCGACCGGGGTAAACGAGCGTGACCGGCGTCACGTCATGTTTGCGGGGGCAGAACCGAAGGGGCCTTACCGATGAGGAAATTCGCCTACCTGGTCACGACCGCCCTGCTCGCCGCCGGGGCCGTCACCGCGAGCGCCGTCACCGCGAGCGCGGGCACGGTCGGCTCGTGCGCGGCCAAGGGCGCCAACGCGAACTGCGCCACCGCCGTCTCGGTCAATCACCCGTCCACGCTGACCGTGACCGTGACCGCGAGCCCGAATCAGTCGGTCATCGTGGCCTGGGGCACGTCCTGCAGTGTGGGCAGCAGCATCTCCAGCAAGAACGGCACCTTCACGGCGAGAACCCCGGTCACCCGCGTCCTCCCGCACGCTTTCAAGCACCCGGACTCCTGCATCGTGTCCGCCGCCAGCGGGATCACCGGCAGCGGCAGAGTCCGCGTGACGCTGTCCAACGGGGCCGCCGCGTCGCACGAGGTCAAGGGCTTCGGGAACATGTGCGCCGACGACGCCGGGAACAAGACCGCGGCGCGGACCAAGATCGAGGCCTGGACCTGCTACAACGGCGCCAGCGAGCAGTGGACTTATCGTCACGGGGAGCTCATCCACCGCGGCAAGTGCATGAACGACAAGGCCAGCGGCGGCAGCGGCAGCCGGGTCGTCCTCTACACCTGCACCGGCGCCGCCAACGAGCTGTGGACCCACAACTCCCACGGCGAGTACGTGCTCAAGGCCCACCACGGCACGCTGTGCCTGGACGACCCGGCCTTCTCGAAGAAGAACGGCACCCCGCTCGTGGTCTTCACCTGCCACAACACCGCCAACCAGCACTGGACGCTGCCCTAGGCGGTGCATCCGCCCCTGGCCACCGCGCTCCTCTAGGGCGTGTCCCGCTGGCCGGCCCGGGTGGCCTGGCTGGTAGGTACGGGTGCGCTGTGCGGGGCTGGCGGGGAAGGGGTGGT
This sequence comes from uncultured Actinomycetota bacterium, assembly GCA_963753225.1. Taxonomy (GTDB): domain Bacteria; phylum Actinomycetota; class Actinomycetes; order Streptosporangiales; family Streptosporangiaceae; genus Palsa-504. Next base: position 219,183 of record CAVWBQ010000002.1, on the reverse strand, counting down.
TCAGGCCGGTTTGCGGTCATTTCCAGCCGAACGGGCGGGCTGCCTGCCCCCGCACCACAGCACGCACAGGAATCACAGATCACGCGGGCATCGCGGATCAGGCGGTCCTGAGCGCGCGTCTTTAAAATAACCCGTCGCTTCGGGATTTCTGGCGCGCTGATGTGCTGACCGCTGGGTCGATGTGCCGCTGGTCCGGCTAGAACCGGACCACCGGCACTTCGACCCAGTACCGCCGCCCCGTACCGCCGCCCCGTACCGCCGCCCAGCACCGCCGCCCAGCACCGCCGCCGCGGCTACCGCCCCGCCCGCTCGCATTACTGTCACATTGTTGCGGTTCGGCAGTGCTGGGTGGTGGTGCTGGTGTGATGGGAGTGGGGGCTGGGAATTGGCGAGGGCCCGAGTGGGCGTGGCCGCTCGGACTGTGGGGGGCCCGGCCGCCTGGATGCGCGGGCCGTCTAGCCGGCGTGCAGTTCGGCGACGTCGTCCTCGCCAGGCGGGCCGAGATCCTCCGTCTGGCTCTGGGCACGCTGCGGGCGCTCCGGCTTAACGAGCACCAGCTGAGTTAGTGCCATATAGGCGAGAAACGTGAGCCCGGCGAGCAGGAAGCAGTTGGCGACGAGCGTCACCAGCCAGTGGAACCCGTACTCACGCGGCCCGGCCGCGTGCGGGGTGAACCAGAAGGGGGCCACCGCGAACAGCAGGTAGACGGCGCCCGCGGCGATCCGGTGCCCGGCGCGGATCAGCAGCACCAGGGCGGGCAGGACCCACACCCAGTGGTGCGCCCAGGAAATCGGCGAGACCAGCAACCCGGTCGTCCCGGTGACCGCCGTCGCGCCCAGCCAGTCCTGCCGCCTGGCCAGGACGGTCGCCGTGGCCAGCCCGACGACGGCGAACGTGATCGGGACGACGATCCACCACGGGCCGATGTGGCCCTGCCCGTTCGCGATCCTGATCGCCGTGGCGTACGGCGACTGGTTGCTGATGTACGGCGCGCCGACCCGCCTGGTGTCGAAGAACAGGTGCCGCCAGTAGAGCCGGGAGGCGTCCGGCGCGACGAGAAAGCCGATCAGCCCGCAACCGGCGAAGGTGCCCGCCGCCACGACGGCCGCCTTCGTCCGCCTGGCCAGCAGGAAGAACACGATGAAGATGGCGGGCGTGAGCTTGATCGCGGCGGCGATCCCCACGCCCACGCCCACGGCCAGCCGGGACGAGCCGCGGGATACGAGCCAGACGTCGGTGAGGATCAGGGCCAGCAGTATCAGGTTGATCTGGCCGAGGAACAGCGTCTCCCACACCGGGTCCAGCGCCATCGCGGCCGCCACGAAGCCCGCCACCTGCAGGCGCGTCGGCCGGTAGCCGGCGATCTGCACGATCCGGGTGCAGGAGTAGGCCAGGGCCGCGACCGAGACCAGGTCCCAGCCCGCCCGGGCCACGGCCAGCGGGAGCGTCGCGACCGGCACGAACACGATGGCCGCGAACGGCGAGTAGGTGAACCAGTGGCCGTACGCCAGCGCCAGGTACAGGCGGCTGTCGTCCAGCACGGCGTGGCCGCCCCACATGTAGATGCGGAAATCCAGGGCGTTGTACGTCGCGGCGAAGACGACGACCACCGCGAGTTCGACGCCGAGCACGCCGTACACGACCGGGGTGACCCACCGCCTGCGGCCCGTACCCTCGGCTGAGGAGGCACCCTCGGCTGGCACGCCCGCATCCTAGCCCGTCAGCAGCAAGGCGGCGAACGCGTCCGCCATAAGCTGGTGCCCGCTGCCGTTCGGGTGGATCCGGTCCGGCCCGAACAGCTCCGGGTCGGCCGCCCCGGGCATCGCCCACGCGTCCAGGCAGACGACGCCCCGCGCCGCCGCCTGCTCCCTGATGATGTCGCTGGCCCGCCGCATCCGCTGCCGCGCCAACTCCACCAGGTGGGCGGGCAGCGGCATGATCGCGGCGATGTCCGGCAGCGTGCAGGTCAGCACCGTGGCCCCGGTGGCGGCCAGGCCGTCGAGCAGCAGGCCGAACTCGGCGGCGAAGCGCTCCGGCGTGAAGCCGGGGTCCCTGATGTCGTTCATCCCCACGGTCACGCTGACCAGATCCGGGCCGAGGCTCGTCACCGACGGCAGCTGCTGTTCCAGCACCACGCCCGCGCTGGCGCCGTCGGCGGCCAGGTTGGTCAGCGCGCAGCGCACCGAGGTGCGCGCGGTCAGGATCCCGGCCAGCCGCCGGGCCCACCCGATCCGCGCGCCCTCAGGTCCGTGATCGTCCCGCCCCGCCGTCAGGCTGTCCCCGAGCGCGACGTAGTTCGCCCAGCCCATAGCCTCACGTTAAGCGACAATCCCGGCGGCCGCGCCGCAGAGTGAGGCGGCGCCGCACAGCGCGGACCCGGAGCGGATCGGCACGCCGTTGCTGCGCAGCACGTCGCGGACGTCGAGAATCAGCGGGAAGACCTCGCGGTTCCAGTCCTCGCCCTGCTCGTCCCAGGCACGCTGTTCGGCCTCGACCGCCATCCGGTCCTCGGCGAACACGCGCTCGGTGAACCGCCTGATGAACGGCCAGGCCAGGTGGAGTGCCCCAGGAACCGGCGGCTTCTCGATCATGAGCAGGCCGTAGACGTGGTTGGTGCGCTGCCCGGCATCCTCGGGCACGTAGGCCACCCAGAGGGAGAACGCCGGAAGCTCCGCGTCCTCAGGGACCAGCCGGAGGGTCTGGTACGGGTATCCGGTCTTGATGGTGATGACGTCGGGCGACTTGCTGCCGCCGATGCCCTCGGCGGCGAGCAGGTTGGCGCCGCGGTTCTTCTTCCCGCCGACGTGCGTGAAAAGGTACCGGGCCTCCACCGACTGGGGGTCGCTGTCGTAGCCGAGCAGCTTGGGCTGGATCTTGCCAAGGATGCCCCGGTGCAGGAACTGGTGGTTCATGTCCAGCAGGTTCTCGTGCATGAACGAGTAGTGGCACTGGACGGTGCGCGAGAACGTCATCGTCTTGTGCCGGGCGGAGTCGAACTCCGGCAGCTCGGGAAAGGCGGCCGTGGCCGCCTTCTCCGGGTTGCCGGGGAAGACGAACACCAGGCCGTAGGCCTCGCGCACCGGGTAGGCGCGCACGCCCCGCGGCGGCCGGGTGACGCCCTTGGGCAGGTACGGGATCTGCGAGATGCGGCCGTTACCGCGGTAGGCCCAGGCGTGATAGCAGCAGCGCAGCACGTCGCCCTCCACCACGCCCATGCTCAGCGGCACCTGGCGGTGAGCGCACCGGTCCTCCAGCGCGTAGACCGTGCCGCTCTCGCCGCGGTACAGCGCGATCCGCTCGCCCGCGAACAGCGCCGGATGAGTCTTCTTCTTCCGCACGCTCGCCGATACGGCGACCGGATACCAGAAGTCCGGATGGATGCCGGTGCGCCGAAGGTCCGCCACGGCTGCTGCCTGCTCCTCCGGGACTTCCTCCTGCGCCGGCCCGGCCGCGATTGTCTCAGTCATGCGCTCCCCTTAGAAAATTGGGCTCCACTAGCCCTGCAGAGGACCGCGCACCCACATTGATACGCCGTTTCCCCGAGACACTCTCCCGGTCACCAAGATCCATCCCGCCACCCCATCCTGCGCCCATTCCCCCCACCTCCGCCGCCTGCCCACCCCGCGTAAGCCGCCGACACAGATGGTGCCGTGGTGGCCAAAGTATCGCCTGCGCTCACGATGCGCCGCTTCCCGGTGCCAGATCCTTCGAGGTGGCTTTGAAGGTTCCGGGGGCAGGCTGGAAGACATGGCTAGCGAAGTACGCGACCTGGCGAGGTGCCATCCGGCCGACGCCCCGGGCATCACCGATCCCCGCGGCCGGGGCCGGGCGGCCGCCGCGCTCATCTCCGTCTGCCTGGGCTTTTTCGTGATCCAGCTCGATGCCTGGAACATAGCAGTTAACGTATACTGGGAGGTGAACGAAGGAGGCGGCGAAGATGAGCACACCGGCACAGCCGCTAGAAGATCTAAGGTTCATCGTTGCAGCTCGGCAGAGCCGAAAGCCGAGAGCCGGCGAAAAGGTCGAATTCCCCATAGAAGCGCAGGACAAGCGAGCTAAGGAATGGGGTATAGATCAGGGCGGACAGTACGTCGATACCGCCGCCGACTTTAAGAGCGGAGTCGTCGCACCGTGGGACCGACCCCATGCTAAGGAATGGGTCCGCGAAACGGGAGCGAAGATACACGGATACGACGCTATCGTCGTGACCAAGACCGACCGTCTATCACGCGGTACGGACGAAGACTTTTCGATGATCGAAGCATGGGCTTCCCGTAATCAAAAGAAGCTGATTATCGTAGGTCCCGACGGGGGTGTCTGGTATCCGGCGCGACACGATTCCGACTTCTGGCAATGGACGGCAGCGAAGCGTCAAGCAAACCGCGAATGGAACGACATTCGCGACCGGAGTATGAGCCGGCAGCTAGACCTTCAGACAGCCAGGAAACTATCGGGTGGCGCAATCCCATTCGGGTACGACGTTAGCGGGACCAAATTCGACAAGACGCTAAAGCCGAACGATCTAGGCTGGGAATGGGTGCCGCCGATATTTCAGCGCATACGGGACGGTAAGTCGCTAGCCAAGGTAGCTGCATGGCTCGATTCCGAAAACGTCAAGCCGATTACTTGGCTGGCTTGGTCTAAGACGGACCCGGACGAACGCGGACCCGAACCTAAGTGGTCTCCGAAGTCGATAGCGCAAATGATCCGCAATCGCATTTACATCGGCGAACGTAGGGCCGACCTGATAATCAACGGACAACGACTGCGCGGTAAGGGCGTCGTCAGGATCGAAGTCGAACCGCTCGTCGATGCTTCGCTATGGCTCGCCGCAAATAAGCGACTCGACAACGCACCGCGCGGCGGTCGTCGGGGTCCGAAGAATTGGGAGCCGGCGCTATTGACCGGATCGCTTTTCTGCCAGAAGTGCGGAGCGCCGATGTACCGGCTAAAGGTGCGCGGCGGATATGTCTACTACCGGTGCCACGGTTTCCTGCCGAATCCCAAGGGGTGCGGAACGCTGGTGGCCGAATCGCTTATGGATTCCATCGTGGACAATGAAATGCGCGATAACGACGACGCCGAGACCTACGATTACGTATTTGAGCCGGGAGAAGAAACCCAGATTCAAGAAGAAATCGACAGAATACGGGTGAAGCTTCTTGACCTTCCGACCAAGGGACTATCCTACGAAGAAGAAGACGCAGAACGCGCGAAGCGACGCACGAAGCGGGAAGAGCTGGAATCGCAACTGAAGAACGCGAAGCCGGATCGCTGGACACCTAAAGCGGTTCTAAACGACGACGGAACACCGCTAACCGAAGCCGACCGTTGGAAGGCGGCCGACCTCGCCGGCAAGCGTGAAATTCTGAAGAAGTATCGGATTACCTTCATGTGGGACGAATTCGAAGGTGAACGATACCCGCGATATGCGATAGTCCCGACGTGGCTAGTACCGCAAAACGAACCGAACGGAGACGAGACCAATGTCTAAAATGCTAGCCGAAGATGCCAAGAGGAATCCCTCCGGATACGATCACGATACGTGCACATGCGGACTCCCGATTATCAGGGGTAAGTTTTACCCCGAAGATGGCTGGTATCACGCTACCGGCGGTGAACGCGGATGTCGCGCAGCTCTCTTCGAAGTGGACGAAGAAGCATGGCTCAACTCAACTAGGACGACCAGAGCGCGACCAAGGAAAAAGAAGTTAGCGCGCAACGCAAAACGACCCCACGGGACACGGTAAATCCCGTAGGGGTCGTTTGCTGTCTGGAACGCGCCACGATCCACGTAGGCGAATCTAGGTCCTGGATGCACACGCGGTCGTATCGTCCAGCTCGTCTACGACGGCTACAGCGCCGCCCAGGCGGTGTTTCGTCGGATACGAAGTCACCCGCCGGCGTCCACAAGCCAGCCGCCCCGGCGCTCGATCTTCCTGGTCAACGTGCCGATATGCCTGCTGACCATCGTCCTGCTGCGACGCTACGCCACCGAGTCACCGAGAAACCCGGACCGCCGGGCCGACATCCCCGGCCTGCTCTTCGGCGTGGCCATGCTGGCCGCGCTCACCGCGAGCTTCATCACCGCGGGCCAGCAGGGCTGGCTTGCCCCGCTGCCCGGCGCGCTGCTCGCGGCGGGCCTGATCACCGGCTGGCTCTTCGTCCGCGCCGAGCGCCGCTATCCGCACCCGCTCCTCCCGCTGGCCCTGTTCCGGTCCAGGGAACTGAGCGGCGCCACCGGCGTCGGCATGATTTTCAACCTGGTGCTGTACGGGTCGCTGCTCTGCCTGTCCCTCTACCTGCAGCAGGCGCGGCACGAGCCGGTGCTGGCCACCGGGCTGCTGCTGCTGCCGAGCAGCGTGTTCGTCGGGGCCGGCTCGCTGGCCAGCGGCCGGCTGACCGCGCGATTCGGGCCGCGGCCGCCGATGATCGCCGGGCTCGCCCTGGCCGCGGCGGGTACGGCACTGCTCGCTACTGCGGGAAACAGCACCCCGCTCGCGCTGATCCTGGCCGGCTCGCTGCTGATCGGGCTGATCTCGCTGGCCATGCCGGCCATGACCGCGGCGGTGGTGGGCGCGGCGGGCCGGGAGCACGCGGGCGTGGCCAGCGGCGTCCTGAACGCTGCCCGGCAGTCGGGCGGCGCGCTCGGCGTGGCCGTGCTCCTCTCCCTGCTGGGCCAGGGGCACGCGCTCAGCATGCGCGTCCCGCTCCTGGTGGCCACGGCCGGGTACCTGGTCGCCATAGCGCTGGCCTGGATCACCATCCGGGGCGGCCGGGAACGCCACACGGCATGACTCACACGGGGCGCTAACTCAGCGGCTACCATGCAGGGGTCGCGAAAGGGGGGCCCCGGTGGCGCGTGCGCCGTTGCAGCAGACGGACCCGGCGCGGGTCGGCCGGTACCGCCTGGTCGCCCGGCTGGGCGCGGGCGGTATGGGCGTCGTCTACCTGGCCGAGACCGGGGACGGCCAGCCGGTCGCGATCAAGGTGCTGCGCCCGGAACTGGCCGACAACCCGGAGTTCCGGACCAGGTTCGGCCGCGAGGTGACCACGCTGACCCGGGTCCAGGGCATGTGCACGGTGCGGGTGATCGAGGCCGACACCGAGGCGCCGAAGCCGTTCCTGGTCACCGAGTACGCCGACGGCCCCTCGCTGTCGGAGTACGTCAACGCGCACGGCGCGCTCGACCACGGGATGCTGTACGGCCTGGCCACCGGGCTCGCCGAGGCGCTGACCGCGATCCACGCGGCCGGCATCGTGCACCGGGACCTCAAGCCGTCCAACGTGCTGCTCACCGCGGCCGGCCCGAAGGTCATCGACTTCGGCATCGCCCAGGCGCTGGACACCACCAGCCTGACCAGGACGGGCATCACGGTCGGCTCGGTCGGCTTCATGGCGCCCGAACAGATCATGGACCGGGCCGGGATAGCGGCGGACATCTTCACCTGGGCTGTGACGGTGGCCTTCGCGGCGGGCGGGCGGGCGCCGTTCGGGACCGGGACGTCCGACGCCATCATGTACCGGATCGTGCACGCCGCCCCCGACACCAGCGCGGTGCCGCCGGACCTGCGCCCGCTGGTCGAGGCCGCGCTGGCCAAGGACCCGCAGGCCCGGCCCACCGCGCCGCAACTGCTGGCCCAGCTGACGAACACTCAGCTGACTGGGGCCGGCGCGCGGTACGACAACCCGACCCAGACCGTTCTGGCCCAGACCTGGCATGCGCCCGCGACCGGTCCCGGGCTCACCGGGCCAGGCCCCCGCTCGTCCCGCCGCCGCGGCGCCTTGCTCCCGGTCGTGCTGACCCTGGCCTTCCTGCTAGCGGCCGGCGGCACCGCGCTCGGCCTCGCGCTGGCCGGCAAGCCCGCCAGCCACGTCACCTCCGGCGGCACGACCGCGCCGGCCAGCAGCCCGGCCCACGCCACCACCGCGAGCAGCGCCGCGACCACGCCCACCACGCCCGCCGCGAGCACCACGGCGCCCAGCACCCCCGCCAGCACGCCGGCGACTACCCCGGCCAGCACCCCCGCCAGCACGGTACCGGCCCAGCTCCCGGTGCTCACCGTGGGCGGTTACACCGGCATGAAGCCGACCGAGATCGCCTACAGCGGCGACGCGACCAACGTGGTCACCAAGATCGCCTGGTCCTCCTGGACGGCCACCGGGGCCAGCGGCCAGGGCACCTCCGACATCGACAGCTGCAACCCGAACTGCGCCCAGGCGCCGCCCAGCCTGGTCCCCACCACGGTCACCCTCTCCGCCCCGGTGAACGGGCGGTTCACCAAGATGACCGAGACCAGGAACGGATTCGCCTCGACCTACACCTACCCGGGCAACTGGCCAGAAAGCGCGTCCTGAAAGCTCACCAGCCCTCGGTCAGCACCCGGTCCAGCGCGCCGGCGAAGTAGTCCGCTCCCGCGACGTCCAGCACAGCGGCGGCTTGATCTTCAGCACGCACATCCGGTCGCTGGCGGGTGATGGGTGCTGATTGTCATCCCGTCCGACGTGCCGGTTATGCGTATCCTCGGCAGGCTCCCGGAAACGCTCGCCGGGCTTCAGGGGACAAACACAACCCGGCCTACCGTGCCGCCGTCGGCCAGCCGCTGCAGCCCGGCGGGCACCTCGTCGAGCCCGAGCCGCTCGCTGACCAGCGGCCGGATCGCGCCGTCCGCCACCATCTTGGTCAGCTGGGCGTGGCAGTCCCGGATGAGCTGCGGGAGCTTGCTCTGGTACAGGCCCCAGTGCAGGCCCACGATCGAGTAGTTCTTGACCAGCGCGTGGTTCAGCGCGGCCGACTGGATCAGCCCGCCGGCGAAGCCGATGATCAGGATCCGGCCCTCGAACGCGATGCACTTGGTGGACCTGGCGTACGTGTCCCCGCCGACCGGGTCGTAGATCACGTCGGCGCCACGCCCCCCGGTGACCTCCTTGACCACCTCGACGAAGTCCTGGGTGTTCCGGTCGATCACCACGTCCGCGCCGAGGGCGCGGGCCACCTCGGTCTTCTGCTCGCCGCCGGCCACGCCGATGACCCGGGCCCCGGCCGCCTTGCCCAGCTGGACCGCGCCGCTGCCGACGCCGCCCGCGGCCGCGTGCACGAGCAGGGTCTCGCCCGCCGCCAGCCGGGCCCGCCGGTGCAGCCCGAACCACCCGGTCTGGTACGTGATGAAAAAGGCGCCCGCCTCGGCGTCGTCCAGGCCGTCCGGGGCGGGTAGCGCGCTGTCCGGGTTCATCAGCGTCAGCTCGGCGAACGCGCCGCCGATCGAGCCGCCGATGAGCCGGTCGCCGGGCGCGACCCCGGTCACCCCCGGGCCGGCCGTCACGACCTCGCCGCATAGCTCGACGCCCGGGGTGAACGGCAGCGGCGGGCGGACCTGGTAGCCGCCGCGGCACATGAGCACGTCGGGGAAGTTCGCCGCGGCCCCGAGCACCCGCACCAGCACCTGGCCGGGGCCGGGCTCGGGGTCGGGGACCTCGGCCAGCGTCAGCACGTCGCGCGGCTCGCCCAGCTCGGGCACCTGCCAAGCCCTCATGCCATACCTCGCTCAACCTCTTCGATCCGCTGCTGCATCCGGTTCATCCCGCGCAGCCACCTGTCGGGGTCGGTCGCCCGCAGCTGGTAGTACCCGTGCACCTCCGGGTGCGGCAGGATGAGGAACTTTCCCGCCGCCATCCCCTCGAGCAGCGCCTCGGCGACCCGCTCGGGCTCGATCGCCGCGTCCTGCAGCACCACCTTCCCGGCCTCGCCCGACTCGGCCAGCATCCGGGTTTTCACCCCTTGCGGGCAGATGCAGTGCACCACCAGGCCGCGGTGCGCGTAGGTGGCGGCGAGCCACTCCGCGTAGGACTCGGCGGCGTGCTTGGTCACCGAGTAGGTGGCCGTGCCCAGCATGGTGAGCAGCCCGGCCGCCGACGCGGTTACCACGAAGCAGCCGCGGCCGCGCTCCAGCCAGGCCGGCAGCAGCTCACGGGAGGCCCGCACGTGGGCCATCACATTGACTTCCCAGGACTGCTGCCAGGCCGCCTCAGGCGCGTCCGGGCCGGCGCCGACCGCGACGCCGGCGTTGGAGCAGTAGATGTCGATCCCGCCCAGGCAATCGCGGGCGGTGGCGATGAGCGCGGTCACGCCAGGCTCGGTCGCCGCGTCGCCGGGCGCCGGAAACCCGCCGATCTCGCGGGCCACCGCCGTCGCGGCCTCGAAGTTCAGGTCGTTGACCACCACCCGCGCGCCCGCCGCGGCCAGCCCGCGGGCCAGCGCCCGCCCGATCCCCGAACCCGCGCCGGTGACAACGACCCCGGCTCCGTTGATATCTACGGTCACGTCGGCAGGGTATCGTGCCCCGGAGTGTCCGGATAAGGGTGACGTCCCCGTCCGATCAGGGCGGTCGCCGTCGCGATGAGCTGGTCCACCCGCAGCGGCTTCTCCAGGAAGCTGTCCGCATGGCCGAGCAGCCCGGCCGGGGCCCCGTCCAGGGCGTGCGCGCTCACCACCGCGACCGGCAGCCCGGGCGCCAGCTGCCGCACCGCGCCGAGCAGCTCCAGGGCGCTCATGCCCGGCATGTCCAGGTCGGTGACAAGCAGGTCCCAGTGCTCGTCGGTGGTCAGCTGGAGCGCCACCACCGGGTCGGCGGTGTGGATGACCTCGAACCGGCACCGGTTGGCCAGCACGTGCACCACGAACAGCGCCGTTTCCGGGTCGTCCTCGATGACCAGGATCCGTCCGCGTGTGATCTCACCCATGCCGCCAGTCTTCCCGACCGGGCTGGTTGCCGGCGTTGCCGTTCCGGTGCAGGACAGTTGCGGATCAACCTGGACGAAACGGATCAGTGCCATACGGATCAGTGTCAAACGGATCAGTGTCAAACGGATCAGTGCAGTTTGGATCAGGCGGGCGGGACGTACCGGTAGCCGAACCCGCGGACCGCCGCGATGGCCGCGCCCGGCTCCCCGGCGCCCTGGCCGAGCTTGCGGCGCAGCCGCATGACGCCGAACTTCACCCGGTCCGGCCCCACCCCGAACGGGTCGTTCCAGGCCAGCCTCAGCAGCTGGTCCGGGGTGAGGATCTGGCCCGGATGCCGGATCAGCGCGGCCAGCAGCCGGAACTCGGTCGGGGTCAGCGCGACCGGCATCCCGCCCACGCTGACCTCGCGGGCGGTGAGCCTGACCAGCAGGCGGCCGTCGTCGTAGACCTCGGCCTGCGGCTCCCCGGTCCGGGGCCGGCGGAGCAGCGCCTCGACCCGGGCGGCCAGTTCACGATTGCCGAACGGTTTGGTCAGGTAGTCATCGGCGCCCCCGTGGAGCCCTCTTACCTTGTCGCCCTCCTGGCCGTGCGCGGTCAGGATGAGCACGGGCACGTCGCTCAGGTCGCGAATGCGCTCCAGCACTTGCCACCCGTTCATCGACGGCAGCCCGATGTCGAGTACGACCAGGTCGAAGGGTTCCGTCCGGGCCATGTGGAAGGCACGCAGGCCCTGCTTCCCGTCCGGTGAGCTGTCCACCTCCAGGCCATGCCTGCTCAGCACGGTGCGGATGCCCAGGGAGATGTCCTCTTCGTCCTCGATCACTAGCACGCGGCCCTTCATGAGCTGGCCTTCATGATCTGGCCTTCATCATCTGTCCCCCGGCAGGTAGACGCTGAACTTGGTGCCCTGGCCCAGGGTGCTGTCCACCGCCACGTGCCCGCCGTGCATCTCGGTGAGCACCTTGACGATGGACAGGCCCAGGCCGGTACCCGGCAGCCCGGCGGTGCGCGCGTTGGAGGCGCGGACGAACCGGCTGAACAGCTGCCCGGCCTCCGCCGGCGGGATGCCGATGCCGGTGTCGGCCACGTCGATCCGCCACTGCTGGCCGTCGTAGTCCGCCGAGACGAGCACCCGCTGGTTCCGGTGCGAGAACTTGACCGCGTTCGCGATCAGGTTTTCCAGCACCTGCATCAGCCGCCGGTGGTCGGCGGCCACCAGCGGCCCTTCCCCGGTGCTGACGTCGATGGCGATGCCCTGCTTGGCGGCGGCGGGCGCAGCCGACCTGACCGCCTCGACGGCCAGGTCGGCGACAGAGACAGGGGCCAGGTCCAGCGGCAGCGCGCCGGCTTCCAGCCGGTCCAGCATGAGCAGGTCACCGACCAGCCGGAGCAGCCGGTCGGCGTTGCGCTCGATGATGTCGAGGAACTTGACCCCCTCCGGGGTGAGGCCCTCGGCCTCGCCCCTGATCAGCTCGCTGAACGAGACGATCGACGTCAGCGGGGTGCGCAGCTCGTGCGACACGATGGCCAGGAACTGGTTCCTGGCCTCGTCGAGCCTGCGCAGCCGCTCGTTCTGCTCGGCCAGCTGCCGCTGGACCTCGATCCGCTGCTGCTCGAGCTCCTTGCGGTCCGACATGTCCCAGGCCAGCCAGATGTCGCCGCGGTGCCGGCCGTCCACAAGCACCGGCCAGTAGTCCCACTCGACCGTGCGGCCGTCCGCGCAGGTGAGCTGCTCCCCGGTCATCGGCTGCCGGGCCCGCAGCACCGCCACCGTCCGCCGGGTGAACCGGACCGGGTCGGCGAACACGCGCGCGACCCGGCGCAGCACCGTGGAGGCGGGCGTGCCGGCCACGGGCTCGTCCACGCCGAACATGGTCTCGAAGCTCTGGCTGATGTTGGTGACCGTGCCCTGCTCGTCGGTGATCAGCACGCCGGGGATGGCCGAGGCGATCAGGCAGTTCAGCCGCTCGGTCTGGTCGGCCAGTTCGGCGTGCGAGCGCTCGATGTCGGTGAGGTCGCGCAGGAAGCCGGTGAAGATGGCCCGGCCGCCGATGGTGATCTGCACCGGGGTCAGCTCGGTGACCCGCTCGGTGCCATCCGCGTGCAGCGTCGGCACCCGGAGCTGCCCGGTGAACTCCTCCGGGTCGCCGGTCGCCAGGTAGGTCCTGATGTGCTCGGCGAAGCGGGCCCGGTCCCGCTCCGGGACGAGGATCTCGGACAGGGGCCGGCCGAGCACGTCGTCGCGCCGGTAGCCGGAGAGCTTCTCGGCCGCGGGGTTGAACTCGATCAGGCAGCCTTCGGCGTCCATGGCCAGCACGGCGATGGGTGCCCCGGCAATCAGCGCCCGGGTCAGTGTCTGCCGCTCGGCCAGCGCGGTCATGTCGTTGGCGTGCCGGATCTGCGTGGCCACGATGGCGGCCACCGCGTGCGCGGTGGCAGTGATCTCGGCGTCCCAGCCCGCGGCGGCGTCAGCGATCAGCGCCAGGGCGCACAGGCACTGGCCGTCCACCGGCACCGAGTGGGCCAGCAGCACGCTGGCCGGCCGCCCGTTCAGCGTCACCGCCAGCGGGCGGGCCGCGCCCTCGCCCCGTGTCTTGGTGTGCGGCGCCGTGGACACCACGCCGATCCTGGCCAGCAGCTCCTGGTCCGCCGCGTCCGGCGGATGCGTGGCGAGAACGGCAGGCTCCTTGGCACCCGACGGCTGGAAGGCCAGCGCGGCCCGCAGGCCGAACGCCGCCACCATCCGGGCCAGCACGGCGGGCAGCGCGCCGAGCGCGGTGTCGTCCCCCAGGATCTGCGTGACGGCGAAATCGAGCACGGCGGCCGCCGATCCACCCTGCCGCCTGCTGGTCACCGTCCCCATGAGGGCCATACTAAAACACGGAAAGCAACAGTCACGTAACCCACAGCCACCTCAGAGTCAAAGGCCCCCGGGCATCCCGCAGCACTCATGCTTCCCGCGGCGGGCCAACGCGGCCTCCGCGGCGAGCGGACACGGCCGGGAGTATCATCGGCCCGGGTCTCCGCCCAGCAGGCCGCGGCCGGCCTCTGGCCCGCGAGGCGCTGACCCCGCATGGCCGCACCTGGTCCGGCGGAATCAAGGTCGGCCTCGGCCGACTGCTGGACGGCGGGACCGCCGGACCTACGTCGTGCTGACCAGCCGGGCGGTCACCGTCGAGGCCCTCGACGACCGCCTGCGGCGGGCGTGGCAGGAAGGAGGCCCACAATGATCGAGGTGGAGCGGCTCAGCAAGCACTTCGGCCCGGTCACCGCGGTCGACGACCTGAGTTTCACGGTCCGCCCCGGGCGGGTCACCGGCTTCCTCGGCCCGAACGGCGCGGGCAAGAGCACCACGATGCGGGTGATCCTGGGCCTGGACGCGCCGACCTCCGGCCGGGCCCTGGTCGGCGGCCGCCGCTACGACGAGCTGATCCGGCCGCTGCGCGAGGTCGGCTCGCTGCTCGACGCGACCGCCCTGCACCCGGGCCGGTCCGGCTGGGCGCACCTGCGGTCGGTGGCCCAGGCCAACGGGATCGGCAAACAGCGCGTCACCGACGTACTCCGGCTGACCGGGCTCGAGGGGGCGGTGGCCAGGCGCCGGGTCGGCGGCTTCTCGCTCGGCATGAAGCAGCGGCTCGGCATCGCCGCCGCGCTGCTCGGCGACCCGCCGGTGCTGATGTTCGACGAGCCCGTCAACGGCCTGGACCCGGAAGGCATCCACTGGATCCGCGGGTTCTTCAGGGAACTGGCCGCCGACGGCCGCACCGTCCTGGTCTCCAGCCACCTGATGAGCGAGATGGCGCAGATCGCCGATCACCTGGTCGTCATCGGCCGCGGCCGGCTGCTCGCCGACCTGCCCACCGCGGAGCTGATCGAGTCCAGCGCCCGCCGGGACGTGCTGGTCCGCTCCCCGCGGGCGGGCGAGCTTGCCGGGCTGATAGCAAAGCGGGGCGGGACCGTCACCCCGCAGGACGACGGCGCGCTGGTCGTGACCGGCCTGGACGCCGCCGCCGTCGGCGACCTAGCCGCCCGGCACGGCATCGCGGTGCACGCCCTGGTGCCCCGGCAGGCCTCGCTGGAGGACGCCTACCTGGACCTGACCGGGGAGAGCACCGACTACCGCGGGGCGCTCCGGTGAGCGCGCCTTCCCTGGCCATCCGGGCGCTCGACCTGCTGGCGTCGGAGTGGACCAAGTTCCGTTCGGTTCGCTCGACCTACTGGTCCCTGCTGGTCGCGATCGTCACCCCGGTCGCGTTCAGCGCCGTGGTCGCCTTCGCCTTCGCGAACTCGCGCGGCCACGGACCGCCGCCAGACCCGCTGCTGGCCGAGGTCGTCAGCCTGGAGTACGCGGTGATCGCGGTCAGCGTGATGGGGGTGCTGGCGTTCACGGCCGAGTACAGCACCGGGCTGATCCGGGTCACGTTCACCGCGGCGCCGCGCCGCCGTGCGGTGCTGGCCGCCAAGGCGGTCGTGCTCGCCGCGGTGACGCTGGCCGCCGGCGAGGTGGTCGCCTTCACCTCGTTCGGGCTGGTCCAGGCGGTCCTGGCGGGCCACCGCGAGGGCGTGTCGCTGGGGCACCGCGGGGTCCCCGGGGCGGTGCTATCCGCCGGCCTGCTGCTCTGCGTATGCGCGCTGCTCGGCCTGGCCCTCGGCGCGGTCATCCGGCACACCGCGGGCGGCATCGCCGCCACGATCGCGGTGATCCTGGTGCCGGGCATCCTGGCCCTGCTGCCCTCGCCGTGGAACGGCCGGATCGGCCGGTTCACGCTGCTGGAGGCGGCCCAGCAGGTGAGCGTGCTGCACCCGGCGAGGGACCTGTTCTCCCCGGGCTGGTCCCTGCTGGTCCTGCTGGCCTGGCCGGCCGCCGGCTTGGGGGTGGCCGCGCTCGTCATCACCCGCCGGGACGCCTGACGCCCTGTCGTTTGCGGTAGGACCGCCGCTGGCCAGCACGACCCCGGCCAGCGCGATCGCCCCGCCGATCAGCTCGGCCGGCCCGGGGACCTGGTCCAGCCAGACCAGCGATATCCCGATCGCGGCCGCCGGGACCAGGTAGAGGCTGACGGTGACCCGCCCGACGTCCATCCGCGCCATGGCGTAGGCCCACAGCACGAACCCGGCCGCCGACGGCGCTAGGCCGAGCAAGACCGCCGAGCCGACGGCCGCCGCGCCCGCGTGCGGAAGGGCCCGCAGCAGCGACCCGGTCCAGGGCAGGATGAACACGGTGCCGGCCCACATCGCGTAGGCGGTGACCTCGAAGCCCGTGTACCGGGCCAGCAGCGGCTTCTGCGCGGTGTGGAAGATCCCCTGGAGGACCGCGGCCGCCAGCACGAGCAGCGCCCCATCGAACAAAGATGACGTGCCGAACCCGAGCCCGTGGGAAGCGGCGATCAGCGCGGTCCCGGCCAGCGCCACCGCGCTGCCGGCCCAGCGCCCGCGAGAGGACCGCTCGCCGAGGAAGGCCACCGCCAGCAGGCTGGCGTACACCGGCGCGGTCGCTACCAGCAGGCTGGCCGTGCCCGCGGGCACCACTCGTTCCCCGGCGTTGAGCAGCAGCTGGTACCCGGTCATCCCGGCCAGGCCGCACAGCGCGATCAGCGGCAGGTCCCGCAGGCTGGGCCGGCGCACGCCCAGCACGGGCGCGGCCGCGGCCAGCGCGGCCGAGGCGACCGCCAGCCGGGCCACGGCCAGGCCCGCGGGACCGAACCCGCGGACCGCGACGGTGATGGCCGGGAACGCGCTGGCCCACAGCAGCACCGTTCCCGCGGCGGCAAAACTGGCCGGCTTGTTGTTCATAGATCCAGTCTCGTCCGGTCATCGCTTAAGATCTAGTTACAAAAAGCCTTATGACTGATAAGCTCCGCTTCATGCTCGATGTGCGCAGGCTCCGGGTCCTGCACGCCGTCAGCGCGTACGGGTCGGTGACCGCGGCCGCCGCCGCGCTCGGCTACTCGGCCCCCGCCGTGTCCCAGCAGCTCGCCGCGCTGGAACGGGAGGTGGGCATGAGACTTACCGAACGGGCTGGGCGGGGGCTCGAGCTCACCCCGGCCGCCCAGATACTGGTCGGGCACACCGACGTTCTGCTCGCCCGGCTGGACACCGCCGAGGCTGACCTGGCCGCGCTGCGCGACCAGGTCGCGGGCCGGGTCACGCTGGCCGCCTTCGCGTCCGCGGCCGCGAGCCTGGTGCCCGCCGCGTGGGCGGCACTGGCGGATTCGGCGCCGCGGGTGCGGCTGGACCTGACCGAGATGGAGCCGGAGGAGTCGCTGCCCGCCGTGCTCCGCGGCGCGACCGACGTGGCCGTGGCGCACGAGTACGACCTGCTGCCCCGCCCGCTGGACCCGCTCTTCGAGCGCCGCGAGCTACTCGACGACCCCGTGGTCCTGGCTATCCCCGCCGACGACCCGGGTCCGCTGGCCGCCGACGACCCGGTTCCGCTGGCCGCCGACGGCCCGGTTCCGCTGGCCGCCGACGGCCCGGTTCCGCTGGCTACCCTGGCCTGGCCGTTCCTCGCCCCGCGCCAGTCCACCAGTTGCGCCGAGATGATCCAGCGGGCCTGCGCCCGGGCCGGCTTCGTGCCCCGCGTGGTCGCCCGCGCCTCGGACTTCCAGGTCCTGCTCAGCCTGGTCGGGGCGGGCGCGGGCGTGACCCTGGTACCGGGGCTGGCCGCCCGGCGGCTGCCCCCTGGAGTCCGGCTGGTCCCGCCCGCCGAGCCGGTGACCCGCCGGGTCTTCACCGTCAGCCGCCGCGGCGGCGACCGTAAGCCTGCGGTCCGCGTCATCCTGGACGCGCTGTCCGCCGCGGCGGACAGCCTCGCCGGAGATCCCGCCGCCGCGGCCTAAACCTCGCACAGGATCTCGCCGTGCGGGATCAGGAACCAGGCGTCCCCGCTCTCCGCCCAGCGCAGCCAGGCCGAAGCCAGCCGCGCCAGGTCCTCGCGCGTGGCCAGCCCGTGCTCGACCGCCCGCTCGCCGAACGGCGACTCGGTCAGCCGCTGCGCCCACGACGTGCCCCACCAGGTCCGGTCCTGTGGCCCGGTGTAGCACCAGGCGCTGCCCGAGGCCTCGACCGAGGCGAAGCCGGCCTGCCTGGCCCAGGCCAGCAGGTGCCGTCCCGCGTCCGGCTCCCCGCCGATCGCCCGGGCCACGTTCCGGTACAGCGCCAGCCACTCGTCCAGCCCCGGCTCCGCGGGGAACCAGAGGAACCCGCCGTAGTCCCCGTCGCGCGCGGCGACCAGCCCGCCCGGCCGGCAGACCCGGCGCATCTCCCGCAGCGCCGCCACCGGGTCGGTCAGGTGCTGCAGCACCTGGTGCGCGTGCACCACGTCGAACGCGCCGTCCTCGAAGTCCAGGCGGTACACGTCCCCGGTGCCGAAGCGGACGTTGCGCTGCCCCCGCCGCTCCGCCTCCTGCCGGGCCTGCGCCAGCACGTCGGCGGCCGCGTCGATGCCGGTCACCTCCCCGGCGGGCACCCGGGCCGCCAGGTCCGCGGTGATCGTGCCCGGGCCGCAGCCCACGTCGAGCACCCGAGCGTCCGGCGCCAGTCGCGGCAGCAGGTACCCCGCCGAGTTCTCCGCGGTGCGCCAGCGGTGTGACCGCAGCACGCTGTCGTGATGGCCGTGCAGGTAGGTGTCGGAGCTAGATGGCATGACCCCATCATCCCCTGTGTCCATTCCGTGGAGCAAATGTGTCCAACATACGGACGATCAGCCGAGGACCGCCTTGACCCCGGCCAGGGCGTCGGCTATTTCGCGATCGCCCTGCCAGGTCAGCGGCGGAGCGCTCGGGTCCCGGGCGTAGAGCTTGAGCGCGCCCTCCACCGTGGTGCGCGCCTGGCACGCGGCGGCACGGCCCGGCGGCGCCGGGGCGAGTCCCCAGCCGGCCACGGCCCTGACCACGTGCCAGCTGCCGCCGCCCTCGCCCTCGGCGGTGAACGTCACGACGGTGCCGGCCGGGCGGGTCACCCGGTCGAGCGCGCGGGGCAGCGCGTGCGCCGCGGTCGCCAGGACCGGGCCGGTGAAGGCCGCCCCGAGCGGCGGGAGCCCCGTGGCCTCGCGGATCTGCTGCTGGTGCACGTACCGTTCCATGTACTCGCGGGCGACATCGAGCCAGACCGGCGCCGGGTCCGAGCCGGTCGCCCACTCCACCGGGCCGCCGGCGGCGTCGAGGTCGAGCGTGGCCAGGTGCTCCTCGAA
This sequence comes from uncultured Actinomycetota bacterium, assembly GCA_963753225.1. GTDB lineage: Bacteria > Actinomycetota > Actinomycetes > Streptosporangiales > Streptosporangiaceae > Palsa-504. Next base: position 200,251 of record CAVWBQ010000002.1, on the reverse strand, counting down.
GCGGCGGCCCGCCAGGTCGATCAGCTCGATGAGAAGGGCCGGGCTGATCCGCCGCGCCGCGTCTACCCATTGCTGGTTGAAGCGGTTGAGCCAGGCGTCCAGATCTTCTCCTTCGGCCGGGCCCAGCCCCCAGTGGTCCCGCCGCACCGAGACGTTGCCGAGCTCGACCCCGAGCAGATGCGCGGCGACGTCATGAACGGACCAGCCGGGACAGGCGGTCGGCAGGGCCCAGTCGCCGCCCGTCAGGCTGGTCAGCAGCGCGGCCAGTTCGCCGCGCAGCCGGGGCACCAGCGCCCTGGCGTCCACCCGCAGCAAAGCCATGCCCTAAGCCTGCCACCGCGTCTCCCCTAAACCGGGTACCGCGTCGGTTCGGTGTCGTACTGCCGTCCGGTCGGGGTGGTCCACCGGAACGTCCCGTCCGGAAGCTGGTCGACCTTCCAGCGCGGGTCCTGCTTGAGCCGGTGATCGTGCCGGCACTTCGGAATTTGCTGACACTGCCAGCGAGAATCCACCGTGGAGCGGCGCCATGTGTCCGGTCGTGACTTCGACGGCGGACAGGGCTGCGCTGGGCCGGAATGTCAGTGGCGACTGCTGTGATCCCCTCATGGCTAAACGTGACGGCAAGGGCCGGAGGCCTGCCAGGCGGCGCCTGTCCGCCGTGCTGCCGCCGGAGCGTGTCGGCGACATGGATATAAGGAATCGTTATAATGAGGAGGTGCGCTGGGAGATCCTGCTCCTTGAGCCGGTCAACGACTGGTTCCTGGCCTTGTGCAAGAACGACCGGCTCACGGCGGACAAGGTCGAGGAGGCTCTGGGGACGAGCTGGCCCTGTGCGGGCCGCAGCTCGGCAGGCCGCTGGCCGACCGCATTCATGGCAGCAAGATCCATAATCTCAAGGAGCTCCGGCCCCGGGTGCCCGGCACCGCCGAGGTGCGCCTGCTCTTCGTGTTCGACGCGGAGCCGGGGGGCGATCGTGCTGGCCGCCGGGGACAAGGCTGGGCGCTGGCGCACCTGGTACGCCGAGGCGATCCCGCTCGCCGGGGAACGGTACGCGGCTTACCAGCGGGCAGCCCACGAGGAGGAAGAATGAAAGCAGTCCGCTGGGAGGACACCAAGCGGCAGGTCCGCGAGCTGAACCCGGACTGGGACGCTCCGGACCGGGTTGCGTCGCGCGAGCGAAGCCGCGCGACGATGCGAGCCGAGCAGCGCGGCCACCAGCTCGCGCAGCTGCGGAAGAACACCGGGCTGACCCAGGCGCAGGTCGCGGCCATGATGGGCGTATCGCAGGCACGGGTATCGCAGATTGAGCACGGCAAGGTGACCGAGGTGGACGCCATCCGCGGCTACGTCGAGGCCCTCGGCGGGACGGTCAACGTCGTCGCCCGGGTGGGTGACTGGACAGTCAAGGTCGCCTGAGGACGGAACTGAAGTTGTGTCGTTATCGTTTGCACTGCGGGCCGCGCCGGCACCCATAGGTCCGATCGGGGAACTCACGGCACGGCACCCCCCTCCAGTTCGAACGTCGCCCACCCGCCGTGGATTCACTGCCATCCCGGGGGTCGGCTGCCAGCACCGCCATTCATATACATATAAGCAGAGAAGATCTGATAGTATGTATTCATGATCGCGGTAACTGCCACTCAAGCGGCACGGAGCTTCGCCAGCATCCTCGATGCCGTCGAACACGGCGAGACTGTGGTCATCACCCGCGACGGGGTGCCGGTCGGCCGGCTCGTCCCGGAACGCCGCACATCAGCGGACCGGCTCAAGGCCGCCCTGCGTGACAACCCTGCGGACACCGGGTTCGCGGATGATCTTGAGCGCGCGCACGATGACCTGCGGTCCGCCTTCAGCGATGAGGTACGCGGATGGCCAGGCGGGTAATCCTCGACACCGGCGTCCTCATCGCGATCGAGCGCGGCAGCCTCGACGTGGACGCGGTCCTCGGCCTTGACGATGCCGCCATCGCGGCGATTACCGCGATGGAACTCCTGGTCGGCGTCGAGCGCGCGGACACCGCGCACCGGCAGGCGCGCGCCGTCCGCGTGGAGGCAATCTTGTCCAGCCTTCCCGTCGAGCCATACAACGCGGGCATCGCCCGGGTGCATGCACGCCTGGCGGTAGCAGCGATGGCGAAAGGACGGCCGGGATCCGCAAACGACATGATGATCGCCGCCACGGCCGCCGCAACCAGCCGGATCCTGCTGACCACTGACGCCAGCGCGGGCTTCGACCAGCTCACAGGCGTCCGAACCGAAGTACTTAAGCTTCCCTGACCAGCAGGCTGTCCGGGTCATCAGTCCGTTCCGCCGAGTCCGCCGCAGCTGTGTTGTTAACGCTTGCACGGTGGGCCGCCATTACACAGCCACGTCCGGCCCCGGACATTGGCGCTTTACACCACGGAACTAGCCTCATCGAGCTAGCCCCTAAGGACTTTGGTCCCTACCGGGTCGGCCCTGGTCCCGCCTAAAACAAGACGCATGAGGAACCCCCGGCAGCCATGGGGGGAGCGGGAGGCTGCCGGGGGTTTCACAGCAGGGACCCTTACCGGCGCAAACCCTATGGGGGGGACTAGGGCAAGAGGGCGCCGGTAAGGGTCCTGCGCTGTAAGTGTGCCTGTAGCGGAACAGGTGGATCAAGGCTGGTAGGCGTTAGGAAAGCGTTAGTGTCGCTTGATCTTCGCCTCTTGGTCAGCTATCGCTGCGATCAGCTCTGCTCGCGCTTGCTCGCGACAGCAGCATCGATCCTGTCTGCGATACGCCACAGCATGCGCAGCTCGTCAGGCTCGCAGACGCCAGCGTTGGCCAGGTCCTTGACCAGCCGCTTGGCTGTGTTGACTATCCCGAGCTGGCGTCGCGATCGATTCCCTTCTTGTGACAAGTCTGCAAGAATCTGTCGTAAGCCTCGATGAATGCCTTACGGACCTCCTTGATTGTTGACATTGCAGTATCGTATTGCGTACGATCTTCCCTATCTCGCCACTCAGCCGGTACTTCTAGTCGTTGCCCGCTTTGATCGGTGAAAGTGTAATAGAGAACCTTGTCGTAGAAATTATCGATGGCCTGTCGCAGATCATTGTATTGATCATTAGCTTCTTTGTCATCGAATCCCACAACCTCCAAGCTCATTGCCTTGGCCACTTGTGAAACGGCGTCAAGATGCCGCACTGGAAAGTATTTCAGGACGAAGTTGTTTTTTAGCCACTCGATTACCTCTCCGTCTGGAGGTATCTGTCCTCTCAATTGATGATACAACTCTCGGTCATGGGCTGTGGGCTCCAGTTTTACATATCCGTTGGGCAATAGACCGAGAAAACGGCAATAATGATACATGTAGGCGACGGTCACTGTGGCTGTGGGGCCGTTTCTATTCCTTGCCACTATTAGGTCTGCCTCACCTGCCCGGGGACTTTCCGGCTCGTCTTGGTCAGGCCTATGCAGTATGACGACCACATCCGAAACTCGTTCGACCGTATCACTATGAGTTAGTTGCGTAATCGGATTAGTCGCCCAGAGTTTCTTATTTGGCCTTTCGGCTTGAGCGGTAATAATGACAGGAAGCCTAAGCGTTTCTGCCAAAGTCTTCAAGCGTCGCAGAGTGTGTTCCACGGACATTCGAGCAGCGACTTCACTATCAGCTATCCATTGAAGGCTATCTATCAGCAATAGCTTCAATTCCGACTCGCGGGAAAGCCTGGTAGCATCAAGACTAAGTTCCTCTATTAGGAACTCCGCTGGAGTAGCGATATGGATGGGAGCGTCAGCGAGGGCACCCATTGTCCGCGCTAGTCGTCCCCAGGCCTGCTCGTCCATTTGCCCAGTCCGTATCGAATGCAACGGCACGCGGGCTTCCGCCGAGAGCAGACGGTATTCGAGCTCTTTGCTATTCATCTCTCCGCTGATGAGCATCGAGGGAAGGCGGTACTTAATCGAGGCTGTTCGGCAGAAGTTGAGCAACAATGTAGTCTTGCCGGAGGAAGGACGGCCGCCAGCTATAATCAAGCTGCCCTGCGACCAGCCTCCTAGCAAAGCGTCAAGATCGTCAAATCCGGTGGGGATTCGGAAGTTGCCGACTGCCGAATTCGACCCTACAGCCTCGATCTCATCCAATGCTGCTGGTAGGAGAAATGAGATGGGTGCGGAAAAGCGCTCCGGCCGTTCTCCGGCGCTAGGCTCACCTATAGCGGCTCCAGAACCGGCAGCCCGAGTCCATAGGGCTCTGAACCGTTGGACCTCAGCTTCTTCATCACGACCAGCCCGGTGAGCCATCGCATGGACGAGCGGCTCAACAAGTCCCCAGGTGGGTAGCTTGCTACCCGTGAACATCTTGTGTATAGCCGCGTGGCTAGGAGCGCTACGACCACCGAGGTCGCGCTGAAGGTCTCTCAGGCTTGGCTGCCCTGCTTCTAGGTGGAGTTGGTGCAGGGCATCCATGAGATCACAGAGAGGCCCGAGTTCCAGTGACGCTCGCTTGAAACCTGGCACCGTCGCCCTCCGGGATCGTCAAGAGCCTGTCAACTTCTGTAAACAGTGCTCGATGAGCATACCCCGAACACGCAGCTCAACATGCCAACGGCGCACCGGTGACGTACGACCTTGTAAACGAGCGTACGACGTCGTTAACGCGCTTGTATAACACAGTTGCAGGCACCGAAACTAATAGCAGGCGTCTCGCGGATGTGGCGAGGCAAGGTCTCGCCGGGAGGCGAAGTTGGGTTCATTCAAGGAATTCTGGCAGGCTGCTTCAAATGCGTTGGGCGACTGGCCCAAGACAACGCGCATGTGCGTGTTGATTACGGTCATAAGCCTAAACTGGGCTTTGGTTCAATGGCTGCTGCTACATTGATCTGCCATCGGCCGTAAGATGCGAAAGCGTCCCAGGCGGAGATTCCTGGGACGCTCCGCGTTGACTGGGAAAAGGGGTTGAAAGAGATTGCCGACGCTGACGCTGGCAGACCTGAACTAGTCGCTATCGAGCTGGCGAGCTGTCAGCAGGCGAGATATGGCGCTTGCACAGAGCATCGGATGTCAGGTGATTGCTACATCGGATGCATCAATCGATTGATACATCGGATGCAGCACTACCAATAGACAATAGAAGACCAATAGAGTAAGCGAGTCACCCGAAGGCGACCTGCCACAGGACAGCTCTTGATTCAGTCAACCTGTGAGAGTGAGCGCCTTTAGGCGCGAGCGGAGTTAGCATGGCAGCAGAACTAAAGTTTGATCACAGGCATAATCAGCACACTACCATTGTCCTCACTCCTGAGCGCAGAGCGCTTATCAAGCGGGCGGCGCAGCCGGGCGCCCCGGTGGCGGTGAAGGAGAACCCCGGCCCATCCCTGTGTCAGAACGGCGGGCGATCGTGGCTGTCGTGATCAGTTCAGCGATCGCGGCCTCGGGCTGCGAGAAGCATGCCAAGACAAGACCGTGCTGGACGGAGTTGACCCGGACACCGCCAGCCGGTCCGGGAGACCGTTGAGGTACGCACGCCCCTCCTATGGCGACATCACCATCCGCCGCTCGCGATCCACTTCCAACCCTGGAGAAAGGGAAGACCATGACCATCAGGCAATCCGCCTGGACCGGCATGGTGCCGGTTGACGATACGGCCCTGGCCGTCACCGATACCGGCGGTCCCGGCATCCCCGTGGTCTACCTCAATGGCCAGTTCGCCACTCAGGGGTACTGGCGGCGGGTTATCGCTGAACTGGGGACGGGGTGGCGGCACATTACCTACGACGAGCGGGCTCGCGGCAAGAAATCGAAGCGTTCGGCGGACTATTCCTTCAAGGCCGCCGTCCGGGATGTCGATGCCGTTCTCGCGGCCAGGGATGTGGACCGGCCGCTGCTGGTGGGCTGGTCCTACGGAGCGGTCGTCGCGGCGCACTGGGCCAGCCGGAACCCGGACCGTACCGTGGGCGCGGTCCTGGTCGACGGCGCGTACCCGTACGACTGGCTCGACGAGGCTATGGAGCAGCGGATCCGGAAGCTGTTCCGGCGGATGGGCTGGTTCACGCCGCTGCTGCGCCCGACGGGCCTGACCCCGCGGATGACCGCCGAACAGCAGGCCGACAGCAACATCGAGCTCGGCAAGCTCTCCCGCGCACGCGAGCTGGGCCCCGTTCTCGGCAACATCACTGTCCCGGTTCGGTACGTGGTTGCTTCGGGGACGTCCTTCGGAAGCCGCGGTGATGAGCAAGAACGGATACGCACCAGCCTCGACACGGTGACCGCCCGCAACCCGAACCTCCAAATCAGCGCGAAGGTCGCCAGCAACCACGGTGCGATCCTAAAAAGGGACGCCCCGGCCATCGCTGAGGCCGTACGCGAGGTCGCCGCCCTCGACCGCGGGCGGCACTGAAGATATGACCAGCGGACCGACGATGAGCCGGGCAGCGGCCTTCGCCGGTGTCACCAGAAGACCGTGTACCACTACCACCAGGCTCGGCCTGATCGACGAACCGGCACGCAGGCCCGCATGACAGCGATGCGCAGCCCGGCCTGCTCATGCATCAGCGTGACGGCCGCGAGGGCCCGGGGGCAGCGGTCCGGTACGTTTGACGTGCTGGATACCGGGGCGGCTGATGCCCCGTTCTGGTAACGACCGCCCGGCTCACGAACTCACCCGGCCGCGCGCTGCGCCGACCCAGGCTGCCCCGGACCGCGCCGCCCGCCCGCGATCGGTGTCCCGCCCGACAGGCCCCGCCGCGCCGCCCGCGAGGCCAGCGCCGCCTCATCCGGATCCAGCGGCTCGCCCGCGGCCTCCGCCGCCTCGCATCAGGTCGGCCAGTCCTCCTCCGCCTGGCCGGGTCTCCGTCCTGCCCAGGTCCCGGAGGAACCGGCCGCTGAGGCATGCACACCACCCCGTTCGGAGTAATGATCTTGAAATGACTATCTATAGAACATGATAGCGAAAATAATGCCCTGAAGCGACGTGATAAGCCCTTCGGCGTGGCGCGTCCCGGTCACGGCAACGCGTCCTGCGCGCTCGGGGACCGCCGCGCTCGAAACCGCAGGCAAAGCCGCCGAACCAGGGCTAGCCCGGGCGTATCGCGGCTGCTAGCGTCGGCATCAATCTGGGCTCACCCGAGCTGACCAGCGCTGACCTCAGCGGCGAGGAGGACGAACGTGGCGGACATTCACGGGACATGCGACGAGCGGTTCGAGGCGGTGCGCAGCGCGCTGGCGCAGAACCTGGACTCGGGCGAGGAACTCGGCGCGTCGATCGTGGTGGACATCGACGGCGACCACGTTGTTGACGTGTGGGGCGGCTTCCGCGACCAGGCCAGGACGACCCCGTGGGACGAGCACACGATCACCAACGTCTGGTCCTCCACCAAGACGGTGACCAGCCTGGCCGCGCTGATGCTGGTCGACCGGGGTGAGCTGGACGTGGACCAGCCGGTCGCGAAGTACTGGCCCGAGTTCGCCGCCAACGGCAAGCAGGACGTCCTGGTCCGGCACGTCATGTCGCACGCCTCCGGGGTGTCAGGCCTGGACCAGCCGGCCACCGTCGAGGTCCTCTACGACTGGGAGCAGGCCACCTCCCGGATGGCGGCCCAGGCGCCCTGGTGGGAGCCGGGCACCGCGTCCGGCTACCACGCGCTCAACTACGGCCACCTGGTCGGCGAGGTCGTCAGAAGGATCAGCGGCAAGTCGCTCAAGCAGTTCGTCGCCGAGCAGATCGCCGGGCCGCTGGGCGCGGACTTCCAGATCGGCGCGGCGGAAAGCGACTGGGACCGGATCGCCCCCGTGGTCCCGCCGCCGCCGCTGCCGATCGACCTGGAGGCCCTGGGCATGGACAGCCCGGCGGTCAAGACGTTCACCGGGCCGACGCCGGCCGCCGAGGACGCCAACACGCCCGGCTGGCGGCGGGCCGACATCGGCGCCGCGAACGGGCACGGGAACGCCCGGTCGGTCGCGAGGATCATGTCGGTCGTGGCCCGCGGCGGCGAGGTCGACGGGGTCCGCCTGCTCAGCCCGGAAACCATCGAGGTGATCTTCCGCGAGCAGCTCAACGGCATCGACCTGGTGCTGGGCGTCCCGCTCCGCTTCGGCATCGGCTACGGGCTGCCCCTGGCCGACGCGGTGCCCTACATCCCGGACGAGAAGATCTGCTTCTGGGGCGGCTGGGGCGGCTCGATCATCCTCATGGACCTCGGCCGCCGGATGACGGTCTCCTACATGATGAACAAGATGGGCCCGGGCGTCGTCGGCTCCGACCGCAGCGCCGCCTACGTGACGGCCATCTACGACGCGGTCACCCGGTAAACATGGCGCGGGGCCGGGGAGGAAACACCCTCCCCGGCCCCGCGTCCGCGCCAGCTAACGGCCGAGGAAAAACGCGGGCCCGCGCGGCGTGCCCACCCCGGTCTCGTTGTCGTAGCCCTGGGTGTCGTGCAGGGTCGAGCTCTGCACGTCGACGGTCTGCAGCTTGTACGTCTTGCCCTGGCTGTTGTCCAGGAGATTCGCGTAGTCGGTGCGGACCTGGGCCACGGGCGAGGTCGGCGCCACGGTGTCGTGCAGCGCCGACGTGCCGAGCAGCTTGTAGTACAGCGGGTTGATGAACCCGAGCGGGTGATGGTGGGCCTGGTCAGCTACTGCCACCACGCCGGCCAGCAGCGGGGAGGACAGGCTGGTCCCTCCGATGCGGTACTGGTCCCAGTAGGTCCCGTCCGGGAACACCTGGGTCTCGCCCACCTCGAAGCCGGTGTTGGGGTCGCCGGCCATCGCGATGTCGGGCACCGCCCGCATCGGCGTGCTGCTGTAGTACTGCGAGATGCTGGCCGGCACCTTGCCGGCCTGATACCAGGGCTGGGTGAACAGCTGGCTGGTCCCGCCGCCGCCACCGGAGCTGTAGGTGCCGGGCGGAGCCGGGGTCCAGGCCCCGTTGGTCAGGACGGAGTACGAGCTCTGCCAGCCATACTCGTCCAGCCACTGGCCGTGGCGGCCGATCAGCACGCTGCTGCCGCCGACGCCGGTGACGTAGGGCAGGTCCGCCGGGAACTCCACGGTCTTGGACGGCAGGTCGGTGCCGCCGGCGGTGTGGTCGCCGGAGTCGCCTGAGGAGAAGTTCACCGTGATGCCGGTGAGCGCCGCTTCGGTGGAGAACTGCTCGTAGAACGTCACGTAGTCGGTGCCGAGCAGGGCGATGTCGTCGGTGCCGTCGGTCCAGGAGTTGGTGATGACGTCGGCCACATGGCTGTCGATGGTTTCGGCCCAGGCGTTGTCCAGGCCGTCGAGGCAGTCAGGCGCGCCGACGTAGACGACCTTCGCGCCGGGCGCCATCGCGTGCACCGCCTCGACGTCGAGTGTCTCCTCGCCGTACCAGCCCTGCGCACCGCACAGGTCAGTGTTGTCGAAGCCGTCCGCGGGCGGCACGATCTGGGAGAACTGGCCCGGCTTGAACAGCGGCTGGTGGTGCACCTTGTTGTACTTCTGGGCATCTTGGTAGATCGTCGGCGCGGCGTACGCGTCGGTGATCGCCACGGTGACCCCGCGGCCGTCGATGCCCGCCTTGAGCAGCCCGCTCTCGCCGTAGGCCGACTGGTACTGCTGGGGCCCGTAACCGCAGACCACGTAGGGCTGGTGCTTGCCGTAGGCGGCCGGCTTGTCGCTGGCCAGCTTCTGCGCGTAGTAGGCCGAGCACGGCTGCACGCCGTAGCGGGCGCCGGGCGGCGGGCCCGGTTCGGTGTCCGCGGTGTGCTTGATGGCGGTGCCCTGGTCGATCCCGATCACGCCGCTGATCGCGCTGGTGACCGCGGCCGGGGTGCTGGCCGGCAGGGACAGCTGCGAGTCGTTCGCGTGCACGTTCTTACCCAGGTAGGAGTAGTTGTGCACGCTCGTGCCGAAGGCGCTCTCCACCTGCGCGACCGAACCGCTGGCCTCCACGTACATCCCGCTCGGCAGGGTCTTGGTGACCTGGAATCCTTCCGAGCGGAGCCAGTCCCGCACCGCGGTGACCGAGGATCTGGCCGGGGCGTAACGGGCGTCGAAGTCCGCGTTCGTCAGCCAGTGGCCGTAGCTGGCGCTGTCCGGGTCGGAGACCGCCTTCAGGGTGGCCATGGCGCCGGCTTGATCGCGCATGCCGAGCAGCACGCCGAAGTTCACCTGCTGCGCGGACGAGCTGGTGCCCATGTCGTGCGCCTGGTGCAGCCACCTGGGCATGCTCCCGTCCAGCGGATGGCGGCCTTGCGGCGCGGCCGAAGCGGCCGCCGCCGTCAGGCCGATGACGGTGCCGCTGGCCAGCAGCCCGATGGCCACCTTGCGGGCGAATCGCGACGAACCCATACACAGTCCCCCTTAACAGGAAGAAATCCGCCAAAAGCAAACGGCTGCTAGCTAACCTCCAGCTCAGAGATGCGTCAAGCGGCATGGGGAGAGTGATACCCGTTCGAGACGTGAAATCATGAACCGCCGGGCGGGCGGATCCGTCATGGGCGCAGCAGTTCGCGCAGCGCGGCCAGCACGGTCTGCGCCGCGCCGGGGGCGGTGATTTCCGGGTCACCGAGCGACAGCGGGATGCCCATCCCGTCGGCGGCGGCGACGGCCAGCACGGCGACGGTGTCGGGGGCGTACCGGCCGCTGAAGGTGCCCAGCTCGATGCCGCGCCTGATCACGCTCGCCACCAGCCGCCGCCAGGCGGTGTTGTCACGCAGCGCGTCGGCACGCATCTCGGGGTCGCGGATGCCGAAGTGCCAGGACTCGATCCACAGCCGCCCGGCGTCCGGCGCGTCCGGCTCGTATCCGGTCAGCGACCTGACCAGGATCCGCTCGAGCTGCTCCCACGGGTCGCTGATGCCCGCGACCTCGGCCTCCAGTTCGGCGATTTCCGTGCTCGACGCGTGCCGGAACGCCGCCACCAGCAGGTCCTCGCGCGAGCCGAAGTAGTACTGCAGGGTGCTGACCGGGACGCCGCTTTCGGCCGCCACGTCGGCGAAGCGAGTGGCGTCGGCGCCCCGTTCGGCGATGACCCGGCAGGCGGCCTCGAGCACCGCGATCTTCCGGCGTCCGGCCCGGCGGCCGGGCCCGCGGCCCCGCCCGTGGGTCGCGGCCGGTACCGCGGGCTCGAGGTGCGCTGAGGTCACGGCGTGGTACTCCCTTCGTCCCGAACGGGTGTGGTGATCCCCTTCGCGAAGTACCGGGGCAGGAACCGGGCGGTAACCACCATGACGATCACTCCCACAACGAGGGAACCAGCACCGATCAGGAAGATACCCCCGATTCCGTGAAAGCTGGAGTAGCTGCTCGCGGCCGGCCAGTACGACTTGACCGACAGGACGAACGCGGCCATAAGGGTCAGCCCGCCGACCATCGGCAGGATCCCCTTGGTGACCAGGTCCCGCACGCTGCCCAGCAGCGAGCGGCGGAAGAACCAGACGCAGGCGAACCCGGTCAGCCCGTAGTAGAAGGCGATCAGCAGCCCGACCGACGCGGCCGAGTCGGCCAGCACGTTCTTCGACGCGGCGGTCAGCAGCACGAAGAACAGGACCGAGATGCCGCCCATGACCAGGGTCGCCGTGGTGGGCGTGCGGAACCGCGGGTGCATCCGGGCGAACCAGCGGGGGATCGCGCCGTGCGCCGACATGGCCAGGACGGCGCGGGCTGTCGGCATGATCGTGGTCTGGCACGAGGCGGCCGTGGAGGTCAGCACGCACAGGACTAGCAGCTTGCCTGGGACGCTGCCCAGCACGGAGGTGGCCATGGCGCCGAGCACGTCGGTGCTGTGCGAGGCCAGGAAGGCGGGCCCGGCGTAGACCAGGGCGGCCACGCTCACCACGGCGAAGATCGCGACCAGCATCAGCGTGGCCATGACCGCGGCCCGCCCAGGGGTACGCGCGGAGTCCTTAGTCTCCTCGTTCACGGACAGGGCGCAGTCCCAGCCCCAGTAGATGAACACGGCCAGCAGGAACGAGTTCGACAGGCTGCCGAACGATCCCGTCCACGGGCTCAGCCACGCGGCCGACGGGTGCGCCGCCCCGGGCAGCGCGTGCCCGGTACCCGCCTTGACCAGCGCGACGATCGCGAAGACGGCCAGCGCGCCGACCTCGATGACCAGCAGCACCTGCTGCAGCCGGGCCGACACCTCGATGCCGCGGTAGCAGACCCCGGTGAGCAAGGCGATGAACGCGACCCCCGCCACCGTCACCCAGACGGTCCCCGCCCCCTGTAGGCCGGCCAACTGCATGAAGTACCGCCCGGCAATCTGCGCCAGGCTGGCCATCACGATGACGTCGGCCGCGATGAGCCCCCAGCCGCCCATCCAGCCCGTCCGCGGGCCGAACGCCCGCGCCGTCCAGGTGAACGTGGTACCGCAGTCGGGATCGACCTTGTTCAGCTCCCGGAACGCGTAGGCGATGCAGAGCATCGGCAGGAACGACACGATCAGCGTGCCCGGGCTGTGCACCCCGACCACGGCGACGATCAGGCCGAGCGTCGCGGCCATGCTGTAGGCGGGCGCGGTCGAGGAGACCGCGATCACCACGCTGGAGAGTAGCCCGAGCGCTCCGGCACGCAGGCCCTTGTCCTGGGCAGCAGCGTCCTGGGCCGGGGCTGATGCCGCCGGTGCTGCGACAACCGCGGGAGCAGTCGTCTCCGCGCTAACGAGAGTGGTCATGGGGGTGTATCGCCTTCCGCCCGGGCCGGGTGCCGGGGCTATGGCAGTACTGTATAGCAATACCATATTGCTGTACAGGTTTTGGATACGAAGTGTTTCAGCCTTCTTTCCCTAGACCTGCCCGTGCCGCTTGCCAGCGCCGTGCCCGTGGTGGCCCAGGCCGTGACCGTTGCCTGGCCGGCCGCCGGCCTCGCCGACGCCGCTTGCGCCTCGCGCCACGGCGAGCACGCCGAGCAAGGCGGCCAGCGGGACGGCCACGGCGATGAAGTCGGAGGAGGTGAAGTTGCCCAGCGCGTCCAGCGCGCCGGCGAACCCGACGATCAGCACCGCCACCACGATCAGCCCCCACCCGTGAAGGAACAGGCGCAGCGTGAACGGCGGCGCGGGCTCGGCCACCTCGGCCACCGCGGTGACGGTCTTGGTCGCGCGCCGCTCGGTCAGGCCCTCCCGCACCCTGGCGATGAGAGTAAGTTCGCCTGGCTGCCCGGCGACTAGCAGCAGGTCACCGGGATGACCCGGGTCGGGACCGTGCGACACCGCGCCGCCGCCGCCGACCGCCCACGACACCACCTGGTGCGGGCCCCCGGTCTGGACGCGGTACCTGGCCTGCTCCCCGGCCACCACCTCGTCGGGTCCGTCTATGACCTCCGGCGGCACCTTCTTAGCGCTCGCCGCGGCGGCCTCTTTCGCCGCGGCGCCGTTCTCGATCTCGGCCGTGCCCTTGGCCGCGCCGTTGCCGCTGGTTACCGGGAACTGGCGCCGGGCCAGCAGTTCCGCCAGCCGGATCTGGCGCGCGTTCACGCTCCAGGCCATGGCCACCACCATGGCGGCCACCGCCGCCGTGCCCAGCCCCAGCCAGGCGGCTACGGCGGGGTGGCTGGCACCTTGGGCGAGAGCTTCGAACATGTCATCTATTAAAACATATGATCGAATACTCTGGGAACCCGTTCGATACATTCGAACCGAACGGATGCGGCCCCTCAGCCCCGGCGGTCGGCCGAGGGCATCACCCGCCCCAGATTGTCTCTTCCACCCCATTGGCCCCATGTCTATCACGCCAGCTAGGTGGGAACTTACCTCTGGGAATCAACGGGGCCCCAGGTCCACATGGAGGGGAATCAAGAATGCAGGGCTGTCATAACGCGAGCTCTCGCCCCGGGCGGATCCGGGCCGTCGTCGGCGGCATGGTCCTGCTCGCCGTCCTCTGGCCGGTCCTCGGCAGCGGCCCGGCCCGCGCGGCGGCGGGCAGCGACCGGCTGCTCCCCGGCGAGACACTCCATCCCGGCCAGTCGATGAGCGCCGGCAGCGACATCCTCACCATGCAGGCCGACGGCAACCTCGTCCTCTACGCACCGGGCCGCGTCCCGATCTGGGCCAGCAACACCTGGCGCAATGACGGCGCGCAGCTGGTCATGCAGACCGACGGCAACCTGGTGGTCGCGGTGCCCGGCGGCACGCCGCTGTGGGCCGCCGGGACGGGCGGGCACAGCGGGTCCGTGCTGATCCTGCGGGCCGACGGCAATGCGGTCATCGACGCGCCCGGCAACGTCGCGCTCTGGTCCACGAATACGAGCAAGAAGACGTACGCCGTCATCCAGCTGGCGGCGCACGGCTGGAGGCCGCACCAGTACGGTTGCCTCAACAACATCTGGGCCAGGGAGAGCGGTTGGAACAAGCTGGCCGGGAACCCGGCGTACGCCTACGGGATCCCGCAGGCCGACCCGGGCAGCAAGATGGCCGCCGAAGGATCCGACTGGCTCACCAACCCGCGGACCCAGATCCGCTGGGGTGAGGACTATATCCAGAGCCGGTTCGGCACCCCGTGCAAGGCCTGGGCCTTCTGGCATGTCCGCAAGTACTACGGCCCGCTGCTAGCCGTTGTTCTTGGGGCTGACTGAGCTCAGCGCGTCATCCAGCATCCCGGGGAACGTGTCCGGGTACTTCGCCAGCAGGTAGGTCATGACGCCGAGGCGATCGGCGTCGCTGAGCGCCTTGACCCGGGAGATCCGCAGCTCGGCTTCGCCCTTGTGGATATCGGTTTCAGAATCGGTCATGCGTCCTGGCTACCCCGGCGACCAGGAAAAATCCGCCTAGCCTCGTTAATATGGCAGCGGCCCGCCGGCCAGCGCCACGAGCATCCCGGTCGCAGCCGCGGCGAGCAGGGTGAACACCACGCCGCGGCGCAGTACCCCCAGCGGAGGGCACAGCAGCACCACAGCTGCCGCGGCCAGCACCGCGAACTGCCACGGCTCGCGCAGCGCCCCGGCCAGCAAGATAGCCGAGCCCAGGATCGCCCCGATCGCGGCCGGCCCCGCGCCGTCCAGGAAAGCCTGCGCAGCCCGGCTGGTGCGCAGCACGCCGAGGTACCTGGCGCCGCCCAGCACGAACGCGAACGAGGGAGCGAACGCGACCAGCGCGGCGAGCAGACCGCCGCTCACGCCGGCGGCCGCGTAGCCGACGGCGGAGACCGTCTGCATCACCGGCCCCGGCGTGATCTGGCCCAGCGCCACGGCGTTCAGGAACTGGCCGCCGGTCATCCAGCCCCGCCCCACCGCGTCGGCCCGCATCAGCGGGATGATCACGAAGCCGCCGCCGAACGACAGCGCCCCCACCTTAAACGCCACCCAGGCCACCCCGGCCAGCCCGGCGCCTCCCGCGGCCGCCCCCGCCACCCGCCCCGCCCCGGCCAGGAGCCCCGGCAACGCAGGAAGCACCGCGATTCCTCGCGCTTTCCCTGTGGCCTCACCCGTTTCCCCGTCCGCCGCGCCCGTTTCCCCGTCCGCCGCGCCCGTTTCCCCGTCCGCCGCGCCCGTTTCCCCGTCCGGCCTCGGCGCACCGTCCCGCGGCCGCGCAGCCGCCAGCTCGGCGGCCCCGCAGCCGAGCAGGACCAGCACCAGCCACGGCCCGATGGTCGCGGCCGCCGCCCCGCCGGCCAGCAGGTACGCCGCCCAGCGGAACCGGCGAGCCCGGCCGGCCGTGCCCGCCCGTGTCCAGCTGGGCCCGAGCAGGGTCCAGCCGGCCTGAACCGCGACCGCGGCCACCGCGGCGCCCGCCCCGGCCCCGGCGCCTTTCACCCACAGCGGCGGCGTGCCCGTCAGGAACAGCGCGGATAGCGCGAGGATGCAGGCCAGCCCGGGCAGGATGAAGGCGAGCCCGCCGGCCAGCGCGCCCGCCCGGCCGCGGACCCGCCAGGCGCAGAAGATCGCCAGCTCGGTGGAGGCCGGCCCGGGCAGCAGGTTGCACGCCGCGATGGCGTCCTCGAACTCCTGCGCGTCCAGCCACTGCCTGCGCTCGACGCACAGCTGCCGCAGCAGTGCGATGTGCGCGGGCGGCCCGCCGAAGCCGATGCACCCGATCCGCCCCCACTCCCGCGCCACGGTGCCCAGACTGGCCTGGTGCTCCACGGCTACTCTCCGATGCGGGCGAGCAGGAAGCCGATCCTGGTCCGCAGCTCGGCCGCCACCCGGCGGAACGCGGCGCCGGGATCCGCCTCGCCGGCCGGGTCCGCGATGCTCCAGTGGATCAGCTGCGGATGGCCGGGGAACTCCGGGCAGACCTCGCGCACCCGGTCGCACAACGTGATCACGTAGCCGAACCGCTGCCCGGCGAACTCCTCCAGGTGCTTGGACCGGCGCCCGCTGATATCGATGCCGTGCTCGCGCATGATCCGGACCGCCTCCGGATGCAGCGATTTAGGGTGGCTGCCCGCGCTCGCCGCCTCGACCGTGCCGTCGGCCAGCTGCCCGAGCAGCGCCTCGGCCATCTGCGAGCGGGCGCTGTTCCCGGTGCAGAGGAACAGCACCCGGGTCCGCACCCGTACCGGCCGGGCGGGCGCTAGCCCGGGCTGAAGGGCTAGCCCGGGATGAAGGGCCAGCCCGGTCTCGGCCAGCAGCTCGCGGCAGCGGGCCAGGTCGATCCGGTAGTAGCTGTCCCGGCCGTCGGCCGAACTGCGCCGCGCGGACACCAGGCCGCCCGCCCGGAGCCGGCCCAGGTGGTAGGAGACCAGGCTCTGCGGCTGGCCCAGCAGCCCGGTCAGCTCGCGGACCTGCCGGTCGGTGCGAGCCAGCTCGGTCAGCAGCCGCCAGCGCAGCGGATGGCCGGCCAACCGCAGGAACCCTGGCGGAGCGCCCATTTTCCCATAATAGATCAATTTGGATTGATTGATCTACCCGCCGCCTGTGTCCTGTCTTGCAGGGTTAACCCTCGGCGCGTGCAGGGATTTCACTGATTCCGTCTGGCCGGCCAGGCAGGACGCTGAGTGGTGGGCGCGTCGGCGTCCGTGGACGGGATGGAGGAACAAGCAATGAGCGAGACAACTTACCGGAGACGCCATCCGCGATGGCATCAGGCTTGGCAGCGGCCGTTCTGGCTCGCCGGCGCGATCGGCCTCGCGGCCGCCGCTCTGGCCGGCGGGGCCGGCCCGGCCCTTGCGGCCGGCACCTATCCGAGCAACGCGCCCCTGGTCGGGCTGGCGGCCACACCGGACGGCGGGGGCTACTGGCAGGTCGCCTCGGACGGCGGGATCTTCGCGTTCGGTGATGCCGGGTTCTTCGGGTCGATGGGCGGCAAGCCGTTGAACGCCGGGGTGGTCGGGATCGCGGCGACGCCGGATGGCAAGGGCTACTGGGAGGTCGCCGCCGACGGCGGGATCTTCGCGTTCGGTGATGCCGGGTTCTTCGGGTCGATGGGCGGCAAGCCGCTGAACGCCGGGGTGGTCGGGATCGCGGCGACGCCGGATGGCAAGGGCTACTGGGAGGTCGCCGCCGACGGCGGGATCTTCGCGTTCGGCGACGCGGGGTTCTACGGGTCGATGGGCGGCAAGGCCCTCAATGCTCCCGTGGCCGGCGTCGCCGCCACTCCCGACGGCAAGGGCTACTGGGAGGTCGCCGCCGACGGTGGCATCTTCGCGTTCGGCGATGCCGGGTTCTACGGGTCGATGGGCGGCAAGCCGCTGAACGACCCGGTCACCGCCATGGCCGCCACGCCGGATGGTCGCGGGTACTGGCTGGCCGGATCGGACGGCGGCGTCTTCGCCTTCGGCGACGCGAAGTTCTATGGGTCCATGGGGGGGAGCAGGCTGGCCGGGTCGGTCAACTCCATCGCCAGGGCATCCGGTGGCGGCGGATACTGGCTCGGCGGGGTAGACGGCGGCATCTTCGCCTTCGGCAGCGCCAGCTACGACGGGCGAGCGGCTTACACTCCGCCCACGCCCGCGGCGTCGACCATCGGCCAGCGTGCGGCCAACCTCGCCATCAGCTGGCAGGGCCGGGGTTACACGGGTATCAGCACCGATTACTGGCACGCGCCGGCCTCAAAGAACGTGGCTTACTACTGGTGCGCCTACTTCGCGACCTACGTATGGCAGCACGCCGGCGTCCCGGTACCCACGGAGTCCTACGTCCCGACCTTCCAGTCCTGGGCCCAGCAGAACGGCAGGTTCAGCGCGGCCGTTGCCAGCCTGCACGTAGGCGACGTCATCTTCTACTCGCCCAACCACGTCGGGGTGGTGGTCCAGGTCAGCCCGAACGGTTCGGTTTCCACCGAGGACGGCGACTGGGACGGGACCAGCGGTCACGGTGAAACTGCGTTCGCCCAGTCTTCCAAGGTCATGCTCAACACGTTCAACACCAGGAACGGCGAGGGCGCGGGCCACTACACCATCAGCGGCATCGGGCTCATCGGCTAATCTACCGCCGGCGGGACGTGGAGCTGGGGCGCCTTAACGGCGCCTCAGCTCCGCTGTTTTCCGGGGGAGCGGCGAACGGCGGCCTGCGGTGGATGCCCGAGTGGTGGGTACGCAGCCAGGTGAGGACGGCCAGGACCCGCCGGTTGGTATCGCCTGCTCCGGCCAGGTCGAGCTTGGCGAAGATCCGCGCCACGTAGGCTTCCACGGTTTTCTCGGCGATGTACATGATCCCGGCGATTCCCGTGTTCGACCGGCCCTCGGCCATGTACTGCAGGACCAGGCGTTCCCGTTCGGTCAGGACGGCCAGTTCGTTCCGGCGATCCTGGCGGCGCAGCAGGCGCTGGACGATGGAGTCGTCAACCACGGACTCGCCCCGGCAGATCCGTTCGAGAGCGTCGCAGAGCGCGTCTGCGTTGTCGACGCGGTCCTTGAGCAGGTAGCCGCGGCGTTCGGTGCTGTCCGCGAAGAGCCGTTCGGCGTAGGCGGTCTCGGCGTACGCCGACAACACCAAGATCCCCACCTCGGGGTGACGCGCGGCGAGCTCTTCCGCGGTGCGCAGGCCCTCGTCGGTGAAGGTCGGCGGCATGCGCACGTCGAGGACGGCGGCGTCGATGCGGTACCTGCCGATCAGGGCGAGCAATTCGTCGCCGGTCCGGGCCGTAGCCACGACTTCCTGGCCAGAGCGCGCGAGCTGGAGCTCGAGGCCCTCCCGGAACAACGCCGAATCGTCGGCGATGGCTATGCGCATGGGATCACCACCTTGACCAGCGTGCCACGGCCTGCTGGGCTCTCCAGGACGAGCTCGCCGCCCACGCCGCGTACCCGGTCGATGGCCCCGCGGATCCCCGTTCCGGCGCTCTCACTAGCACCGCCCTTCCCGTCGTCGGCTATCTCGATGCGCAGCGATCCGTCCGCCAGGTTTCCGGTTACCGTGATCACGCTGGCGTCGGCGTGCTTTATCGCGTTGGTGATGGATTCCGCGACCACGAAGTACGCGGTCAGCTCGGCGGAATCAGGGAAACGGCCGGGCGGCAGGCTCACCTGTACCGGCGTGGTGTAACGATCCGCCAGCGACTGCACGGCCTGGGCCAGTCCGACCTGGCTGAGAACGGCCGGGTGTATTCCGTGGGCGAGGTCCCTGAGTTCGTCGAGAACGCTGCCGAGCTCGTTCCTGACCCTGCCGATCACGGCCCGGGTAGCATCGTCCGCGATGTCTGCCTCGGCGGCGCCAAGCATGATCTTGAGGCCGAGGAGCCGTTGCTGGGTACCGTCGTGCAGGTCCCGTTCCAACCGTCGGCGTTCGGTCACCCCCGCCTCGATGATGCGCAGCCGTGATTCGTGCACCTCCTGCAGCTGAGCCCGGAGTGCCTTTTCCAGCTGGGCGTTCTCCAGGGCGAACGAGCTAGCGGCCAGGGCTGCACGCACCAGGTCGTCGTTCGGGGACAGCGAGCGGTCGGCCATGACGACCGCCAGCTGCTCACCCGAACTGGACCGGATGGGCAGGCATATCCGGTCGTGATCTGCGGCAGCCCGCCGGAGCGCGGCGGAGCCGTCGACGATTTCCAGGTCAGGATCTTCGAAGACGGACTGCAGGGCACCGGTTACCGACGACAGCCGGGCGGGTCCCCGCAGGTGCAGGATCAGCCCGACGATGCGGGTGCGCACCAGGCGGCGGCGCATCACCGAGATGACGAAGGCCAGCGGCACGCAGATCTGCAGATACGCCTCTATGGCGTAGATCGTGCTGAGGTCATGAGAGTTTGCCGACGTCACAACGGCAATGAGTTCTGCTATCGTCGCCGCGCATACCGCGGATGAGGCAATGGCAATCGGTGTCACCAGCCTGCGGGCTATTCCACGCGATTTTCTCCATCGGTGCAGCCACAGGCTCATATAGATAACCGCGAACGCGATACCACCGATTGGCACTATCCGGGAGACGACGCTAAACAAAGACCGGTCGGCATACATTGTCGGCCACCACGCCGCCGCCGGGAAGCCGTTCCAGCCTGGCCGGGAGATCACGATGAAAATGATCTCGCCGATCACGTACCAGGTGACGATGGTGACGAAGAGCCGGCGGTCGCGGCGTACCTCGGCGGGCAGGTGCGGATACCGGAACATGGCCCAGCCGGCCAGGACGATCCCCAGCGGGCTGGCGGGCACCGAGATCAGCGGAAGCGGCCCGATCCGCCACTCGTTGACCCAGCCCGCGGTCAGCAGCAGGCCGGCCGCGATAAGCATGATCGCGGTACCGCGCTGGGCGGGCTCCTCGAACAGCAAGATGCCCGCCGCGACCAGCGCCAGTGAGAGGAATTCACTGCCCAGCGCGAGAAAAGGGCGCTGCTCCCACATCGGCCAGAAGGCGATCGTTATCGAGATCGCCGCAGCCGGGAACACCGTGGCGTAGAGCACCGGCAGCGGTGATTCGCGGGCGCGCCCCTGCCGCGCCCGCGGGAGCACCCCTGCCAGGTTCACGTGTCACAGTCTGACCGGCGGCGCAAGCCAGCGTCTACAGGGAAAACCCTATGTTTCCCGCGAGCGCCCGGAATGCGAGCGCCGCTGACATCCCGCCGCGTCGGCCATTTTGTCCGGTTCGCGGGGTAACCCTGCCTGGCGACGCGGGGAATCTCCGATGCCCTGGTCCGCCAGAGGCCGGCACGATGAATGGGTCATGCCGAGCTGAATCCGCTGAAGCTTCACCGCTATTACGGCCATCGGCGAATCATCCTGGCGCGAGAAAACTCTGCGTGCTGCGACGAAAGGACAATGGTAAATGATCAGGAAGGTATTCCGTCGGCCGCGAATGGCCGCCCGGTCGCGAACCCGGCTCGGTCCGGCTGCAACCAGGAAGAGCGCGGTCGTCATGGCCTCTGTCGCGGCCATGACCGCCAGCTGGACGGTGGCGGCACCCGCCTTCGCCGCGACTGCGGTCAACGCGCCGCCGGTCGGCCTGGCTGGCACGCCCACCGGCGCCGGTTACTGGCTGGCGACCTCCGACGGCGGCGTCTTCGCGTTCGGCGACGCGGGGTTCTACGGGTCGATGGGCGGCAAGGCCCTCAGCAAGCCCGTGGTCGGGCTGGCGGCCACGCCAGATGGCCGGGGTTACTGGGAGGTGGCCTCGGACGGGGGAATTTTCGCGTTCGGCGACGCCGGGTTCTACGGGTCGATGGGCGGTAAGCCGCTGAATGCCCCGGTGACCGGGATCGCGGCCACCCGGGACGGCAAGGGGTACTGGGAGGTCGCCTCGGACGGCGGGATCTTCGCGTTCGGCGACGCGGGGTTCTACGGGTCGATGGGCGGCAAGGCCCTGAACAAGCCGATCGTTAGCATCGCGCCGACGCCGGACGGCGGGGGTTACTGGGAGGTGGCCTCGGACGGCGGGATCTTCGCGTTCGGCGACGCGGGGTTCTTCGGGTCGATGGGCGGTAAGCCGCTGAATGCCCCGGTGACCGGGATCGCGGCCACCCGGGACGGCAAGGGGTACTGGGAGGTCGCCTCGGACGGCGGGATCTTCTCGTTCGGCGACGCGGGGTTCTTCGGGTCGATGGGCGGTAAGCCACTGAACGCTCCCATGGCCGGGATCGCGGCAACGCCGAGCGCCAAGGGTTACTGGGAGGTCGGCGCCGACGGCGGCGTCTTCGCCTTCGGCGACGGCCAGTACTACGGATCGGTCCAGTACAGCGGCACGGGCGGCCCCACGCCGGTGACGCCGTCCGCCGAGAAGACGTACGCGTACAGCCTGTTCCCCGGTTACGGCTGGGGCCAGGACCAGCAGTCTTGCCTCGATTCACTGTGGACCCAGGAAAGCCACTGGAGCCCCACGGCCCTGAATGGGTCCGGCGCGTACGGCATCCCGCAGGCCCATGGCCACGGCGTGAACGGGGCACCATACCCGGCGACCTACCAGGCTGCGAACCCGCCTAGGTACGGCGGGACGTCCGACGCCGCGACCCAGATCCGCTGGGGCGAAAGCTACATCAGCGGCCGGTGGAAGAACCCGTGCGGCGCCTGGGCCAACGAGAAGAAATACCACTCGTACTGATCAGCGCCATTTCACAAGGCTGGCCCCCGGCGTGACCCGGGGGCCAGTTTGCTCTAGCCCGGGCTTGATTCCGGCACCTGGGTGCGGGTTTATGGTGCTGGCGTGAGAGCGGGCGAGGTCGCGCTGCTGGGTTACCGCACGAGCGCCAGCACCTCGGCCGCGGCGGCCGGAACGCCGCTAACGTAGAGCGGCGGCGCCAGCGTGTGGGAGTCGGCCGCGACGATCGTGACGTCGGACAGGCCGATGGCCAGTTCCGCCGGGTCGGCGGCCAGCTTGTCCCGGACGGCGGCGGTGGCCAGGGCGAGCGCGGCGGGCGGAGCGCCTGCGTGGTGCCCCACCACCAGGTGCAGGTCGTTGTCGACGTCGGCGGGCCGGGTGTGGTAGCGGTGCAGCACCCCCGCGGCGTTCATCTCGCGCCTTAGCTCGTCCACCGGCATTCCCGCCCCGGTCAGCGAGTCGGCCGGCCATCCCACCAGCACGAACGCCTCACCTTGCACCGAGAAGGTCCGTTCGGCCAGATGCTGGCCCCGGCTGGTGAACGGGACCGCCTGCTCCGGCCGGAACCCGCCGATCCTGACCCGCAGCGGCGTCGCGAAGCGCCGGGCCAGGAGGTCCATCACCCGGGGCAGGTCCATCTCGCGCCGCTGGCCCGTGTGCTCGAGCATGTACTCGTTGACGATCGTGCCGCCCTCGCGCGCGCCGTTGAGCGCGATCAGCGTGGCGTGCACCTGTTCCAGGGTGTACGGGCGGAAGTCGCCGCCGACGTGCTCGGCGATCAGCGCCTGCACCCCGGTCAGGAACTCGCGTAGCCGGCCTGTTTTCGGCCCGTAGAAGGCCACGGCCGAGATGAAACGGTTTCCCACCGGATGATCGTACGGGCAGTAGATTGCGAGCATGAAGTTCGGGCTCAGCTACAACACCGGTCTCTACGGCACCGACCCGGACCAGATGATCGCGGTGGCCCGGCACGCGGAGCAGTGCGGCTTCGAGTCCTTCTACTTTCCCGAGCACATCGCGCTCTACCCGGGCGCGAGCGTCGGCCCGGCCATCTTCCCGGCGTCCACGCCGATCGCCGATCCGCTCGAGTGCCTGGCCTTCGTCGCGGCGGCCACCGAACGCATCCTGCTCGGCACCGGCGTCCTGCTGCTGCCCTACCATCACCCGGTAGCCCTGGCCAAGCGGCTGGCCACCCTCGACGTGCTGTCCAAGGGCCGGATGCGCCTGCTCACCGTGGGCGTTGGCGCGCTGCCCGGCGAGGCCATGGCGGGCGGCGTCGACTTCGCCACCCGCGGCCGCCGCGCGGACGAGGCCATCGACGTGCTGCGGCTGCTCTGGGACGGAGATGAGAACGGGGTCAGCTTCGACGGGGACTTCTTCTCCTTCACCAGCCTGTGCAGCTTTCCCAAGCCGCTGGGCCGGCTGCCCATCCACGTCGGCGGGTCCAGCCCGGCCGCGGCCCGCCGCGCCGGACTCCGCGGCGACGGCTACTTCGCCGGCGGCCGTCTCACCGCGGCCGAACGGGCTGCCCAGCTCGACCTGATGCGGGAGACCGCCCTGGCTGCGGGCCGGGACCCGGCCGCGCTGGAGTACACCCGCTGGGGAGCCATCGACGCGACCGCCGACGACGTGGCCGCGCACGCCGCGAGCGGCACGACGCGGCTCGTCGTGTCTCCCGTCTCGACCGGCCTGTCCGAGCAGAAGGATCAGCTCTCCGCCTTCGCCGCCCGCCTGATCCCCCGCCGGCCCGGCTAACTACCCTCCGCTGGGCGGGCCAGGGTGGCCCGGGCCTGCTGCCGCAGCTGGCCGAGGCTCTCACCGGGCCGTCCGGTCAGCACCCGCAGCCCGGCCGCGGACCGGGTGATCTCGTTCGCCTCCTCGCCGGCCCGCTGCACCCCTTCGGCAGTGGCCGCGGAGAGCACCACCAGGCTGGCACCGGTCTCCTTGACCAGTCCGGTCAGTCCGGTCACCTCGGCGACCGGCAGGTCGGCTGCCAGGTGGTGCACAAGCCAGCGGTCTTCGCGCAGGCACGCCGTGGCCATCAGGGCCGGCAAACCGTGCCGTTCCCCTGGCGGCGTGGTCACCACCGCGATGCCGCGCGGGCGGCCCTGCGGCTGGTGGGTACGGGCGGCGATGAGCCGCTCGCAGATGGCGCTGGCCCGGTGCTCGGACGCGATCGACACCACGCCTGAGGCCCAGTCATCGCCGACCCGCCGCAGTGCGGGCGCGACGATCCGCTCGCACAGATCGGTCAGCGGCACGCCGCGCGCGAGCCGGGCGAAAAGGTGCCGCGCCGTGGTCTCGTCGCCGGTCATGACGGCCGCGTGCAGCCGGTCGGCCTGAGCCGCCCAGTCGCGCACCTGGATGTGCGGCTGCGGCGCGGTACCCGACGCGCGCCTGGCCGCGAGCGCGCTGACGTCACCTTCGCTGACGTCGTAGCCGCGGCCGGTCTTCCTGGCCGGGAGGACTCCCTGACGCACCCACGCGTAAGCCGTCTGGTAGTGCACGCCGAGCATCTCGGCGGCGTCGCGTAGCTGCATCAGTTACTTTCCGTGCTCGAGGACTCATGGTTAGTGTCTTTCCGTGCTCGAGGACTCAGAGTTTAGTGTAATTTAGTATTTATTACTATGCCGACTGGCACCTGACGAGCGCCGTCGACGCCATGGATGGGGCTGGGAATCGCGATGGGACTAACGCAATGGGACTGACGTACTCCAGTGTGATAGACGCAGGCCGTGACGAGGTGTTCGCCTGGCATACCAGACCCGGGGCGATCACCAGGCTGGCTCCACCATGGCAGCCGGTCACCGTCCTCGCAGATGCGGGGTCGCTCAGGGACGGCCGCGCGATCCTCGGCCTGCCCGGCGGACTGCGCTGGGTCGCCGTCCATCAGCCGGACGCCTACGACCCGCCGAACGCCTTTGCCGACTCGCTCACCTCCCTCCCGCTGCCCTGGCGGCACACGCACCAGTTCAGCCCGGCGGGGGAGGCGGCGACGCTGGTGACCGACGTGGTCGAGACACCGCTGCCCGCCCGGATGCTGCGGTCCATGTTCGTCTACCGGCACCGTCAGCTCGCCGCCGACCTGGCCGCGCTGGCCCGCGCCCGTGCCATGCGGCCAGACCCCGATCCGCTGACGGTGGCGGTCACCGGCTCCAGCGGCCTGATCGGCACGGCGCTGACCGCGCTGCTGACCACCAGCGGGCACCGGGTCATCCCGCTGGTGCGCAGGCCTCCCCGGCCCGGGGAGCGCTGCTGGCGGCCCGAAGACCCGGCCGCGGACCTGCTGGACGGGATCGACGCGGTGATCCACCTGGCCGGCGCCTCGATCGGCGGCCGGTTCACCGCGGAGCGCAAGAACGAGATCCGCGCCAGCCGGATCCTGCCCACCCGCAAGCTGGCCGAAGTGGCCGCCGCCAGCGCTGCCGGGCGACCCGGGCGGCTGCGGGCGTTCGTCACGGCGTCGGCCATCGGCATCTACGGCCCGGACCGCGGCGAGGAGGTCCTGACCGAGGCCAGTCCGCGCGGCGAGGGGTTCCTCGCCGACGTGGTGGCCGACTGGGAGGACGCCGCGGCCCCGGCCGCCGCGGCAGGCCTGCGCACGGTCCAGGTCAGGACGGGCATCGTCCAGACGCCGCGCGGCGGCATGCTGCGCCTGCTCAGCCCGCTGTTCGCGGCCGGCCTCGGCGGCCGGCTCGGCACCGGCAAGCAGTGGCTGGCCTGGATCGCCCTGGACGACCTGCTCGACATCTACCTGCGGGCGGTGCTGGATCCCGGCCTGTCCGGGCCGGTCAACGCGGTCGCGCCTGAGCCGGTGCGGAACACCGGCTACACCCGGGCGCTGGCCGCCGTGCTGCGCCGCCCCGCGGTGCTGCCGGTCCCGGGATTCGGCCCCCGGCTGCTGCTCGGCGGCGAGGGCGCCAGGGAGATCGCCGAGGCCAGCCAGTACGTCCGGCCGGAGCGGCTGATCCAGGCCGGGCACCAGTTCCGCCAGCCGGAACTCACCGGCGCGCTGCGGCATCTGTTCGGCCGGGAGCCGGCCGCCCCAATCCGGACGGCGACCGGCCGCGAATAACGAGCCCAGGCCAGGAAGGGGGGATGGCACGTGACCGAGCGGAGGATTGCCGTCGTCGGCAGCGGGGTGAGCGGGATGACCGCAGGCTATCTGCTCTCACATAGCGACCGCGTGACGCTGTTCGAGGCGGACGACCGCCTCGGCGGCCACGCCGACA
This sequence comes from uncultured Actinomycetota bacterium, assembly GCA_963753225.1. Classification (GTDB taxonomy): domain Bacteria; phylum Actinomycetota; class Actinomycetes; order Streptosporangiales; family Streptosporangiaceae; genus Palsa-504. The sequence continues at coordinate 173,673 of CAVWBQ010000002.1, read as the reverse complement.
CCCACCTGGTCGTGCCGCCCGCGGGACCGCCGGTCGGCGTCGACACCGGCTTCATCGTCTATAACGAGCGCACCTACCCGCTGCTGACCAGGCTCTTCGCCGAACTCGGGGTGGATACCCAGCCCTCGCAGATGAGCATGTCGGTTCGCTGCGCCGGGTGCGGCCTGCAGTACGCGGGCCGGCGCGGCCTGGCCGGCCTGGCCGCCGGGCTGCCCCGGGGACGCGGCCGCTACCTGCGGATGCTTACCGAGGTCCCGCGGTTCCACCGCGCCGCCCGCCGCCTCCTGGACACCGGTGACCACGTCGGCCAGACTTTCGCCGATTTCCTCAGAACGGGCGGGTTCTCCCGCTACTTCACCGCCCATTTCGCCCTGCCCCTGGTCGCCGCGGTGTGGTCCTGCCCCACCGGGACCGCGCTGCGCTACCCGGCCCGGTACCTGTTCGCGTTCCTGGCCAACCACGGGATGCTGTCGGTGTCCGGGTCGCCGCCGTGGCGGACCGTGACCGGCGGCTCGCGCTCGTACCTCGAGCGCGCGGCCAAGCGGCTGCACGACATACGGCTGTCCACGCCGGTGCGCGCGGTGCGCCGCGGCCCGGCCCACGCCGAGGTGATCGACGCGGCCGGCGAGACGTACCGGTTCGACGCCGTGGTCATCGCCACCCACCCGGACCAGGCGCTGCGCCTGCTCGACCCGCCCACCAACGCCGAACGCGAGGTGCTCGGCGCCTTCACCTACACCCAGAACCCTGCCCTGCTGCACACCGACGCCACCATGCTGCCCCCCCGCCCCGGCGTCCAGGCGTCGTGGAACTACCAGCTCAGCCACTGCGATCCGGACCACGCCGCGCCGCGCATCCATTACCACATGAACCGGCTGCAGGACCTGGCCGCGGGCGAGGATTACATCGTCACGCTGGGCGGCGCGGGCCTGGTCGACCCGCGCCTGGTCATCGACAAGATGGCCTACGCGCATCCCGTCTACACGCCGGCCTCGGTGGCCGCGCAGCGTCGCCTGCCCGGGCTGAACACGGACGTCACCGCGTTCGCAGGCGCCTACCACGGCTGGGGTTTCCACGAGGACGGCTGCCGGTCAGGCGCGGCCGCGGCCCAGGCGCTCGGGGGCACCTGGTGAGAGCCCTGCTGGTTCCGGGGGGGACGACCCCCCCGAGCCCCCCCGGGAACGCGCTGTACGAGGTCACGATCAGCCACGCCCGTTCGGCCCCGCTGCGCAACGTGTTCCGTTACCGCAGCTACCTGTGGCTGGTCGACCTCGACCAGCTGCCCCGGGCCGGGCCGCTGGCCCGCTTCCGCGCCCGTGACCACCTCGGGGACCCGCGGGCCAGCATCCGGGCCAACCTCGACGGCTTCCTGGCCGCCCGCGGCGTCGACCTGGGCGGCGGCCGGGTGATGATGCTGGCTCACGCGCGTGTGCTCGGGTACGTGTTCAACCCGCTGACCGTCTACTGGTGCCACCGGCCCGACGGCACGCTGGCCTGCGTGGTGGCCGAGGTGCACAACACCTACCGCGAGCGGCACGCCTACCTGCTCCGCACCGACGAGCGCGGCCGGGCCGAGGTGCCGAAGCAGTTCTACGTCTCGCCCTTCTACCCGGTCGACGGCCGCTACCGGATGAGCCTGCCCGAGCCGGCCCAGGCGGGCGCCTCGCGCTGAGCGTGCGGCTGGACCGCCCGGACGGGCATTCGTTCGCCGCCGGGGTGCGCGGCCGGGCCGTCCCGGCCACCGCGCGGGCGCTACTCGGCGCCGCCGCCCGCCACCCGTGGTCCACCGCCGCCGTCAGCGCACGGATCCGCTGGCAGGGCGTGCGGCTCTACCTGCGCGGGCTGCCGGTGATCCGGCGGCCCGCTCATCTACCCCAGAAGGGAGTCCAGTGACCAGCACAAGCACGCAGATCACCGCCGCGCCCTGGACCGTTGACGCGGACCGGTGGCCGGACGTGGCCGTGGCGGCGGGCTCGCGCGCTCGCGCGGCCATAGCCCGCGCCGTGTTCACCACCGCGGCGGCCCGGCTGCCGCTGCGGGTCAAGCTGCCGGACGGCCGGCTCGTCGGTACCGGGGGACCGGCCGCCCCGGTCATGGTGCTGCGCCACCCCGGGGAGTTCTTCCGCCGCTTCGGCGCCTCCGGCCTGATCGGGTTCGGCGAGTCCTACATGGCCGGCGACTGGGACAGCGCCGACCTGACCGGGCTGCTCGCCGTCTTCGCCGCGCACGCCGACGAGCTCGTGCCGACCTGGCTGCAGCGGCTGCGCACGCTGGCCGTCCGCCGCCATCCGCCCGACGACCTGCAGACCGTCCAGGGCGCGCGGCGCAACATCGGCCGCCACTACGACCTGTCCAACGACATGTTCGCGCTGTTCCTCGACGAGACCATGACCTACTCCTCGGCCCTGTTCACCGAGGCTGGCCGCGTTCCCGTCGCGGCGCCCCACCTGCTCGCGGAGGCACAGCGGCGAAAGATCGACCGGCTGCTCGACCGCGCCGGGGTGGGGCCCGGCTGCCGGGTGCTTGAAATAGGCACCGGCTGGGGCGAGCTGGCTATCCGCGCCGCGCGCCGCGGCGCCACGGTGCGCAGCGTCACCGTCTCCACCGAGCAGCAGGCGCTCGCCGCCCGCCGGGTCGCCGAGGCCGGGCTGGCCGGCCGGGTCAGCGTGGAACTGCGCGACTACCGTGACGTCGACGGCGAGTTCGACGCGATCTGCTCGGTCGAGATGCTCGAGGCGGTCGGCGACCGCTACTGGGACACCTACTTCGCGGCGCTCGACCGGCTGCTGGCCCCGGGCGGCCGGGTCGGGCTGCAGACCATCACTATGGCGCACGACCGGATGCTGGCCACCCGGCACACCTACACCTGGATCCAGAAGTACATCTTCCCCGGCGGGCTGCTCCCGTCGATCACCGCGATCGAGAACAGCCTGGCCGCTGCCACCCGGCTGCGGATCACGGCGCGCGAGGACTTCGGCGCCCACTACGCCGAGACGCTCAGGATCTGGCGCGAGCAGTTCGGCGCGCACGCCAGCGAGGTCGCCGCCCTCGGCTTCGACGAGGTATTCAACCGGATGTGGAAGTTCTACCTGTGCTACTCGGAAGCCGGCTTCCGGGCCGGGTACATCGGCGTCAGCCAGCTCACCCTGGCCCGGACATGACGAACACCAAGCCAATGAGCCCCGCCGAGGTCATCGCGGGGCTGCTCAAGGACCACGCCGGCGCCGAGCTTCGGCTGCGCGCCTGGGACGGCAGCGAGGCGGTCCGCCGCTGCCACCACCAGCCGCCGAGCTCAGGGTCCGCGGCCGCCTGCACAGCCGGGCCCGCGACCAGGCGGTGATCGCCGGCCACTACGACGTGCCGTCCGCGTTCTACCAGCTCATCCTGGATCCCAGCATGGCCTACTCGTGCGCGTACTGGGACGGCGCCGGCCCGGACCTGGCCGAGGCGCAGCAGGCCAAGCTGGAGCTAATCCGCCGCAAGCTCGCCCTCGAGCCCGGGCAGACCCTGCTCGACATGGGCTGCGGCTGGGGCTCGCTGACCATCCACGCGGCCCGTGCCCAGGTCCGGGTGACCGGCGTGACCCTGTCCCGCGAGCAGGGTGGCTACGTCCGGCAGCGCGCCCGCGGCCTGGGCCTGACCGCGGACCGCGTCGAGGTCAGGATCCAGGACTACCGCGACCCGCTGGACGCCACCCCAGCAGATGGGCGCTTCGACGCGATCGCCTCGGTGGAGATGGGCGAGCACGTCGGCGCGGCCCGGTACCCGGCCTTCTGCGCCGCCCTCTACGAGAGGCTCCGGCCGGGCGGCCGGCTGCTGATCCAGCAGATGTCCAGGAGCACCAGCCGCGGCGGCGGCCCGTTCATCGAGTCCTACATCGCCCCCGACATGGACATGCGCCCGGTGGGGGAGACGATCAGGCTGATCCAGGACGCCGGGTTCGAGGTCACCGGGGTCGAGGCCATGCGGGAGCACTACGTGCGCACGATCCGGGCCTGGCTGGAGAACTTCGAGCGCAACCTGCCCGCGATCACGAAGATCCTGACCGCCGAACAGGTCCGCGTCTGGCGCCTCTACCTGGCCGGCGGCGCGCTGGCCTTCGAGGAGAGCCGGATGGGCGTGGACCAGATCCTCGCGCGAAGGCCCCGGCGATGACCGCCCTCGTCCTGCTGGTTACCGCGGCCGCGCTGCTAGCCCTGCAGGGCCTCACCTTCGCCGTGGCCCTCAGGGCCGGCAAGCACTCGGTGGTGGACACCGCCTGGGGGGCCGGCATCGCCCTGGCCGCCCTGGCCGCGTTCCTCACCTCGATAGGCCACGGCGATCCCGGCCGCCGCGCGCTCCTCCTGGCTGCCTCGGCCCTGTGGGGCCTGCGGCTCGCCGTCTACGTCGGCTGGCGCAACCACGGCAAGCCCGAGGACCCCCGCTACGCCGACATGCTCGACAAGGCCAGCGGCAGTAAGAACCTGTACGCGCTGCGGATGGTCTACCTGCTGCAGGCGGCCATCCTGTGGCTGGCCACCGTCCCGGTTCAGCTGGGCATGCTCGAGAAAGCCCCGGCCGGCCCGCTCGCGGTCGCCGGCGCGGTCCTGTTCGCCATCGGCTTCGCGTTCGAGAGCATCGGCGACTGGCAGCTGGCCCGGTTCAAGGCCGACCCCGGCCGCCAGGGCCAGATCATGGACCGCGGCCTGTGGCGCTACACCAGGCACCCGAACTACTTCGGCGACTTCTGCATGTGGTGGGGGCTGTTCGCCATCAGCGCCGGCTCCTGGCGCGAACTCCCGGCCCTGGCCGGCCCGCTGCTGATGAGCTTCATCCTGACCCGCGGCACCGGCGCCAGGATGACCGACAGGCGGATGACCGCCTCCCGCCCGCAGTACGCCGATTACGTCGCCAGGACCAGCGGCTTCATCCCGCTCCCGCCGAAACGGGCGCCGAAACGGCATGCCGCAGCCGCAGCGCCCCGGGGTAGGGCCTGAGGAAGGTTTGCTCCGCCAGCCAGCCGAACTCCCCGCCGCTTGCATAGTGCGCGAGCAGCGCGACCGGCACGCTGAGCGGCTCCTCGCCGCGCCGATAGGCCTCGATCCTGGCCACCAGGTCCAGCCGCCGCGGCCGGTCCAGCTGCCGGCCGATCCGGCTGTACGCGTGCTGCAGTGCGTTGGCGGTGCGGCCGGGGCTAGCCCGGCTGGCCATCGCGGCCAGGAACAGGTCCCGGTACGCCGCCTCGGCCCGAGGCCCCCCGCCGGCCCCGGCCACGACCCGGCCCGCCGCCCGGTACCGCGCCGGGTCGTGCGCGAGCAGCTGGAGCTTGTGCCGGGCGTGGAAGGCCACCAGGTCCCCCGCCGACCACGGCTGGGTAAACAACGACCGCAGCCGGGCCGCGGCGAAGATCCGCTCGCAGAACGCCTCCCGCAGCGCGGCGTCGTTGAGCCGCCCCTCGTCCTCCACGGCCAGCAGCGGGAACGTGGTCAGCACCCGGTCGGCGTACAGTCCTCGCCCGTCGTGACCGGCGGCGAGACCGTCCTCGCCGTACCGCGGGATGGCGCGGATGCCGCAACTCGGCGACTTGGCCTTGAACACGTACCCGTCCAGGCCCGCGGGCGGCAAGGGCAGGGCCGCCATCGCCGCCGTGTGGTCGGCCGTGCCGCCCCGGTTGACCAGCCGGCCGCCGGCGGTCAGCCGGATCGGCTCGCGCGGCGTCCCCAGCCCGATGGATACCTCCGGGCAGTATGGCACCCAGTCGACGTACGGGCCGAGCTCGTCGGTGAGGAACCGGTACCGCTTGTGCCCGCCGTTGAACCGGACCTCCTCGCCGAGCAGGCAGCTCGACACGCCCACCCGGGGTCTCCCGGCCGTCATATCCCCACCATAAGCTGTAGCGGAGCGTGACCAGAGGGAGGCAGATGGACACCGCGATCGTGGTCTTCACCCGTGATCTCCGGCTGCACGACAACCCGGCGCTGCATCAGGCCTGCGCCCGGGCGCGGCAGGTGGTGCCGCTGTTCGTGCTCGACCCGGCCATCGCCGCGCCCGCTAACCGCGCCCGCTTCCTGGCCGAATCCCTCGCCGACCTGCGCGCGTCCCTCCGCGAGCGCGGCGCCGACCTGGTCCTTCGCCGGGGCGACCCCGCCGCCGAGGTAATCAGGCTCGCCGGGCTGGTGCACGCGACCGCGGTCTACATCGCCGACGACGTCTCGCACTACGCCGCCGCCCGCCGGCACAAGCTGGAACGCGAGTGCGGCCGGCACCGGATCGAGCTGACCGTGACCCCGGGGCTCACGGTGGTACCGCCCGCCGACCTGAAGCCGGCCGGCGGCGGCCACTACCGGGTCTTCACCCCGTACTGGCGGGCCTGGCGCGCGACTGCCTGGCGCAGCCATTACCCGGTCCCGCGGGCCCTCGCGATGCCCGCGGTCGAGAAGATCGGCCGCCTCCCGGCGAAGGAAACCGCCTCGGCGGGCTCTCCGGGGCTGGCCCCGGGCGGCGAGAAGGCCGGACGCCAGCGCTTCGCCAGCTGGCGGCGGCGCCTGCTGGACGGCTACGCCGGGAACCACGACGACCTGGCCGGCGACGCGACCTCCCGCCTGTCCGCCTACCTGCGGTTCGGCTGCCTCTCGCCGCTCGAGGTCGCGATCGGCGCGCTGGACCGGCCAGCCGGAGGTGAGCAGGGCGAGGAATTCTGCCGCCAGCTTGCCTGGCGCGACTTCTTCTACCAGGTCACGGCCGCGTTCCCGGACATCGCCAGGAAGAACTACCGGCCCGGCGCGGCCTGGCACGAGGACCGGCGCGCGCTGGACGCCTGGCGCGAGGGCCAGACCGGGATCCCGATCGTGGACGCCGGGATGCGCCAGCTGGCCGCCGAGGGCTTCATGCACAACCGGGCCAGGATGGTCACCGCCTCGTTCCTCACCAGCAACCTCGGCATCGACTGGCGGCACGGCTTCGCGCACTTCGACTCCCTGCTCGCGGACGGCGACGTGGCGAACAACGCGGGCAACTGGCAGTGGGTGGCCGGGACCGGGAACAACACCCGGCCCAACCGGGTGATGAACCCGCTGCGCCAGGCCAAGCGGTTCGACCGGTCCGGCGAGTACGTCCGCCGCTACCTGCCGGAACTGGCCGGCCTCGACCCCGCCTGGATCCAGACGCCATGGAAGCTGCCCCCGGCCCAGCGGGTCCGGATGGGCTATCCGGGCCCGCTGGTGGAGCTGGCCTGACCGGGGCCCTATGACCCTCAGGAGGACGGGGGCATCAGCACGGTGTCGATGATGTAGACGGTGGCGTTGGCGGTCTGCACGTTGCCGCAGACCACGCTGGCCTTGTTGACCATGTAAGTGCCGTTCATCATGGCCGGGGTGACCATGCCGCCTTCCAGCGTCTTGATCCCGGTGCCCGAGGCCAGCTCGCCGGGGGTCTGGCGGCCGTCGGCCACGTGGTAGGTGAGGATCTTGGTGAGCAGGGCCTTGTCGGCCAGCACCTTGTCCAAGGTGGCCTTCGGCAGCTTGGCGAACGCGGCGTTGTCCGGGGCGAACACGGTGATGTTCGCCGCGGAATTGAGCGTGTCGACCAGGCCGGCCTTCTTGACCGCCGTGACCAGCGTGGACAGCGCCGGGTTGGCGGAGGCGGCGGTGGCCACCGGCGCGGTAGCCATGCCGCTGAAGCTGCCGGCGCCCGACTTCGGCACCGACGAGCAGGCAGGCCCGAAGTCGATCGCGGCGGCTGCCCCGGAAGAAGACGCTGCCGACGAAGACGCGGCCGGCTTGGCCGAAGAAGCCGGCGCCGACGCCGACCCGGACGAGCCGCACGCGGCGGTGGCCAGGCCGAGGCTCACGGCCAGCCCGGACACGGCGAGAAGACGGTATTTCATTTCTTGCTCCATTCTCTTGCTGAGCCGTCAGGTGACGGTCACCACGACGGAGTCCCAGCCGCTCGCGCCGCTGGGAAAGGGATGGGCGCGCCGCGGTGTCTGCGTCACGCCCGTGTTGTCGGTGGCCCGCACCCGCAGGTGGTGCAGGCCCGTGGTGGCGTTCCAGCGCCACACCCACTGCTGCCAGGTGTCGAGGCCGGCCGGGGCGAGCCTGGCCCGCTGCCAGGCGCCGTCATCCACGCTGACCTCGACCGCGGCGATGCCCCGGTGGGGCGCCCAGGCGACCCCGGCCACGGTCGTTCGGCCCGCCTTGACCTGGGCCAGCGGCTTGGGCACGTCGATCCTGGACTCGGTCTTGACCGGCGCCTGGGCGGCGTAGCCGCGCTGCGTCCAGTAGGCCCGCTGCCTGGCGAAGGTGGTGACGGTCAGCCGGGTGACCCACTTGGTCGCGGACACGTAGCCGTAGAGCCCTGGCACCACCATGCGGGCCGGGAAGCCGTGCGCCACCGGCAGCGGCTGGCCGTTCATCCCCACCGTCAGCAGCGCGTTCCGGCCGTCCATGATCGCCGCGAGCGGGGTGGAGATGGTCATCCCGTCGGCGGCGGACGACAGCACCTGGTCGGCGCCCGATCGCACCCCGGCCCGGCGCAGCAGCCCGGCCAGCGGCACGCCCAGCCAGCGGGCGTTGCCGTTGTACGTGCCGCCGACCTCGTTCGAGACGCAGACCAGCGTGATGTCGGCCTCGGTCAGCGGCATCCGCAGCAGCTGGCCGAAGCCGATCTCGAGCTCCCGCTCGACCATCCCGTCGATCCGCAGCGTCCAGTCCCGCGGCGATAGCTGCGGCAGCACCAGGTCGGTGTCCACCCGGTAGAAGCCCGCGTTCGCCGTGACGAACGGCGTCAGCCCCGGTATCCGCAGGTCCGCCCCTGCCGGCACCGGCAACCTGACGGCCGCCGCGGGCAGGCGCACCTGCCCCGGAGCGACGCTGGACCGGCCGAGCAGGACGCTGCCGAGCCCCCCCGCCCCCGCGGCCAGCGCCGCCGCCCCCGCCCCCGCGATGAGTACCTGGCGCCTATTCGCCCCCGCGATGAGTACCTGGCGCCTATTCGCCCCCGCGATGAGTACCTGGCGCCTATTCGCCCCCGCGCCCTGAGCCCCCGCCGCGCCCTGGCTGCTTCGCCCCATGCGCACCAGCAGCATCAGCGTCCCCGCGCCCGCGGCTACCCCGGCCAGCGTGGGCAGCACGTCCGCCACCCCCGCGCCCGGCCTGCTGATCCCGGCCGCCGCACCGACCGCGGCGAACGCCGCCAGCCCGGCCAGCCCGAAGCCCAGCCGCCGCATGGCCAGCGCGCCCGTCACCGCGGCGAAGCCCGCCAGCAGCACCAGGATGCCGGCGATCAGGGCCTGCTTGTCGTGCGTACCGAAGTGCGCGATCGCGAATTCCTTGACCGGCACCGGGGTCAGGTTGATCGCCGCCTCGCCGACCGCGACGACCGGAGCCCCCGAGGGCCCGGTGGCCGCGGCGGTGAGCTCGGCCACGCCCAGCGCGACGGCACCGGCCAGCAGGCCGGCCGCGGCACCCCATGTCTTCATCACGGCGGCCATTCGGACCGGCCCGCGAATCAGATTGGTCGCGTTCTTGCAGGTCCAAACATTCCTTACAAACTGATGCAGGACCAATCCGGACGCCGTTGGGCCTCGAATACGTGGTCATGAGCAGGCCCGAGATACGTCAGCGGCAGCCCGAGCCGGACCCAGGGGCTCCGCCGCCTGACCTCGCCGCGTTGCTGGGCCAGGTGGCGCGCGGCGACCACCGGGCGTTCGAGCTCGTCTACGCCGAACTGGCCGGCCCGGTCTACGGAGTGGTGCGGCAGGTCCTGCGCGACCCGGCCCAGTCCGAGGAGGTCGCGCAGGAGGTGCTGCTCGAGGTCTGGCGCACCGCCTCCCGGTACGACCCGGACCGGGGCAGCGCCGCCGCCTGGACGCTGACCATCGCGCACCGCCGCGCGGTCGACCGGGTCCGCTCGGAGAACGCCTGCTCGCGCCGGGAACAGAAGGCCGCGGAGCCGGAGCCGGCCGAGGACGACGTGGCCGAGGTCGTCGCGGCGACGCTGGAGCACCAGCGGGTGCGCCGGTGCATGGGCGGGCTGACCGGGCTGCAGCGCGAGTCGATCAAGCTCGCCTACTACAGCGGATACTCCTACCCGCAGGTCGCGCAGCTGCTCGGGGTCGCCCTCGGCACGGTCAAGACCCGGATCAGGGACGGATTGATCAGGATGCGTGACTGCATGGAGGTGACCTGGTGAAGGTCATGCGCGACGACCTGCACGTGCTCACCGGCAGCTACGTACTGGACGCCATCAGCGAGGCGGAGCGCGAGGAGTTCGAGCGCCACCAGCAGAACTGTCCCACCTGCGACGCCGAGGTCCGCGGCCTGCGCGAGACCGCGGCCAGGCTCGCCCTGGCCTGCGCCGTGGCCCCGCCGGCCCGGATGGAGCAGCAGGTGCTGGCGGCCACGTACCGGACCAGGCAGCTCCCTCCTCTTCCGGCCGGCCGCCCCCGCCGGGACCGGCGGCGGGCGCAGCCCGAACGGGCCCCGCGCTTCCCCCGCCGGATAGCCGTCCTCGCCGCCGCGGCCAGCGTGGCCGCGGCCGCCGCGCTCGGGATCACCCAGCTGTCCGCCCAGCACCGGCTCGACCAGGCGCGGGACACCGCGATCGCCCGGGTGGTCACCGCGCCCGACGCCCGCGTCGAGGCCGCGCGGACCAGCGCGGGCGGGAACGTCACCGTGGTCACCTCCGCCGCGCTGCGCGAAGCCGTGGTCAGCGCAAGCGGGATGGCCTCGCTGCCGTCCAGCCGCGTCTACCAGGTGTGGGTGATGAGCCCGTCCGGCGCGCGTTCGGCGGGCCTGATGCACGGCAGCTCCCTGCTGGCCTCCTCGGTCCGCCCCGGCGACCGCATCGGCATCACCGTCGAGCCCGCCGGCGGCACCACCCAGCCCACCACCACCCCCGTAGCCGTCCTGCCCGTCTAGCCGACCCGCGCACCCAGGCGGCCGGGCCCCCGCAGTCCGGGCGGTCACGCCCACTCGAGCCCTCGCCAATTCCCGGCCCCCACTCCTTCCCACCCCACTCCCATCACAGCAGCACCAGCCCCGGGCACTGCCGAACCGCAACGATGTGACAGTGATGCCGTCAGCACGCGTCAGTTGTTGACACGCGGGTCTGATCTCGGTGCGAGCGGGCGGCGCGGTAGCCGCGGCGGCGGTAGCCGCGGCGGCGGTACGGGGCGGCGGTTCTGGGTCGAAGTGCCGGTGGTCCGGTCCTAGCCGGACCAACGGCACATCGACCCAGCGGTCAGCACATCAGCGCGCCAGAAATCCCGAGGCGACGGGTTATTTTAAGACGCGCGCTCAGGACCGCCACGATGTGACACCGTGGCGATTCTCATCGGGCCAACGCGCTCCGGCCCGGCGATGCCCGTGTGATCTGTGATGCCCGTGCGTGCCGTGGTGCGGGGGCAAGCAGCCCGCCCGTTCGGCTAAAACTGACCGCAAACCAGCTGATCGCGCTGGCCGTCTGGCCCTACTCCGGCGAGCCGCGTTCGGCGACCGCCTTCATCCGCTCGAGCGTGACGCGCATTCCGGTCAGGTTGGTGCGCAGGCGCGCACGTCCGGCGAAGCTCCAGTAAAGGCGGTTCTGCAGCGTGCCGGCCAGCTCGAAGGATTCGGTCACGTCCGTGCCGCCCGCGGCGGGTTCGAGCCGGTAACGCCAGGTATTGGCGGTGGTGCCGCCCGGCCCGCCGACCGCGAAGGCGAACTCGCGGCCAGGGTCGGCGGCGGTCACCGTGCACGTTGTCCAGTACACCGGTCCCCGTCCATTCCGCCGGACATGACCGCGGAAGCGCGCCCCGGCCCGCGGGCCGGTGGCGCCGTCCAGCCATTCCGCCTCGAAGGTTTCCGGGCTGAACTCCCCGATCCGGGTGACGTCGCTGAGCAGGTCCCAGACCAGGCCAGGAGGCACCGCGATGCGCACGGTCACGGAACCCTTCACCTGATGAGGATAAGGCCCCGGCCATCGCCGGGACCATCGCAGTCATGCCACACGCTATATCGGCTTGCGGTATAGCGTGAAGCGCTATAGAGTGAGGCGACATAATCGAGTACGGGGCCAGATGCATGGGCCAGATGTATAGGGGAGACCAACGTGACCGACAGGCTGGACCGATGGGCCGATCCGCCGCTGCTGGTGCTGGCCAGCCTGGCCGACGAGCCCAAGCACGGCTACGCCATCACCCAGGACGTGGCGGAGACCATGGGCGTCCGGCTCAGCGCGGGAACCCTCTACGCGGTGATCTCCCGGCTGGAGGCCCGCGGCCTGATCGAGCCACTCGAGTCGGAGGACCGCCGCCGGCCGTACCGCATCACGATGGCCGGCGCCGAGGCGCTGGCCCAGCAGTCCGAGCGGATGAGCAAGGTCGCCTCGGTGGCCAGGGAGCGGCTGAGCACGCGTCTCGGCTGGGCCGGAGCATGAGGCCGCCGCTGGCCGGGGCCGGGGTCCGGGCCGGGGTCCGGGCCGCCCTCGCCCTCTACCCGCCCTCCTGGCGCGCCCGCTACGGCGACGAGGTCCTGGCGCTCGTGGAGGATTCCGGCGGCGGCCCGGCCGCCGTGGCCAGCCTGGCCTGGCGCGCCCTGCCCGCCTGGTTCTGCCCGCCGCGGCACCTGCACGACCGGCCGGCCCGGATGCGGGCCAGCCTGGCCACAGCGCTCATGTCCTGGTCCATGCTGGTCGGCCTGGGCCTGGTCTTCGCCCAGCTCACCCAGCTCCAGGGCATCACCGTGCCGGGCCACCTGCAGGTCCGATGGGCCTACGCCGTCTTCGACGTCACCCTGGCGGCCTCGGTGCTTGTCGCCGGCCTCGGCGGGCTGCCGCTGTGGCTGCTGATGCTGCGCCGGGCCCGCCGCGAGCAGCGGACCCGCGACATGGTGTACCTGTTTCTCCCGGTGCTCGCCCCGGTCGCCTACCTGGCCGGCCTGATCGTGACGGTGCGGATGGTCGGCGGCGCGAGCGGGGTCAGCCAGGGCTGGTTCGGCGTCGTCACGCTGGCCGGGTTCGCCGCGGCCGCCACCGCGGCGGCCGGACCAGGCCTGGCCCTGCGCAGGCTGCAGCCACGGGGGCCAGCCCTGCGCCTGGCCGCCACCGCGGCCGGGGTCTCTGCCGCGATCATGGCGGTGGCCGCCGTCGCCATCGTGGTCGCCGTGACCAGCCTGAACCTGTGGGCCCGGCAGTTCGCCGGCTACCACGACGGCACCCTGTCGGGCATCTACCTGGCGCTGGTCGTCACCGCCGCGACCGTCACCACGGTGAGCGCCGCGCGCGGCACCCGCGCCGCCCTAGCCCATTCCTAAGCGCCGGTCAGCAGGGCCTGGGCGCACTTGCGGAAGGCCGCCACCAGGCGGCCGCGGTCTCCGGCCCGGGTGGCCAGCACGACGTGGCTCGGCTCGACGCCGTCCAGCGGGATCGTGGTGAGGTCGGGACGGGGGCTTCCGGAGGCGATCCCGGCCGGGATGACGGCCACGGCCTGCCCGGCGGCGATGAGCTCGTTCTTGTCCTCGATGGCCTCGACCAGGGGGCCATCGGGGGCGGGGCTGCCGTCCGGCCGGGGATCGATCCGCCAGTAGGCGTTCCAGGCCGGGTCGGGCAGCCGGGGGATGGGCTCGCCGGCGATGTCGTCGATGCTGACCGATTCCTTGCCGGCCAGCCGGTGGTCCAGCGGGACCAGCAGCACCCGGGGCTCGTCGTACAGCACCGTCACGTGCAGGCCATCGGTCCGGATCGGCAGCCGGGTCACCACCGCGTCCACCCGGTGATCTAGCAGCGCCTCGCGCGGCTCGTTCCAGTCCAGGTGCAATGTCTGCACGTCCGCGTCCGACTGCTCGCGCCGCAGCTGGCGCACGGCCGGGGTGACGATGAGGCCGATCGTGTAGCCGATGGTGATCCGGCTGGGCTGGGCGGCCGCCCTGGTGCGCGCGGCGGCCTGGTCGGCTGACCGCAGCAGCGCCCTGGCCAGCGGCAGGAAGACCTCGCCGGCCTCGGTGCAGCCGGCTGCCCTGCGGGGTGCGGTCCAGCAGCCGGGCGCCTAGCTGCTGTTCCAGGTGGCGGATCTGGCGGCTCAGCGACGGCTGCGCGACGTGGAGGGCACCGGCGGCGCGGCCGAAGTGCCGGTGTTCGGCGACCACGGTGAAGTACCGCACCAGCCGCAAGTCCAGATCCAGCAGAGGCGACGACTCTGACATTCCACCATCGTAGCTGCGGTGATACCTAGAACGCATTGCCCAGCGTGGAACGTGACGTGGACCCCATACTAGGACGGTGACCTACACGGGAACGCTGGCCGCGGCCGCCGTCAAGGTCGCCGCGAGCCTCGGCGTGCATGCTACCGACCCGGTGATCCTGGCCGACGGCGCGAACGTGATCGTGCGCCTGAGGCCGGCGCCGGTGGTGGCCAAGGTGGCCGCGAGCACCCCGGCCGTCCGTCCCGATAACGCCGCCTGGCTGCAGCGCGAGCTCGACGTCGTCCGGTTCCTGGCCGGCCGGGGCGTCCCGGTGATGACGCCGAGCCCGGAGATCCCGCCGGTGGTCCACCACGGTGACGGCCAGGTGATGTCGTTCTGGCGCTACCTGAGCCCGGCCGGCCAGGGATTGCCAGGCGAGGCCACCATCGGCTCGATGCTGCGCGACCTGCACGCCGAACTCCGCCACTACCCCGCCCAGCTCCCCTTCCTCGCCCCGCTGGCTGACATCCCGGCGTTCGTGGCCCGGCCGCAGACAAGGCTCACGGCCGGCCAGGCCGCCGCCCTGACCGCGGCATACGCCCGGCTGACGGCGCACCTGGCCCCGGGCCAGTCCCTGCACGGCGACGCCGGGCCCGGCAACCTGATGGCCACCGCCGCCGGATGGGTCTGGCACGACTTCGAGGACACCTGCTCCGGGCCGGTGGCCTGGGACCTCGCCGCGTCCACGGCCAGCCCGCGCCTGGACGGCCCGCGCATCCTGGCCGCCTACGGCGAGCCAGTGGATCCGACCGAGCTCGAGGTCTGCCAGCAGCTCAGGAGGCTGCACCTGACCGTCTGGTACAACCTTTATGCCGAACGCCTGCCGGATCTCGCTCCCCGCGCCGCCGAACTCCTCACCCTGTGGCCGGCGCCCTAACCCTGTCACGCTGGCCCGGCCGGCTTGGTCTCAGAGGGCATGAACGCCGGGCTGTTCACGGACCGTGACCCGTTGGTTTGTACCGCTGCGCCTCCGCGGCATGTCTCGCCTGACGCGCTGCCGGTGCCTGCCTTGTCTGCTGACGAGCCAGACAGCGCTCACGCCGCCGGCGAACCCACTGAGAAAGCCTGGTCTTCATCATTCCCGCCTTCCCTGGCTTTCATGGAAGAGCCATGGCGGGCCAAGCCGGCTGCTCCGCTGCTCCGCCTCCCGATCCCTGGACCTGCGATGGCCGCCGGCATCGGCGCCCAGGGCAAAGTCCAGTTCCCAGCGTACGCCGCCCGGGAAGGCCGCCGGCTCCGCGCTTTCTCGACCACTGGACCGCCCTGGGCCAGACCTGGGGCGCTCAGGTCCTTCGACCCATCGTCGGCTTCGTGCTGGCCAGGACCGTGGGGATATTCGGCTTCCACCTGACGTTCTCCTCTGCAGAGGCCTGGACCGTGCTGATCGTCGAGGCGGCCGGCGTGGTCATGCTGCTGCTGACCGCCGCCCTCCTCTGGCAGCGGCGGTAGGGCGATAGTGGCGCGGAGGTAAGCTCCGCGGCCCGCTCGTGGATAATCCGTCCAGTGGGCGAGGAAATAAATGAGCCTGGTCGTGCGGTCAGGCAGGCGGCGCTCGCAGCGGGCTGGTCGCACCGTCATCGTGACGTGTCCGGTGGCTGGCTGCGGCCGACCGTATTCGGCGCGGTCGACGGGCTGGTGACCAACACCTCGCTGATCGCCGGGCTCGGCGGCGGCGGGGTCTCGGCGCACACCGTGATCCTCACCGGCGTGGCCGCGCTGGTGGCCGGGGCGTTCTCCATGGGTACCGGGGAGTACGTGTCGGTGACCAACCAGAACGAGCTGGTGCACGCCGAGGTGGCTACCGAACGGACCATGCACGCCCGCTTCCCCGCCGCCGAGCAGGCCGAGCTGGCCGAGACCTTCGCCGGCTACGGCGCCGACCCGGAGACCGCGGCCCGGATGGCCGCCGCGGTGTCCAGGGACCCGGACACCGCACTGCGGGTGCACACCCGCGAGGAGCTCGGCGTCGACCCGTTCGAGCTGCCATCGGCCCTGGTCGCGGGCGTCTCGTCGCTGATCGCCTTCTCCGCGGGGGCGCTCATCCCGCTGCTGCCCTACCTGGCGGGGCTGTCCCGGCTGGCCGCGACGCTGGGCGTCGCCGCGGTGGCGCTGCTGACCGGCGGCATGGTGGTAGGCCGGCTCACCGGCCGCCCGCTGCTGGCCTCGGGCCTGCGCCAGCTCGCCCTGGGCGCGCTGGCGGTCGGGGTGACGTTCGCGGTCGGCAGCCTCATCGGCGGCGGTCACCCCGGCTGACCAGGGCGTTCAGGAATTTATCGTTAACCGACTGAACCATCTCCCGATCATGGACGTGCTCCTTGTCGGGAGGCAGAGTGACCGACATGCATGGACACGCCGCCGCGACCAGCCTGGTCACGGCCGGTACCGTGCTGCTCGGTACCGTGCTGCTCGGCACCGTCCTGATCGGCACCGTCCTGCTCGCCGCGGGCTGCGCCAGCAGCGGGACCCCGGCGCGGACGACAGAACTCCGGGTGATGGTCGGCAAGTACATGGCCATCGCGCAGCCGGCCAACCGCGAGCTCGACCACGAGTTCGACGGCCTCGACGACCACGCGAAGGACGGCGACCTCGCCGCGGCGCGAGCCGACCTGCGCGCCGCCGCCGCCACCGAGCCGGTAGAGGACGCGGTCCGGGGCATCCGCGGCCAGCTCGGCCTGCCGCCGCCCGATACCAGCTGACCGCGGCATAGCCGCGGTGAACTGAAACGACCGACCGCACGTGATCCCTAACGGGAGATCACGTGCACTGTGAAGGGGAAATTCCAATGCGAAAGATATGGGGTGCGGCTGGCCTGGCCGCGATTGCCCTCACCGTGTCCGCCTGCGCCAGCTCGGGCAGCAGCAGCTCGGGCACCGTGGCCAACACGCCCGCCGCGGGCGGCAGCAGCAGCGCGGCCGCGGCCGGCGGCAATACCGTGACCGAGAAGACCATCGGCAGCCAGCAGGTGCTCGTCGATTCCCAGGGCATGACCCTGTACTGGTTCGCCATCGACACCCCGACCAAGTCGAACTGCTCGGGCCAGTGCGCGACCTACTGGCCGGTGGTCACGGGCCCGCTCACCGCCGGCTCCGGCGTGACCGGCACCCTGGGCACCATCACCCGGTCCGATGGCACCAAGCAGGCGACCTACGACGGGCACCCGCTCTACACCTACGTCGGCGACAAGAGCCCAGGGCAGGCCACGGGCAACGGCAAGAACCTCTCCGGCGGCCTGTGGTGGGAGATGACGGTCTCCGGTTCGACGCCGGCCGCGGCTGCGGGCTCCACCGCCTCGGCCAAGTCCACCTCCGGCGGCGGAGGTTACGGCTACTGAGCGGTGCTCATTTAAGCTGGCGCTCACCGTCCGGGCGCGCAGTGTCCAAGGCGGGCGTGGCCTGAGGTCACGCCCGCCGCGGGCACCGGCATGAATTACCAGAAAAGATCATTTCCCTGGGCGCCGGCAACGCCGGCAACGGTTGCCCGGAAATCCCCGGAGGCTGTCAGCGGGTGTCCGGCGCGGCCATAATGAAAATACAAACGGCGCTGCCGGGGCCTGGATTTCGAGCGCAGCGGTAGCGACTGCCGGCCAAGGCCGGGGCCTCTTGACGGGAGCGACGGGAGAGGCATGACGCTCGCATCGCAGGGATTGACCGATGACATGCAGGCCAGCCCGGCAGCGCACGCCGTGGACCTGCGCAAGACCTACGGGACCGGGCAGGCGGCCGTGCACGCCCTGGCCGGCATTAACGTGACCTTCGAACGGGGCCGGTTCACCGCCGTGATGGGTCCGTCAGGCTCGGGCAAATCGACGCTGATGCACTGCATGGCGGGTCTCGACCGGCCGACTTCGGGGCAGACGTTCGTGGGCGGCCAGGACGTCGGAGGGCTTGACGACACCGGTCTCACCCGGCTGCGCCGTGACAAGATCGGCTTCGTCTTCCAGTCCTACAACCTCATCCCGACGCTCAGCGCGGCCGAGAACATCACCCTGCCCGCCGACCTGGCGGGCACTAAGGTCGACCGGGACTGGCTTGGTTACCTGGTAAAACAGCTCGGTATCGGAGACCGTCTCACGCATCGTCCCAGTGAGCTTTCCGGCGGTCAGCAGCAGCGCGTCGCGTGCGCCCGGGCGCTGATCAACAAGCCGGACCTCGTCTTCGCCGACGAGCCCACGGGCAACCTGGACTCCAGCGCCTCGGCGCACGTGCTGGCCTTCCTCAGGCAGTCGGTCTCCGAACTCGGCCAGTCGATCGTGATGGTGACGCACGACCCCAGGGGCGCCGCCTACGCGGACCGGGTCATTTTCCTGGCCGACGGGACCGTAGTGGGCGAGCTCGACCAGCCGACCGCCGACTCGGTCCTGGAGCGGATGCGAACGCTCGGTGCTTGATAAGTCGGTGCTTGATAGGGGCGTGACGTGCGCAAAGTGACGATCAAGGGCCTGCTGGCCCACAAGCTCAGGCTGGGCCTGACCGCACTGGCGATCGTGCTCGGCGTCACGTTCATCTCCGGGACGTTCGTTCTCACCGACACCCTGCAGAACACGTTCACGACGTTGTTCGGCAATATCTACGCCAATATCGACTTCCAGGTCCGCGGGGTGGCCCAGCTCGGCAGCGGCGGGGGCGCAACGCGCAACGAGCTGCCCGAGTCGCTGCTGAACACGGTCCGCCGCGTGCCCGGCGTCGCGGCCGCCGATGGGCAGGTCTCGGGCTACGCCCAGTTCGTGGCCCGTGACGGCAAGGCCATCGCCACTGGCGGCGGCGCGCCGACCCTGGGGGTGGCCTTCGACCCGGACCGGCAGATGTCCCCGCTGCACCTGATCGCGGGCAGCCCGCCGGTAGCCCCGGACGACGTGGTGATGGACGCCGCGACGGCGCAGAAGTACGGCTTCACCACGGGGCAGCGTGTCCGCATCCTGTCGGCCGGGCCCGCCCGGACCTTCACCATCACCGGTATCGTCCAGTTCGGGACGGCGAACAACCTGGCGGGAGCGACGCTGGCCGCGTTCACGCTGCCGACCGCGCAGGCCATCGCCCAGGAAACGGGCAAGCTCGACGACATCAACGTGGTAGCCGCCCCCGGCGCCAGCAAGACCGCGGTGCAGCAGGCTATCGCCGGGGTCCTGCCGCCCGGGGTCCAGGTCGTCACCGGGCAGACCGTGGTCAGCGAGAGCACGAGCTCGGTCAGCCAGGCGCTGTCCTTCTTCTCCACCGCGCTGCTGGTCTTCGCGTTCATCTCGTTGTTCGTCGGCGCGTTCACCATCTACAACACGTTCTCGATCATCGTCGGCCAGCGGACCAGGGAGCTGGCCCTGCTCCGGATCGTCGGCGCCAGCCGCCGCCAGGTGTTCGGCTCAGTGCTGGCCGAGGCGGCCATCACCGGCCTGGTCTCCTCGGTGATCGGGCTGGGCCTCGGGGTGCTGGCCGCGCTCGGGCTGCAGGCGCTGCTGCGCGGGTTCGGCGTCACGCTGCCCCCGGGATCGCTGGTGTTCGAGCCGCGGACCGTCCTGGTCGGGCTGGCCGTCGGTGTCGGCGTGACCGTGGTGTCCGCGATCGGCCCGGCCCGCGGGGCGGTGCGCATCCCCCCGGTCGTCGCGCTCGACGACCGCCAGTCCGCGGCCAGCGCCTCGCTGCGCCGCCGGTTCATCTGGGGCACCGTCGTGGCCCTGGCCGGCGCGGCCCTGCTGGGCCTGGGCCTGGCCAAGCCGGCCATCCAGCTCGTGGGCATCGGCGCGGCCGGCCTGTTCGTCGGCGTAGCCACGCTGTCCCCGGCGCTCGCGCGCCCGCTGTCCAGCGTGATCGGGCGTCCGCTGCCCCGGCTGCTCGGCGTGGCGGGCAAGCTCGGCCGGGAGAACTCCATGCGCAACCCGCGGCGCACCGCCCAGACCGCCGCGGCGCTCATGGTCGGGCTGGCCCTGGTCTCCGCGATGGCCGTGTTCGGCGCCTCGCTATCCAAATCGGCCACCAGCAGCGCGGACCAGGCCATCAGCGCCGACCTCATCGTGACGGCCACCGGCTCCGGTGAGCTCAGCAACTCGGTGCCGGCCGCCGCGTCAGCCGTGCCGGGCGTCACCGCGACCAGCGCCGTCTACAGCGGGCGCTTCGAGTTTGCGAACTCGCTGACCTCGCTCACCGCGGTGTCCGCCGACCACCTCGCCGACACGGTGATCCTGCGGATGACCGCCGGCACGCCGGCCGCCCTGGCCCAGGGTGAGCTGCTCATCGACTCCACCACCGCCACGACCAAGCACCTGTCGGTCGGCGGCACGGTCCGGGCCAGGTTCGCCCAGACCGGCCCGGCCGTGCTGCGCATCGGCGGCATCTACCAGGCCAACGCCCTGATCGGCAGCTACCTGGTCAGCTCCGGGTTCTTCCTGGCCCACTTCCCGCCGCAGCCCCCGGGTGCGCTCCTGCTGCGGACCACCGGCATCGCCGCGGACAACGCCGTCACCAGGGCGCTGGCCCCCTACCCGAACCTGCAGGTCCAGACCCGGGCGCAGTTCGAGCAGGCTCAGGTGTCCAGCGTCAACCAGTTGCTCGGGCTGGTCTACGCCCTGCTCGGCCTAGCGGTGATCATCGCGCTGATCGGGATCGTGAACACGCTCATGCTGTCGGTGTTCGAGCGCACCCGCGAGATCGGCCTGCTGCGGGCGGTCGGCATGCGGCGGCGCCAGGTCCGCGCGATGGTCAGGTCCGAGGCGGTGATCCTCGCGATCTTCGGCGCCATCGTCGGGATCGTGATCGGTACCGCCTTGGGCCTCGCGCTGGTGGCGTCGCTCCGGCAGCAGGGCATCACGGAAACCGCCGTGCCCGTGGCCAGCCTCCTGATCTTCCTGCTGCTCGCCGCCCTGCTGGGGCTGGTAGCCGCCAGCTGGCCCGCCCGCCGGGCGGCCCGGCTGGACGTGCTGGCCGCCATCGCGGCCGAGTAGGGAGAAGTCCTTACCAGCCGCTTACGTGACCCCCGGCCCTCCCGCCGCATGCCCGGAATTTGCGTATCACAGACAAAGGCAGCATCCGGTTCACGGATTCCGGTGACCTGGCGAATGGAGAACCCTGATGCGTAACCCAGGATGGGCGGGTGCCGCGCTGATCGCCGTGGCCCTGGCGGTCACCGCGTGCGGGACGGGCTCGGGCGGTTCGGCCGGCGGCGCCTACGGCTACGGCAACCAGTCCACCCAGACCACCCAGGCCACCCAGGCCCCGGCCGCGCCGGTCTCCCCTTCCTCCGTCATGACCGCCGCCCTGAAGACGGAGACCACCCGGGCCGGCCGCGTGCTGGCCAGCAGCCGCGGCCTGACGCTGTACTACTACGGCGAGGACAAGCGGGGCAGCGGCAAGTCGGTCTGCACCGGTGGCTGCGCCACCGCCTGGCCGCCGCTGGCCGCGCCGGTCAAGGTTCCCGCCGGGGTGCACCTGCCCGGTCCGCTCGGTATGATCATCCGGCCGGGCGGCGTCAGGCAGGTCACGATCAACGGCTTCCCGGTCTACCTGTACGCCGGGGACAAGGCCCCCGGCCAGGACACGGGCAACGGCGTCGAGGGCTCCTGGCACATCATCAAGATCCACGCCGCCGCGGCCGCCACCGGCCGGGCCGCGGCCCTCAAGGTCACCCGCACCCGGGCCGGCACGGTGCTGGCCAGCAGCCGAGGCCTGACGCTGTACTACTACAGCGAGGACAAGCCGCACAGCGGCAAGTCGGCCTGCACCGGCACCTGCGCCACCGCCTGGCCGCCGCTGGCCGCCCCGGTCAAGGCCCCCGCGGGCGTCCGCCTGCCCGGCAAGATCGGCTTCATCACCCGGCCGAACGGCGTCAGGCAGGTCACCCTCAACGGCTATCCGCTCTACTTCTACGCCGGCGACAAGGCCCCCGGCCAGGCCAAAGGCAACGGCATAGGAGGCTCCTGGCACGTCATCAAGATCAAGGTCAAGGCCTGACCGCGCGCTCCGGCGGGGCCCTCAGTGCACGGACAGGAACCGGCCGAGGCCCCGCCGGGTGGCCAGCACGATCAGCCGGTCGCCCGCCGCGAGCAGGTAACCGCGGTACGGTGACCAGTCGAGCGCGGCCGCCCCGCTCGCCTGCACCGCCAGCACCCTGGCCTGCCCGTCCTGCTCGGTGTCGGTGATGGAGCTGCCGGCCAGCCCGGCCTGGTCCGCCACCCTGATCTCGGCGATCAGCAGCACGTGCCGTCCTACGTCGATGGTGCGCAGCACCTGGTGCTCGAGCATCGCGGTGGCGAAGGCCGGGGCGGCCAGGTACGGCACGCTCCGCGAGATCATGTTGCCGGTCGTCTTCTCCAGCCGTTCGGCCAGGTCGTCGTCGGCGAGCCTGAGCACGATGCGCAGGTCGTCGCGGAGCGACCGCGCGGTCAGCGCGGTTTCCAGGTTCACGATGTCCAGGCTGGTCACCGAGACCAGCGCCAGGCAGGTCTCGAGGTGGGCGGCGCTCAGCGTCTCCTCGCGGAACGCGTCCCCGATCACCACCGGCAGGCCCAGCTGGCGGGCCAGCGGGATGCCCGGGGCGTTCGGGTTGTTGTCCACGCACACCACGTCGAACCCGAGGTCGTGCAGCTGGCCGGTCACGGCGCTGCCGACGTTGCCGAGCCCGACCACGATGATGTGCCCGCTGGCCGGCCGCGGCGCCCGGCGCACCGAACCGGTCAGCCGGGCGCCCACCACGATGGCGGTGATCACCGGGATGAAGGCCATGCCGTCCACCGTCAGCATCACCTGCGCGACCTTCTCCGCCGCGGTGTCCTGCGGTTTGGTGAGCGCCGACCCGGTCAGGTCCATCAGGGTGAGGTACAGCGCGTCGGCCAGGGCGTAGTGAGCGGCGACTAGCAGGAAGAAGCCGGCCACGATCACCGCGAGCAGCGCCGCGAAGACCAGGCCGAACTTGTGCCGCACCAGCCGCTGCGCCATCCCGGCGACGACAAGCGCCGGGTTGCGCCGGCGGGCCAGCGGGTTGCGCGGCGTCCCGTCCGCAACGGCCAGCACCAGGTTGGCCTGGTCCCGGAGGCCCTCGCCCGGCGGGAGCAGCCGGGGACCGTCGTGGTCGTCGGTCAGGCCGCAGACCACGGCCCCGGCCGACACGTCGTCCGGCCGGGCCACGTACAGGGTGCGCCGCTGCACCCGGACGTGGCTGGGGGCCGGCTCGCCCAGCGCGGCGGCCACGAACGACGGCGCCGACATCGCCGTGCCGGACAGCACCATGCAGTCAGGGAACAGCATCCTGATGTGCTCGCCGAGACGCCGGTTGAAGATGGCCAGCACGAGCCGGAGCCCGGGGTTCAGCTCCTGTGCCCGCAGCCCGGCGTGCAGGTTGCCCACGTCGTCTTGCCAGACCACGGCCAGCGCCCGGGCCGACTGCACGTCCGCGTCGGTGAAGGCCTGGCTGGACAGCTCGGGGTACTCCAGCACCCGGACCCGCTGCAGCGCGCTGATCTGCGGCCCGTGGTTGTGCCGCCGGTCCGGCAGGATCACCGTCACCCGCTCGCCGTAACGGGAGGTCAGCTCCTCCGTGATGCGGTACGACAGCGGCCCGTCACCGCAGACGATGAGGTGGTCGCCGCGACGATCCGCGCGCCGGTGGAGCGCAGGCATGCGGTGATCATAGTGGCCAGGCCCCTGAAACTGACACCGCGCCGTTGACACGATCACGGCCCCTTGAAAGGCTCGGCGCAGCCGTCGGAAAGGGAATCACTGTGGCAGTCGTCGAGACCATGCGGGGCCCGGTCGACCTGAGCAACCTGGGCCAGACCCTGATGCACGAGCACGTCTTCGTGCTCTCCACCGAGCACGTGCAGAACTACGGCAGCGACTGGTGGGACGAGGAGGCCATGGTCGCCCGCGCCATCGAGAAGCTGAACGCCGTGTACGCCAAGGGCATCAGGACGATCGTCGATCCCACGGTGTGGGGACTCGGCCGTGACATCCCGCGGATGCAGCGGATCGCGGCGGAAACGCCGGTCAACATCATCGTCGCGGCCGGCCTGTACGTCTACGAGGAAATGCCACACCAGTACTCGTACCGCGGCCCCGGCCTGATGATTGACATTCCCGAGCCGATGGTCACCGACTTCTCCAGGGACATCACCCAGGGCATCGCCGATACCGGCGTCAAGGCCGCCTTCCTCAAGTGCGCCTTGGAGACCCCCGAACCCACCCCCGGCGTGGAGCGCATCGCCCGCGCCATCGCCCGGACGCACGTCGAGACCGGCGCGCCCATCACCGTGCACACCTCCGGCGCGCACCAGACCGGCCGGATCGCCGTGCGGATCTTCCGTGAGGAGGGCGTGGACCTGTCCAAGGTGGTGATCGGGCACGCGGGCGACAGCAACGACCTGGACTACCTCACCGAGCTGGCCGACGCCGGGGTCCTGCTCGGCATGGACCGTTTCGGGCTGGACCTGTTCAATCCGGGTGCCGAACGGGTGAAGACGATCGTCACCCTGGCCTCCAGGGGCTACGCCGGGAGCATGGTGCTGGCGCACGACGCGAACTGCTTCATCGACTGGTTCGGCGCGGCCCATGACCAGATCCGCCCCATCGCCGCGCCGAACTGGCACTACGAGCACATCACCGACGACGTGCTGCCCGCCCTGCTGGCGTCGGGCGTCACCCGGGAGCAGATCGAGGAGATGATGGTGGAGAACCCGGTGCGCTACTTCACGCCGGCCAAGGGCCCTGTCACGACGGGAGGGGCCTCATGAAGGACCACAGCGAGCCCCGTCATCAGGAATTGGGCGGCGTGTTCGACATGACCGGCGTCGTCCGCGGCGAGGACGGCATCAAGCGCTACGAGGGCCTGCCCAGGAACCTGGTGCAGATGCTGCGCGCCGCGGTGGACCAAGACGGCGCCGCGGAGGCCGTGGTGGAGACCGGCGGCGGCCCGCGGCTGAGCTACGCCACGCTGTGGGACCGCGCGGCCCGGGTGGCGGGCGGCCTGCGCGGCCTCGGCGTCCAGCGCGGCGACCGGGTGGCGATCAGGCTCGGCAACGGCGTCGACTGGGTGCTGGCCTTCCTCGGCTCTGTGCTGGCCGACGCGATCGTGGTGCCGGTCAACACCCGCTTCACCGAGGAGGAAGCGAACTACGTGGTGACCGACGCCGGCGCGACGTACGTGTTCGCGCCGGGAGCCGCCATGCCGGACGGCGACCCGCTGGTCGTCGACGACGCCGAGCCGTCAGGCCCGGCCGCGATCTTCTACACCAGCGGGACCACCGGTTTCCCGAAGGGCGCGGTGACCAGCCACGAGAACTTCCTGTCCAACGCCGAGACCTGCCGCCGCGCGCTGTCGGTGGATCCGGCGGGCCTGCGCACCCTGATCTCGGTGCCGCTGTTCCACGTGACCGGCTGCAACAGCCAGCTGCTGGTGGCGCTGTACGTGGGCGGCACGGCGGTGATCATGCCGGTCTTCGAGGTCACCGCGTTCCTGCGCGCCATCTCCGAGGAGCAGATCGACACCATGGTCACGGTGCCGGCCATCTACTGGCTGGCGATCAATCAGCCGGCCTTCGCCGACGTGGACATCTCCCGGGTGCGCTCGGTCTCCTACGGCGGGGCGCCGATCGCGCCGGACCTGGTGGCCCGGCTGGGCAAGGCGTTCCCGCAGGCGCGGCTGGGCAACGGGTTCGGGCTGACCGAGACCGCCAGCGTGTCCACCTTCCTGCCGCACGAGTTCGTGGCCCACGCCGACTCGGTCGGCTTCCCCGCCCCGGTGTGCGACGTCCGCCTCGACGCGGTCGGCCCGGACGGCACCGGCGAGCTGCTGATCCGCGGGCCGAACATCGTCTCCGGCTACTGGAACAAGCCGCAGGCCTCAGCCGAGGCGTTCACCGGCGGCTGGCTGCACAGCGGCGACCTGGCCCGGATCGACGACGAGGGCCTGGTCTACCTGGTGGACCGGATGAAGGACATGATCAACCGCGGCGGCGAGAACGTGTACTGCGTGGAGGTGGAGAACGCCCTGGCCGGGGCGCCCGGCGTGTACGAGGCGGCGGTCCTCGGCGTGCCCGACGAGATGATGGGGGAGAAGGTGGGCGCGGTCATCGTGCCGATGCCCGGGAGCTCCCTGGACATCCCGGCCGTTGTCGGTTACCTGGGCGAACACATCGCCGACTTCAAGGTCCCGCAGTACGTCGCGGTCAGCGGCACGCCGCTTCCGAGAAACCCCGGCGGCAAGCTGCTCAAGGGGCGGCTGCGCGAAGACGTCGACTGGGCCGCCGCCTTCCGCCGCTGACCGCGAGGCTATCCTCCGTAAGCGTTCGGCCGCACCCTGATTCGCTCACCGGCGCGATGGTCATGGCTTACCGGGGTGGATTGAGGCTTCTGGGTGAATTAGGGCCCTCGTCGCCATCCCAGGCGTAGCCCAGCTCCAGACGGCCCGGAGAGCCGGAGATACCACGGATACCGGAGCATTGGCTCCGCGTTGCGGCTCAATGGGCCCGCAGCCCCGATGACCTCCGCCGACCGCCCCGCGTACTGAGCAGGGCGCCCGCGCGAGTTATCGTGGCAGTGTGACCGCCACGTCGGAGGCCCAGCCGGGGACCCGGGGCGGTGGGGTCGTGCCCGCGCAAACCCTGACACGCCGGCCGAAAGGCACGGGCACCACCAAGGTCAGCCTGACCGACCGCATCGTGTCGACCGCCGCCCGGTGGATCTACGAGGGCAGGAGGGTGGACATGCAGGGCCTGGCCGACGAGCTCGGCGTGTCCCGGGTGACCCTGTTCCGGCGCGTCGGCAGCCGGGAGGAGCTGATCAGCCAGGCGTTGTGGCGGCTCACCGAGCGCATGCTGGAACTCGCCGTCGAGCGCTGGGAGGCCGAACGGCCAGAAGGCGAGCTGCACACCCCCGGCACCATCCGGCACATCAACGCGATGGTCGCCGGGTCGGTGGGCCTGCGCCGGCTGCTGGACGACGAGCCCGCCCTGACCATGCGCGTGCTCACCGACCCCAGGGGCCGGGTGCAAGGCGGGATCGTGGCCCTCAACGAGGAATTGCTGCGCCGCGACATGGCCGAGTTCGGACTGGTCACCATCATCGAGCCGAGCGCGCTCGCGTACGCGCTCGTCCGGCTGGGCGAGTCGTTCCTCTACGCGGACGTGCTCGCCGCGCGCAAGCCCGACGTCGCCACGGCCAACCGGCTGCAGCAGGCCATTATCGAAGGCATCCTGCCCTAGGCGGGGCCCAGGGCAGGATGCCTCGATGCCCTGGACCTAGACGGTGGCCTGGAGCTTGGACAGCTCGTCCTGGACCTTGGCCTCGTGCTCGGCCTCGTCCCGCTTGGCGTCACGCGTCCGCCAGCGCCCGCGCAGCAGCGGGATGCTGAGCAGGAAGAAGATGATGCCGCCGAAGCAGATCCAGTACCAGGTCTTCCACTGGCCTGCCGTCTTGGCCGCGGCGCTCTGCACCGCCGCGCCGTGGGCCTGCAGGTAGGGGAAGACTGTCGGCGGGACCTTGGACAGCGCCGTGAGCTGCGCCCCGTACGGAGCCATGGTCGTGAGCTCCGAGGCGTACGGCGCGATCGCCGTCAGCTGCGCCGAGTACGGGGCGATGGTCTGCAGGTCCGCCGCGTACGGGGCGACCTTCTGCAGGTCAGGCGCGACCGCGATCACGCCGGTGATGGCCGCCTGGTTGGCCGAGATCGTGGTCAGCACCTTGAGGCCCTTGGCCCCGCCGCCGGCTGCGGCGATCGCCTGGTTCAGCAGCGTGGGCGGGATCGTGGCCGGGTTCTTGTAGGTGGCCAGCTTGGCGAACAGCGCCGGGTGGGCCTGGAGCACCGCGAGCTCGGGCGCGAACTTCTGCGCGTTGGCGAGCTGCGTGCCGTCCTTCTGCGCGATGGCCAGCACGTCCGGCGGGATCTTCTGCGCGGTCGCCGTGATGTTCGGCGGGATCTTCTGCGCGGTGGCGATGACCGGCGGGGGGACCTTCTGGGCGGCCGCTATGACCGTGGGGTGCGTGCTGGCGAAGGCGATCTCGCTCTTGTACTGGGTGGCGTAGGCCTGCACGGTGGCGCCGTAGTTCACCAGCGGGGTGACCGAGTTGATCACCAGCGGCAGGCACAGGTACGCGGCGAAGACCACGATCCTGATGATCAAGCCCCAGATGGCCAGGCCGGTGGCGATGAGCGCCGGGTTGCGGGCCTCCACGGTCTCGGTGAAGCTGGCCATCCACGGGGTGTAGGCGATGCCCAGGCCGAGCGACAGCAGGGCCAGTATGAGCGCCAGCGAGTAGTAGCCGGGATGGTGGCCCGCCTGCATCAGGTAGACCACGACCATCACCGCGCCGAGCACGCCGCCGATCACCATGAACGGCTTACGGACGCGGAACCGGTCGGAGATGATCCCGACCAGGATCACCGCGATGACGTTGAAGCCCCAGTTCCAGTTGCCCAGGCCGTTGGCGTCCTTGAGCGAGAACCCGAACACGGTGGTCAGGTAGATCACGCTGAACCCGACCGACGTGTAGTAGATCAGCAGCATGATCGACACGGCGATGGAGGAGATGATGATGTCGGGCTTGAGCAGCTGCCGGAACGGGTGGCGCAGCGCCGCCTCGATGTCCGCCTCGGTCAGGCCCTTCGCCTTGGCCTCGATCAGCGCGCGGTCGCGCAAGGTCACCATCAGCTGGTCGCGCAGCTGCGGGGATAGTTCCTTGAGCCCGATCAGCGCGATCACGAACACGATCAGGCCGGCGATGCCGCAGATGCGGTACTCGTGGGTCCAGAACCGCGGGTCGTTGACGACGGCGGGGATGGTGGCGGTGCCCACCACCGAGACGATCAGGCTGCCGATCACCGGGCCGCTGGTCCAGAAGCCCATGGCCGTCGCCCGGCCCACCTGCGGGGAGAAGTCCCTGATCAGGGCGGGGGTGGCAACCAGGCAGACGCCTTCCACGAAGCCGACCACCCAGCTCTCGGCGGTGAACGTCCACTTGTCGGTCGCGGCCGGCATGATGAACGCCACGAATATCGCGGTGAAGAGCAGGCCGAACACGACCAGGTTGGCCCGGCCGAACCGGTCGGTGAGCCCGGCGAACAGCGAGCCGAACGCCCCGACCGCCGCTCCGAACGCCAGCGTCAGCACGAAGAACGTGAAGCTCATGTGCAGGTTGGTCAGGATCAGCGTGGACACCGAGCCGCCGACGTAGAGCTCGTAATACAGCGTGATCGTGGCGAGAACTGTGATCGCCAGGTACATCACCCTGGCCCTAGTTTCCGGATAGTAGTCGAGCTGGCGCCTGAAGAGCCAGTCGGTCCACCCTGGTCGGGTGGGGACAGGCTGCGCGGCGGTCCCTGACATGCGGTCACCCCTTGCCGTCGAGCGGTTAGGCCAGGCTGATGGTGACTTTGACGGTAACCCCGTAGTGGGTAACAGATCAATAATTTGTTTCATACGTTTCCGCTATATAGCCGGCGAGCACCGGATTGCCAGGAAATCACCGGCCAGCGCGCAGGGGCCGGCCGCGTGCGGGATGAGCACGGTGCTGCCCCGGCTGACCGGGACCGGCGCCCCCGTCTCCGCGACGATCGCGCCGCTGCCCTCGGTCACGATCAGCACGCTGTACCCGGGGGGCAGGCGGCCGCCGGAGCTGATCCGCTCGGCCACGAAGAACGGATCGGCCTCTTCCGGCAGCAGCGAGCCGACGGCCCGGTCGAGCCGCCGGCCGCGCAGCCCGGCCAGCCGTCCGGCTCCCACCGCGCGCCGGCCCACGCAGGCCAGCGCCTCCTCCAGCGGCAGGCCGAGGGTCGCGTCGTCAGGGCCGAGCGGGAACCCGCGCCACTGGAGCAGGATGGACCAGTCCGTCGGCTCCTGCAGCTCCACCAGCAAGATCCCCGCGCCGATGGCGTGCGGCGTGCCCGCCGGGCAGAGCAGGCTGTCCCCGGCCTCCACAGGGACCCGGTTGGTCACGGCGAGCATCGCCTCGACATCCTGGTCGCGGACCCACCCGCCGAGCTCGGCCGCCTCGACGTCGCGGCTGAAGCCGAGGTACATAACCGCGCCGGGATCGGCCTCGAGCACGATCCACGCCTCGGTCTTGCCGAACGGGCTGGCGAGGTGCTCGGTCGCGTAGCCCCGGTCCGGGTGCACATGCAGCGGGAGCTGCTGCCCGGCGTCGAGCAGCTTGACCAGCAGGGCCGGATCCGCTCCGTACCTGGCCACGTGCTCCCGGCCCAGCCAGCCGGCCGGATCGGCGGCGATCGCGTCGGCGAGCAGCGAGCCGTCGGCCAGCCTGGTCTGGCCCGAACTGTGCTGGCCGGAACTGGCGCCGCCGAACCGCGACGTGGCGGAGGCGATCCAGTCCTCGGGCCGCGGCTCCCCGGCCGGGACCAGACCACGGAACCTGGCGATCCGCCCGGCGCCGCGGTAGAACGTTTCCGGCAGGTTGGGCCCGAGGACGATCGGCTGCATGGCACCCAGGATGCCAGGCCCGCCCTAAGCTCGTGACCGAGCGGAGGTGACGCGCCGATGGGGCCGGTGATGTGAACACCGTCAGGACGGCGGTCCGGGTCGAGGGGGTGGTGCAGGGGGTCGGCTTCCGCCCGTTCGTCTACGCCCTGGCGACCGGCCTGGGCCTGACCGGGCTGGTCGGCAACGACCTCGACGGGGTGTTCGCCGAGGTCGAGGGGCCCGCCGCCGCCGTCGGCGAGTTCCTGCGCAGGCTGGAACGGGACGCACCCCCGCTGGCCAGGATCGAGCGGGTCACCGCCACCGCCATCACGCCGCGGCGATCGGCGGAAGCGGAAGCGGAAGCGGAAGCGGGATTCGTCATCGCCGCCAGCGAGGCCGAGACCGGGCTGCGCCGCACCCTGGTGTCCGCGGACACCGCCACCTGCGCGGACTGCCTGCGCGAGCTCAGCGACCCAGCCGACCGCCGCTGCAAGTACCCGTTCATCAACTGCACCAACTGCGGGCCCAGGTTCACCATCGTCCGCGACGTGCCCTACGACCGGCCGCTGACCACGATGGCGCCGTTCGCCATGTGCGAGCGGTGCGCGGCCGAGTACCACGACCCCGCCGACCGCCGCTTCCACGCCCAGCCGGCCTGCTGCCCGGCCTGCGGCCCCCGGCTGAGCCTCGGTGACAGCAAGGACCCGCTCCAGGCGGCCGCCGAACTCCTCCGCCACGGCCAGATCCTCGCCGTCAAGGGGCTGGGCGGCTACCACCTGGCCGCCGACGCCGCCTGCGAGCAGGCCGTCGCCGCGCTGCGGGCGCGCAAGCACCGTGAGGACAAGCCGTTCGCGGTCATGGCCGCCGGCCTGGCCGCGGCGGCGGAACTGGCCGAGGTCGACGCCGCCGCGGCGGCCCTGCTGACCAGTGCGGCCCGCCCGATCGTGCTGCTGCCGCGCAAGCCCGGCGAAACCGTCGCGCGATCGGTCGCACCGGGCAACCGCCAGCTCGGCGTCATGCTGCCGTACACGCCGCTGCACCACCTGCTGCTCGAAGCCGTGGCCCGCCCGATCGTCCTGACCAGCGGAAATGTCTCCGACGAGCCGATCGTCTACCGCGACGACGAGGCACGGGAGGCGCTGAAAGACATCGCGGACGCGTTCTTGACCCACGACCGGGCCATCCACGTCAGGACCGACGACTCGGTGGCCAGGACGTTCCGCGGCCGCCCGGTGCTGCTCCGCCGCTCCCGCGGCTACGTCCCCGAGCCGCTGGCCGTCGCCACCGGGTTCCCGCGGCCGGTGCTGGCCTGCGGCGCCGAGCTGAAGAACACGTTCTGCCTGGCCCGGGGGCGCCACGCCTTCGTCTCGCACCACATCGGGGACCTGGAGAACGCCGAGACGCTGCGCTCGTTCACCGAGGGCATCGAGCACTTCCGCCGGCTGTTCGATATCGACCCGCAGGTCGTGGCGCACGACCTGCACCCGGAGTACCTGTCCACCAAGTACGCGCTCGAACTCGACGACGTGGACCTGCAGCCCGTGCAGCACCACCACGCGCACATCGCCTCCTGCCTGGCCGACAACGGCGAGCAAGGCCCGGTGATCGGGGTGGCCTTCGACGGGACCGGCTACGGCACCGACGGCACGATCTGGGGCGGCGAGTTCCTGGCCGCCGGCCTGGCCACCTTCGAGCGCGGCGGCCACCTCGCCCCTGTGCCCATGCCGGGCGGCGCGGCCGCCATCCGGCAGCCGTGGCGGATGGCCGCCGCCTACACCGGCGACCCCGAGGTCGCACGCCGCCACCCGGACCAGTGGCCGGCCGTGGTCGCGATGGCCGCCAAGGGCATCAACTCCCCGCTGACCTCCAGCGCGGGCCGGCTCTTCGACGCCGCCGCGGCCCTCCTCGGCGTCCGGGACGCGATCAACTACGAGGGACAGGCCGCGGTCGAGCTCGAGCAGCTGGCCGACCCCTCGAGCCCGGGGGAGGCCGGCGCGTACCCGGCGCGGGTCGAGGCTGGCGACCCGTTCCGGATCTGCGGGTCCGACCTCCTGCACGCCGTTATCGAGGACCGAACGGGCGGGGTTCCCGCCCCGGTCATCGCGGCTCGCTTCCACCACGGCGTGGCCGCGCTGATCGAGGCGGGCTGCCTGCTGATGCGGGAACGGCACGACCTGGCCACGGTGGCGCTGTCCGGCGGCGTGTTCCAGAACCTGCTGCTGCTGCGCGCCACGGTGGGCAGGCTGGAGGCCCGCGGCTTCCGCGTCCTGCTGCACTCTCGCGTCCCGTGCAACGACGGCGGCATCAGCCTCGGCCAGGCCGTCGTCGCGGCCGCCCTTTCCTAGCAGATCCGGGGCAGGGGATCCCCGACCAGCAGGTCCACGATCCTCGTCCCGCCGAACGCCGTCTTCAGCTGCACGATCCCCGGCTGCTCGGCCCGGACGCGGCCGATGACCGCGGCCTGCTCGCCCAGCGGATGCGCGCGCAGCGCGGCCACCGCCAGGTCCGCGTCCTCGCCCGGCACCACCGCCACCAGCCGGCCCTCGCACGCCACGTACATCGGGTCGATGCCGAGCAGCTCGGAGGCGCCGCGGACCTCGGGCCGGACCGGGATCTCGTCCTCGACCGCCAGCACGCCCACGTCGGCCGCCCTGGCGATCTCGTTCAGGATCGTGGCCACCCCGCCGCGGGTCGCGTCGCGCATCGCCCGGACCCCGGGCACCGCGTCCAGCAGGCTGGCCACCAGGCCGTTCAGCGGGGCCGTGTCGGAGCAGATGTCCGCCTCGATGTCCAGCTCGCCGCGGGCCAGCATGATCGTGATGCCGTGGTCGCCGATCGGCCCGGACACGATGATGGCGTCGCCCGGCTGCGCCTGGGCCACCCCGAGGGCGGTGTCCCGCTCGAACACCCCGACACCCGCGGTGTTGATGTAGCAGCCGTCGGCCTTGCCCCTCTGCACCACCTTGGTGTCGCCGGTGACCACGTGCACCCCGGCCGCCGCGGCCGCCTCCCGCATCGACTCGGTGACCCGCTGCAGGTCGGCGACGCCGAAGCCCTCCTCCAGGATGAACCCGGCCGACAGGTACAGCGGCCTGGCCCCGGACACCGACAGGTCGTTGACGGTGCCGTTGACGGCCAGGTCACCGATGTCGCCGCCGGGGAAGAACAGCGGGGACACCACGTAGGAGTCGGTGGTGAGCGCGATCCGGGCGCCCCCCACGGTCAGCGACGCCGCGTCTTCCAGCGGCTCGAGCAGCGGGTTGCGGAACGCGTCGAGGAATACCGCCTCGATCAGGGTCTGCGTCGCCTTGCCGCCGGACCCGTGCGACATCGTGATGCGCTCTTCCCTGACCTTGGGGCGGCGCCGCCGCGCGCGGTCGATCCGGTCCAGCACCTGCTGTTCCCGGTCGGCCAGCGGCAGCTGGCGCCGCCCCCCGGCGGCGAGGCCGTCGCGCCCAAGCTCGGTTTGGGCCAGGGCCTCGTCGATCCAGCTCTTGCTCATGCCCGGCTCGCCTCGACCACCCGGTTGCGGTTCATCCGGCCGAAGTTGTAGTAGGCCGCGCAGGCCCCCTCGGGAGACACCATGCAGGTCCCGATCGGGGTCTCCGGGGTGCACGCGGTGCCGAACACCTTGCACTCCCACGGCTTGAGCACGCCCTTGAGCACCTCACCGCACTGGCAGGCCTTCGGGTCGGCCACCCGCACCCCGGGCACCTGGAACAGCAGCTCGGCGTCCATCGCCGCGTACTTTTCCCTGACCTTCAGCGCCGAGTGCGAGATGAAGCCGAGGCCGCGCCACTCGAAGTAGGGCCGCAGCTCCATCGTCTCGCCGATGGCCTTCAGCGCCACCATGTTGCCGTCCCACGGCACCACGCGCGAGTACTGGTTCTCCACTTCGGACCGGCCCTGCGAGAGCTGCACCATGAGCATGTAGATGGACTGCAGGATGTCCAGCGGCTCGAACCCGGCCACCACGACCGGCTTGCCGTACTGCTTCGCGATGAACTCGTACGGCCGGCAGCCGATCACCGTGGACACGTGGCCCGGGCCGATGAACCCGTCGAGCCGCAGGTCCGGGGAGTCGAGGATGGCCTTGATGGCCGGGACGATCGTGACGTGGTTGCAGAAAACCGAGAAGTTCGTCAGCCCTTCCGCCGCGGCCCTGATCATCGTCATCGCGGTGGACGGCGCGGTCGTCTCGAACCCGATCGCCATGAACACGACCTGCTTGTCCGGGTTCTGCCTGGCGATCTTCAGCGAGTCCAGCGGCGAGTACACCATCCGGATGCTGGTGCCTTCGGCGTTGGCGTCGAAGAACGAGCCGCCGCTGCCCGGCACCCGCATCATGTCGCCGAACGAGGTCATGATCACGTCCGGCTGCGAGGCCAGGTGGATCGCGTCGTCCACCCGCCCCATCGGGATCACGCAGACGGGGCAGCCGGGGCCGTGCACCAGGGTGATCGACTCGGGCAGGTAGTCCTCGAGGCCGTGCTTGTAGATCGTGTGGGTGTGCCCGCCGCACACCTCCATCAGCTTGTACTGACGGCCGGGCTCGCACAGCGCGGCGATCTTCGCGGCCAGCGCGCGGGCCTTGTCGGCGTCACGGAATTCGTCAACGAACCGCATTGTCCGCACGCTCCCTTATTCGATCAGTGATTCCTTCAGCGCCGCGAGCTCGTCCTCGTAGGACTGCCCGATGCCCTCGAGATACTGCAGTGCCGCGGCCGCCTCCTGCTCGTCGATCTTCGACAGCGCGAAGCCGACGTGGATCAGCACCCACTCGCCGGGCACCGGCGGGTCGTCGGCGAGCAGGCCGATGTTGATCATCCGCCGGACCCCGCTCACGTTCACCTTGGCCAGATCGGCCTGCTCCGGGTGAAGCTCGATCACCTCACCGGGTATGCCCAGGCACATCTGACACCTCCTTCGCGGTCAGCTCCCATAGCACCTGGTAGATCGTGGTCTGCGCTTCCTGGATCCGGTGCACCGACGACGACGGCACCACGAACAGGTAGTCGATGCTGTCCAGCTCGGCCATCTTGCCGCCGTCGTAGCCGGCCAGCCCGACGGTCAGCATGCCGCGCCTGCTCGCCTCGTCGAAGGCGCGCACCAGGTTGGCCGAGTTGCCGCTGGTGGACAACCCGACCGCGATGTCGTTCCGGCCGCCGAACGCGGCCAGCTGCCGGGCGAACACCACCTCCACGCCCACGTCGTTGCACAGCGCGGTGACCACCGAGGTGTCGTTGGCCAGGCCGAACGCGGGCAGCGCGGGAGCGGCCCTACCATCGACGGGGCCCGGGTTCAGGAACAGCGTGGCGAGCTGGGCGGCGTCGGTGGCGCTGCCGCCGTTGCCGAAGGCGAACAGCCGTCCGCCCGCGCCGAACCTGGCCGCGGCCTCCCGCGCGCACTCGGCGATCCTGGCCCCGTCCCTGGCGGCGACGCCGCGGCGCAGCTCGCCGATCTCGGCCACCTTGGCCACGGTCGAGGCGCGTACCTGGTCGAGCACGGCGGACAGGTCGCTGGTGTCGGAGTACAGGAACGGATAGAGCGATTCCATCGCGTCGCTCATGGCCCGCCGCCTACCACCGCGATGGCCTCGCGAGCGTGCACCATGATCGTGTCGCCCACCCCGGCGCTCACCAGGGCCACGCTGACCGTCTCCTCGCCCGCGCCGGTGTCCACCACGGCCATCTGGTCCTCAAGCAGCCGCAGCACCCTGACCTCGACGGCCATGTCGGAGCAGGTGATGCAGACGTCACTCGTGCATTCGGGCAGGCCCTCACTCATGTCAGCACCCCCGGGCCGAGCACGCCCGGCTGCTCGAAGAACACGTGCACCAGTTCCCACAGCACGTGGTACGCGGTCACCTGCAGTTCCTTCACCACGCGGGGATCGGCGGAGGGCGTGACGATGACGTGGTCGACCGCCTTGCCCGCCGCGATCTGGCCGCCGTCCCCGCCGGCCAGGGCGATCGTCAGCAGGCCGCGCTCCCTGGCCGCCTCGAGCCCGGCCAGCACGCTGGCGGTGTTGCCGTCGGCGGATAGCCCCATGGCGATGTCGGCTGGATCGGCCAGGAAGCGGATCTGGTGGGCGAAGATCGCCGCCACCCCGTCC
The DNA here is from genome assembly GCA_963753225.1 of uncultured Actinomycetota bacterium. Lineage (GTDB taxonomy): Bacteria > Actinomycetota > Actinomycetes > Streptosporangiales > Streptosporangiaceae > Palsa-504. The sequence goes on along the minus strand of CAVWBQ010000002.1, from coordinate 136,974 downwards.
CGTTCGGCGATCCCGGTGACGGTGGCCACGTCGGTGGCCAGCGAGATGGCGGGCAGCGCCCGCTTGCCCACGATGACCGGGTGGACGAACTCCACCGCGACGTGCTGCGCGTCGGTGCTGGCCCCGCCGGTGCCGAACACCACCAGCTTGCCGCCCCGGTGGAAGCGCACCGCCATGGCGTGGCACGCCGCCGCGACCGCATCGGCCTGCCCGGCCAGGTCATTCGCGGGGCCACTGCGCAGCTCGAACAGCCGGCGGGCCGCTGTGCCAGCGTCGGCCGTTCCAGGCCCGTTCACCTGTTGTGATCCGTCCGCGTGACTCGCCCCCCTCGAGCTGTCATGACAGCACCGTAGGACACTTGTGTATGGGCGTCTAGTAGCCAACAGGACACTTCTGGTCAGGACAGCCCCTCGGCACCTCCACCGTCACCTGCCACCTTACGTCGTCGCCTCACTACCGGGCAGGGCGGTGCTTACCGCCCGATTTACAGATCTTCGCGGACTTGGCCGCCTCGCACGCACCATCCGCATCCCTAAGCCCACACGCCCCGCGCCATTCGCGGAGAAATTCAAATGAGAGTGGCGCTCTACCCAAATGATTCAGTAGAGCGCCACTCTCATTGCCTCCGCCCCGCGCCGCCCCCGGCGCGGCGCGGGCCCGGACCGCTACCGGCTGGTCTCGGGGCAGGGGGCCGGGCGTCCCGGCGCCGGCCGCCAGGTCTGGCGCCGGGGACGCGCCGGCCTGGCCAGCCGGCGGGCGAACCGCGCGACCGCCGCGGCCAGCCTGGCGTTGCCCAGGTCGATCTCGCGCTGCTCGCGAGCGGACTTGGGCCGCTCGGCCTGGTAAATCTGATACCCCGTATACATCTCGGATGCCCCTTTCTTAAGGTTCTGCCTGAACAGTAGGAAGGCGCTGTTCCCGCGGTGTTCCCGCCGATTCGCTGTACCGGCCACGCGCGAGGCACGTGCGGAAATGCGGGACAATGGGGGCGTGGCTGTACGGGTCAGGCTGCTCGGGCCGTTCTCCGTCGTCTCCGGGGGCCGCGCCGCGGGCCCATGGCCGCGGCCGAGCGCCCGGCGGCTCTGCCAGCTTGTCCTGGTGAGCCCGGGCCGCCGAATCAGCCGGGATCTGGCCTGCGAGGAGCTGTTCGGTGACCTCGACCCGCGCGCGGCCGCCCGGTCGGTCTCCAAGGCGCTGTCGATGGCCAGGGCCGCGCTCGCCGGGCTCGCCGGACCCGGCGAGCCCGCGGCCTCCCTCCTCGAGGCGGACCTGACCCACATCTGGGCATCCCCGGCCGTCGAGGTCGACGCCGCCGAGCACGAGCAGGCGCTCCGCGCCGCGCTGGCGATGGACCCGGGCCAGGACCGGGACGCCAGGCTCTCGACCGCCCTGGCCGACGACGGCGAGCTGCTCGCCGACGAGCCGTACGCCGACTGGGCGCTGCGCCCGCGGGAGCGGCTGGAGACGCTGCGCCAGGAGGCGCGGCTGGCCCTGGCCAGGGACCGGGCCAAGGGGGCGGGCAGGGCCGAAGCGGTGCTGGCCGCCTGGGTGGCCTGCGCCGAGCACGATCCCGCCTCCGAGGAGGCGGCCGCCGCCCTGGTCCGGGGCTACTTCGCGGAGGGCCACCGGGAGCTCGCGGTGCGCGCCTACGAGCGCTGCCGGGCCGCCCTCGGCGAGCTCGGGCTCGCCCTGTCCCCGTGGCTGGAGGAGGTGTACGCGACGGCCGCCTTCGAGGCCGCGCCGCCCCGGACGCCGGCCCTGGCGCGAGAGGAGCTCAGGACCGTCAGCGTGCTCGCCGCCGAGGTGGCCGTGGACGGGCTGGACCCCGGAGACCCCGAGGAACGCCGCGACGTGACCGGCCGCTGCCTGGCCGCGGTGATCGCCGAGGTGGAAGCGCTAGGCGGGACGGTCACGTCGGTGTCCGGGGGAGGACTCCAGGCCATGTTCGGGGCGCCCGAGGCGCACGAGGACGACCCCGAGCGGGCGGCCCGGGCGGCCTTCCGGGCGCTTTCGGCGGTGGCCGCCATCGACGGCGGGACCCTGCGGATCGGGGTGGAAACCGGCCCGGCGGTACTCGGGCCCATCGGCGGCGGCGCCCGGGTCGAGTACGGCGCCGTGGGCGCGGTCGTCGGCCAGGCCGCCGCGCTGCAGGCGCTGGCCAGGCCGGATTCGACCCTGGTCGGCCCGGTGACCAGGGCTGCCGCCGGGCACCTGTTCGCCTGGGGCGACGAAGTGCCAAACCCCGGATCAGGGCGGGCCACCTACCTGGGCGCACCCGTGCCCCGCATCGCCGGCCACCGGCTCCGCCCCGGCGGCCCGCTGGTCGGACGGCAGGCCGAACTGGCGGGGCTCGGCACGGCCCTGCGCGAGGCGGCGCGCGGTCACGGCTCGGTCGTGCTGCTGACCGGCGAGCCCGGGCTCGGCAAGACCCGCCTGGTGCAGGAGTGCCGCAGGCGCGCGGCCCGTGGCACCCGGTGGCTGGAGGGCTGCTGCGCTTCCTACGCCTCGTCCACGCCGTACGGCCTCTACCAGCAGCTGCTGGCCAACTGGGCGGGAGTGACGCCGGACCAGCCCGCGGCGGTAACCGGGCCCGCCCTGGAGCGGGCGCTGGCCGCGGTCCGGGGCGGGGACCTGTTCCCGCTGCTGGCCCGCATGATGGGCCTGCCGCCGGGAGCGGCGCTGGGCCGGATGGGGCCGGGGGAACTCCAGAAGCAAACCTTCGCCGCCTGGCGCACGCTGGTGTCCCGCCTGGTGGCCGCCGGCCCGGCCATCCTCGTCCTGGAGGATCTGCACTGGGCCGACCCGACCTCGCTCCGCCTCACCTTCGATTTGGCCCGGCTGGCCGCAGGCCGCCGCCTGCTGATCGTGGCCACCGGTCGGCCCGAGGCGGCCCCGGCGCTGGAAAGCCTCGACGCCCGCAGGCTCACGCTCGAGCCGCTAGCCGGGGCGGCCGAAGAGGAGCTGGCCAGGTCGTTGATGGGGGACGGCACCAGCCGGGAGGTCCTGGACGCGGTGCTGGCCCGCGCCGACGGCAACCCGCTGTTCCTCGAGGAGCGGCTGAGCTCGCTGCTGGAGACCAGGGCCCTGGTGCGCGAGCAGGGCGCCTGGCGGCTCAGTCAGGCCGCGGGCGCGCAGGTGCCCCAGGCGCTGGAGCGCCTGGTCAGGTCCCGGGTGGACCGGCTCAGCCCGGCGGCCCGCGACGCTGTCCGGCCCGCGTCCGTGCTCGGCACCGAGTTCCCGCTCTGGATGCTGGCCGCGGTGTGCGCCAACGGCGAGCCGCTGGGCCCCGCCCTGGACGAGCTGCGCGCCAAGGATTTCCTGTACGAGGTGGCCGGGCGGGCCGAGCCCGTCTACCGGTTCCGGCACGCCCTGATCCAGGAGGCGACCTACAACGGGCTGCTGCGAGCCGAGCGGCGCCTGTTGCACGGCCGCGCCGCGTGGGCGCTGGAGGCGGCGGCGGACGGCCGAACGGACGAGGTGGCCGCCGTCCTCGGCCGGCACTTCGCCGCCGCCGGGGAACCAGAGCGCGCCCTGCGCTACTACGAGATCGCGGGCGACCACGCCACCGCGTCCTTCGCGAACGACGAGGCCATCTCGTCCTACCGCGCCGCGCTCGAGATCGCCGGCGAGGGCGAGGCCCCAATGATGCTGCAGGTGGAGCTGCAGGCCAAGCTGGCCAACGTGCTCTGGCGCACCCAGCGGCGCGGGCAGGCCAGGGAGGCGTTCCGGGCCGGCCTGCGCGCCGTCCCCGCCGGTGACACGCTCCGCCGGGCGCACCTGCTGACCCGGCTGGGACGGCTGGAGGTGTCCGATAACCACTATGAGGCGGCCTGGGCCGCCTACGACGCCGCCGAGGACCTGCTCGGCGGGAACCCGGAGGAGATGGATGCGGCCACCGTCGAGGAGTGGCTGGAGCTGATGGTGGACGGCCGGGCCTGCCAGTACACCACCGAGCACCAGCCGGAGCGGGCCCTGGCCACGCTGGACGCGGCCCGCCCGGTGATCGGCCGGGGCTCTGCGGTCAGGAAGCACGGCTACTACTTTCACCTGGCCATGGCGCGGGTCGCGCAGAACAGGTTCCTGGTGGACGAGACCGACCTGGACAACGCGCGCCGCAGCCTGGCCGCGGCCCAGGAGGCCGAGGAGAAGGACGTCGGCTACGCCACGTTCTTCCTGGCCCGGTTCCTGCTGCTGCACGGCGACCTGGCCGAGGCCCAGGACTACCTGGAGCACTCGCTGGCCCTGGCCGAACGGATCGGCGAGACCGCCCTGCGGGCCTATAGCCTGCTCGGCCTGGCCATGGCCGCGCTGCGCCGCCACGACATCGCGGAGGTCCGCGCCCTGCTGCCCCGGGTCCTGGCCGAGGCGGAGACCATAGCCGCCCCCGACTACCTGGCCGGGGCCAAAGCGTTCCTGGCCTGGCTGGCCTGGCTGGACCGGCACCCGGACGACGTGATCAAGCTAGCCGAGGAGATCGCGACGCTGATCACCGGCACGCCCGACGCGGGGCTCTACTACGGCCCCGTCCACCTGTGGCCGCTGGCCGCCGTGCACCTGGAAGCCGCCCACCTGGCCGAGGCCGTCGCCGCCGCCCGCCGCCTCCGGGACCACTCGCAGCTTCCCGCCGACCTCGAGGCGGCCCTGACCGCCGCGTCCCGGGCCTGGGACCAGGACCAGCCCGGCCTGGCCAGGGACCACCTGACCACCGCCCTGGACCTGGCCCGCGACCTCGGCTACTTCTGATCCCGCATGCCGCGGGCGTCGAGCCCGGCCAGCGAATGCCCGGAGACCTCCGCGTTGTGCGCGTGCGCCACGTGGTGCAGGCCGAACACCGAATCCATCCCCGGCCGCAGCCCCATCTGGTCCTCGCACTGGTTGACCGCGCGCTTGGCCAGCGCGAGGCCGAACCGCGGCATCTGCCCGATCTGCCCGGCCAGCTCGAACGTCACCGTCTCCAGGTCCTCGCGCGGCACCACCCGGCTCACCATGCCCACCTGATAAGCCCGCTCGGCGCCGAACCGCTCCCCGGTGAACAGCACCTCCTTCGCGAACCGCGGCCCGAGCACCCACGGGTGCGCGAAGTACTCCACGCCCGGGATCCCCATCTTCACCACCGGGTCGGCGAAGAACGCGTCGTCGGCCGCCACGATCAGGTCGCACACCCAGGCGAGCATCAGCCCGCCGGCGATGCAGGCGCCGTGCACCATCGCGATGGACGGCTTGGGGATCTCCCGCCAGCGCCGGCACATGCCCAGGTAGACCTCCATCTCGCGGGCGTACCTGGCGTCGGCGCCCTCCTTGCCCACGTGGTCCCACCACAGCACGGCCTCGCGGTCGAAGGACACCTCCGCGTCCCGCTCCGGGGTGCCGATGTCGTGCCCGGCGCAGAAGTGCCTGCCCGCCCCGGCCAGGACCAGCACCGCGACCTCGTTGTCGTTCACCGCCCGGGCGAACGCCGCGTCCAGCGCGTAGGTCATCGCGGAGTTCTGCGCGTTGGCGTACTGCGGCCGGTTCAGCGTGATCAGCGCGACCCGGCCGCGCTGGGAGTACAGGACCTCGTCCGCCATCAGGGTTCCTCTCTCAGTACACGCTTGAGCACCTTGCCCGACGGGTTGCGGGGCAGCGCGTCGCGGAACTCCACCTGCCGGGGCACCTTGTAGTTGGCCAGCCGCTCCCGGCAGAAGGCCAGCACGTCCGCCGCGTCCAGTGCGTGCCCGGGCCGCGTCACCAGGTAGGCCCGGCCGACCTCGCCGAGCCGCGGGTCTGGCACGCCCACGACGGCCGACTCCGCCACCGCGTCCAGCCGGGCCAGCACCTGCTCCACCTCGGCGGGGTACACGTTGAAACCGCCGCAAATGTACATGTCCTTAAGCCGCCCGGTGACGGTCAGGTACCCGGCCGCGTCCAGGCGGCCGGCGTCGCCGGTGTGCAGCCAGCCGTCGTCGTCGATGGCGGCCCTGGTGGCCTCCGGGTCGTCCAGGTAGCCGAGCATCAGGTTCGGCCCGCGCAGCAAGATTTCATCCGAACGGCCTATCTTCACCTCGAACCCGGCCGCGGCCCGCCCCGACGTGGCGGAGACCACCTCGGGCGGATCGCCCGGGCGGCACATCGTCGCCACCACCGCCTCGGTCAGCCCGTACGCGGTGAGCACGGTCTCGAAGCTCAGCTCGCGCCGCATCCGCTCGACCAGCGCGACCGGCACGTCCGCCGCGCCGGTCACGGCGAGCCGCAGGCTGGACAGGTCGCGGCCGGCGCGTTCCGGGTGATCCAGGATCATCTGGTAGATCGTCGGCGCCCCGGGCAGCACGGTGATCCGCTCGGCCTCCGCCAGGCGCATCGCCTCGCCCGCGTCGAAGACCGCCTGCGGCACCAGCGCCGCGCCGCTGACCAGGCAGGCCAGGATGCCCGCCTTGAAGCCGAACGTGTGGAAGAACGGGTTCACCACCAGGTACCGGTCGCCCGGGCTCAGCCGCGCGCACTCCGCCCAGGCCCGGGCCACCCCCAGGGTCCGCTCGTGAGAGGTCATCGCGCCCTTGCTCCGCCCGGTCGTGCCCGAGGTGAACATGATGTCGCTGACGTCCCCTGGGCGTACCGCCCCCGCCCGCCGCCGCGCCTCAGCGAGCAGTGCTCCCTTGCGGGCATCCGCCCGCGGGCCCGCCTGCAGGAACGCGTCCCACTCCTCCGGCACCCGCACCACGAGATTGAGCCGGTCCAGGTCCCCCGGGGCGGCCGCCTTCATCAGCGCGCCCAGCCGGTCCACGCCGAGGAAGCCGCCGGCCACGAACAGCGCCCGCGCACGGCTGCGGCCGACCACGTCCAGCGCCTCAGGCCCGGTGAACCGCGTGCTCACCGGGACCAGCGCCGCGCCCGCGCCCAGCGTGCCGAGCGCGATCAGCACCCATTGCCATCCGTTCGGCGCCCATAGCGCCACCCGGTCCCCGGGACCGACGCCCGCGTCGATCAGCGCGCCGCTGACCGCGGTCACCCGCTCGTCCAGCTCCCGGTAGCTGAGCCTGACCCCGCCCGGATCCGCCAGCGCCTCCGCGTCGCCGAAATCCCTCGCCGCCCGGGCCACGGCGGCCGGGACCGCCAGCTCCGCGGCACGTTCCACCGCACCCTCCTAGCAAGCAAGTGCTTGGTAGGTTTAGCCTACGCACCAGGGGTGACCCGGAGGAGGCCTTAGGTGCGGTTCACGCCGCAGGACGAGCAGTTCCGCGCCGACGTGCGCGAATGGCTGAAAGCCAACCTGACCGGCGAGTTCGCCGGCCTGCGCGGTGCGGGCGGCCCCGGCCGCGAGCACGAGCGGCACGACGAGCGGCTGGCCTGGAACCGGCACCTGGCCGCCGCGGGCTGGACCTGCCTGGGCTGGCCCGCCGAACACGGCGGTCGCGGCGCGACCCTGACCCGGCAGGTCATCTTCTACGAGGAGTACGCGCGGGCCGACGCGCCGGCCCGGGTCTCGATCGTGGGCGAGGAACTGCTCGGCCCCACCCTGCTCGCGTTCGGCACTCCGGACCAGCAGCAGCGGTTCCTGCCGCCGATCCGGGCCGTCCGCGAGCTGTGGTGCCAGGGCTACTCCGAACCCGGGGCCGGCTCGGACCTGGCCAATGTGGCCACCCGGGCGGCCCTGGACGGGGCCGAGTGGGTCATCAACGGCCAGAAGATCTGGACCTCGCTGGCCCACGTGGCCGACTGGTGCTTCGTGCTGGCCAGGACCGAAGCCGGCTCCCGGCGCGGCGGCGGCCTGTCCTACCTGCTGGTGCCGATGGACCAGCCGGGGATCACCGTCCGCCCGATCCGGCAGATGACCGGCACCGCCGAGTTCAACGAGGTCTTCTTCGACGACGCGCGCACCGCCGCGGCCAACGTGGTCGGCGCGCCCGGCGACGGCTGGCGGATCGCCAAGGCCACGCTGGCCATCGAGCGCGGCGCGGCCATGCTCGGCCAGCAGGTCGGGTTCCGCCGCGATTTCGATGACCTGGCCGAGGCGGCCCGGCGCAGCGGGGTGTCCGGGGATCCGCTGATCCGCGACCGGCTGGCCCGGGCCTGGATCGGCCTGCGGATCATCCGCGAGTACGCGCTGGACACCCTGGGCGCCGAGGACGCGGCCCGGGCCTCGGTGCTGAAGGTGCTCTGGTCCCGCTGGCACCGCGACCTCGGCGAGCTGGCCATGGACATCGTCGGTCCCGGCTCGCCCGACCTCGACCGCTGGCAGCGGCTGTTCCTGTTCAGCCGGGCCGAGACCATCTACGGCGGGTCCGACGAGATCCAGCACGAGATCATCGCCACCCGCGCGCTCGGCCTGCCCCGGTCATGAACACCGCGATGGCCGGGCACGGCCTGCTGGGCGGCAAGGTGGTGGTCGTCACCGCCGCGGCCGGCACCGGCATCGGCGGCGCCGCCGCCCGGCGCTGCCTGGAAGAAGGCGCCCGGGTGGTGATCAGCGACCAGCACCTCAAGCGGCTGGCCGCGACGCGCGACGAGCTCGCCGCCGGGCACGGCGACCGGGTATGGTCGCGAGGCTGCGACGTGACCGACGAGGCGCAGGTCGCCGCGCTGATCGAGGGCGCGGCCGGGCACTTCGGCCGGATCGACGTGATGATCAACAACGCCGGGCTCGGCGGCACCGCCTCGGTGCTCGACATGACCGACGAGCAGTGGTCCCGGGTGCTCGACGTCACGCTGAACGGGACGTTCCGCTGCACCCGGGCGGCGCTGCGCCAGATGGTCGCCCAGGGGCACGGGGGAGCGGTCGTCAACAACGCCTCGGTCCTGGGCTGGCGCGCCCAGCCTGGCCAGGCGCACTACGCGGCGGCCAAGGCCGGCGTGATGGCCCTGACCCGGTGCGCCGCGCTGGACGTCGCCGCCCACGGCATCCGGGTCAACGCGGTCGCCCCCAGCCTGGCCGTCCACCCGTTCCTGGCCAAGGTGACCAGCGAGGACCTGCTCGCCGAGCTGGCCGCCGCCGAGCCCTTCGGCCGGGCCGCGCAGCCCTGGGAGGTGGCCAACGTGATGGTCTTCCTGGCCAGCGACTACGCCAGCTACATGACCGGCGAGGTGGTATCGGTCAGCGCCCAGCACCCGTAAGCAGAGCACCCGTAAGCAGAGCACCCGTAAGCAGAGCACCCGTGACCGGGGCACGCGCCAGGCCCGTTCGGATTAAAGCCTTTCGATGATCGTGGCGGTCGCCATCGCGCCGCCGGCGCACATGGTGATCAGCGCGGTGCCCGCGTCGCGCCGCTCGAGCTCGTGCAGCGCAGTGGTGAGCAGCCGGGCGCCGGTGCTGCCCACCGGATGGCCGAGGGCGATCGCGCCGCCGTTGACGTTCACCCGTTCCTGGTCCGCCCCACCCGCCGCCAGCCAGGACAGCACGATCGACGCGAACGCCTCGTTGACCTCGAACAGGTCGATGTCGCCGATGGCCATGCCGCTACGCTCCAGCACCCGCTCGGTCGCCTGGACCGGGCCGTCCAGGTGGTAGTACGGCTCCGCGCCGATCAGGCACTGGGCGAGGATCCGGGCCCGCGGCCGCAGGCCGAGCTGCCGAGCCCGGTCCGCGTCGGCGAGCAGCACCGCGGCCGCGCCGTCGGAGATCTGCGACGACGTACCGGCCGTGTGCAGCCCGCCCTCGACCACCGGCTTGAGCCGGGCCAGCGCCTCCAGGCTGGTCTCGCGCAGCCCTTGGTCCCGGTCGACCACGTTGGGACCGTTGTTACCCGGGGCCTTGACCGGCACCACCTCGCGGTCGAAACGCCCCTGCGCCCAGGCCGCCCGGGCCAGGGTCTGGGAGCGGAGGCCGAACGCGTCGATTTCCTCACGGGAGAGCCCGCGGCGCTGCGCGATGCGCTCGGCCGCGACATACTGGCTCGGCATGTCGATGTTCCAGGATCCAGGCCGGGGCGTGCCCGCGTCAGCGCGGGCCGCGGTACCCAGCGGCACCCGGCTCATCGCCTCGACCCCGCACGCGATCCCGACGCCGATCGCGTCCGCCGCGATGAGCCCGGCCACCAGGTGCGCCGCCTGCTGCGCCGAACCGCACTGGGCGTCCAGCGTCAGGCACCCGGCCGTATGCGGCAGCCCGGCGTGCAGCCAGGCCGTCCTGGTGACGTTGTTCGACTGCTCGCCGGCCTGGGTGACGCAGCCGCCCGCTACCTGCTCTACCTCGGCCGGCGCGATGCCCGCCCGGTCGATCAGCGCCGTCTGCACGCCGCCCAGGATCTCGGCCGCGTGCACGCCCGACAGCACGCCGCCGCGCTTGCCGATCGGGGTCCGTACCGCCTCCACGATCACCGCGGTCCCCATAGCTCACCTCCGCCATCCATGGTCTAATCAAAACTAGAACACGTTTCATTATCAGCCAAGGAGGCTGCCGTGCCCGTTCCGGACATCCCGCCTGGCTTCGACTTCACCGACCCGGAGATCTACACCACCAGGGTGCCCGCCGAGGAGCTGGCCGAGCTGCGTCGCGCCGCCCCGGTCTGGTGGGTGACGCAGCGCCGCGGTTCGGCCGGCTTCGACGACGAGGGGTACTGGGCGGTCACCAGGCACGCCGACGTCCTCGCGGTGTCCAAGACCCCCGACGTCTACTCCTCCGAAGAGAACACCGCGCTGATCCGGTTCAAGGAAGGCATGCCCCGCGAGGCCATCGAGATGCAGCGGATCATCCTGCTCAACATGGACCCGCCCCAGCACACCAGGATGCGCGGCATCGTCTCCCGCGGCTTTACCCCGCGGGCCATCGGTAACCTGCGCCAGGTCCTGGCCGAACGGGCCGAGCGCATCGTGGCCACCGCGCTGGAGTCCGGCACCGGCGACTTCGTCACCGACGTGGCGTCCGAGCTGCCGCTGCAGGCCATCAGCGACCTGATCGGCGTGCCGCAGGAGGACCGGGGCAAGATCTTCTCCTGGTCCAACCGGATGATCGGGTACGACGACGAGCTGCCCGGCGAGGAGAACGCCGGGCAGATGGCCGCCATCGAGATCCTCGGCTACAGCATGACCATGGCCGAGGAGCGGCGCGGCTGCCCCAAAGACGACATCATCACCAAGCTGATCAGCGCCGAGATCGACGGACACGGGCTTTCCGACGATGAGTTCGGCTACTTCGTGCTGATGCTCGCCGTGGCGGGCAACGAGACCACCCGCAACGCCATCACGCACGGCATGCTCGCCTTCCTCGACCACCCGGAGCAGTGGGAGCTGTTCAAGGCGTCTCGCCCCGACACCGCGGCGGACGAGATCGTCCGCTGGGCCACCCCGATCACCGTGTTCCAGCGCACCGCGACGCGCGATGTTGAGCTCGGCGGCCAGGAGATCAAGGCGGGCCAGCGGCTGGGCCTGTTCTACCGGTCGGCCAACTTCGACGAGGAGGTCTTCGACGAGCCCTGGCGGTTTGCCATCGGCCGCAACCCCAACCCGCACCTCGGCTACGGCGGCCTCGGGACGCACTACTGCCTGGGCGCCAGCCTGGCCAAGCTGGAGATCGAGCTCATCTTCACCGCCATCGCCGACGCCATGCCGGACATCGCCAAGGCCGGCGACCCCGTCCGCCTCCGCTCCGGCTGGATCAACGGCATCAAGCGCCTCCCCGTCACCTACCGCCCCTAACTCCTCACCCCTAACCCCCGCCCTCTCCCCGGGCCAGCCAGTTCATGGCGTCATCCTGCCACCGCGCCGCGCGCGGCCGGCCCAGGCCGGACGCCGGCCCTGGGCTTCCCGGTGCCCGTCCGGGCGGCCGCCTGCTCCGCTGCACGCTGGGCCGCCCGTTCGGCCGCGCCGGCCAGCGCCCCCGTCGCGCTGGCCAGCCCGGCGGCGGTCAGCCGGTACAGGTGCCGCCGCGGCCGGCCCGGCTCAGGCTCGTCCTGCCAGCACGCCTCGACCAGGTCCCGGTCGGCCAGCCGGATCAGGATCGGGTACAGGGTGCCCGACTTCAGCCCGGTCTGCTTGGCCAGCGCGTAGCCGTGCCGCCACTGCGACGGCTCCTGGCACAGCGCGGCCAGCACGGAAAGGGTCTGCGCGGAGAACTCGGAACGTGACGCCACACTGGTAACTCTACATAGGTAGATAGCGGACGTCTACTTGGGCTGGCTGGATACCACCCACATGGAGAAGAACTGGGAGCCGCCGCCGTAGGCGTGACCCAGCGCGGTCCGCGCCCCATCCACCTGGTGTGCCCCGGCCTTGCCCATGACCTGCAGCGCCGACTCGGCGAAGCGGAGCAGGCCGGACGCCCCGATCGGGTTGGAGCTGAGCACGCCGCCGGACGGGTTGACCGGCAGCCTGCCCCCGATGGCGGTCTCGCCCGCCTCGGTCAGCCGCCAGCCCTCGCCGGCCGCGGTGAAGCCGAGGTTCTCCAGCCACATCGGCTCGTACCAGGAGAACGGCACGTAGATCTCGGCCACGTCGATCTCGTTCAGCGGGTCGGTGATGCCGGCCTGCCGCCAGAGCGCTGCCGCCGCGTCCCGGCCCGCCTGCGGGTTGACGTGGTCCTTGCCCGCGAACATGGTCGGCTCGCTGCGCATCGCGGTGGCGCGGATCCAGGCCACCGGACCGGGGGCGGCCGCGGCGGCCGTCTCATCGCCGATGACCACCGCGCACGCGCCGTCCGACGACGGGCACGTCTCGTCGTACCGCACCGGGTCCCACAGCATCGGGGAGGCCTGCACCTTCTCCAGCGTGATGTCGCCCTGCTGCAGGTGGGCGTACGGGTTGAGGGCACCGTTGCGGCGGTCCTTGACCGCGACCAGCGCGCCGATGTGCGGCGGCGCGCCGCTGCGCCTGATGTAGGCGCGGATGTGCGGGGCGAAATACCCGCCCGCGCCCGCCACCACCGGGATGCTGGACGGCGGCGCGATCGACAGCGCCCACATCGCGTTGGACTCCGACTGCTTCTCGAACGCCACCGCCATGACCCGGCGGTGCAACCCCGCCTGCACCAGGCTCGTCGCGACGAGGCCGGTCGCGCCGCCCACCGAACCCGCCGTGTGCACCCGCAGCAGCGGCTTGCCCGTCGCACCGAGCGCGTCGGCCAGGTACAGCTCTGGCATCATCACGCCCTCGAACAGGTCGGGGGCCTTCCCGACCACGACCGCGTTGACGTCGGCCAGCGAGAGCCCGGCGTCCGCCACCGCGCGGTCGGCCGCCTCCCGGCACAGCCCCGCGATCGACACGTCGGTGCGCTTGGACCGGTGCCGGGTCTGCCCGACCCCCAGGACCGCCGCGGGCTGCTTCATGATGCCTCCCCGGACAGGACGCACACCAGGTTCTGCTGCAGCGCCGGGCCGCTGGTCGCGTGCCCGAGCGCCCGCCCGGCCCGGCCGGACATGACCGCCCGCGCCGCCAGCCCGATCCGGGCCAGCCCGGCGGCGAACATCGGGTTGCCGCAGAGCGCGCCGCCCGACGGGTTGACCGCGACTCCTTCGCCGAGCCCGAGCGCCTCCCGCAGCAGGATCTCCTGGTGGGAAAACGGCGCGTGCAGCTCTGCTACCTCAATCCGGGCTACCTCAATCCGGGCTACCTCAATCTGGGTTACCTCCTTCTGGGTTACCTCGACCGAAGCGCCGTCAGCCCCGGCCGCGCGGGCCGCGCCCGCCGCCGACGGCACCGCCAGCAGGTCCCGCGCGCCCAGCGAGCCCGAATCCACCTGGTGCGCGAACCCGCTGATCCAGGCGGGCCGCTCGCACAGCTCGCGCGCCCGCGTCGCGGACGCGATGATCACGACCGCGGCCCCGTCGCCGACCGGCGCGCAGTCGTGCGCCCGCAGCGGCTCCGCCACATACGGCCGCGCCAGCAGTTCCGAGGCCGCGACCGAACCCGACACCTGCGCATCCGGGTTGGACAGCGCCGCGGCCCGGCTGCGCGCGGCCACCTCCGCCATGTCCTTCTCTGTCCACCGCCCGGCCTCCAGGCCGAGCCGCGCCTGCAGCGCCGCGACCGACACCGAGTCCGGCCACAGCGGGGCGAGCAGGTACGGGTCGAGTTGCAGCGCCAGCACCCGCCGCAGTTCCGCGCCCGACGACTTGCCGAACCCGTACGCCAGCGCGATCTCCGCCTCCCCGGTGAGGACCTTCACCCACGCCTCGTACAGCGCCCACGCGCCGTCCATCTCCACGTGCGATTCCATCGTCGGCGGGACCGCGCCGATGGCGTCCACCGCCGAGACGAACGAGAACGCCCGCCCGGCCAGGTAGTCCGACGACCCCGAGCACCAGAACCCGATATCGGATCTGGTCAGCCCGGTGGCGCCGAACACCTCGGCGAAGATCGGCACCAGCATCTCCACCCCGCTGGTGGTGGCGTCCTCGCGCACCCGGCACGGCGACTGCGCGAACCCGATAACCGCGACCTCCGAACTCACAGGTGCCTCGCGTAGGTCTCATACGCCGCGTCCGGCTCCCCGGCCGGCGTGAAGTGGCTGATGCTCCCGGCGGTCGTGCCGCGCTCCTCCGGCGGCTTCCACACCGCCCTGACCCGCATGCCCATCCGCACATCGCTGGCGTCACAGCCCAGGACCAGGTGCTGGAACGCGATGCTGGCCCCGTCGAGCAGCACGGCCGCCGCCACGTACGGGGGCTTTACCCGCTGCCCCGGGTAGCCCACGTTCACCACGCAGAACGTGGTCACGGTCCCGGTGTCGGGCAGTTCTACCTCCTCGGTCATCGTCACCCCGTCGGCAGGGCACGTTCCCCGTGTCGGCACGTACACCTGCCCGCACACCCCGCACCGCTGGCCGAGCAGCCGCCCTTCGGCCAGCCCGCGCAGGTAGGCGCTCTCTCCGGGCGAGGCGGTGTGCATGTAGACCAGCCGCACCGGCGTGACCGTCATCCCTGGCGTCATTTCCCGCTCGCCCGCGGCCGCCGGGTCAGCCTCGCCGCCCGCGCCGCCCGCCGGCCCGTCGCACGGCTCGAAGCAGGCGATGTCCCTGATGCTGCCCGCCGGGCGGGCGGCCCACCGGGGCCGGACCCGCAGCCCCGTCCGCATGGCCGCGGCCGAACCCGCGTCCACCGCGTGCAGCATCGCCGTGTCCGCGCGGTCCAGCCGGATCAGCGCCCAGGCGAACGGCTCCGCCAGCGGCTGGCCGGCCAGCGGCTCCGGCATCCACGACCAGCTGACCACGGTGCCCTCAGGCCCCACCGGCACGAGCTCCCCTGGCGGTTCGGCGCTCACCGGGTCGTACTCGAACGGGGGCGCGTGCACCCGGCCGTCCGCGCCGCGCGCGCCGAGGATGCGCCGCTCCGCCAGCGCGGCCATGAACTGGCTCAGCACCGGCCCGAGCGAGCGCGTGTAGTCGAACTCGATCTCCAGCGGCGCCCGCAGCGGCGCCAGCCCGGCTACCGGATCACTCATCCGCCAATCATAGAACGTGTTCTAGTTCACCGGCAGGGCCAGACCCAGCCGCCTTGTGGCGTAATAGAACGTGTTCTACATTAGGCCCCGTGACCGACCTAGGCTTGTGGGCCATCGCCGCCAATGATCCCGAACGGACGGCGGTAATCGAACCCCGTGGCACGACCATCAGCTACGCGGAGCTGGCCGCCCTGGCCGACCGGTACGCGCGTGGCCTGCAGTCTCTCGGTTTGCAGCCCGGCGACACCGTGGCCGGGATGCTGCCGAACAGCACCGAGGCGCTCGCCCTGTTCTTCGCGGCCGCGCAGACCGGGTTGTACGTGGTGCCGGTGAACTGGCACCTCACCGCCGCCGAGGTGGCCTACATCCTGGCCGACAGCGGTGCCAGGGCGTTCGTGGCCCACGAGAGGTTCGGCGAGGTCGCGGCCGAGGCGGGCGCGGGGGCGGGCATCGATCCCGCGGCCAGCTTCGCGGTGGGGAAGATACCCGGCTTTACGCCGGTGCCCGCGCTCGGCGCCGGCGGCGAGGGGCGCCCGGACCTGCGCACGGCCGGTGCCCCGATGGTCTACACGTCCGGCACGTCAGGTCGGCCCAAGGGCGTGCGCCGCCCGCTGACCGGCGAGGACCCGGACAAGGTCCCGGCCGCGTCCGGCTGGTTCTTCGGGCTGTTCTCGCTCGCCCCCGGCGACGGGAACGTGCACCTGTGCTGCTCGCCGCTCTATCACACGGCGGTGCTGAACTTCGCGACGATCTCGATCCAGCTCGGTCACCCGGTCGTGCTGATGGACCGGTTCGAGCCCGAGGAGATGCTCAGGCTGATCCAGCGGCACCGGGTCACCCACACGCACATGGTGCCGACGCAGTTCCGCAGGCTGCTCGCGCTGCCGCAGGCCACCCGCGACCGCTACGACACCTCGTCCATGCGGGCCGCGATCCACAGCGCCGCGCCGTGCCCGCAGGACGTCAAGCGCGCGATGATCGACTGGTGGGGCCCTGTGGTGACCGAGTACTACGCGGCCAGCGAGGGCGGCGGGACCGGCATCACCGCGCAGGAGTGGCTCGCCCGTCCCGGGTCGGTCGGCAAGCCCTGGCTCGGCAGCGAGGTTCGGGTGCTCGATGCCGAGGGCAACGACCTGCCGGACGGGGAGCCGGGGCTGGTGTACATGCGCATGGGCACCGCGACCTTCGACTACCACAAGGACGCGGAGAAGACGCGCGCCTCGCGCGCCCGCGGCATGTTCACCGTGGGGGACATCGGCTACCTCGACGGGGACGGCTACCTCTACCTCTGCGACCGCAAGAGCGACATGATCATCTCGGGCGGCGTGAACATCTACCCGGCCGAGATCGAGGCCGAGCTCTCCGCTCATCCGGCGGTCGATGACGTGGCCGTGTTCGGGATCCCGCACGACGAGTGGGGCGAGGAGATCAAGGCCGTGGTCCAGGCGGCCCCGGGCGCGGTGCCCGGCCCCAGGCTCACCGCGGACCTGCTGGCCTTCCTCGCCGGCCGGCTGGCCAGGTTCAAGCTGCCCCGGAGCATCGACTACGTGCCCGAGCTACCGCGTGACCCGAACGGCAAGCTCTACAAGCGCCGCCTCCGCGACCCCTACTGGGCCGGCCGCGACCGCACCATCTAGCCCGGAGCCTCCTACCTGATACCCCCGAAGAACCGGTGCCACCAGTTGCGGGTCAGCACCATCTGCCAGCTGAACTGCCGTGGGTGCTTCCCGTTCCAGCCGTGGATGCATCGGCCGGAATCGCCGATCAGGCAGTCACCAGGGCAGTTACCCAGGCAATGCCGGCAGTGCCGGGCCTCGGGCATGTGCCGCTCCTCAGGGCTCTCGCGCCGCCGTACACGAGTCTGCAGGAACTCCTCCTCGCCCACCCTAACCCCGAAGCTGCCCCCGCCTGCAGCTATCGCCCGCCCGCAGCTATCGCCCCCCGCCTGCAGCTGTCGCCCCCCGCCCGGCGCTGTCGCCCCCGCCCGGAGCTGTCGCCCCCGCCCGGCGCTGTCGCCCCCGCCCGGAGCTGTCGCCCCCGCCCGGCGCTGTCGCCCCCGTCCCACCCGTTAGGCAGGTCTGGCTTCACGGTTTCTTGATCTGCGATTCGCAATCTGGGATATTGTGCGCGGGGCGAGGGAACGGTAAGACCGGCGGCAAGGCGAGGGGATCTGGCTGGTGACCTACGACGGTGACTGGCGGCAGACGTTCCGGCCGGACATCCCGAGCGTGGCGCGGATCTATGACTACCTGCTCGGCGGCAAGGACAACTACCCGGCCGACCGCGCGCTCGGCGAGTCGATGATCGCGCAGCTGCCGAACGTGCGGCTGGCAGTGCAGTGGAACCGGGCCTTCCTCCGCCGGGTGGTCCGCCACCTGGTCGGCAAGGCTGGCATCCGGCAGATCATCGATATCGGCGCCGGCCTGCCCTCGGCGGGCAACACGCACGAGGTCGCGCTGGCGACCTGCCCGCAGGCCCGGGTGGTCTACGTCGACCACGATCCGGTGGTGCTGGCGCACGCGCGCAGCATGCTGCACGGCGTTCCTGGCACCGCGGTGATCGGGCGGGACATACTCGAGCCGGACACGATCCTGGGCGACCCCGCGCTGCGCGAGCTGATCGACTTCGATGAGCCCGTCGCGCTGTTGTTCCTGTCCATCCTGCACTTCGTCGCCGACGAGGCCGACCCGGCCGGGATCATCGCCAACCTGCTGGCCCCGTTCCCGGCCGGAAGCCACGTCGCGATATCCCACGCCACGCCCGATGAGATCCCCGAGGTCAACGACGTGGAGCGGGTCTTCGACGAGGCGACCACCTCGGCGCACGTCCGCAGCCGGGCCGAGATCAGGCAGCTGGTCGCGGGGATGGAGATCCTCGAGCCGGGCCTGACCTGGCCGCCGGAATGGCGGCCGGATCCCGGCGAAAAGGTACCCGCCAATGCCGCCGAGTCGTACTACTGCGTGGTGGTCGCCCGCACGACCTGACCAGGGCTCCCGCACGACCCGGCCAGGGCTCCCGCACGACCCGGCCAGGCCGGCGGCCCGTTCCTGCACCGCCGCGCGCACTGGCATCACGGCAAGCAGGAGCATCATCGCGCCGGGCCGCCTGGCTCGACGAGAACCGCTACGATGTCACATCGTGGCGGTCCTGAGCGCGCGTCTTAAAATAACCCGTCGCTTCGGGATTTCTGGCGCGCTGATGTGCTAGCCGCTGGGTCGATGGGCCGTTGGTCCGGCTAGAACCGGACCACCGGCACTTCGACCCAGAACCGCCGCCCCGCACCGCCGCCGCGGCTACCGCTCCGCCCGCTCGCACCCGAGATCAAACCCGCGTGTTAATAACTGACGCGCGCTGACCGCATCACTGTCACATCGTTGCGGTTTAGCAGCGTGGGCCGCTGGTGCTGGCGTGACGGGGGTGGCGGCTGGGCCGGTCGAGGCTGGGCTGGTCGAGGCTGGGCTGGTCGAGGCTGGGGCGGTCGAGGCTGGGGCGGGCGCGGGCGCCGGGATGCGGGCGCCGGGGCACGCGCGCGGGTGCCGGGGTGCGCGGGCGGGTGCCGGGGTGCGCGGTTTAGCAGCGTGTGCCCCCTGTCCAGCTTTCGGGCGCGCGCCCCTCGCCACAGGACAGTCTGGCGCTCGCGGAACTCTAGCTGTCGCGGAATTTCTGGCGCTCGCGGGACTCTAGCTGTCGCGGAACTCTAGGTGTCGCGGAATTCCGGCCGCCGCTTCTCGGCGAAGGCGCGCGGGCCCTCCCTGGCGTCCTCGCTGGCGAACACGGCCATGCCCACCTTGGCCTCGAGCGCGAACGCCTCGTTCTCCGCCATACCCTCGGTCTCCCTGATGACCCGCAGGATGGCCCGCACCGCGACCGGTCCGTTGGCCGCGATCGCCTCCGCGATCTCCAGGGCCTTGCCGAGCGCCTGGCCGTCCGGCACGACGTGGCCGATGAGCCCGATGGACAGCGCCTCGGCCGCGGTGATGTGCCGCCCGGTAAGCAGCAGGTCGGCAGCCACGGTGTACGGGATCTGCCGGATCAGCCGGACCGCCGAACCACCCAGCGGGAACAGCCCCCAGCGGGCTTCGGAGACGCCGAATCGCGCGCTCGCCCCGGCCACCCTGATGTCACACGCCTGCAGGATCTCGGTGCCGCCCGCGATCGCCGGGCCCTCCACCGCGGCGATCAGCGGCTTGCTCAGCCGGCGCCCCTTGAGCAGCGGCTCGATCACCGACAGGTCCAGCTCGCCGATACGCGCCCCTGGATGCTCGCGGGTCATCGCCTTGAGGTCGGCCCCGGCGCAGAACGCGCCGCCCGCCCCGGTCAGCACGCAGACCCGGATGCCGGGATCACCATCCACCGTGTCCCAGGCCTGCCGCATCAGCTCCATCATCGGCCCGCTCAGCGCGTTGCGCGCCTGCGGCCGGTTCATCGTGACGATCAGCACGTGCCCCCGGCGCTCGATGAGCGCGTGCGGCTCCTCCGCAGGCTGGCCGTCAGGCGCTTCCGCGGGCTGGCCCTCAGCACCGGTCGTGGTCATGGCCGTGGTTCCCTCATTTCAGCCGTGCCAAAGGCTTGCCCAGAACAGTAACACGTTCTACTTTCGTTCCCATGGCCCTGAACTTCGCCGACCTCTTCGAGCATGCCGCGGACGCCTTCGCCGAACGTACCGCGGTGGCCTGCGGCGACCGGCAGGTGACCTACCGCGAACTGGAGGAACGTGCCAACCGGCTGGCTCATCACCTGGCCGGCCTCGGGGTCGGCCCCGGTGATCACGTCGGCCTGTACGCCCGCAACTCGATCGAGGCGATCGAGACGCTGCTCGCGACGTGCAAGCTGCGCGCGGCCGCCGTCAACATCAACTACCGCTACGTCGAGAACGAGTTGCAGTACATGCTCGCGGACTCGGACCCGGTCGCGCTGGTGTACGACCGGCGCCTGGCCCCGGTCGTGGCCAGGGCCGCCGGGGCCAGGGCCGCCGGGGCCAGGGCCGTGGCCGGCCTGCGCGGCCTGGTGGAGATCGACGACGGCACGCTACCGTTCACTACGGGCCCGGACAACGAAGCCAGCAGCGCCACGGACTACGACGCCGCGCTGGCCGCCGCCTCGCCGGACCGCGACTTCCCGGCCCGCAGCGCCGACGACGTTTACATCATCTACACCGGCGGCACCACCGGCTACCCGAAGGGCGTGATGTGGCGCCACGAGGACATCTGGCGCACGCTGGCCGGCGGCATCGACTTCGTCACCGCCGAACCGCTGCCAGACGAGTGGGCGCAGTCCCGCAAGGGCCTCGACAACGGCGAGTTCGTCAAGCTCTGCGCGGCGCCGCTCATCCACGGCAATGCGCAGGTGGCCGCGCTGGCGGGCCTGTTCAGCGGCGAGACGATCGTGATGCTGCCCGCCTTCGACGCGCGCGAGATCTGGCGGGCCGTCCAGCGGCACCACGTCAACGTGCTGGTCATCATCGGCGACGCCATGGCCAGGCCGCTGGTCGAGGCGTACGCGGACGGCGACTACGACGTCTCCTCGCTGGTCGCCATGTCCTCCAGCGCGGCGCTGTTCTCCCCGGCGGTCAAGGACGCCTGCGCCAAGGCGCTGCCCGACGTGGTCATCACCGAGGCGATCGGCTCCACCGAGACCGGCTTCGCCGGGCTCAGCTTCGTCAGCGCGGGCGAGCCGCACCGCGGCGGCCCGACCGTGATGGCGGGCCCGGACGTCATCGTGATCGGCGACGACGGCCGGCCGGTGGCGCCCGGCCAGGTGGGCCGGCTGGCCCGGGGCGGGCACGTGCCGCTCGGCTACTACAAGGACCCGGTCAAGACCAGCGCGATGTTCGCCGAGGTGGACGGGAAGCGCTACGCGATCCCTGGCGACATGGCCCGGGTGGAGGAAGACGGCACCCTGACGCTGCTCGGCCGCGGCAGCACCTGCGTGAACTCCGGCGGCGAGAAGGTCTTTCCCGAGGAGGTGGAGGGCGCGCTGATGTCCCACCCCGACGTGCTGGACGTGCTGGTCATCGGCATGCCCGACGACCTGCTCGGGCAGCGGGTGGCCGCGCTGGTGCAGCCGAGGCCCGGCGCGGAACCCGACCCGGCCGCGCTCCAGGAGCACGTCCGCGGCCACATCGCCGGCTACAAGGTCCCGCGCAGCATCTGGCTCACCGACGCGATCGGCCGCACGGTGTCCGGCAAGGCCGACTACAGCTGGGCCCGCGAGTACGCCGCTACCCACCAGCCGGCCCTCGACCAGAGCACGCGCCGGTGAACGGCCCAGGGAGCGGCCCAGTGAGCATACGCACCGCCCTGTGCGACCTGCTCGGCATCGAGCACCCCATTGTCGGCTTCACCCCGTCCGAGCACGTCGCCGCCGCGGTCAGCCGGGCCGGCGGCCTCGGGGTGCTGGGCTGCGTCCGCTTCAACGACCCGGCCGAGCTGGACGCGGTCCTGGACTGGATGGACCTGAACACCGACGGGCGCCCGTACGGCATCGACGTGGTCATGCCGGCCCGGGTCCCGGCCGAGGGCGCGGCCACAGACCTGAACCAGCTGATCCCGCAGCAGCACAAGGACTTCGTCGAGCAGACGCTGCTCAGGCTCGGGGTGCCGCCGCTGCCGGACGGCGCGCAGGCCGCCGACGGCGTGCTGGGCTGGCTGCACTCGGTCGCGCGCAAGCACGTCGAGGTCGCGCTGGGCCATCCCGCGCGGCTGATCGCGAACGCGCTCGGGCCGCCGCCGCCCGACGTCATAGCCAGCGCGCACGAGCGCGGCATGCTGGTCGCGGCGCTGGCCGGGAAGGCGGAGCACGCCCGCAGGCAGGTCGCCAGCGGCGTGGACATCGTGGTCGCCCAGGGCTACGAGGCGGGCGGTCACACCGGCGAGATCGCCACCATGGTCCTCGTCCCCGAGATCGTCGACGCCGTGGGCGCGGGCATCCCCGTGCTCGCGGCCGGCGGGATCGGCTGCGGCCGCCAGGTCGCGGCGGCGCTCGCGCTGGGCGCGGTCGGGGCCTGGATGGGCTCGGCCTGGCTCCTCACGAGTGAGTACCAGCAGCTCTCGACGGCACCCGCGGTCCAGCAGGCGCTGCTCGCGGCCACGTCCTCGGACACCACCCGGTCGAGGATCTACAGCGGCAAGCCCGCCCGGCTGCTCAAGAACAAGTGGACCGATGCCTGGGAGCAGGAAGGCGCCCCCGAGCCGCTCCGCATGCCGCTGCAGAACCTGCTGGTCAGCGAGGCGCATCAGCGCCTGATGCGGTCCGGGCAGCCGGACGTGGTGCCGATGCCGGCCGGGCAGATCGTGGGCCGGATAAGCGAGATCCGGCCCGTCGCCGACGTGATGGCCGAACTCGTCAGGGAAACCGCCGAGGTCCTCGACCGCCTGGGCAAGCTCCGGTGACATGGCTCCGATGACACGGCTCCGGTGACACGGCTCCGGTGACACGGCTGCGATGATGGTTCCATGAGGATCAGCGTCTCGGCCGGCTGACTGGTCGGCCGGCCCGCCGCCCGGCGCCGCGGACCTGTTCGAGGCGGCCGAACGCATCGGGATCGACCAGATCTGGACGGCCGAAGCCTACGGCAGCGACGCCTGGACCCCGCTGGCCTGGTGGGGCTCGCGCACGTCGCGGATCAAGCTGGGCACGGCGGTCTCCCAGCTGTCCGCCCGGCCGCCGGTGACCCTGGCCATGACCGCGATGACCATGGACCATCTCACCCAGGGCCGGGTGATGCTCGGCATCGGCACCAGCAACCCCCAGGTCGTGGAGGGCTGGTACGGCCAGCCGTACCCCCGGCCGCTGGAGCGCACCCGGGAGTACATCGACATCGTCCGCCAGGTCATCGCGCGCCGCGAACCGGTCAGCTACGACGGCCGCCACTACCAGCTCCCCGTGCCACCCGATCGCGGCGGCACCGGCCTGGGCAAGCCGCTGCGCTCGATCCTGCACCCGTTCCGCACCGAGATCCCGATCTACCTGGGCGCGGAGGGTCCCAAGAACGTGGCCCTGGCCGCCGAGATCGCCGACGGCTGGAACGTCATCTTCTTCTCGCCGGCGATGAACGACTTCTACGCCGCCGCCCTGGCCGAGGGCTTCGCGCGCCCCGGCGCGCGGCAAACCAGGGACACCTTCGACGTAGTGGGCGGACCGCTGGCCATCATCGTCGATGATGATGCCGAACGGGCGGCGGATCTCGTCCGCCCGACCCTGGCTCTGTACATCGGCGGGATGGGCGCGCGGGGTGCCAACTTCCACCACGAGGTATTCGTCCGGATGGGCTACGAGGCGGAAGCCCGCACCATCCAGGACTACTACCTGGCCGGGGACAAGAAGAGCGCGATCGCGGCGGTCCCCGCCAAGCTGGTCGAAGACGTTGCCCTGGTCGGCCCCTGGGCCAAGATCACCGACGAGATCCAGCGCTGGAAGCAGACCGTGCTGACCACGTTCTCGCTCAACTGCGACCCGCGTCACCTGGAGAAGCTCGCCGAACTTGTCCGCTAGGCCGGAGTTGCTGCAGGGGAGTGCCAGGCGCACCGCACGGTCGAGCACGGTGCCGAGTTGCGCCATGCGGAGGTCGCCGATCGGCGTGCCGGTACCGCGGTTGCACACCATCGCGAGTGCCAGGTCGCGCCGCGGGTCGGTCCATCCGCCCGACCCGCCGAAGCCGAAGTGGCCGAACGCGCCGGGCACGGTGCCCCGCGTGGTGAAGGCGCTGTGGTAACCCAGCCGCCAGCCCATCGGCAGGGCCAGGACGAGATCGGGCCCGCGGGAGTGCATCACGGCGATCTGCCGCAGGGTCTCCTGCGACAGGAGCCGCACGCCGCCGATCTCGCCGCCGTGGGCCAGCAGCCCGTATAGCTTCGCCAGCGACCGGGCGGTGAAGAAGCCGTTCGCCGCCGGGATCTCGGCGTCCATCACCTCCGGGCCCCACAGCACGTCCTCGATCCCGCGCGGCAGCAGCGCGTTGACGAACCGGCGCGGGTTGACCGGCAGCCGCAGCAGCGACGGGATCCGGCCCAGCGGGCCGCCCAGCACCTCGGCCGGCCGCAGGCCGAGCCTGCGGCCCAGGGGAGCGGCCATGGGAGCCAGCGGCGCGACCCGCCCGCGCTCCCCGGGCGGGCACCCCACATACAGCCCGTCCAGGCCGAGCGGGCGGGCGAGTTCCTCCTCGACGAACCGCGCCACCGGTCGTCCCGACACCCGGCGGACCAGTTCCCCGGCCAGCCAGCCATAGGTCAGCGCGTGGTAGCCGTACCGGGTGCCCGGCTCGTACGCCGGCTCGGCCCTCTCGAGGGCCGTCACCATGTACTCCCAGTCCAGCATCTGCTGTGCGTGGTCCACCAGCGTCCGCATCCGGTGCAGGCCGGCCGAGTGGGTCAGTACATGACGCACGGTGACGAGTTCCTTGCCGCCGTGCGCGAATTCCGGCCAGTAGGCCGCGACCGGCGCGTCGTACTCGATCTGCCCGCGGTCGGCCAGCAGGTGCAGCGCCGTCGAGACGACCCCCTTGGTGGTGCTGAAGCACATCGCCAGCGTGTCACGCTGCCACGCCTCGGCCTCCGTACGCCGGCCGCCCCACAGGTCGGCGACCAGCTCACCGCGGTAGTACACCGCGACCGCCGCGCCGCCCGTGGTCCGCCCCAGCTGCCGCCGGAACACGCGGGCCACCTCCTCGAAGCCGCCCTGCACCCAGCCGTCCATGTCACCCACCCTGCCATCGCGCCTGCCCGCCGCCACAGAGCCGGCGGCCCCGCGGCGCGGGACCAAGGACCCTTCCCGGCCGGGCCGGCCGTCGTCAGCGTGATAAGCGGAGGAAGCATGCGCGTTGAGAACCTGGCCAGCGGCGGGCACGTGCGTCCGCTCGACCTGCTCCGGCAGCGGATCGACGCCGCGCGCGGCGACAGCTTCGTCCAACGCGACCCGGACTTCATCCGCAGGCAGCTGCCCGCCATCGCCCGCTACACCAGCTATTTCACCCCGGAAGTGCGCGGCCTGGACCGGCTGCCCGCGGAAGGGCCCGCGCTCCTGGTCGGGAATCATTCGGGCTTCTTCTACGTGCCTGAGGCATGGGTGTGCGGACAGGCGGTAATGGCGCGCCGCGGCACCAGCCCGCCAGCGTACTTTCTCGCGTACGACCTCCTGTTCGCCGTGCCGGGTGTCGGGCCCTTCCTGCGCCGGCTCGGCGCGGTCCCCGCGAACCCCGGTGAAGCCGAGTCCGCGCTGTCGCGCGGGGCGTGCGTCCTGGTCTATCCGGGAGGCGACCTCGAGGCGTGCCGCCCGTGGACCCAGCGGAACAAGATCGACTTCGCCGGCCGGACGGGCTTCGTGCGGCTCGCCCTGCGGTCCGGGGTTCCGGTCATCCCCGTTGTCGCCCACGGCGCCCATCACGCCGTCATGGTGCTGACCCGCGGCGACCGCCTGGCCCGCGCCATCGGCCTGGACCGGGTCCGGATCAAGGTCTTCCCCCTGCTCGCAGGTCCCCCGTTCGGGGTCAACTCCGTCCTCACCCCGCCGCCGCCGATGCCTTCGCATATCACCCTCGAGTTCCTGCCCGCGCTCGACTGGACGGGCTACGGCCCCGGCGCGGCCGACGACGCCGGTCTCGTCTCGGCCTGCTACCTCCAGATCACCGGGCAGATGCAGGCGGCACTCGACCGCCTGTCGGCCGAGCAGCCCCATCCGCTGCTGACCGGCTGCGCGCGGCTCGCGGGACGTGCCGGTCAGAATCTGGCCCGGACGTCGTTCGCCACCTCCTCCGGGCTCAGGTCGATCAGCGCCTCCCCGAGGAGGCGCTCGAAGTAGGTGGCGTCGCTGCGGTACACCGGGTCCGGGTTGGAGCGGCTGACGACCTTGAGCAGCACCTGGTGCCCGCGTTCGCGGGCCTGCGGTCCGCCGCCGATCAGGGCGAAGTTGAACGAGGCCAGGTTCCGGGCACGGTAGGCGGCGAGGATCTGAGACAGCCCCTGCCCGAGATCGGCCGCATCCTGCTCGGTCAGGTCGGTCAGGTCGGCGACCCCGTCGGCCACGCCCCAGACTTCGTGGAATCCGGTCGGGGCGAACGGGGTCAGCCAGGCCACCCGGCCGGTGCGGCCGACCCACCGGGGGCCGCCGGCCTCCTCCTCGAGCAAGGCCGTCCAGTATGACGATCCGTGTCCGTCCTGCCAGATCTCCGACCGCTCGACGAGCTGGCGCTGGCCGGTCAGGCCGCAGGAGTCGTGCGCGGACTGCAGGTGGGGGTGCACCAGCGAGGCACCCGACGGCGGCAGGTAGTTGGCGTTGACGGAGCCCCATGCCGCCCCGGGGTCCAGTCGCCGCACCGCGCGGGCATGCCGGAGCATGGCCGCCAGGGCGTCCCCCATCAGCGGTGGGGTCAGCTCGTCCAGATCCAGGAAGTGCCGTCCGGGATCGTAGATGCCGACCGCGCTGTGAGTGGCGTACGCCATGATGTTGGGCACCACGACGGCCCGGCCCACCCGGATACGGCCCTCGGCCGTGAGCTCGGCGGGGAACGGGACCGTGGCCTGCTCCAGGTACTCACTGTCGAACGGGCAGAAGGCTGGCTTCGCGGTCAGCTCGGTGAGGTCCGGCCGCGTATCCGGCTGCAGCTTGACCCCGGTCAGGATCCGGGCGCTGGCTCCGGTCAGCGGGTCTCGCCGCCACCGTAGCCGCACCCGGGTCCACGCCCCGCCCGCGGCCAGGTCGGGCACGCGGGCATCTAGGTCTCGCTCGTCGAACTCGATCGCCGCCACAGCAAGAAGCCTAGGGCCGATTGCCGGGGCTGGCCATCTCCGGCCGGCCCGCTGCTAGGGCTTCCGGGCCGCCCCGCACCACATCGAGGAGGGCACGGAGGCCAGGTAGTCGCGGTCCGGGCGCCACGTGGCCACCGCGACCACCCTGGGGGCTCAGCACCCCGGCTCATGCGGCCGGACGTTGTGGTTGCCGGCGAACAGGTTGCCGGGGTCGTACTGCCGTTTGACCGCTGCGAGCCGGCTGTAGACCTTCGATGGGTAAATCGCGGCGACATCGGACGCGGCGGCAGTAGAGAGGAAGTTGGCGTAGGCGCCGCTGACGTGAGGTGCGAGCCTCGCCCAGATCGCTTCCAGGGCGGGACGGGCGGCCTCGACGACCGGCTTGGGACCGGCACTGGTCGTCATGACCATCAACTCCCCCTGACGGTGCGCGTAGGCGGTGCTGTCGTCGGGGACCCGGGCTACCGCGCCGCCGATACTGCGAACGGCGATGAACGGTGACCGCTCCGATGCCCTGACCTCAGCCAGGATCTGCAGGACCTCTGGTACCGATTCCTTGCCCGCAAATGCGCTGCGGAGCGTGAACTGGAGGCCAGGCGGCGGGGGCGGGCCGTCCGCGAGCGTGTCCGCGTAGGGTTGCAGCGCGATATCGTCGCCGGTCACCGTGCCGAGCCGGCGGATCGGGTCGATGGCCCGGGCCGCGAGTTCCGGGTCGTCGCCGTCAAAGGCGACGTGGATCTCGACCGGTGCTTCGGGTCCGCGGAACGGATTGGCGAGGTCCGCTGTGGACGTGAGCTCGTCCGGGGCGGTCCGGAGGTAGTCCGCCCAGCCCTGAATGACGGTGGCCGCCTCCGACGCCGCGAAGGCGATCGTGCCGTAAAAGACGTCTGTCGTCGGGTGCGCCGCGAAATCGAAGGCGGTCACGATCCCGAAATTGCCGCCGCCACCGCGGATCGCCCAGAACAGCTCCGGATTCTCCTCGGCGCTTGCACGCACGACCTCTCCGCTGGCCGTGACCACCTCTGCGGCGGCCACATTGTCCAGGGCCAGACCGTACTTCCTGACCTTCCAGCCGATACCGCCGGTCAAGGTCAGCCCGCCGACACCGACGCTCTTGGTGTCGCCCGAGGAGATCGCCAGGCCATGCGGGGTCAGGGCCGCCGCGACCTGGCCCCAGGTGGCGCCGCCGCCGATGCGCACGAGGTGGCGTTCCTTATCGATGATCTTCACGTGCGCGAGCTGGCTGAGGTCGATCACGACGCCACCGTCGTTGGTGCCGAAGCCAGGAAAGCCATGGCCGCCGCCTCGCACGGACAGCAAGAGCCCTGCACCGGCAGCGAATCTGACACCTGCTTGCACGTCCGCGACGCTCCCTGGTCGCAGGACGTAGGCCGGATGGGCCGAAGCCAGTAGCGTGCGGCGAGCCGATTCGTACTCCGCTCCACCCGGTTCGATGATGCGGCCGCCGAAGTCACGGCGAAGGGTTTGGTGCGCTGAGCTCATGATGTTCCTTTCATTGGCTGGGTGGGCAGCAGGAGGGCGATGAGGACCGAGGCCAGGCCGACGGCCGCGCAGATGAGCAGGGCGATGCGGTAGCCGTGGACGGTGGCGGCCGCCGGGCTGGCGAACTGGCCGTGGCGGGTGGCGGTGGCGGCGATGGTGACGAGCACGGCGAGGCCGATGGCGCCACCAAGCTGGCGCGCCGTGTTGAACAGGCCGGAGGCCAGCCCGGCGTAGCGGGGCTCGATGCCGGCCGTGGCGGATGCGGCGAGGGGAAGGAGCGAGAACCCGATGCCGGCCCCGATGACCAGCATGGGGCCGAGGATGCGGGCCGGGTAGTCCGAGTGGTCGGGGAGCAGGGACAGCCAGGCCACCCCGGCCGTGGTGAGGATCCCGCCAGCGAGGGTCAGGAAGCGGGGGCCGAGGCGCGGCAGGAGCCGCTTGGCGGCGAGCGGTCCGGCCGCCAGCAGTGCGGTCATGGGAACGATGGCCGCCCCGGTACGCAGCGCGCTGTAACCGAGGATCTGCTGGAGGTAGAGGGACAGGAAGAAAAAGCCGCTGGTCATGACCACACCCAGGCAGGCCATGACGGTATTCCCCACGGCCAGGCTGCGCCGCCTGAGGATGCTGAGCGGGACGAGCGGGGCCGCGCTGCGGGCCTCGATCATGGCGAAGGCGGCCAGGAGGACCGCGGCGGCGGCCAGGGCGGCGATGACGGGCGTCGATCCCCACCCCTTGATGGTGGCCTGGGAGACGGCGTAGACCGCAGAGCCGGCCCCCACGGTCACGGTGAGCGCGCCGGGCAGGTCGAGACGGGCCCCGTCACCGGCCAGCCTGGCCGGTGACGGCACCAGGCCGGCGCCGGCGGCGGCGAGCAATGCGACGCCGATGGGGATGTTGATGAACAGCACGTACCGCCAGGACAGCTCGGTGGTGAGCAGCCCGCCCAGCACGACCCCCACGGCGCCGGCCGAGGAGCCCGCCGCGGCCCACAGGGACAGTGCGTGGGTGCGGGCCGGGCCTTCGGGGTGGCTGGCGGTGATCAGGCTCAGGCTTGACGAGGCCAGGGCCGCGGCGCCGATACCCTGCAGGACGCGGGCCGCGATCAGCAGCCACGGATCCTGGGCCAGGCCGCCGGCCAGGCTGGCCGCGGTGAAGACCAGCAGGCCGGCCTGGAAGACGCCCTTGCGGCCGAAGAGGTCACCGGCGCGGGCCGCGACGAGCAGGAACCCGCCGAAGGTGATCAGGTAGCCATCGACCACCCACTGCTGGTCAGCCGCCGAGAGTCCGAGAGCGGCCTTCATGGCCGGCAGGGCGACGTTCACAATCGACGTGTCGATGATGACCATGAAGTTGGCCACGCACGCGATGGCCAGGATCACGCCGGGGGGCACGTGCGCCCGGGGAGCCGGCTCGGCCGAGGCCACCGGCGCGGGGATGGTTCCTGGGTGGGACATGACAGCTACTCCTTCGGGAAGATCTCTTCGGTTTCCAACCCATTGAACAAGTTCAAGTTGAACAAGTTCAAGTTATTTAGCTATGCTGGGGAGTCAAGCGGGCCGGACAGGCCGGCCCGAGGATGGAGGAGCGAGCCAGATGCGGTTGCGCCGCGAGCACGTGGTGGACGTGGCGATTGCCCTGCTCGACGCCGACGGGCTGGACGCGCTGACGATGCGCAAGCTCGCCACCCGCCTTGGCGTGCAGGCCGGGGCTCTCTACTGGCATTTCGCGAGCAAGCAGGCCCTGCTCGACGCGATGGCCGACCGGTTCCTTGTAGGCTTCGCCGCCGATCGGCCGGCCGGGTCGTGGGACGAGCAGTTCTCGGCGCTAGGCTGGCGGCTACGCCAGGTGCTCCTGTCCCACCGTGACGGGGCCCGGGTCATGGCCGGCACCTACGTGGCCGAGCCCAACACCATCCTGCTCGGCAACATGGTCATCGAGATCCTCCAGGCCGCAGGGCTGCCGCCCGACCGGGCCGGCTGGGCCGCCTTTGCCGCGTTCCACTACGTGCTCGGCCACACCATCGAAGAACAAGCGCAGATTGAGCTGACCGAGCGCGGTGCCTGGGAGCCGAAGCTGACCGTGGCCGGGATCGAGAACAAGCTCGCCGCCACGGCCTTTACCGCCGATCCCGCCGAGCGGTTCGGCTACGGCCTCCAGCTCTTCCTCGACGGCATCCGTCAGCAACTGACGCTGCTCCCCGCCGCCGCGCAGGCCACCGACCAAGCTAGGGGACAGGTTCGTCCGGTGTCTCCTGCGATGGGGAGATCGCCGAGGCCGGGACGCGCGCGGTCGCGCCCGGGTTCAGGTCCCGGTTGACCACCTGGGCGATCGCCTCGACGGTCCTGACCCCATAGGCCATGGTGGGATTGTCCTGGGTCAGCACGACGATGCTGTACCGGCGGCCGTGGCCGGTGAAGCCGCCGATGCTGTTGATCCGCCAGCCATAAGGGGCCAGCGGCAGCCACCCGTTCTTGACGTGCACGACCAGGCTCCGCGGCGCCCCGGCAGGCACACCCCAGCGCTGGGATCCGATGACGTCCGCCATCAGGGCGAGCGCGTAGTCGCGGGAGGAGGTGTCGAGGACCCGGTTCGCCTTGAGCAGCAGCCATAGCAGCCGGGTCTCGTCGGCGGCGGTGATCCGGGTGAGCCCCCACGCCGCGCCCGGGCCCAGGACCGTATCCACCATCCCGGCCAGGTTCAGGAAGTGCCGCAGCCGGGGCCGCCCGGTCTCGGCCCACAGCGCGGACGCGGCGCCGTTGTCCGACCGGGTGATCATCGCCCAGGCCAGCGCCCGCTCGGTCCGGGTGAGCGACCGGTGCTCCGCCTGGGCCTTGCGGAGCAGCGCGCCCAGGATAATCACCTTGACCACACTGGCCGAGTCAAAATGCGACCTGCTGTCGAGCCGGCACACCACCCCCGCCCCGGGGTCTTCGACCTCCACCGCGACGAAGGAGACCCGCTCGCGCCGCGCGGCCTCCACGGCCCGGCTGATCCTGCCCGCGAGCGCGGGATGTGACGACGACGCGCAGATCGCCGTCGAGGCGGCCGTCGAGCTAGACGCTGCTCCAGCCGGGCCGGCCAAGGACAGGATCAGCGGAATTGTGAGCAGGACGGACACCACCGATGCGCCTCTGGGCTTCACTGAAGGTCCTCTCAGGCCGAGACGGATGAGCCCACTGAGTCCCATTGTGCGCATGGTTGCGGGCCACGGCTACAGCCGCACCGGGTCGGCGGACTTGACCTGGCCCTTGGGGCCGGCCCCAGCCTGATGGCACCGGGCGTCCTGCCCGGCATGAGGAGGCACGCGTGGAGCTGATGACCAGCGGGGCGTTCGCCCAGGCGTCCGGGCTGTCGCGCAAGGCGCTGCGCCTGTACGACGAGCTCGGGCTGCTCCATCCGGCCCGGGTCGATCCGGAGACGCTGTACCGGTTCTACGACCCGGGCCAGCTGGAGCAGGCCAGGCTGGTGGCGTGGCTACGCCGGCTGGGCATGCCGCTGGCCGTCATCCGCTCGGTGAGCGGACTGCTCGCCATCTTCCTCATGGGCTATCTGTCGGGAAAGGACCCGGGAAAGGACACTGCCATGAGCGATGGCCAGGGGACGCTTACCGTCCGCTACGGGGTGCGCTCCGATATCGGCCTGCACCGTGAGGACAACGAGGACGCCGCCTACGCCGGCGCCCGGCTGCTCGCGGTGGCCGACGGGATGGGCGGCCACGCGGCCGGCGAGGTCGCAAGCGCGGCCGTCATCGAGGCGCTGCGGCCGCTGGACACCCAGGTGCCGGCCGGCGAACTGCTGAACGCGCTGGACCACGCGGTGCGCCGGGCCAACAGCGCGTTGCGCGATATGGTCCAGGCCAACCCCGCGCTGCACGGCATGGGCACCACGCTGACGGCGCTGCTGTGGTCCGGCTCCCAGCTCGGCCTGCTGCACATCGGCGACTCGCGGGCCTACCTAGTCCGCGACGGCGAGGTGTTTCAGATCACCCAGGACCACACGGTGGTGCAGTCGCTGCTGGACGAGGGGAAGATCACCGCCGAGGAGGTCGCCTCGCACCCGCAGCGGCTGCTGCTGCTCCGGGCACTCACCGGCGACCACGCCTCCCGGCCCGACCTCCAGCTTCGCCAGGCCCGGCCCGGCGACCGCTACCTGCTCTGCTCCGACGGCCTGCACGTGGTCGTGCCCGCCGACGCGATCACGCGGGTCCTGCTCACCGTGGCCGACCCTGACCAGGCCGCCGCGGACCTGATCGCGCTGGCCATGGACGGCGGCGCCCCGGACAACATCACCTGCATCGTCGCCGACGTCGAACAGCTGACGGCTCAGCCGGCATCGGCGGGCACGCAGGTGTAGAACCGCGGTGACAGCTGGGAGCAGTGGCTGGCGATCCACTTCAGCCGGGGGTCGGTATCGGTGGCGATCCAGACCAGGTGGAACCGGCCGGCGCGGATGTCGGCCTGCAACTGGCCCAGGGTCGGAGACGGGATGGTGCCGGTCAGCCCGCCGATCGGCAGCGCCTCTAGGCCGCTGTCGTAGATGACCAGGGACGGCACGACCCCGGTCTCCGCCGCCATCAGGTACGGCGCGCCCTCCTGCAGGTTCTGCAGCGAGGCGACGTTGAAGGCCGCCACCTTGTGCCCGGCTTGCTCCACGGCCTGCGCCGTCTGGGTCGGCTCGAACGGGGTGTCGAAGGCGCCCTGGCTGCTGGCCGCCAGGCTGGCCGACGCCACGGCCGGGACCAGCGCCACCGAGACCAGGCCCGCGGCCAGGGCTCCGGCCCACACGGCCGCCCGGGGGGCCAGTAGCGACCAGACGCTGATGCCGATCGCCGCCGCCGCGACGGCGATGATGGCGGGGACCAGCCAGCCGGGCACGCGGGCGCCGGAGGAGGACACCAGCCAGCCCGCGTAGCCGGCCGTGCCCGCCACGACGAGCTCCAGGCCTGCCGGCCGGGTGACGGCGGTCCGTTCCCTGGACCACGCCGCCGCGGTACCCGCGCCGATGATGGCGGCCACCGGAGGGGACAGCGCCGCGGTGTAGTACGCGTTGATGGTGGTGATCGCCGAGAAGACCGCGAACAGCGTCACCAGCCAGGCGCCCCACAGCACGAAGCAGGCCCGGAGCGGGTCGCTGCGGGGCCGCCGGCGCCTGCTGGCCAGGCCCCACAGCGTGACCGCCGCGGCGGCCGGGATCAGCCAGCCGGTGTCGCGGCCCAGATCCCCCCGCAGCAGCCGGTCCGGCGCGGTCGCGTGGGTGGGCGGCCTGGTTGCGGGGGTGGGTGGCCCGGTTGCGGGGCTGGGCGGCGCGGTTGCCGGAGTGGTCGGCCCGGTTGCGGGGGTGGGTGGCCCGGTCACGGGGGTGGGCGGCCCAGCTGCGGCGGTCGGCGGCCCGGTGGTTGGTCTCAGCGTCCCGGCCAGCAACTGCTGCGGGGTCTGGTCGCCGAACCGGACGAACCCGTTGTAGCTGAACACCTGCTCGAAGATCGAGTCGTCGTGGCTGCCGTCGACGTACGGGCGGTCCGCCGCCGGGACCAGCGACACCGCGGTCATCCAGGCCACCGAGACCAGCCCGGCGACCACGCCCGCGATGACGAGCTGGCCGGCCCGGCGGGCCGCCGGGCCCGGCCCGGCCAGCAGGTACGCCAGGCCCATGGCGGGCAGCACCATCCAGGCCTCGATCATCTTGGCCTGGAAGGCCAGCCCGACCCAGACGCCGGCCAGGACCAGCCTGCCCGTGGCCCCGCCGAGCCGGCCGAACCGCCCGTCTTCGCCGGCGATCGCGGCGGACACGGCGTCGGCGGCCAGCACCAGCAGCAAGATCATCAGCGAGTCGGAGATGTTCCCGCGGTCCAGGGCGACGGTAGCCGGGCTTACCGCCAGGATCAGTGAGGCGATCAGGCCCGCCGCCGGGCCGGCCAGGCGGGCCACCGCCCGGTAAAGCACCAGTACCGTCACGACGCCCTCGATCACCTGCGGGAGCACGAGCGCCCACGGGTGGAAGCCGAACGCCCGCACCGACAGCGCCTGCAGCCAGAACGCTCCCGGCAGCTTGTCCAGCGTGATGCTGCCCGCCGGGTCGAAGGCGCCGAAGATGAAGTCGTGCCAGCTCATCGACATGCTGCGGACCGCTGCGCCGTAGTAGTACTCCAGGGTGCCCTGGCCCAGGGCCCAGGCGTAGAAAACACCCGCCAGGGCCGCGATCGCGGCCAGGGCGAGGCGGCGCATCAGCACCGGCTTGGACAGCAGCGCTAGCTCAGACATGGCTCTCACGACGACAACGCGCGCCGTCGCCGTGAGGTGCCCGCCAGCCAGACGAAGCTTTAGCCCGCCCGGTCAGGGACGAGAGCCGCGACGTCGGCGTGCAGCGCTAGCCTGGGACCAGGGGATATAGGAGCGCAAACGGAGAGGATCGGGACGTGTCGGCACTTCAGCATTTCCGGGCCCCGGGCGGGCTGGCGCCCGGCCCGGGCTACAGCCACGCGGTGACCGGACGCGGCCGCTGGGTCGCGACCTCCGGACAGGTGGCCCTCGACGACGAGGGCAAGCTGGTCGGGCCGGGCGATCCCGAGGCGCAGACCCGGCAGGTATTCGCCAACCTCGACCGGGCGCTGGCCGCGGCGGGAGCGTCGTTCACCGACGTGATCAAGCTGAACTACTACGTCACCGACATCGGGATGCTCCCGGTCGTCCGCACGGTCCGCGACGAATACGTCGACACCGCCCGCCCGCCGGCCAGCACGGCGGTCCAGGTCACCGCGCTGGCGATGCCGGATCTGATGATCGAGATCGAAGCCTGGGCGGTCTGCGCCGACTGACCGGCGCCGGGTCGGCCTGATCCGCCGGGCCGGCCTGATCCGCTTCGGCCGGGCCGCGGGCGGTCCAGGTGGCCAGCAGCGAACCGGCCAGGATCAGCGCGAACGACACGGCGATCGTGACGGTGAAGGGCTCGGACAGGAACGCGACGCCCGCCGTCACGGCCACGGCGGGGTTCACGTAGGTGAAGACCATCGCCCGCGACGTGCCCGCCTCCCTGATCAGCGCGAGGAAGACGAGGAACGCGAAGGCTGTGCAGATGACGCCGAGCGCGGCCAGCGCGCCGAGCGCGCGGCCGGATGGCACCCGGTGCGGCCAGGTCAGGACCGCCGCGGGCAGCCAGACGAGCGCGCCCAGGCTGAGGCAGGCCGCGGTCATGGGCAGGGCCGGGACGTCGGCCAGCCTCCGCGCCGCGATCAGCGGGGCGGTCGCGTACCCGAGCGCGACCAGCAGCACCTCGGCCACCGCCAGGCCGTTGCCGCCGCCCAGGTCCGGAGCGGCCAGCAGCGCCACGCCGGCCAGGCCGGTGACCAGGCCGGCCCAGCGCCGCGGGCTGAGCCGCTCGGTGCCGCCGGTGAGCCGGGCGGCCACTACGCTGATGATCGGTACGGCCGCGATCAGCAGGCCAGCGAGCGAGCTGGGCAGCTTCCGTTCGGCCGCCGACAGCAGGCCCCACGGCACGATCATCTCCAGCACGGCAAAGGCGACGAGCGGCCGCCAGTGCCGGCGCAGCGTGCCAAGCTGCCCCCCATCCTTACGAGCCCCGCCCTTGCGGGCCCCCTCCTTACGAGCAGAGTGCAGCGCCAGCGGGAGCAGGAGCAGCGCCCCGAGCGCCGTCCGGGCGAACACCACCACGGGGACGGAAACCTCTCCGACCGCGACCTTGATGAACAGGTAGGGAATGCCCCATACCAGGCACATCACCGCGAACAGGATCCAGCCCTTGCGGCTCACCGCATCCTCGTAATCCGTAGCACCAGTTCAGCATGCCCGTGCCGCGGGCTCCTGTCTTGAACGCTGTTGCGGTACACCCCCGGGGCCACCCGGCCCGCGCCGCGTACCTCGAAGTCCGGTGACGGCGAGGCGTGCCGCCGGGCGAGCTCTCCCAGCAGCCAGGACAGCCGCGATTCGGCCTCCAGCGGCTGCGTCTCCGCCAGCCCGGCGCCCAGCGCGGGGTGCAGCCGGCGCAGCTCCGCCGCCAGCCCGGTATCGGCGATGACCGGCTCGCGGAATCGCGGTGTCCGCCCCAGACCGTCAGACAGCAGTCCCGCGGCCGGGTACATCACCGGGTAGGTGAAGTCCGGGGGATCGGCCGGGGCCCCGGTGTGCGCTTCGCCGGGCTCCAGGACCACCACGCTGCCCGGCCCCGCGTAGTGCAGCGTCCCGCGGTAGCGGATGACCTCCCGGCCCGCGGTGCACGCGCCGACCGCGTACTCCTCGTGCACGTGCGGGGCGTAGGGCTCGGTCACCCGGGCGTGCGGCAGGTCGAGTGCCTGCCCGGCCGCGCAGGCGCGCCGCCACATCCCCGACCCGATCGCGGCCACCCGGTCAGATCCCGGTCACCGTGACCTGGGCCGGATGCTCGACGGTGAACCGGTACCTGACCGTCGCCTCCTGGCCGCCGTCGAGCGAGAGCTCCCAGGTGAGCTCGCCCAGGTCGGTCTGCGTGGCCGGGGCCGGGCTCGTCTCCCGGAGCCGGACCCTGATGTCGCCGTCGGTAGATACCGGGATGCGGTCATGGACGCTGACCCGGGTGCGGCTGTGGCGGTGGTTCTCCACGATGATGTCGTAGCCGACGTCGATCGTGCGGGTGCCGCCGATGACGGCCTTGCCGGTGCTCCGGCGGCGCAGCTTGCGTTCCACCCTGATCTGGTCGTCCACGCCGAGCTGCAGCTCGAACTCCTCGCCCCCGGCCACGGTCTCCAGCGACGTCTCCCCGACGAACTGGGTCCCGTGGAAGATCCGGGCCGGGCCGGGCAGGAGCAGCAGCGGCGAAGTGTTGGTAACGGTCGCCCGCAGGTAGGCCTCGGGGGCGAGCACCGGCACCGCGAGATGGTCGAGCGCGGCGTCGAGGCCGAACCGCCCGATGCTGGTCTTGTGCGGCCCGCCGTCGGCCGGCACGGCCAGCGGACGCTGCACCCGGTAAACCAGGCCGGCGCCCACCGAGTCACCCGGTTCGGCCATGAGCACGGCGGCTTCCGGCCCGCCGGGCTGCGGGGCGCCGGCGGCGCCGGCCGCGACGGCCAAGGCCTTGCGGGCCCTAGTCGGGACCGCGGGCGGGGGAGCAGCCGCCTTTCCGATGTACCAGGGATCCAGCTCGGGCAGGCCCTGATGCCAGCCACGCCGCGTGGTGGCCAGGACCAGCTCCACCGCGGGCCAGTCCTCCCCGGTCTGCTGGGTCACCTCGGCCAGGTAGCTGACCGCCAGCTGCTCGCCGTCCAGCGTCAGGTCGTACAGCGGCCGCCAGGAAGCGCCGGGCACGTGGTAGGACAGTTCCACCGAAGCCTCGGCCGCGGCTTCGGCCTCCAGGATCGCGGACACGTCGGTGTAGGCGGCGGGCTGGCCGGCCCGCTGCTCGGCTTCCTCCAGGCGCCGCTCGGCGGCCTCGAGCTCCCGGCGGGCGTCGCGGCTCCGCGCCGCGATGTCGCGGCGCCCGGCGAGCGCGTCCGCGGTGTCGGCGGACAGGTGACCGGCCATCTGGGCCAGGTCGTCGTGGCCGGCCCGGCCGAAGCCCACCGCCCGGGCCATCGCCGCGGCGGCCGCCCCGGACAGGTGGCCCAGGAAGTCCAGCCGCGCCTGCACGGCGGCGTCCTCGTCGTCGAGCGCCCGGACGGCGTCGCGGCACCGCTCGGCCTCGGCCCGCAGCCGCGCGGTCTCCTCCCGGAGCGGGTCGGTGCGGTACCCGCGGTGAACCTCGACGTTCAACAGGGTCAGGCCGGGCCCGCGGGCCGCGACCCGGACCGACGCCGGATCCACGCTGGCCGGCAGGCCGCCGATCACCACCGCCTGCCGTCCCTGTGCCATGCCCACCGTGCCGCCGCGCTGCAGGCGGGCGCCGTCCCTGAAGACGGTCACCGCCGTGATCGGCGCGTCGAGTGTCCGCGTGTCAGGCATCGTTCAGGTTCACCCAGTCTCCCTTGGCCTGGCGCAGCGCCTTGGTGATCTGCGGCGCCGTGGCCAGCGTGTAGTGCCCCCGATGGCACGGCAGGTCGTACATCACCTCGCCGATATGGTGCCGGACGAAATCCAGCCGCGTCCGGGCCTCGTCGGCTCCGGCGGTGGAGTCGGCGGAGGCTAGCTCCTGCTCAGCGCGCCGGAGGTGGATCGCGCCCATCTGCGGGGTGAGCTGGTCCCCCTCGGGTGCGCTGAGCGCCAGGCTGCCGGCCATCGGACGGTAGTCGGCGTCGGCGAGCACGTCGCCGCATTGCGGGCAGAGGAGTTTCTTGGTCACCCGCCGGAAAACACTCACGCCTCGAACTTAGCCTGCCAGGACATCGCCGATGCGCAGGAGCTGGGCGGTCGCGCCGCCGAGCGCGAACTCGTACCGCTTGGCCGCGGTGAAATAGCGGTGCACCGGGTAGGTCACGTCGATCCCCATCCCGCCGTGCACGTGCACCGCGGTGTGCGCCACCCGGTGGCCGGCCTCGGCCGCCCAGAACTTGGCCGTGGCCACCGCCGCATCGGAGCCGGCCTCCCCGGAAGCGAGCAGCCAGGCGGCCTGCCACATGGTGAGCCGGACCGCCTCCACGTCGACGAACGCGTCCGCCAGCCGCTGCGTCACCGCCTGGAACGACCCGATCGGACGGCCGAACGCCACCCGGCTCTTCGCGTACTCCGCGGTCAGCTCTAGCGCCCGCTCGATCACCCCGGACTGCGCCGCGCACAGCCCCACCGTGGCCCGCGCCACCAGCCAGTCCGCGACCCCGGCACCCTGCCCACTTCCGGCTAGCACCCGGTCGTCCCCGAGGGTGACCCCGGAGAGCACCAGCCGGCCCGCCGAGGCGAAGTCCGTCAGCCGCTGCGGCTCCACCCGCACCCCGGCGTCGGTCGGCGCGACCAGGAACACCCGCACCCCGTCCGGCGAGACGCACGGCACCAGGAACAGGTCCGCCTCAGGCGCGGCGTCCACCGCGGTCTTCACCCCGGACAGCACCCACCGCCCGTCCGCCCGCTCGGCACGGGCCGACGGCCGCCGCGGGTCGTGCCCGTCTTCCTCGGCCAGCGCCGCGGTGAGCACCACCGAGCCCTGCCCCGCCGGGGCCGCCCACTTCTGAAGCTGCGCAGTCGTCCCGAACGAAGCCAGAGCCCCGGCGCCCAGCACCACAGAGGCCAGGTACGGCACATCCGACGCCGCCCGGCCCAGCTCGATCAGCACCGAGCACTGTTCCAGCAGGCCAAGCCCGGCCCCGCCCAGCGCGGCGGGCAGCCCGGCCGCGAGCACGCCCGCCGCGGCCAGATCGCCCCATGGCGCATCCCGTTCGGCCAGGATCTTCCTGGTTAGGCCGGCCAGCTCCGCCTGCTCCTCGGTCAAGCCGAAGTCCATGCCAAACCCTCGCTATCGACGAGACGCTACCTACGGGAAAAGGGCAGCCCGAGCCCGGCGGCCGCGATGATGTCGCGCTGCACCTCGTTGGTGCCGCCGCCGAAGGTCAGGATGAGCGCGGCCCGGTGCGCACGCTCGATCCGCCCGGCCAGCACCTCGCCGGGCGAGCCCGACCGCACCACAGCGGATGCGCCCAGCACCTCCATCAGCAGCCGGTAGGCCTCGACCGCGAACTCGGTGCCGAACACCTTCGTGGCCGACGCGTCGGCCGGCCCCACCACACCACCCGAAGCCACCCTCCAGTTCATGAGCTTCAGGAACTCCGCCTTGGCGTGCACCCGGGCCAGGCTGAGCCGGACCCACTCCGCGTCGATCACCCGCTCCCCGCCAGCCAGCCGGGCCGACGCGGCCCAGTCCCGCACGTCAGCCAGCGCCGACATCACCGGCGCCGCCGAGGTCAGCGCCACCCGCTCGTGGTTGAGCTGGTTGGTGATCAGCGGCCAGCCCCGGTTCTCCTCGCCGACCAGGGACGAGGAAGGCACCCGCACCGAGGAGTAGTAGGTCGCGCTGGTCGTCACGCCCGCGACCGTCCGCACCGGCGTCCAGGAAAAGCCCTCGGCAGAAGTCGGCACGATGATGATGGACAGCCCCCGGTGCCGCTCCGCCTCGGGATTGGTCCGGCAGGCGAGCCAGACGTAGTCGGCGTACTGGATCAGGCTGGTCCACATCTTCTGCCCGTCGATCACGTACTCCTCCCCGTCCCGCACGGCCACCGTCCGCAAAGCCGCCAGGTCGGTGCCTGCCTCGGGCTCGGAGTACCCGATCGAGAAGTGGATCTCGCCCGCGGCGATCCGCGGCAGGTAGAACGCCTTCTGCTCCGGCGTCCCGTACCGCATGATCGTCGGCCCCACCGTGTTGATGGTCAGGAACGGCACCGGCACCCGGGCGATGGCCGCCTCGTCGGTGAAGATGAGCTGGTCGAGCATGGTGCCGCCGCGCCCGCCGTGCTCGGCGGGCCAGGCGAGCGCCAGCCAGCCGTCCTTCCCGAGCTGGCGAACGACCTGGCGGTACGCCTCACCGTCCCCGAGCCCTTCGTCCCCCCCGGACAACGCCGCGCGTACGTCCGGCGTCATCAGCCCGGCGAAGTACGCGCGCAGTTCCTGCCGCAGTCGTTCCTGCTCCGGGGTGTAGGCGATGCGCATGCAGGTCCCCTAAACTAGAACGTGTTCTAAAAGCTTACACCGGGAGGCGACGGTGCCCGAGGCCTTCATTATCGACGCGGTGCGCACCCCGGTCACCCGCCGCGGCGGTGGCCTGGCCGCCGCACACCCCGCCGATCTGGGCGCGCACGTCATCAAGGCCCTGCTGGCCCGCACCCAGGCCGACCCGGGCGCGGTCGACGACGTGGTGTTCGGCTGCGTGGACACGGTCGGCCCGCAGGCCGGCGACATCGCCCGCACCGCCTGGCTCGCGGCGGGCCTGCCCGAGGCGGTGCCGGGCGTCACCGTGGACCGGCAGTGCGGCTCGTCCCAGCAAGCCGTGCACTTCGCCGCGCAGGCGGTGCTCAGCGGTACGGCCGAGCTGGTGGTCGCGGGCGGCGTGCAGAACATGAGCATGGTGCCGATCGCCTCGGCCATGGGCTCCACAGACCCGTTCAGCGGCTCGGAGGGCTGGCGGGCCAGGTACGGCACCGAGGAGATCTCCCAGTTCCGGGCGGCGGACCTGATCGCCGCCAAGTGGGGGATCGGCCGCGCCGAGATGGAGCGCTTCGCGCTGGCCAGCCACCAGCGGGCCGCCCAGGCGATCGACGACGGCGCCTTCACCGCCGAGATCGCGCCCTACGGCGACACAGCAGAGGACGAGGGCCCGCGCCGCGACACCACCCTGGAGAAGATGGCCGCGCTCCGGCCGCTGCGCGAGGGCGGCCTGATCACCGCCGCGCTGTCCAGCCAGATTTCCGACGGCGCGGCCGCCCTGCTGATCGCCTCGGACCACGCGGTCCGCCGGCACGGGCTGCGCCCGCGGGCCCGGATCACCCACCTGTCCGCGCGCGGCGACGACCCGGTGCTGATGCTCACCGCGCCGATCGCCGCGACCGCCCATGCCCTGCACAGGACCGGGCTCACCCTGGACGACATCGACCTGGTCGAGATCAACGAGGCGTTCGCGTCTGTGGTCCTGGCCTGGCAGCGCGAGACCGGCGCGGACCTGGCCCGGGTGAACGTCAGCGGCGGCGCGATCGCGCTCGGCCACCCGCTCGGCGCTACCGGCGCCCGCCTGCTCACCACCGGCGTCCACGCCCTGGAGCGCACCGGCGCCCGCCGCGGCCTGGTCACCATGTGCGAGGGCGGCGGCCAGGCCAACGTCACGATCATCGAACGCGTCTGAGCCGGTCCAGGGTGGCGCCGGCCTCGGCCATGATCGCCTCGATCAGCTCCGCGCACGACGGCAGGTCGCCGATCAGCCCGGCCACCTGCCCCGATGACATCAGCCCGAGGTCGGTCCTGCCGTCCACCATGGCCGCGCGGAGCAGCACGGGGGTGTTCGCCGCCATCAGCACCTGCCCCCAGCTCAGCCCGCCACTCTGCCGCCCCGTGCCCCGCCGCATCTCCCGGCCCTGCCGCAGCATCTCCCGCCACCCCATCCCGGACACCCCCCGGAACGCGACGGCGTTCCGCGCCGACCGCGCGAGCGTCGCCAGCCCACCTCCTCGCCCCCCGTGCCCTCCGTGCCCTCGGAGCCCCCCGCGCCCCCCGCGCTCGAGCTGGTCGACCATCGTCGTGCGC
Organism: uncultured Actinomycetota bacterium; assembly: GCA_963753225.1. Lineage (GTDB taxonomy): Bacteria > Actinomycetota > Actinomycetes > Streptosporangiales > Streptosporangiaceae > Palsa-504. The sequence goes on along the minus strand of CAVWBQ010000002.1, from coordinate 94,244 downwards.
AGCACACGATGCGGCACCCCGTCTACCCGGGTGGTGACCACGGTGCCGTCCAGGCCCGCGGCCAGGTAGACCTGCTTGACCGCGTCGGCCACCGGGCTGTCGCTGGTCAGCAGGAACCGCGTGCCCATCGCGATCCCGGCCGCGCCCCAGGCCAGCGCGGCGACCAGGCCGCGGCCGTCGAAGAACCCGCCGGCCGCGATCACCGGGATGTCCACCGCGGCCGCGACCTGGGGGACCAGCAGGCTGGTCGGCACCGCGCCGACGTGCCCGCCGCCCTCGGCGCCGGTCGCGATCACCGCGTCGATGCCCCAGCCGGCCGCCTTCTCCGCGTGCCGCCGCGCCCCGATCGAGGCGATCGTGACCACGCCCGCGTCCCTCAGCGTCGCGATCAGTTCGCGTCTAGGGGCCTGCGCGAACGAGGCGACCGGGACCCGGCGGGCGACGATCAGCCGGACCCGTTCGGTCGCATCCGGGGCATCGGCCCGCAGATTTACCCCGAACGGGTGTGGTGTCCGCCCCGCCGTCTCCTCGATCGCCTTCTCCAATTCGGCCAGGCTCATCGTGGCCGACGCGATCAGGCCGAGGCCGCCGGCGTCGGACACCGCGGCGGCCAGCCGCGGCCCGGACACGTACCCCATCGCGGCCTGCACGACCGGGTAGCGGATGCCCAGCAACTCGGTCAGCGGGGTCCGGACCTCGCTTGCCCCCGGCTCGCTCATGCCAGCTCGCGCTCCCTGGCCCCGGCGGGGTCGAGCCGGGTCCTGATCAGGTCGAGCTCGGCCGCCGCGGGCGCCCGCGTGACCGGCACCTCGTCCGGGACGGCGAGCGGGAACCCGGTGGCCGCCAGCACGTCCGCGACCTGCACGCCCGGATGCACCGAACGCAGCCGCATCACCCGCTCCGCCATCCCCTCGGAATTGAGCCCGAAATCCAGCACGGCCAGGTTGGTCACCACCACCCGCAGCTCGCACGCGCCGCGGTCGTAGCCGACCCCGCAGACCATGTCCACCCGGGGCGTGAACACCCGCGGCGAGTGCCGCGGGACCCAGTAGCTGACCGGGTGGTTCACCGTGTTGCCCGGTGCTCCGCGCACCCCGAGCAGCTGCGCCTTCGGCCGCCGCCAGTCGCCGATGCAGGAGATGTTCTGGTTCCCGTACCTGTCGATCTGGGCCGCGCCCATCATCACGTGCCTGCGGCCGGCCGCGAGCATCGTGAACACCTTGGCGTACGGCAGCCAGCCCTCCACCTGACCATCCTCGTCGACCAGGTACGCCTCGCCGTCGGTCAGCAGCAGGTCAGGCGCGAACGTGAGCCGGGCCAGCCGGGCGCCGAGCGTCGGGATCACCCCCATCGGGCTGGCCAGGATCGCGCCGTCGCCGCGCCACGCCTCGGCGCAGGCCGCCACGCAGACCTCCGCCCTGGTCGCGTTCACTGAACTGCCCTCTGGTAGTCCGCCTCGTCGGTTTCGAGATACTTGGCGCGGAACTTCTTCCATTCCGCGGGATCGGCCGCGGCCGCCGCGTAGCGCTTCTGGAAGGCCTCGTCCCGGCCGTAGTCGGGGACGCAGCTGGTGAAGTGGGCGCCGTTCGGCGTCTGCGTGACCCCGTGCACCATCGCCCGGTTCAGCAGCAGGGTCTGCGGCGGACCCTCCCCGAGAGCCAGCGACGGCACGATCCGCTCGCACGAGACGTACGCCCGCTCGGCCGCCAGGCAGAACAGGTCGTCGAAGTACGGGTCCGGGCCGAGGTACTGGCCGTTGCCCCCGGCGTCGGCCCGGTTCATGTGCACCAGCGCGGCGTCCAGCCGCAGCGCGGGCATGGCCACCAGCTCCTCGTCATCCGCGTACGGGGAGCGGACCGTGCGCAGCTCCGGGTTGACCTCGAGCACGCCGGAGCCGAGCCCGGCCCGGATCGGCAGGAACGGCAGCCGGTGCGCCGCTGCCAGCAGGCCCCAGTGCAGCATGCCCTCGTCCAGCTCGGTCAGTTCGACCGTGCCATCCTGACGGGCCCGCCGGAAGTTCGGCTCCAGGGGGATCGAGTCCAGCGACGCGAACCCCGTGACCACCCGCCTGGCCTGCCCGGACGCGACCAGCAGTCCGACGTCGGGGCCCGCGTAGGACACGACCGTGAGGTCCGCCAGCGGTGAGCGCAGGATCGCCCGGACCAGGGCCATCGGCTTGCGCCGCGAACCCCACCCGCCGATCCCGATCGTCATCCCGTCCCGCAGCTCCGCGGCGATCTCGTCCGGCGTCACGCTCGCTTCCCGTCCGCTTGCTTCCCGTCGACGAAGGCCTGGCGGGCCCGGTCCCCGGCGCCGGCCAGGTTCAGCTCGAAGGTGAACCCCTGCTCGTACCGGTAGGACCGCTTGACGTCAACCGGGTCGATGCCGTTCAGCGACTGCTTGGCCAGCCGGATCACCGCCGGGTCCTTGGCCGCGATCTCCTCCGCTAGCCGTCTTGCCGCGCTCCTCAGCTCTGCGGGCGGCACCACGTCGAGCACGGTACCGAAGGCGAGCAGCTGCCGCGCGGTGACGGTCCGGCAGGTGTAGACCATGGCGCGCATCAGCGGCTGCGGCACCAGCCGGGCCAGGTGCGTGGCCGCGCCCAGCGCGCCCCGGTCCACCTCGGGCAGCCCGAACGTCGCGTCCTCGGCGGCGATCACGATGTCCGCGTTGCCGGCGAGGCCGACACCGCCGCCCAGGCAGAAGCCGTGCACCGCGGCGATCACCGGCACCGGGCAGTCGTAGACCGCGGCGAACGCGGCCGCGCAGCCCCGGTTGGCGCCGAGCAGGGCCTCGTGCCCCCCTTGCTGGCTCTGCGTACGCTGCATCTCCTTGATGTCCACCCCGGCGCAGAAGCCGCGGCCCGCCGCGGCCAGGATCACCGCCCGCGTGCCCGAGGCGGCGCCCGCCGCCGCGATCGCGTCCGCCAGGTCGTACCAGCCCTGCACGGGCAGCGCGTTGACCGGCGGGAAATCGATGACCACCTCGGCGATCCCGTCCGCCGTCCGCACCTCAACGCTCATCGCGCCCCCGGCGTGCGCACCTCAAGACGCAGACAAAGCGCCTCACCTGCGCGTTCCTTGACCTAGCGTTTGCTTGGGCGCGAGCCTAACATGGCGCCATGCAGCCCGTCGACCAACCGTTTCCCGGCCTTTCCGGCCTCCGCGTGATCGTGACCGGTGGCACGCGAGGCATCGGGACGGGCATCGCCCAGGGGTTCCTCCGCTGCGGTGCCCAGGTAATGGTCTGCGCTCGCAACGAGCCCGCGTCCCCGCCCGCCGCGGACGGCCGGACCGCCTCGTTCACCCAAGCGGACGTCAGGGACCCGGAGCAGGCGCGGCGGCTGATCCAGGCCGGTGCGGACCAGTTCGGCGGCGTGGACGTCGTGATCAGCAACGCGGGCGGCTCCCCGCCCGTCGCGGCCGCCACCGCTTCGCCGCGGTTCCACGCGAAGGTTATCGAGCTGAACCTGATCGCGCCGCTGCACGTCGCCCAGGCGGCTAACGCAGTGATGCAGGGGCAGCCGGACGGCGGGTCGATCATCATGATCGGCAGCGTGAGCGGTACCCGCCCGTCGCCGGGCACCGCGGCTTACGGCGCGGCCAAGGCCGGCCTGCACCACCTGGTCACCAGCCTGGCCATCGAGTGGGCACCCAAGGTCAGGGTGAACACCGTCGTTCCGGGCTTCGTGACGACCGAAGCCTCCCTCCCGCACTACGGCGATGCCGGCGTCATGGCGGGCATCGCCGCCGGCGTCCCGCTGGGCCGGATGGCCACCCCGGAAGACGTGGCCGGCGCCTGTCAGTTCCTGGCCTCGCCTCAGGCGTCCTACATCAGCGGCTCCAGCCTGACCCTGCACGGCGGCGGCGAGCCCCCGGCCTTCCTTTCGGCCGCCGTCCCAAAGCCCGAGGGCTAGCAGCGTACGGTTCTGCCGCGGGCATTCCTACCTGGAGGACGCCGGTGTCGCTGTCGGAGCAGGCAGTCTCGTTCATGGCGGCCGCGGCCGCGGCGTACGGCCCGCGAGCGCTGGCTCCGCACGCCGAGGCAGCCCCGGACACGCCCGAGGCGCTGGGCCGCAGCCTGCTGCGGATGGTGCCCGGCGACCCGGTGCCGCTCGCGGACTTCCTGGCCAGCCCGGCCGATCCGGCGCGGCGGGCCGAACTCGAGGACTGGCTGTATGACGCGCTCGACGAGCAGCCCGGATTGCGCGCCGCGATGACCACGGCGCTGACCGGCTACAGCCGGAGGCGGGCCGCCGCCGGAGATGCCCGGGCGCTGGCCGACCTGGGCGACCTGCTCAGCTGGCAGGACGAGTTCGAGGCGGCCCGTGACGCCTACCAGCAGGCCGTCGACCTCGGCCACGATCGCGCGCTGCTCAGCCTGGCGTCACTTGTGCGCGAATGCCTGGGCGACGCGGACGGCGCGCGCATGCCTGCACCGGGCCATCGGCTCCGGCGACCCCGACGTAGCCGCCGAAGGCATGGTGGACCTCGGGGGCCAGCTCTGTTCCGCGGGGGACATGACCGGCGGCCGGGCGGCCTTCCAGGACGCGATCGCCACGGGGCACCCCACGTGGGCACCCGAGGCGATGATGGGGCTGGGCCACTGGCTGAGCATGCGCGGGGATCGTGACGGCGCGCTGGCCGCCTACCAGCAGGCGATCGACTCAGGCCGCGCCGACCTGGCCGGTCGCGCCTGGTTCTCGGTCGGAAAGCTGCTCTACCGCCAAGGTGACCTCAGCCAGGCGAAATCCGTCCTGCGGCGGCTGGTCGACAGCCAGGATCCCGACTGGTCCGGGCCGGCGCGATTTGAACTGATCAACGTGCTGCGGAAGCAGGACGACATCGACGGCCTGCGCGCCGCCGCCTGCAGAGGGCAACGGCGGGGACGAGACCCTGCCGGCCGATCTGCCGCCGCTGTTCCACCCGGACAACATCACCCGCACCGGCCTCGACGTGCTCGACCGCGGGCTGCCCCCGCTGCCGGAGGAACTGAGCTACCAGATGGCCGTCCCGGTCGCCTACTGGGTGGCCAGCCAGTGCGCCGTGGTCCTGTTCCTCATCTTCCCCCGCCACGGCCGCCGCCAGCGGGACCCGATGATCCGGCGGGCCATCTACTCGCGCACCAGCGCGGGCTGGACCCGGGACCCTTACTCCTTCGGCGCCTTCTTCGGCCACGACCCGATCGCCGAACCGGGTGACCTCGGGGATCTCGGCGGGCAGCCGATGGTCGGCGGCGGGTCGATGCACCTCCAGGAGCAGCCCTCGCCGGGATACCCCGCCGCCGTCGTCACCGGCCGGGTCGCCCCCGCCGTCACGCAGATAGCCCTCATCCAGGACGGCCACGAAGACCGCCGCCCGCTCCAGTCGCACTTCGGTGCGTGGGTCGTCTGTGCCGAACGACTGGGGCCGTTCCAGGTAGCCGGCCTGGCCAGCGACGGGACGACCCTGGCGACGCTGGACGACTCGTTCCCGCCAGCTAGCGCCCGGCCGCCGTGATCGTCAGGCGGCATCATGCTGGGGTGGTCACGGTGGCGGGCGGGGTCTATCCCCCTGGACCACCGAGCCGTGGGCGCCGGGTCTGGTCCAGCGCGGCAAGGACCGCGTCCAGCCGGCCGTCGAGTGGCCCGCTCAGCTCCAGCACCGGGATGTCCTCCCAGGCGTTCAGCGGGTCCTCGTAGACCAGTTCCAGCAGCGAGTCATTCATCTCCGCGCGAAGCCGGGGCAGCTCCGCGGCCGGCAAGACCTGCTCCGTCTCTGGCGTTATCGGCGTGATGACCAGCAGATCCAGGCTCGCGAAAGCCGGCTGGAGCGCTGCGGCACCGGCCTCACCGGGGAGGTCCGCACCAGTCGCGGCCAGATATGCGAGGTAGTCCAGCGGCGTCCGGTCGAAGACAACCCCGGGCAGCAACGGCGGCCAGCTCAGGCTCCGTACCGAACGCGCCAGCAGTGTCCGGTAATCCTCTGGCGATGGCGGAAAACCGAACTCATAACCCTCCGCCTCAAGCAGGTAGTACGGCTCGTCCGCCGCCACGTGGCCCGGCAAGTGCCCGCACAGCGCCTGCGCCAGCGTTGTCTTCCCGGTCCCGTGGGTACCGGAGATTCCGACCCTCATCTGCGGTTCCCGTGCCGGCCGCTCACTCCGGCGGGAACGGCCGGATCTCGATCGTGCCGTGCCTGGTAGTGGGGTGCGCGCCCGCGACCCGAAGCGCCTCCTGCATGTCCGCGCATTCGATGATGTCAAAGCCGGCGATCTGCTCTTTCGTCTCGGCGAACGGGCCGTCGGCGACGAGAAGCTCACCATCGCGCGCGCGTACCGTCGCGGCGTTCCGCGACGGCTGCAGGTAATTCCCCTGCAGGTTCACGCCGCGCGCGATGGTGTCTTCCAGCCAGGTCGCCAGCAGCGCCTGGTCTTCCCGGCGCTCCTCGGCGTTCATTTCTGTGGTTTCGTCCGCGTAGTGGAGCAGCAGGAACTTCATGTGGTCCCTCCACGGGCTGGCCCGGGCATCGTCATGCGGCGCGAGCCGTCCGGCCCGCGATGATGACCATGATCCCGCGTCCCCAGCCCCTGCGCGCCAGGCTCCTGCGCGCTAGGCTCCGGCGCCCGCGCCGGGCTGCGGCGCCCGCGCCGGGAATCCGCCGCCCAGCGGCCGCGCCGCGCGTCGCCCGCCAGGATTTCGGCGCGCGTCCGGGTCCGCTCGGCCTGGTACAGCTGGTATCCGTAGTTCGGGTTCATGACGGCCGCCCTTTCGTCGATGATGTTCTCGCTTCCTCACCCAGACGACGAACGGCTTCCCCCGCCATGGACACCACGCCGACGGCATTTCGCGCGCGCCGGCCAGGCACGCTGGCCGTCACACATGATCCTGGCGACTCCGCTGACCCCGGTGTACGCTCCGAGATAACTAGAACATGTTCTACTTGAGGGCAGCGCAGCCATCGCAAAGGGGAGCCGGTCATGGTCGCATCCATCAAGCCGTACCGCGACGAGCTCGGCCTCGGCGACGGCCGCATGCTGATCGACGGGGACTGGGTCGCCGCAGCCGACGAGGCCACCTGGAGCCACCTGCACCCCGCGACGGGGGAGCAGGTCGCCTCGTTCCCGGTCGCCACCCCAGCCGACGTGGACACGGCCGTCAGGGCGGCGCGCCGGGCCTTCGACGAGGGCCCGTGGCCGCGCGCCCGCGCCAACGAGCGGGTCCGGGTGCTGCGTACGATCGCGAACCTGGTCCGCGAGCACGCCGATGAGCTGCTGAAGCTGCAGGCCCTGGACAACAGCGTGCCGCTGAGCTTCGGCGAGATCTACGCCATGTCCTCGGACTTCGTCGCCGATGTCTTCGATCACCACGCCGGCTGGGCCGACAAGCTGGCCGGCGAGACGCTGCCTCCGTTCCAGGGCGGCGACCACATGGTCTTCACGCTGCGCGAGCCGGTCGGCGTGGTGGGCGCGGTGATCCCGTGGAACGCGCCGCTGGTCCTGTTCGCGCAGAAGGTGGCCCCGGCCCTGGCGGCGGGCTGCACGATCGTGCTCAAGCCCTCGGAGTACGCCACGTTCGCGGTGCTGCGGCTGGCCAGGTTGATCGCCGAAGAATCCGGCCTGCCAGAGGGCGTGCTCAACGTGGTCACGGGGCCGGGCGACCCGGCCGGGCAGGCGCTGATCAGCCACCCGATGGTCGACAAGTTGTCGTTCACCGGCAGCCGGGCGGTCGGCCAGAAGGTCATGATGGCCGCGGCCGCCGGGTGCAAGCGGGTCAGCCTCGAACTCGGCGGCAAGAGCCCGTCGGTGGTGTTCGCCGACGCCGACATCGGCACCGCCGCCGCGGTGACGATGGGCACCGTCACCCTCGGCCTGTCCGGCCAGGTGTGCGCGGCGCAGACCAGGGCGCTGGTGCACCGGGACGCGGTGGAGGAGTTCCTGGCCACCGCCGAGCTGATCGGCACGATGGTCAGCTACGGGAACCCGTTCGACCCCGAGGTCACCTCGGCGCCGCTGATCAACACCCGCCAGCTGGACCGGGTGCTCGGCCTGATCGCCCGCGGCCAGGAGGAGGGCGCTCGCCTGGTCTGCGGCGGCGGCCGCGCCGACGGCGACGAACTGGCTAAAGGCAACTTCGTCGCGCCAACCCTGTTCGCCGACGTGTCCAACGACATGAGCATCGCCCGCGAGGAGATCTTCGGCCCGGTGCTGTCGGTGATCCCGTTCGACGGCGAAGCCGAAGCCACGAGCATCGCCAACGACACCGACTACGGCCTGGCCGCCACCGTCTGGACCTCCGACGTTCACCGGGCCATGCGGATGACCAAGGCCATCAAGGCGGGCACCGTCGGCGTCAACGGCTACCAGCTCGAGCCGAACTCCCCGTTCGGCGGTTTCCGCCAGTCCGGCCTGGGCCGCGAGGGAGGCCGCACCGCGGTCGAGTCCTACACCGAGCTCAAGACCGTCCTGCTGCCCTTCACCGACGAGATGATGTAGCCCGGAGCGCCGCCAGAGGCTCTAGATGTGAAAGATCCGGGTGGATTGGGGCTCCGGGGTGATTTTGGTGCACCATAGTGCCCAAAAATCACCCCACAAGCCCGAATCCACCCCGAAAAATCTACGGTATCGGACTAGCGAGCGAATAGGCGATGCTGGAGGGGGTGACGGGACTGGCGTGTTCCTCATCAGGCAGCCTTAGCTGAGCCGCAGCGCCTCAGCCGGAACCAGCCGCGCCGCGCGCAGCGCAGGATACAGGCCGGCCACCGCCCCCACCAGCAGGGCGATGCCAGCCGCGGCCAGCAGTACCGGCACCGGCACGACCGCGTCCCAGTGCCGGGCCGCCGCGTAAACGGTCGTGGTGAACCCGCCGAGGACCGCCCCGGCCACGCCGCCGCAGCCGGCCAGCAGCGTGGCCTCGGCGGCGAACTGCACCGCGACGTGCAGTCGGCGCGCGCCCAGCGCCCGCCGCGGCCCGATCTCGGCCCGCCGCTCCAGCACCGCGATGACCATCACGTTGGCGATGCCGACGCCGCCGGCCAGCAGCGCCACCGCACCCAACGCAAGAAACAGCTCCTGGAACGCGACCGAGGCGTCGGCCCGGGCGGTGAGCGCGGTGATCGGGTCGGCCACCGACACGTCCTGCGGGGCGGCCGGGTCGGCGGTGGCCGCCAGCACGGCGGCTACCGCGGCCACGTCCGCCGGGTTGGCGCGCACGTAGATCTGCACCGGCGCCGCGGTGGCGTGCAGTAGCCGCTGCGCGACCGGGTAGCCGATCAGCGCGGTGCGGTCGAGCTAGGAACCTGCCCCGGACCAGCCGTCCCTGCAGCGTGCGCAGCAGGCCGACATCCGCCGAGTAGACCGTGATCGCGTTGGTGTTGGCGGTGGAGATCCGGTCGTTCCGGTACACCTGGGCGTTCACGTCCCCGATGGCCGAGGCCCCGATGAGCGGGCCGATCCGCGCGACCATGGCCGGCGCCGAAGGCGGCAGCGTGACCGTCTGGCCGCCGAACGACTGTCCCGGCCCGCGCGGGCCTGCTGACCAGGCCGAGGACGGCGGGCGGCCAGGTGTCGGCCAGGCGCAGGCGGCTCACCGGCAGAGCCCGGCAGAGCCGGCCGCCCCCGCCGAGCCGGCCGCGCCGCGGCTGTCGATCGCCCAGTCGGTCAGCATCGCGCACGGGGCACAGCTGGACGTGCGCAGTCAGCCAGAAGGCGGCCTGTTCGTCAGCCTCATCCTCCGCGCTTAGGAAACCCGATGGTCTCGGTGGCCAGCTCGAGCGTGTCCTCGCACAGGAACCCGACCGAGGGCGCCCGGTCCCCGAAAGCCCCGCCCCCGAAAGCAGGGCCGAGTGCCAAGGCCACCGAGTCCAGCGTCCACATGCCGTCCGGCGTGCCCGCCCGGAACACCGAACGGACCCGCGGCGGATCCATCACCGCGGCCACGCCGCCGTGTACCACGAACACCTCGCCGTTGATCGTCTCGGCTGCCGGGCTGGCCAGGTAGACCACCAGCGGCGCCACGTGCTCCGGCGCGAGCGGGTCCACCGCGCCGGCCGGCGCCGGGCCCATCAGCTCGGCCGTCATGGCGGTGCGGGCCCGGGGGCAGATGGCGTTGGCGCGGACGCCGTACCGCGAGCAGCTGCGCGCGGTCGTCACGGTGAGCGCGGCGATGCCGGCCTTGGCCGCGGCGTAGTTGGGCTGGCCGACCGAGCCGAGCAGGAACGCCTCGGAGGAGGTGTTCACGATCCGCGCGTACACCTGGTGGCCGGCCGCGTTCCGCTGCTCCCGCCAGTACGCGGTGGCCAGCCGCGTGGTCACGAAGTGCCCGCGCAGGTGCACCCGGATGACCAGGTCCCACTCCTCCGGCGACATGGTGAACACCATCCGGTCGCGCAGCACCCCGGCGTTGTTCACGACGATGTCCAGCCGCCCATACTGCTCCAGCGCCGTGGCCAGCAGCTTCTCGCCCGTCGTCCAGTCCGCGACGTCCCCGGCGGCCACCACCGCCTGCCCGCCGTCCGCCACGATCTCGTCGGCCACCGCCTGCACCGCGTCCCCGGGCAGGTCGTTGAGCACCAGCCTCGCCCCGGCCCGGGCCAGGGCCAGCGACTCGGCCCGGCCGAGCCCGTTGCCCGCCCCGGTCACGATGGCCACCCGGCCGGCGATCGCCAGCGCTTCGTCCATTCCGCCCTTGTCTCCCTTCAGTAACCCGGACCCGACAGCAGGCCGCCGTCGGCGACGAACTCGCTCCCGGTCGAGTAGGACGAGTCGTCCGAGGCGAGGTACGCCACCAGTCGCGATATCTCGGCCGGCTCGGCGAACCGGCCCAGCGGCATGGCCTTCAGGAACGCCTCGGCCTCGGCGGCCGAGCGGGCGCCCTCGGAGTCGACGACCATCCGGGTGAGCACCCCGCCGGGATGGACCGAGTTCACCCTGATCCCGAACCCGGCCAGCTCGCGCGCGGCCACCTTGGTCATGCCACGGATCGCGAACTTGCTCGCGGTATAAGCGGACAGGCCGTCCGCCCCGGTGAACCCCTCGATCGAGGAGATGTTGACGATCGAGCCGCCGCCCGCCCGCTTCATCGGATCGGTCACCGCCTTCATGCCGAGCCAGCAGCCGACCGCGTTCACGTCGAGGACCTGGCGGAAGTCCGCCAGCGGCATGTCCGCGATCCTGGCGAACTTCAAGATGCCGGCGTTGTTCACCAGCACGTCGAGCCGGCCGAAGGCATCGGTCGCCAGCGCGACCGCGGCGGCCCAGTCGTCCTCGCTGGTGACATCGTGGTGCAGGTAGCGGCAGGACTGCTCGCCGAGCCCGGCTGCCACGTACGCACCCCTGTCGTCCAGCACGTCACCGAACACCACCCGCGCGCCCTCGGCCACGAAGTGCCGCACGTGGGACTTGCCCATGCCCCGGGCGCCCCCGGTGATCAGCGCGACCTTCCCGTCCAGCCGCCCCATCCGCCCTCCTCAGCCGGTACAAGCCTCAGCCCGTACCAAACGCTTGCTTGGCACGAGCCTAGCGCTATCCGGCCCAAACTAGAACGTGTTACTGTTTTCGCCGGAGGAGGCGGCCCAGTGGAGCGCAGTGTCATTAGTCGCAGCGTCATTGATCAGGGGGCGGATTACGTCATAGCCGGCGCGGGCAGCGCCGGATGCGTGCTGGCCAGGCGCCTGGCCCAGACGGGCGCCTCCGTCATCCTGCTGGAGGCGGGCGGCCCTGACCGCACCCGGCTGGTGCGCAAGCCCGGGATGATCGCCATCTTCCACAACGTTCCGGCCCTGAAGAAGCGCCTGGACTGGGGGTACTCCACCGCCCCGCAGGCCAGCGCGCTCGGCCGCCGGATCCCGCAGCCGCGCGGCCGGGTGCTCGGCGGCTCCGGCTCGATCAACGGCATGCTGTTCGTCCGCGGCAACCGCAAGAACTACGACGACTGGGACGTCCCCGGCTGGTCCTACGAAAACGTACTATCCAGTTTCAAACGGCTGGAGGACTGGGAGGACGGCGCCACCGACCTGCGCGGCGCCGGCGGCCCGGTGAAGGTGACCAGGCAGAAGGACCTGACCCCGGCCTCACAGGCCTTCATCGAGGCCCTGGCCGCGACTACGGGCACCAAGAAGATCGACGACTACAACGGCGAGACCCAGGAGGGCGTGTCGGTCTTCCAGCAGAACGCCAGCGGCGGCCTGCGGTACAGCTCGTCCGTCGGCTACCTGGACCATCACAGCCTGCCGAACCTCACCGTCACCACCCGCGCCCGCATCACCCGGATAATCATTGCCAGGGGCCGCGCCACCGGCGTCGAGGTGGTCACCGAGAACGGCCGCGGCACCATCACGGCCAGCCGCGAGGTGATCCTGTGCGCCGGCGTCTACGGCTCGCCCCAGCTCCTGATGCTGTCCGGCGTCGGCCCGGCCGGCCACCTGCGCGAGCAGGGTATCGACGTGATCGCCGACCTGCCGGTCGGTGACAACCTGCACGATCACATGTTCGTGCCGATGACCTACTGCATGACCTCGGCCCGCAACCGGGGTACCACGCCGTACTTCGCCGGCGGGGTGGTCAGGGAGGCCGTCCGCGGCGACACCTGGATGGGCCGAACGGTCTTCGAAGCCGTCGGTTTCGTCCGCAGCTCGCAGGCCCGCGACATACCGGACATCCAGGTTCACGCGCTGCCGTGGTCGTACCCGTTCCCCAACCAGGACTCACCGGCCAGGCAGAAGGTGGACAAGCGCTGCGCGCTGACCATCATGCCCACGCTGATCTACCCGAAGAGCCGCGGCACCCTGCGGCTCGCCTCGGCCGACCCGGCCGCGGCGCCGGTCATCGACCCCGGCTACCTGACCGAACCCGACGACAGCCGTCTGCTGCTCGACGGGATCGAGCTGATCCGCGAGACGATGGCCAGCGAGCTCATCGCGGGCCAGGTCAGCCTGGAGCTGAATCCGGGTTCCGGCTTCCCCGACCGGGCGGCGCTCGCCGCCGAGCTGCCGAACCGCGCGACCTCGGTGTACCACGCCGTGGGCACCTGCCGGATGGGCGCGGACGAGCGGGCGGTGGTGGATCCGGAGCTGCGGGTGCGCGGCATCGACGGGCTCCGGGTCGCCGACGCGTCGATCATGCCCGGCATCACCGGCGGGAACACCAACGCCCCCGCCATGATGATCGGCGAGCACGCCGCGACGATAATCGGTGCTGGCTAATCGGTGCTGGCTAATCAGTGCTGGCTAATCGGTGCTGGCTAATCAGGCCTTCGCCGTGATCCCGTCGAAGATCAGCCGCAGCAGGGCGCCGGCCACCTGCTCGGTGCGGTAGCCCTCGGCCAGGCGCCACTGCGACGGGATCCACAGCACGTCGCGGAGCAGCCGGTAGGTGAGCCATGCGTCCAGGTCGGCGCGGAAGATGCCCTCCGCCTTGCCCAGCTCGAGCTGGGTGACCCAGGTCCGCTCGATCTCACCCACCGCCTTGCGCAGGTAGCCGAACCTGGGCTGGCCGCTGAAATAGCTCCAGTCGTTCTGCAGCATGGCCAGCGCGGCCCGGTGCCGGGACAAGGTGTCGCTGGTCGACCGCACGATCTGCTCGAGCACGTCCCGGGGCGAGCCGCCCGAGGTCACCGCGGCCCGGTAGTCGGCCAGCACGTCGTTGATGAAGCCCGACAGGATCTCGTCACCGATCGACTCCTTGGAGTCGAAGTGGTGGTAGAGGCTGCCGGACAAGATGCCCGCGGCGTCGGCGATCTCGCGCACGGTGGTGGCGCGATAGCCCTTCTGCGCGAACAGCTCGCCGGCCAGCTGCACCACATCGGCGCGCCGCTCTGACCCTGTCGTGCTCACTCCGCGATTATCGCAGGTCCGAACCGCTCCTCCACCTGCTCCTGGGTCAGCCCGAAGTCGGCCAGCGTATACCGGTGCGCCCCCGCCCTCTCATTGGTGCCGAGCGCCCGCATGGCGTCCGCCGCGGCGCCGCCGAACGGCAGGCCGAAGTGCGCGTAGACCGCCTCCGCCGTGCCCACCGGGTCCGTCACCAGGTCGCCGTAGGACACGTCGAAGAAGCGGGTGGCGTCATGCCGGGCCCGTTCGGCCCCAAATCGCTCGACCCCGGACGCCCACAATTCCAGCTGGTCCCGGCCGATCACCTCGCCGGCGAACGTGTCCGACCAGCCCGCCGTCGCCTGCGCGGCCAGGCTGCAGACCGACGCGATCGCCACCTCGGGGGAGCGGTGGGTCTGCACGATCAGCGCATCCGGGTAGACCGCCAGCAGCGCGTCGAGCGCGAACAGGTGGCTGGGGTTCTTCAGCACCCAGCGGCGCCCTGCCCCCAGCCCGATCAGCTGCAGGTTGCGCCGGTGCCGCCGGTACGCCCCGGTCCAGTCCTGGCCGCGCAGCCAGGCGGAGTAGGACGGCAGGTGGGCCAGGCACTCCCAGGAGATCGAGCGCATCGACTGCCGCAGCAGCTGCCAGCACTCCTCGACCTGGTCGGCGGCCATGTAGTGCACCCCCATGAACTCGGGGTGCTCGACGTGGTGCCGCTCGCAGCCGGCCTGGATGTACCGGAACACCGGGTTATCCGCCCAGGTCTGCCGCGGCGGCCGGGGCTGCGGCGCCTCGGCCAGCCACAGCTCCAGGCCCTGGTGCGCCGGGTCCGCGGTAAGCAGCCGGTGCAGCGCGGTGGTGCCGGTCCTGGGCAGCCCGGTGACGAACAGCGGCCGCTCGAGGCGGACCTGCGCGTACGCCGGGTGCGCCGCCCAGCCCGCCTCGCTGACCAGCCGGGCCGCCAGCGCGCCGCGCAGCATGGCCCGCATCACCTTGCGCCCGCGCGCGGTCAGGTCCGCTTCCCGCTCCAGCGAGCCGAGCAGCACCTCGAGCCCGTCGGTGTAGTCGTCAGGCCCGAAGTCGTCGAGCCCGGTGACCTGCGACGCCAGGGCGTGCAGTTCGTTGGCCGTGGCCAGCGGTTCACTCAATGGTGGTACTCGCCGCAGTTGACGTCGAGGCACTGCCCGGTGATCGCCCGGGCCAGCGGCGAGGCCAGGAACACCACCGCGTCCGCGATCTCGTCGGGCTCTGGCAGCCGGCGCAGGTCGGTGGCCGCCGCGGTCTCGTCGTAGATCTCCTGCACCTCCACGCCGCGCTTGTGCGCCAGGTAGCCGAAGTACCACTGCAGCGAGTCGCCCCAGATGTGCCCGGGTGCCACCGAGTTCACCCGGACCCCGCGCGGTCCCAGTTCGGTGGCCAGTGACTGCGCCATCGCCAGCAGCGCCGCCTTGACCAGCTTGTACGGCCCCATGGTGCGCTGGGAGAACCGCACCACCATGGAGTTGACAAACACCGCGGCGCCCCCGGCTTCCTCGAGCAGGGGAGTGAACAGCCGGATCAGCCGCAGCGCGGCCACGACGTTGGCGTCGAAACCCGGGCCGAGGGCGTCCAGGCTGACCACGCCGAGTTCCTTGATCGGCGGCATCGCCAGCGCGTTGTACACCAGCGCGTCGACCCGGCCGAACGCGTCCTGGGCCGCGGCCACCAGGTGCTCCGCCGCGGCGGGGTCGGCCAGGTCGGTGGGGACCGCCAGCCCGCGCCGGCCAAGCCCGGCGATCTCCTTGGCCACCTCGTCGAGCCGGGCCGCGGTGCGCGCGGCGAGCACCACGTCCGCGCCCTCCCGTGCGCTGGCCAGCGCGACGGACCGGCCAAGCCCCGACCCGACGCCGGCCACCACCACTACCTTGTCCCGCAGCATCATCAGGCGAGCATCCTTTCCGCCACGCAGGCTTGGCGCGCGGCGATCCGCTCCCGCCATTCGGGCGGGGTCACCCGCGCCTGGTCGTAGTAAGGCAGCCGTTCGGCAATCCGGGTAAACGGGACCACCTCCACCCGCGGCCCGTCCTCCTCGGTGAGGTCCCGGGTCAGCCGTTGCCAGCGGATCTGCACGTAGCCACGCCGCCGGCCGGTGAGCTCAAGCCAGTTGGCCACGCCGGGGTCGCGCTCGCTGATCACGAAGCGCAACCGCCGGTCCGGGTCGATGCGGGCCTGGTCGGCGGTCAGGCTGGTCTGGTGGTTGATGTAGTCCAGCGAGACGTACCACATGCTGCCGAGCTGAATCCCCTGGTAAGGCGCCACGTCCCGGCCGGCCGCGGGCACCGTCACGATCATCGCCTGGTCCTCGCCGAGGTCGAAGTGGCCGGCCGAGGAGAACTGGGTGGCCAGGCCGCCCGGCGTCGGCCGCGGCGGCGTCATCGTGTTGACCGGCTCCTTCAGGTAGAACCATTCGGGAAAGGCCAGGAACGTGCGCAGCCGGGACAGCAGGATCTTGCCGGCCACGCCGTAGCGCTTGGCCATCACGTCCGACCCTGCCGCCGGCGGCGCGCAGCCGGCCCGGTCCTGGCGGCGGATGCTGATCGTGCCGCGCCGTTCGGCGGCCCAGTCGCTGTAGACCTCGCGGACCAGCAGCATCGACGACCCGGCGCCGAGCCGGAAGAAGTTCCGCCCGCCTCCCGACGGCCCGAAGCGCAGCTCGAACGTGCCGTCCGCGCCGAACTCGATGGCCCGGTCGTCGAACGCGCTCAGGCTGTCCGGCACCTCGACCGGCGAGTAATCCCCCTTCAGCACCTGGAAGCTGAGGTCGGCGGTGCTGCCGCGGCGCCCGGTCACCACGTACTCGGCGTCGTCCCGCAGGTAGGCGTGGAAGTAGAGGGTGTCCGGGTTGTCCAGGCCCATCTTGGTGTACGGCCCGGTCGACTGCACGAAGTAAGGGAAGTCCCGCTGGTAGGCCCAGGCCAGCCGGAGCGACGCCTGGATGCTGCCCGCCAGGTAGTCGTACCCCTCGGCCAGGTCCTGCTCGGACGCTATGAACGGCGCGCCCGCGACGAGCTTCTCGGCCTCGGCCAGCGCGTCAGCGAGCGCCTGAGTCAGCATCAGCTGGCACCTCGTCAGCAACGTGAGCCTCGCCCAGCTTCGCGGTGATCCGGAAGCTCGGCAGGTCGTCCAGCGACATCATCGCCTCGTAGGTGCGCACGTACCCGGTATGCGCGATCCGCCACCGGCCGTCCCCGCCACGCTCGTACCGGTCCTGGTAGAAGGCCGCGCCCGTGATCACGACCCGGTACTTGGTCGCGATCACCGTGTCCTCGAACGACCAGGTGCCGCGGGCCGTGTCCCCGTCCACGGTGATCTCCGGCTGGCCCGCGCGGTGCACCGTGATCATGTCGGGACCGAGCTTGTCCCGCAGGAACCCGACGATCTCGTCCCGCCCGGCAAGCTTCAGCGGCCTGCCGTACACCTGCGTGCCGTAGTCCACGGTGGCGTCCGGCGTGAACACCCCGGCCAGCTCGTCCCACAGTTTCAGGTCGACACAGCGCAGATAGCAGTACTTCACCTGGCGGATCTCTTCGATCGTGGCCAGGTCCATAGGCACGGTGTTTGCAGGCACGGTGTTTGTAGGCACGGTGTTTGTAGGCACGGGGTCCATGAGCACAAGCTTGGGCCATCCGGTTGACCAGAACAAGAACCTGTTCTAGTTTTTTCGGGTGCGTTTCAGCTACGCGGAGTCGATGACCGAGCCCGCCTTCTACGCCCCGCTGGCCCGCGCGGCCGAGGAGGCCGGCTACCACTCGATGGTCATCCCGGACAGCATCTGCTACCCGCGGCACTCGGCCAGCATCTACCCGTTCAACCCGGACGGCAGCCGCGAGTTCCTTGAGGACAAGCCCTTCCTCGAGCCGTTCTCGCTGATCCCGGCGCTCGGCGCGGTCACCACCGGGCTGCGCTTCGTCACCTTCGTGCTCAAGCTGCCGGTCCGCGACCCGGTGCTGACCGCCAAGCAGGCCACCTCGACCGCCGTGCTCACCGGCGGCCGCCTCGTCCTCGGCGCCGGGATCAGCCCGTGGCGCGAGGACTACGAGGTGCTCGGCGTGGACTGGGCCAGCCGCGGCCGCCGGATGGACGAGTCGATCGCCATCCTGCGCGGCCTGGCGGCGGGGGGCTACTTCGAGTTCCACGGCACGGTCTTCGACCTGCCACCGGTCAAGATCGCGCCCGTACCTGCCGAACCCATTCCCGTCCTCATCGGCGGCCACTCCGACGCCGCGCTCCGCCGCGCCGCCCGGACCGGTGACGGCTGGCTGCACGGCGGGGGAGACCCCGCCGACCTTCCCGGACTGCTCGAGCGACTGGCCCGCTTCCGCCGGGAGGAGGGCACCGAGGACCGCCCGTTCGAGGTGCACGTGATCTCGGCTGATGCCTACACCCTGGACGGCGTGCGCCGCCTGGAGGACCAGGGCGTCACCGACCTCATCGTCGGCTTCCGCTGGCCCTACACGACCGGCCCCGACACCGAACCCCTCGACGACAAGCTCACCCACCTCCGCCGCTACGCCGACACCATCCTCACCAAGCTCTAACCCGCGCTCGCCCTCCCGCCGCCGCCCCTCCACCCCTCCACCCCGCCGCACCTCCGCCCCGCCGCATCTCCGCCCTCCGCCCCGCCGCATCTCCGCACCTCCGCCCCGCCTCCAAGCCCCCGCCGCGGCTCGCTCGCCCCGGATCGCCCCCGCCGCACTCGCTCCATCGAAATCCCTCGAGCACCCTTGGTCACTTATCCCCCGCATATCCCACCATCGTCGCGGCGCTTAGAGCGCTCATGAAATAACCCGTTGCTTCGGGGATTTCTGGCGCGCTGACGTGGTAACTGGTGGGTCGATGGGCCGTTGGTCCGGCTAGAACCGGACCACCGGCACTTCGACCCAGAACCGCCGCCAGCAACGCCGCCGCGGCTACTGCCCCGCCCGTTCGCACCCGAAATCGGACCAGCGTGTTAATAACTGACGCGCTTATCTGGTGAACGTGACAAGGCCGGAGGTCTGCCGGTAGCGAAACGACGAGGAAAAGCGAAATCCCGCGCTTTACGCTGAAGTATGGCCGAGCACGCGAACGTGTATCCACTGCGACGCGAACCCCAGCGGGAACGGGAACCCCAGCGGGAACGGGAACCCCAGCGGGAACCGCGTCCCCAGCAGCCCGAGACCCAGGAGCCCCTCTGGCGGGAAGTGCTCGGCCGGCGGCTCCGGGCCCTCCGCCAGGAACAGCAGGAGACGCTGTCCGAGACGGCGGCCCGGGCCGGGATCTCGCCCCAGTACCTGTCCGAGATCGAGCGCGGCCGCAAGGAGCCCTCCAGCGAGATGATCGCGGCCCTGGCCGGCGCGCTGGGCACCACGCTCATCGACCTCACCGAGCAGGTCGCCGACGACCTGCGCCGCCAGATGACCCTCGTGCCGCGCCCAGGCCGCACCCGCCCAGACCGCATCCGCCTAGGCCGAACCCGCCCAGGCCGTACCCGCCCCGGCGACATCCTCGCCCTTGCCGCCTAGGCTCAGGCGGCCGGGGACACCTGGTCGTCCAGCCGCCGCTGCCCGAGCACCTGGTCCACGATCCCGTAGTCCAGCGCGGCCCGCGCGGTCAGCACCCGGTCCCGGTCGGTGTCGGCCCGCAGCGTCTGCACCGACTGGCCGGTGTGGGCGGACAGGATCGACTCGATGTCGGCGCGCATCCGCACCAGCTCGTCGGCCTGCAGGATCAGGTCAGGGATCGGCCCCTGGCCGCGCCCCGCGGGCTGGTGCAGCACCACCCGGGCGTGCGGCAGCAGGGCGCGGCGACCCGGCGTGCCCGCCGCGAGCAGCACCGCGCCGACGCCGATGGCCTGGCCCACGCAGGTCGTTGCGACCGGCGCCTCGATGTACTGCATGGTGTCGTACACGGCGAGCATGGACGGCAGGTCGCCGCCCTCGCAGTTGATGTACAGGTTGATCTCCTGCTCGGCGCTGTCCGCCTCCAGGTGCAGCAGCTGGGCGATGAGCGTGTTGGCCACGCCCGGGTCGATCCCGGTGCCGAGGTAGACGATGCGCTCGGTGAGCAGGTGCGAGTAGACGTCCATGATCCGCTCGCCGCGCGGGTGCTGCGCGATGACGTTCGGGATGGTGTACGAGCTCATGCGGCTTCTCCCTTCAGCCCGATACGGTGCTTCCTGGCCGGCATGACCTGGGTGAACGAGTCGACGATGCCGTCGATGAAGCCGTACTCGCGGGCCTCCGTCGCGGTGTACCAGTGGTCGTGCAAGGAATCGTCGAAGATCCGCGACACCGGCTGGCCGGTGTCCTGAGAGATGAGGCCGAGCACGGTGTCGACCGTGTGCCGCAGGTCGTCGGCCTGGACCTCGATGTCGACCGCGCTGCCGCCGATCCCGGCCGAGCCGCGGTGCATCAGGATGCGGGCGTGCGGCAGCGCGAACCGCTTGCCCTTGGCGCCGGCCGAGAGCAGGAACTGCCCGGCGCTGCAGGCCAGCCCCAGCGCCAGGGTGGAGACGTCGCACGGCACCAGCCGCATGACGTCGCGGATGGCGAGCATGGACGGCACCGAACCGCCGGGGGAGTTGATCCATAGCGCGATGTCGGAGCCGGGATCCTCGGCGGCGAGCGTGAGCAGCTGCGTGGCGAGCAGCGTGCCGTTGTCGTCGTCGAGCACCCCGTCGAGCACGAGTATCCGCCGCAGCAGCAGCTGCTCGCGGACCCGCTCGCTGAACAGGGGGATCTTGTCGTCGTTAGCCATGCTTCCAGCCTGGGGCACTGGCACGCGCCGAACCCGGCCGCGCTGCTCACAGCAGAGCAGATCTGCCCACAGCAGCGCGGCTTGGGCTGCGCGGGCCTGCCGCACTGGGCACAACGCCTCTGCCGGGGTACGTTACCCTGCGGTACCGTGGCCGCGAGCGTTCGCCGGATGGCCCCAGGGCTGGTGACCGGCCTGTGCCTGGGGCTGCTCGCGCTCGGCCCCGGGCTGCGGCGCGGATTCCTGCTCAGCTACGACATGGTCTTCGTGCCGCGCCAGCCGATCGCCGCGGCCCTGCCCGGGCTCGCCCCGCCCCGGGCGGTGCCCAGCGACCTGGTCATCGCCATCGCGTCGCGGGTCGTGCCGGGCGACATCGCACAGAAGCTGGTGCTGCTGGCGATCTTCGCGCTCGGCTGCGCCGGGGTGGTTGCCTTGCTCGACCGGGAGCCGTTGCTCGCCCGCCTGGCCGGCGGCGTCTTCTACGCCTGGAACCCGTACGTGGCCGAGCGGCTCATCATCGGCCATTGGGCGCTGCTACTCGGCTACGCCGGGCTGCCCTGGGCGCTGCGGGCCGTGCTGAACCCGGACGAGGCGCCGTGGCGCTGGACCGGGCGACTGTGCCTGTCGCTGGTGCCCGCGGTGATCGGCGGATTCGCGGCGATGACGATCACCAGCCTGGTCGTGGTGCCGGTCGCGCTGTTTACCAGGAGCGCGCGCCGCACCGCCATCGCGCTCGCCGCCCTGGTCGCGGGAAGCCTGCCATGGCTGATCCCCTCCCTGCAGCACACGGTGTACGCCGATCCCGGCGGTGTGGCCGCGTTCGCCGCGCGGGCCGACACGCCGTTCGGCAGCGTCGGCAGCCTGCTAATGCTGGGAGGCATCTGGAACGCGCGGACGGTCCCGAAGGGCTACGGCGGGGCCTGGTCGGCGCTGTGGCTGGTCGTGGTGATCGTTGCCCTGGCCGGGTACCTAGCCGCCGCCCGTCCCGCCCGCCGCTGGCCTGGCCTCGGCGTCGCCGCGGTCGTCGGCCTGCTGCTCGCCTGCATCGGCGTGACCGCGGTCGGCCGGGACCTGCTCAGGTCGGTGACGGACGCCTGGCCGGGGGCCGGGGTGCTGCGCGACGCCCAGCAGCTCGTGGCGCCGCTCGCCCTGGCCGAGGCGGCCGGATTCGGCGTCGCGGTGGCCTGGGCGATGAGCCCCCGGGACAGGCAGAATGCGGACAGGCAAAGCGCGGACAGGCCAAGCGCGGACAGGCCCGGCTTGGCGCTCGGGATGCTGGCGGTCCTGGTGCCGGTGCTGCTGCTGCCCGGCCTGGCCTGGGGGGCCGCCGGGCGGCTCCGCCCCGCGGAGTACCCGCCCGGATGGCTGGCCACGGCGCGCGTAATCGACGCCAGCCCGGTCCGTGGCGCCGTGCTGCTGCTGCCCTGGGAGACCTACCGCACGCCCTACTGGAACCACGGCGAGGTGGTGTTCGACCCATGGTCCAAGCTGCTGGCGCGGACGGTGATCTGGGACGACGGGACGCGGGTCGGCGACGTCCAACTGGCCCCGGACGACCCCCGCGCGCGGCGGCTCGACCGCGCAGTCCGCGGTAGCGGCCCGCTGACCGCCGTGCTTCGCGCGGCCGGCGTGCGTTTCGTGCTGGACGACGCGGACGGGCCTGGGCAGCAGGCCGGCCCCCGGCTGCCCGGAGCAGTCATCCTCGTGCGCCAGCCCGGCCTCACCGTGTACCGGCTCCCTGGCTAAGTCGGTCCCGGCCAGCGCATCGGCCTGGTCGGCCGTGATCGTGGTGACCTCGCCGCGCCGGGCGCACTTCATCAGCCGGTTGTGCTCCTCGTCAGGTACCGGCACTGCCTGCCGGGGCAGCATGAGCGGGATGCCGTTCTCGATCCGGTACAGGCGGCGCAGCCGCGGGTTGTACAGCACCGCGTCATCGGCGAAGTAGAGCAGGCCGCGCTTGTCGATGGGACACACCAGGATATCGAGCAGGGCATCCTCGAGCGCCATCACCGTCTCCTCACGTCGGCCAGATAACTGGGCACCGTTCCAGTGCTGCCCGGGGCCTGGCCGGAGTCGCCCTCCGGCGCACGCCGAGATAGCAGGATCAGCACCAGCGCAGCCAGCGCGATCCCGGTCAGCCGCAGGGCGAGCCGGACCGGGCTGGCCGGCAGGTGCTCGTGGAACAGCCAGGTTCCCGCGATCACGAAGTACACGCTGCTCGCCACGCTGGACACCGGGACGACGATGGAGGCGCGACAGGCCTGCAGCCCGGCCTGGAAGAGCAGCATGGCCACCCCCAGGCAGCCGGCCAGCACGTACAGGTACGGCGAAGAGACGACGCTGATCGCGATGCTCGCAGCTGTGTGGTGGCTGACCAGGATGCCGGACAGCGCCTTGATCGCAAGCGCGGCGACCCCGTAGAGCAGCCCGGTGCCGATGCCGAAGCAGACCCCGGTCGCCGGGCCGCCGTGCTTGCGGGTGCGGGCGTGCAGCGAAGTGGCCGCGACCAGCACGCCGACCACCATCGACGGGATCATGACGGCCGCCATCCACCCCGGGCTGGCGTGATGGCCGGCCTCCGTGCTGGTCCCGGTCGCGGACAAGGCCAGCAGGACCACCGAGACGGCGATCGCCGCCATACACCAGGTCTCGGCGCCACCGAGCCGTTCCCGCAGCACTAGCCGGGAGAGCACCAGCACCAGCGCGACACCGGAGGCGAGTACCGGCTGCACGATGCTGACCGGCTCGAACGTCAGCACGATTGTCTGGCAGGCCAGCCCGGTCAGCATGAGCGCGAACCCGGCCAGCCAGGCCCGGCTGGTCAGCAGGCTGGCGATCATCCGCGGCACCCGGCGTATATCGAGCGCCGGCATCTGCCCCAGCGCCCGCTTCTCCAGGATCAGCCCGACGTTGTAAGCCGTGGTCGCCAGCAGTGCCAGCGTGATCCCGGCGTAGGACGCGGCGCTCACCCTCCCGCCTCCTCTGCGGCCAGGCTGGTAAGCACCGCGGCGTACTCGGCGGCGAAGTCGCCAGCCGCCGCGTCGTCGAGCAGGGCGCGCCGGTACCGGAAGCACAGCTGCAGCCGGCCCTCGACAGTGATCGCGCCGACGGACAGGCCGCGCGGCATGTGCGCGGGGGCGGAGAACCACATCCGCGCCGGGATCAGGGACTCGAATCGCGGCGGGCTGGTGACGTTGCCAAGGTTCGTGAGCAGCGAGGTGTCGGCCATCAGGCGGCCCAGGCAGCGCACGGCCAGCCGTACCAGACGCCGCTTGACCGTCGCCGGCAGCGGCACCTTCACCAGCGCCGCCAGGGCCGGGCTCACCTGCGGCCCGGGCTCGTCCTTGGCCGGGCCGGTCTGGGCGGCCACCGCCGTGACCAGATCGGCGCCTTCCGGCGCGCCTGGGTTGGCCGTCACCGTGCACAGCCGTGACAGGTTACCCAGCGCGTCCTCGGCGCCGGGCGAGCGGGCGTCGGCCGGCACGCTGATCCGGATGCCCCGCCCGGGGTGCCGTTCCCGGCGCGCGGCGTTCCATCTGCCGATCGTTTCGGCCAGCGCGGCCACGAGCAGGTCGTTGACCGTGGCCCGCGGGCCGGCGGCGCGCTGCGGGACGGCCGGCACGCCGGGCCACCCGAGCAGGCAGTATCCGTAACCCGGCGCGCGGTCGTGGGCGCCCCGCGGCGCGATCCGCGCGGAGCGGCGCAGTCCCGCCCCGCGACGGCGCAGTCCCGCGCCGCGACGGCGCAGTCCCAGGGACGAGCCTGGCCCGAGGAGCTCCGGATCCGGCGCGGGGGGCATGCCCCGGCCGCTGTAGAGGTCCGCGATCATGCCCAGCAGGAGCAGGCACGAGTGCCCGTCGAAGGCCGCGTGATGGGCGTTGAGGATCAGGCCCTCCCCTTCGGGGCCACGCGCCCGCAGCAGGCGGAACGGCGGCGAGCAGTCCAGCGGAGGAGTACTCGCCAGGAAGCGGATCCTGGCCGCGTCGAGTTCCGCTTCGGTCCGCCAGTTCGTGACCGTTACCGGGTCGCAGTCGGCCTGGGGCGGGACTTCCCAGGCGTAGCTGCGGCGCCAGCGACGGCCCGGCGCCCGGCGGATCCGGGCGGCCGCCTGGCCGGCCAGCAACGCCCCGACCGCCTCGCGCAGCCGCGCCTCGTCGAGATGGCCGGGCAGCCAGACCTCCAGGTGCACGTTGTTGGGTTCAGCCTCGGAGTCGAAGTAGCAGCTCAGCTCGTCGACGACGCCGAACGGGCGAGGCTGCGCCCGCAGCACCGGAGCGCCGGGGATCAGCGTGGCGGCCAGCGCGACGAGTGCGCATGCCTGCGCCGGGCCACCGAACGTGCCGAGCAGGCCAGAGCCGGACGGCTGGGCCGCGGCCAGCAGTCCAGAGACGGTCATCCCGGCGAAGGCCAGTATGGCCAGCGCGGGCAGCGATGCCAGCCGGCGCGCCGCCAGCCAGCCCAGCCAGGCCAGCACCGGGACGGCCAGCGCCACCGGGCCGCCGACCGCGAACACCAGCGCGGTCACGCCGAGCAGGCCCAGCCAGGCACGCCAGGTGCGGGCGGGAACCGCGAGCGCGGCACCGCCCAAGGCCGGCCACGAGCCGTCGGGCCGGGACCTGCCGCGGCGGCTGAGGAATGACCAGCCCGTGAGGGCGAGCAGGAGGACGATGGCGGCCAGCGAGATCACTAGGGCGAGGTGATACGAAGCGGCAGGCCGGAAGCTCAGCGTGACCGTGCCGCCGGGTCCGGCGGGCAGGACGAAGCCCTGCTGCCAGCCGTCAAGACGAACCGGTGCCAGCTCCCTTCCACCGAGCGTCGCGATCCAGCCCTGGTTGTAGTTCTCGTGCACCTCCAGGTAGGAGACCGCTCCCGGGCCGACGCCGAGCCGCCGCTGGTCCGGCTGCCAGCTGCGGATGGTCACCGGGCGGGCGGACGCGGGCCCGGGCGCGACATCGCCGCCGCCGGTCATGCTCAGGTCGGTGACCGCGAACGTCCCCCGCGTCGCGGCGGTCAGCGTATGCCGCCCCGCGCCGAAGGCCAGCGCCCCGCCTGGGGTGCACAGCCGGACCCGCAGCGGGAAGAACTGGCTCAGCTCGCCGATGGTGCCGCTGACCGACGTCCGGTAGGCCCGCCCGTCGATGCTCAGGGCCGGGCCCTGGCCGCACGCCAGGGTGAACCGCGCCTGCTCGTCCGGCGCCACCACCCGCAGCTTCGCCAGGGCCGGGACCGAGAGCCGGGACAGCCCGAGGGGGAGCGTGATCAGCTGGCCCGTCGCGTTGACCACGCTGGCCTGCTGCACCCGCGGGAAGGACACGTCGATCCGGTCGGTGACCAGCGGCCGATTGAACGTCACCAGGCCGCCGAACCCGATGTCCGCCTGCCGGGTGCCGTCCGGGCTGGTGATCTTGACGGCCAGCGGTGTGGACGCCCCGCTGGCCGCGGGCGCCACGATCAGTGACGCGATGCGACGCTGGCCGTGCCAGCTCAGGTGGATCACCGGGTTGCCGGTGTCGGCGATCCACGGCGCTCCGCCCGACCCGCTTACCAGGCTCACCGGGAACTGGGCCGGCAGCGCGCCCGGCGTTGAGGCCGCGCTGACCAGTAGCGCGCCCGGACCTGGCGGGCTGATCTTGTCCAGCAGCGCGTCAAGGCCCGGGCCTGGCACGGCGAGCGCGGAAGCCTGCAGCCGCATGGTCACCTGGCTGGCCAGGGTGAACGCCCTGGCCATCGGCGGGACGGCGGCCGGGTCGGCGAAGCTGAACGGCGTCGGCACCTGCTGGTGGAAGGAGAAGACGGTCGATGACGCCCGCCGGCCCGCCGGATCCTCGGCGGGCTGCAGCAGCCGGGTTACCCGTACCCCGGGGATCAGCACGTCCGACACGCCAGCCCCGGGTTTTCCCGGGCTCACTCGCTGCGCGCCGGCGATCGTGATGCGCAGCCACCCGGTACGGCCGGGGACCACGTGCAGCGGCTGGGCCGCCCCTGTCGCGGCCATCGTGGTGGTGGTGCTGCCGGCCGCGGTGGACACGCGGAGCCGGCTGGCGATCTCCCGGTCCGGGCTGTCGTCGAGCAGGCGGATCCCGACGCTGGCCGGCAGGTTCACCTGGCCGGCGAAGGTGATCTGGATCCACTGCCCGGCCGGCGTCAGCGCGCTGCCCTCGGCCCACGCCGTAGCGGGATTGCCGTCGAAGGCGCTGGCCGGGTCCTCCTGCTCGGTTTCGGCGAGCCAGGAGCCGTAGGACGATACAGTCACGCTGGCCGCGCCCGACAACACGGCCACGGTCTGGTGCCCGGCCGCGGGCACAGGCAGCAGCTGCCCGGGCGGGGCGCCTGCCCCGGCGAACTGGTCGTCGGCCGGGTTGGTCTCGTTCGCCGTGTACGTGTAGGACGTGTTGGAGTTGACCAGGCCGAACAGCGTGTCGGCCCGGCGCTGTCCGTCGGTGACGGCCCACTGTGCCGGGCGGACCGGCAGCGGGTCGCCGGCGATGATGGCGGGCTGGCCCGCGCCGAGCAAGTGCTGCCCGGTGAGCTGCAAGAGCGAATCCGGTCCGCCGTTGACCAGCACGGTCTGCCCGGCCGGCCGGATGCTCACCGGGCTGAGCTGGCCTGCGGTACCAGCGGTGTAGACCTCGACCGCCGGGTAACGAGGCGAACCCGGCTGCGGCGCGCCCGTCGGCTGCGCTCCCGGCTGGGCGGCGGCCACCAGCGGGCCGAACGAGGCGACCCGGGTGAACCCCGATAGCACCAGGGTCTGGTGCACCAGCGGCGCGGACGTGTAGCCAAGCTGCCTGGGGTCCAGGTCGTTCCGCACCACGACGTAGCGGATGCCTGCCCGCTGCAGGTACCCGGCCAGGCCGGCCGTCTGCTCGCCGGATTCGATCGCCTTCTCCGCCGTGTCCAGCAGGACCTGCGATCCGGCGCCGCCGTACGGCACCAGGCCGCGCTGGGCCCACGGCGAGGTGGCCAGCGCCTCGAGCGGGTCGTCGATCGGATCGCCCCAGAGGTAGTCGCCGTGCGAGTCCGCGGGCACCACCAGCGCGGGGTTCCGGGGCGACTGGCTGGCCAGGAACGCGGCGGCCTGGTACCAGTAGCGCGGCACCGCGGAGAACGATCCGGGGTTCAGGATCCGGCCGGATACGTACGGCAACGCCAGGCCGATCAGGACGATCGCGGTGACGGTCCTGGCCGCCATGGTGAACGCCTGCCGGGCCGGGGAGACCGGCTGGCCGTGGCCCAGCCAGTCGGCGGCGGCGTGCGCCAGCCCGAGCGCCAGCGCGGCCGCGATCACCGGTTCCAGCTTGTACACGTTGCGGAACGGGGCGAGCGTGCCATTCAGCAGGTCGTCGGCGGTCCGGTGAAACGGGCCGCCGAGCGCCCCGGCATAGCCGGCCATCGCGGCCCCGGCCGCGATGGCGACCGACAGCCGCAGCCAGACCACCCCGGGCATGCTCCGCCCGGACAGGGTCGGCAGGGCCAGCCCGTACAGGCCGGCCGCGGCGGCGCAGGCGCCGGCGATGATCGCGATCGGGGTGCTGACCATGACCCAGCCCGCGGGCAGCCACGGCGTGCCGAGGTTGAAGTACGCCGTCCAGTTGCCCGCGCCGCGCAGCGTGGTCGCGGCCGAGGCCGTGCTGGTCGTGGTGGACGCCTGCTCCACGTAGGGCAGGAAGTTGAACGCGTACTTCGCCTGCAGCAGCAGCGGCAGCGCCCACCATGCGGTAGCCATGACCACCGCCCCGCCCCAGCAGGCGGCGAGCCAGGCCAGCCGGCGTCCGCGGGCCTGGGTGAGGATGAACAGGCCGGGCAGCAGCAGCACGTCGATGGTCGAGGTCGCGTTCACCCCGCCCATGCACAGCACCACCGCTCCCGAACGGGCGGCGGGCCAGACCACCCCGCCCCGGCGGACGGCCGGCACCAGCGGCAGCACCGCCCACGGGGCGAGCATCCCGGGCAGCACCGCGGCCGAGGTCGATCCGATCACGATGGTGAACGTCGGCCACAGCGCGAACACCAGTCCGGCCAGGTAGCGGGAGACCGGTGACCCGATGCCGAGCGCGCCCGCCAGCTTGACCAGGCCGGCGAAGCCGACCGCGATGATCAGCGAAAGCCACAGCCGCTCGGTGAGCCAGACTGGTATGTGCGCGAGCTGGCCGGCCAGGTAGAACGGCGCCATCGGGACGGCGTAGCCGACCGGCTGGTTGTTGAGCGTACCCAGGGTGTTGAGCGGATCCCATAGCTGCCACAGGCTCGCGTAGTAGGCGTGCGGGTTCAGGTCGATGCTGAGCTTGGTGTCGAAGACCATCCGGCCCGGGTCGTTCGCCAGCAGCACGGCGAACGCGCCCAGCCAGACCAGAGCGGACCAGCGCAGCACCGGCCTGCGTGCGCGCGTGCGACGTTCGGCTCCGACGGCGGGCGCGGATGTCGCCGCGCTGGCGACTCGCTCGTCATCGGCCCGGGTCGTCATTCGATGCGCCTCATGATCAGCATGAGGTTCCAGGTGGCGACCTCCCGCAGGCCGGGCACCCGGACCAGCAGCCGGCACCAGCGCGGGTAGTAGCGGGGCCGCGCTTCCACGATCTTGACGTCCGGCCGCGCCCGCAGCGCCCGCAGCATCGGCCCGATGTGCACCTGGAACAGGTTGACGCCGCAGTGGTGCTTGGGCTGGCGCCGGTAGCGCCGGACGTACCGGCGCGCGGCGAATCGCGGGCCCAGGTAGTGCCACGGCGACATCTCGTGCCCGCCCCACGGCGAGTACCAGTTGGTGTAGGACAGGTACACCAGGCCGCCCGGCCGGGTAGCGCGGATCATCTCTTCGATCAGTCCCATCGGATCGGGGACATGCTCGAGCACGTTCGAGGAGAAGACCACGTCGGCGCCGCTGTCGCGCACCGGTAGCCAGTAGCCGTCCGCGACCACCGCGGCGGTCGGCCCGGCGGCCCGGCTGTTCAGTTCTGCGTGATCAGGTTCGAAAAGATAGCTATGGGCCCCGCGGGCCTGGAAGGCGGCGGTGAACCAGCCACCGCCCCCGCCCACGTCCACCACCGTCCGGCCGTCGAGGTCGCAGTGCTCGGCCACCTGCTGCACGGCATCCTCGGCGAGGCTCGTGTAGAACCTTTCCGGATCGGTCTGTTCGGCTAGGAACAGGCGGAACAGCCTGACCGACCGAAGCAGGCCGGAGCGGGTCGCCCGATCAACACGGCGCTGATCAACACGGGGCTGATCAACATGGTGCTGATCAACACGGTGCTGATTAACACGGCGACGGCAATTCGGCGCCAGCAGGCTCATGCAGGTCCTCGAGGATCACGCTCGGTGGTACGGAGCAGCACGAGCCGGGCGGCTCCGCCCAGGCCGGGCGGGAGACGGTCAGCCTCATGAATCTTTCGTAAAAACTTATGCTACTGCTCAGTAGCCAAAGTAGGCAGGGGTTAATCCCGGTTCGCGAAAGTTTAACCATTTTGTACGCTGCGTGATGATGAACGATAATGAACAGGGCCAGTTCAGCCGTGTAGCGGGAACGCCGGGACCGGCGTGCCGGTCGCTGAGGCCTGTACATTCCCGACAGTCACGGTGCCGATGCAGACCTTCGGGTCGGGCGTGACCGGTGTGATGACGACCGTATTCCCGGGACCTTGCACCGGCAGGTAGGCGTAGGCGAGCGGGGTGGCGGGGAGCGTGACCTGGGACTGGTGGCCGCCGAAGGCCACCGCCAGGGTGACCGGCCGCGCCGCGTAGTAGCCGATCTGCATCAGCAACGGCAACGCGTAGACGTTGGCCGTGAGCGGCAGCTGCATGCCGCCGGCGGTGAGCAGGCAGTCCTGGGGGTGGCGGAACGGGTACGAGCGCGGGCCCTCGACGGTGGCCGGGTGGAGCCGGCCCTGCGCGTCGAAGATCATGAAGTGCTTCACCAGGCCGGTGGGCGAGCTTGCCCACCGGAACCGCTGACCGGGCACCTGGTCCGCGAGCGGGGCCAGGGCGTTCTGGACCTCTGAGAGCCGGCCGAACAAGGGCAAGGCGAGCTGGCCGGGCACCTGCGTCGGGTAGATGACCGTGTCCGGTGGCACGTCCGCCAGCGCCGCGCTGGCTGTGGCCAGGTACGACCGGCTATTTTGCGGGTGCAGTGCGCCCCGGTAGGCGATGGCCGACGAGACCGAGCTCGCGATGAAGGCCACCGCCACCGCGCAGACGGCCACGGTGCGCGCCCTGGCCGGCGGCAGCGCGGCCCGGTAGGCGTCCTGCTCGCCGCGCAGCGGCAGGTAGGCGATGGCCAGGCAGATGGCGAGGACGGGCGCGGCGTCGGCCACGTAGATCGTCTCGTCGGCTAGCTGCGTGCCGAAGGTTGCCAGGCGGCCGAGCAAGATCGGCACGATGTCCACCACCGCCAGCCAGCCGAGCAGGATGGTCCAGGCTGGCCAGGCACGCCTGCGGTACCACAGCGAGATGATGACGACGAGGGCGGCGAGAATCCACGACACGCCGAGCAGTTCGGGTGGCGGCGACGCGATCGCATAGAGCGTCCACGACCCCGAGGTGCTCGATGGCGGCGCCCAGTGCCACGGTCCGCCGAGAGCGGCCGGCATGAAGGTATCGACCAGCAGATGCCAGCTGAACGTCACGGCGCTGCTGGCCGCCGGCATCCGCACCTGGCCTGGCGAGGACGCCAGGCTGAGGGCGTAGGCGACGACCTCGGCGACGATGATCGCGCCGTAAATGACCCAGGCGATCCAGTGCCTGCGCAGCGTCGTGAGCATGGCCTGCGGCCAGGCTCCCGGTATCAGGAACGCCGACGTGAGGGCGAAAAGCAGCAGCGGGATCCCCACGGCCTTCTCGAAGAAGGCGAGGCCGAACAGCACCCAGAGGCCCGCGCAGACCGCGTTCAGGATCCGGCCGCCGCGGATGTACCTGACATGCTGGTCGACCGCCATGGCCAGCGCGAGCTGGATGGGAGCCGTCTGGCAGCCGACCGCCCACCAGCTCAGGTCGGCCAGCGCCATCGGGGTAAACAGGAAGACCCCGAGCGGGATCAGCAGCGCCATGCGGTCGCCGCACAGCGTGCGGAGCGCGCGGAGTAGCGCGAGCCCGGCGAGCGCTTGCACCAGCACGAGCGTGCCCGCCCACAGTCCCCAGTCATAGCCGCCCGCGTGCACCGGGCCCCAGGCCAGGGCGAACACGCCCGGCATCAGGTGGCCCCCGTAGTTCTGGAACAGCAGGTGCAAGGAGAACGGGTGTGCGGCGAGCCCGCCGATGATGACGTCGTCCTCCTGGAAGAAGCCGCGGTTCAGCACGTAGCTGTTGAGACCGACCTGGGCGCCGATCAGGACGAGCGCGCTGAGCGTGACCCGCTTGCGGCCCAGCCAGGCGGCGAAGCCGGGCCAGCCGCCTCCCGCGGCTTCGACGGTCCGGTCTTGGATCTGGGTCACCTACGCCTCCCGCTGCCCGGGCGCTGAGTCCGGAGCCCGACCGCTTGACTACCGGCCAGTAACCACCAAATAATGCTGCAATCCCCACACAAGGGATCACGACCTGGCTACTGGCCACACGGATTCCCGTACCGTCGCCAGTGACCTGGAGCCGCGACATGACTGATGATCCAGGCGCTCAGCCTGCGGAAACGAGCCTGCCGGGCGGGCCGGAAGCGGCGCTGGAGGCCCGGCTTCAGGCCCTCGCCGGGACCTTCACGCCCGCGCCGTGGTCGCCTGAGGTCTACGGGCTGACGGATCCGCTCGGCGTGGGCAGCCTGTCCCGCCTGGCGGTGCGGCCCCCCGAAGCCCCTCGCAACATCTTGTTCATCGCGTGGCGGGATCTGGCCAACCGGCGGGCCGGAGGATCGGAGGTCCTGGTCGACCGGCTGGCGTCCGGCATGCTCTCCCGCGGCCACCGGGTCACGCTGCTGTGCGGCGGGGCGGTCGCCGAGCGGCCGTACCGGGTCGTGCGCAACGGCGGCACGTACTCCCAGTTCCTCCGCGCGCCACTCGCCTACCTGCGGAACTTCAGGAGCTCCGACCTGATCGTCGAGGTCTGCAACGGGATGCCCTACCTGTCGCCGCTGTGGTGCCGCCGCCCGGTGCTCTGCCTGGTCAACCACGTGCACACCGACCTGTGGTCGATCAGGTTCAGGCCGCCGTTCTCCACCATCGGGCGGAACATCGAGCGGGTGGTCATGCCCTGGGTGCACCGCAGGAACCTGTTCCTGACCGTGTCCGAATCCACGGCCGGCGCGCTGCAGGACATGGGCGTCGGCCGGGACCGGATCCGGCAGATCTGCAACGGCGTCGAGCAACCGGACCCGCCCGCCCCGCGCTCGCCGGAACCGCTGTTCCTCGCGATGGGCAGGCTCACCGACTACAAGCGCCTCGACCTGCTGCTCCGGCTCTGGGACCGGGTCCGGCACGTGACCGGCGGGAAGCTGGTCATCGCCGGGGACGGCCCGGAACGGCCGCGGCTTGAGGCCCTGGCCGGGCCCGGCGTGGTGTTCACCGGCCGGGTGTCCGAGCAGGAGAAGCACCGGCTGCTGTGCGCGGCCTGGCTGCTCGTGCATCCGGCGCTGATCGAGGGCTGGGGGATCGTGGTCGCCGAGGCGGCGATCCGCGGCACCCCGGCGGTGGCGTTCGACGTGCCCGGACTGCGTGACTCGGTGGTGCACGGCCAGACCGGCATGCTGGTGCAGACCGAGGGCCAGTTCGCCTCGGCCTGGGCGTCGCTGGCGATCAGCGAGCGGCAGCGGGAGCAACTCGGCCAGGCGGCGCGTACCCGGGCGCTCCGGCTGCACTGGTCGGCCGCGGTCGAGGGTTTCGCCGAGGTGGCCGACGAGGCGATCAAGCGCGGAAGAGCCAGCCGTGCCGGTTACTGCGCAGCGCCGCAGCGGCCAGCATAACCCGCTCCAGGAGTTCTACGAGACTCCGGGGGTCCCGCTCTGCTCGGGCCCGGACCGAGCCCGGCGCCAGGCCCGGATGCTGACCCGGGTGCTGCGGGACTGTACCGGCCCGGCGGTAATCATCGACGTGGGATGCGGCGACGGCTCGACCCTCGCGCTCACGGCGGACCAGAACCCCGGGCACCGGTTCGCCGGGATCGACTGGTCCTCCGACGGCTTGCGGCGGGCGCGGGCGCTCGGCCTCACAGTCCTGCGCGGCGATGTGGCCCCGGGCCTGCCGGTCGCCGACGGCGCCGCCGACGTGGTGATCATGAGCGAGCTGATCGAGCACCTGGTTGACCCCGACGGGGCGGTCGCGGAGGTCAGGCGGGTGCTCCGGCCGGGCGGGTCGCTGCTGCTCTCCACGCCGAACCTGGCCGCGTGGTACAACCGGGGCCTGCTCGCCGTCGGCGTCCAGCCGGTCTTCTCCGAGGTGAGCCTGCGCGGGATTTACGGCAGGCCGGGCCGCGTGGTGGCCGGCCACCTGCGCCTGTTCACCCGGCGGGCGCTGACCGAGTTCCTGGCCGCAAGCGGGTTCCGCTGCGTAACCGTGGCCGGGGCGCGCTTCCACGACGTGCCGCGGCCGCTCGGCCCGCTGGACCGGGCCTTCTGCCGGTGGCCCTCGGCCGCTTCCATCCTGCTGGTGCACGCGCGAAAGACATGAGCCCCCCGACGGCGCCCGCATCTCGCACCAGAACGGGCCGGAAGCACGCGGCACAGCACCGTCGGCCGGTCCGCATGTGGTCGGCCCGCATGTGGCCGGCGGCCCGTCGCCCTAGCCCCGGCCTCGAGCTCGGCGGCCTGGCCGTCGGGCTGGCCGCCGGGTTGTGCATCGCGCTCGGCCTGCTGTCCCCGGCGTCGCCGGGTCGCCACGTCCCGGCCCAGGCGACCGCCCGCCAGCCCCTGGTGGTGCCGGGCGCGGCGGCCCCAGGTCCCGCCGCACTGGACGCTGAGTGGGCCGCCTACTCGGACCGTTCCCGCTGCGCCGACTGGGCCGGCGGCGACGGAGTCTCCGCCATCCGGCTCAACTCCTCGCAGCTGGCCTGGTTCTTCTCCGACACCTATCTCGGCCCGGCCGGGCCGGCCACGGGCTTCTCGCACATCAGCGGCTTCGTGAACAACTCGGTGGTAATCCAGACTACGGCCGCCCACTCCAGTTCGTTCGTCACCATGACCGGCGGCGGCGCGTGCAGCGGGCCTGGCCGCCCGGGCCAGGCCGCCCCGGTGGTGGCACCGCCGGCCGCGCCCGGCGGGGCGACCGACCGATACTGGGACGAGGACGGCATCACGGTGGGCCGAACGGTCGTCAAGTTCTACAACCGGTACCTGGCCGGGAGCATCCCGTTCGTTCCGGCCGGGACGGTGATCGCCACCTTCGGAGTCAGCCAGCTCAGCTCGGCCGGCCATGGGCCGGCCTACGGCGCGGTGACCCGCCCGGCCCTGGTCCCGCTGCCGTCCTGGACTCCGCCCGGCGGTACCTCCCCGGTCATCTGGGGCGCCGCCCTGCTGCGGGCCGGGAACACGGTGTACGTCTACGGGACGCTGAGTACCCAGGGCCAGGGCGCCCAGGGCGGCTCCCGCCAGCTCTACCTGGCCCGGGCCCCGACCTCGCGGCTGACCACCTTCTCCGCGTGGCGGTTCTACGCCGGCCCCGGCCACTGGACCGCCGGGCAGCAGGACGCCCGGCCGGTGCCGCCCCCTGGCGGCGGCGTGCCGTCCGGCTTCAGCGTGGTCGCGATCGCGGGCCGCTACTGGCTGATCCAGGCCGGGTCCGAGCCGGGCAGCCAGGACATCAACGCCTACCCGGCCAGCGAGCCGTGGGGGCCGTTCGGCGCGGGCGTGCTGCTGTACCGCAACCCGGCTATCGGGCTCGACGCCGCGCACGACTACCGGATCATGTACGAGGCCCGGGCCGAACCCGCCCTCTCCACCCGCGACTCCCTGGTGATCAGCTACAACGTCAACTCCGAGGCGGTGACCACGGGCTGCGTGCCGATGTCCGCCTTCACCAACACGGTGACCCAGCCCCGGTTCATCAGCGTGCCGCTGGCCGCCTTCGGCACGGCCGCGGCCGCGGCTCCGGTCCGGGCGGCGAGCGCACCGCCGGGTTACCCGCGCATCGTGCCGCGGCACCCGTCCCAGTGGTTGAGCTCCTGGAGCTACCCGGACGGCTGCCCGCCGGTGCCGGGCTTTGCCGCCGATGCCGTGCACGCCCGTCCCGGCGCCGGAAAGGTCACGCTGAGCTGGCCCGACGCGGGCCTCGGCGTCCGCTACCAGGTCTACCTGCAAGGACCGACCGACATCCCGGCGGTCACCGAGTACGGCACCAGCGCCACCATGACCGGGCTGCGGTCCGGCGCCTACCTGGCCCGGGTGGTGCCGGTCAACACCAGGCAGGCCGCTGGGACGTCCGCCGAGACCACGTTCGTCGTTCCCTGACCAGCGTCACCACGGGTATGCCGCGACCTCCACGTGGCTGGTGCCGGGGTTGAAGAACGAGATGAGCAGGCCGTCCGGCGTACTCAGCTCCGGGTGGCCGATCAGCGCGCGGCACAGGTCTCCCTGCTGGCCTGCGGTGCACGGGACCCGGCCGGTCCGGGTTTCCCGCCAGGGCCCGGTGGGTGCCGCCGCCTGCCAGACGCTGAAGTCGCCCGCCGCGCTGGTCTGCTCGAGAATGACCAGCCCCCGCCCGGCGCCCCGGTAGTCGCCGGCCGACACGCCCCCGCGGCGCCGCGGTGCCGGTCAGCGCGGCCGCGTCCGCCAGCGCGGCCGACCAGCCGCGGCCGGTCCAGTACCGGTAGCTGAACCCGTTTTCCCACGACGCGGCGGTGGCGGCCGTCCTGGCCAGGAATACCCCGCCACGGTCGCGGCAGCTGTGCCCGCACAGGCCGAACAGGTACAGGTAGCCGCCGCGGAAGACCGGTGAACCGAGTACCTCCTGCCGTTGCTGCGGCAGCTGCCCGCCGGCCGGCGCGGCGAACACCTGGGCCGGCGGACCGAGCGCGTTGGCCGCCGGATCGTAGCCGAGCAGGCCGAACCCCTCGGGGGTGAAGACGTCGGGCCCCGACACGCAGTAGTCGGCGTAGCTGATCAGCGCCCGCCCGGACGAGCCGGGCTCGCGGGCGGCCCCGGTGACCCAGCGGGCGGGGTAGGTGTGCGGCCCGGAGCAGGGCAGCGTGCCGCCCGGCAAGGTCAGGCTGGTCGGCACGGGCAGGAACGGCTGCGGGGCGGCGAGGGCCGGAAGCAGCCCGCGGCCAGCCCCTCCAGTCCCTTCGGCCCCTCCTGCCACCCCGGGCGTGTCCGCGCCCGGCGTCGCCAGTTCGCTCAGCACCCCCGGCCCGCGGCCCGCCGTGTAGGGTCCCTCGGCCGCGGTCCCGGCGCCCAGGATCGGGTAGCCGAGCTCCCGGCCGCCCCGGCCGGTGACCTCGGTGTCGCAGAACAGCCACAGGCTGCGGTGCGCCTGTCCGGGCAGCGGCACACTGAACCCGCAGTCGCGGACGATGCGGTGACCGGTAGCGGTCTCGTACCTCGACGTGACCAGCCGGGCCGGGGGGACGCCCGAGCCGCAGGCCGTGCAGAGCAGGGCGACCGCCGCCGCGAGCACGGTCAGCGTTCTCACTATGCGAGAAGATCGCGTCATATGCCGAGACTCTTGCCGAAAGGGCTTCCGATGTTAGAACGAGAACCTGTTTTATTTTCGGTGCTGCCGGCCAACTACGCGCCCGGCGGTTCGGCTAGCGAAGCAGCAGGCGGGCGGCGAGCTCGAGGTGGCTGCTCACGTCGTCCGCCGAAGCCCGCCTGGTCACCCACGCGACCAGGTTCGACAGCCACACATCGCCGATCACCCGGGCGATCGCGGCGTCGTCGGCCGAGGGCTCGCCGTCGTGCATGGCCCGGCTGAACATCCGCTCCATCTGCCGGGCGACCGCGTTCACCTCGGCCGCCGCGCTCGGGTCGGCGAACATGAACGCCCGGGTCATCGCCTCGGTGAGCATCGGCTCGCGCTGCATGGTCCCGGTCACCCGGGACAGCACGTACAGCATGCGGTCGTACGGCGTGTCGCCGGGGATCGGCCGCCGGTCCAGCTTTTCCTGGGTCCGCTCGAACTCCAGGACCAGCGCGGACACCAGCAGGTGGATCTTGGAGGGGAAGTACCGGTAGAGCGTGCCGAGCGCCACGTCGGCCCGTTCGGCGACGGTCCGCATCTGCACCGCGTCGTAGCCGCCCTTGGACGCCAGCGCCAGCGTGGCGTCCAGGATCCGCTTGCGCCGCTCGCGCTGCGCCGCCGAGCCGAACTCACCGTCACCGACCACGTTCAGCGCGTCGGTGGTACGTGTTCTCGGTTGTGCCATAGGGATCCCTCACCATGTCCGTCCGTATCAAGACTACCAAGCGCACCGGCAGTGATTACTGACGCGGCCTGGCCGCCTACAGGTGGAACGTGTTCTAATTCTGACTATACGGACGGGAGCAGACCTTGCCGATCGCGATGACGCAGGAGCAGCAGGCCCTGCAAGCGTCGTTGCGGGACTGGGCCAAACGGGCCGGCACCATCGCCGTCACCCGCGCCCAGGGGGATGTCACCGCGCTCATGAACGACCTGGCCGCCATCGGCGTCTTCGCCATCGCGCAGGACGGCACGGTCGCCGACCTGGCCGCCGCCCTGGAGGAACTGGCCCGCGCCCTGACCCCCGGCCCGGTCCTGCCCGCCGCGCTCGGCAGCCTCCTGACCGGGCAGCCGGCCACGGTCGCGCTCACTCCCGGCACGCTGACCGGCGCGCTGACCGGCTCTGGGGGGGTGACCGGCGAGACCGGGCCGGTCCTGTGGGCCGCCGGCCCCTTGCTCGCCCCGGTCGCCACGGCCGACGGTGACGCCTGGTTCCTCCTCGGCCAGGACCGGCCGGGCGTCACCGTCACCAAGCTCCCCCCGGTCGACCTCTCCCGCGACCTGGCCACCGTCCGGCTCGACGGCGTCCTCCCGGACCAGCCCCTCGACCTGACCACCGAGCGCGTCCGCGACCTGGCCGCCACCCTGTTCGCCGCCGAAGCCGCCGGCGTGGCCGCGTGGTGCAGCGGCACGGCGTCCGGCTACGCCGGGATCCGCCGCCAGTTCGGCCGCCCGATCGGCTCGTTCCAGGCGGTCAAGCATCTCTGCGCCACCATGGCCTGCCGGGCCGAGCGCGCCGCCGCCCTGGCCTGGGACGCCGCCAGGACCGCCGGCGAGGATCAGCATGCGTTCGCCGCCGCGGCCGCCGCCGCGCTGGCGCTGGACGACGCGGTGGACAACGCCAAGGACTGCATCCAGGTCCTCGGCGGCATCGGCTTCACCTGGGAACACGACGCCCACCTGTACCTGCGCCGGGCCCTTGCGCTGCGCCAGCTCCTCGGCGGCAGCCGCCCCTGGCGCACCCGCCTCGCCCGGCTCGCCGCCGGCGGCGCCCGGCGGACCATCACGACCGCGGCCACCCCGGAGAAGAGCCCGTATCCGGGGATCGGCGCCTGGGCCGGTCCCGCGATCGAGAAGTACGGCAGCCAGGCTCAGCAGGACCGCTTCCTGGGCCTCACCAGGCGCGGCGAGATTACCTGGTGCCAGCTGTTCAGCGAGCCCGAGGCCGGTTCCGACCTCGCGTCGCTGCGGACCCGGGCCATGCGTACCGACGCCGGCTGGCTGCTCACGGGTCAGAAGGTGTGGACGTCCCTGGCCCGCCAGGCCGACTGGGCCATCTGCCTGGCCCGCACCGATCCTGACGTGCCCAAGCACGACGGCATCAGCTACTTCCTGGTCGACATGCACGCGCCCGGCATCGACATCCGCCCGCTGCGCGAGATCACCGGCCGCACCATGTTCAACGAGGTCTTCCTGGACGACGTGTTCGTGCCGGACGACTGCGTGCTCGGCACGCCCGGGGGCGGCTGGCGGATCGCCATGTCTACGCTGGCCACCGAGCGGGTGGCGATCGGGGAGACGGGACCGGTGGACGAGCTGCTGGCCGCCGTCACCCCCGAGTACGCCGAACGGGCCGGGTTCCACGTGGCCAGCGCCCACGCCGTCGCCCTGCTGGGTGAACGAGGGGCGCACCCCGCCATCCGCAAGCTGCTCGGCACCGGGCACCGCCAGGCGGTCGCCGAGACGGCCCTGGAGCTGCTCGGCCCGGGCGGCGCGGCCGAGGGGGAGGCCAGCCAGGAGTTCCTGCTCACCCGGTGCCTGTCCATCGCCGGGGGCACCACCCAGATCCTGCTCACCCAGGTAGCCGAACGAGTCCTGGGCCTGCCCCGGTGATGGACTTCACCCTCGAAGAGCGGCAGCAGGCCGTCGCCGACCTGGCCGCCGAGGTGCTGACCGCCGAAGATCCCTGGAAGGAGCTCGCCCAGGCCGGCCTGCTCGACGTATCCCCGCCGGACGGCCTCGGCGTCCTCGAGGTCGCCGTACTCCTCACCGAGATCGGCAAGCGCACCCCGTCCATGAAAGCCCTGGCCACCCTGGCGACCGGCGCCCTGCCCCTCGCCCGCTGGGGCCGCCAGGCCCTGCTCCCCGGCGTCGCCTCGGGCGAGCTCCTCCTCACCGCCGCCCTCCGCGAGCCCTCCCACCCCGCGCCCACCCCACCAGTCACAGCAGTCACCGACGCCACAATCACCGGCCTCAAAGTAGGCGTCCCCTACGCGGCAGAATCGCACCTCCTCCTAGTCCCCGCCCTCTTCACCCCACCCCCACCCCCACCCCCACCCCCAACCCCCCCGCCCGCTCCCGCCGATTCCATGATCGCGGGCAGTTCGGGGCAAATAGCACCGCAAACTGTCCGCGATCATGGTGTCGCCCTGGTGGACCCCCGCGCGCGGGGGGTGAGGAT
Organism: uncultured Actinomycetota bacterium; assembly: GCA_963753225.1. Lineage (GTDB taxonomy): Bacteria > Actinomycetota > Actinomycetes > Streptosporangiales > Streptosporangiaceae > Palsa-504. Next base: position 53,922 of record CAVWBQ010000002.1, on the reverse strand, counting down.
GACGCGCACGCCCAGCTCGAGCGGGGAGCCTGAGTACGCGCTCGAGCTCGACCGGGCGCCGATCGAGGGGATGCTCGGCGGGCCGGAGTGCGTGCGCGACCTATACCAGCTGGCGGTGGCGGGGGCGTGCGCGCTGGCCGACGGCGTGGTGGCCGGGGCGCTTGCGCTGACCAGGGACCACGTCGCCAGCCGGGAGCAGTTCGGCCGGCCGCTGGCCGCGTTCCAGGCCGTCTCCCAGCAGATCGCCGACGTGTACATCGCGTCCCGCACCATGCACCTGGCCGCCCTGTCGGCGTGCTGGCGGCTGGCCGGGGACCTCGACGCGGCCGCCGACCTCGAGGTGGCGAGATACTGGTGCGCCGAGCAGGCGCCCAGGTCCGTTCGGCTGAGTCATCACCTGCACGGCGGGATCGGCATGGACGTGACCTACCCCTTGCACCGGTTTTCCTCCCTGGCCGCCGACCTGGCCAGATTCCTCGGCGGAGCGGCCCTGCCATGTTCATCGACCTGACCCCGGAGCAGCGTGCCCTGCGCGAGGAGCTGCGCGGCTACTTCGCCGGCCTGCTGACCCCCGCCGAGCGCGCCGAGCTGCTCACCGAACGGCACGGCGCCGCCTACCGCGACGTGGTGCGCCGGATGGGCCGCGACGGCTGGCTCGGGGTGGGCTGGCCGGCGCGGTACGGCGGCCGCGGGTTCGGCCAGGTGGAGCAGCAGATCTTCGCGGACGAGGCGGCCCGCGCCGACGTGCCGCTGCCCGCGGTCACGCTGCAGACCGTCGGCCCGACCCTGCAGGAGCACGGCACGCCCTGGCAGCAGGACTTCTTCCTGCCGAAGATCCTGGCCGGCGAGGTGCACTTCGCCATCGGCTACACCGAGCCCGAGGCCGGCACCGACCTCGCGTCGCTGCGTACCCGGGCCGTCCGCGACGGGGAGGAGTACGTCGTCGACGGGCAGAAGATCTTCACCACCGGCGCGCACGCGGCCGACTACGTTCTGGCTGGCCTGCCGCACCGCGCCCGACGCCCCGAAGCACAAGGGCATCTCCATCCTCATCGCGGACACCACCGATCCGGGTTTCTCCTGGACCCCGATCATCACCCACGACGGCGCCCACCATGTCAACGCGACCTACTACTCGAGCGTGCGGGTCCCGGTCCGGATGCGGGTCGGCGCGGAGAACGAGGGCTGGCGGCTGATCACCACCCAGCTCAACCACGAGCGGGTGATGCTCGGCCCGGCCGGGCGGATCGCCGCCCTGCACGACCGGGTGCGCGCCTGGGCCGCGACGCGTTCCCTGCTCGGCCAGCAGGACGTATGCCGGGCGCTGGCCCGGGCATCGGTCGTGATGCGCGTCAACGAGCTGCTCAACTGGCAGGTCGCGGCGGCGCCCGCGCTCAACGTGGCGGACGCGTCCGCCACCAAGGTCTTCTCCTCCGAGCAGCTCCAGGTCATCGGGCAGGAGCTGGCCGAGGTGGTGGGCCGGCACGCGGACCCGGGCCTGGACACCGCGGAGCTGATGACCTGGCTGGACGTCCAGCTCAAGCGCAACATCGTGCTGACCTTCGGCGGCGGCGTGAACGAGATCCAGCGTGAGCTCATCGCCACTGCCGGCCTCGGCCTGCCCCGGGCGCCGCGATGAGCACCGAGCCCGCCGGGCCTTCCGAGCCCGCCGGGCCCTCCGGGCCCTCCGCGGCCGCCGAAGCCGCGATCCGCGCGGCCGCGGGCCGCCTCGCCGCGGCCGGCGACAGCCGCCCCCGCGCCGCCCGCGACCCGGTGAACCTCCCGATGATCCGCAACTGGACCGAGGTGATCGACCCCGGCTCTCCCGACGATCCCGATACCGCCCCGCCGGCCATGATCCAGGTCTGGACGATGCCCGGCCTGCACGGAATCCGCGCGGACGACGATCCGCTGGGGCAGATGTCGAACGTCCTGGACGAGGCCGGCTACACCTCGGTGGTCGCGACCAACTGCGACCAGGCCTACCACCGCTACCTGAAGGTCGGCGAGCAGCTGTCCGTCCGGTCCGCCCTCCTCGACGTCACCGGCCCCAAGCGCACCGCGCTCGGCGAGGGCTGGTTCGTCACCACCCGCAGCACCTGGTTCTCCGGCGACGAGCCGGTGGCCACCATGGACTTCCGCATCCTGAAATTCCGCCCCCCAGACCCCGCCCTCATGCCTACCCCTGCCGTCACATCCGCCCCCGAGCCCCCGATGCTCCCGCTGATCACCCCCGACACGGCCTTTTTCTGGGATGGCACGGCGGCCGGCGAGCTGCGCATCCAGCGCTGCGCCAAGTGCGGCACGCTGCGCCACCCGCCCGGGCCGATGTGCCCGGCCTGCGGCGAGGCCAGCGACGGCGGCTACGTGACGGCCGCCGGCACCGGCGAGGTCTTCAGCTACGTGGTGCACCACCACCCGCCGGTGCCGGGCAAGCGGCTGCCGATGGTCGTCGCGCTGGTGCGGCTGCCCGAGGGCGTGCGGATACTCGGCGAGATGCCCGGCGTGCGCCCGGACCAGGTGCGGATCGGCCTGCCGGTCCGGGTCACGTTCGTCCCGGCCGGGGACATGGCGCTGCCCGCATGGCGGCCCGCCGAGGGGGCCCTCCCGGACCGGGTTATCGACGTGACGCCCACGTTCGTGATCGCCTCGGCGCTGGCCACCAGGGACTTCCAGGACGTGCACCACGACCGGGACCGCGCCTTCGCCCGCGGGGCCAGGAACATCTTCGTCAACATCCTGACGACGACCGGGCTAGTCCAGCGATACGTCTCGGCCTGGGCACCGAACGCGGTGGTCCGCGCCGTCTCCATCAGGCTCGGCGTGCCCTGCCACGCGGGCGAGACGCTCACCCTGTCCGGGCAGGCACTCGATGAGCAGGTCGTCGCCGTGACCGGCCGGTGCGGCCTGGGTGACCACGTCACGGGCACGGTGCGGATCGAGCGCGCTCGATGACGGCGCTCGCCGGAGCTGGCGCCGCCCTAGCCAGCGCGGCCATCGCCGGCATCGGGGCGACCGAGTTCTCCAAGGACTCCGGCCGCAGCGAGCTGCGCCTCGCCGCCGAGGCCGTGCGGGCCGCGCTTGAGGACGCCGCGCTCACCCCCGCCGACGTGGACGGCCTGGTCACCTTCACCATGGACAGCAACGCGGAGATCGCGGTGGCCCGCGAGCTCGGCATCCCGGGTCTCAGCTTCTTCGGCCAGGTCGGCTACGGCGGCGGCGCCGCCTGCGCGACAGTGCAGCACGCGGCGATGGCCGTGGCGACAGGGGCGGCCAGCGTGGTGGTCTGCTACCGGGCGCTGAACGAGCGGTCGGGACGCCGGTTCGGCCGGGTCGCGGCGGGCGCGACCGCCGTGCCCACCACCTCGGGCGTCGACAACGGCTGGCACTACCCGATGGGCATCGCCACGCCTGCCGCCGCCGTCGCCATGGTGGCCCGCCGCTACATGCATGAGTTCGGCGCGACCAGCGAGGACTTCGGCCGGGTCACGGTGGCGGACCGCCGCCACGCCGCCGCCAACCCGCACGCCTGGTTCTACCAGCGCCCGGTCACGCTCGCCGAGCACCAGGCCTCACGCTGGATCGCCGAACCCCTTAGGCTGCTCGACTGCTGCCAGGAAAGCGACGGCGCCGTCGCCGTCGTCGTCACCAGCCTGGACCGCGCTCGATCCGGGCCGCACCCGCCCGCCGTGATCGCCGCCGCCGCGCAGGGGCCGGCCCGGACCAGTTCACCATGACCAGCTACTACCGCGACGACCTGGCCGCCCTGCCGGAGATGGGCCTCGTCGGCGGGCAGCTGTGGCGGCAGGCCGGGATCGGCCCTGCCGACGTACGCACCGCCGTGCTGTACGACCATTTCACCCCGTACGTGCTCATCCAGCTGGAGGAGCTCGGCTTCTGCGGGCGCGGCGAGGCCAGGGACTTCATCGCCGGCGGCGCGATCGAGCTGGGCGGCCGCCTGCCGGTCAACCCGCACGGCGGCCAGCTCGGCGAGGCCTACATCCACGGCATGAACGGCATCGCCGAGGCGGTCCGCCAGGTCCGCGGCACCTCGGTCAACCAGGTCCCCGGCGACGGCCCGGTTCTGGTCACCGCGGGCACCGGCGTCCCCACCAGCGGCTTGATCCTATCCTGAGGGCTGGCGGTTACGGAGCCAGTGTCACCGGGATCAGCTGGACGTTGATCGGTAGCCCGTCCCTGGCTGAACTCTCAAACACCTCGATCGTTCCGGGCTGAGTCCGCGGAACCGTGTAGGGGATCGTTACCGAGTAGCCGCCGCGGCAGCCTGTGCCGCAGCTCGCGGTGGTGAACGTCCTGGCGATTTCGTGGCCGGCCGAGTCCAGGATGCGCGCGCTGACAGTCGCCTCGAACACGTCAGCCGTGCCAGACACGGTGACCGGATTGCCGGCGCGTGCACCGATGACCGGGCTCTGCACCGTGATCGCTGGCAGGTAGCCGCCGTACATCGCGCGGGTCTGCGGACTTTGCACCGGAACCCCGCCGATCACGGTGACACCCTGGCCGTTGATCGCGAACCGCACGCCGGTGACCGTCGGGAACTGCGTCAGCGTGTACACCACCTGCGCGATCCGCGGCGGCATCGCCGACGGGCTGGCTGCCGAAAGGAACGACGAGCTGAGATCGACGGTCGCGATCCCGGCGGAGATGCGCAGGCCAAGCAGCGTGGTGCCGGCCGGGATCTGCGAGCGCAGTCCGGCCGCATGCTCGGCCGCCGAAGGACCCGTCAGCAGGCGGTCGAGCGCGGCTTGGCCGATACTTGCCGTCGCCGGAACGGTCCGCTGGGTGACGAAAAGCTTGCCGTTCCGGCTGAACCAGGCCTGCAGGCCGATCTCGCGGGCCGGGCCCTGGGCGGGCGTCGCCGTCGGCCGCTGGCCGCTGGGTGAGGCCGCCGCACTCGCGGTCCCGCTGGCGTGGGGCGAGGCCGGACTGGACGCCCCGGCGGTTGTGGTCGGAGCCGGACCGAGCGAGCCGGACGAGGGCGTCCCGCAACCAACGGCGAGCAAGCTGACACCAATGATCATCATTACGGGCAGGCGCTTCATGGGGCCTCCTTCATAGTGCCCTTTCCGCCCCACTGTGCGCCGGCCAGCCAACCGGCGGCTCACCGCAACATCACCGTTCGCTCACATCGCTGCCCGGCCCGAGCGGAAGGGCCAGCCGGAACACCGACCCGCGTTCTGTGCCACTGGACACGCTGATATCCCCGCCGAGGAGCCTGGCGTTCTCGAGTGCGATAGCCAGGCCGAGACCGCTGCCCTGGCCGGCCCGGGCTGAGTCGGCCTTGTAAAAGCGCTCGAAGACGTGCGGCAGGTGCTCCGGCGCGATGCCCGGGCCCGCGTCGGCCACGTCGATACAGCCGTGAGCGCCGTCGGTGCCGGTGCGCACCACGACATCGCGGCCGCTGTGCTCGACCGCGTTGCCCACCAGGTTCGCCAGTATCCGCTCGACCCGGCGCGGATCGGTCGTCAGCGTAAGCGGCCCGCCGTCCGCGGCGACCCGGTCCTGCCAGCCCCGCGCGCTGATCAGCGCGGCCACGACGGCCCGAACGTCCACAAGTCGCTGCAAGACTGGCTCAGACCCGGCATCGAGCCTGGAGATTTCCATCAGCTCGTCGACCAGCGTCCTGAGCCTGCTCACATCGGCGATCACCAGCTCAACCGGCCTGCGGGCCGGGGCAGGCAGGTGGCTGACCTGGCCGCTGAGCAGCGAGGCCTCGGCCACAAGTGCGGTCAGCGGCGTGCGCAGCTCGTGCGCGACGTTCGCGGTGAACCGGAGTTCGCGTGCCTGCGCCGCCGAGAGCGCGGCGATCTTCGCCTCGAGCGCATCGGCCATCTCGTTGAATGCGGCGGCCCAGGCGCCGAACTCGTCCGCCGCGCCGACCGGCAGCCGGGTGTCGAGGCGGCCAGCGGCGATCAGCCTGGCCGCCTCGCTGGCCCTGGCGACCGGTCCCAGCGTTCGCCGGGCGAGCACTTGCCCGACCAGCGCCGCCACCAGCAGCACGCCGAGCCAGGACGCCGCCAGGGTGTTGCGCAGCTGGGCCAGGTTGCGCTGGATGCCCTGCTCGGAGAAGAACAGGTATAGCTGAGCGTTCGACCCTGGCACCTTTCCCGCCACGACCAGGTAGGGGAGCCCCGCGACATCCATCCGCTGGTAGCCAAGCTGCCCCCGGCGGACAAAACCCTGCAGTACGGCCGGGAGCGGCGGGTTCACCTGGTCATCGGAGGTGACCTTGCGGCCTCCGGGGAAGATCAGCACCGCGTGGGTGCCCCGCTGCTCGTAGGCCCGGACAAAATCACCTGCTGCCGGGTAGGTGATCGTGGCGGCGAGGTTCAGGTCTTCCCTGGCCTCGGCCGCGCTCGTGGTCAGCGAACCGTCTAGCCGCGCCTCGCGCACCAGCAGGTACGACGCCACCGCAAGAGCGCCGGCCGAGACCGTCGCTACCAGCACGAAGGCGACGACCAGCCGCCGCCGCAGGCCGCCCGGCCAGATCCGCCCGCGTCGGCCGCGAGGCCGGATCGGCTGCCGGGCCATGCCTTCAGGCCCGGTCCAGGCGGTAGCCGACCCCGCGGATCGTCTTGATCAGCGCCGGATGCGACGGATCGTCTTCCACCTTGACCCGCAGCCGCCCGATCGCCACGTCCACCAGGTGGGACTCCCCGAGGTACTCGTAATCCCACACCCGCTGCAGCAGCAGCTCCCTGGTGAACACTTGACCCGGCCGCCTGGCGAGCTCGAGCAGCAGCCGGAACTCGGTCGCGGTGAGCGCGAGCTCGATGCCGTCCTTCCGCACGGTAAAGCCGGCCGGGTCGATCTCCAGCTGGCCGGCAACGATCGGCTCGGCCTCGGCCGGAGCCGCCGCCCGCCTGAGCACGGCACGCAGCCGCGCGATCAGCTCGGGCAACTCGAAGGGCTTCTTGACATAATCGTCCGCGCCTGACTCCAGCCCCACGACCACGTTGATGAGGTCGGTCCTTGCCGTCAGCATCACGATCGGAACCCGGCTGAATTTCCTGATCTCGCGGCATACCTCGTATCCGTCCAGCGACGGCAGCATCACGTCCAGGAGCACCGCGTCGAAGCCGTCCGCACGGACTCGCGCCAGTCCCTCCCGGCCATCGACCGCCGTGGCCACCCGGAAGCCGGCCGCCTTCAGCCCGATGGACACGATCTCACGGATGGACGCGTCGTCCTCGACCAGCAGCAGGCGCTCGTCCACAGTGCACCCTTTTCGGTAGCTCTGTGCGGAAGGCTACTGCGTCCCAGGGACAAGATCGTCCGCGATCGCATCAGTACACATGTTGAACCGGGGGCGTCGGGCGGTAGCCGGCCCGATCGGCTTCGGCCAGGCACTGTCCGGCGGGCTTGATGCCGTCGGAGGTGTGCGGGCTGCGCACGGACGCTGCGGCGGAGGCGACCGCGAGCCGCAGGCACCGCTCGACCGGCCAGCCTTCGTGCAGGCCCAGGATGACGCCGGCGGCGAAGGCGTCGCCCGCGCCGGTGGTGCTGCGGACCTGCTCGCGCGGCAGCCGGACCGAGCCCTGGCGCCAGGTCCGGCCGCCGGGGGCGGCGGCGACGCAGCCCGCCGGGAAGTGCACGACGGCGAGCACCGACACGCCCTGCCGGATAAGGCCGAGCGCCATCGCCTCCAGGGCCGGCCAGTCCGCCGGCCCGTCCGCGGTGGGCACCGAGGCCTCGATGCCGGTCAGCGCGCCGGCCTCGAGTTCGTTGATCACGATGCTGTCCAGGCAGGGCAGGCAGGGCCGGGCCACCTGGGCGGTGCGGTCCGGCGCCAGGCTGACCATTTCCAGGTTGGTGTGCATGCCCGCCGCCTGGGCTCGTTGCAGCAGGGCCGACCAGCCGTTGCCCCCGCCGGGCCGCGGCCGGTCCATGACCTGGTGGATGCCGGGCGCGCCCGCGTGCAGTATCCGTGCCCTCCCCAGGTCGGCGGCCGAGGCGTCGAACAGCGCGTTCGCCCCGCTGTGGTGGAAGAACGTCCGCCGGCCGCCGTTCCGCTCGATCATGCCGTCGGTGAACGAGGTGACCGCGCCGGCCAGCTTCCTGACGCCGGCCACGTCGATGCCCAGCCGCGCGCACTCGGCCAGGATGAAGGCGGCGTGCTCGTCGTCCCCCACGGCGCCGAGCACTCCGATCGGGAAGACCGCCCCGAGCATGCGCAGGTCGACGGCCATGTTGAGGCCCGGTCCGCCGGTGCTCAGCGATACCTCCTCGATCGTGGCCAGATGATCAAGGGCCGGGTAGGCGTCGATCACCTTGCCGACATCGACGAGAACCGTCCCGGCGCACAGCACCCCCCCGCGGGTCATCCGGCACCGCTCATCCGGCACCGCTCATCCGGCACCGCTCATCCGGCACCGCTCATCCGGCACCGCTCATCCGGCACTCAGCACGGGATCGGTGACCTCCAGGTCGGCCTCGAGCTCGCGGTGCGGAGCGATCTCGGCCTTGGCCAGGGCATCGTGGTAGGCGCGGACGGCGTCGGCGGGACTCAGCTCGCCCCGCAGCACCGGGCGCATCAGGCCGACCAGGTCCAGCTGCGACTCCGCGCGCTGGATCTTGCGGCCGAACAGGGCGACCCGGGCGCCGTGCCGTTCGGCCTGGCGCAGCAGCTCGAAGGTGTCCCGGGTCGTGCCCGCCGATCCGCCCAGGATGCCCACTACCAGCGACGGGTCGTACCCGGCCAGCTCGGCCAGCGCGTCCGGGCCGTTGTAGGCCACCTTCAGGAACAGCGGCCGCTGCGCACCGGTGACCCCGGCCAGGGCGCGGGTGATCGAGTCGTTGACGAACGCGCCGACCTGACCGCCCGCCAGGCCGGCCGGCGCGTTGGGGTTGAAGACCTCGAGGAAATGCCGGATGCCCAGCGCGGCGGCCTGCCGCCGGAATCCGTTGTACGCCTCGAGCGTGGCCAGGTCGTAGTCCAGCTCGTTGTTGAAGGTCACCGAGTACAGCACAAGGTCGCAGAACGGGCGGACGGCGGTCAGGTCGGCCGTGCGGAACGGCCGCGACGGCAGGACGGGGTAGCGGCCTCCCCGGCTGTTCCAGACGTCCGTGCTGTCGTTCCCCCGCACGGCCAGGGTCATATCACCCAGCGAGCCGTCCTGGGCCAGCCGCTCCCCGTTGGCCGCCGAGGTCAGCATGATGTCGAGTTCGCCCTGCGCGACCAGGGCCCGCATGTCGCCGAGGAATTCGCCGCGCGTGCGGTAGCGGCCTGGACCCGCCGGACCCGCCGCCCCGGCCGGACCCGCCGAGGTCAGGCCGAACGCCATGTCGGCGTCCTTGGCGTCCGCGAGGACGAAGTCGCCGGGGGTGTACCGGCCCGCCGTGATCGCGTCCAGCTTGCGGTCCAGGCGGCGGACGGCCCCGGAAGGCTCAGGCACGGACATCGGTCGACCTCTCACTTGAGTCGCAGGATCTGGCAGTCGCAGGATCTGGCGCAGCAGCGACAGCAGGCCCTGCGGGTCCGGCACGGTGACGTCGGCCTGCCCGGCGACCGGGCCGCGGCCGACCCCGACGGTCAGCGCCGGCCGGCCGCTGCGCTCGGCCCACGCGTTCACCTCCCGGATGGCGGGCAGGTCGCCGAGGTCATCGCCGGCGTAGAACGCTGCCGCCGTGTCCTCGCTCACCAGCTCGCGGATGGCCGTGCCCTTGTCGATGCCCGGGATGCAGATCTCGAGAACCTCCCGGCCGGGCCGCACCACGAGCCCGGCCGCCGCGGCGGCCCGCTCGACGGGAGCGTGCAGCATCGCCAGCATGCGGTCGGGGTCATCGGTGAGGCGCGCGTGCACCACCAGCGACAGGCTCTTGTCTTCCAGCCAGAGGTCGGGCCCGATGCTGGCCAGGAGCCCCGGCAGGCTGGCGCGCAGCTCGTCCAGGCCGGGCGGGGCCGGCGCGGTGCGCAGCGTGCCCGCCTGCCACCGTTCCGCGCCATGGGTGCCGTAGACGACGATGCCCGGCACGGCCGCGAAGCCGCTGACGCGCAGCAGCGAGGCCACGCTCCGGCCGGTGATCACGGCCAGGGTTGCCCCGGTGGCCCGCACGGCGCGCAGGACCTGGTGCACGCCGTCCAGCGGGCGCGCATCGCCGGGGCGAGGTGATATCGGCGCCAGCGTGCCGTCGAAATCGAGGGCCACCAGCCCGGCCGGCAGGGCCGCGCGCAGCAGGTCCGTGGTCACGGTTCGCCGGCGGTGACGAGGACCTTCACGTGCTGTCCCGAGGAGGCCAGCTCGAAGGCCTCGGCGACCTGAGCGAGCGGTCGCGTGGCGGTGACGAAGTCCGCGGTCCTGACGGCGCCCCGGCCGAGCAGGCCGGCCGATTCGGCGTAGTCCTCGGGCAGGTAGGTGGCACTGCCCTGGATGCGGATCTGGTGGTCCTGCACGATCGGCAGCGGGACGGTGACCTCCCCGGCCGGGACGCCGACCACCATGACCGTGCCGCCCTTGTCGGCGATGGCGATCGCCTGGTCCACGGACGACTGGATGGCCACGCAGTCGAAGACGATGTTGGCGCTGCCGCCCAGCGCCTCCCGTACCTGCCCGGTGACGTCGGGCGAGCGCGCGTCGATCGTCACGTCGACGCCGAGGGCCTCGGCACGCTGGCGCTTGGCCAGGTTCGGATCGGTGCTGACCACCTTTCCTGCGCCGTGCGCGCGGAGCACCGCCAGGGTGAACAGGCCGATGGTGCCGGCTCCGAGGACGGCGACGGACCGGCCGGCCACGTCGCCGGCCAGCCGGACCGCGTGCACCGGCGTGGACAGCGGCTCGATGAGCGCCGCGGTGTTGTCGTCCAGCGCGTCCGGCACGGGGTGCAGGCGGTTCGCGGCCAGGGTGAAGTAGTCGGCCATGCCGCCCTGGGCGTAACCGCAGCCGAAGAACTGCAGGTTCTCGCACAGGTTCTCGCGTCCGGACGTGCACATCTTGCACGTCCAGCAGGGCAGGTAAGGCTCCACGATGACCCGCTGTCCCGGCGTGCCCCCAGCAGAGCCCGCTGTCTCGATGACCCCGACGACCTCGTGTCCCGGCCGGTACGGCAGCGGGACGAACGGGTGGCGCCCATGGGCCGCGTGCAGGTCCGATCCGCACACGCCGGCCACCAGCGTGCGGACCAGGGCCTCGTTCGGGCCGGGGGCGGGAATGTCCGCGGCCTCGACGGCGATCCGGCCCGGGTAGACGACGACGCGTCGCATGGCGGTCACGGCGAGCCCTTCCTAGGCGTACTGGTCAAGGTCAGCGAGCGTCTTCCTGACGCCCTGGTCGAGCAGGGAGGTCAGGATCGCACGGTACACCCGGGTGAACCTGGGGTCGTCGGCCAGATCGCCGAAGACCCCGCGGTTGTCCTCGAGGAACGCGGCCGGGTGTCCGCGCTGCCGTCCCGCCGCGGCCCGCAGCTGCGGTGCGAGAACGTCGTCGATCTCGTACGTCTCGCCGTTCTCGTCGGCGCCCTCGGCGTAGCGGGCCCAGCTGGCCACGACCGCCGCCGACCGGGTGAACGGACCGCCGGCCGCGAGCTGGTGCCGGATGACCGGGAGCAGGAACTTAGGGATCAGGTCCGAGGTATTGGCACACAGCCGGGCTACGGTGTCGCGCACCTCCGGGTTGGAGAACCGCTCGATGAGCTGGCGGGCGTACTGGTGAAGGTCGATGCCGGGCACCGGCCGCAGGGTGGGGATGGCTTCGGCGGTCATGTAGTCCAGCAGGAACCGGGCGAACAGCGGGTCCGCGGTGACCTCGTGCACGAGCCGGTACCCGGCCAGGTAGCCCGGATAGCACAGCGCCTGGTGACTGGCGTTGAGCAGCCGCAGCTTCATCAGCTCGTAGGGTTCCACGTCGGAGACGATCTGCACGCCGGCGTCTTCCAGCGGCGGCCGGCCGTCGGCGAAGTCGTCTTCCAGCACCCACTGGGTGAACGGCTCGCAGAGCACCGGCCACTGGTCCTCGAGGCCGAACCGCCGGCTGAGCTCGGCCCGGTCCTCGCCGGTCGTCTGCGGCGTGATGCGGTCGACCATGCAGTTGGGGAACCGGACGTGGCGGGTGATCCAGTCGGCCAGCCCGGGATCGCGCAGGCGGGCGAACGCGGTGAACGCCCGCCTGCTCACGTGGCCGTTGCCACTGACGTTGTCGCAGGACAGGATGCTGAAGGCGGGGATGCCCCGGTCACGGCGGCGGGCCAGCGCCTCGGTCACCAGCCCGAAAACGGTGCGCGGTGCTGGCCGGCCGGCGGCTCCCGGCCGCAGGTCGGCCAGCACCGACGGATCGGACGCGTCGAAGTCGCCGGTGACCGCGTTGAGGTTGTAGCCGCCCTCGGTGACGGTGAGCGAGACGATCCGGGTCGCCGGCGCGGCCATCTTCTCGATCGCGGCCTCGGGATCGTCGGGCGCGAACAGGTATTCCACGATCGACCCGATCACGCGGGGCTCCCAGGTGCCGTCGCCATGCCGCAGGACCAGGGTGTACAGGCCGTCCTGGGCGGCCAGCGCGTCGCGCATCGCGGTGTTGGACGGCTGAATCCCGATACCGCAGATGCCCCAGTCCATCGCCGCGCCGCGATTCATCAGCGTGTCGACGTACATGGCCTGGTGCGAGCGGTGGAAACCGCCGACGCCGATGTGCACGATCCCGGTCGTCACCTGGCGGCGATCGTAACGGGGAATGGCCACGCCGGCGTTCAGCCGCGCCAGGGTCTGCCCGGTCAGGATGGTCATGCTGTCCCTTCCTCCGATGTCCCTTCCTCCGAGCACCCTCCCGCGGACCGCAGGACCGAGACGGCTCGCCGGAACCTGTCGTGGCGGTCCGCGTGGAAGGCGGCCATGGCCGGGTCCGGTTCGGCCACCAGGTCGGCCGGCGGCGCTAGCGGCCCGGCGATGTCGTCGAAGCTCAGCAGGCCAGCGGCGTGGGCTCCCAGCAGGGCTGCGCCCCGGCCGGACGCCGCGGGCACGTCCACCGCGTACAGCGGCAGCCCCAGCACGTCCGCGAGCAGCCGCCGCCAGCCCGCGGCCAGGGTGCCTCCGCCCGCCAGCCGCAGCCGCGCCGGGCCCTGCCCGCCGGATAGGGGCCCGCCGGATAGGGGCCCGCCGGATAGGGGACCGCCGAGCAGGGCGTCCAGGGCGTCGCGGATCGCGAACGCGGTTCCCTCCAGCGCGCACCGCAGGAGCGACGCCCGGTCGTCGGCCAGCGACAGCGCGGTCCAGGAGCCGCGCAGCGCCGGATCGGAATACGGTGTCCGTTCCCCCGAAAGGTGCGGGACGAAGATCGGGTCATCGGCCCGGCCCCGGTGATCGGCACTGGCGTACAGCTCCGCCCAGCTGGCGTTCATGACCTCGCGCACCCAGTTGAGGCTGAGCCCGGCGCTGATGGTGGCGCCCATGTGGTACCAGCCGTCCGGCGTCGCCGACCGGTACAGGTTGACCCCGGCGTCGGCCCGGCTGACCGGCCGGGCCAGCGGCCGGATGACCTGCGCGCCGGTGCCGACGGTCAGCTGGACCTCGCCCAGGCCGATGCCGCTGCCGAGGGCCGCCGCCGCCGTGTCGCCGGCCCCGGCCGCGACCGGGATGCCCGCGGGCAGCCCCAGCTCGTCCGCGGCCCAGGCGGTCAGGTGACCGGCCGGCGCTCCGGCCGAGGGCAGCAGCGGGGCCAGCAGGCTGGTGTCCAGGCCCAGCCCGCTGACCACTTCGAGGTCCCAGCGATCGCCCGGCACGTCGTAGAGCAGGCTGGCGGACGCGTCGCTGGGCTCGGCGTGGATCTCGCCGGTAAGGCGGCCCCGCAGCCAGTCCTTGGGCGCCAGCGCCCAGCGCGCACCCCGGTACGTCCCCGGTTCGTGCTCGGCCACCCACATGAGCAGCGGCCCGGTCATCCCGGGGGCCAGCGGGTTGGCCAGCCGGGCCAGCGCGGCCGGCCCGAGGCGGCGGTAGGCGCGCAGCGCCCCGGTGGCGCGGCTGTCGGCCCAGAGCAGGGCCGGGCGCAGCGCCTGTCCGTCGGCGGACGCCAGCACCAGGCCGTGCATCTGCCCGGAAAGCCCGATCGCCGCCGGCCGCGCCCGGGCCGCGTGGACGGCGGCCGCGATGGCCTCGCGGGCGCAGGCGGTCACCGCGCTCCACCAGTGCGCCGGCTCGCTCTCGGCGTAGCCGGATGCCGCCGAGGTCACGGCGTAGCCGGCCGACGCCTGCGCCAGGACCTTGCCCCCGATGTCGGTCACGACCGCCTTGGCCGAGCTGGTGCCGAGGTCAAGCCCCAGGGCGCAGTGCTCCTGGGCGCCTGCGGCGCGGGCCGCGTTCATCCGTGCCAGTACCCCGTCCTCACTGCACCGTCCTCACTGGCACGTCCTCACTGCTGCCAGCACTCGATGATGATCTTGTGGACGGTCCGGTCACCGCGCAGCGCGTCCAGGGCGCGGGCGTACTCATCGAGCGGGAACCGGTGCGTGATGAGGCCGTCGGTGCGGGCCCGCCCGCTCCGCAGCGCCGCGATCGCGGCCGGGAACGAATTGATCTCGGCGAAGGACCCCTTGATGGTGATCTCGCGCCGGAATACGTCGTACGGGCTGACCCGCACGAGGTCTTCGGGCTCGGTCACGCCGTAGAACATCACGGTCCCGCCGCTGCGGGTCAGCGGCACGCACTGCTCCGACACGGCCGCCGAACCGGTGGCGTCGACCACGATGTCGAAACCGCCGCCCGATACCGCCTTCAGCCTGGCGGCGTCGCCGGCCAGGTCCGCGCGGTCCATCAGGAACGTCGCGTCGAGCCCGAGATCCTCGGCGCGCTTGAGCTTGAACGCCGAGGAAGCCGCGACCGTTACGCTGGCCGCGCCGCCGCGCGCGATCAGCTGGGCCAGCAGCAGGCCCGTCGGGCCGGCGCCGAAGACCAGGGCCGAACTCCCCGGCCGCGGTCTCAGCGTCTCCGTGCCGTGCATGGCGCACGCCGTGGGCTCGGTGAACACGGAGATGTCGGGGTCGATGCCGTCCACGGAGAAGACCAGGCTGGCGGGGACCGTGACGTATTCCGCGAAGGAGCCGGGCCAGTTCGTGCCGAGCCCCTTGAGGTTGGCGCACAGCAAGGTGCGCCCGGTCCGGCAGTACTCGCAGTGCCCGCAGTTCATGTTCGGGTTGACCGAGACGTACTCGCCGACGCGGAAGCCCTCGGTCCCCTCGCCCAGCGCGTCGACCGGCCCGACCAGTTCGTGGCCGGGGGTCAGCGGGAACTCGGCGAAGAACTTGCCGTTGTGGATGTGCAGGTCGGTGCCGCAGATTCCGGTCTGCTGGACGCGCACGCGCACCTCGCCCGGGGCCGGGTCGGGGGTCGGGATCTCCCTGATCGTGTACTGGCCAGGGGCGTCGTAGACGACGGCTTTCATGCTGCTCCTTTTGGCGGAATGAGCGCGCGGTCATGGGGGACGCGACTCGACGGCCAGAGCCCGGGGGCTCTGGCCGTCGGGCCAAGGGTCCCCTCCGAGGTCACTCCCGGGCCGGGGCCGCCTGCCTGCTGGTGGTCAGGTGAGTCAGCCAGCTGCCCATCGTCGTCTTGCCGCCGCGCAGGGCGGCGGCGCGCCGCTGCTGGTCGACGTAGACGGCGGCGATGAGCACGGCCCCCACCACGACCTGCTGCCAGAACGGCTGGATACCGATGATCACGAATCCGTTCTGCAGCGTGGCCGGGATGAACAAGCCGATGGTGGTGCCGAAGATGGACCCGTAGCCGCCGAACAAGCTGGTGCCGCCGATCACCGTGCCGGCGATCACGGACAGGTTGGTAGCAGTCTGGCCGCCGATCGTGGTCGACTGGAAGAACGCCAGGTTGAGCCAGCCGGCGAAGCCGGCCAGCAGGCCGGACAGGGCGTAGACCTTGATCAGGTGACGGTTGACGTTGATGCCGGAACGCCGGCCCGCCTCGGGGTTCGATCCGAGCGCGTAGGTGTACAACCCGAACCGGGTCCGGTGCAGGATCACGATCCCGATCACGATGACGACCGCGGCGATGACGGCCAGGGTGGGGATCTGCCAGACGATGTTGCCGAATCCGACGGAGTTGACCATGACGGTCGGGACGTTGCGCAGGTCCACGCCGCCGGTGATCACCTCGGCCAGGCCCAGGGCCATCCCCAGGGTGCCGAGCGTGACGATCAGCGGCGGGACCTTCGCCCTCGCGACCAGGAATCCGTTGATCATGCCCCAGCCGAACCCGCAGCCGATGGCCACCAGGGCGCCGATGAGGGCGCTACCCCAGCCCTGGCCGCCGCCAATGGCCGCCATCGCCTTATCGGCGACGACACCGCTGAAGACCAGTACGCTGCCCACCGACAGGTCGATGCCGCCGGTGACGATGACGAAGGTCATGCCGACACCCAGGACGGCCAGGATGGCGGTGTTCTGCACGATTCCGCGGATGTTGAACACGGTGAGGAAGCTGCCGGGCTTGAGGATCCCGAAGACGACGACGATCACGGCCAGCACGATGATGATCTGCAGCGCCTGCAGCCGGCCGAGCCGCGCGAGCCGGCCGGTCGGTTCCTCCTCACTCGGCGCCGTGTCGGCCGACGCGGCCGGGGGTACGGTGGTCTGCTCGGTCATGACTGCTTCTCCTGTGCCCCGTTCTCGCGCAACACGGCCTCCTGCGTGACGTCATCCTGGGTCACGGCGCCGGTCATAGCCCCGACCAGCTCCTCCATCGTCGTGTCCTTGGCCCGGTAAGTGGCCACCCGCCGGCCGAGCCGCATGACCTGCACCTCGTCGGCGACCTGGAGCACGCTCGGCATCTGGTGGCTGATGAACACCACGCCGAGCCCGCGGTCACGGACCCGGCGGATCAGGTCCAGGACGCCCTTGGTCTGCACCACCCCGAGGGCGGCCGTGGGCTCGTCGAGCAAGACGATCCGCTTGGCCCAGGCGGCCGCGCGCGCGACCGCGACCGCCTGTTTCTGGCCGCCGGACATGGCGCCGATGCTTCCGGAGAAGTTGCGCACGGTCGCGCCGAGCTCGTCGAAGGCCTTCTTGCTGCCGACGCGCATCTCCCCGTTGTTCATGAACCCCAGGTGCCCGAGCAGCCCCGTGCGCATGATCTCGCGGCCCAGGTACATGTTCTGCACCGGGTTGAGGTGGGGGGCCAGGGCCAGGTCCTGGTACACGGTCTCGATCCCGTACCGCCGCGCCGCGAGCGGGCCGTCGATGGTCACCGGCTGCCCGTCGACCAAGATCTCGCCCGAGGTCGGCGACTCGGTGCCCGACAAGATCCTGACCAGCGTGCTCTTGCCCGCACCGTTGTCCCCGATGAGCGCGGTCACCTCGCCGGCCCTGACCTCGAAGTTGGTGCCCGACAGCGCGCTGACGTGACCGTACACCTTCGTGATGTCGCGTGCTTCCAGCGCGACGCTCATGGAATCACTCCTTACCGGCCGAGGCGCCGACCGGCGCCTGGGAGCCGCTGAATCCGTCGCCGGTTCCGCAACGCGGCCGTAATCATGCCGCAATGTTTAGGAAGAGAGTGCCTTCATATGTCACCGATGTCAATAGCTGGAATCAAAACGATACATGCTGTCTAGAGACGCTGTTTTGGTCGATATAAAGATCATCGGGTAGGAGTATTGACATCGGTGACATGCCTGCTGCAAGATCAACCCGTATGTTTCCGCGAGGTTGCTGACAGCTGAACATGCCGGTCAGCGGGGACACAGGCAGGCCGGGCGCCGCACCTTCATCCGGTGCCCACCCGGTGACATACGGGACCGGCAGCCGAACCCGAAAAAGCGCGAAGGAGAAGGTATGAAACGGTCTCTTGCGGTACCGACCGCGGGTGCGGCAGTTGTGCTGCTGGCCCTCACAGCGGCGTGCTCGTCCTCGAGCTCGTCGTCGACCGCGTCCGGCGGGTCCACGACGACCGGCGGCTCGACCAGCGGCAAGTCCTACAAGATGACGTTTATCCAGGGCGTGGCCGGTGACGGGTTCTACGTCACGATGGGCTGCGGCATCCAGTCTGAGGCCAAGAAGCTCGGCAACGTCACCGTCAACATCCAGGGCCCCTCGCAGTTCGACGCCACGCTGCAGAACCCGATCATCGAGTCGGTCACCGCGGCCAAGCCCGACGCGATCCTGATCGCTCCCAACGACGTGTCAGCCAGCCGGCCCCCGATCGCCCAGGCCATGGCCGCGGGCATCAAGGTCGTCCTCGTCGACACCACGCTGAACGACCCGTCCGGGGCCGTCTCGCAGATCTCCTCGGACAACACGGCCGGCGGAGGCTACGCCTTCAGGGCGATCCAGCAGCTCGTGCCCGGCGGCGGCGAGGTGCTCGTCGTCAACGTCAAGCCCGGCGTCAGCACCACCGACCAGCGCCAGGCGGGCTTCGCGGCCGCGGCCAAGGCCGACCCCAAGTTCAAGTACGTGGGCACGCAGTTCGACCAGGACAGCGCGTCCATGGCCGCGCAGGTGACGCTGGCGGCGCTGCAGAAGAACCCCGGCATCGTCGGCATCTTCGCGGCTAACCTGTTCTCCGCCGAGGGCGCCGCCACCGGCGTCCGCCAGGCCGGCAAGTCCGGCAAGGTGAAGATCGTCGGCTTCGACGCCGAGCCCGATGAGATCACCGCGCTGCAGCAGGGCACGGTGCAGGCGCTCATCGCCCAGTCGCCGTTCACGATCGGGACCAAGGCGGTGGACCAGGCCTACGCGGCCCTGACCGGCAAGCCCACCACGCCGAAGATCGGCACCAAGTTCACCATCATCACCAAGGCTAACGAGTCGTCGCCGCAGAGCCAGGCAGCGATCTACAAGACCAGCTGCTGATCACCGGCCGCGGGCCTACTGCCCAGCGAATGGTCCCCCGGTGCCTGGCACCGGGGGACCTCGCCGCCAGGGGAACCGCCAGGGGAACCGCCAGTCTGGAGGCGAACCTCGATGACTACCATGCGCGACGTCGCTCGTGTCGCCGGCGTCAGCGCGAAGACCGTGTCCCGGGTCTTCAACGACGATCCGCACGTCACCGAGGAAACCCGCGAGCGGGTCCGCTGGGCGATGCAGAAGCTCAACTACGTGCCGAACCTGCTGGCCCGCAGCTTCCGCGCCGGCTCCGACGACGCGGTGGGCCTGGCCGTTCCCGACCTCGCCGACCCGTTCTTCGCCACGATGACGAGCAGCATCGAACTCGACCTGGTGAGCCGGGGCATGGCGGTCGTGGTGACCAGCCTGCACCACGGCGGCGACCGCGAGCGCACCGCGCTGGAGGCGCTGCTGCGGCGCCAGATCAGCGGCCTGATCGTGGTGAGCGTGAGCGCGGACCAGTCCTACCTGGCCCCCTGGCAGGAGCGGACGCCGATGGTGTTCGTCGACCGGGCCCCGCGGGGGCTCTCCGGCGTCTACGTGATCGAGGACGACCTGGGCGGCGCGCGCGAGGCGGTCACGCACCTCGCCCGCCACGGGCACCGGCGCGTGGCCTTCTTCGGTGTCTCGACGCCGGTGACGACCACCCACCGCAGGCTCAGGGGCTACCGCTCCGCGGTGACCGAGAACGGGCTCGCCGACCGTCCCGACCTCGTCTGCATGCCCTTCGAGTCCCCCGGTGAGTCCGCCGCGGAGCTGATCAAGCGGCTGGCGGAACCGGACCCTCCCACCGCCGTGTTCTCCTCGAACATCCCCTGCACGATGGCGCTCGTGCTCGCCCTGCACCAGGCCGGGCGCACCGACGTCGCGGTGGTCGGATTCGGCGACATCCCC
Organism: uncultured Actinomycetota bacterium; assembly: GCA_963753225.1. GTDB lineage: Bacteria > Actinomycetota > Actinomycetes > Streptosporangiales > Streptosporangiaceae > Palsa-504. Next base: position 34,194 of record CAVWBQ010000002.1, on the reverse strand, counting down.
ATGGCCGAGGCCCTGGCTCCCGCGGTCACGGTCCTGGATCAGGACCCCGCGGGACTCGGGCGCATCGCCGTGGAAAGGCTGCTTCAGCGCATCGAAGACCCGCACGCACCGCTGCGGCGCAGGACCGTGCTCCCGGTCCGGCTGATCCCGAGAGGATCGGGCGAGCTGCCTCCGCGTCCCTCGTGACCAGGAAAGACACGACCATGAGCGAACCCGGGACAGCGCAGCCGGGGACCGGGCCCTGGCGCCGCGCCGAGGCGAGCCTGCTGATCTGTTTCGGCCGGGCGGCGGCGCTGCCCGACGGCGGTTTCGGCTGGCTGGACGTCAACGGCGGCATCGACCCGGCGCAGCCGCGCCCGCTGTACCTCAACGCGCGCATGACCTACGTGTTCGCGCTGGCGCACCTGGACGGCGTGCCCGGCGCGGATGCGCTGGCCGCCTCCGGCCTGGACGCCCTGGCCGGCCGCTACGCCGACCGCGAGCACGGCGGCTTCTTCGCTAGCCTCGACCCCGCCGGGAACGTCCTCGATACCACCAAGGCGAACTACGCCCACGCCCACGTCTTGCTGGCCGCCGCCAGCGCGCTGGCGGCCAGGGTCCCGGGGGCCGGGGCCGTCCTGGCGGCCGCCGCGGCCGCCATCGACCGGCATTTCTGGTCCGACGCGCAAGGCCTCGCGCTGGAGAGCTGGAACGCTGACTTCACCGAACCCGAGCCGTACCGCGGCGCGAACAGCAACATGCACTCGGTGGAGGCGTACCTGGCCGCGGGCGACGTCACCGGCGACCCGGCGTGGCACGCCCGGGCCGCCTCCATCGCCGGCTACCTGGTCAACGTGCAGGCCCGGGCCCATGCCTGGCGGATACCCGAGCACTACGACGAGAACTGGCAGCCCCTCCCGGACTACAACGCCGGGCGCCCCGGCGACCCGTTCCGGCCGCCCGGCACCACCCCCGGCCATTCCTTCGAATGGGCCAGGCTGCTGCTGACTCTGGAGGCGGCCCGGCCGACGCCGCCGGGCTGGCTGCTCGAGGCGGCCACCGCGCTGTTCGACACCGCCGTCGCCGACGCGTGGCAGCGAGACGGGCGGCCGGGCTTGATCTACACCGTCGACGCCGCCGGCCAGCCGATGGTGAAGGCGCGCATGCACTGGGTGGCCTGCGAGGCCGTGCTCGCCGCCGACGCGCTGCACCGCCGCACCGGCGAGGAACGCTTCGCCGCCGCCGCGGCGCGGTGGTGGGGCGAGATCGGCCGCTACTTCCTGGACCGCCAGCACGGCGGCTGGTGGCAGGAGCTGGCACCCGGCATGACCCCGGCCACCTCCACCTGGTCGGGCAAGCCGGACCTCTACCACTCCTACCAGGCCCTCCTGCTCCCGTCGTTGCCGCTGAGCCCGACCGCGGCCACCGCGCTGGCCCGGCGCGGCCCCGGCCCCATGACCCGGTGACCCGGCTCGCCGCCGTCCTGATCGGCGGGCCGCCGGCCACCGGCAAGAGCACGCTGGCTGAAGCCCTGGCGCCGCGTCTCGGCGCCGCCCTCCTGGACCTGGACGTGGCGACCGCCCCGCTCACCCGCGTCATCTCCGGCCTGACCGGCGTGCACGACCTCGACGACCCGGCCCTGGCCGGGCTGACCCGGGCGGCGCGGTACGACACGCTGCTCGGGCTGGCCGCCGCGAACCTGCGGGCGGGCAGGCCGGTGGTCCTGGTCGCACCCTTTAGTACCGAACGGGCGGACCCATCTGCCTGGGCCGCCACCACACGCCGCCTGGCGGCCGAACCCACCCTGGTCTGGCTGCACCTGCCCCCGGACGAGCTCGTCCGGCGCCTGACCCGCCGCGCCGAGGCCCGCGACGAGAACAAGATCCGCGACCCCGCGTCGTTCCTCGGCGCCCTCGACCTCGCCCCGCCGGCCGTCCCGCACCTGGCCCTGGACGCCACCCAGCCCACGCCCGCCCAGGTGCAAGCCGTCCTCGCCCACCTCTCCCGCTAGCTCATCCCCGGCCACCTGTCGCGCTGCCCGTCCCCGGCCACCTGTCGCGCTGCCCGTCCCCGCCCCCCGCTTTGTCTGCAGTTTCGCACCGTTTGCCATCGATGGCAAAGTAGGGCAGAATCGGTCTATGCCATCGATGGCACAACATCCCGCCAGCGGGCCGACCAGGCTCCTCGACGTCGCCAACGCGGCCGGGGTGAGCCTGCGCACCGCATCGCGCGTCCTGAACGACGATCCGCGGGTCGCGCCGGTGACCCGGCAGCGCGTTCGCGACGCAATCCTCGACCTGCGATTCGAGCCCGACGCGATGGCCCGGTCCCTGCGGGCGGGCACCGACACCGCGGTCGGGTTCGTGGTGGAGTCCATCTCCGACCCGTTCTTCGCCGAGGTCATCGACGCGGTGGAGTTGGAGATGTCGCGTCACGGCCGGTCGGTGCTGGTCACCAGCACCCGGCGGGACCCGGGCTGGGAACGCGACGTGATCGGGCGCATGCTGCAGCGCCGGGTGGCCGGGCTGCTGCTCTGCCCGACCGGCGACGACCATGCCTGGCTGGACCCCCGTGTCCCTGTCGTGCTCGTCGACCGCCCCGCGCCCGGCCTGTCCGCGGACCTGATCGAGATCGACGACCACCGCGCCGCCTTCGACGCCGTGGCCCACCTCATCGCCCACGGCCACCGGCGCATCGCCTACATCGGCGACACGCCGGCTATCCCCACCTCGGCCGCCCGCCTGCGCGGCTACCGCGATGCCCTGGCCCGGCACCGGATCGAGGCGGACGAGCACCTGGTCAACTGCCTGTGCCCGGCCAGCCAGGACGCCGCGGACGCGGTATCGGCGCTGCTCGGCGGCTCCCGCCCGCCGACCGCGATCCTGAGCGCCACCACACGCGCGTCGCTGGGCGTCGTCCCGGCGTTGCACTCAGCCGGGCGGACGGACGTCGGCCTCGTCTCGTTCGGCGATTTTCCTATGGCCGATTCGCTGCGTCCGGCCGTCACCGTCGTGGACCATCCCGGTCACGAGGTCGGGCGGGTAGCCGCGGCGCGGCTCCTGGCGCGCCTGGCCCAGCCGGGCCTGCCGGTCGAGCGCATCGGAGTGCCGGCCAGGCTCATCGAACGCGGATCCGGGGAGCTGTACCCGTGAGTCCCGGACCTAGGAGCGCCAGCGTCGTCGTCGGCCTCGACATCGGCACCACCTCCTCCAAGGCCGTGGCCTGGTCGGCGTCGCGGCGCGGCGGCCCGTATGCCGAGCAGCCGACCCCGTGGAACACCGGCGACTGCGGCCGGACCGAGATCGACCCGTACCGCCTCGTCGACGTGGCCGTGGACCTGATCTCCAGCGCCGTCCGGGCGGCCGAATCCGCCTGGGGCCCGGTCCTGGTCCGCGCCGTCGGCGTGACCGGGCTGGCCGAGAGCGGCGTGCTGCTCGATGCGGCCGGGCGGCCGGCCGCACCGGTGATCGCCTGGTTCGATCACCGCGGGGTGAATGAGCTTGAGCAATTGGCCCGGGAGGCCCCCGGATTTGCCGCGGCCTTCGAAAGCACCACGGGCCTGCCCTGGTCGAGCCAGGCCACCCTGGCCAAGCTGCTCTGGATGCGCGCCAGCGGGCATCCGGCCGGGCCGGCCTCGACCTGGCTGAGCGTGCCCGAATGGATCGTCTTCGCCCTGGGCGGCGACCCGGTACGCGAGCCGTCGCTGGCGTCCCGGACCGGTCTGATCGATCAGGGCACCGGCCAGGTCTGGCCGCAGGCCCTGGCGGCGGCCGGGCTGCCCGCCCGGATTCTCCCCGAGGAACGCACCGCCGGCAGCCCGGCCGGGTACCTGCGGCACGACGGTGTCGTCTCCTGCGCGACGGGCGCCGTCCTGACGGTGGCGGGGCACGACCACCCGGTGGCGGCCGTCGGCGTCGGCGCGGTCGAGCCGGACGAGCTGTTCAACTCCAGCGGCACCGCGGACGTGCTGACCCGGTCCATCCCCGGGACGCTGCCGCAGGCCGAACGCCAGCAGGTCGTGACGGCGGGCTGGTCGCTCGGGCGGCACGTGCTGCCGGACACCAGCCTGCTCCTGGCCGGGGTCAGCGGCGGGCTGCTGCTGCGGCGCGTGCTCGCGGCCCTGGGGGCAGAATCCGAGCCGGCCCGGTCGGCGCTCGACCACGCCAGCCTGAGCGTCGGCGACCTGCCGGCCGGCCTGTCGGTCAGCGGCGACGGGCGGACCCAGGACGACGTCGTCCTCCGCGTCCAGGACGGCGCCTCGCCCGCCTCGATCTGGACCGCCGCGGTGCGCTACACCGCGGACCAGGCCCGGCTCCTGCTCACCGCCGTCGAGAAGGTGGCCGGCCCGCACCGGCGGGCCGTGGCCGCCGGGGGCTGGACGCAGATGGCCAGCGTGCGCGTTGCCAAGGCGGCCGCCATCGACGCGCTGAGCTTCTCACCCGTGGTCCAGCCTGGGGTTACCGGGGCCGCCCTTATCGCCGCGTACGCCCTGGCCGGCCCAGACCTCGCCAGCAGGGACCTAGCCGGCTTCATCCGGGAAGGAATGAAATGACCTACGCCACCAGGGCCCGAACCCTTGACGACATCGCGGCTGACAGCCACGTGTTCTTCATCGTCGCCATGGACCAGCGGAACACCCTGCGCCGCATGTTCACCGCCGTGGGCCTCGACGCCAGCGACGACGACCTGCGCGTCGCGAAGGCCGACGTCGCCCGCGTCCTGACGCCCGCCGCCTCCGGCCTGCTGTCGGATCCGACCTACGGCGTCCCGGCCATAACCGAGGCGAAGGCGCTGGCCCCGGACTGCGGGCTGCTCGTCGCGGCCGAACCGTCCGAGCGGCGCAGTTACCAGGGCGAGCCGCGTACCCACCGCGACCCGGCCCTGAATGCCCAGTGGGTCCTGGACCAGGGCGGCGACGCCCTCAAGTTCTTCGTCCAGCTGCGCGCCGACCGCCCGGCCCCGGCCCCAGGTGAGCCAGACCTGGTCGCCGAGGCGCTCGCTGTCTGCGAAGAGATCATCCGCGACTGCCGCGCTACCGGCGTCCCTGTGGTAATCGAGAACCTCGTCTACGCGCGGCCGGGGGAGGATCTGCGCGGCCAGGCCCGAGAAGATGCCATTGTCGAGTCGGCCCGGGCTCTCGATGACCTGGACATCGACCTGCTCAAGCTCGAGTACCCCGGTTCGCCGGAAGGCTGCCGGCGACTGGCGGCGATCCTGCACCGGCCGTGGGCGGTCCTGTCCGCGGGCGTGCCGTTCGACCAGTTCACCGACATCATCCGGATCGCCGCCGAGGAAGGCGGCGCCTCTGGCTTCATCGCCGGCCGCTCGGTGTGGCGCGAAGTGGTGGGCCTGGCCGGACCGCGCCGCGAGGAGTTCCTCACCACGGTGGCGCTGCCGCGGCTGGAAAGGCTGATCGAGGTAGCGGAACACCGCGCCCGCCCGTGGACCGATGTGGCCGTAAATCACTAGCTGCCGGTGTAAACTCCCTGGCAAAAGCCGTTCCGGTGTGCCTTGGGGGTTATGCGGGATGTCAACCCGGTCGCTAAGAATGTTCTGGTGGGCATTAATCGTTTTCGTACCCCTGCTGACGATTTACAGCGGTACCTACGCCTATCAGGCGGTGGCGCGCTACGGCGATAACGTCAGCTTCAGGTCGTGCCCGGCCGTGGTCGCCTACGGCCAGGAAGGCCCTTGCGTCGCCGCGCTGCAGCGGCTGCTCAATGCCGACCCGCCGCACGCGGGCATTTATCACGACGGGATATTCGGCCCGCAAACGCTGGCCGCCACCCAGCACTTCCAGTCCGGCCACGGCCTGCCGCCCAACGGGAAGGCCGGGGCCGGGACGATAAAGGTGCTCAGCAAGCTCGCCCCCGCGCCGCGCCCGGTCCCGGTTGCGACGGCGCTGCTGACCGTCTCCATGGCGGGCGTCATCGTGCTGGGCCTGATCACGGCCCGGCGCAGGCGCGAGCGTGCCACCTCAGCCTCACTGCTAACAGTGAGCCCGGCCGCGTAACCACGACGATGTGCCACCGTCGCTGTCCCGACCAGCTGTCCTGACCACTACAAAGTCACATTGTCGTGGTTCGGCGCACTGGCCGCTGGTGCTGCTGAGAAGGAGGGGCCCAGGTGGGATTCGCCGGGCTTCCCCGGGTGAGGTCGCGTGGGGTGAGGGTGGCCCTGCCCCCGTCTATCGGGGGCAGGGCCACCCTCACCCCGATCGGTCGGCGGAAGTCGGAGCGCGACTGTGACAGGCGAGGCCAGTGGTTTCTGTGGGAAAGAGCGGCCGACCAACACGGCAACCTCAGCCGGTTCCCGTCTCTCCCGGAGTGACGGCCGCGGCCGCCATGGTGCGCGCCGCGATGTAGCCGAACGTCATGGCCGGGCCGATGGTCGCGCCGGCACCCGCGTAGCTGCGGCCCATCACCGCCTCGCTCGCGTTGCCCGCGGCGAACAGGCCCTCGATCACGGCGCCGTCGGGCCGGAGCACCCGGGCCATCTCGTCGGTGCGCAGGCCGCCCTTGGTGCCCAGGTCGCCGGGGACGATCTTGACCGCGTAGAACGGCGGCCGGGCCAGCGGGGCCAGGTTCGGGTTGGCCAGCCGCGGGTCGCCGTAGTAGCGGTCGTACGCCGAGCCGCCGCGGCCGAAGTCCTCGTCCCGGCCCGCCGCGGCGAACTCGTTGAACCTGGCCACGGTCTTGACCAGGCCGTCGGCGTCGATGCCGGCCGCGCGTGCCAGCCCGGCCAGGTCTTCGTCGCGGACCACCGCCCCGGCGGCGTACCAGCGACGCGGGAGAGGCCTGTGCGGCGGCAGGCCGGCGAATACGTACCGGTCGCGGTAGCGCTGGTCGAAGACCAGCCAGGCCGGAATGTGCGGGTTCTCCGGCGTGTCCCCGTCGTACATGGCGTGCACCGCGTCGACGTACGGCGCCGACTCGTTGACGAACCGCTGGCCCGCGCCGTTGACCAGCACGCAGCCGGGCAGGCTGCGCTCGGCCAGGCAGAAGTACGGACCGCCAGGCAGCGCGATGGAGGGCCCCCACCAGGCGTCGTCCATCAGCCCGGTGGCCGCGCCGAGGTCCAGGCCCGCCCGGATCCCGTCGCCGGTGTTCCCGGCCGCGCCGGTCGTCCACTCCGTCCCGGTCGGCGCGCGCTGGTAGCGGCGGCGCATCTGCTCGTCGCGCTCGAAGCCGCCGGTGGCGATCAGCACCCCGCGCCGTGCCCGGATCAGCGCCGGCTCCCCGTCCCGCGTGACCCGCACCCCGGTCACCCGGCCGTCTTCCACCTCCAGGCCGGCCAGCGGGGTGTCCAGCCAGACCGGCACGCCGCTGGCCACGAGCCCGGCGCGCAGGCCCGCGGCCAGCGCCTGCCCCAGGCTGAGCATCCGCTGCCCGAGCAGCCTGGCCCGCGCGGTCCTGACCGCGACGCGCGCCGCGGCGCGGACACCCCGCGGATGCCGTCCCAGGCTGAGCCAGCGGTACTCGGCCTGAGTGATGGCCACCGGCGAGGGCAGGTAGGGCCGGGCGAGATGAGCAAGCTCCTCGCCGAGCACCCGCCGCCCGTCAAGCGGAACGGGCTCGATACTGCGCCCCGCGGCCAGCCCTCCAGGTGCCTCTGGGTAATAGTCCGCATAGCCGGGCACCCACGCGAAGCGCACCGGCGTCTTCGCCAGGACCAGGCCGAGCATGTCCGGGCCGTGCGCGAGCAGCGCCTCCCGCCGCGCGGCCGGGACGCCCTCGGCCACGTACGCCAGGTAGGCCCGGGCCTGCTCCGGCGTGTCCTTGACCCCGGCGGCGCGCAGCACCGAGTTGCCCGGTGCCCAGATACCGCCGCCGGAACGAGCCGTCGACCCGCCGAAAGACCCGGCCTTCTCGATGACCAGGGCACTCAGCCCGAGGTTCGCCGCCGTCAGCGCGGCCGTCATGCCGGCCGCGCCGCTGCCCGCCACCACGACATCGACCTCGTCCATACTAGAACACGTTACAGTTTTACCCTCAGCTGAGGAAGGAGGCCCCCGTGGAGGCCACCGTGCCGGGCGACTGGAACCTCGGGGCGGACGTGGTCGTGGTGGGCTTCGGGGCGGCGGGCGCCTGCGCTGCCCTGGAGGCAGCGGCGACCCTCGAGGGCGCCGGCGCCTCGGTGCTGGTGCTCGACCGCTTCGGCGGTGGTGGCGCCACCGCGCTGTCCGGCGGCGTCGTCTACGCCGGGGGCGGCACGCCACAGCAGCGCGCGGCCGGCGTGGACGACTCGCCCGAGGCGATGTTCGGCTACCTGCTCACCGAGGTCGGCGACGCCGTGCCCGCCGCCACCCTCAGGCAGTTCTGCGACGGCAGCGTGGCCATGCTGGCCTGGCTGGAGGGCCACGGCGTGCCGTTCGAGGGCAGCCTGTGCCCGGACAAGACGTCATACCCGACCAACCGGCACTACCTGTACTACTCCGGCAGCGAACTGTCCGCTGCTGCCGCTGCCGCTGCTGCTGCTGCTGCTGCTGCTGCTGCTGCTGCTGCCGCCGCCGGCGCTGCCGCCGCCGCCGGTGCCGCCGGTGCCGCTGCCGCGCGGCCCGCGCCACGCGGGCACCGCACCAGGGGCCGCGGCACCTCGGGCGGCCTGCTCTACGCCAGGCTGGACGCCGCCGTCCGCGCCGCCGGCGTCCGGGTGCTGAGCCAGACCGCCGCCCGCGACCTGGTTACCGACCCCGGCGGCCGGGTCACCGGGGTGGCGTGCACGACGCTGCGCGGCGCGCCCGGCTGGGTCCGGCTTGCGCACCGGGTGCTGCACCGCTGGTCGGTAAAGCCCTACCTGTACGTGCCGAAGGCCGGGCGGATCCTGCACCGCCCGGTGGGCTGGCTGGAGCGGCGGTACGGCCGCCCACTGCGGGTCGGGGCGGCCCGCGGCGTGGTCGTCGCGGCCGGCGGCTTCGCCGCGAACCGGCCGATGATGCGCGCGCACGCCCCGGCCGCCCGCGGCGGCCTGCCGCTGGCCACGCCGGGCGACGACGGCAGCGGCATCGGGCTCGGCACCGGCGCCGGCGGCGCGACCGCGTTCCTGGACCGGGTCTCGATCTGGCGCTTCCTCAGCCCGCCGCCCGCCCTGCTGGGTGGCCTGCTGGTCGATCACGACGGCGACCGGGTCTGCGACGAGTCACGCTACGGCGCCGCGGTCGGCGACGCGATCGTGCGCCGCGGCGGGCGGGCCTGGCTGCTGGCCGACCGGGCCACGCTCGCCGACGCCCGCGGCCAGATACGCCGCTCGACGCTGTGGTTCCAGCGCCTGCAGGCCTGGTATCTGCTGGCCGGCGCGGTCCGCGCGCCCACCGTCGCCGCGGTCGCCGCCCGGGCGGGCCTCGACCCGGACCGGCTAGAGGCCACGCTGGCCGTCTACAACGCCGCGGCGCGCGACCCGGCGTTGCCCGACCCGGCCGGCAAGCCCGCCGCCGCGCGGCGCCCGCAAGACCAGCCGCCCTACGCCCTGATCGACTGCTCGATCCGGCCCCGGCTCTTCTACCCGGCGCCCGTACTCACCCTCGGCGGCCTGGTCGTCGACCCCGGGTCCGGCCAGGTGCTGCGCCCCGACGGCAGCGCGATCGACGGCCTGTACGCGGCCGGCCGCAGCGCGGCCGGCCTGTGCTCGCGCTCCTACGTCAGCGGCCTGTCCCTGGCCGACTGCGTCTTCTCCGGCCGCCGCGCCGGCCACCACGCCGCGAAGCTCTCACCGGTTCCGCGAACCCAAGCAGGCCACTGACCACATGCCCGCCATCAGCCAATGCAGCCCCACTCGCGCCACTCCGGACGCCAGGCTCGGCTCCCCATTGATACGGTCAGCGGGGCTTTGCGGCTCGGGGCTCGGGCGCGGGCGCGGCCCCGGGCCAGAGGGCGTGGGAGCAGGGGCGCGACAGCAAGGCGCGAGAGCGTAATCACGACTGTCACATCGTGGTGGTTCGGCGGGCCAGATTAGCGGTGCTGCTGTGGCGAGGGTGGCGGATAGGGCTGGGCGTGGCTTGGGGGAGTGTGGGCGTTTAGGGTGAGGGGGCCCCCGCCCCCAATAGATGGGGGCGGGGGCCCCCTCACCCCATCAGTTGGCGGGCCCGCAGGTACGTCTGTGAAAGGCGAGGTCGGTGGGGCTTCGCTGGGAGGCTGCGGGCGTAGCCAGCGGAGTCGGGCTAGCGTGCGCGGCCCGGACGGGTGCAGGGCAGGGCGGCGGTCAGCGGGTGGGGATGACGCGGGGCTGGTCGGGGCCTGCGGGGGGCGGTCCCGCCGCGGCGGGACCTGCGTGGGCGGGACCTGCGTGGGCGGGACCTGCGTGGGCGGGACCTGCGTGGGCGGGACCTGCGTGGGCGGGGCCGGGGCCGCCGGGGGCGGCCGGCATGGGGCCGGTGTGGATGCCCGGGATAGGGCCGGTGTGGGCGCCGGCGCGGCGGCGGGGGACCGCCACGATGTGACAGGGAGGATGTCGCGGCGCCGGCGCCCGGCTTCCTGTCACGTCAGATGCGAAAGCCGCCGCCAGGGTGTCCTGGCGGCGGCTACCGGCGGGCCGCTACCCCTACTTGGGCTCTGCTACTTAGGCTTGGGGAACGATGGCTACTTCGGCTGGGGAACGATGCGGATGTAGGGCTTGGGCTCGCGCCACTCGCCGAACAACTCCTTGGCCTGGTCGTTGTTGACCGAGCCGGCGATGATGACGTCCTCGCCTGGCTTCCAGTTGACCGGCGTGGCCACCTTGTGCTTGGCGGTCAGCTGCAGCGAGTCGATCACCCGCAGCACCTCGTCGAAGTTGCGCCCGGTCGTCATCGGGTAGACCAGGACCAGCTTGATCTTCTTGTCCGGGCCGATCACGAACACGTTCCGCACGGTGGCGTTGTCGGCGGGGGTGCGGGACTTCACGTCGCCATAGACGTCGGCCGGCAGCATCCCGTAGAGCTTGGCCACCTTGAAGTCGTTGTCGGCGATGAGCGGGTAGTTGGGCGCCGTGCCCTGGGTCTCGGCGATGTCAGCGGCCCAGCGCTCGTGGTCGCCGGCGGAGTCGACCGACAGGCCGATGATCTTCACGTTGCGCAGGTCGAACTCCGGCTTGATCTTGGCCATGTAACCGAGTTCGGTCGTGCAGATCGGGGTGAAGTCCTTGGGGTGCGAGAACAGGACTCCCCAGGAATCCCCGAGCCAGTCGTAGAAATGGATCGGCCCTTCACTCGTCTCGGCTTCGAAGTCCGGAGCGGTGTCGCCGATGGTCAGTGGCATGGTCTTCCTCCCTTGGTTACCGCAGCATCCGTGCTTAGCACGGATCTCCCCCCCGCGCAATTTACGACATGGTCAGTAGGTAATGCTCACCGCGGGGGTCAGGGCGAGGGCCTGACAGGCCAGGATGTAGCCCTCGGCGAGGTCGCCTTCCTCCAGCACCTCGTTGTGTGCCATCTCCACCTCGCCGCTGGTCAACTGGCACGCGCAGGCGCCGCAGATGCCCTGGCGGCAGGAGTACGGCGCTTCCAGGCCCGCGTCGATGAGCACGTCGAGCATCCGGGCACCGCCCGGCCACGGCAGCTGCGTGGTCACGCCGTCCAGGGTGACCGACAGGGTGGCCGCTAGTACGGCGTCGGGCGCCGCGGGTCTCTGCTCGAACGGGTTCTCCGCCAGCGACAGGAATCGCTCCGCGTGGACCCGCCCGCCCGGCACCCTGAGCTGGCCGAGCGCGTCCCGCACCAGCGACAGGTAGGGGTCGGGCCCGCAGATGAACACGTCAGACAAGGCGTACGGCCGGGCCAGGGCCGCGAGCGCCGCGGTGGACGGCACACCGAGCAGCGAGTCCAGCCAGTGCACGACCACCAGCCGGCCGGCGAACTCCGAGGCCAGACGGCGCAACACAGACCCGAAGATCACCGAGCGCTCGTCCCGGTTCGCGTAGACCAGCACCACCCGGCCGCGCCCGGCGTGCAGCGCCGACTTCAGGATGGACATCACCGGGGTGATCCCGCTGCCCGCGGCGAACAGCAGGAAATCGCCGTCCAGCGAGCGCGGGCTGAACATCCCGGCCGGCGGCAGCAGGTCGAGCACCGTCCCCGCCGTCACATTCTCGGCGATCCAGTTCGACGCGTACCCGCCCTCGGTCCGCTTGACCGTGATGGCCGGCCGCTCGCCGAGCACGGGCGAGCTCGACAGCGAGTAGCACCGCGCCACCGAACCAAACCGCTCCGACGGCACCCGCACCGTGACGAACTGCCCAGGCCGGTAGGAAAACTCCGAGACCAGCGACGCCGGCACGTCGAGCACCAGCGAGCACGCCTCGTCCGTCTCGTGGATCACCTCGGCCACCGGCACCTGGAAGTACTCGCGGGTCAAGGCGGTGTTACCTCGAGAGGCGGTGTTACCTCGAGAGGCGGGGACACCTCGAGCCGCCCGGCCATCACCGCGGCGTCGATGCTGTCCCGCAGGCTGCCGCACCCCTCCACCAGCGCGCTGGGGCGGCCAAGCGACAAAGCAGCGGAGAACTCGGCGCACGCCCGCACCGCCTCCGCGCTCCACTGCACCGAGGTGTGCTGCGGGCTGAACTTGGCGGCCAGCACGCCCGCGCCGCACCGCCCGCACTCGACGGGGCAGAAGGCGGGCTGCCGCTCGTCCCGAGGGCCGGGGCCGCGGCCGCGGCCGCGGCCCCGGCCGCCGCCGGGGCCGCGGCCGTTAACCGACATCCGCGCTGTCTGCCCGGGCCCGGGCCAGGTTGGCCGCCACCTCCGCCTCCCAGCCGGCCACCGCGCGGGTGGTGTCGATCTCGAACTCGAACCGCGCCACCATGTCCGGCTCGACGTCGGCCACATCCCGGTAGAACTGCTCGTACCAGCGGCGCACCTGGTAGACCGGGCCGTCCTCGGCGCACAGCAGCGGGTTGTCGATCCGCGTCTTGTGCAGCCAGATCTCCACGTCCTGCTGGAAGCCGAGCCCGACGAAGTCGGCGAACTTGGCCGCCATCCGGGACGCATGGGCATCCGGCAGGCCCGGCGGCCGCCGCACGATGGCGCCCCACTGCAGCAGGAAGGAGGTCGGCGTGACCGGGTAGTGGCAGTTGATCAGGACGCTCTCGATGCCCATGCCGTGATAGTCGTGCCACAGGTAGTCGATCATGTACGCCGGGCCGTAGTAGGAGGCCTCGGACCGCAGCGTGGTCTCGGCCCCGCCATCGGAGTAGTTGGAGGCCCTGCCCATATCCGGCCCCACGTCAGGCCGGGACCGCGTTTGCAGGTACTGCGACGCGATGTGCCCCTCGAAGACGTTCTTGAAGAACGTGGGAAAGGCGAAGTGGATGTAGAAGAAGTGCGCCATGTCCACGACGTTGTCGATGACCTCGCGGCAGTTCGCGCCCTCGACCAGGATCGAATCCCACGTCCACGAAGTCCACTCGTCCGACGAAGCGCCTTCTATCACAGGAATCGTCACGTCGTCCGGCGGCGCGTTCCCCTCCGGGTCGTTCCAGACGAACAGGTGACCGTTCCGTTCCAGGGTGCGCCAGGCCCGCGTCCTGGCCGCCACCGGGACCCGCCGGGCGTACGGAATCGAGGCGCACCGGCCGTCCCCGCCCCAATGCCAGTCGTGGAACGGGCAGGCGATGGCATCGCCCTTGACCGTGCCCTGGCTCAGGTCGCCGCCCATGTGCCTGCAGTACGCGTCCAGTACGTGCAGGGCGCCGGAGGAATCCGCGAACACCACCAGCTTGGTGCCGAACGCCGCGACCGCGTGCGGGCCGCCTTCACGGAACCTGGCCGCGAGTCCCAGGCAGTGCCAGCCGCGCGCGAACCTGGCCGGCAGCGCGCCTGCCTCGATAGTCCGAACCTGATCCATACCTCAAGACTAGAACATGTTCTAGTCTAGGCATATGGCAGTGTCCAATCAGGCAGATAGCGCTACCCAGGCCGTTATCGCGGGGGTCACCGAACTGCTCCCCGCGCTGAGGCAGCGTGCCCAGGAGGCCGAGGACGGCCGCGTCGTACCGGCCGAGTCGGTCAAGGCCCTGGAAGAGACGGGCTTTTTCCGCCTGCTCCAGCCGAAGACCGCGGGCGGCCTGGAGGCGGACCCGGTCACGTTCTTCACCGCCGTCCGGCTGATCGCCAGCGCGTGCGGGTCGACCGGGTGGGTCGCCTCGGTGGTCGGCGTGCACCCCTGGCAGCTCGCCCTGTTCCCCAAGCAGGCCCAGGACGACGTTCTGGGGCGCCGACCCGGCCACCCGGATGTCCTCCTCCTACGCCCCCACCGGCAAGGCCAAGCTAGTGAAGGGGGAAGGAAGGGGGGAGGGGAGGTGGGCGGGGGGTGGTGGCTACACGCTCCACGGGCGATGGAGTTTCTCCTCCGGCTGCGACCACGCCAGCTGGGTCCTGCTCGGCGGCATCGTCACCGACGACGACGGCAAGCCCGTGGACTTCTGCACGTTCCTGCTGCCGGCCAGCGACTACAGCATCGACGACGTGTGGGACACGGTTGGGCTGCGCGGCACCGGCAGCAACGACATCGTCGTCGACAACGCCTTCGTCCCCGAGCACAGGGCGCTGAGCTTCACCGGCGTGACCAAGATCGCCTGCCCGGGCCACCAGGTCAACACGGGGGCGTTGTACCGCATCCCGTTCGGCTCTATTTTTTCCTACGCCATCACCACGCCGATCATCGGCATGGCGACGGGTGCCTACGCGGCCCATGTCGACTACCAGCGCCAGCGGGTCCGGGCCTCCTACGTCGGCCAGCGGTCCGCCGAGGATCCGTTCGCGCAGGTCAGGATCGCCGAGGCCGCGGCGCTGATCGACTCCGCGTGGCTGGCCCTGGAGCGGGACATGACAGAGCTCATGGCGCACGCGAACGCGGCAGAGAAGATCCCGCTGCCGCTGCGGCTGCGCACCCGGCGCGATCAGGTGACCGGCACCGGCCAGGCCATCCGCGCGGTGGACCTGCTGTTCGAGAACTCCGGCGGCCGGGCGCTGAAGCTGGGCACGCCGATCCAGCGGTTCTGGCGGGACGCGCACGCGGGCCGGGTGCACGCGATCAACGACCCGGAACGCGCGCTGTCCATGTTCGGCCGCGGCGAGTTCGGCCACGACGTGCCCCCGGACGCGATGTTCTGATGCACCTTCATTACGACGAAGCGGGCACACAGAAGGGGGCAGGGGAGGTGGGCGGGGTTCCGGTAGTCATGCTTCATGGCGGCGGCCCCGGCGCGTCCGGCATGTCCAACTTCGGCCGGAACCTGCCGGCCTTCGCGGAGCACTTCCGCACCCTGGTCGTCGATCAGCCCGGCTACGGCAAGTCGGACAAGCCGGAGGTACAAGGCAACTACTTCACCTTCGCCGCCGAGGCGCTGAAGAACCTCCTCGACGAGCTGGGCATCCAGGCCGCACACCTGGTCGGCAACTCCCTGGGCGGGGGCACCGCGGTCAGGTTCGCGCTCGCCTACCCCGAACGGGTCGGCCGTCTCGTCCTGATGGGACCCGGCGGCCTGTCCCTGAACGTGTTCGCGCCCGACCCGACCGAGGGCGTGCGGCGGCTGGCCGAGTTCGGCGCGCCGCCGGGCCCGAGCCGGGAGAAGATGGCGGCCTTTCTCCGCACCCTGGTCTTCGACCAGCGCCTCGTCACCGACGAGCTGATCGACCAGCGGTTCGCCGCGGCCAGCGATCCCGGCTCGCTAAAGGCGATGGCCTCGATGGGCGCCTCGTTCTTCGACCCTGCCTCCTACGAGCAGGGCCTGCTCTGGCGGGAGGCGCACCGGCTGCGGCACCGGGTGCTGCTGATCTGGGGCCGCGAGGACCGGGTCAACCCGGTCGACGGCGCGCTGGTGGCGATGAAGATGATCCGCCGCGCCCAGCTGCACGTGTTCGGCGGGTGCGGGCACTGGGTGCAGCTGGAGAAGGCCGCCGAATTCAACCGGCTGGCGATTGGCTTCCTGGAAGGGGACAAAGGGTGATCTCCTCGCTCGGCTACCTGCGCATCGAATCGGCCGACCCCGGCGCCTGGCGCGAGTTCGCCCTCAAGATCCTCGGCATGACCGAGGGCTCTGCACCTAAGGGCGGGGGTCCCGACGAGGGCGCCGTCTACCTGCGGATGGACGAATTCCCGGCCCGTTTGGTCATAATTCCCGGCTCATCCGAACGCCTGCTCGCCTCCGGCTGGGAGGTCCGCGACACCCAGGCGCTGGCCGCCGTCGGCCGCGCCCTGGCCGACGCCGGCGTCCCGTACAAGGCGGCCACAGAAGCCGAGCTCGCCGCGCGCCGCGTGGGCTCGATGCTGCGGGCCGAGGACCCAGCCGGTCACACCCTGGAAGTCTTCTGCGGCGCCGCGCTCGATAACCGCCCCTCGGTCAGCCCGTACGGCACCCGCTTCGTCGCCGGCGACCTGGGCCTGGGCCACGTCGTGCTGCCCGTCCCGGCCGCCTCGCCGGCCGCGCTTCGACTTCTACACCGAGGTCCTCGGCTTCCGGCTGCGCGATTCGATGCGCATGCCAGCCGAATTCTTCGGCGGCAAACCCGGCGACCCCCCGGTCTGGTTCCGTTTTCTCGGCTGCAACGCGCGGCACCACTCGCTGGCCCTGGCCCCGGTTCCGGCGGACCCCGGCATCGTGCACCTGATGATCGAGACCGCGTCGCTGGACGACGTGGGCCGGGCGCTGGACCGGTGCGGCCGCCGCGGCGCACAGGTATCGGGCTCGCTGGGGCGGCACGCCAACGACCTGATGGTGTCGTTCTACGTGCGCACCCCCGGCGGCTTCGACATCGAGTACGGCACCGACGGCCGGCTCGTCGACGACGCCACCTGGATCAGCCGGGAGAGCACCGCGGTCAGCCTCTGGGGCCACAGCTTTGCCCCCCCAGGCTGACCAGGACACGGCCGAGTTCCGGCAGGTCCTCGGCCACTTCTGCACCGGCGTCACGGTCATCACGACGACCGGCCCGCAAGGCCCGGCCGGGTTCGCCTGCCAGGCGTTCGCCGCGCTGTCGCTGTCGCCGCCCCTGGTGCTGTTCTGCCCCAGCCGTACCTCGTCCACCTGGCCGCTGATCGAGCGGGCCGGGCACTTCTGCGCCAACGTGCTGGCGGACGGGCAGCAGGAGCTGGCCAGGAGGTTCGGAACCACGGGGGCGGACAAGTTCGCCGGGGTGCCGTGGTCACCCTCGCCGTCAGGTCCGGTCCTGGACGGCGCGCTGACCTGGGTCGAGTGCACGGTCGAGGCGGTACACGAGGCCGGCGACCATTTCCTGGTCACCGGCCGGGTCGCCGCGCTCGGCCCGAGCCGCGCGGGCCGCCCGCTGCTGTTCTACCGCGGCCGGTACGCGGCCACCGACCCGGGGACCGGCCCGGCCGAGGTGGTCGACACGCTGCTGGCCTGGCCCCGGCATGCCGACTGGATGTAGTCCCGGGCGCGCCGGGGGGGTGGGCGCGCCCGGGAGGCTTAGTATTCGGTCTCGATGCCGAGCAACGCGGTCTGCACCTGGGCCAGCGGGGTGCGCAGCTGCATCATCTTGAGCATCTTGCCGCCGATCTTGACCTTGCCCTGGGTGAACGCCTTCTGTCCGTCCAGCTCACCCCGGTTGACCTGAGCCGACGTCTCATAGGACTGCCGGATGGTGACATCCGGCCCCTCCAGGTCGCCCAGCCCGGCCGCCGCGCCGCCGTCCTCGATCCGCAGCCAGTAGCGGATCTCACCCTCCGGCGCGTCGGAGATCACCATCTGGATGGTCGCGTTCTTGCCCTTCATCGCCGCGCGCACCGCATCCCCGGCCAGCGCGTCGTTGTAGGCGTCGATCCATTCCTGAGACAGGTACTTGACCGGCATCGCTGCTCATCTCTGTTGACCATCGCTGGCGACCAAGCGCTTGCTCGGGAAGCCTAGCGGGATCCGGTGACCGTCGTCAACGCCGCTACAGGTCTGCCCCTGGCCCGGCTCCGTCATGATCCCGAACGACCCGGGCGCGTGCCCTCCCGCCCACCTCTTGCCCTCCTTGATTATCGCAATACCCCCAGCTCTTGTCCTACGCGTTAGTAACCGCTAACGTGTTGAGATGCCTGACTTGGTGGCTGCGGTCGCGGAGCCCAACCGGCGCCGCCTGCTGCAGCTGCTGGGGGCCGGCGAGCAGACAGTGGGCCAGTTGGCCAGCCACTTCACCGTGAGCAGGTCGGCGGTCTCGCAGCATCTGGGCGTGCTCGCCGACAGCGGGCTCGTCACGAGCCGGCGGGCAGGAAAATTCCAGTATTACCGCTTGAACGTCAGGGGGATGGCCGCGCTCCGTGCCGAACTCGATTCGTTCTGGACCCGCGAACTCGATCAGCTCGTCCGCGACGCGCGCGATCTGGCCTGAGAAGGAGACCTGCATGCCGTTCGACAAGTCGGTCCTCGTCCCGCTGAACGCCGACGAGACCTTTGCCCTGATCACCCAGCCGGACCGGCTCCGCCGCTGGCAGGTGGTCACCGCGCGCGTCGACCTGCGGGCCGCCGGGGACTACCGGTGGACCATCATTCCCGGAAACTCGGCGGCCGGCACCTTCACCGAGGTGGAGCCGGGCCGCCGCGTCGTCTTCACCTGGGGCTGGGAGGGCTCGGCGGACTTGCCGCCCGGCGCCTCGACCGTGATCATCACGCTGGAGGCCACGGCGGGCGGGACCATGGTCCACCTCGTGCACGAGGGGCTGACGGGCGAGCAGGAGGCTAGCCACGCCGAGGGCTGGACGCACTACCTCGGCCGGCTCGTCACCGCCGCGACCGCCGGGGACGCCGGACCCGACGAGTGGGCGGCCAAGCCCGCCCTCGATCCGCTCAGCTCCGCCGAGGCCACGCTGGCCATCTGCCAGCTGGTCCTGCGCGGCGTCGCCGAGGCGGACTACCATAAGCCCACGGTGTGCACCGAGTTCGACGTGACCCAGCTGGCCGAGCACCTGATCGGATCGGTCACGTACCTGGGTGCCGCGGCGGGCGCCAGTGCCGAAGCCGTTAACGGCCCGCTGGAGACGCGGGTCGCCGCGGCCGCCCAGGCCACGCTCGAGGCCTGGCACGTCCGCGGGCTCGGCGGCGAGGTCAAGGTCGGCCCGCACGAGATGCCCGCCGGTGCCGCCCTGGGCATCCTGTCCATCGAGTTCCTGGTCCACGCGTGGGACTTCGCCCAGGCCACCGGCCAGCGCGTGGCCGTCTCCGACGAGGTCGCCCAGCACGTCCTCGGCGTGGCCCGCCAGATCATCACGCCCGAGGCCCGGGGCGGCGGCAGCTTCGCCGACCCAGTCGAGCCCGGCCCTGACGACGGCCGGCTCGACCGGCTCATCGCCTTCACCGGCCGAAACCTTCACTGAACAGGGGAGATCAGATCATGCCAGAACGCACTTCTTACGCCCAGGGCACGCCCAACTGGGTGGACCTGCCGACCAGCGACCAGGCCGCGGCCAAGGCGTTCTACGCCGGGCTGTTCGGCTGGACCTACGACGACCAGCCCATGGGAGAGGGGCAGGTCTACTCGATGGCCATGCTCGGCGGCCACCAGGTCGCCGCCATCTCCACGCAGCCGTCCGAGCTGGCCGCCGCGGGCGCCCCGGCCATGTGGAACACCTACCTCGCCGTGGACTCGGTCGACGACGCCACCGCCAAGGTCGAGGCCGCGGGGGGCAAGGTCGCGATGGCGCCGTTCGACGTCATGGACGCCGGGCGGATGTCCTTCGTCATCGACCCGTCCGACGCGCCGGTCGCGCTGTGGCAGGCTAACCAGCACATCGGCGCCACGCTGGTGAACGAGCCCGGCACGCTCAACTGGAACGAGCTCGTCACCAGCGACCAGGCCGTGTTCCCCTTCTACTCCGACGTGACCGGCCTGACCGCCGAGAGCATGAACATGGGCGAGGGCGAGCCGTACACCGTGTTCAAGGCGGGCGAGGCGATGGTGGGCGGCTCGACGCCGCCGCAGATGCCGGGCGTGCCCAGCCACTGGCACGTGTACTTCGGCACCGACGACGCGGACGCCACCGCGGCCAAAGCCACTGAACTGGGCGGGTCGGTCATCGTCGCGCCGTTCGACACCCCGGTCGGGCGTATCGCGATCCTCAGCGACCCGCAGGGCGCGATGTTCAGCGTGATCAAGTCGACGCCTGCCTAGTCCCATGAACATGCCCAAGCCCAGCGAGGATGACAAGGAGTTCTTCAGGTCGATCCTCCCTGGGGGCCCGGAGGTCGAAGTGAAGCCGATGTTCGGCAACCTCGGGGCGTTCGTGCACGGCAACATGTTCGCCGGGCTCTTCGGGTCCTCGGTGGGCGTCAAGCTGGCCGAACCCGACGCCGCCGAACTGGCGGCCGTCGACGGGGCCGGGCCGTTCGGCCCGGCCGAGCGTCCGATGGGGGGCTACCTCAGCCTCCCCTCGGGCATGGACCCGGACCTAGCCGCCCGGTGGGTGGAGAAGGCCCGGGTCCACGTCGGCTCGATGCCGCCCAAGGTCAAGAAGCCCAGGAAGAAGTGAGCGTAGGGAGGCGATCTCGGCCGCGAGCCGCGCCGCAGGCCTGATAGACACAGCCTGATAGACACAGCCTGATGGATACCGCCGAGATCGAGGTCTTCCTGGTGCTGGCCGAGGAGCTGCACTTCGGCCGGACCGCGGAACGGCTGCGGCTGCCCCAGCCCCGGGTGAGCCGGCTGGTGGCCGCGCTCGAGCGCAGGGCGGGCGGGGCGCTGTTCGAGCGGACCAGCCGCCGGGTCCGGCTCACCCCGCTCGGCCAGCAGCTGGCTAGCCGGCTCCGGCCCGCTTACGCGCAGCTCACCGCCGCCCTCGACGACGCCCGCGCGGCCGCCAGGCAGGCGGCGGGCGTCGTCAGGATCGGGTTCTCGCCCACCTCCAACATGACCGTGCTGACCCGGCTGACCGAGGCCTTCGAGGCCCGGCAGCCCGGCAGCCGGGCCGTGCTGGACGTGGTCTCGAACTTCGACCCGTACTCGGCGCTGCGCCGCGGCGAGCTCGACGTGCTGGTCAACTGGCTGGCGCTGGACGAGCCCGACCTCACCGCCGGGCCGGTGCTCGAGTACCGCGACCGGGTGCTGGCCGTGGCCCGCGGTGACCCGCTCGCCGCCCGGGCCTCGGTTTCGCTCGAGGACCTCGCCGACCGGGAGGTGGCGCAGATGACGCCGCCGTTCCCGCCCGCGCTGTACGACGCCATCTTCCCGCCGCGCGCGCCCTCGGGCCGGGAAATCCGCCGCGGCCAGCCGGTGCGCAGCATCCACGAGCTGGTGTCCCTGGTCGCCCGCGGCCAGATCGTCCACCCGACGGCGAGCGGCATCCCGATGTTCACCAGGGACGACATCGCGCTGGTCCCGATTACGGACCTGCCGCCGCTGCCGCTCGGCCTGATCTGGGTCACCGCGCACGAGAACGCCAGGATCCGGGCTCTGGCCCAGACCGCCCGATCGATTGGCTGACAGCGTTGATCGATACGCATTTAGCCGTTGACCGGCCCGGCCGGCCGGACCAGGCTGGCCCCTATGATCCTGATTATCGGAGCGGGCAGCCGGACCGGACGGGAGCTGGTCAGGCTGCTGCGCGTGACGGGGGCGCCGGTGCGATTGCTCACCCGTTCGGCCCCCGGACCTGACGAAGTGATCGGTGACCTGGCCGACCCGGCCAGTCTGGACCGGGCCATGAAGGGCACGGACGCGGTGTTCCTGCTGTCAGCGGCCGCGGCCGGCGAGCTGGCCTGGCATCGCAACGCGATCGAGGCCGCGGCCCGCGCCGGGGTCGGCCACCTGGTCCGCAGCTCGATCCTGGGCGCCGACCCGGCCTCGCCGGCCAGGTTCATCCGCGATCACGGCCAGGCCGACGAACTGCTGCGGGCCTCGGGGGTGCCGTTCACGATCCTGCGGCCGAACTTCTACATGCACAACGTGACCGAGTTCTGGCCGGCGTCGCTGGACCCGCAGGGCAACTACTATGCCCCGGCCGGGGAGGCCAGGATCAGCATGGTGGACGCCCGCGACGTCGGGGCCGTCGCCGCCCTGGTGCTCGCCGGAGAGCAGGCCGGCCAGGCCCGCGACGTGACCGGGCCGGAGGCGCTCAGCCACGCCGAGGCGGCCGTCAAGCTCGCCGCCACCCTCGGCCGCCCGGTCCGGTACGTGCCGGTCGACGACGCCGCGGCCCGTTCCGGCATGCTGGCCGCTGGTATGGGCGAATGGCTGGCCGACGGGCTGATCGAGCTGTACCAGGACTACCGGCGTCCTGACGGGTACGCCAGCCGCGTGCACGGCACGGTCCGCGACCTGACCGGGGCTGGGCCCCGGACCCTGGATCAGGCCCTCGCCGATCCCTGACGGCGCGGCTCCCCGGGAATGTCGCCGACGCGAGTTAGCTTGGCGGCTGGACCCTCCGAACCCCCGGGAGCCCGCCATGCTCGGCCACGACCACGCGCTGTCAGGCGCCCTGGCCTTCGCCGCCGTCGCGCCCCTGCTGCCGGTCAGCGGCACGCAGCTGGCGGTGGCGGCGGCCCTGACCGCGGGCGCGGGGGTCCTGCCCGACCTGGACGAGCCCGGCTCCACCATCGCCCGCACGTTCGGCTTCCTGACCGGGACCTTCGCGTGGATCGTGCACCGGCTCAGCGGTGGCCACCGGAAAGGCACGCACAGCCTGCTCGGCGTCGGGCTGCTGACGATCGCCGCGCTCTGGGCCGGGTCGTTTCAGCGGGGTGCGGCGGCCAACCTCCAGCATGGGGAGCTGTGGTGGCACCTGGTCCCGGTCGGGCTCATCCTGGCCCTGCTGTTCTCGGCCGGGCTCCGCGCCCTGTACATCGGCGGGCATCACGGCGACCTGTTCGGGATCGCGCTGGCCGTCCTGGTCCTCTGGCAGGGCTGGGACCTGGTCGAGGTGACCTCGTGGCACGTGCCGGTGCTCGCCGTGTCCGTCGCCCTCGGCATGCTGGCTCACCTGGCCGGCGACATGCTGACCCACGACGGCTGCCCGTTGCTGTACCCGCTCAGCCGCTATAAGTTCGGCCTGCTGCCAGAACCGGTCCGGATCACCACCAACAAGCTCGCCGAGCGCTGGGTCATCTCCCCGCTGCTGCTTATCGGGCTTGCCTACTTCATCTACCGCGACGTCAGCCCCGCCCTGACCACGGCCACGTCTGCGGGCTGGCCCTGACGCTGGGAGGACGCAGTCCTGCCCTTCACCCGCTGACCGAGAAATGAGCAGCACCGGATGACGCCGCGGTCCTCGGTTCCCAGGCGGCGTCATCCGGTGCTCGTCCCTGACTGTCACCCGGCTCTTACCCCGGCCGGGCCGGGGGCCCGTGGCTGTGCAGTACTTTGGTCTTGTCCTTGTTCCAGGCGGTCGTGGTCCCGTCCGGGTTCAGGACCAGGGTCCAGCCCTGCTGGTGGATGACGATCTGGTGGTGGAAAAAACACAACAGGACGCAGTCCCTGGTGCTGGTCTTGCCGCCGTTCTTCTTGTGTTTGGTGTGGTGGACGTCGCAGGCGGACGCGGGCTGGTTGCAGCCGCCGGCCCACCGGCACTTGCGGTCCCGCAGCACCACCGCGTTGCGGATCCCGGCGGGGATCGATTCGGCGTAGCCGATGTCCAGCGGCAGGCTCGGCCCGCCCAGCCGCGCGCCGAGCTGCCGCCGCCGCAGGAAGCTGGCCAGCCTGTGGGTGCCGAGAACCTCATCCACGTCACGCGACCAGGCGATACTCGTTGATCAGACCACCGACGCGAGCCTGTCTCCGGACGCGGTACTGCTCAAGATCGACCGGTTCAGGCAGCGGTTTCAGCGGTGCCGCGCCGTGCAGGAAACGGTGAGGCCGGTGCTGGTTATGATGATTCTCGTAATCGCGCAAGATCTGCTGCAGATGGCTCTGGTTCCAGATAAGGGTGCGGTCCAGGAGCTCGCGTCGGCATCCCCCGATCCAGCGTTCGGCAATCGCGTTGCCCCGCATCGTCAACTACACCCGATCCGCATGATTGGTACCGGCGTGTCCGGGTGACGCACCCGTTCCACCCGCTGGCCGGGCGGGACTTCGAGTTCGTCGAGCACCGCCAGAACTGGGGTGAGGACCGGGTTTGCTTGCACGACGAGGACGGGCAGCTGTTCTCGCTGCCAGCCGGGTGGACCGACGCGGCTGCGGCGGACCCGTTCGTGGTAATCGCGGCCGGACGGTGCCCGTTCACCGCCGATGGCCTGCTGGCGCTGGCTGATCTGGCAGACCGGCTCCGCGCGCAGCGAGACAGCGCCGGGGCCGTAAAGAGGATTATGCCGTGAGTGTCAGTAGAATTATGCCGCACAGGACTGCACGGGTGAGGACCAGCCTGCTGCCCGTCGGCATCTTCGCCTGGAAGTTCCTGAAGAAACTGGCGACACGCTGGCTCATAAGCGCGCGAACGATATCCACCTCCGGCAAAATCTTCCTGACGGCAATGATGATCAGGAGGCAGCATGGCCAGGCGGGATACCAGACCGGACCCCAAGGAGGCCGCGCTTGCCGGGGCCCGCTGCCTGAACCCGCACCCGGAACAGGTGACCGACCCGGAGTTCCTGGCCAGCGACTTCTTCGACGCCCGGGACGCGGTGCAGGTCAAATACGAGATGGTGCGCAAGGTCAGGGCCGGCGGCGCCCCGGTCACCGAGGCCGCCGCAGCGTTCGGCTACTCCCGCCCCGCGTACTACGCCGCGGCCGCCGCACTGGAGTCCTCCGGGCTGGACGGGCTTGTGCCCGCGCGGCCCGGGCCGCGCGGGGCCAGCAAGCTCACCGAGGAGATCCTCGCCTGGGCCGAGGAGCAGCTGGCCGCCGGCCCCGGCCTGCGCCCGGCCCAGCTGCCGGACCGGATCCAGGAGGCCTTCGGCGTGCGCGTGCACCCCCGCTCGGTCGAGAAAGCGCTGGCCCGCCGCCGGGAGCGCCGCTCCAAAAGCCGCTGACCTGCCCGCCCCCGCAAGAAAGGAGGATGACCCGTCCCTGTCCCTGCTCCCATCACCTGGCCACGCGGCTGCTGAACCAGGCACAAGCCTGGATGCCGGCCAGGACGGTGCCCCCGGCGGCGTGCTGGACGTCCGCTACGAGCAACTGCGTCATGCCGCCCTGCACGCGCGCGCCGAGGCGTTCCCGCTCGGGCTCGGCGTGCTGACCGGCAGCGGCGTCACCGCCTGGCGGCATGCGCTGGCCGGGCTGACCTCCGCCAGGCCGCAAGACAAAGCGGCACCGGCCTTCCGGCCGCCCGGCACGCAGCCCGCCCCGGCCAGCGGGCTCCCCGTCCCCGTGGCCGCCGAGCTCATCAACGCCCTGGCGGCCGTCGCGCTCGCCGGGACCATCACCGGCCCGCCCCCGTAACCGCTCATGCTGAAGGAGACCCGATGCTCCCTGATACCGCGGCATCCAAGGTGACCGCCGCCCACCTGTCCAGAACGGCGCTTTTGTACGTCCGCCAGTCCAGCCTCAAGCAGGTCATCCACAACACCGAGTCCGCGATCCGCCAGTACGACCTGCGCGGCAAGGCGATCGCGCTGGGCTGGGCGGCGGACCAGATCACCGTGATCGACATCGACCAGGGCCACTCCGGCGCCTCGGCCGCCGACCGGGAAGGATTCCAGCACCTGGTCGCCGAGGTGTCGCTGGGCCGGGCCGGGATCGTGCTCGGCCTGGAATGCTCCCGGCTGGCCCGCAACTCCGCCGACTGGCACCAGCTCCTCGAATTGTGCGGCATGACCGGCACCCTGATCTGCGACGAAGACGGCCTCTACGACCCGCGGAATTTCAACGACAGGCTCCTCCTGGGCCTTAAGGGCGCCCTCTCGGAGGCTGAGCTCCATTTCATCCGGGCCCGGCTGCGCGGCGGGATCATCTCCAAGGCCCGCCGCGGCGAGCTGATCACCCCGCTGCCCGTCGGGCTGGCCTACGACGCCGCCGGGCACGTCACCCTCGACCCCGACACCGCCGTCCAGGGCGCCCTGCGCCGCCTGTTCACCACCTTCGAGGCCACCGGGTCGGCGTCCGCCTGCGTGAAAGCGTTCAACACCGCCCAGCTGACCTTCCCCTGGCGGCACCGCGCCGGCCCCCGCAAAGGCGAGCTGGACTGGAAACCGCTGCAGCACCATGTCGTGCTGCGGGTGCTGCACAACCCCCGCTACGCCGGCGCGTTCACTTACGGCCGGCGACGCGACCAGAAGCTGCCCGGCGGCAAGACGGTCATCACGCTGCTGCCCCGTGGCGAATGGATCGCGTTCATCCCCGGCGCCCACCCCGGCTACATCACCCTGGACCAGTACGAGGCCAACCTCGCCACGATGACCGCCAACGCCGCCGCGCACGGCCCCGACCGCGCCGCCGGGCCCGCCCGCGAAGGACCCGCCCTGCTGCAGGGCATCATCATCTGCGGCCGCTGCGGCGGGCGGATGACCATCCGCTACCACACCCGCGCCGGCCAGCAGACACCCACCTACGTATGCCAGCGCGACGGCATCGCCAACGGGCGCCCGCCCTGCACCGTCATCCCCGGCCACACCCTGGACCAGCAGATCAGCGAGTTCCTGATCAGCCAGCTCACCCCGCTAGCCGCCGAAGCCGCCCTGACCGTCTCCGCCGAGCTCGAGCACCGCGCCGCCGAAGCCGACACCCTGCGCGCCGCGCACATCGAGCGCGCCCGCTACCACGCCGACCTGGCCCGCCGCCGCTACATCACCGTCGACCCGGCCAACCGGCTCGTCGCCGAAACCCTCGAAGCCGACTGGAATACCGCCCTGCGCGCCCTCAACGACGCCCAGGCCACCTACGACAAAGCCCGCCAGCAGAACCCCGGGCAGCTCACCGACCAGCAGAAGGCCCGGATCCGGCAGCTCGTCACCAACCTGCCCGGCATCTGGAACGACCCCGCCACCCCAGCCCGCGAACGCAAACGCATCGCCCGGCTCCTGCTCACCGACGTCACCATCACCCGCACCAGCGACACCATCACCGCCCACATCCGCCTGGCCGGCGGCCAGCACCACACCCTCACCCTCCCCGCCCCCCGGCCCGGCTGGGCCATCCGGCAGACCCCGCCCCAGGTCATCGCCGCCATCGACGAGCTCCTCGACCACCACACCCACGCCGACATCGCCGCCATCCTCAACCAGCGCGGCCTGACCAGCGGCGAAGGCCGCCCCTTCCACCCGCTCATCATCCGCAACATCCGCGACGACTACCAGCTGCGCAGCCGCCAGCAGCGCCTCCGCGACGCCGGCATGCTCACCCTCACCCAGATCGCCACGCTGCTCGGCGTCTCCGCCGGCACCATCAAGATCTGGCACCACGCCGGACTCCTCACCGCACACCCCTACAACGACAAAGGCCAGTGCCTCTACCCACCGCCAGGCCCCAACCCCCCAGCCCGCGCACAAGGACGCAAGCTCACCCAGCGACGCCTCACCGCCCCGCTGACACGTAACACGCCAACCAAAATGTCAGACCCCACCGCTACCGTCTGACCAGGACGACACCGGAACACCGCGCATCGACCCGAAGAGGTGCAGTATGCAACCCGAGGTTTCATACGGGGCGTCCGCACGTTGCACAGCACGGTCCGGATCCCGGCATCGGCGAGGGCCGCGTCGAACGCGGTCGTGAAGTTCGAGCCACGGTCGCGGATCATGAACTTCATCCGCTCTGCCTGTTCGCCGAGGTCCATGATCAGGTTGCGGGCCTGCTGGGTGGTCCATTCCCCGGTGGGATGCAGCGTGACGCCGAGGATGCGGATGCGCCGCGTCGCGTGCCCGATCACGGTGAGGACGTAGGCCTGGGTGCCGTCGAGCAGGTCAACGCTGAAGAAGTCGCAGGCCAGGATCGCCTCGGCCTGGGAGCGCAGGAACTGCGGCCAGGTCGGCCCGGTCCGTCGCGCCGCGGGGTCGATGCCGTTGGTCCTGAGGATCTCCCATACGCTCGACGCCGCGACGTTGACTCCCAGGCCGGCCAGCTCGCCGTGGATCCTGCGGTATCCCCATTCGGGGTTCTCCTTGGCTAGCCGGAGGACCAGGGCCTTGATGTTCCGGCGGGTGGTCGGGCGGCCGGTCCTGCCCCGCTTGGATCTGGCGGCCCAGCGGCGGCGGGCGATGTCGCGGTGCCAGCGCAGGATCGTGTCCGGGGTGACCAGCAGCCGCAGCCCCTGGCGCCGCGCTTTCGGTATCACGCTGAGCAGGACCGCGAGCAGTGCCCGGTCCGCCCAGTTCAGGTCCGGGCGGCGCGGCTGCTGCCGTTGGAGGACGGCGAGCTGGTGGCGCAGGATCAAGATCTCGGCGGTCTGCCATGCCTCCTCATGCCGGGACAGCTGCAGCCATGAGGCCACCCGCGTGATCAGGAGGAAGACGAACCGCAGGCACATGACCGGCGATCATCACGGGCGGGGCGTCGGGCAAGCAACTCTGCTGGTCAGAGCCGTGGATGCGATTCTCGGCACGCACAACGATATCGGGAGCACGGCACGACGTGCTCGGCGGCGAGAGCGTCCCATGCCTCGGTGATCATGTCGACGGCGGCGCGTCGGAGGGTGTCGACGTCGGTAAGCGAGGTGGTCATCGTGGGAGCCGACCTACCACGCGGTGGCTCCGGGTCGCCGTCGAGTCGATGGCTCGTGGTCGCGGGCGGATTACAGCTGCTTCATCGCGCACCAGCACGTCACCAACCGTATGCGACCGCCGACACCGCTGCGCGGTTGCCCGCGGGCCGCGTTCGGGACACGACCGCCCGCCGGCCTGGTGGCCGCGCGCTCCAGACAGCGCGAGCTACCATCGCGACGACGCGTCAGTTACCGCTTCGGGTGAGCGCGGCCTTTGGACTCCGCGTGATCGCCGCCGAGCACGGTCGTGGCCCGAAACCAAACGAGCCTTCACGCCGTGCTCAACGCCACGCGCTTTTGCTGACCAGGTACGTTGGCCTGCGGCGTCGCCGGACCCTGCGTCTCCGCAGGTGGCTATGGCTCAGGGAATCACGTCGCGCCGTCACCTGAGGCTAACGACTGGTCGCCAAGCCGGGCGGGGAGCCAGGTCCCGGCACATGATCGCCGCCGAAGGGCTGGTCGCGATCGGCCGCATGATCGTGGCCTATCGCCGCGGTGACGGCGCCGCGACCAACTACGAGATTGGCTGGGTGACCGTGGCGCTGCAGCACCTGAGGGTCGGGGACAATGCCTGGGCCCGAATAAATCCCGTGCACCGATGACTGTGGACCCTATGGTTCGGCGGGCGGCAGCTCGGGTACGTGCCGACGCCCGCGTCCCTGCTCGCCTTGGCGAGGTGTTGTTAGGAGCAGGTGATGGCGCGATGCGATGCTTACCACCGATCTACCCACTGAGCCTGTAGCCATCAGCGAAGACGCAGGCCGCACCGGACTGCTGCAGGCTAACCCGTCCGTTCACACCGGAAGCATCACGCGCCGCCCAGGGAACGATTCAGTCCGGTCCGCTCACCGCCCTGCGGGCGCTGGCGAGGTGGTCCCGCGAGGCCAGGGTGTCCGGGGGTGGTCCGGTCCCGGCACCCGTCCGCTGTCCACTGCCGGCGGCTCACCGGCCGCGATCACCTGCCGCGCGCTGCCAGCCAGTTCATCCAGGTAACACACCGCCCGCAGCCGCAGGCGCAGCAGTATCCCGGCCAGCTCATCACCGCCCTCGGCTGCGAGCCAGGCCGCGCTGTCCCGCAATACCATTACCTGCGCGGAGAGGTCCCGCCCAGATGCTCGCTCATGCGAAATGAGGACGTTGCGTGCACGCATGCTTATGCGCTGACCGGCATGTTCACTCGTAGTGGTTCGCCCCGGCGAGTCTGGAGGCCTCTATGTCTGGGCTCCGCCCCGAGCCTGATCCTCCCTGCCGACTCTGTTTCTGCCAACGGTCACGCCAGCGTCGTGTATTACAGCCCAGCGTCGTGTATTACAGTCCGTTAACCCAAAGTGGTCCTGTGACAGACGCTACGCCGCTGCGTCACCCGGAAAACCCGGCCGGGGAGATGGCAGGCCAGCCCGGCAGACGGTCCCGGGTCAGGCCCGTGGCGCGTACTGGATCGAGTCGAAGGGCCAGTCGCGTTCCAGCCATGCGCGGACCGCGTGGTAGAGCACGGGGTCGAGCGCCGCCTGGTCCGCGCGGACCCAGGAACGGACGACCGCGCTGCGGCGGCCCTGGTTCTGGCCGGGCGGCGGGTAGATGTAGACGCAGCCGATGACTTCGCCCGTGGCGGTGCTGAGCACGGTGTAGGTTGAATCCGCGGCGCCGAGCGAAGTCCTGCGCGTGGCGCTCGAGATCGCGCAGGTTCTCCGCCAGGCTCATCTCGTGCGGCCAGTCACCCCAGGGGAATCCCGGGGTTGCCTGGATGTGGCCGGTGCTGGCCGTCCAGGCGGCGTAGTCCGCGGCGTTGTGCTGTGGCCCGAGCGGTTCCAGCCGCATTTCCCCGGCCGTGAGCCCGCCGGGAACGGCGAAATCGGCCGGGACGAACAACTGATCACCCATCAGGCGATGCTAGCCGCGCTTGCCCGCTGCAGCAGATCCCCTCCGTAGCTGTCCGCCTCGGCAACAGCGGCGTCCGGGCAGCCTCCAAGCCCGCCGATGGCCGCAGTCATGTTCCGTAACACCTACGGCGCGCAGTTCCGCCTAATCTAAAGCCGGAATTTGGGTGTCTTTGCTGTAAACGCCGCAGGTCCTGGGCTTCGGCGGGGACACGTTATCTGGAGCGTCGTGTGCCGGTGCGTGGTTGGTGTGGGCTACCTCGGGGCCGGCGCGTCGGTGGCTGCGGCGCGCAGGGCGTCGGCGAGGCTGGCGGCTGGCTCGGTGAGCGGGTGCGGGAGCCGGGCCAGGATGATGCGCCGTTGTTCTTGCGACCCGCCGCGCACGGCTAGGACCCGCACGCCCGGGGGCGTGATGGCCGCGAATGAGGCGGGCACTGTAGTCAGGCCGCATCCTGCCGCGACGAGGTGCAGTTTGGTCAGCCAGTCCCGGGCGGTGTGGGTGATCTTGGGTCGCTCGTCCAGCCCGGGCCATACCCCCATCAGGGTCTCATCTGCGGAGGAGGGGCTGGCGATCCAGCGCTGACCGCGCAGGTCTGCGATGTCGGCGACGTTCTGGCGGGCGAGCGGGTGGGCGGCGGGGACCGCTAGGCACAGGCTGCGTTCGGCGATCACCTGGAGGTCCAGCGGGGGTGTCTCCGCGTCGGGTGGGCGGAACGGCGGTGCTGAGGCCAGCAGGGCGAGATCTATGCTGCCGGCCCGCAGCGCGCGGACCAGGGCGGGGGTACTGCCTTCCCGGGTGATGACGGTGATGGCGGGATGGGTACGGCGCAGGGCCGCGAGGGCGCGGGGCACCAGGCTGGCCCCCGCGCTGGTGTACCAGCCCAGGCGGACCGTTCCCGCCTCGGCGGGCAGGCCAGCGAGCTCCCGCGCGGCGGCGTCGATCTGATCGAGCACGGTCGCGGCGCGGCGCAGCACGACGTGTCCTGCGGTGGTCGGCCGCACCCCGTCGTGGCGCCGTTCCAGCAACGGCGCCCCTGCCGCCCGTTCCAGCGAGGCGACCTGCCGGGAGACCGCGGACTGGGTGTAGCCCAGCGCGGCCGCTGCGGAGGTGAGGGTGCCCCGCTCGGCCACCTCGCGGAAGACCCGCAGCGTCACCAGCGACATGTCGGCGAAATCCATGACTATTACGCATACCATATATGCGTAACTTTCGTTTGACGCATGACCCGGACCTGCTTAGCGTGATGGTCATGTCAGATGCACGTATCGCCCTGGTCACCGGGGCCAATCAAGGGCTGGGGTTCGCCCTCGTCACGGGCCTGGCTGCCCGGATGAACCCGGAGGACCTGGTCCTGCTCACCGGGCGTACCGCCCGGCGCGTCGCCGACGCCGCTGCCGCGGTCACCGCGCACGCCGGGACCCGGAGCCGGGTGTCAGGCCGGGTTCTCGACGTCGCGGATGCCGGAGCCGTGGCCGGGCTGGCCGCAGAACTCGCTGACCGCCACGGCGGGGTGGACATCGTGATGTCTAACGCGATCGCCGCGCTCACCCCGGACCGGCCGCAGTCCGAGCAGGCCGACGAATTCATCGACGTCGCCAACGCAGGCACCCATTCGGTGCTGCGTTCGTTCGGCCCCGTGCTCCGGCCCGGCGGCCGACTGATCGTGGTGGCCAGCTCGCTGGGCACACTCGGCCACCTGGACCCTCGCCTGCACCCACTGTTCGACGGGGCCACGCTGGAGCAGGTCGAGGCGGCCGTAGCGTCCTGGCGGACCGCCATCCACGACGGCACGGCCGAGGAACAGGGCTGGCCCCGCTGGATCAACGTGCCCTCCAAAGTGGCTCAAGTCGCCGCGGTGCGGGCTGTCGCCGCACAGCGCCGGGCGGCAGATCTGGCCGACGGAACCCTCATCGCCGCGGTCTGCCCCGGAATGGTGGACACCCGGGCGTCCCGACCATGGTTCGCCGACTACAGCCACGCGCAGACCCCCGACCAGGCCGCCCGGGCCGTCCTCGACCTAACCCTGGCCGACCGGCTCGACCCAGCGACCCACGGCGAACTCGTCCGCTTCGGCCAGGTCCTGCCCTGGCACAGCGGAACACCGTCCCCCAGCCAGGACCAGATGCTCAGCAGGTAGACCAGGACCAAGCGCACCCCTCGCCCTGGCCGGCTGCGAGCTTCCTGCATCTCTCCGACCGGCAAATTGGGCAGCTGCTGCTGCTAGCGGCGGCGAGGCGGACGGGGCGGGGAAAGAACCCACCCGCTGAAGAGAGTTGCCGGTACCACGCCGACAGGTTCAGCAGGTCAGGTGCAAGATGGCGTTGGTGACGACGAGATCGATCTTGCGGCGGCGGGCCTCATCTCGGACCTGCTGCAGCACCGGCAGCGCGCCGTCGGCGCCGGTGCCGATCACCAGCCGGCGGCATCGCCACGGGATGTCCTCCGCGGCCGAGAGCGGAGTGTGCCCTTACCCGCCGCGGAACCTCCGCGATGCGGCCTTCTTGCGCTTCCGGATCTTCCCGCGGTCGATGACCAGGGTGTCTCCGATGTAGCTTTACGGGCCTTTGAGCTGCGTCGTGGACGCGTAGTTATCTTAAGTCGTGTATACGACGCACCGGAAGCAGGCGATCACTCGCCGCAGCGGTAAGCCGAGGGCCTGAATGTTTGTTTACCCTCGAGGGTCACCGGCCGAGGCGCACAGATCAGGTCACTCTGCTGCCGACGTCGACCGGGAAGCCGCGATGAGGTTCATCAGAGCAGCCAGAGGCCGGGCTGACTGGGGTATCAAGGCGGGTGTGCTTCCCCTCGCGCAGGCTGGCCGCCGCAGGCGTTCTTCACATCGCCCGCGCGCTCGTTTGCGTGCCTGGCGCTGAATGCAGAGCGCGGGGTGGCACTAGTGGCGGTCGTGCCAGCTGGCTCTGCCGGGCCGGGCGGGGTGGGTGCTGGCCTGGTTAGGTAGCGCTGCATGGTGGGCGCCAGTTCCCGGACCAGGTCGCCGGGGGTCGCGCCGGCGATGGTGGGTAGTTGCAGGACGTAGCGGGTGTAGGCCAGGCCGAGCATCTGCGATGCCATGAGGTCGGCGCGCTGCTGGGCGTTGCCGAGGCCGGCGGCGGTGAGCATGGCGGCGACCTGTGTGGATACCGCGTTCCCGAGCCGGGCGGCGGCGGTGGCGTTGGTGGGGGCGACGCGGAACAGCATGCGCAGTGAACCGTCCTGGTCCGGCCCCTCCCATCGGTCGAGGAACTGCCGGACCAGCACCTCGCCCCACTGGCGGCGCGGGATCGCGCGGAGCGCGGGAAGCTCAAGGTCGATGACGGCGGCCGCCGCGAACAGCCCTTCCTTGCTGCCGAAGTACCGCATGACCAGGGACGGGTCGATGCGGGCACGATCAGCGATGGCGCGGATCGTCGCCCCGTCGTATCCGTCCCGCGCGAACTCTTCCCGCGCGGCGGCGAGGATCCGGGCACGTGCTGGTTCTGATCGCGGGCCGCCTGTTACCGCGCCATCGCCTCTCGCTGTGGCCACGGCCGCACCTCACCTTCTGGGTCCTGGTCCGGGCACCACGCCTGGTGCCCTGGGCAGACGCTACCGCCCCAGGCAATTCTTGCCAACGGATGTTGACTTTAGCCGAGCATCTGTGCCTACAGTTGTTTGCCAACGAGCGTTGGCC
Organism: uncultured Actinomycetota bacterium; assembly: GCA_963753225.1. Taxonomy (GTDB): domain Bacteria; phylum Actinomycetota; class Actinomycetes; order Streptosporangiales; family Streptosporangiaceae; genus Palsa-504. The sequence goes on along the minus strand of CAVWBQ010000002.1, from coordinate 132 downwards.
AACAACGATCCGACTCAGGAGAACGTCATGACAAACCAGACCGGTGTTCCCGGCTACTCCCTCGCCGAGCGGGACCGGCGGTGGGCGCTGGCCCAGGACCTGATGCAGGCCGAAGGCCTCGACGCGCTGCTG
>CAVWBQ010000001.1:0-244781 GCA_963753225.1 uncultured Actinomycetota bacterium | reverse complement strand
GGTACCGGGAGGCTTTCGATGAGCTTCTCCGGCTCGGCGAAGACCGGCCCACGGCGGTCATCATCGACGAGTTTCCGTACCTGGTTGCGGCCACGCCCGCGCTTCCTTCCTACCTGCAGCAAGCACTCACGCCGCTGGGTCACGCCAAGCAGCACACCATGACCAGGCTCATCTTGTGCGGCAGCGCGGTGACGACGATGACTCAGTTGCTCGGCGGCGGTGCCCCCCTCCGCGGCCGAGCGCGGATGGAACTGGTTGTGCGGCCGTTCTGGTTTCGCGAGGCTGCCAAGTTCTGGGACGCGGCCAACCATCCCGAACTCGCGTTCCGGCTGAATGCCCTACTCGGTGGAACTCCCGCCTATCAGGACATGTGCGGCGGCGCCGGGCCGCGGTCGCTGGGCGAGTTCGACCAGTGGGTGCAACGTCGGCTGCTTAGCCCGGCTAGCGCGATGTTCCGCGAAGGTGGCCTGTTGCTGCGCGAGGAACCTTCTATCACCGACCCGAGATCATATGCTTCAGTGCTCGCCGCGATCAGTGCGGGGGCGACTCGGCGCTCTGAGATCGCCGCAGCTCTAGCGCGCCCGTCCAGCGCTCTGGCTCACCTGCTCACTGGGCTCGAGGACATCGGGCTGATCGAGCACCTAGAGGACGCACTGCGCGGGAAGCGGAGCGTCTTCCGGATCGCCGAGCCGATCGTCCGGCTACACCAGCTCATCACGTCCCGGTATGAACCTGAGCTAGTGGCCGGCCGCGCGGACCGGGTATGGCGGCGCAGCGCCGCATCCGTGGCGGAGAAGATCTACGGCCCCCATTTTGAGGACCTGGCGAGGCAGTGGTGCGTGCGGTACGCCGATGAGGAATCGCTCGGCGGGGTGCCTAGCGCTGTCCGCCCTACCGAGATCGCGTGCCGCGAGCATCGGGAAGGCCACCAGCTGGACATCGTCGTCACCGACGATCCGAGCCCGGTCGGCCGCATCTCCGCGATCGGCGAGGCCAAGGCGACCAATGAACCAGTTGACCGAGGTCAACTCCGGCGGCTTGAGCACCTGCGCGGTCTGCTGCCAGGTCGCCGTGTCGATCAGCCGCCGAAACTCCTGCTCTTCAGCCGGACTGGCTTTACATCCGGTCTTACCGGCGAGTCCGCTGTGCGGCCAGACGTCGAACTCGTCGGCATCGACCGCCTCTACCATGGTGCGTAGAAGCGCGCATCGGACGAGTTACCTGACGATCATGCCTGGGGGAGTTCGAGACCGGCTGGCGTGAACTGCTCCGATCGACCGAATCCCTGTCATGAGATCAGCTTCGGCGGCGGCACGGGCTAATGCCACCCCAGCATCGACCGCATAGCTGTATGACATACCGCCGGGCCAGTACACCTCAACCAGAGCCGGGCCCATAGAATCAAGCCGCGCTGTCGGCGGTAACGTTCTGTAGCTGGCGTCCGGTGATCACCATGGAATCCGTGGACCGGGTCGTGGACCGAGCTATCGGTGCAAATAGTGCAATCACGGCCATCGGCGGCACGACTCCGTGGCATCCGTGCAGGTAGTGCGTGCGATGCATCGAGCCGTACTTCTTTTAATCCGTTGGTTCAGGGTTCGACCCCCTAGCGCCCCACCTGCGGTTTTGTGCCTTCACTGGTCGATTCGTGACTGGTTCGTGGACCGATGAAGTTTGCTGCTCTACAGTCTGCCGTGTTAGTCCTCTGGTCACATAGAGCAACTGCCCAGCGAGTGGTGACGGCAAAGGTATACGCCGGGAAGACCCGCTGCCCGGCTCGAGATCCGGTTCCGGAAGACCCGTCAAGCCGAGATCGAGGCGCAGATTGAGCTCGGCAAGCTGCTCGAGCTCGCGGAGAGCCGATATTCGAACCCTGCCGTGTTCCTCTGGCTAGATGAGCCCGGCGGCGAGAGTCACGTCGGCGCGGCGGCGGGTGCTCCAGCGCGGTGATCATCGTCTCGTTCGCCACCTGCACCTGAATGGTCATGGTGCCGGGCGGCCCGTTGAGCCAGCGGAGCAGCTCGGGGTGCTCGGGGTCGGTCACCTCCAGGATGCTCCAGCCCGAGTGCCAGAACCCGGCGACGTACATCAAGAACCGGCCCCCGGCTTCCTGCAGGGCCAGCTTGAAGCCTGACCGGCCATCGAGGTCGTGATAGGCGAGCAGGTCAACGTTGTGGTGCCACATGTCCAGGCCTCCGGCTGACTCGGCGCGCCTTAGGCGGCCGGTCCCTTGCCGTCGGGCACCGTGAACGAGGCCGCCTGGGCGATCACCGCAGCGACGTCGGGGTGCTCCTGGTAGTTGCGGGCCTGCAGCGCGGCGATCTTCTCGCCGATCTTCGGGTCATCGGAGTCGGTCACGTCGATGGCCGCGAACTTCTCGAGGAGCGGGGTGCCCTCCAGCTCCTCGCGCACATGCGCCGGATGGGTCAGGTACGCCCAGTAGCCGTCGAGGTCCTCCACCACGTACACGGCGCCGTACTCGAACTCCCCGCCAAGCGCGGGGCCCACGACGTACGACTTCACCGCGGGGTTGGCCGCCCCGGACTGGTGAAGCATCTCCAGGCCCGCTTCGCGCTGCTCATCGCTCAGACCGGGCTTGATGGTGAACAAGTTGATGTGGAAGATCATGGTCTTCTCCTTCTGCTCGTGACCGCGGGCCCTGCGGCGCCCCGGTCTCCTGCCGACTGGTCGTGATAGCCATGAGATCTGGGCGGTCATGGCTACCTCCTTGTCGGCTCCCGTTTGAGATGTGGGGCCCGTGGCTCAGCCCAGGTCAGAGGCAGATCCAGCAGTACAGGCGCTCGCCACGCCGACTGGCTTGGCGAGCGAGGTCTGCCAGCTCCAGCAAGAACTCTGCCAGAGCCTCGGGATCGCCCTGGCCACGAAACTCTTCGGTCTCCGACCACAGAGCGGCAACGGCGGCAATCTAGTCCGGGGCGCCGCGGCCAAGGCGGCTTGGAGCTCGTCTGTCAGCGTCACCACCCACGGCCTTCTCGGCTGTGTCCGGCGGCCACTTGCTGACCAGCGCGGGGCCGACTAATAACGGCGTCGTCTTGCTCGCCGGTCAGCAGCGCTTCGACCTGCCCGGCCAACGTCGCCCGGTCGGTCACGGACGCGATCATCGCCAGATACCGCTAGCGCCCCCGCTCGCGGTGGCGGCGGGGGCGCTTGGGCGGTTCCGGCGAAGGCATTGCGGTCAGTGCCGAGTTCTCCGCAGGACGCCGACCGCGAGTGCCGCGAGCGCGGCGGCAGCGACGGCGGCGAACACGCGCTCGAACAGGCCGCTGTACCCGGAGCCCCCGGTCAGGGCGTCACCGACGAGGAGCAGGAAGATCAGCGCCGTCGTCCAGCGGACCGGCCGGACCCACGCCCGCCAGGCGGGCAGGCGGCGCATGGCGGCGGCGAGCAGGAAGCCCGCTATCACCAGCAGCACCGCGCCCCCCGTGGTGAGGATGGAGTCCAGCTTGCCGCCGGAGTTCGACAGCTGCAGGGCGGTGGTGCACCCGGGGTCGCTGATCCTGCAGGCCAGCCGTTCGGCGGGGCTCAGCAGGTTGCCGAGTCCGGCGGCGGACAGGGCGAGCAGGACCGAGCCCACGCCGGCTGCCCGCCCGCCGCCGCGCAGCGCCGGCCACAGGGACAGCAGCGCGAACAGGATCGTCGCCGCACCGGCGTCCGTGAACACCTGCACCAGGAAGCTCGCGTGCGGCACCCCGATCGCGTACATGTCGCTGATGGAATCGGCCATCGGGCTGTACCGGGGCCCCTGCCAGAAGCTGGCGGCGACCCAGGCCGCCACGAACACCACCTGGGCTAGGATCGCCACCCATGCCCAGAACCGGACGCCCGGCAGCCGCCGGGGCGGGCTGGCCGACTCCTGGCGGCCCGGCGGGCTCAGCACCCGCGAAGATTCACTAGCCATTGTTTTATTCTGGCTGCTTGTCATGTTCCTTATCTCCTTCTGCTTGTGACGGGGGCCCGTGAGGCCCGGCCGGGAGTGGAGGCCTCGGCCCTTCCCGCGTCCGACGAGTTGTTCGGTGCACGGCCAGCATGCGAGGGCGGAATCGGCGGTGAATCGGCGTCGGCTTGGCGCCGGCTTGGCGCGCTGGCGGGTTACCCCTGCCCGGAGCAGGGTCCGGTGCTACTGCCTCGCAGTGGTCTGGGCGGTGGAGTGGCAGCGGCGCTGTACGGCATCAGCGTGACTGCTGGCCTGCGGCGTCGCAGGGCGGCCTGTGGGCCAGCCCGGTGGCCGGCGTGCTGCGGGCGCCGCCTGTCCGTGGGGCCTGGCGGCCGCGGCCCCGGCAGGTGCGGAGGTGACAGGGCTGCCCAAGCTCGCGATCATGCCCGCCAGCCCGGACGCAGGCACAGGCCCATTGCCTGCCTCGGTTAGGCCAGCTGGTGCTGGTGCCCCGGGGACGCGCTTACCGGATTCTGGCTTGCAGGGCGCGCAGCCGCGGGTCATACAGGTGCTCGCCCAGCCGGTCCGCCTCCTGTGTGGCCAGGCGCAGCGTGTCGTCGGCCTCGGCAGGACGGCCGGCCAGCAGCAGGGCCTCGGCCAGCACCCCGAGCGCGAACGGGCGGTACCCTGAGGTTCCCCTCGCGTCCATCTCGGCCAGTGCGGCCCGGATCCGCTGCTCGCCGCCGCGCGGGTCGCCGCTGCAGGCCTCGGCCCACCCACGGAGAAACTGCGGGGCGATCCCCCATTGCCGGAATCCGTGCTTGGCGATGAGCGCCGCTTGCTCCGTCGAGGAATCCAGGACCCGTGTGACCTCTTCGGCAACGGTGGCGGCCCAGGCGTCGCCGAACAGGGCGAAGACTAGGCTGAGCGGGTCACCGAGCCGCCGGGCGGAGCCGACAGCCTGCCCGGTGAGCTGCAGCGCGGCATCGGCCTGGCCCTGGTAGGCCCGGGCCACCCCCAGGCCGCTCTGGCACAAGACGGTCAGCTCCACGGGAGCATCGCCTGGCACGCCCGGGGCGGTGTCCCGGCTCGCCGCCAGGGCGCGCTCGAAATGGTGCTGCGCGTCCTGCAAATCCCCCCGGTACAGGGCCACGGTCCCCGCCTGCCAGTGGCCGAACGACAGGAGAGCCGGATCGTTTCGTTCACCGCCTAGGGTTATCAGCTCGGCGGCGAGTTCCTGCGCCAGGTCGAGTTCGGAGCGGAGCAGGTGGGACATGAACAGCGCCCAGCGGCCTCCGGCCGGCTCGCCCCGCCTGCCCGCCCGCACCGCCAGCGACCGGGCCCGCGCCAGCGCCGCGGCGGCGTCGGGGTCGGCGTACCCCCGCACTATCAGGCGCACCGTGCCCAGCCGGGCGGCGATGTGGATTTCCTGGTCGGTGGCCTGCGGGCTGGCCGGCAGCTGGCCGGCCAGCTGCAGCGCCCGTCCGAACTGTTCATCGGCGGCCTCGTAGGCCAGCTGGGCAGCGGCCTGCTCGCCGGCCCGCACCAAGTGGGGCAGGGCCCGGGCGGCGCCGATCACCGGGGCGGCCTGCCAGCAGTGATAGGCCATCTCGGCCGCCGGCTCAGGCTCGGCACCGCGCACCGCCACCAGCGCGTCGACCACCCGCGCGTGCAGCCGAGCGCGGCGGGCGCGGCTGATGTCCTCATAGATCGTCTCCCGCACCAGCGCGTGCGCGAACCGGTACCGGCCCGCCGCCCGGTCGTCCTCCAGCACCAGCCCGGCTAGCACGGCCGCTTCGGCGGCATCCACCGCGGGTTCGTCATCCAGCCCGGTCACCGCCTCAACCAGGTCCAGGTCAAACCCGCGGCCGGCGACGGCGGCGACCATCAGCAAGGTGCCGGTCTGTTCGGGCAGCCGGGCCAGCCGCCGGCGCAGCACGTCCCGCACCCCCACCGGGACCTCCCGCCGCGCCGCCGCCGCCGCGTCCGGCCCGGCCAGCCTGCGTTCACTTTGCAGCAGCCGCAGCAGTTCGGTGATGAAGAACGGGTTGCCACCGCACCGGTCGGCAACGGCCTCCACCAACGGCTCCGGCGGCCTGCCGCCGATGGTGCGGGTGATCAGCCGGCCGACGTCGTCCCGGTCCAGGCCGCCCAGCGGGATCCGCTCCACCACCGGCTCGCGGGCCAGCGCGCCCAGCGTGTCGGCCAGCGGCCGGCCGGCCAGCAGCTCCACGTCCCGGTAGGTGCCCAGCACCGCCAGGCGGGCGTCTTTGAGCTCGGCGGCCAGGAACGCCAACAGCGACAACGACGGCACGTCCGCCCAGTGCAGGTCATCGACGACGACCAGCAGCGGCCGAGAATCTGCGAGTCGGCGCAACAGGCCGGCGGCCGCCTGGTTGAGCTGGAACCGGGCCGCTGCCAAGTCCGCCATAGGCAGCGGCCTGGCCGGCTGGGCCGGCCCGGCCAGCTCGGGCATCAGCTGGCCGATCCAGGCCGCCGATGGCCCCAGCATGGCGGCGAGCTGCCCGGGAGCGAGCTCGGCGGCCAGCTGGCGCAGCACCTGGGCCCAAGGCCACAACGCCGGCGCGCCGTTTCCTTCGTGGCAGCGTCCCCAGGCCACCCGCATGCCCGCCGCGGCGCCGCGGCGCGCGGCCTCCTCGGCCAGCCGGGTCTTGCCGATCCCCGGTTCCCCGGCCACCAGCACCACCCGGCCGCGCCCGCCGCGCGCGCCGGCCAGGATCTCATCCAGCGCGGCGAGCTGATCATCCCGCCCGACCAGCTGATCGGCGGCTTGGGGAATTCGCGCGACGGGGGCCGCCAGCGCAGCGCCAGTCTCACCGGCCGGTCCACCGGTCTGACTAGATGGCGGACCGGGCTCCTGCTCCGGTGGCGGCGTCCAGTCCAGCCCGGGGTCCTGGGCCAAGATGCCGGCCTGCAGCTGCCGCAGCCACCGGCCCGGGTCGATGCCCAGCTCATCGGCCAGCGCGTGGCGCGCGGCCTCGAACGCCTGCAGCGCCTCGCCTTGCCGGCCCGACCGGTACAAGGCCAGCATCAACAGCCCGGCCAACCGCTCACGGAACGGGTAGCGGCCGGCCAGGTCCTCCAGCTCGGCCACCGCGGCGGCGTGCCCGCCGAGGTCCAGGTCGGCGGCCAGGCGGTCTTCCAGAGCGGTCACCCGCAGCTCCTCCAGCCGGTTCGCCTCGGCCACCGCGAACGGCTCATCAGCGACCTCTTCCAGCGCGGACCCCCGCCACAGGCCCAGCCCCTCGCGCAGCACCCGCGCCGCCGCCGCTGGCCGCCGCGCCTGCAGCAGCCGGTGACCCTCGCCGGCCAACGCGGCAAACCGGGCCGCATCCAGGTCCCCGGCGCCGACCACCAGCCGGTAGCCGGGGGGCTGGCTCACCAGCGCCCGCGACGGGGCCCGGGCCGGGCGGCCGGGCTCCAGCGCGCGCCGTAGATTCGACACATACGTCTGCAGCGAGGCCGCCGCCTGCGGCGGCGGCTCGGCTCCCCACAGCTCCTCGATCAGCCGGTCCAGCGATACCACCTGGTTGGCGTGGACCAGCAAGACCGCGAGCAGCACTCGCTGCTTGGGGCGTCCCAGCTCGACCCGGCGCGCCCCGTCCTGGGCCTCGAGCGGTCCCAGCAACCTGAACTGCACCATCCGGCCGCCTCATCGGGCTGCAAACCTACTGTCGATTCAGGTTACGCCAGCCGGCTGGTTTCAACGATGCTCACAGGGCTGCAGAGATCACCGAGTACGGTTCGACCAGAGCGCGTGGACGTGTGCCGCGCAGAAGCCGGCCGGTGAGCGTCCTCACAACTCCAGCTCCCACCAGCCGCCCTCGCCGTCCGCGGGCCCGCCGGTCCGGACCCGCTAACTCGAGCGGGGCGCGGCCGGCACCCGCCGGGGCGAAGCCGCGCTGCGCAGCAGGGCCGACGTAGGACCGGTCCGGCCGGCCGGGTCACCAGGCGGACCGCGCCCGGCGCCCGCCAGCCGATCATCATGCCGCAGCGAGCGGCCCTCGGGACGGCAACCAGCTCATGCGGCCTCCGCCGACACGAATAGCTGCTCTGCCTGGGCGGATGAGATTTTCGGCACAGGCAAGGGCTGGACACCCAGCAGTTCTTCCCCACGGCCAAATTCGGGCACATAGACGTCATGCCGGCCTTCGCCACGTTCACCGCCAGGCTCAATGTCTACGTCGATGACCTCAAGCTCGAGCTGCCCTACGTCAGGCCCGCGCGCACCACGAATGACGTGGTGGTGTGGATACCCGAGCGCCGGCTCATGTTCACTGGCGACATCGCGTTCAACCGCGGCACGCCATTCATGGTCCAGGGTGCCTCGCCAGCCACATCGCCGCATGCGAGCGCGTGAGAGAGTTCGGCGCCGAGCGCATCGTCCCCGGCCCGTCTGCGGACCCGAGGCACTGGACGGCATGCTCGACTACCTGCGGTCCGTCCGGCACGTGGCCGAGGATGGCTACGCCGCCGGCATACCGCCCATCGAGGCCACCAGGAAAATAGACCTGGGCGAGTTCGTCAAGCTCGACGAGCGCGAATGCCTCGTCGCCAACCTGCACCGGGCGTACTCGGAACTGCGCGCCGAGCCGTCCGGCGGCACCGCTGCCGCTGGACGGCATCTTCGCCGAAATGATCGAGTTCAACGGCGGCCCCATCCGCTGCTTCGCCTAGCCACCGGGAGAGAACCGATGAAACTCAGCACCGACCGCATCCTCACCACCCACACCGGCAGCCTGCCCCGGCCCGAGGAGCTGGTACGGCTCACCTACGCCCAGGAGGAAGGCAAGCCCGTCGATCACGATGTCATGGCCGCCGCGCAGGCGCACGCCGTCGAGCAGGTGGTCCGCCACCAGGCCAAGGCCGGCATCGACGTCGTCTCCGACGGAGAGATGTCCAAGCCCGGCTTCACCAACTACCTCACATCCAGGGTCACGGGGTACGAGGGACGCGCCGCGCCGTGGGTGCTCGACGACCTGGTGGAGTTCCCGGATCTAGTCATGGAACAGTATGGGGGCGAGGCCGGCGCGCACATCGTCATGCGCACCTGCACCGGTGACATCCGGTACGTGGGCCAGGACACGGTTGCGACCGACATCGCGGCGCTATCGAAGGCGATGTCCGGCATCGACGTCGCCGAGGGGTTCCTGCCCGCGACGTCCCCCGGCTGCTTCGCGCTGGCGGCCCCCAACCTGCACTACGACAGCTACGAGAACTACCTCTTCGCCCTCGCCCGTGCGCTGCGGGAGGAGTACCGCGCGATCGTCCAGTCCGGGCTGCTGCTCCAGATCGACTGCCCCGACCTGCCGATGGCCGTGCACACTAGTAGCTGGGACAACACGTCCAAGCGGATCGGCTACCAGAAGTACCTCGAACTGCACGTCGCGGCGCTGAACGAGGCCGTCGCCGGCCTGCCGCCGGACCGCATGCGGATGCACATCTGCTGGGGCAACTACGAAGGCCCGCACCACATGGACGTGGATCTCACCGAGGTGCTGCCCGCGGTCTTCAAGGCCAGGCCCGCGGCCATCTTGTTCGAGGCCGCCAACCCCAGGCACGAGCACGAATGGGAGGACCTCGGCAAGCTGAAGATCCCCGACGACAAGATCCTCATCCCCGGCGTCATCGACGTGAAGACGAACGTGCTGGAGCATCCGCGCCTGGTGGCGCAGCGCATCGGCCGGTTTGCCGACATCGCGGGCCGGGAGCGCGTCATCGCCGGTACCGACTGCGGGTTCGGCACGTTCGTCGGCTTCGGCGCCATCAACGACACAGTCGCCTGGCTTAAGCTCGGTGCCCTCGCCCAGGGCGCACGGCTCGCCTCCGAACGCCTCTGGCGATAACGCATGATCACAGACAATCATGCTGCACCCGCTGGAGAATCCTCACCAACATCGGCGTTGGTTTCAACGTACTTATCCTCAACTGATTCGACGTAGCGACCACGTTCCCGCTCATCGGAGCAGAGTTCAACGTCGGGCTGGGCTCCCTGTCCTACCTGATCTCGCTGTTCATCGTCGGGTATGGCCTAGCCCATATTCCCGGTGGCATGCTCGCCACCACCATTGGCATGAAGCGCACGCTCGTCGCCCGCCTGACCCTGCAGGGGCTTGCCGCGCTGTCGTCCGGGCTTTCCTGCTCCTACCTTCAGCTTGAGTTCAGCTGTGCGATCTGCGGCATCGGCTGTTCCATCTTCATCGTCGTCGCATCCTCACAGCTCCAGTTCCCACCAGCCGCCTTCCTCGTCCGCAGGCACGCCGGCCCGGGCCGCGCTGACTTCAGCGGGGCCGCGGCCGGCACCGGCCGGGACGAAGCCGGCACTGCGCAGCAGGGCCGGTGTGGGACTGGCCCGGCCGGCCGGCCAGGCCACCAGGCGGGCCGCGCCCCGCGCCCGCCAGCCGTCTGCCACCTCGCAGACCAGCCGCCTCTCCAGCCCCCGGTGGCCCGCACCGGCCGCCATCGCGATGCCCCGCAACACCACCTCCCCGCCGTCCCCCAGCGGCCCGGTGGCCGCCGCCCCGGCGAGCGCCTCCCTCGCAGGCGCCGTCAGGTCCCACAACCCGAACAGGTCAGTACCTGCGACGCCAAGCTCAGCCAGCGGGATGCCGCGCCCGGCCAGCAACCTGCCAGCCGCCCGTCGTTCCGACGACGACCGGCACCTGCGGAATACCATCCCCGCTGCCTCGGGTGGCACGGCCTGGGTCATCGCGGCTCCCACGGTCGGGTCTTTCCCGCATCCTGCCCCGCCGGCTTGGCGCCGGCTTGACAGCGCGGCACCGCCCGGGCCAAGCCGGCGCCGAGCGGCCGCCAAGTCCCCCTCGGCAGGCTGGCAGTGTGCCCGGCCGGGCGCGATGGCCTGAAGGAGAGGCACAGCCATGACTCTGCAGCAGCGCGAGGCGATCGAGGGCATGTTGCGCGCGTCACCGCCCGCAGCCGCCTTGACAGCACCCGGCCAGCCGGCGCGTGCAGCACAGTCTGGCCTGGTGCGGCGATCACCGGAGTAGGTGTTTACGCAGGGTGACGGCTGTAGCCTGAGACAGGTCTCTGGGCGTGGACCGGGGCGTGGACCGATGCGCTAGGAGATCCCAGGGTCATGTGTGCGCTCGTAGCATGCCACGTGCGGCATCGTTGCTGGTCAAGCGCAAGTTGCAGACGAGCGTGCTTCTCATAATCCGCCGGTCGTGGGTTCGAGCCCCACCCGCCCCACATACCCTAACCTGCGAATAAGTTCGATTTGGCCCGGCTGGTCAGCCTGCCTACCGAGCCGTGCTGGTCCCAGGCCGGCACCGGGCATGATTTGACCAAACGGGGTGGCGTTCCCGCCTTCCCCCAGCCGACTTGCCCCGGATGGTGCCGCCATCGCCGGCCTGACAGAAGTGATCGGGTTGCTCTACCGAGCCGGGGTGCTGAAGCCCGGCTGCGGCCTGCTGGAGAAACCTCTGGCCGCTGACCCGGGTTATTGCGGTCCCCGCGTTGACTGCGGATCAGGGCACCAGGCGGAGTCGCGTACCGGGACAAGGTCATCGACACGGTGTTCGGCCCGATCACGCTCACGCGAGCCTGGTATCACTGTGCCGGGTGCGGCCACGGGATGGCGTCCCGGGACGCAGGGCTCGGCGTGGAAGGCGCATCGATTTCACCCGGGCCTGGCCGCGATGAACGACCGGGTGGCCGCCGCCGGGCCGTTCGCCAAGGCCGCGCATGCGGGCGCGTTGTTCTCGAAGTAGCCCAGGGACCATGCAGGGCAAACCGCGGATCCCGCCTCAGATCCGCACCTTTGCGCGCACCCGGCATCGACCCGAATCTAAGCTCACCGTTAGCGATGCTCAGCGGCTCACTTGCCGTCGGCAAGCCGTCCGCGTACGCCCGCAGCAGCTCGACTGGTTCCGCCCCCGCTGCCCTGCTCACCAGGTCCGGTGCCGTGGAGGCAGGGTGCAAAGCGGTCAACGGCCAGCGCTGCCGTGAGGCCGGAAACCTAGGGAAGACCGCCCGGCGAGCTGAGGTGTCCAACAATTGTTATACGATAGATCTATGAGCGTCGGATTCCGCCCCACCGAAGAGGATCTCCGCGTCATCGAAGCCAACCGTCGCGAGGACGAGAAGACCAGCGACGTCATCCGCCGCGCGCTGCGACTGCTCGACCGCGAAGCATGGGAAGAGCGCGCACGCGCCGACATGCACCGGCTGAGGGACGAGGACCTGTCCGCCGAGGCGGACGCTTGGGAGTACGACGCCGACGGCAACATCCGGATCACCGGCATAAGCCTCACCGTTCCGGCGCGGCCGGCCGATCCGGTATGATCCGCGGCGCCGTCTACCCGGTGGATCTGGGCGAGGCCAAGCGCGGGCACGAGCAGCGAGGTCGGCGCCTTGGGCTGGTCATCAGCATCGAGCAGAACGCCTGGTCCACGGTGACCATCCTCCCCACCTCGACCAGCGCTCAGGCGGCCATCTTCAGGCCGGAACGTGGTCATCGCGGGGCGGGACACCAAAATCTTGATCGACCAGATCCGTACCATCGACACCCGTTATGTCTCCGGAGAACTCGTGGACTACCTGTCCCGCGATGACATGACGCAGGTCGAGCACTGCTTGTCCCGGCACTTCGGCCTGCTGCGTTGAGGGTCACGGGTCTGTCAACTTAGCGCGGGCGCAGCCGGATTCTCGCACACGTAAATGTCGGCGGCGGGCGCGGAGACAAGGGCGGCCTGCTGGAGGGTAAGACGGAACGGGATACCGGACCCGGCGCCGTCGTTCAGCCACCCCGACACCATGTTGTCGCCCGCGCAGCGGTGTCGCTGCGCTCTGGGACGCTGTTGGCCAGCTCGCCGATGGGCCGCGGCCGCCGGAGTCGTTCCCTTACGGGTCGCCGGATCTGCGGCGCCTGCGGGCCGGGCGGTACCGCGTCTTCTACACGATCGATAAAGAACGGCAGGTAGTCCAGTTCGACCACGTTGCCTGCCTGCCGTAGCTCTGGCATATCAAGCCTCTGTCGGCGGTGACGTTCTGTAGCTGGCATCCGGTGATCGCCATGGTCAGGCGTGGACCGATTCGTGGACCGAGTCACCCGTGCAAACGGTGCAATCAGCGCCATCGGCGGCACGGCTCCGTGGTATCCGTGCAGCTAGCGCGCTCGGTGCACGAGGCCGTACTTCTCATAATCCGCCGGTCGTGGGTTCGAGCCCCACCCGCCCCACATACCTCACTTGTGGAAACGTTCGATTTGGCCCGGCTGGGCAGCCTGCCTATCGCATGGATGCGGGCGTGGTGGCCGCGATGACCCCGGCCGAGCGTTTCGCAGAGCGCCGCAAGCGCCGCCAGAAGCCCTGGCTGGCCAAGCTCGAACCGGTCAGGCCCGGCCCGGTCGCGCGGCCCCCCCACGGCCGGCGCTAGGCCTCACGCAACGGCCCGACGAGCGCCAATCCTGCCTCCTGTGCGTCACAAGCCGTGCGGGTCCCGGGCCGGCACAGGGCATAATTTGACCGAACGGGGTGGCGTTCCCGCCTCCCCTCAGCCGTTTTGCCCCGGATGGTGCCGCCATGGCCGGCCTGCCAGAAGTGATCGGGTTGCTCTACCGCGCCGACTGGACCCGCCTGTCCCTGTCCGCCGAGGTGCGCTCCGAGACCGACCGGAACCTGCTCCCGCCCCTGTCGCCCGATGAGCCGTCCCGCTGGTACCGCCCCCGGCCGGCGCAGACGCAAGAGGAGGAGTGGTCCCGCTGGCACCGCGCCTGGCCGGCGCAGCAGCAAGACGGCCGCTACTTGTGGCGCGGGACGCTGCTGATCGGCCCGGGCGGGCGGTGGCGCCTGGCGGGCTCGGTTCCCGGCCGGGACGCCGGGGGAGGGGCCGCCGAGGGCTACGACGGCGAGCGCGACTGGTCGTGGCGGTCGTCGGCTACGGACGGTCCCCCGCTACTCCCGGTCAAGGTGGACAGCGCCTATCCGCCGGTGCCCGAGCTGCTCTGCCCGTCCCGCCTGCTCGGCGGGTACACCCTGGAAGAACTGGGCCCGGTGACCGTCGCCGGCCGCGACGCGATCGCTGTCGTGGCCACGCCGCGGCGCGACGTCCTCGGCTCCGGTCCCGGCCAGTGGTCCCACGACCGCGTTGAGGTCGCCGTGGACGCAGAGCTCGGCATCCTGCTGCGCCGGATCGAGACGTCCGGCGGCGAGTTCGTCATCCTCACTGAGCTGACCGACGTGACGATGAACCCGCCGGAGGCAGCCGACCCCGCCCGGTTCGCGGTGCCGCTGGGCAGCCACCGCAGCGAAACCCCGGGGAAACCGGCCAGTGGTCCTGACTGGGCCACCATGGACCGGGTGGGTGGCGCCCTCGACGTGCTGATCAGGCATGCGCCGCACCGGCCCGGTCGCGGCGAGGGCGGCGATCAGCCGGAGGCGATGCCGTCGCCCGATCCGGCCCCGCTCGACCCGGCCGACGCCTCGCCGCCGCCCGACGAGGTGCTCGACCTGCTCTACCGTAGCGGCGAGCCCCGTGACCTCGGCGCCACCGTGCGGAAGTGGCTCGACCAGGCCGCCATGGCCGCCCGGACGCCAGAAAGCCTCCGTGCCGCCGGGAGCGGCGGCTTCGCCGACCTCCTCGACACGATGACCCGCGGCATGAACGTGGCCCGCACGGACGCCCGGCTGCGGGTCAGCGGCCCGGACCGGTACCGCCTCGACTATTATTCGCCTCGCCCGGACCGCGGGGCCCCGACGACGATTGCCTGCGACGGCGAGCGCCGCTGGCGGGTCTACCAGGACCGGACCATGGTCGGCCCGGCCGCTCCGCTGACGGACCCTATCGCGTTCCTGGCCGACTCGTGCTGGCTGCTCCGCGGCCGGCTGTCCGGCGGCACGGAACTCACCTACCGTGGCCGTTCCGCCCGCCAGCTCCGCGTGACCCGCGTACTCGGCGGCGCCGGCCTGGTCGTGGGGCCTCCGCTGTTCCCCGACACCATCGCCGACGCGATCGTGGACGCCGAGACCGGCTGCCTGCTCCGCCTGATCTCCTACGCCGGCGACGCGCTCGTGATCTGGTCGGAGCTGGACGACATCAGTACCGAGCCCGCCGGCCCGGACGAGTTCCGGGTGCACGTCCCGCCCGGCACCCGCACCGTGGAGGAAACCGGCAACTGGGTCGCCGACGACATCGCGGTCATGCCCGGCCTGGCCGGGACCGCGGCCCGCGCCGTCGCCGCGACCGTCAGCCGCACCACCGGCGCCGTCTCCGCCGCCCGGCGCTTCCTGGACGACCTGCGCGGCCATCGCTAGACAGGAGCTTGAGCTGTTGCGCCGCGGCTTGAGCGCGTTCCCGGACGAGCTCGTTGATCAGACTGTCCAACCGGGCTACTGCCGTAGCGCGAGAATCCGCAGTCAGCGGGCCGTTTCCGCAGCTGCACCGGGTTCGCCCGCCTCGGCCGCCGTCACCTGGCCCGACGCTCTGGACGGCCTGGTACAGTCCGCGGTTAGCATGGGTGCATGCCGGGTGAGCCGAGTACCAGGCGCGGGCGCGCCAGCCGGGAGCGGATCGTGGAGCGGGCTGCGGGACTGTTCGCCGAGCGGGGGATCGCTGCCACCAGCGTGGATGAGGTGCTGGCGGCGGCGGGGGCGGGCAAGGGCCAGTTCTACCACTACTTCCGTGGCCGGGATGAGCTGGCGGCGGCGGCGGTCGGGTATCGCTGCGCGCAGGTGCTGGCCGAGTTGACCAAGGCCCTCGGCGGCGTGTCGTCGCTGGCCGGGCTGGAGCAGGCGCTGGCGGGGTTCGTGGCCGGATTCGAGCAGGCGGGGATGCCGGGGTGCCCGATCGGGACGCTGGCCACCGAGGTCTCCGGGCGCAACGAGGACGCGCGGCTGCAGGCCGCCGCCGGCTTCGACGCCTGGGAGCGGCTGCTGGCGGACGCGCTGGAGCGGATGCGCCAGCGCGGGGAACTGCGCGCCGACGCGCCGCCCGGCGCTCTGGCCACCGGGCTGCTGGCCAGCATCGAGGGCGGAATGGTGCTCAGCCAGGCCCGCAAGGACATTGCGCCGCTGCGGATCGCGGTGGACGCGGGGCTCGCGCAGGTACGGGCATATCTGAGCTGAGTCTGTACTAAACCGTCCACCTCTTGTTAGCCTCATTACTGTACTAATCAGTCCAGTCCTGGAGGCCTATCTCGTGACCGCCCGATCCGCTTCGCTGCTGGCCACCCGCTACGGCAAGCTGCTCCTGCTGCTATGCGCGGTGCAGTTCCTCGATGTCGTTGATTCCTCGATCATGAACGTGGCCCTGCCGTCGATCCGCCGCGACCTGGGCTTCTCGGCGCAGGGCCTGCAGTGGGTGCTGTCGGGCTACCTGGTCACCTACGGCGGCTGCTGCTGCTCGGCGGCCGCGCCGGCGACCTGCTCGGACGGCGGCGGATGCTCGTGGCGAGCACCGCGCTATTCGCGGCCTGCTCGCTGGCCGGCGGCCTGGCGGTGGACGCGGGCATGCTGGTCGGCGCCCGGCTCGGTCAGGGCGCAGGCGCGGCGATGATGGCGCCGGCCGGGCTGTCGATCCTGACCACGAGCTTCAACTCCGGTGATGACCGTAACCGGGCGCTCGGGGTGTGGGGTGCGATCTCCGGACTGGCCGCGGCGGCTGGGGTGTTCCTCGGCGGCGTGCTGTCCCAGGGACCGGGATGGCGGTGGGTGCTGTTCGTCAACCTGCCGGTCTGCGTGCTTATCCTCTTCGGCGCCTACCGGCTGGTGCCCGGCGGGCGGCCCGCCGCCCGGCCCGCGGGCTTCGACATCCCCGGCGCGGTCCTGGCCACCGGCGGCATGCTGCTGCTGGTCTACGCCCTGGTCCGGGCCCCTGAGCAGGGCTGGGGCAGCGCCCGCACGATCGGGGAGCTCGCCACCGCGGCCGTCGTGCTCGCCGCCTTCACCGCCACCGAACTGCGCCGCCGCGACCCGCTGTTCCCGTTCTCCATCTTCCGCGTCAAAGGGCTGGCAGCCGCGGATGCCCGGTCTCCAGGAGTACCAGGCGCCATGGTCACGCGCAAAGGCATGACCACAGCCCACGAAGACATCAAAGGAGCTGTGGCCGGGGCGATAAAAGCGCGGCTCGCGGCGGCCCAGCCTCTAGCCGAAGTCCTCTAGTCAACACAGGTAAGGAGATCTGATGAAGTTCCTGCTCCAGGTCCGCTTCAACGGCGCCGACAACGTAATCGGCGAGCTCCCGGCCGGGGAGCAGCAGAAGGTGACCGCCGAATTCGAGGCGATTCGCCAGTCTTCGGGCGTGCTTGACGGCAACCAGCTCCAGGCCGCCAGCACGGCGGCGACAGTCCGAATGGACGACGGACAGGCGCGGGTCACCAAGGGCCCGGCCGTCGAGGCGGGAAACGAGTTGGACGGGTACTACATCTACGACGCGCCAGACCTAGATGCGGCGATCGCGTTCGCGGCACGGATCCCGGCCACCCGGTTCGGCGGGACCGTCGAGGTGCGCCCGATGCTGGAGCGCTAGCGATGGCCGAGTTCTCAGCGCCCGCAGAGGGAATCGTGCTCACGCACTTCATCGTCGCCTCCGACGTCGATCGGACGCGGCGCTTCTACGCCGACGTGCTCGGCGGCGAGGTGCTGCGCGAAGGGGAGCCGTCAATCATCGGGCTCGCGAACAGCTGGATCGTCATCAACGTGGGCGGCCCACCCACCCGATGACAAGCCGACGGTGACGCTCGAGACGCCCCGCGACCCCGATCACGTCAGTAGCTTCCTCAACATCCGCGTCGCCGACATTCACGCCGTCTACGAGCGGTGGCGCGCTCGCGGGGCCGAGTTCCTGACACCGCCCACAGCACGGCGTCACGAGCTGCGCTGCTACCTGCGCGACCCGGACGGCCACCTCATCGAGATTGGCCAGAGGATCCCCGGATAGCCGGGCTGCTTGCCCAGCCGTCATGCGCAGGCAGCGGCCGCGGGTTCCCGCGGCCGCTGTGCTGGGCCTGCCGGCTACCAGGCTTGCGGTGCGATGAAGGCGTCGAGTTCGACGTGTCCGGCGAGGTTGTCGATGAGGCCGACCAGGGTGGCGAAAACGCACTCCAGCACGACATCGAGAACCGCTTCGGTGGACAGCCCGGCCTGCGCCGCGGCGGCGAGCGCGGAGTCGCTGACCTTGCCCCGGTTCAGTGCTATCTCGCGGGCCAGCGCCGCGACGGCGGCGGCGGTCATGTCGGCCGGCGCGGCGCCCTCGCGCAGCAGCTTTATCTGCTCCTCGGGCAGGCCTAGCTTGCCGAGCATCGTGGAATGAAAGGCGACGCCGTAGCGGTTGCCGACGGCGACGCCGACGGCAAGACCGGTGATCTCGCGAAGAACCGGGTCTAGCTTGGCCGACGCAACCGCGCGGCGCAGCCCGTCGAAGCCGGCGAGCAGGGCGGGCGATGCGGCGGTGGCCGCCGCCAGGTTGGGCACCAGGCCGAGATCGGCCGCGATGCCGTCGAGCACAGCCCGGCTCCCGGCCGGGGCGTCGTCGGTCGTCAAGATGGCGAGTTGCACGATATGGCTCCTTGTCGCATGTGTGGTGAATCGCGTCGGGACCACTGTGCTGCCCCGCTGGCGTGGCGGCGATTCCCTGGCAGGGAAGCGCCCAAATGCACGAGCGGCCGTAGGCTCACAACTGTGTCTGTCACCGCCCCTGCGCCGGCCGGGTTTGGCCATCTGCTCCGGCACTGGCGCTCGGTCCGGGCCAAGTCCCAGCTGGACCTCGCTTGCGACGCCGAGACGACGCCGCGCTACGTGAGTTTCGTGGAGACGGGACGGGCGCAGCCAAGCCGGCAGATGGTGGTCAGGCTCGCGCGCGCTCTGGACGTGCCGCTGCGAGAGCGCAACGAACTGCTGCTCGCCGCGGGCTATGCGCCGTTGTACTCCGCCGCGCCGCTCAGCAGCCCGCTGCTCAAGCGGGTAGAGCAGGCGCTCACGTCGATGCTCGGCCAGCATGAGCCGTTCCCGGCCGTGGTGCTCGACCGCGGCTGGCAGGTGCAGCGCGCCAACACCGGCGCGCAGCGGCTGTTCGGCCGCCTGTTCGCGCCGAACCCGGTCCCGGCGCCAGCGAACGTGCTGCGACTGGTCATTGAACCCGGCCCGATGCGCGACAAGCTGCGTAACTGGGCCGCGGTGGTGCCAGCGCTTCTTGACCGGGCGCACCGGGAGGCGATCGGCGGCGTGCTCGACCGGGAGACGGCGGAGCTTGTCCGGGATCTTCGCGGCCGGCCCGACGTCGCCAGGCTCCTGACCGAACCCGACCTGTCTCCCGGCTCCGCGCCGATCGTTGACCTGCACTTTGACATGGCCGGCACCAGCCTTCGGTTCTTCTCGGTGGTCTCGACAATCGGCGCGCCGATCGATGTCACCGCGCAGGAATTGCGAGTCGAGGCATTCTTCCCCGCCGACGACCAGACCAGGGACCGCTGGACGTCGCTCGAAGTCAGCGAGCGGGCGTCTCTCGCTTAACCACTCACACTGGTGCCTTCTTGGCAACATGGCTGGCTGTCCGGCGGTGTCACCTCCACCCTGGTCGGGCATCCGATGACATTGCGCGTGGCCGCAACGGTCGCCGAGGAGAAACACTGACCCTGCTGGACCTGCAGCCCTGGTACAGCGCATTCTTCTGCATCCGAATACCGAACTTCGCCTGTGCGTCTGGGTGCCGTTCTCGGCACCCAAATGGTCGGAGTTAGGTTTACGGACTGCGAGGGATTGGTGAATCCGCGCGCACATGCTGCCGCCGACCAACGACCTCCAAGAGCTGACCCGGCTGATAATCACCCACTCCTGACGGCCAGACCATCGGGCACCCCTTGCAGGTCGGCAACCGCGCCGGTGGCGCCGCGCCGCGGGACGGCTTAGGCAGCGGCTATGGCCAGGGTCACGATCAGCGCGGCGAGGGCCAGCGCCCAGATGATGCCTGAGCGGCGCTGCGCGACCGTGTAGCGCCGGTGCCGGTGAATCCCGGACGATCCGTTTGACGATGAACCCCCGTTCTAATCGCCCGGCTATCCCGGAGCACCAGATGGCCATTTGCGACGGTGGATCGGCCTCCGTCTTGACCGTGGAACGTCGCCGTGTTGTGACGTCATGCTGTCGGTCCACTTCGTTACCATGACCCTCATGAGCGAACTGCCCGCCGGTGACACCCATGACGTGATCCGTCAAAGCGGCCAGGTGGTGGCCGTGGTGGTGCCCATCGAGGAGTACCAGCAGTTGCGCCAGGCGATGCAAGAGCAGCACGTCAACGAGGAGTTCGATGCTGCCAGGGCCGGGTACCTTGCCCGCCGTGAGGCCGGGGCGATCCGCTACGTGTCGCATGAGGAAGCGGGCCGCCGCCTGGGCATGCCATCTCGGTGAGCTCAGGCTAGTAGCGGATGTACTCGTAAAGCTCGCGAATCAGCTCGGGGTATTGTCCTCGGCCTTGCCGTCCAGGAGAGCGTGGCTGGTGACTGCTGCGGGCTCCCCGGCCTGTGGCCCCTATCAGAAGTAGGGCCAGGCGTTGGGGAACGATCCCCAGAACGCCGTGCAGCCCGAGCAGTTGTAGTGCGGGTACCACCCGACTTGCCAGCGTGCCTTGCCCGAGACGAAGAACTCGATGGCCATCCGGGCGTAGTAGCGGGCCGAGCCGTGCAGCCGCACCGTGTTCAGGTAGACGCCGACCCAGCGGGTGGTGTACTTGCAGCTCGCTGCCGGGTGACAGCCGGGCGCGATGGTCCAAAGCTTGCCCGTGGCCCAGGCGCTCTTGGAGCCCCACGAGGTCCAGTGCAGGTTCGACAGCTCCGGGGCACCGCCGTTGCCGAAGTAGAACGCGCTGGGCTTGACGTAGCCGTGCCACGGGTCCAGGTGCGCGGCGTAGACCACCGGGGTGGTGGCGGCGCTGGCCGCTCCTGCTCCGGCCGCCGACCCGGCCAGGGCGGCCAGGGCGAGCGCGACAGCGGCCATCGCGGTGGTCAGCCTGCTGCGGTTGATCCTCATGCTGATTCCTCCTGTCGCGGGTCAGGGCGACATCGGGCTCTAGACGCTGATGCTCTCGGCGACGTTACACACAGTAACAGGATAATTGGATACGGCGTCGCGACCGTGGACCGGTTCGTGGACCGAGCCATCGGTGCAAACAGTGCAACCAGGGCCATCGGCGGTACGGCTCCGTGGTATCCGTGCAGGTGGTGCGTACGATGCACAAAGCCGTACTTCTCATAATCCGCCGGTCGTGGGTTCGAGCCCCACCCGTCCCACCTGGATTAGCTGGTCTAAATGTTCGAAATGCCCCGGCCGCCGGGGCCGTAACATGCCGTCTCGACAGCGCGAGTGCGCCGCGCCCACGGTTCGTGATGTCCGGGATCGCATTCGGCCTGGCTCCAGACTCCTGACGCAGCGGTCATACGGCCTCCTTCTTCAGCCGAGCCCAAGCCGAGGTCGGCGCATTGTTATCGGCACCAGCGGGCCGCTCAGCCCGTGAGGGCGATGGCCAGGTAGGCCAGGGTGAGGACGAGGGCCAGCCAGGCGGGCGCCATCTCCTTTGCGCTATCGGCTGCCTTCCGGTGGGCGATGATGGCGCCGAGCAGCAGCAGGGCCATCCCGGCGGCCGCGGCCAGGCCGAGGGGATGCCACCACAGGCCGATCAGGATGCCTGTGGCGGCGGCTAGTTCGGCTGCGCCGATGAGCCGGTAGCGGGGCCATGGGATGCCGAAGTGCGCGGCGGATTTCCGCATCTTGGGCTGGCTTGTGAGCTTGCCGGCTGCGGGGAGCAGGCAGGCCGGGGCTAGCAGCAGGGAGATGGTGACGAACATGGGAACTTCCTAGGGGGTAGTCGTGACGGGAACGGCGGATTCGGGATGGGCGGCCGGGGGCGCCGTGGCCGGGCGTTCCGGCCCGGCGGCGGCCGGGATGTTCCAGGGCAGTCGCGGTAGCCGGGACTGGGTCCCTGCCGCCGCCACGACGCGGTCCGGGCGCACGAGGACGGTCAGCGCGGGGTCGGCTGCCATAGCGCGCAGGCCGGCGGGCGTTGCGTCGCCGGCGAGACGGACGTCGATCCAGCGGTCGTCCTGCTGGGCGCCCGGTCCTGGGGGCGTGCCGGTCCCGGGTGCGCTGATCCGCGCCAGGATCAGGCCGTGCCGGCGGCAGAAACCGGCCAGTCCGGCGTCGGGATGTCGTGCGGTCAGCACGGCGGGGCGGCCGGCCAGGATCGTGTCCAGCCGGACCGGCGTGCCGTCGCCGGCGGACACCAGTGGGTTGGGGATCAGGCTGCCGACCCGCAGCGCGGGGGGAATGCCGGACGGGAGGAAGCGCCGCGGGGATGGCTGCAGGGCGCCGGCCGCCAGGCGCGGGGTCGCCGTCGAGCCCATGGCCTGGCAGATGCGGTCGCTGCGGACCGCGGCCGCCAGGGCGATCCGGCGGACGGCGGCGGCGCGGTCCTGCCCGCCGGTCATCGCCCAGCCGACCCGGACGGCCTTTCTTATCAGGGCCCGGGCGTGCGGGCGGCGTTCGGTCTCGTAACTGGCCAGCAGGTCCGGCCCGGCCCGGCCGGTGAGCACGTGGGCGAGCTTCCAGGCCAGGTTGTCGGCGTCGCGCAGCCCGGCGGCCAGGCCCTGGCCGATGAACGGCGGGGTGAGATGGGCGGCGTCGCCGAGCAGGAAGACCCGCCCGGCACGGAAGCGGGACGCCAGCCGGGCCCGGAACGTGTAGCTGACGCTGCGGATGACCTGCAGGCTGTCCAGGTCGCCGCGCCCGGTCCACGGGCGCAGCAGGGCGCCGAGGGCGGCCGGGGTGACCAGGTCAGCTTCGTCCTCGCCGTCGCCCAGCTGGAACTCCCAGCGGTACCTGTCGCCGGTGACGTGCATGAAGGTGGCGGGCCTGGCCGGGTCACAGATCTGCTCCACCCCGTCCCAGGTATCCAGGCCGGTGTCGGCCTTGATGTCGACCACGAGCCAGCGCTCGGTGAAGCCCAGGT
This sequence comes from uncultured Actinomycetota bacterium, assembly GCA_963753225.1. GTDB lineage: Bacteria > Actinomycetota > Actinomycetes > Streptosporangiales > Streptosporangiaceae > Palsa-504. The sequence continues at coordinate 221,911 of CAVWBQ010000001.1, read as the reverse complement.
CCTCCATGGTGATCCCGGCCAGCTGGCGGATCGTGCTGTTGGCGCCGTCGCAGCCCAGCACGACCCGGCCGGTGAACGTCTGCGGCTGGCCGGCGACGCGGGCGTGTACCCGGACCGGGGCTGCGGTGAGCGCGTCCATAGCACCGTCCAGCCCGGTCACCTCGGCGCCGCGGCGGAGGCTGATCAGCGGGTGCTGACCGACCCGGGCGAGTAGCAGCTCTTCCAGGTCGGGCTGGTGGAACATGTTGGCTTGGGGGAAGCCGTGCTGGCCGGGCTGCTGGTCGCGGCCGAACTCGGCCATCACGTGGTGCCTGGCGTCCAGCAGGCGCAGTCCGCTGCCGGGCCGGGACCGGGCCAGGAAGCCCTCGCCCACGCCGATCCGGTCCAGGACCCTGGCGACCTCGTTGTCCAGGTGTACCGCCCGGGGCAGCGGGTGGGGTTGCGGGTAGCGTTCCAGCAGGGTGACGGGAATCCCGGAATCGGCGAGCAGGAGGGCCGCGGTACACCCGGCCGGGCCGGCGCCGACGACGATGACCGGCTGGAAGTTCGTGGGGTACTGGTCGTTCATGATCGTGGTCCCTTCTGCGGGTCATTTCACGGCGGTCTGGGGGCCGTTGCCGGCCCGCAGCGGACGGTCAGGGCGAATCCGGCGACCGCGTTGCGCACGCGGTCCGGGTCGGCGCCGGTCACGGTGAGGACCAGCCGTCCGTCTTCATGCGCGGCGGTGACCTGGGCGTCGGCCAGGCCCGCCGCGGCCAGGGCATCGGTCACGACGCGAACGGCAGCGTCCGCGAGCAGCGCGGGCTTGAACTGCTTGCCCACCGAGGTGAGCGGGATGGCGTCGATCGGGTAGATGCGCTTGGGCCGGGCCGCGGCCTCGCCGATGGCGGTGCCGGCCCAGGCCAGCAGTTCGGTCTCGTCGAACGGCCCGGGGCTGGCCGGGACGACGTAGGCCACCGGGACCTCGCCGGCGTGCCGGTCGGGGCGGCCCACGGCTGCGGCGGCGTGGACGGCGGGGTGGCGTAGCAGGGCGTCCTCGATCACCCGGGGGTCGATGTTGTGGCCGCCGCGGATGATCAGGTCCTTGGCCCGCCCGGTGAGATAGACGAAGCCGCCGTCGTCCACCTGGCCCAGGTCGCCGGTGTCCAGCCAGCCGTCTCGCACGATGCCGTCCCGGCTGGCCCGGGGGCCGCCGAGAGCGGGGTCGGTGACGTATCCGGCGAACACCGCGGGCCCGCCGATGACCAGCACGCCGGTCTGGCCCGGGCCGCAGTCGGTCCAGGACCCGTCGGCGCCGGTCGTGACGGCCTTGATCTGCTGTCCGGGCAGGACCCGGCCGACCGATCCGGGGCGTTCCTCGCCCGGCCTGGTCCAGGTGGTGGCGCAGGTGGCCTCGGTCAGCCCGTAGCCTTCGAGCAGGGACCGTCCGGTGTGCGCGGCGAAGGCGTGGCGCACCGAGGCGGGCAGCGGGGCCGCGCCTGCGATGGGCAGGCGCAGCGTGGCGATGTCGGCGTCGACCGGGACCCGCGCCAGGGTGCCGTAGACGGTGGGGACGGCCGACATCGCCGCGATCTGGTAGTGCTCGATGATCGTCCAGAACCGGGTGTACAGGGCCTTGTCGCGGTAGCCGGCCGGGCCGGGCCAGACGACCCGGGTGCCGCTGAACATCGGGGCGATGCCGGTGACGATCAGGGCGTTGACGTGGAACAGCGGCAGCCCGCCCAGCATCGCCTCTCCCGGCGCCAGGCCGCTGCACAGGGCAATGCCCCGGCCGCAGGCCAGCTGGTTGGCGTGGGTGTGCGCGGCGACCTTCGGGGCGCCGGTGGTCCCCCCGGTGTGCACGAACGCGGCCAGATCGCCCGCCTTGGGCAGGTCCGCGCCGGTCAGGTGATCCGCGGGCTGGCCGGCGCTCACCTCGTCCAGGTAGGCCACGGTCAGCGGGCGGCCGTCCGGGCCGCCGTCACTGGCCGGGTCGAGGGCGGGCGGGACGCCGCGGGCGCCGTCGGGCCGCAGCGCGAGGACGGCGGTCATGCCGGCCTGCCGGGCCACCTCGAGCAGCCGCGGCCACAGCTGCGGGTCCAGCTCCGGGCCGGCCGCGACCAGGACCCGGGATCGGGTCCGGCGGGCCAGCTCGGTGATCCGCTCGCTGGACAGTGCGGGGTTGACCGGGGCGGCGATCCCGACGGCCTGCGCGGCCAGCGTGGCCGCGTACAGCATCGAGGTGCTGGCGCCAGCCAGCGTGACCGCGTCGCCGCGCCGTACGCCCAGGGCGGTCAGCGCGTTGGCGATCCGGGTCACCGTGCCTGCCAGCTCGGCGTAGGTCCGGGCCAGGCAGCGGGTGTGATCGGCCGGGTCCGGGATCCACTGGGTGGCGATGCGGTCCGGCCAGGTGCGGGCGGCGTCGAGCAGCAGCTGGTAGGTCGAGGCCGGCAGGGGCAGGATTTGTTTCGTGGTCATGGCGTTTTCCCGATGATGGTGGTGTGCTGGGTGCCGAGGTCGAGCCGGCCGTCGGGGGAGGCGATCGTCGCGGTGATGACGTCGCCGTCGTGCAGGTAGCGGGGGTTGGCCGCCTGCCGGCCGAAGAACAGCGTCCACCGGGTGGCGGGCGGCAGCAGCCCGGCGGCCAGCCCGGCGATCTTGGCCGGTGCCTTCAGCGCGGTGCCGCCGGGGGTGCCGGTCAGCAGCAGGTCGCCCGGGGCCATCGGCTGGAACCGGGACAGCAGGGTCAGCGCCTGCGCGGGCCGGACGATCATGTCCGTTGCGGTGCTGTCCTGGCGGACCTGCCCGTTCACCGACAGGGTCAGCCGCAGCGAGCCCAGCCGGGTCAGGTCGGCCGCGTCGACCAGGGTCAGCCAGGGTCCGACGGGGGTGAAGGTGGGGTAGGACTTGGACTCGTAGAACTGGGTCTTGACCAGCTGGACCTGCCGGGCGCTGACGTCATCGGCGACCACCAGGGCCGCGACATAGCGGGCCAGGTCCGCCTCGGTCACCGTGGTGCCCACCGGCATGTCGGTGCCGATGACCAGGCCGAGCTCGACCTCGTAGTCCAGGAACCCGACCCCGTCGGGGCGGATGATGTCCCCGGCCGGGCCGGTGATGGAGTGCGAGGCCTTGCGGAAGAACGCCGCCGGGACCGTGTCCGGGTCGAATCCGGAGTCGGTCGCGTGGGACCGGTAGTTCACCGCCTGCGCGACCACCCGGGCCGGGGCGGTCACCGGGCTGAGCAGGTCCAGCGATCCCGCGGCAACCGCGTCCTGAGCGCCGGCGGCGTGCGCGGCCTCGATGGCGGCCGCCAGCGCCGCCCGGTCGGCCAGCAGCCCGGCCGTGGTCGTAGCGGGCAGGCCGAGCCGGACCAGCCCGGCCGGCGTCACGGCCCACCAGCCGTCCGCGGTGCGGGCCAGGCTGGCGCTCATGAGCCCATCGCCTTGATCAGGCCGCGCAGCGCGTGCAGGTCGATCTCGTTGCCCTTGTCCCGCAGGGCCTTGATGGCCGCCACGACCACGCGCGGATCCTTGGCGCCGGTGAACTCCGCCGTCGCCTTCGGGCCCCACTGGGCCAGGCCGCTGACCGACAGCGGGGCCCAGCCGGGCTCCATCCCGGCATCGAACATGTCGCCGTCGGTGTAGTGCTCGAACATCAGCCGGTCCGGGTCGCGCCAGTAGTCGAAGATCTGGCTGCCCTGAATGTGCCGGCCCAGGCCCCACGCGTGCCGGTACCCTTGCTCGCGCAGGTACTCCCCGCTGGCGGCCACCTCATCGATGTCAGCGACCTGGTAAGCCGAGTGCAGGTAGCCGGTCTGCGGCATCAGCGCCATGGCCAGGGTGTGATGGTCTGAGGGGACGCTGCCCAGGTCGCAGCGGATGAACGCCATCACCGGGCCGCGGTCGCGCTGCCCGTCCAGGTACAGGAAATCCGACACGATCAGCCCGAACGTGTCCAGGTACCAGTCCAGGGCCGCGCCGAACCGGGTGGTGCCCAGCACTACGTGTCCCAGCCGCTGAATCTGCGCGGGCCGCCGGGCCGGCCGCTGGGTCACGTTGGCCCGCACCGGCCCGGACCCCAATTGCCCGAAGTCCCCGACGTTCATAGGCAGCGCGGCACGTTCGGGGAGCGCGGCCAGGTCCGGGACGCCGTGGACCACGCGCACCGGGTACCCGCTGGGGTCGCGCAGCAGCACGGTATGGCCGCCCCAGTGCGCGGTGACCGTCCCGCCGGTGCCGCGGGCCAGCCGGTCGAGGTCATCGCGGGCGGCCGCCTGGAAGGCGGGCCCGACGAAACGGGGACGCGGGCCGCGGCGCACCACTAGGCACGCGGCAGCCGCCCACCGGCCGCGCAGCAGCAGGGTCTCCGGGGTGCGGTCCGCCACGGTGAAGCCGAAGTCGGCGTAGAACCGCTCGGCGCGGTCCAGGTCCGGCTTCTCGAACTCCAGCCAGGCCAGGCCGGTCACCTTGACCAGGGGATTGCCCGACCGGCCGGGATGTTCCCCGGGCCGCGCCCCGGTCTCGCTGTGCAGCGAGCGGTGCGGGTCCCGGACCGGTTCCGGGTCGCTTTGGACCTGTAGCTGCGTGTCCTGTTTCATCACGATCGACTCCTTCACGCCGTACTTTTCGTCAGGGAAACTCAGTCTTGTGATTGATTATCAGTCATGATGAGTTAATCGTCAAGTCCGGTTTCGGGCTGGATGCCACGGCGTCACGGCTGGCCGGGAGGAAGGCAGCCCGCCGCTGGCCGGAACGGTCCGGGGGCCGTGACCTTGGGCCCTAGCCGGAACAGAGCGCGAGAGCTAGGGCATCGAGAAGCTGAATAAGCGAGGTGACCATGGCAGTTGCCGTCCGTAGCCCGGAGGAAGGCGTCGCTGACTCGTCACCGGTGACGGCGGCCGAGGGGCCTCGCTGCCAGCCGACGATGTCCTGGCCCGGCTGGGCGGCGGAACGCCAGGCCTGCCGGGGGACGAAGCGGCACGGCGGCTGCAGGTGGTGAGCCCGAACGCGGTGCGCTCGCATCGGGCGCATGCCCTGTCGGTGCTGGACAGTCAGCTGCGGTCCCCACTGCTGATGCTGCTGGCAGTGACCGTCATGGCCGTCGTCGACCAGATCGAGATCACCGGCTGACCGTCCCGACAAGGGGCAGGCGAGACGCGACGAGGCGGGCGGCTTCGGAAGCGGAAACGCCGAGCAGCCGCAGGCAAGCTTCGGTGAGTTGGTCCACGGATGTCTCATCCACTCGTTCCGGATGCCGCTCGCGCGACCGCAGCAGCCCGAGCAGGCCGCCGGCCACCGCGCTGAGCGCGATCTGCGCGTCGGTGATGGTGAAGCACCCGGCTGCCTGCCCGGCCTGGATGTCGCGCAGGGCGCGTGGCGCCAGCCCGCGGGACGCGTCTACGGACTCCAGGCCGACGCCGGTCAGGAACCGGGCGATATCGGGGTGCGTCCAGCCCAGCCGCCCGGAGATCCGCAGCGATACGGCGAACACCTCCGCAGGGTCGCTGATGTCCGCACAGGCCTGGTCGATCACCTGCCCCAGCTGTTCCAGCAGCTCCCCGGACGCGGTTCCGAACAGCTGCTCCTTGCTGTCGAAGTGGTTGTAGAAGGACCCGAAGCCGATGTCGGCCTCTTCGGTGATCTCGGCGATGCTTGCCCGGTCGCCGCGGCCCTCGGCGATCAGCCGCACCGCGGCATCGATCAGGGCCTGCCGTGTCCGGGCCTTACGCCGGTCCAGCCGGCTGGCTCTCGGCACACCGCCTGCCGCGGCCGCCTCCACCATCGTTGTCCTCCCATCTCCCCTGGACGACCGCGTGACCGCGGACGACCTACCCGCACTCAGGCCGACTGGGATAGCCGGTCATCCCCTTTTGAAATAGCTAGTCAATACTGATAAATTATCACAGGATTGATCTGATAGTTAATCCTGGCTGCCGCGCGGCGGGGGCGGGGGGCCGGGGAGGCGGAGGCGCGCGGATGGCGACGCGCCCGGATGGCGCGAGGAGATCCGGACCCGCAGCGCGGCCGGCCGGATGGCGAATCGCAGCGGCGGGCTTAGGTCCGCCGCCTCGCCGTCGATCCCGGCGTGTACCGCAGTCGGGGCACTCACCTCCAGGCGCGACGCGGTCCAGGCCCGTCCGGGGTGGAGGGAGGTGCCGTCGGGTACGCCGAGGACCACGATCCCGAGCCGGCCGGTGTCGAGCGCCGCGCGGGTGCCAGGAGCCAGCGGGTTGTCCAGGGCATAGGGATTGTTCGACACGAGCACCACGGCGGGACCGCGAAATTCGCGCCCCTCGTCGTCGGCCAGGCGCAGCGCGGACGCCTCCCCGCTCGGGCCCAGCACCTCCTCCGCGGTCGCCAGGAGCGTGCGCATCTTGGCGTCGCGGTAGGCCGGCCGGCGGACCGCCTGGCCGTAGATCCCGAGCGAGACGTTGTTGAGGAACATGCGGCCGTTGACGTCTGCCACGTCGATCTGGCGCTCTACCCCGTCGGTGAACGCGTCGAGCGCGCCGGTCAGGTCGTGCCGGTCCACGCCCACGTCGAGCGCGAAATGGTTGCGGGTCCCGGCGGGAATGCACGCGAACGCGATCCCGCGCGCAGCTGCCACCGCGGCCACCACCGCCAGTGACCCGTCGCCGCCGGCCACCCCCAGCGCGTCCGCGCCGCCCGCCGCGGCGTCACGGGCCAGCGCGGCCAGGTCCTGCCCCGGGTCCAGGATGACGGCTTCGACCCCTCGCTCGCGGGCCCGCTCGGCGAGCCCGGCGCGCGCAGCCTTGCCGCCGCCCGACCTAGGATTGACGAACAACACCGGTCGGCGCGGCGGATCGACAGGCCGCCAGCCTGAGGCGGATCCCGCCGTGATGTGAGGCAGATTCATCGGGGCTTCCTGACGGGTTCTCGTGTTCTGATTTCTTCAACGCGCAGCGCGGGCCGCCTGCGGCCGTTCCGCCGCGGCGGCGCGCGGCGGGCCGGCGTATCCGGCGGGTACCTGTCTCGGCCTTGACGACCTCCCGTGCGGGGTCGGCTCGGTGAGTGGTGCCCGCCGGGGCCGGCCCGGCCGCGCATCGCTGTTTCCATCAGCTTGCGACGGTCGTGCCATCGGATCAGGCCGCCGTGGTTTCCCTTGGCGTGAAGGCGGAGCGGATGGTCTTGCCGGTCCGGCGCAGCTCGATGCCCTGCACGAGCGTCCGGGCGCCGTAGACCAGGTTGTACAGGCCGAACAGCAGCGCCAGGGTGATCGCGCCGACGCCCGGGCGGGCGTACAGCACCGCGCCGAACGCGATTGACACCAGCCCGCCGAGGATGAACAGCGCCCGCGTCCCGGCCGGCTCGCCGGCGGCGAAGGCGGCGCCGATCTCCACGACGCCGGCGATGACCGCCCAGGTGCCTACGATCAGCACGAGCACGAGAGCGGTGGGCCCGGGCCAGGCCAGGGCGACCACTCCGGCGGCGAGGTTCACCAGGCCGAGGAGCAGGTGCCCGAACACGGGCCCCGCGCCGGGGCTGCTGAACGCCCGCATGGCCTCCAGGCCGGCCGCGATGAACGCGTACACGGCGAACAGGATGACCAGGGCGAGCACTGTGACCTGGGGCCAGGCCAGCGCCATGACGCCGACTGCGACGGCGAGGATGCCGCGCAGGATCAGGGAGGTACTCAGCGACTTGAACATGACGGGGTTCCTTTCCTTTGCTCGCTGCCCTGGACTCCCGAGGTTGTCACTGCCCGAGCGCTTTGGTGCTCTAGGTCAGCAGCCCACCGGCTGCAGGGCAACTATCACTTTTGATTAACTATCACAAAAATGATCCTTCATGTCAATACTCGCGCGGGACGGCCAGGAGCCAGCGAGAAATCACCGGTCTGCCGCCTTCGCCGCACCGCCACGGCCGTCCCGGGGCTCGCGCCCCGGTCCGTTCGGATCAAAGATCTTTATTTCCGAACGGACCGGGTGCTACGGACCTCTACCGGTGCTCGCCCGCGACGGCCGGAACGGCGGCGCCAGACGGCCGATGCGGTCAGCTACCTGACGAACGAGGTCTGCCCGGTCATGGCGCCAGCCCAGCCGCGATCGCCAGGTCTGCGCCAGCGGCACGTCTGCGGGTCGGCCCGGACCTGAACGCTGGCCAGCGCGAATGACACGCCGGAGGCAACGGGGAACACTTAGACGATGACCGGCGTCCCCCCACCCACCCTGTACCACCGATGGCTCGGCTGGCACGCCCCAGCCATGCGGCGTGCGATCACGGTCCTGATCGCCGGGCTGATCGTCGCTGTTGTCCTCCTGCCGTTCATAACGTGGGGCCTGGCGCTGGCCGGAGGCTGGAACGCCACCGCGCTGACCTTCCTCCTGACCACCTGGTCGATCATCATCCGAGCCGACAGCTCACGCGCGCCGCAGCTCGCCGCCCGCGAAGACCAGACAGAAGGCTCCGCGAGGGTGCTGCTGGTCGGGGCCAGCGTGGCCAGCCTCCTGGGGGCGGGTTACGCACTTCACCTCGCGGGAGAGAAGAGCGGAGCACCGCGGATGCTGCTAATCGGTGCCGCCGTGCTGACCGTGGTGCTGTCATGGGCCGTGATCAACACCGTCTACACCTTGCGCTACGCCGACCTGAACTTCCGGTCCAGGCCCGGCGGCATCGCGTTCGGCGCTGAAGACGGCCAGCAGCATCCCAGCTACCGCGACTTCGCCTACGTCGCCTTCACCATCGGCATGTGCTACCAGGTATCCGACACCACGCTGCGCGACCCCCAGATCCGGCGCACGGTGCTTGCCCACGCCATCCTGTCCTACGTGTTCGGCGTCGTCATCGTCGCAGGCTCGGTCAACCTCATCTCCGGGCTGTTCCGGTAAACCCCGCCAGACCCACCGCTCCCGCCGCAGATACGGGGACGCTTTTGCTGCCCGTCGCGCCCTACATGCGGTCGGTTCGGGGAAACATGGACTGGCGGCTGACGGCATCGTCGCGGTTGTTACCAGGCCTCAATGGAAGGGAGCGGGAGGGCGGTGAGGCGGGCGGCTTCGTCGGTAGGGACGCCGAGCAGGCGCAACTCGGCCTCGGCGAGCTGATCGACCGTGGCCTCCGTGACACGGTTGGGGTGCCGTCGGCACATCCGCAGCAATCCGAGCAGCCCTCCGGCCGCCGCGCTGAGTGCGATCTCGGCATCAAGCACGGTGAACCGGCCCGCCGCCTGCCCCGCCTCGATGTCGCGCAGCGCCCGCGGCGCCAGGCCGCCGGGGATGTCCAGGGCGTCCAGGCCGGCGCCGGTGAGGAACCCGGCGATGTCGGGGTGGGTCCAGCCAAGCCGCCCGGAGATCCGCGTGCCCACGACGAACCGCTCGGCCGGGTCGGTGATGTCGGCGGTGGCCCGGTCGATTAGCTGCCCCCAGCGTTCGAGCGCCTCTTCTGAGGCGGTCTGGAACAGCTGCTCCTTGCCGTCGAAGTGGTTGTAGAACGACCCGAAGCCGATGTCGGCTTCCTCGGTGATCTCGGCGATGCTGGCCCGGTCCCCGCGGCCCTCGGCGATCAGCCGCACCGCGGCGTCGATCAGGGCCTGCCGTGTCCGGGCCTTACGCCGGTCCAGCCGCGATGCCCTTGGCGCCTCGCTTGCCGGTACCGCCTCGTCCATCACCGTTCCTCCTGCCGCGCCATCTCGCCCAGTTCCTATCATTACTGATAGCTTAATACAAGACTGATTCAGTTTCCCTTACCGGCCGGGTTCAGGTGGCGCTTGCTGGCGGCGGGGTGCCTGCTGGCTGGCCCGGACGGCCTAGGCGCGATCCGCCTGCACCGCTCTCGACTCCCTGCGGCGACGACCGATAGGGCTACGCCATGCAGATGAGCCTTACCCGGCGTCGAGCCGGGTGCCCCCGAGGCCGTACGGCGGATTTTTGTCATGTCACGCTGGGTCACGGCCATGGGTATTTCCTGCCCCCATGCGTGGACCGGTTCGTGGACCGGCCCGCCAGCTAATCCCAGAGCAGCGGGAGCCGTCAGTGCGATGATCCGGGCCATCGTTGCAGCTAGCGCGCTCGGTGCACAAGGCCGCACTTCTCATAATCCGCCGGTGCCCGCCCAGGCCCGCACCGTCATCAGTGACCTTCAGGCCGTGGTCCCAGCCGTTATGCAAGCCGGGTAGCCCCGGCCGGTTTCCCGGCCGGGGCCCCCTCAGAACCGTGCGTGCCAGTTGGCCCGGCACACGGCTCAAGCAAGCCGCGAGGACGTCGCGGGCTGAAGCTGAGAATCCGGGTTCCTGCGCTGGCGGGCGTCGTGCCTGCGCTGGCAGGAGGCGTGCATGAGGCGGGTCTGGTCACCGTCCGGCGGGCCGGGTCTGCCGTGGTGGACGAGGTAGCTGGCGGCTATCGCCCTGCGGGTGATGTGCAGCCACCACCGTTCCCACTGCTCGGGAGACTGGGGTGGCTGCTCGGCGGACAGCAGGTGGTCCCCGCATAGCGGGCACAGCCCGGCCTGCCTGGACAGCAGGCGCAAGGTGTACCGGTCCAGCGGAGGCTTGACCTTCGTCCGCCGCCCGGCCCAGTAGCTGGCCAGGGCGGGGTCATCGGGGGATGCCGTGCCCTTGACCGGCACATGCCGTTCGATGCCGGTCCAGGAGAACTTGACCAGGTACCCGCCGCTATCGCGGTCCCCGAATACCCAGTGGTCGTCCCTGAACTTGTTGAACTTGCCGAAGTACCGGGCGACGACCCAGCGCCCCGGCTTGTTCTGGTGGCGCCATCTGGCCCACTTGTAGAGCAGCGTCCACACGTAGCTGTCCAGCGAGCTGAACACCTCTGATGACACCACCGTCCGGTAATAGGCGGCCCAGCCCCGGATGATAGGGCTGAGCGTGGTGATGACCGCCACCGCGTTCAGGCCGCGCAGCTTGCGCGTCTCGGCGGCGAGCCGTTCCCGGAGCCTCCTGATGGCCGCCTTGGACGGCTTGATCAGCAGCTTGCGGTGGTAGCGGCGGACGTTGAACCCAAGGAAGTCCAGGCCCTCGCTGAGGTGGACGATCTTCGTCTTGTCCTCGTTGAAGGCCAGGCCCCGGGGCGCCAGCCACTCCGCCAGCCGCGCCTTGACCTGTCCGGCCTGCTCCTGGCTGTGGCAGAGCACGACCACGTCATCGGCGTACCTGACCGCGACCGGGGAACCCGCCACGGTCTCCCCGGCATGGATGCCGGATGTCACGTAGCGGACCCCGGCGGCCTCCTCCAGCCCGTGCATCGCGACGTTCAGCAGGCACGGTGAGATCGGACCGCCTTGGGGAGTCCCCTCCTCTGTCGGCGCGAACCCCTTGCCCGCCTCGAACACGCCCGCCTTCAGCCAGCCCCGGATCAGGTCCCTGGCCGGGAACGACCCGAGAGCGGCGAGAAGATGATCATGATCGATCTTGTCGAACGCCGCGGCCAAGTCGGCGTCCAGCGCCCACACCCGCTTGATCCTAGGACCCTTGCAGGTGTTGTAGATCGCCTCGACCGCGTCATGGCAGCCGCGGCCCGGCCGGAACCCGTAAGACCGGGGCTCGAACCGGGCCTCCCACTCCGGCTCCAGCGCGTGACGGACCCGCTGCTGGTGGCAGCGGTCCATCAGCACGGGAATCCCGAGCGGCCTCAGCTTCGCACGGTTTGATGCCTTCGGGATATACACGCGCCGGACCGCCCGGGGATGCCACGACCCGATGGACTGGTGCACCCGCACCGCCACCTGTGCCCTGGCCTCGGGAGTCAGCGCGACCTCCCCGTCGATCCCGGCGGTCTTGCGCCCGGCATTGCGCTGCGTCACCTGCCGCACGCTGACCAGCGTGCAGGCCCGGCTCCGCAGCATCAGCTTCTGCAGGCTCCTGACCTTGGGCCAGTCCTGCTCCTGCGCCGCCGTGAAGATCCGCTGCCGCAGCCGCCGTACCTGCTCCTCCTGCGCCCGCCAGTCGACCTGATCCCACTGGGAGGGTGCGTCGCGGGGCCGGTCCTCCGGTCCGTTCGCTTTGGGGGCCGCCACGACCCCGGCCACGGCGGGGACGACCCACTGGCCGCCCTCCCAGACCGGGGTGGAAAAGCTGTAACCCGTCATCGCGTCTAACTTGCCCTTCGGTTCCGGCGGTCTTGGCCGCATCGCTTCACCAGCTCACCTGCCTCATGTCAGCGCGCTTTCGCGCCCGGGCACCCGGCCCGGTATCCGGCCAGTTATGCCGCGCCCCCGGCGGGAGAGCCGGACATGACGGCGCGGGGTTCCTGCTGCCTTTCGGCCGCCGGCATTCGCTTCTTGGGCATCCTGTCCCGCCCGGGGATTCCGCCCCTCTTACGATCGGCCTACCGCGCCGCAGCCGGCGCGGACCCGAGCGGGTTTTCCATGTTCCGCACGCGTGAGACGCGGCCGGGGCCGGGCGCCCTCTGTACCCCGGGGACGGCGGTGCCTGCACGGCCACGTATGCATCCCGTGACCGCCGCCTGCCGCCTTGCAACGGCCGGTCCCTGTCACCCCGGTGCCGCAGCCCGTCCCGGGATGGTCTTCTCACGAGGCATCAGCAAGGGTTCACTGGCGTTCGCCCCTCCCGGCCTTCCCCTCACCTGTGACCCCCGGACGGAACGGGGACCCTTGGGCTATACCCCGGGCTTCACACCCGGCTGAGCAGGACCCAGCCGCGCATGCCGGGGCGGGGACGGGCCTCAGGCACTGGCCCGGGGTAACGTCGCCGCCAACATCAACGGCCTCCTTCCTCGACGCACCCACTCACTACGAGCGACATCACGTCGCAATGCATGGCGAAGAGCGCTCCAGTCCCGGGGATTGCAACGCGTGGTTACCGCGTAATCTCCCAGGACCAGGGCGCTCTTCGCTGCAGCGTCCTGATTCAGGTCTAACGCTGAATGCCGGAGGCTAATGCCCCAAGTTCCCTGGGCACCTGGCCTACGCCGATGGCCATCGGCTTGCCGGATTAGCGTGCCGGGCTCAGGAGGGCGAGCTCGAGTAGTAGACCCGGTCCACCTTGTCCGGGGTTACGTACGCGAACGGGGCGCTGGCCGCCGGGGGCGCGGGCGCGTTGTTGACGCTGATGGTCAGGTCGGACTGGACCCAGCCATCGGGATCCAGCCGTAGCTCGGTGATGTCGCCGTTAACGCCGGTGTAGAGGACCCGGGCTAGGTCGTCCGCGCCCACGTACGCGAACAGGGCGCTGGCAGCCGGGGCTGCGGGCGGGTCGACGCTGACGGTCAGGTCAGAGTGGACCCAGCTATCGCCATCCAGCCGCAGCTCGATGATGTCGCCGTTAACGCCGGTGTAGACGACCCGGGCGTGTTCGTCCGGGCCCACGTACGCGAACAAGGCGCCGGAGGGATAGGCCGCGCCGGTGATGGCGGTCAGGTTGTTCTGCTGCCAGGTTCCCCCTTGCGGCAGCGACAGCTCGATGATGTCGTGAGCCTGCCCGAGACCTGGCCCCGCGACCGCGAAGATCAACTCCCGATAGAGGACCCGCGCGGTCCCGTCCGGGGTCACGTACGCGAACGGGGCGGCGCCGGTCGTGGGGAGCAGGGGTGGGGTGATGGCGGCGGTCAGGTTGTTCTGCTGCCAGGTTCCCCCTTGCGGCAGCGACAGCTCGACGATGCCGCCGCTGGTGTTGTAGACGACGCGCGTCACGTTGTCCGGAGTCACGTACGCGAACGGGGCGCTGGCGGACAGTGGCGCACCGGTGATAGCGGTCAGGCTGTCCTGCTGCCAGGTGGCCCCCGGCGCCAGCGATAGCTCGGTGATGCCGCCGCTGCTGTCCTGGTAGAGGACGCGCGCCACGTTGCCCGGGGTCACCAGCGCGACCGGGGCGGAGCTCGCCTGGGGCGCGCCGGTGGTGGCGATCAGGCTGTCCTGCTGCCAGGTTCCCGCCCCCGGCGCCAGCGATAGCTCGGTGATGCCGCCGCTGCTGTCCTGGTAGACGACCCGGCCCGACCCGTCCGGGGCCACGTACGCGAACGGGGCGGTGGCGGCCGGGGGCGCCCCGGTGATGGCGGTCAGGTTGTTCTGCTGCCAGGTTCCCCCCTGCGCCAGCCCCAGCTCGATGATGTCGCCGAGGCCGGCCTGGGCCGCGATGGTGACCGGAACGGGATCCGACGCGATGCCGTTGGCCACGACCACCAGGTCGTAGCCGCCGGGTGGAACGGCCGGCGGGATCGACAGCACGGTGCTCACCGGCTCGCTGCCGGTGGCCACCCCCATGGTCGAGTGGTGCGCCGTCCGGCAGTAGATCACGGTGGTGCCCTGCTCCAGGCGGGCCACCGGATAGTTCGTCGCCATCGTCGCGTCGTCGCCGTACATGCACGCCTGCGACAGGCCGTTAAACTGCGTGCCGGACAGCGCGTAGTCATGACCGACGGCCATGACTGCCGGGACGCCGGAGATCGCCGGTTTCCATGACGGATCCGGCGTGCCATCCGGCGTGTAGATCGTGACCTCGGCGGACTCAGTGCTGAACAGGACCTGCCCGTTGGGCAGGAGCAGGAACCGGCCGGTGAAGCAGGGACCCGACGCGTTGCTCGGGGAGGTGACCGGGGTGAGGCTGTTGGTGGCCGGGTCGTACTCGAAGAAGGAGGTCGGCCCGGGGAAGCTGCATGGCGGCGCGGGACTGGCCGTTAGCAGGACCCGGCCGTTGGGCAGCAGCACGGCAGGCGCGTCGATCGGGTGCATGGGGTTGCGCGAGCCGTCGGTAATGGTCGGGCCGGGCTGCCAGGTACCGGGATCCGACGGGTTGGTCGGCGGCATGTAGATGGCGGTGTTCCCGGTCGCACCAATCGCGAGGGCGTTGCCGTCGGGCAGTACCACCGTAGGGCCGATTTCGGCGACGATATTCGAGCAGGCCTGCGGCAGCGTCGAGGGCGTGGTTCCCGCCGGCACCCACTCGTTCGTGGCGGGCAGGTATTTCTCGGCGTTCGGGATCGAGGTGCAATCCACCGTCAGCACGGTGCCGTCGGGGAGCAGGACGAAGGATTCTTCCGAGCACTGGTCGCTCTTGTCCGGCCCGGCGCTGAACGTGCCCGTCACCGGGTCGAAGAACGCGGTCTGAGTGTTGTTGATGTTTCCCATCAGCACCCGGCCGTCGGCCAGCACGCACAGCGGCGCGTCGCCCACGTTGGTCCAGCCGGCCGGGGTGGTGACGTTGGTCCAGGCCGAGGTTACCGGGTCGAAGCGGGTCGCGGCCGCGACGTCGCCGTCCAGCGGCGGCGGTGGCGCGGTGTTGTACTCGCCGCCGGCGACCAGCACGGTGCCGTCACCGAGGACCGCGGAGGCGAAGAACAGCGGGCCGTACGTCGGCCCGCCGGCCGAGGCCGGGATCGCATCGTTCGGCGGCATGGGAGTCAGGTCACTCCAGGTGCCTGTGGTGTAGCTTCCGTTGTCATCCGGTGTCAGCTGCCGCCATTGCGGCGAAAAGAACACGTGCGCGATGACCGTGCCGTCCGTCAGCAGCAGCATCGTATCGACGCTCGCTCCTGGCTGCTCGGTCAGATCTGCCCAGGTCCCGGTCATAGTAAGCTCCTCGCTCGATGCCTCATTGCTCCTATCCGGAATACCGGGGCAAGCAGCACGCCCGTTGATACACCCCCGCAGGGCCTTGACAACGACCCGAAGAAGGCTCGCGCGATATCGGGCGGTCACGTCCTTGCTGGCCAAACTGCGGGTTGCGACGAAGCGTAAGCAGCCTTGGTAACTGAAAGCTACTAATTAATAATCTGGAAACAAGTCGGGACCGTACTGGTAGCGGGCGCGGTGGACGCACTTGTTGTTGCAGGTAAAAGCCCGCCATGCCCCGGGGACCGTTCCTGATTGCGGGTTGTGCTGATGATTAGCTCTCCACGTGATTCCGGGGTCCTTGGGGCACCGCACTGATGTGATACAAGTCACGATAAATTTCTCAGCTAACAGCCGCCCGGTTAATCCGGCGCGACAAAAGCTGCTGGCGGCTGTTTCGTAAGAGACTCCAGTACATGGAGAAAAACTGTGCACATGGAGGGATGCACGTCCATACGAATTAGCAGAATGGTGAGGGATGGGAAGAGTGACACGAGACCCGGCAGGTATGAGTTGCCGCCAGATGAGCACAGGGACATGCGGGCACCCCGGGCCACCCCACTGGCGTTCGGTAATGAATCGCTTCTGTGGGATGGTTTCCCTGCTGCGGCTGGCGTGCTGTTACGTTGTGTAGTCGGCAGTGGGGTCGTGGGCGTGCTGTGCGGCTGCTGTTCCGGTTACGTTGTGTGAGGCCGGTGCGGGCCGCCGGGGTGCTGAGGCAGTGATCGTGCTGGTGACACGGGCGCGGGGCCGTGGGTGTGCGCAGGCGGCCGGGTTGTTATGGCGGTCCGGCGGCGGTGGCGAGGGCGGCGATGGTTTTACGGCGACGGCGAGTTTCTGGGGCAGGCCTTCAGGATCCGCTGGTTGCAGACGATGAGCAGTGTGGTGGTGAACAGCATGAGGGGTGTCAGGCTCATCAGGGCGTAGATGATGCGGTAATCACCGGCCCGCACTCTGAGCCAGGGTGAGTAACCGCGGAGGGGCTCAGTTCCTGGAGGCCGCGGGTCGGCAGCAAGGGCGCGCATCTTGGCTAGCACGTCCTTGCGCACTGCGGGGTCGAGTTGACGCAGGGCCTTACGAACACGAGGGCGTGCGTCGATGGTGTAGGCCTCCACGGGGTGTCAGCTTACAGTCCGAACTCAGCCTCAAGCTCCTCAAGTGGGATGGATTCGCCGGGTTCGCGCATCGCGGCCTCGGCCTCGGCAGCGTCTTCGGCGTCCTCCGCCGCGCGGAGAGCGTCGAGCACTGATTCAGGGACGATGGCAGCCACCCGCTCACCATGGATAGTCAGGTGAGTAATAACACCGCGGCGGGCTAGCTCGACCGCCTGCTCAACGGCCGGGCTGACCGGGAGGTCATGCGCGGGTTCGCTCATGAAGAAGAGTCTATGTTGACGATCGTCCTGTAGAGCAGTGCACAACAGTTAATGTCCACAGCACGATCATGAACGTCGGTAGGGTCGATGCATCAGTGCTGCCAACGATCCCATGTGGCAGTAACAGGCGAGGTTGACGAGCTATTTGGTCACTAGCCGACGCGAACTGCAGGGATCGCAAGCGACCGAGGCCGAAGACGGATCGACAGCGTGATGGGGTGCATCCGATAGCGCCCCGCACCTTGCCGATGTCCAGCTGTCCGGGCCGCTCGACGTACCCGCCGCGTCCGCGCCGGGTCGGCACCCAGGCCGCACGCCTGACGCGTGTGCGGTCGGCGCGGCGGGGGAACGCCGCCACCTGATTCCAAACGCGGCTTAACTCGGCAGCGCAAGGTGGACCCCGGATCTCCTCGAGCCAGACCGTCAGATGAGCCATCGCCGTACTACGGGAGTCCCAGGCCGCTACGCTGGGTTACGGCCACGGATACCGCGCCTGCCGCCTCCCGTGGACCGGTTCGTGGACCGGCGCTTCAGTTAATCCCAGCGCGGCGAGTGCCATCAGTGCGATAACTCGTGCCATCGGTGCAGCTAGCGCGCATGATGCACGCAGCCGTACTTCTCATAATCCGCCGGTCGTGGGTTCGAGCCCCACCCGCCCCCACATACCCTAACCTGCGAATAGGTTCGATTTGGCCCGGCTGGTCAGCCTGCCTACCAGGCCGTGCGGGTCCCAGGCCGGCACAGGGCATAATTTGACCAAACGGGGTGGCGTTCCCGCCTCCCCGCCAGTGACTTGCCCCGGATGGTGCCGTCATGGTCGGCCTGCCAGAAGTGATCGGGTTGCTCTACCGGGCCGACTGGACCCGCTTGTCCCTGTCGGCCGAGTTGCGCTCCGAGACCGACCGGGAGCCGCTCCCGCGCCTGTCGCGCGAGTTGCGGTCTCGCTGGGTCCGCGCCTGGCCGTGGCAGAGGCAAGACGACGGCCGCTACGTGGGGGGCGGAGCGCTGCTGATCGGTCCCGGTGGCCGGTGGCGCCTGGAGTGCCCGGTTCCCGGCCGGGGCGCCGAGGGAGAGGCCGCCGAGGGTAACGACGGCGAGCGCGGCTGGTCGTGGCGGCCGCCGGAAGTAGGCGGTCCTCCGGGGCTCCCGGTCAAGGTGGGTGGCGCCTATCCGCCGCCGCCCGAGTTGTTCTGCCCGTCCGGCCTGCTCGGCGGGTTCACCCTGGAAGTGCTGGGGCCGGTGACTGTCGCCGGCCGCGACGCGGTCGCGGTCGCGGCCGCGCCGCGTCGTGATGTGCTCGGATCCGGTTCCGCCGAACGGCCCTATGACCGCATCGAGGTCGCCGTGGACGCCGAGCTCGGCATCCTGCTCCGCCGGATCGAGACGTCCGGGGGCGAGCTAGTCACCCTCACCGAGCTGACAGACGTGACGATGAACCCGCCGCAGGCGGCCGACCCCGCCCGGTTCGCGCCGCCACCGGGCAGCCACCGCGGCGAAACCCTGGGGGAGAACCGGGCGGAAACGCTCAGTGGTCCTGGCTGGGCCGCCGCGGACCTGGCGGCGGGCGGCCTCGGCGCGCTGATCAGGCATGCGCCGCACCTGCTCGGTCACGGCGCGGCCGACGAGCAGGCGGAGGCGATGCCGTCGCCCGACCCGGCCCCGCTCGAGTCGGCCGACGGCTCACCGCCCACCGACGAGGTGCTTGACCTGCTCTACCGCAGCGGTGAGCCCCGTGACCTCGGCGCCACGGCGCGGCAGTGGCTCGATCTGTTCGCCATGGCGGCACCGCTGCCAGAAGGATTCCGCGCCGCCGGGCGCGGCGGCCTCGGCGACCTCTTCGACGCGATGACCCGCGGAACGGCCGTGGCCCGCACGGAAGCCCGGCTGCGCGTCAGCGGCCCGGACCGGTACCGCCTCGACTTCTCGTCCCGCCGGCGCCGCATAGATTCGACGACGATCGCCTGCGACGGCGAGCGCCGCTGGCAGGTCTTCCAGGACCGGATCCTGGTCGGCCCGGCCGCCCCCCTGCGGGACAACATGGCGTTCCTGGCCGACTCGTGCTGGCTGCTCCGCCGCCGGCTGTCCGGCGGCGCGGAGCTCACCTACCGCGGCCGGCCCGCCCGCCAGCTCCGCGTCACTCCCGTCCCCGGCGACGCGGAGGTGGCCCGGGGGCCGCTGATGACCTTCACCACCGACGAGATCGTGGACGCCCCCACCGACGCGATCGTGGACGCGGAGACCGGCTGCCTGCTCCGCCTGATCTCCTACTCCGGCGACACGCTCGTGATCTGGTCGGAGCTGGACGACATCAGCACGGAAGCCGCCGACCCGGACGAGTTCCGGGTGCACGTCCCGCCCGGCACCCGCATCGTGGAGGAAACCGGCAACCTGATCGCCGACGCCGCCGCGGTCATGCCCGGCGTGAAGGGAACCGCGGCCCGCGCCGCCGCCGAGGCCGTCAACCGCACGGCCGGCGCCGTCTCCGCCGCCCGGAGCTTCCTGGCCGACCTGCGCGGCCATCGCTAGACAGGAGCACGCCGCGTTGATTGCCGTGGCGGCGGGTGCGAGAGGGCGCCTCCGGCTCCGCGGGCAGGACATAGTCCACCTCTGAGTGCAAAGAAGGCAGATCACGGCGATCTCCCTTGCCTGGCCTGCCGCGCGGATCGCGGGCCGGTGAAGGAGACGTCGTGGCGGATCTTCCGGCCAAGCCCAGCCTCGATCATCTGCGCCGCCAGGCCCGGGACCTGCTGCGCCGCGCGGGCGGGCGACACCACGGCCGTCGGCCGCATCCGGGCGGTGGCGGACGCGCTGGCCGTGGCCCGCGAGTGCGGCTTCGCCAGCCGGACCCGGCTCAGGGACGAGGTCACCGCCCGCACCGCGAGCCTGGCCCGTCAGGCGGAAGCATTCTGCGAGGCCAGCATCCGTGACGGCACGGGCCGGGCGGCCCGGATGCTGGCGGCCCTCCGAGCTCGCCCGCTACAGCTTCGCCACCGCGGTGATCCTGGGCGACGCCGGCCGCGTGCGGACCGAACTCGGCCGGGATTCCGGCCTGTGTACCCGCATTTACGTTTGGACGCGCGCGAAGGGCGCGACGGGACGATCGGCGTATTGAGAAGTAGGTTCTCGTGCCGTTACCCACAACTCGCGTGCCGGGGATGTGATGTGACTGCTGTCTGACGGTGGACGCGCTTATGCTGGGCCAAAGGGCGACCCACAGGGGAGGTGCTGATGACCGCGCCGCATGCCAGGCAACCTCAGGTCCTGCCTCGCCCGGCCTGCACGCCGACGGCGATCCGGGCCGTGCTGGCCGCCAACGCCGATGGCGACATCCTTCAGCGGTACGACGAGGATCTGGATGCGGCGTACGAACAGGCCCGCGAGCAAGGTGACGTGACACCGCTGGTGCAGACGGTCAAGCGCTGGTGGTTCGAGGCGGACGCATGGCGTGATCCCCAAGCGCAGCGGGAGTTCCTGGCTCGCATCGACAGCTACCGGGACGAGGGTCCGCCGCCTGCGGATCAGCGGATGAGCCGAGATGAGATCCGGACCCAGTTCGGCGTCTGATCCGTGTACCGATGGGAGTTGGATGGCCCGGCTCAGCAGGAGTTCGCCGATCTACCTCCGGGCGCGCGAGCATCCCTCGCGGCATTCATGGACGCTGTCGTGATCGTGGATCCGGTGCAGTACCAGCGCCGTCGCGATGAGCATGATGACGTCTCGATGCCGCTGCGCTCACTACATTTCGGCCCGGCCGCCGGGGGCCTAGTCACGTTCCTCGTGTACCCGCCTGATGATCTCGTGCTCGTAGTCAAGATCCAGTGGCTCGGCGGTTAACAACGTCCGGCTCTCCTCTGGAGGCCTTTTATGGGCGCTGAAAACCTGAGCTGGTTTGCGACTGAAGAAACAGCGTGTAGCTGAAAACAAACGGGGTGCGGATCTTGATCGCGCTAGGGTCGACCTGAATGTCCTCGGCATCGAGTAGCCGACCTGACTCCGGATCCACGATAAGCCGCCAGGAATGCTCATGCCCCGTACCACCGGTAGGTACCGATATGGCGAGGCCGACGCGGCCTGCACGGTCACGGACCCACCCGGCATCCGATACCCCGGGGATCAGCGCGATCATGCGGTAGACAGTGGCCAGCAGTTGCGGGGACGGCGGGGTGTGCTGCAGGTACGCAACAAGGTTCTGCAGCGCGTACCCGACATCGACCTGGTTGGACATCTGCAGGTCGGAAATTGCCGCCTTGATCCCGTCGTCCGCGAGCTCCCGGAACAATGCCTGCGGGCTGAGCGTAGAGCTGTTCAGGGTTCGCAACGGATTCTCCGCGGCGGTCAGCGCAGGCTCCACAGTCACCGGCCCGTAGGCAGCTTCGCGACGCGCCGCAGCCTCCTCGCTCGGGCTCAACGGCCCAGGCGCCACTGGCGCGGCATTCTGCACGGTCTGCCGCCGGATATACCCGGCCGAGGTTGACCAGGTCCGCTGCAGCGTCGGGATCACCTGCGATGTCACGGAACTGGCCCCTACCGCCACCACGAGATACCACGTCTCCGTGGCCTGATACACGTAGCCACCGATCGGCGGGGTCAGCAGCGACTGCCGGGCAGCTCGCGTAGCCAGCGAGGGAAGCAGAGAGCCGATCTCGGGAGCGCCTGACGGATGGTATGAAAGCATCGCCGCGGTCACCGCCTCCGCCCGCAACGGAGAGGACGTCCCGTGCACAACAACAGCAGCGGCCACGGCCGCCGCGGTAAGCGCTGCCGCAGCGGGTCCAGCCCATCGAGGCAGCCGTCCCGGCCGCCTCCGCCGGCTGGCCGTGGCTATCTGCGGCAGCACAGCGGGCGGCAATGGGGCTCTCTCCGCATCGGCATGCAGCGCTTGGCGCAGCCGGTTCTCGAAGCCCTCATCGATCATGGTGTCCTACCTCCTTGCGCAGCTGATCCAGAGCCCGGGACGCGAGAGACTTCACCGTTCCCGGCCGACAGCCCAGCGCACTGGCAATATCAGCCTCCGGCCAGTCGGCCCAGTAGCGGGCGACGATAACGACACGCTGGCGGTGCGGCAGCCGCTGCACTGCGGAAACCAGGTGGGGGTCCGGTACCGGCGTCTCACAGGGCTCTTCGCGGAGCCTGAGCATCCGCCGCCGCAACGAGGACTCGTTGCGATGCCAGGTATTGGACAAATTGACAAGCACCCTGCGCAGGTATGCCACCTGGGAATCGAGCTCATCGAAACGGCGGTATACCGCCGTAAATGCCTCCTGAGTCAGATCCTCACTCGCGCCCGGGGAATGCGTCAGCAGCCAGGCAAAATGCAGCGTGCGCGTGTACTCAGTGCGGTAAAACTCCGCAAAGCTCGCCGGCGCAGGCAACCTGGTCGTTACTCGATCAGGCGCCCGTTCAACTCCCATGATCTCTAGTCTCGCGAACGGCCCCTGCGGTTCCAACGAGATCCGCCGCGAAACAGGTGCCCGGCACCGTTCCGCTCAGGCGCCGCGTCCGCTATGCCAGCACCGAAAGCCAGCTGTGCTGGTGACAACCTAGTGTCCCGGTCTTGAGTTCCCCTTTCACCACGTGAGTCGTGTTTAGTCTCAGGTCGCAGCCAGGTGGTGACGGGGCCCTCGGTCCGCGGTCTGCTGGTGGCATGGGTGATAACAGGCTGGAGCCGCTGGTGCTGTCCGAGGCCGAGCGGCGCACGCTGGAGAACTGGGCGAAGCGGCGCAAGACTGCTCAAGGGCTGGCGCTGCGGGCCCGGATCGTGCTGGCCTGCGCGGATGGCGGGCCCAATATCGCGGTGGCCGCGCGGCTGGGCGTCAGCCGGGCCACCGTCAGCAAGTGGCGGACCCGGTTCCTGGCCCGCCGGCTGGACGGGCTGGGTGACGAGCCCCGCCCAGGGGTGCCGCGCACCATCACCGACGCCCAGGTCGAGGAGGTAGTCGTGCGCACCCTGGAGGAGACACCTGAAGGTGCCACGCACTGGTCCAAGCGGGAGCTGGCCCGCCAGGTCGGCATCTCGCCGACCAGCGTGCACCGGATCTGGCGGGCGTTCGGGCTGCAGCCCTGGCGGACCGAGACCTTCAAGATCTCCCCGGACCCGCTGCTCATCGACAAGATCCGCGACGTGATCGGGCTGTACCTGGCGCCGCCAGCGAACGCGGCAGTCTTCGCGGTCGACGAGAAGCCGCAGATCCAGGCGCTGGAACGGACCGCGCCGGTGCTGCCGATGATCCCCGGCACGCCCGAGCGGCGCAGCCATGACTACGTCCGGCACGGCACCATCGACCTGTTCGCCGCGCTGAACACCGCCACCGGCAAGGTGATCGGCCACTTGTCCGCCCAGCACCGGGCCATCGACTTCCGGGACTTCCTGGACCAGATCGACCGGCAGACCGACCCCGGCCTGGCCATCCACGTGATCTGCGACAACCTGTCCGCGCATAAGGCGCCGGCCGTGCACAGGTGGCTGCTCGCCCATCCCCGGGTCCAGCTGCACTTCACGCCGACCTACTCCTCGTGGATCAGCCAGGTCGAGCGGTGGTTCGCCGAATTGCAGCGGCGCTGCCTGGACCGCGGCGTGTTCTGCTCGCTCGATGAGCTCACCACCGCCCTGGAAGACTGGATCAAGATCTGGAACGCCACCGCCCGGCCCTTCACGTGGACCAAGACCGCCGACCAGATCATCGACCGCATCTGCCGCTACTGCTCACGCATCTCCGGACCGGGACACTAGGGGAGGCTAGGCGGGCGGCATCAGGCGAATCCCGTCACTATCGAGTGGCCAGGATTGCGGCGACGCGATTACGCGTTACCTTCAGCCATCGGCGCAGCTAGCGCACCCAGAGCGCTAGGCCGGCTGCTTGTAAACGGCAGGCCATCGGTTCGAACCCGCTCACTGGCTCCCACTTCAGCGAGGGTTCAACCCTCTCGGCTCCCTACATGCTCCCGGTCACACTCCGGGGAGCGTGAGGACGAACCCGGAATAGGCGGAGGCCAGCCAGTCGTTGGTCGCCGCGGTGGGCATGGCGGCGAGGTCTGGCATCTCGAACACCTGGCTCCGCTCGGCGAATTCAGCGAACGGCACGACCTGGGCAGCGACCTGGAGCTGGGCCTGACTCCACCGGCGGAGAGCATCATCAACGGCCGGAGCGCCGGCGAGAGCGTCCGCCAATGAGGTGGCATTGGCCACTGCCTTGAGCACGCCGCTAGAGGTGAACGGGGGGAACACCGCACCGGCGTCGCCGACCAGGCACAGGCGATCGCGGGCGTAGCTGCGGGGCACAACGGAGTAAATGGCCTGGATCGCCGATTTGCTGCTCTGGCGCACCAGCTCGAAGAGCAGCGGGGGCAACAGGTCCGCCAGGCGGGACTCCAGGCACGCCCTGACCTGCGGATGCACCTTCCCGAACGGTACCGAGCTTGACTGCTGCCGCGCTTGATCATCAACCAGCACCGAGGGCAGCGCGTCCTCCGAAACCTGGAGGTTGTAACCCCACTTGAGAAGGCGTTTGCCCGGTTCGGCGCTCGGCCCGGATCCGGGGATGTAATACAAGACCCCGTGTCCTCCCTGGTATCCGACCCTCAGCAGATCGCAGCCGTCGAGGGGATCGGCGCGGAGGTCGCTCTCATGGAGGAGCCCGCGCCACGACACCATTCCCCGGTAGTGCAGTGCGGCGTCGGGGTCAATGAGCCTGCGTCCGATCGAGCGATAGCCGTCGGCGCAGACGACTAGGTCAAAGTCCAACGAGCCGCCCGGGCCGAGATGCAACGTCGTGCCGTCAGACCGCGCGTCGATCAGCTCGACAGCCGAGGCACTGCGGTACAGCTCGTCGGGGACGCCCCGCCGAAGCCACTGGTACAGATGGGCCCAGTTGACCAACATCACGCCGCCCTGGAGCTGGGCGTCGCCCAGCCATCGCGGCTGGCTGGTCCCGGATCCACGGGTGACGAACCGCATGGAGTCGATCCGGAAGGCGGGGAGGGTCTCATCGATCAGACCGCGCGCCATCATGTCCTGCCACACGGCCGGCGGCGTACCGATCCCGGAACCCCGGCTTACCAGGTCGGACTCGGACCGCTCGAAGACGGTTACGTCGTGGCCGGCCCGGTGCAAGAGCGCTGCTGTCGCGCAGCCGGCGATCGATCCCCCGACAATGCCGACTCTCATGCCTATCGCTGCGTCCCTTCTATGTCCCGTACGCCGTTGACAGGATCAGCAACTGGTGCGCTCGAGCCTGGTCAGTAGCTGAACGTTGTCGCGCCTTCATCGCCGATCCATTCCCACAGCTGGACCGTTCCGGCGAGTTCGGCGTTAGGCAGCAGGCTGCCCTTGTCGAGGTGCTTGGCGTTGAAGCAGACCGGGCAGACCATGTACCGCCCGCCCGACTTGTGATACCGGGCGAGTAGGTCGGGCAGCGCTGGGCATGCGTCGCAGGCGACGCCGACGGCGATCCCGTCGAGGGCGAGGCGGACGGCTTCCTTGGTCTGGAACATCAGGGTGGGCCGCCCGGATTCGGCGGCGCCGACCGCGACGAGGAAGGCCACGGCCACCTTCTCCGGGTCTTCCAGGCCGGTACTGAGACTGATCACTGCCTTTCCAGCAATGGCTGTCTCGCTTTCGTCAGGGTGCTTCCTTCCCGGGTGCCAGTGTGTACGGCCTGTGTTCACAGCTGCTATCCGATGTTCTGCGGATGGCCAGGCCGGCGCAGCAGGAGTACCGTTGTCGGGGGGTGTTTCGTGGTGGCTCGGGCGGTGGCCAGCGAACGGGATCTGCGCGCCCTGGCGGCCATCGTGAGCGAGGACCGCCCCGACCTGCCGGCCGGGGAAGGTCTGCCGCCGTCCCTGCTGGCCGACCTGAAGGACCAGATCCGCTGCGACTACATCTCCCTCGACCGCGCCGCCAGCGGGCGGCACGCGTACTCGCTCCTGCAGGCCATCCCCGCTCTGAGCGACGACGAACTCAAGGCATTCGAGAACGTGGACCCAGCGCGCTGGGAGCACTGGTGGGCCTGCCGCTGGGACTGCCAATCTTGCACCTATCCCGAGCGCACCGGCGACCTGCGCAGCGTCGTCAAGCCCTCTGACTTCTACTCCGCGCGGCAATGGCACAGCACCGGCATGTACAGCGACTATCACCGGCCGCACGGGATAGAGCATGAGCTCCAGCTGTGCCTGCCCGGGCCCGCGGGGCTGAGCACCGGACCCGGGCGGAACGTCCGGCTGTACCTCTACCGCGGGCCCGGGCCGGATTTCTCCGAGCGGGACCGGGCGGTGCTCACGCTGCTGCGCCCGCACCTGCACCAGGCCTACCTGGATGCCGAGCGGCGCCGCCACCCTGTCCGCCGGCTCACCCCCCGGCAGACGGAACTGCTGAGTCTGGTGGCCACCGGGCACACAAACGCCCAGATCGCCCGCCGCCTGGGCGTGACCGAGGGGACCGTGCGGACCCACCTGGAAAACATCTACGAAAGGCTAGACGTCTCCAGTCGCACCGCCGCCGTCACCCGCGCCTTTCCCGGCACCTTAGCCCCATTCGGCGGTAACTTTCCGTAACTAGTATCCGGCCATCGCCCTGGTGAAGCGTGGACCGGCTCGTGGACCGACACACCTGTACTAACGGTGCAATTAGCGCTACCGACGGCGCAACTTGGCAGTGTCCGTGCAGCTAGTGCACCCGGAGCGTCAGGCCGTACTTCTCATAATCCGCCGGTCGTGGGTTCGAGCCCCACCCGCCCCACCAGCCACGCGCGGCCGCCCGCAAACTCCGCCGGTCAGGTGTGCGCATCGAAGACTTCGACCTTGCATCGTGCCGCACCGCTACGTTTGATGCGTGCGTCGGCGGTGACCAAGGGGACCTTGAGGGCTTCGGCCAAGGCGACGTACTGGGCGTCGTAGGCGGCCAGGTTGGCATGAAGGCTCTTCAGGCGAGGCCACAAGGGCAGCACGTCCTGCCGTTCGACGGGGAACGCGCGGTAGCTGGAGAGCGCGGCGTCGGCTTCTCGTTCCGAGATTTTCTGTCCGCGCCTGAGCCCGAGAAGCGCTGAGATGACCTCTCCGTCGAGCAGGTACGGCGCATACAGGGTCTGCGCTGAGGTCACCCGGCGAGCGATGGCATCCCCTGTCTGCGTCTTCGCTGCCAGCAGTTCGATCATGGCCGAGCAGTCGATGACGGTCAACGTCCGGTTCGTCCCTCGTCGATTGCGGCGAGGATGTCGGTGGTGCTGATGTCGGCGGTCGCCTGCCTGCGGGCCTGCTCCACGGCCTCGGCCACGGTGGGTTTGGCCGCCTCGCGCTCAATCAAGCTGCGGAGGTAAGCCTGCAAAGACTGGCCGGCCTGAGCCGCGCGAACCTTCATCGTGCGGACGGCGTCTTCGGACACGTCCCGGATGGTGAGCGCGGTCATGAATGCATATTACCATCATTGACTGCATAGTGCATTCAACTGCGGTGCGTGAGGCCTACATCTCCGCGCGGTTTGGGATTCGTACGCTGGAATCCAAGGTCTGCCTGCAGGTTCCGCTCCAGCGTGTCGCTGGCGCTGTCGGCGCCGAGGAGGTGCATCGCTTCAGCTGGCTGGGCTGAAGATTCCTGGTCAACTCGTGAGCGGGAACGCGATACGGCGACACTGCTGGGATACGGCGTCCCTGCTCGCGATCGTCGCGGCCGCCGAGACCGGTAGCGAACACCCCCCAACCGCTCCACGTAACAGAACCTGAATAAGGGTCCGAAAATCTCGGTCGGCAAGAGCCGACGGTCTGGTTCTGAGAGCATCTTCTGCGGCTGCCCGCGTGGGGTTGGCGCAGTTGCCGGCGGCGATGGGATGATGATGGCCGTGGATCCTGTGGACGGACGGGGCGCCATGGCGGGAGGCGGGGCCGCCCGTCATACGGGGGCGGTGGTGCCGCGCCCGGTCCTGATAGGGCGGCTCGGGGGTCCGGCGCGGGTGACGGTGGTGTCGGGTGCCGCGGGCAGCGGGAAGACGGTGCTGCTGCGGTCGTGGATCGGCGGGGCGGACCTCGCGGGGCGCGCGGCATGGGTGGACGCGGGGCGGTATGTGCGGGATCCGCAGAGCTTCTGGCTGTCGGTAGTCGGCGCCCTGCGGGGGACCGGGCCGGGCTCTGAGCTGGTGCGGGCGGTGTCGGCGGCGCCGGACCTGGACGGGTGGGCCCTGGTAGAACGGCTGCTCGACGACCTGGCGCCGCTGGAAGAGCGGCTGTGGCTGGTGGTCGACGACGTGCACGAGCTGGACGCCGATCAGGTGCTGCGCCAGCTTGAACTCTTGCTGATGCGGGCGCCGCCGGCGCTGCGGTTCGTACTGGCCACCCGGCACGACGTGCGGCTGGGCCTGCACCGGCTTCGGCTGGAAGGCGAGCTGGCCGAGATCCGCGCGGGGGACCTGCGGTTCAGCCTGGCGGAGGCGGGGGAGCTGTTCGCGGCGTCGGGGGTGGAGTTGCCCGGGCCGGCGGTGGCGGTGCTGCATGAGCGGACTGAAGGGTGGGCGGCGGGGCTGCGGCTGGCCGCGCTGGCGGCGGCCAGTCACCCGGATCCGGAACGGTTCGCGGCCGGGTTCTCCGGTACCGAGCGGACGGTGGCTGAGTACCTGCTGGCCGAGGTGCTCGAACGGCAGGGTGACCGAATGCGGCGGCTGCTGCTGCGCACCTCCATCCTCGACCGGGTGAACGGGGAACTGGCGGACCTGCTGACCGGGGACGAGGGCGCCGAGCGGGCACTGCAGGACCTGGAGGCCG
Organism: uncultured Actinomycetota bacterium; assembly: GCA_963753225.1. GTDB lineage: Bacteria > Actinomycetota > Actinomycetes > Streptosporangiales > Streptosporangiaceae > Palsa-504. Next base: position 193,268 of record CAVWBQ010000001.1, on the reverse strand, counting down.
CGAACGCGTTCGTCACGTCGCTGGACGGGGCACGGTCGTGGTTCCGCTTCCACCAGATGTTCGCCGGGCTGCTCCGGTTGGAGCTGCGGCGCAGCGCGCCTGGCGAGGTCGCCGACTTGCACCGGGCCGCCGCCGAGTGGCTGGCCGGGCACGGGTACCCGGTGGAAGCGGTCCGGCAGGCCCAGGCGGCGCAGGACTGGGACCTGGCCGCGCGGCTGCTGGCCGTCCACTGGCCGGGCCTTTACCTGGACGGGCGGACCGGCGCCATCCACGAGCTGGTGGCCGGGTTCCCGGCCGGCCTGACCGCGGCCGATGGTGAGCTTGCGGTGGTGGCCGCGGCTGATGAGCTGGCCTGCGGGTCGCTGGAGACGGCCGAGCGGCGTCTGAGCCTGGCCGAGCGGGGATTGGATGGCGTGCCCGAAGCCGGGCAGGGGCAGGTGCGGTTGCTGCTGGCGGTCGTCAGGCTGCTGCTGGCCCGCCAGCGCGGCTATCTGCCGACCGTGACCGAGACCGCCGACCAGCTGCGGGAAATGGCCGAGCACGCTGGCAGCGACTGGGTGGCACCCGGCCTGGGTGCGGACCTGAGCACGTTGGCGTTGATCAGCCTCGGTGTTACAGAGCGCTGGGCAGGCGCGCACGATGACTCGAAGCAGCATCTGGAACGCGGCATCGAGCTGGCCCGCCGGATCGGGCGGCCCTATCTCGAGTTCACCGGCCTAGTCCACTGGGCTACAGAGATGCCCCGCTCGATTGCTACGGAGAAGCCCCGTTCGATTGTCGCGGAGGCCCACTACAGCAGGCAGGCGATCGAACTGGCCAGGTGCCACGGCTGGACCGATGACTCGGCCTTTGGTGTCGCCTGCTCAACACTGGGAGCCGCGCTGGCGGTGCAGGGAAGGACGAACGAGGCCGAGCCTTGGGTCCAGCGCGCCGAGCGCAACGTCAGGACCGAAACCGAGCCCGCGGCATGCTTGGCGATCTGCTACGTCCGGGGGCTACTTGAACAAGCCCGGGGCCGTGACGCTGCGGCGCTGGCTGCCTTCCAGGCCGTCGAACCGCTGGCCCGGCAGATCGCCTCGCCGCAGTACCTCCTCCCCCGGGCACGCGCACAGCAGGTGCACTCCCTGGTGCGCCTCGGCCAGGCCGAGCGTGCCGGGCAGCTCTTGGACGGGCTCTCCGAGGCCGACCGCGACCACCCGGAGATCCGCATCGCCGCCGCGGAGCTGCGCCTCGCCGAGGACGACCCAGGTGCCGCCCTGAGCGAGCTCACCCGGGTGCTGGACGGCCCGCTTCCGGTCAGCCTGGGGTTCCGGGTGGTTACGGCGTACGCCCTGGAGGCGGTAGCCCGGGACGGGCTCGGCGACCGGGACGCCGCCGAACGCGCCCTGGAGAGGGCGCTCGATCTAGCCGAGCCCGACGAAGTGCTCACCCCGTTCCTGCTGTCTCCGGTGCAGGCACTGCTGGAGCGCCACCCCCCGCACCGTACCGCGCACGCGTCTCTCATCGCCGAGATCCGCAGCCTGTACGCGGGAGTCGGGCTCGTGCCGCGGCCTCCCTCGCCGGGGCCGCCGGCCGAGCCGCTCAGCAGCAGCGAAACCCGCGTGCTGCGCTATCTGCCCACCAACCTGACCGCACCCGAAATCGCCCGCGAGCTGTCGGTCTCACCGAACACGGTCAAGACCCATATCAAGAGCCTGTACGCCAAGCTCGGCACGCATCGCCGGGCCGGGGCCGTCGAGCGCGCCCGCGCCCTGGGACTGCTCGCACCCCGCAGCGCGGGCCAGGCCATGCCGGCCAGCCCCGCATCGCCCTGAGGCACAGACGCATAGCGACGGCGGCGGCGCGGAAACGAGCCTCGGGCGGTATCCGTGCTGGTCAGCGACATAGGAGCGACGGCTGTGCAATCGTCGGCTCGGTGACCGACGAGCCCACTCGCGCGGATGAGACTTCGACGTCGGTTGACGAGGACCATACTCCACCCCATCAGCGGTTCTTCTTGAAGTCTGAGACGAGCTGAGGTTCGGCTACGTGGTGAAGTAGTGGCCTTCGTCGAGGTTGCACGCCGGCGGTTCCTTACTTCTTGCTTCTGGCGTCGACGATGGTGGTGACCAGGCCGGTGCCGATGTCGTAGACGTGGCCGGAGACGCGGACGTTCTGCGGGATCTCCTCGGCCCATAGCACCCGGTTGACGTCGGTGCGCACGGTGCGGGCGGGGTCCAGGACGGGGGAGTCGGCCAGGGTCCGCTCGTCGGTGCCGATGCGCCGGGCGAACCCGTGGCGCAGGTCGTCGTCGGCGAGCAGGGTCGAGCCGCAGTCGGTGTGGTGGATGATCGCGACCTCGAAGTAGGGGCCTTCGGGGGCCTTGGTGTCGACCAGGTAGCCGGCGTAGGCAATGTCGGCGATGATGGCGGGGGTGATCCGGCCGCCGATGTTGCGCTGGACGAGGGCCTCGCCGAGTTTGACGCCGAGGACCTGGGCCGGGTCGACCCGGCAGTCGATGCAGGTGACGATGTACAGGTTCAGGTTCGGGATGAACGGGAGCCGGGGCATGCCCTGGCGCGCGCCGGGATCGGCGGCGAAGGCCCGGTTGCGGTCCAGCAGGGGAGCGATGTTCGACACGTTTGATCTCCTTAATCTCCGGTGGTTGTGATGGCCTGGCCTGCCCCGCGCTCGCCGGACGGTCGGCGGCGGAGGCCCGGGTGCCGGAGGGCGGGGGGCTGGTAGGCCATGTCGAGCCTGCCGACATCGGTGCCGGGCGGGACGATCTCGTCGATCCGGTCGAGGATCTCGTCGGCGAGCGTGACGTCCACGCCGGCGAGCAGGTCGTCGAGCTGCTCCATCGTGCGCGGCCCGATGATCGCGCTGGCGACGCCCGGGTGTGCGATCGCGAACGCCATCGCGAGGTGCGTCATCGGCAGGCCCGCCTTCTCGGCAAGCGGGATGATCTGCTCGACGGCGTCGAGCCGGCGCTCGTCGCGCATATGCCCGAAAATGGCGGCGCGGCGCAGGTCGGTCCGCTGGCCCTTGCGGATGCGCCCGGTGAGCAGCCCCTGCGCGAGCGGGCTCCACACCATGATGCCCATCCCGTGGCGCTGGGCCACGGGCAGCACCTCGGCCTCGATGCCGCGGTTGAGGATCGAGTAGGTCGGCTGCTCGGTGCGGAACCGCTCCAGTCCGCGCCGTTCGGCGACCCACTGGGCCTCGACGATGTCGGCGGCAGGCATGGCGGACGACCCGATCGCGCGGACCTTGCCGGCGTGGATCAGGTCCGACAGCGCCGACAGTGTCTCTCCTCGATGTCGGTGTCGGGGTCCGGCCGGTGGATCTGGTACAGGTCGATGTAGTCGGTCTGCAGGCGGCGCAGCGAGTTCTCAACCGCGGTCATGATCCACCGCCTGGAGTTGCCTCGCCGGTTGGGATCGTCTCCCGCGTCCGGCGTCGCGACCAGCGCCCGCGGACGCACCTTGGTGGCCAGGACGACGCTGTTCTCGGCGCCCCCTGAGGGCCTTTCCCACGATCTCTTCTGACTCGCCGTCGGAGTACACCTCGGCGGTGTCAACGACGTTGATGCCCGCGTCCAGCGCCTTGTGGATGATACGGACCGAGTTGTCATGGTCGGGGTTACCGATGGCCCCGAACATCATCGCGCCGAGCGCGTAGGGACTGACCTTGATACCGGTCCGGCCTAGGGTGCTGTAGCGCATGTCATGGTCTCTTTCGTTGGCGGAAGCGGTTCAGCAGGCTGGGGTGCGCGGGCGGCGGCACGGTGACGGCGCCATGCCGTGGCGGCGAGCGTGAGCAGGGTGCCGGCCGCCGCGTACGTGGCCAGGACGACCAGCGGCCCGGTCAGGTCCACTCCGCCGAGGTAGACCACGCCACGCGCGGCGCTGAGCCCGGCCGACGGCGGCAGTCCCTGGCCGATCACGTTCCAGGGGGAGGCAAGCAGCGGCGTCGCGATGGACGTGCCCGCGGTCGGAACGCCGAACACGACCATGCCGATGATGGCGATCAGCGTGCCGGACATGCCCAGGGCGGCCTGCAGGCTGGCGGTCGCCGTCGCGGCGGCGAACACGAGCAGCATGCCGGTGCCGGCCAGGGACAGGCTGTACCCGGACACCAGGCCCATCACCGGGCCGATGAGCAGTACGCCCAGCAGGCCCGAGATGACCGCGTAACCGGCCAGCAGGCCGAGCTGGACCCCGGCCTGCCGCAGGCCGGGACTGCGCATCCCGCCCAGCACCAAGGCCAGTGCGGTGGCACCCACGTACCCGCCGAGCATCCACCCGATGACCAGGAAAAACAAAGAAGTGCCCGTGGAGTCCGAGGCGGGCAGCGGGGCCAGGTCACGGACTCGCAGCGGCGTCTTGAGGGCCGCCGCGGCGCTGGTGAACTCCTTCGTCAGGACGCTGGCGGTGCCGGGGCTGGCGGCCGTCTGGATGAGCAGGCTCTCCCCGTGAGGGCCAACGATTATCGCCGCATTCACCTGTCCGCCGCTGAGCGCGGCCCGGGCCGCACCCGCGGTCGGCTCGGCGACCAGCCGGACCGTCCCCCCGCCGTGACCGCTGACCGCCTGCGCCAGCGGCGAGCGGCCCGCGACCGCGACCGGGGCCCGGTGCGGCACCGGGTGGTGCAGCACGCCGGCGAACACGCTGACGAACAGCAACTGGAACAGGATCATCCCGCCCAGCGCGACGGCTGGGCGGGCCAGCCACCGCACTGGGTTCTGCCTTCGTGGGCCAGGCGTCTCTGCTGACTCAGGCATCGCTGTTACCCTTGGGGATCGGCCGAGTGTGCGGTAGTGCATGGGATGACTCCTCTCAGGAGGCCGGGGTGAGGTGCAGCAGCGTGTACTCCATGTAGGGAGCGTTGGGCACCGGGTCGATGTAGGGGTCGGAAGCGGTGGGCCAGCCGGTGTAGTCCCTGGTGGAGTACTCGTACCAGGCGGCGCCGTACAGCAGCGGGATCACCGGCGCCTGGGTGGCCATGACCGTCTCCAGCTTGTCCAGCACCCGCTGCTGCGTCGCGGCGTCGTCGGTGGCGGTGTACTGCGCCAGCAGCGACTGCACTTGCGGGCTGTAGTACCGGCCGAAGTCACCGCCGGCCGGCTTGCCGACCGGCGCGGACAGGGTGTGGTCCATCCAGAGGTCGAAGTAGTCCCAGGGGGTGGGGCCCTGGTTGCTCCAGCGGAGGATCGCCTGGAAGTTCCCGCTCGCGACGTCGCTGTACCACTGGGTGGCCTGGACACCGTCGAAGGAGACCTCGAAGCCCTCGCTGTCGAGCTGGCCGGCGATCAGCTGCGCGTCGGTGGCGTAGTCGGTGTAGGACGAAGGATCCTCGATGGAGAACTTGATCGGCTGGGCGTTCTTCATCCACTTGCCGTCGGTCTTGGTGTATCCATCGCTGGTCAGGATCTGGCTGACCTTCGCGGGGCTGCCCGCCCGGGACAGGTCATCGCGGTAGGCGGGGTCGAGCAGGGTGCTCTGGGTCGGCAGCAGCAGCCCGCTCGACGAGGTGGCCGGTGACTCGTAGCCGGTCTCACCTTGCGCCGACAGCTGCCGCCGGTCGATCCCGGCGCTGACCGCCAGCCGGACCTTCGGGTCGTTCAGCGGCGCCTGGGTGACGTTCGGCCACAGCGTCACCACATTGTTGGAGGCGGACCAGGGCTGGCTGGACGTCCAGGTGCGGTTGTCCGGGCTGGCACCGAGGTAGTTGCCCTGGATGTCGGCGACGTCGTTGCCCGCGTAGCCGACCTGGCCCCTGTCCAGCGCCGGGTTGGCGGTGGTGTTGCTCACGTAGCTGGGGAAGATGACCTCGGGGACGTGGACCCGGCGTACGTGGCTGGGTCGGCCACGTTTTTCCAGATGTGCTCGGGCAGGACGTACGCCGACGCGATCAGGAACAGGTTGGCGTACTCGGGCTGCGCGAACGTCAGCACGGTGGTGGCCGGGTTCGGGGCCGTCGCGCGGACGGGCAGCGGCGACGGGGCAGGCGCCGGCGAGGCAAGCGCCGGGTTCTTCCTGAGCAGGTTGAAGGTGAACGCCACGTCGCCGGCGGTCATCGGCGTGCCGTCGCTGAACTTCACGCCCGGCCGGATGGTGAACGTCAGCGTCTTGCCGCCGTCGGACCAGGCGTACCTGCTGGCCAGCCACGGGATGGGCGCCTGAGCCGGGTTCATGATGTTGAACTCCAGCAGCGGCTCGTAGGTCATCGACTGCATGTTCAGCTCGGTGCCCAGCGAGGTCGACACGTACGGGTTGAACGTCTGGGCGAAGGTCTGGCCCGCGTTGTCGACGACGACCAGCGGCGGTCCCTGCCTGGCTCCAACCGTGCCCGATGGAGCGGACGAGCCCGAGCCGCTGCAGGCGGCCGCGCTGGCCGCGAGGAAAACGGCCGCGGCCAGGGCCGTTACTGTCCTGCGCATAGTCATTTCTTCTCTCCGATGGCGTGCGGTGGTCCGTCGCCCGGGGCGCCCCGGCCGCGCCCCTGCAGCGGCCGGGACTGGGCGGCGGTGAGGTCGTGCGCGTGTAGCCAGCACGCGCTGGAGTGCTCGCCGCCCAAGGCGAAGGGGGGCGGGGTGGTCTGCGCGCAGACCGCCATGGCGTGCGGGCAGCGCGGGTGGAACCGGCAGCCGGACGGCGGCCGGATCAGGTTCGGCGGTGCTCCCCGGCCGGCCAGCGACAGCGGCGCCGGCCGGTCCGGGTCCGGCGCCGCGCTGAGCAGGAGCTGGGTGTAAGGATGGGCCGGCTGGTCGGTCAGCAATGGGGCGGGTCCGTACTCGACGACCTGCCCGGCGTACATGACCGCGATCTGGTCGGCCAGGTAGCGGGCCGAGGCGATGTCGTGAGTGACGTACAAGATGGCCAGGCCGTCTCGCGCCCGAAGGTCGGCGAGCAGGTTGAGCAACCCGAGCCTGATGGAGACGTCGAGCATGGAGACCGGTTCGTCGGCCAGCAGGACCCGGGGCTGCATGGCCAGCGCCTGGGCGATCGCGACCCGCTGGCGCTGGCCGCCGGACAGCTCGTGCGGGAGTTTCGCGATGAACTGGTCCGCCGGCGTCAGCGACACCCGCTCCAGCAGCTCGGTCACCGCTCTGTCCAGGCTTACGCCGCCGGTCAGGCCGTGTACCTGCAGCGGCCTGGCCAGGTGGTAGCGCACGCTGTGCACCGGGTTGAGCGACTCGAACGGGTCCTGCAGGACGAGCTGCACCGCCCGGGCGTAGCGGCGCCCCGCGACTGCAGGCCTGCCGTCGAGGAGCACCGAGCCCGACGTGGGCTCGAGGATCCTGGCGAGCATCCTGGCCAGCGTCGACTTGCCGGATCCGCTTTCCCCCACTACCGCGGTGATGCCGGATTCGGGCAGCGCGAGCGTGACGTCATCGACGGCGTGCACCACCGGCCCCCTGCCACCAAGTGCACTGGCGCCCAGCCGGGCCCGGTGCACGGGGAAATGCTTGGTCAGGCCCCTTGCCTCCAGGGTCGTCGTCATGACCGCACCCCCAGCTGGTCCGGCACGGTCTGCGTCCCGTCCTGCAGCCAGCACGCGGCGGCCCGGTCGTCGCCCAGGGTGAACAGCGGCGGGTGCGGGTCGGCCTGGCACTTTCCGAAGGCGTAGCGGCAGCGAGGGTGGAAGGCGCATCCGGGCGGCGCGGTGCGCAGGTCCGGCGGGGAGCCCGGGATGCCTTCCATCCGGGTGTGCGGACCGTGCAGCCGGGGGAACGAGTTGAGCAGGCCGAGGGTGTACGGATGCCGCGGGGCGCGGTAGATGACGCTGGCGGGCCCCCGCTCTACCAGCCGTCCCGCGTACATGACCGCGATCGAGTCGGCGATCTCCACCAGCAGCGACAGGTCGTGGGAGATGAACAGCACCGCGAAGTTGAGCCGGTCGCGCAGCCTCACCAGCTCCTCGAGGATCTCCCGCTGGGTCACCACGTCCAGCGCGGTGGTCGGCTCGTCCATGATCACCACCGCCGGGTCCAGCGCCAGCGCGGTGGCGATCAGCACCCGCTGGCGCATCCCCCGGACAGCTCGTGCGGGTAGCTGTGCAGCCGGTCGGCCGGGATACCGACCATCTCCAGCAGCTGGGCGGACCGGTCCCGTATCGCGGCCCGGCCCATGTCCGGCCGGTGGGCGCGCAGCACGTCGGCGAACTGGGCGCCGATACGCAGCACCGGGTTGAGCGCGTTCATCGAGGCTTGCAGCACGACCGCGATCTCGTTCCAGCGCAGCCCGCGCAGTTCGCGTTCACCCGCCGACAGCAGGTCGACCGATCCGCCGTACCGTACCTGGCCGGCGGTGATGATGCCGGGCGAGCGCAGCAGCCGGGTGATGGCGTAGGCCAGCGTGGACTTGCCGCTGCCGCTTTCCCCGGCCAGGCCGAGTACCTCGCCGCGGCGCAGGGTCAGGTCCACGTCCGTCACCGCGTGCACCGCGCCCGGGCCGAAGCCGTAGTCCGCGCTCAGGCCGGAAACCTCGATCAGCGCGCCGCCGCGATGCCGGTCCGGGGCGGCGGGCGCGCCAGCGGGAACGGCTTCCTGTGTGCTCATCGCGCCACCGCCTTGGAGGGCAGCACGGAAGTCAGCCCGAGCCGGGGTCTGCGGGGCAGCCCGGCCCGGCGCGCCCGGCGGCCGGTGATCCCGGCCGAACGCAGCCGCGGGTTCACGTACTCGTCGATGCCGAAGTTGAGCAGGGCCAGCCCGGTGCCGAACAGCCCGACGGCCAGCCCCGGCGGCAGGAACCACCACCACTGGATGTGCACGTCCTGAGCCGCCTGGGCGTTCTGCGCCCAGTAGAGCATGGTCCCCCAGCTCCAGTGGGAGGTATTGATCACGCCGAGGAACGACAGCGCGGTGTAGGTGCCGACCCCGTAGATGACGGTGAACAGGAACGAGGTCGCCACCACGGGCACCAGGTTGGGCAGGATCTCGAAGGCCATGATCCGCCAGCGGCGCTCGCCGATGATCCTGGCCGATTCGATGTAGTCCCGGGCCCGCATGGACAGCGTCTCGGCCCGCAGCTGCCGGGCGCCGAACGCCCAGCCGGTGACGGCGATGACGACCCCGATCAGCAGGTCGTTCGGGCTGGCGCCCTTGCCGAGCAGCCCGAAGATCACGATGAGCAGCGGCAGCGCGGGCAGCACGAGGAAGATGTTGGCCAGCATGGACAGCAGGTCGTCGGCCCAGCCGCCGAGGTAGCCGGAGGCCACGCCGAACCCCACCGCCAACACGGTCGCCGCCACCCCGGCCACCAGCGAGACCAGGACCGTGCTTCGCCCGCCGACCAGCAGCTGGGACAGCACGTCCTGCTGTGTCTGGGTGGTCCCGAGCAGGTGCGCGGCCGACGGCGGCTGCGCCATACCGAGGGTGGTCGACGCATGGGTGTCCGGTGAGTACGGGGCGAGGAACGGCCCGGCGATGGCGAGGATCACGAACACCGCGGACAAGAACAGGCCGGTGAGGATCTTCGGTGAGCGGAGCAGTCGTTGCATATCAGGCCTCCTGCCTGGTTCGCGGGTCGAGGAAGGCGTAGGCGAAGTCGGCGATCACGTTCGCCAGCAGGACCGCGATCGTGATGATCAGGAAAATCCCCTGCAGTACCGGGTAGTCGTCGCTGCCGATGGCGCTGTACAGCAGGTAGCCGAGGCCGGGGTAGGAGAAGACGATCTCGGTGAGCAGCGCGCCGGAGACGATGAACCCGATGGCCAGGGAGAAGCCCGAGACGTTCGGCAGCAGCGCGTTGCGCGCCGCATAGCCGATCACCCGGGGCCTCGGCAGCCCCTTGGCCTGCGCGAGGAGGACGTAATCCTCGTCCATCGTGGTGATCATCATGTTGCGCATCCCGATGATCCATCCGGCGGCGGACGCCAGCACAATGGTCAGCGCGGGCAGCACTGCGTGGTCCGGCACGTCGGAGATGAAGGCCCAGGTAAAGCCCGGGTTCAGGGTCGCGGTGTCGTAGCCCTGGCTCGCCGGGAACCAGCCCAGCTTGGTGGCGAACAGCGCGACCGCGAGGATGGCGACGAAGAAGTACGGCGTGGCCTGGAAGAACGTCATGGCCGGCAGCAGGTTGTCCAGCCAGCTGCCGCGCCGCCAGGCCGCGGCGACGCCGAGCAACGTGCCGAGCGCGAAGCTGATGACGGTCGCGGTTCCCACCAAGCCGAGCGTCCAGGGTAGGTCGGCGCGGATCAGGCTGCCGACCGACGCGGGATAGGAGTTGAGGGAGGTGCCCAGGTTGCCGTGCAGCAGGTGATCCCAGTACTGGGTGTACTGCCCCTACACGCCGGTCGGTGTCTGCACGCCGTACTGCACCTCAAGCGCCGCGACGGCCTGGGGAGACTCGGCCGACTGCGCCTTGCCGAGCACCGCGAGTGCCGGGTTACCCGGTATGAGCCGCGGCAGGAAGAAGTTGATCGTGATCGCGACGACCGCAGTCACCACGTACAGCGCGATCCTCCGGACGATCAACCGCATGGCTGTCCTCCCGCCTTCCGTCGTTGCTGACTGCAGCCTCGGATCCGCCAGGGTGAGCAGGCTTCACCTTGTTGGCGTGATTGCGGCGACCCACGAGGGGTGATCCGCACGACCGCGGCCGGGCCCGCCGAAGCTGCGGCTGTCCCGGTCGTGCGGCTGAAAAGGCACGTCACGGCCGGACGTATGACCCGGAATCACGCGGTTGGTATGAGCGGGTTTCACCCGTCCGCGCGAAGGCTTAGGGAGCCGGGCCAGTGCGGGTCCGTTCGGATAATTTCTTCTTTTCCGAACGGCCGGTGGTGACTCCCGCCGGGCAAGCCGGTGCTCGCCTGCGCGGGGCGGCGCAAGGCAAGGGGAAGGTGCTAGCCGGGGGCGACCCCCCAAGACCCCCCCGCTCATGGAGGGATGCCATTCCCCCATGCCCCCTGGCCCGGCTAGCAGCTGTCCGGCGCGCTCGACCTGCCCGAGGCGGCCAGTTCGGCCTCTGCCGTGCGGGTCTCGGCCGGGAACCCGCTTACTCCGGCAGCCGACGGACTTCGATGAGTTCCAGGCCAAGCGCCTCGGCCTCGGCCAGCACGCCGTAGAGCGCGGCCTGGTCGGCCAGCCTGCCGGTCAGCACAGTGTTGCCGCCTTCCACCCGTGCCTCGAGGACGGGGAACGCGGAGAGGACCATCTGGCCCAGCCGGCCGCGGATCCGGATCTGGTACCGCTGCGGCCCGGGCTCGGGATGCGCCCCCATTACAGGCGGGCCATACATGAGGTCACCGAACGATCCGCAGGGCCAGCGTCGGGGGGCAGCCTCGGTGAACCAGCCTGGCGATCTGGTGCCAGTCCACGTTGTCCGCGTCGGCCTCGGCCATCGGCCAGGGGATACCCAGGCCGGTCAGGCGGGTCACCCGCCATTCGTGGACGAGCTGGTCTTCAAAGTCGATCGCCTCCTGGCCGGCAACCACCGGGGTTCGCTCCATCCCTTATCCCTCCAGCCTGGTCTGTCCGTCGTGTCTCGTTCAGGGTGCGGCGAAGCCGGCGCCGTAGACGACGATCGTCTGCTTCTCCGTGCACTGATGCCGGAGATAGGAGCATCGCGCCCGAGAGGGTGAGTTGCCGTCACGTCAAGCGGGTGATCTCGGTGCCGCTGGCGGCAGCCGGCCCTCGTGCCGCCGTGCGCCAGCCTCGTACCGGCACCGCCGGCCACGGCCTGCTCCCGGCCCGGAACCCGTCGGCCCTTTTGCGCACGCCGTTGCCGTCTGCGGTTTTGAGCCCGCCGGGACCAGTGGGATGATGATGGCTGTGCGGCCTGGCGGGCCAGATGGCGTTGCCGGGCGGGTCGCTCGTCTTGGCGCGGACGGGGTGGTGGCCCGTCCGGGGCTGTTCGGGCGGCTCGGGGCGGCGCGGGTAACGGTGGTGTCGGCCCCCGCGGGCAGCGGGAAGACGGTGCTGCTGAGATCCTGGATCAACCATGCGGGTCTGGCGGATTGCGTCGCATTCGTGCCGGTTGGGTGGGATCCGCAGCGGTTCTGGCTGTCGGTGGTTGGCGCGCTGCGCCAGACGGACCCGGGTTCGAGGCTGGTCCAGGCCCTGACGACGGCGCCAGGCCTGGATGGCTGGGCGCTGGTGGAGCGGCTGCTGAAGGACCTGGCGCCGCTGAACGAACCCATCTGGCTGGTCATCGATGACGTGCATGAGCTGGGCCCGGAGATGCTAAGGCAGCTGGAACTGCTGGTGATGCGGGCGCCGCCGGAGCTGCGGTTCGTGCTGGCGACCCGGCATGATGTCCGGCTGGGGCTGCACCGGCTGCGGTTGGAGGGCGAGCTGGCCGAGATTCGCGCGGACGATCTGCGGCTCAGCCTAGCCGAGGCCGGGCAGCTGATGGCGGGCGTGGGGGTCGAGCTGGCGGACCCGGTGCTGGCCGTGCTGCATGAGCGGACCGAGGGCTGGGCGGCGGGGCTGCGGCTGGCGGCGCTGGCGGCGGCCGGGCACCCGGATCCGGCGCGGCTCGCGGCCGAGTTCTCCGGTGCCGATCGGACGGTGGCGGAGTATCTGCTGGCCGAGGTGCTGGACCGGCAGCCCGAACCGGTGCGGCGGCTGCTGCTGCGGACCTCCATCCTCGGCCGGGTGAACGGGGAGCTGGCCGGGCTGCTGACCGGGGACGAGGGTGCCGAGCGGATACTGCAGGACCTGGAGGCCGCGAACGCGTTCGTGGTGTCGCTGGATGCGGTGCGGAGCTGGTTCCGTTACCACGAGATGTTCGCCGGTCTGCTGCGGCTGGAGCTGCGCCGGACCGCACCCAGCGAGGTGGCCGGGCTGCACGCGGCGGCCGCCGCCTGGCTCGCCGGGCACGGGCACCCGGTGGAGGCGGTCCGGCACGCCCAGATGGCGGAGGATTGGGGGCTGGCCGCCCGGTTGCTCGCCGATCACTGGCCCGGCTTGCATCTGGACGGGCAGGACAGCGCCGTCCACGTGCTGCTCGCCGGGTTCCCCGCCGAGGTCCGCGCGACGGATGCGGAGATGGCGGCGCTGGCTGCGGGGGATGAGCTGACCCGCGGGTCGCTGGAGGTGGCGGAACGCTACCTGGGCTTGGCGGAGCGGGCATCGGCGGCGGTGCCTGCCGACCGGCGCGGGCAGTACCAGGTCCTGCTCGGCGTCGTCCGGCTGCTGCACGCGCGTCAGCGCGGGAACCTCCAGGCGGCGGCCGAGGAAGCGCGGCGGCTGCAGGCCGCGGCGGAATCGCAGGATGCGGCACAGCCTGACCTGGCCGAGGACCTGCGCGCGCTGGCGCTGATCAGCCTGGGCGGCATCGAGGTCTTGACCATCCGGTCTGAGAGCGCGCACGGACATCTGGAGCAGGGCATTGCGCTGGCACGCCGGGTCGGGCGGCCGTTCCTGGAGTTCACCGGGCTGGCAGACCTAGCGGTGGCCGACGAAATCGCGCAGCCGTCTGCGGGGACGGCCGGGATCGAGCGGCCGCTTGCGCGCCGAGCCGAGCACGCGAGGCAGGCGATCGAGCTGGCGCGGCGGCACGGCTGGACCGACGAGCCGGCCTTCGGCGTCGCCTGCCGAACGCTCGGAACTGTGCTGGCCTGGCAGGGACGGCCAGAGGAGGCCGAGCCGTGGATCCTGCACGGCGAACGCACCGTGACCGCGGAAGCCGAGCCCGCGGCGGCAGGGGGGGTCTGCTACGCCCGCGGGGTCCTGGAGCTGGCACGCGGCCGGGATCGCGATGCGCTGGCCGCCTCCCTGGCCGCCGAGCGGGTGGCCGGACGCCTGAACGTACCGAACCTGGTCGTCCCGCTGGCGCGGGCCATGCAAATGCTCATCCTCGTGCGCCTCGGTGACATCGAGCGCGCCGAGCAGACCCTCGCCGGCCTCGACGAACGAGCGCGGGAACGCGGGGACATACGAGTCGAGACGGCCGTACTGCTGCTCGCCCAGCACGACCCGGATGCGGCGGTCGCCGTGCTCGCCCCGGTCCTGGACGGCACTGCGCCGATGGTCTGGTCGAGCTGGCTGATTCGGGCGTTCCTGCTGGAAGCGACGGCTCGGGAGGCGCTCGGCGAGCAGGCCGCGGCGGACACCGCCCTTGAGCGCGCACTGGATCTTGCCGAGCCCGACGGCTGGCTGTTGCCCTTCTTGCTGCATCCCGCCCCGGGCCTGCTAGAGCGCCGCGCCCGGCGCCGTACCGCCCACGCCGCGCTGATCGGCGAGATCCTCGGCCTGCTCGCCGGAAATAGGTCCGCGCCGCCGCTCACCGGGCCCCGGCCGCTGGTTGAGCCGCTGAGCGACAGCGAGCTGCGCGTGCTGCGCTACCTGCCGACCAACCTGACCGGACCGGAGATCGCCGGCGAGCTGTACGTCTCGGTCAACACTGTCAAGACCCACGTGCGAAACCTGTACGCCAAGCTTGGTGCTCACCGCCGGGCCGAGGCCGTCGCCCGGGCCCGCGAACTGGGCTTGCTCGCACCCTCCGCCCGCTGAACAGCTGGCCCCCTGGGCTCATATTCCATCATCTCGAGCGGGCCGGGTATCTGAGCTCCCGTTGACGGGCAGCGCGGTGACCCAGTCAGTCGCGGGACCGGGCTGGCGGGAACCACCTTGACCCGGTGATTGCCGCTCACCCTCTCCGGCGCGATGCTCGCCGCAGCTTCCGCATCTTCACCGGCGGATACCGCGACCGAGCGACTTCCTTCGCGAGCACATGGCGCCGTCATGATTCGAGGAATTCGTGCCGCGCATCTGCAGGTAAGGCCGTGTCCGGGCGGACCGTCTCGGGGCAGTCCGGTAACTAGAGGATGACGGCGCGAGACAGGTCCTGCATCGCAAAGTTGCCCGGACGGGCGCATACTGGGGCATTAGCTGAGGTTTCGCCTGTCCCGCCGGGTGATTGGGGGGTGGAGCGCATGGATCCCGGGATTGATGCCCAGGCCGGTGACGTCCCCGGGGAGCCACCCTCCCGGGTGTTCGACATGGTGCTCCGCGGCTATGACCGCCATCAGGTGGACGAGCAGATCGAGCGGCTGGAAGACCAGGCCCGCCAGCACCGGGATCAGGCGCAGGCGCTGCGGCGTGAGCTGTCCGTCGTACAGCGCCAGTTGCGGGAGGGCGAGCGCCCGGCCCAGGCGGGTCTTGGGCTCCGGATTGAGCAGTTGCTGCGGCTTGCCGAGGAGCAGGCCGCCGAGATCCGCGGTGAGGCCAGAACCGCCGTCGAGGAGTTGCAGGCTGCGGCCAAGGCGGACGCGGCCGAACTGCGGGCTGCGGCCGAGAATGAGGCCGCGGAACTGCGGGCGAGTGCCGAGCGGGAATCCGGCGACCTGCGCGCTTCCGCCGAGCGGGAAGCGGACGCGGTCAGGGCTACCGCGCGGCGGGAGGCCGACGAGCTGACCTCGGCCACCGAACGCGAGGTCGCCAAGGTCCGCGCCACGGCCGACGACCAGGTCGCGGATAAGCGGGCCGTGGCCGAGCAGGAAATCGCCATTCTGCGCACTACCACTGAGCGGGAGGTCGCCCAGCTGAAGGCCGCCGCGAAGCGGGAGCGGGATGAGATTCTCGCCAGCCCCAAGCTGCAGGCGGACCAGATGCGCAGCCAGGCCCAGCGGATCCTGGAGGAAAGCGAGGCTCAGCGGGTCCAGGCCGACGTCGAGTTGGAGACCTGGCTTGCCTCCCGCCGCGAAGAAGCCGAAAGGCGGGAGGCAGAACGCCTGGCGGCAGCGCAAGCAGCCCTCCGGAAGCTGGTCACCGAAGCGGAGCAGCGGGCCGCACCGGCCGAGCAGCAGGCCGCCACGGCCAACGCGCAGGCCGAGCAGATCTTGCGCGAGGCAGACCAGCACTCCCAGCAGCTCGTTTCCGACGCCAAGAAGGACGCCGAGCAGTTCATCGCCCAGGCCAGCGCGCAGGCCGACCAGCTCCTGACCGACACCGAGAACGAGATCAAGCGGCTTCAAGACGCAGCCCAGAGCGAGCTCGGCGAGCTGACCAAGCAGAAGGAGAGCATCTCCAGCTACCTCGCCCAGATCCGCCGGCTGCTTAACACGTAGCTGGCTCCCGCTGGCGAGCCGCCGGACAACAAGGCAAACCGCGAACAGGAACCTCCAGCTGCCGATGCTGACGTCCTCGGGCACATCCAGCAGGACAGCAAGGCTTCTGCCCCGCGTGCCGCCACAGCATGCGCGCTCGCTGTGCGGAGTGGTGAAATTGCCGCTTCACGGGCACGGCCGCCGGTACGGCACGTCTGGAGCGTCCTGCTGCCACTGCCCGGGGCTGATCGGGACGCCGGTGTATCCGCACAGTTGGGCAGCGACCTGGGCGGGGTCGCTATCGAACAGGGAGGTCGTCGTGTCCGCGGAGATGGCAAGCGTATCGCTCTGTCCCGTAAAGGCCAGGCCAAATACGGGGTTATCCACCGTGCCGAAACCGGAATTACCACCGGTGTCCCCGCCGAGCAGGCTGCTGATCGAACCTACCGGCGCCGGCTCCTGTGGGTTGTGGATGTCCCAGAGCTGAACGGTTCCCTGGCTGGACACTGCAAGCACCTTGCTATCGGGCGAGAATTCGATACCCCCCACATCTAACGGGGCTTCGCCCCAGCCCGCCAAGCCATGACGTCGTGGCGGGGTGAGCGAAAGGGGCTCCGGCCGGAGCGAGACGGTGGCACTGTGTGCTCCGTTATGTGACCCGCCGTTTGGCGGTAGGTGGCCTGCTGGCCTGTGCCCGACCGGAGCCGTGAGATGACGCTACCGCGCAGTGTGGCCGATGTCGTGTCCCGTCATGTGCTGTTCGAGATCGAATCGATTGACCGGATGTACTGCAACTTGTACGTGCCGCAGTTGCAGCGGGTGGAGGGGCTGCTGGCGTTCATCCATGGCCATCTGGGCCAGCGGATCGCCTCGACCTCGGTGATCGCCCCGATGAGCCGGGACTTCATCGCGCGGCTGGATGCCTTCGCCAAGGTGCACGGCATTCCCCGCGTCGACTTTGCCCGGGGCCAGCGCAAGGACGACGTGATGCAGCAGTACCTGGCCGCGTTCCAGGCGGCCGGGCGGACCGAGGGGGTGCTGTTCATCGGGCGGGCGCAGGAGAAGAACACCGTGTTCCGGACCGAAAAGCGCCGTGCTGCGGACGGCAGGTCCTATCCGTGGATCGTGCGGACGACCTCAGTGGTGAACCAGTTCTACGTGCACTGCGTGGATGAAGACTTCGGGGCGTTCTTCCTCAAGTTCTCCTCGTATTTCCCCTATGGCGCCAAGCTGCTGGTCAACGGGCATCACTATGCCCAGGCCCGGGCCGCCAGGGCCGGGATCGGCTTCACCGCGCTGGATAACGGGTTCGCCGCCTGCGATGACGTCGCCGGGCTGCAGGCGGTCTGCGACTCGCTGACCGAGGACAAGATCGAGGCGCTGGCCCGCAAGTGGCTGGCGATCTTGCCGAACCCGTACTCGCCCGCGGACCAGGCCGCCGGGTACCGGTATGACATCTCGGTGCTGCAGGCGGAGTTCTCCCTCACCCAGGTGCTGGACAAGCCGGTCTCCGGGCGGATCTTCTTCAACCAGGTCATCCATGACAACCTGGCCATCGGCCGCCCGGACCAGGTCGGCCTGGTCTTCGGCCGCCGCATCATCCGCAAGGGACCGCACGCCACCCCAGGCCGGTTCCGTACCCGGGTCATCACCGAGGGCGTCACCCCCAGCCTGCACGTCGACTACAAGAACTCGAAAATAAAGCAGTACCACAAGCTGGGCAAGGCGATCAGAACGGAAACGACCATCAACGAGACCCGCGACTTCGGGATCGGGAAACGGCTGACCAACCTGCCCGCACTGCGGCAGATCGGCTTCACCGCCAACCGGCGCCTGCTGGGCGCCCAGATACTCAGCCATGACCCCATCGCCGGAGCCGGCGCCCTTGCCCAGGTCACCGACCCGGTCACCACCCCGGCCGGCACCCGCGTGGCCGGGCTGCGCCTGACCGACCAGCGTTCGCTCGCCCTCCTGCACGTCTTGTGCGTCTTCCGCCTGCTGCCCAACGGCTTCACCAACGCCGACCTGCGCCGCCACCTGGCGCCCCTGCTCGGGAAGACTCCCGATCTCATGACCAGCGGGCAGATCACCTACGACCTCAGGCGGCTGCGGCTGCACGGGCTCATCGAGCGCATCCCGCACACCTTCCGCTACCGCGTCACCGACACCGGCATGCGCTCAGCGCAGTTCCTCACCCGCATCCACGACCGGCTGCTGCGCACCGGCCTGGCCCAGATCACCGACCCCCGCCCGCCCACGCCCACGGCGCTGCGCGCCGCCGACCGCGCCTACCAGGCCGCCCTCGACGACCTCACCCGCCAAGCCGGCATCGCCGCCTGACCACCACGCGCCGCCAGCCCTCTATCCTGACCTGCAAACACAGGAATTTGACTCAAAAATCACAGACCACCCCGCCCAAGCCCTCTAGCTGCGCGGGAACGGTGCTCAGGCTTCGCGGGTGTCGCGGATCGCTGATGTCCCAGAGCGTTACGGCGTCGCCGCCGCCGCTCGCCACGGCGAGCAGGTGGTGATCCGGGCTCACTTCCAGCTCTGCGCCGACCGTCGTTGACAGGGTCGCTGTGCTCCGTACCCGGCCCTGCGCCACATCGAACAGGACCAGGTTCGAGGTGTTCAGGGCCAGGCTGGAACCCGAGTCGATCGTGGTAGTGGCCACGAGAAGGTTGCCAGCTGTGATCGCGTTGTCCAGGCTGCCGCTGCCGGGCAGTACTGAGGTGCCCTGGCGTACCGGGTGCGCCGGGTTGCTGATATCCCACCACTGGATCTTGTTGCCGGTGACCTGGAAGGCGGTCTGGCTGTCCGGGTCAATACCGGCCGGGACGGGGGCGCCTGGGATCGATCCGACCTGAACCGCATCTGTGGCGGATGTGATCCGCCACAGATGCAGCCGTCCGTCCGGGCCTTGGATGCCGGCCAGGCGGTTAGCGGATTCGGCGCCGATGGTACCGGCAGATTCCGTCCCTGCCGTTCCCAGGGAAGCGGCCGGCACGGGGTGGCGGGGGTCACGCAGGTCCCACAGCCGGGTCCGGCCCTTCCCGTCGGCGATCAGCAGGACGCGCGGGGACACGAACTCCACCGGGCCGACGTGGGCGACCGGTATGGCGGCGTCGAGGACCGGCGTGGCCAATCCGCCGAGGCCCCAGATATCGACCTGGTCAGGGCTGGATGCGACCCCAGTGGCCATGAGGCGCCCGTCGGGACTGATCTGGCCCGGTCCGCCGCTCCAGACTAGGTCGCCTTCGGCCAGGTGCTCGGGCCAGCGCCACAAGCGCAGCCCGCCCGGCCCGCCAGTGAGCAGAGCACCGCTGGCGGTGTAGGACGCCGTCTGAGACTGGAACCCTGTGGTTGTGCACACAGGACCCGTCCCAGGGTCAAGGAGCACGTCGGGAATGCGCAGCGTGCATACCTGCGCTAGGGCGTTGTTCGTGTCCAGCCCGGTGAACGCCAGATCGTCGCCGTCAGGGCTGAACGCCGCCGCCACCAGGTCTTCGTCGGACACATCTTGCTCGTCGACCTGCAGTCGCTCCGGATGCCGCGGTTCCTCGATCTGCCAGATCCCGATGTTAGTGTCGCCGACGGCAGCCAGCAGGCTGCTCGCAGGGTCGAACGCGATGGACGAGTAGCCTGCCTTGATGGTGGCCAGCAAGACGAGGCGGGCCGGGTCAGCGATGCTCCACAGCCGGGTCATGCCGCCCGCGATGGTCTCCGCGAGGATATGCCCGCGCGGAGCAAAAGCCACGGCCGCCAAAGTGCCGTCGTCCCGGCTCGTGGGGTTCGGCAGGTCGGCGATCAGGCGCGGACGTGAGGGATGGGCGATCGACCACACTAGCGTGAACCCGTACTTGGATGCGGCCGCGAGCAGTTTCCCGTCCGGGCTGATGCCCATGGACGTGAAGCCCATCTTTGCTCCCGAGGGCATACGCCACCTGCCGGCGAGGACCGGATGCCTGGGGTTCGCGAGGCCCCACAGGCACACGCCGCGGTCAGCGCATGCGCCTGCCAGCAGCCGATTGCGCGATGACAGCGCGATCGCCGCCACCCCCGACCGGATCGTCGCGTCAAGCGCCGGCGCGGAGGTACCGGACATGTTCCAGACCCGCAGCGTGCCGTCCTGGGCGATGGCCGCAGCCAAGGGGCCGTCTGCCTCTGCCGCGACGCGCCGCACATAGCTGCCGTCGGTTCCGACGACGTTGTCCAGCGGCGTGCTGAGGCTGTCATACATCTCGGTCGCTGCCTGCTCGGTCGGCGCGTACCGGTAGGCGGCGATCGCGAGCTGGGCAGCCATACCAGGGTCGGTTGCCCGGAGCGACTGCGCATCGGCCGCCAGTTGCGTGGAGTCCACGGTCGCGGTGTGCTGCGCGGCATCCTGCTGCTCCCGTAGCGAGTACGCGCCAGCCACGGCCGCCGCAAGTACGAGCACGCAAACCATGGCTAGCCCGGCCCATCGCCGCCGGGACCGGCGGCGGGACGCGCGCTGGCTCGCGTCCAGGAAGTCCCGGGCCACGGGGTCGAGGACCGGATCTGGTTGCTGGTCCCCGGCAGCCGTGGTGACTGGCGCGAGCCTGGCTACCTGGAAGGCGGTGCGGAGGCGTGTGCCGGGGTAGAGGTCTTCGTCTTTCCGCCCGGCCTGATCCCAGGAGCGGGCCGCGTCGGATACCCGCTGGACCGCCAGCAAGGCGTCACGGTCATCCTTGATCCAGCCCCGCAGTTGCGGCCACGCGTACAGCAGCGCCTCGTGCGCGAGTTCTGCGCTGTCGTCATCCACCGTGACGAGGCGGGCCTCGGTCAAGATGTCGAGCAACCGCCTGACGCTGCCCACCTCGTCGCCCCTTGCCAGCTCCGCCACCATCACCCGCCGGCGGGTATCTTCGGTACCCTCGCCGAGCCGGACCAGCCGCATCAGCACGGTCCGTATCTGCTCTTCCGCTATCCCCGCGGCAAGCATCTGTTTCCAGGCTTCTTTCGCAGCGTGCTCGACCGCGCCGTCGATGCGGCCGGCGGCCTCATACCCGGCAAGGGTCAGGGTGCTGCCGCCACGCCGCTGCCACGTTGCCAGCAAGGCGTACTGGAGGAACGGCAGCACTGCGGACTGCTCCCCATCGCGCCGCACGCTGGCCTCATTCAGCAGCGTCCGCGCGAGCCCCTCCTCCAGGCACAGGCCCGCCTTCTCGGCCGGCTTCTCGATCGCCGATTTCAGCTCCTGCGAAGTCATCGGAGTGACGATCACCTGGCGGTCTTCGAGCACCCGGGCGAGCGATGGGTACTGGATGCACATCTGATAAAAGTCTGACCTGATGGCGATGATCACCGGCATCCCGCCGTCAGCGGTCTTGGCCAGGTCCGTGACGAAACGTTGCCGCTCGTCTTCGGTTACGTTACTGGTGAACAGTTCCTCGAACTGATCGACCAGCAGCACGACCTGGTATTCTTCCGCTGCAAGTGCCGTGACTCCGTTCTCCAGGGCGGCAGCCGGATCCGGTCCCGGTTTCAGGTAGGCCGCTTTCCAGCCCTGGAGTTCAAGCTCCGGCACGACGCCCGCGCGCAGCAGCGAGGTCTTGCCGCAGCCCGACGCGCCAACCACGGCGATCATGCTCCTGCAGGAGTTGACGCGATCCACCAGGTCCCTGGTCAGCCGCTCTCTGCCGAAGAAGTACCGGGAATCCGCCGGGCTGAAAGCATCCAGGCCCCGGTAGGGACATGGTCCGTCGAGCGGTGAATCTTTAACGGGGCCGGGCGGCGGACGGTAGGCAGGGTTCGGCGCGAGCACCAGATCACCGGCCTCGTCGCTCGCCTGCCGGTGCGGCCGTGGAGCCCCTTCTTCGGGCAGGACTCTGGCGAGATAACGGTAGGCATGATCCAGCGTCAGCAGCTCCGGGAAGGACTGATCACCCTCCAGCAGCAGCCTGATCAGCGCACCGGTGAAGGCGGTGTGCGTTGCGCCCGGTGCCGCCAGCCCGCGCTCTTCCCGCGCCGTCGCGGCCAGCAGGTATCCACCGCGAACCGCTGCCTGTTCGAAGACCGGAGCGAGCGGCATCGACCCCAGCGGGCCAGGAGGCCGACCGGAGAAGCAGCAGTCCAGGATGACCGCAACCGCCCGCGCACGGCTCCCTATGACCGACTCCCGCAGCGCGGCATAAGGCAGGGCGGTGTACCGCAGCCCATCCATCAGGTTCTCTGTAGACCGAGTGGCCAGGTACAGGCCCCCGTCCGGACCAACCAGCCCGTGCCCCGAGTAGTACACCACAAGCGAGTCGGTCGCGGTGGCGGCCGACTCCGCGATCGCGCTCCCCAACTCTAGCGGGCTGTGCGGATCGCGCACCAGCCGGAGGTTCTGCTGCGGCACGCCGACCCGGTCGCGAAGGACAGATGCCAGATCGAGTACCGACGATCGCACCGACGGGGCTGCGGGCAGCTCCGAGCCTTCCAGCTGGCTCCAGGTTCCCGCCAGCACAACCTGCGAACCGGGCCGTGCCAGCGGAAGCAGATCTGCCTGCGGCCCGGTAGCGGCATCAGTCTTCAGCATCGCCGCCAGGACCCGGGTCTGCAGTCACGTCATCTCCGGGCCAGACCATGGAGGCCAGCTGATCAACCTGATTCTGAAGGTCCTCCGCACTCATCTCGCGGACGCGAGAGACGCTCAGCTCGATCATGCTGCCGTCCCGCGACACGCGCACGGTCACCGGCCCGGCCCGCCGCTTCAGCCACGCGATAACCGCGCTGGCCAGGGCCGTCGCGGCCCCTCCCGACGTCAGGCTCACCGCGAGCTGGGCGAGGTCAGCACCAAGCACCCCCATGGGCACAGGCGCGGCAACCCGGCGGAGACATCCGCGCAGCTCGCCCTCGTCGGCGAGCCAGGCGGCTAGCTCGACAGCATCACCATCTACTACGGCGAGCATCGTTTCACCGGGCATACGCCACCCCCGATCGGACATTCTGATGACGGCGGGAGTTTATTCCGCTACACATGATCAAGAACGCGGTTTCCGCAACACCGTCTACAGCAGGCCGTATCGGCGCTGGGCGACCAGGGCAGCCGCGCCGAGAGCATCGGCCTGGCCGCCTTTTACTTGGTCGTGCTCGTGGTCATCTGGCGGGCCGGGCACTGGCCCTTGCCGCTGGACTCGCCGACGACGGCGAGCGGCTTGCGTGTCCTGCCGGGGAGTCCGCCGGGTTGCGGCCAGGTTGCGTCTTCTGCACGATCGACGCGTCCAGCAGGCCCAGCGTGCTGTTGATATCAATAGACCCACTTCGGGACCGGTGGCTCGCGCTCGGCATCGGCTCCGTTAAAGACCGGTTGGGGCGCTCCCGGAGTGGTTTCAGGGACAGGCTCCTGATCTCCCTCAGCCGGTTGTGGTATGTCACGGGGCATTGCCTGCGGCGGAGCAGCCTGCTGCTCCGCCGTCTTTATCACGCTGCTACCGCCCTGCTGGGCCTGCTGTACGCGTTGCAGTTCCTCGGCGAGCCCGGCCTTCTCGGCGATGGCACTTTGCGCCGCTTGTTTCAGGGCCGATAGCTGGCTCATCTGCACCGGCGAGGGCTTCTTGTCGGAATGGCTGGCCAGAGCTTTCGTGACGGCGGCGAGCAGGACAGCGCCGACGAGCGGGATGAGCAGTCTCGTCCCGCTCGACATGCCGGCGGCCACCGTGTTCCATGCGCTGGTCGGTTCGAGCATGGTCCAGCCAGCGAAGGCAGCCGCCGGGATCAGCACCCTGATCAGGTCCTGCCACTCTAGGCGCTGCCATCGCGGTACCGTTGCCCCGGATTGCTGCCGGGCGACGGTCGGCGTGGCCGTCGGCTGCCGACCGAGGACGAACAACGCCACAGACAGGCCGACCAGGAGCCAGAACGCCAAGCGCAACGTCCCGGGCTGGGTGATCTGCGTCTGGCCCCGCGAATTCGTCGTGGTCACGCTGGCGATGACCAGAGCGTGGATGGCCAGCACTTCGGCCGGGACGAGCGCGGCCAAGATGTCGATGTAGCTGTTGAGACCGGGGGGCTGCGAGGACTTGCTCGTAGCGCTGTCTGACGCCTCCCGTCGGGTCGTCAGCGCGCCAAACGCGACTGTGCTCACCGTGACCTCCTTCGTGCCTACGCGACTGGGCCGAACGTCTCGCGTACCACGGTGGGATCCGAGGTGCCGGGCGGGACGAACGCGAGCGGGGCGTAGTGGTAGATGATTCCGGCCGGGGACAGCGCCTGCGGGCCGGTGTCGTCCTGTGGCCAGAGGACGTCGCCCAGGACGGTCCTGGCCGGAATGAGCCAGTAATCTCCGGCGCGGTACTGCGCAGGCTCGGTCCCGGTGACGCCCGGGAACTGGATCTGGACGCCGGCCTCCAGGTCCAGCCAAACGCTGTCGCTCTCGGTCACGTCGGCCACCGCGCCGTCCCAGCGCCGCAGCAGCGGATGCAGCGCCGGGTTGGTGCCGGTGGCTCCGACGGAGGCCGACGGGTCGCTGTTCAGGCTGACCACGCAGTTGACCGGGTCGATGGCCGTCACCTGGAACAGCGCCCGGACCGGCCCCGGTGCCTTGTCGTCGGCGACCCGGCTCGCCGAAGCATCGTCGACCACCTCCACCCAGTCGCCGAGCTCCAGTCCCGAGGGCAGGTCGCGGCCGAGCGAGGCGAGCGTGACCTCGGCTCCGGCGAGCGCCTGGATCGCGAATACCACCGAGCCCATCTCGCGGGACCAGACGTAGGTCGCCGTCGGCCCGGCCGTGGTCGGCCCCTGCTGGGACTTGGCGGCCACGCCGCTGCGGAAGATCTCCACCCGGTAGTTCTGGTTCTCCCGCCCCCGGTACTGGGCCTGCGGCGAGACCGAGCAGATGTCGGTCGCGCTGTCGTCGGGCTGCCTGGCCCGCGCGCGCAGCGGGCCGGCCTGGTACAGCTTCGAGATCCACTGCTCCCAGGCCTCCACGGCCCCTTCCTGGGTGACGTTCGTCCCGGCCACCGGCCAGAACGCGATCTGCCAGACGACCTGCAGGCGTCCCGTGGTGTCCGGCCCGTGGATGCCCAGGGCGACCTCGCGGATGTCCGGATCCTGGCAGAACGTCACCGAGCGTTCCCATACCCGTAGGTACAGGATGTACGGGCCGGCCGACGGCAGCGCGTCCTTGTCGGGATCGATGTAACCGTCCGGCTGGGTCAGGTAGGTTGTGCCGGCCGGTCCCGTCTCGGCCAGGATGCCGTCCACGTACATCCGCCCGGCCGACACGGTCAGATCGCCGGTGCTGCCCGGGGCGAGGGCGAAGCCGGCCGCGCCGGCCGGGCTCGCGGCCGGCCCGATCAGGTCGGCGACCACGGTCCGCAGGTAGTGCTGCATGATCGCGTTCTGCTCGGTCACGTCGGAATCGAGGATCACCCGCCCCTGCTGCAGCAGCACAGCCGAGTAGTGCTTGGCCGCGTCGAAACGGACGCGTGAGAGGTCCAGGTACACGGTGCCCTCCGTCAGGTCACGATGATGATCCCGGCGTCGCAGCCGGCCGGGGTGTACTCGGCCAGCCGCAGCGACAAGTTGGCCAGGCGCTGCGGCTGGAACAGGTCGTGGAACGCGCCCATCTCGGCGCCGTCGTCGGCGCCGCTGGCTATCTCCGCCGGGCCGTGGCGGCTCAGCTGGGCGTAGCCGGGCGTGCCGTACTGCTCGCTGGTGAACTGCGGGACGACCCGCAGCGGATCGCCGGACAGTTCCGGCTCGCAGTGGAAGTGCCGGGGAATGCTCGAGCCGGGCGTGACCCAGCAGAACCGCACGCAGCCCCGCTGCCGCCCGGCCACCTCGAACAGCCCGGTGATGATGCTGTTCTCCACTGTGCCGAGCGCATGGGGCCGGAGCCGCCCGAGCACGGTGGTGCGCCGCATGGCCAGCACCACGCCGGCGTAGCGATCATCGGCGCCCGACAGGGCGAACCCGTCGCGGGCGCAGGAATCGAGCACGCTGTCGGTCAGGAACAGCGGGCTGGGCTCCTCGTGCACCTCGTCCCTGATCACCCGGATCGAGCCCAGGATGCACCGCTCGATCTGGACGCACGCCGTGGTGTCGCTGAGTTCCAGGCTCGGCTCGTCCGGATGCTGGCAGGTGCAGTCCTGATCCAGCGACCAGCCAGGGACCAGCGTGCAGTCGGTCAGGAGCAGCTGGCCGATGACGCCCTGCACCCGGATGCTGCGCCCGGTGACGAGCAGCCCGTCGAGCGTGACCTGCGGCGGCGGCCCCGATCCGCTGCCGCTGCCGGTGACCCGCAAGGCGTCGGGCCGGTTGGCGTACCAGTCGAGCAGCCGGATCACCGGACGGCTGCCCGGGGCCGCGCGCAGGGTCAGCCGGTCGCCGAGATCTACGGTGATATCGAGCTGTTCCTGGTAGGCGGCCGAGCCGTTCAGCTCGACGACGGCCTGCTGCGGTGGGTGCGGGCCCGCCTTGTCGGCCTGCCACTGGGTCAGCGCCGCGGTGATCGTCTCGTACTGCTGACCCGCGCCCACCGGGTAGACGGTGGCGCCGGCGGGCGCCGCCGCGCGCGGGTACTCGCCGCCCCCGATGTCCGCGGAGAACAGGTGGCGGTAGCTGACCCACACCCCCTGGTCGGGCGACGTACGCGGCGGGAACGCGATCCGGCCGAGCTCGGGATCGACGGCCACCTGCCCCTTGGCCGGCGTGTAGCCCCAGCCGGACAGGTCGGCAGGCACGATCTGCGACAGCGGGATCGGTTCGGCGGTGGCGTCACCGGACAGCCAGATGCACAGGCTCTTGGCCGGGCCGTAGTACTGCCCCGGGTCGCGCTCGAAGGCTCGGCGCCGCAGGAATCCCGGTACGTCGGTGTCGTCGGCCAGATGGCTGGGTGTCGGCTCGGCCACAGGCCGAACGCCCAGGGGCGTGTCGTGGCCGAGGAGGCTGAACGTGAACCGCATCCGGTCGCGGTCGCTGCAGTAGGCAGGCCCGTGCGTGATCGAGTATGAGCCCAGCCGCCACACGAACAGGCCCACCTCGTCGATCCCGTACCGCCCCACGCCGAGCTGCGAGGTGATCCGCCGAACGTCCACGGCGTGTGCGATATCCTCGAACGGCCCGTCGAGCCGGGCCAGCTGGTCGCTGCGGTGCACGTCGACCGCCCGGCCGGTGCGCAGCCGGGCGCACGTATCGGTGCCCATGAGCCGGACCGGCTGGGCGAACGCAAGCAGTCGGCGGAACTCCACCGCCCGGGCCGGCCATCCCGCGACGTCGACGGCCAGGTCCTGCAGCAGGGCCAGGGTCCCCTTGCGGCGCCGGTTGCCGATCGTGTCGGCCACGTCGCGCCGTGACGCGATCGCCTGTAGCAGCTGGCCCGCCTCCGGTGTGCCGGCCCCCAGGGCCTCTTCGTACCCGTGCAGCAGCCGGTAGCCGACCAGCTCGCCGCGGTAGGGCACCAGCCAGTCCTGGCAGGTCTCGATGAAGCAGTCGTCGTAGAGCTGGTCGATGCCGGCGGACAGGATGTCGCGCTGCTCCTCGATCACGGCGAGCAGGCCCCGCAGCGCGTAGCCCGAGGTGGCGTCGCGCCGCTGGTATACCCCGGGCAGCAGGTCGTACAGTCCGGTCACTGGATGCTCCTCAGCAGGAGGGTCTGCGGCACGTCCGGGCTGAGCAGCGCGAGCTGCGCGGGGCGGATGCCCCGGGCCACCACGAGCTGCATCCCGGCGGTCAGCGTCGCGCTGGTGAGCTGCGGGTTGAGCGCGGCCAGCCCGGCCACGGTGGTCCCGTACCGCAGCGCGATGCTGGTCAGCGTGTCGGGCAGGCCGATCGGGTCGGTGCCGACGGTGTGCAGGACCTGCTCGAAGCGGGCCGGCTGCACGTCGATCACCTGCGCCACCTCGGACAGGCCGAGCAGCGCGGTGAGCAGCTGTACCGGGTCGGCCGTCGCGGGCAGCGCGCCGAACACGTCGACGTCCACGTAGTCGACACCCGGCACCGCCCGCATGGCCGCGACGATCTGGCTCAGGTAGACGGACTGGCCGAGCGCCTGGCTGGCGAATCCGCCCGCCGCCAGCGCGGCTGCGCGGACCGCGGGCTCGACCAGGTCATAGCTGTAGTCGGCGCTCACCTTGATCCCGGCCGACAGGACCAGCAGCAGCAGTTCCCGCACCGCGACCTGCACCGGCAGGAACGGATCGCCCAGCGCGGCCAGCGCGGCCCGTAGCTCGGTGACCAGGAGATCGGACTCGTCCAGGGGAGCGTCGGCCACGCCGGCGATGGTCAGGTAGATGACCTCCCGGCTGCCGTCGGTCAGCGCGGCCGCGGCGGCCTTGCCGATCCCGGCCCGGGCCGAGGTGAAGTCGGCGTAGTCCTGCACCGACAGCAGCCGGTCCAGGGCCAGGCACGGCATCGCGGCGTTGGTGCGCACGTCGGCGGCCGCGTCGCCGTCGGCGCCGCCCGTGGTCGGCAGCGGGTTGGTCACCGCGTTCACGCCCAGCGGGCGGCTGGCCAATTGGCTGATCTGCCCCGCCAGCAGGTTGCCGTCGGCGCCGCCGCCGATCCGGTAGGTGGCGGTGACGTTCTCCTGCCCGGTCGGCAGCCGCGAGCCGCGGACGCCGTCGCCGAACCCGACGCTGACGGTGCCGTCGCTCCCGACCGCGGTGCTGTGCAACTGGTCGCGCGGCCCGGCTTGGGTCAGGTCATCGGTCTCCTGCCACGCGACGCCGTTGACCCGGACCGTCAGCGTGTCCGCGGCGCCCAGCGCGTTGTCGGCCGGCAGCCAGGTCAGCGGGTTGGCCGCGGAGGCCTGCTTGAGCGTAAAGGTCTGCCCGGCCTGGCCGGCCGCGCCGCTGCCGAGCGTCTCCGAGCGGGTTTCCCCCTGGGTCGCGGCGGCGACGTTGGCGTTGATGGTCACCGTGTTCCGCGCGTAGGTGTACGCGAGCGGGACCGCGAGCTGCAGCACCGGGAGTGTGCTGTCGCCTGGCAGCGACGAGTTGATACGCTGATCGACGCCGCCGACCATGCTCAGTTCGGTCGCGATGATCCCCGGCGTGCCGGGGATGTCGGTGCGTTCGCCGGTGATCATCAGCCGCTGGCCCGGCGGCAGTCCATCGTAGGTCTGGGCCAGCTCGATCTCGGGCCCGCCCACGTAGTCCGTGATCGGCTCGTCGGCGAGCTGGAGCGTGACCCCGCCGTAGTACACGGTGAGCTGGTTGGTCGGTTCGCCGTCTTCGTGCACATACGCGGGGCCGTCGAGGGTCACCTCCGTGGTGGGCAGGTTAGTCTGCGGGGCTCCGGCCAGGGTGAACGGCCGGGTGAACTGCCTGGCATACACGATCCGGTTGGCGTAAGGCGTGGTCGTATACGTCCCGCTGCTCTCGTCGTTCTGCTCAGAGACGAACCAGCTCCCCGGCACGAGCGTGTCGGGCGTGCCGTCGAGCCACAGCTTGGTCGCGTCCTGATGGTCGTCTCTCGCCACCGGGTTCGCCTTGGTCTTCAGGGCGATCACGCTGGCGGTGGCGGGCGGCGCGGTGGCCGTCTGCTGGCCTATGGCCTGGGCGATCACTCCGGCCAGCCGCGGGTCAGCGGCGGCCAGGATCGCGGTGACGGCGCTGGACTGCGGGTCGAGCGCGGTGCTGGCCGCCTGCGGCAGCGCGATCGGCGTGGCGGGCGGCTGAGACGGCGCGAGCCGCAGCTCGGGCAGGATCGCCGCGGCGCTCATCAGCGGCACGGCCCGGTTGCACTGGGCCTGCTGGCTCGCGCCTTCCTGCTCCGCGTCGGCGTGCGGGCAGGTCAGCGCCACCGCAAGCCGCTGCAGGTACTCCACGTCGGGGGTCAGGCGCCGCTGGTCCTGTGCCATCAGGCTCAGTGTCGCGGTGGCCTGGTTCAGCACGTTGGTCACGTCGCCCGCCAGCCACTCCGCGACGACGGCGGCCAGCACCCGGTCGGCGGCGATGGCAAGTTCCTCGGTGAGCTCGCGAACCAGGGCGCCGACCGAGCCGAACGCCTCCGCGGGGAATTCGCGGATCGCTGTGCTGAATTCGTCGAGCATGGACACGACGCCCTTGGCTACCGGCCCGCCCGGCGCGTCGCCGATCGCGGTGCCGACTAGCGTAAGGAGCTGCTGCAGGGCCACGTCGGCGCCCACCGGCTTGAGGGGCGCGAGCTGGACGACGGTCAGTCCGGCCGTGAAGTCCGGCGCGACGGTGGTGACCACTCGCACGCTCGGGTCGGCCGCCGATCCGAAGTCGAACACCAGGCGGGTGCCGACCTGCAGGCCGAGGGAGGCGCCGGCGAAGGTGAGCTGGTCGTAACAGTCGGCGTTGCCCGGGGCCAGCGCGGCCGGCCGGGTGAGCCGCACCGCGAGCTGGTTCCAGTCCGCGCGGGCCGCGATCGTCTCGGCGGTCTCGAAGGTCTGCGGCAGCTGGTTCGGCCCGGCCACGCTGCGCGCCTGCGAACCCGCGGGAATGACCCCGACCGCGCCGGGATCCATGGTGAAGGCCAGGTAACCCGAGGCCCCCATGGCCGGGCGGGGCTGGTAGCTCACCAGCCGGCCGAGCAGGGCAAGCGAGTCGGACTGGGTAGCGGTGCTCAGGTAGCCCTCGTTCGCCTGCCGCTCGGTATAGAACGTGACGATGTTGCTGACCAGCGCCCAGCCGTCGAGCAACGCGATGCCCGGGTCGTCCGGCTCCCGGGTGGTGTAGCCGGCCAGTTCCGGCCGGCTGGCCAGCCGCGCGATCATCGACTCGAAGAAGTCGCCGTAGCGGCCCGCCCGGTAGTCGATCGCGGCGAGTCCCGGGCGGTTGTAGAGCGTGCGCGGCGTGACCGGCCGCACCCCGGTGCAGCACGTCCCGCCGCAGCCGCAGCCGCAGTCGGTGCCGTCCGTCATCGCCCGCCTCCGATCGTCAGCGTGAGCAGGCCGTGGCCCGGGTGGGCCGGATCGTTGTCGAGCTGCGGTATCTCGTCCGCCGCGAAGCTCAGCACGCCGGCCGCGACCGCACTCTCGTCCGGGGCGAACTGGCGCTTGAGCACCGTCACCGCCGCGCCTCTCACCCCGGCCACCGCGGCCACCGCGGCCACGATCGCGCTGACCCGTATCGACGTGCCGAAGGTCAGGTTGTCGGGATGGAACATGGCCAGCGTGCCGTCGGGCAGCACCCCGTTCCCGAGCACCTGCAGCACGGCCGCGCGCACGTACCCGGCGATGTAGTCCGGCTGCACCTGGACGCACACCGTCAGCGCGACCGGCACGGTGACGCCGGTGACCACGCGCACGTCGTGACCGATCCGCCGGTAACGGTGCAGCAGCCGCCGTTCGTCCGTGAGCAGCCAGCCCGGCGCGACCTCGGTGCCGAGCGCGTCGATCGCCACCTGCGCCTCGTACCACGACCCCGTCCACCGCAGCTGCGCGCCGGCCCGCTGGACGCCGCCGAGCCGGCCGGCGATCTCGGCGTAGTCGGCCGCGGTGATCGCGCGCCGCAGGTCCTCCGCGAACGCGTGCGGAGCCCGCAGCCGCACGGTGGCCACCGGTTCGGGATCGGTACCGCCCATGGCGGCGAGCGGGTTCCGTACCGCGCTGATCAGGTTCTGTTTTGTAGCGCAGAACGACGCGGCGTTGATCGTCTCGGCGCCGACGTTGCCCGCCGTGCCGTTGCCGGTGCGGAAGCACAGTTCCAGCGTCGTACCCGGCGGGGTGGCGCTCAGCGGGGGAGCCAGGCCGTAGCGCCCGTCCCCGAACCGCAGCGTCAGCACCTGGTCGTCGTCGGTCTCGCCGACGAAGCACCGGTCGGTGGGGCCGCAGCCGAGCAGGTCGCGCCGCGGCCGCCACACCTGATCGCCGACCCGGACGCGCACCGCGGGCAGGGCGTCCCGCGGGTCGGGCGCCAGCGCTGTAGCGGCTGGGCCGCGAAAGGCTGGCCGGGCCGGGTCGATTGCCTGCCCGGTTCCCGGCCCCCAGGCCCAGTCGAGTTCTTGGCCCGCGTCGGCTGCGGTCAGCACGTAGCCCGCCCGGGCCCGCTGGCGCAGGTCCTCCAGCCGGGCCAGCTTGCCCTCCAGCAGCAGGTCGAAGCGGCCCAGCAGCAGCCGTAGCGCGGCGGCCGCGTCGTCGGCGATCCGGTAGCGGGCCAGCACGTCGGCGCCGAATAGCAGCGTCAGGTAGGCCAGGTCGTCGGCGGTGAGGTTGGCTTCGCTGGTCATGGCGCCGATGCGCCCCCGGGCCTGGGCCGGGATGCCGGCCAGCGCCGCGGCCTGAGCCCGCGCGACCCGGTGCGGCTCGGGGAACACGACGTGCTGGGTCACCGGCGACAGGCCGACGGTGGCGGAGGGACGGAACGGGATGAGCGGGTAGGCCGGCAGGTCGGCCGGACCGTCGGGCGGGCAGCCCCAGTCGGGCCCGGGCGGGCAGCCCGTCGCGGACGGCGGCGCCGGCGGCCACGTGACCTGCTGGGGTACGCCGCCGCACCAGTCGTTCGACCCGCCGTGCTCGACCAGCACGACGTTGCCGCGCGCCACCCCGACCATCAGGTCGGCGCAGTCCGGGCCGCCGCGGGTGTTGATGCACAGCGGGAATGTCAGCGCGTCGGCGCGGTCCCACTCGACCTGCAGCAGCGGCTGGTCGTAGAGCGCGTCCTGGCCGGACCTCACCGAGGTGAGCCGGACGACCTGGCGGTGGGTGCGGTCCGCGTCGGCCGGCAGCCCGGTGTCCGCGCCCACGATCTCCTCGAAGACCAGCAGGTCACCGGGGCCGAGCGTGAGGCCGGAATCGGCCAGCGTGGCCGACGTCGCGCCGGCCTCCAGGCAGCACCCGAAGTCGCCCCAGGTCCACAGCGGGATCTGGTTGTGTTCCTGGTACAGCGCGACGTCCTCGCGCACGAGCGGCTCGAAGATCTCGGTGCCCGCGCTGAACCGGAAATCGCCCGCCGGCATGGTCATCGGCCCGGTCACGGACAGGCACACATAGGCGCGGGCCGCGCACCCGTCGTGCATCCGGTAGTCGACCAGGCGTGCGTGCCGCCGCACCGAGGTCCGCAGCCGGGCCGTATCGAGGTAGGCCTCGGTGCCCGCCGCGTCGAGGCGGTAGTTGAGCAGGTCGCCGGCGTAGGCCAGCAGTTCGACCAGGGCGATGCCGACGTCGGGCAGGTGCTGCTCGGTCCAGTCCGGCATGGTCAGGCTGAGCCGGTCGAGCAGCGCCTGCCGCAGGCTGGCGTAGTCGCGGGCCAGGTAGTCGATCACCGGTCCCGGCGGCGGCGCGGTGACCGCGGCGCACTGCGGCACGCAGTCCACCAGCGAGGTGCAGTTCTGCTTGAACGAGAAGTCGGCGTAGAAGCAGCGCACGTCGAAACCGTCGTACGGGTCGGAGCCGGGCCGCCCGTTCGGGCCGGCGGCGACCACGCTCAGCCGGTAGCACGAGAAGTCGCCCGGCCGGTCGACGCTCAGCTGCAGGCAGCCGGGCAGGTCCGGATCCTGCTCGGGGCACGGCTGCACGCCCGTCACGGTGACCGGCAGGCCGCCGTCGATCCGGAAGTTGGCCTCGGTCAGGCCGGGCGGTACCTGGCCGAACAGGATCACCGCCAGCGTGCGCTGGTCGTCGCTGA
This sequence comes from uncultured Actinomycetota bacterium, assembly GCA_963753225.1. GTDB lineage: Bacteria > Actinomycetota > Actinomycetes > Streptosporangiales > Streptosporangiaceae > Palsa-504. Next base: position 159,753 of record CAVWBQ010000001.1, on the reverse strand, counting down.
CCGTGATGCTGTCGATCCCGTTCAGGCCGTGCGCCCTCGCGTCGCCGCGGCGCCGCGGATCAGCGCAGGTGAGCTGGGACGCGGACATCACGCCACCTGCCCGGTGATGGTGGCGGTGACCGGCTGGCCGGTGGCGGTGATCGTGTAGTTCACCGTGATGCTGAGGGTGGCGTCGTCGGCGCTGACGGTCAGGGAGTTGACGGTGATGATGTCGCCCAGCCAGCGCTGCAGCGCGCCCTGCGTACTGGCCTGGACCGCGCTCGCGAGTTCCGGGCTGTTCGGGGTGAACACCAGGTCGGCCAGCCCGCAGCCGAGATCCGGCTGCTCCACCCGTTCCCCCGGGACGGTGAACAGCAACTGCTCGATCATGTCCCGCACGTGGCTGGCGTAGTCGGTGGCCGCGATCCGTCCCCGGCCGTCGACCTGGAACGGGAAGGCGATGTTGGTGCTCGTCATGTCGCTATCACCCGCAACTGCATGGCCACCACCAGCGGCACCTGCGGCGGCGGTCCGGCCACCAGGCCGCCGCCCGCGACCGGGCCGAGCGGCGGCGGCGCCTGGACCAGCACCGGCACGCCGTTGGCCTTCACCCGTCCGGCAGTGTTCTGCCAGGTCACCGTGGTGCAGACCACGCCTGGCGAGGCGGGCACGCCCGGGCAGCCGATGACGGTGAACGTGTCGGCCACGGTGCAGATCGGCGTGCCGCTGACCTCGGCGCGGACCTGCGCCGGGACGATCTTGACCTGACCGCCGTGCGAGCAGGTCAGCACCGCCCCGGCGTGCAGTACAAGTCCTGGCATGGCCGGTCACCCGCCGGTGATCTGGAGCGCGCCGTTGCCCAGGTCGATCAGGGCGGGCGTGATCCGGATCGTCGGGCCGGCGGCGGTGGCGCCGATCTCGACGCCTGCCTCGGACAGCTTGATGTACGCGCCGCCCGGACTGTGCAGCTGCAGCATGATCCCCCCTTCCGGGCCGGGCAGGTCGGAGATGAGCAGGACGTTCTGGCCGGGCGTGCCCAGCACGATCTGCGGCGTGCCCGGCGGGGCGGCGCGGGCCACCGTGGGCACGTCGCCGATGCCACCGCGCCAGAATCCCGTCCACACCGCCCGGTCCAGGTCGCCGTTGATGAACTGGACCCACACGCCCGACCCGATCAGCGGCACCGAGTACTGCCCGCTGGCCAGCCCGGCCAGCGGCGGCGCGGGGTCGGCCCAGATGCACGGGTCGGACCCGAGGACGTCCTCGACCCGGACGAGCAGCCGGCCGAAGTTGTAGGGGTCGACGTTGGACACCACGACGCCCTTGTACGGCCCGGAGAACTTGCGGTCGTCGGCGCCCATCAGGCCACCACCACCGGGGTCAGCGACACCAGGCCATCCCGTGACAGCGAGAAGCTCTGGTGGTAGGCGCCGCGCCTGATCTCATGGGTGACGCTGGTCACGTAGTACGCGCCGTCGTAGGCGATGCCCGCGCCGCGCACCCCGACCAGCTGCCGGGCCCGCAGGACGTGCCCGTAGCGCAGCACGTCGAGCTTCCCCTGCCCGGTGACGGCGTTGGCCGACGTCGAGGAGCGGCCGAGCCCGAGCAGCAGCACCTCGGCGATCGGCCGGTCGGAGATGTCGGGCACGGGTTCCTGGCGCAGCGCGATGGCCGGCCGCGCGGCCAGCGGCGGGTGCAGCAGGCTGATGTCCGGGACCGGCACGGCGAAGCCCAGCTTGGTGGTCGGCTCGGTGATGGTGATGGTGTACTGCGTGCGCGCCAGCCCGTCGAAGCTGAACGACAGCGACTCGACGTTGGTGGCCGCTCCCATGCCGATGGTCAGCGCGGGCTGCAGCGGGCCGAAGCGGACCTGCGGCCCCCAGTAGGCGATGCTCGAGCCTGGCACAGGCCCTGGATCGATGTAGAACACGTATCCGACCTCCGACGCCATGGCCTTGAGGTAGGCCAAATCGGTGCTTGACTGGATGGGGATCTGCTCGACGGGATTGGGCACGTCGGTGATGACGGGCGGGATGGCGAGCGGGGCGATACCGTACATCGCGTACTTCAGGCAGATCAGCATGGCCCTGACGTTGTGCGGCATGGCCGGATAGCAGGCCCGCTCGTGGCTCAGGTCCATGACCACCGACAGGTCCTCACCGGTCAGGCTGAGCGTCGACGCGCCGGGCACGTCGCTCGGCCCGAGGTCCTGCCGGGTGATCACGCCGTCCATGAGCACGGTCGGCAGGCCCGCCACGATCGCCACGATCACGGTCCGCGTCCCCGGGTCGAAGAAGCCGGCCGGCAGCAGCGCGGTGGTGATGATCGACTTGCTGCTGACCGCGAACGTGAGCTGGAACCCGCTGGCCTCGCCGGCGGTGGTGGTGACCTGCACCGACTGCAGGGCGTCGCTGAGCTGCTGGGGCACCGGCACCGGCAGCGTGGGTCCCATCAGCAGCAGGAGCCGCAGGCTGCTAGCCACCGATGCCCGCCCCCAGTCCCGCGGGCAGGGTGATCGGCAGCGTGCGGCCCGGCGTCTGGGTGAGCTCGTCCGGGTCGAGCACGCGGGTGCCGTCGGCGATCCGCCAGGCCTGCTGCGGGTCGCCGAACACGGCGGCCGCGATCCGGTCGAGCCGGTCCGCCGGTCCCACCACGTACGTGCCGATCTGGGTTAGGGTGTCCGGGTCAGGCAGCAGCCGGCGCGCCAGGTACAGCACCGGGGTGCCGTCGGCGCGGGTAAAGCTCAGCACCGGCAGGCCGTAGTAGCGGCTGTTGGCGGCGAACATCACGCTCCCTAGAAGGATTTCAGGCCGAGGTCGGCGGGGGTACGGGTGTCCAGCGCGGCGTACTGGGCCTTGCCGCGCTGGTAATTCAGGTAGAGCAGCCCGCCGCGGTGGGTGAAGCCGAGATCCTCCACGGTGAGCACCCGCGCGCTGATCGAGACCTTGGCGCGGATGGGGTGCAGGCTGGTGTCGAACGCCTCTTCGGTGATGGTCAGCTCGGTCAGCCGGACCGGCACGACGCGGCTGGGCCCCAGGACCAGGACCGTCATGGGCGCCTCGACCGGCGCGACCTCGATCATGCCCTCCGACGCCATCTGGTCCTCGGCGAGCAGCTGGCCGACGTCGGGGTAGACCGCCATCTCCAGCGCCGACAGCAGCGGGAACAGCCCGTTCGCGGCCACGACCGCGTTGCCGGCCGGATCGTCGAGCTGGTCGGCCGCGTCGAACTCGGCGTCCAGCTTGTAGGTCTCGTGCGGCGGCCCGATCAGCCGGAGCGCCTCGAGCCGGTCGCCGGGCTCGTTGCCGATGCCCTGTGGCTGCAGCGTGCGGGTCAGCGTGTCCGGGTTGTACTGGAACGGGATCGTGCTCAGGGCCCGGCCCGACGCCGGGTCCACCAGTACGATCCCGCCCCGCGCGACACGCGGCGGATTGGGCATCCCTGACATGTCGCTCCTCCCTTACCAGCTGACCGCGGCATTCAGCCCGGCCTGGAACGCGCTATAGGCTTCGCGGTCCATGCGCAGCACCTCGCCGCTGGTGAGCTTGACCTGCACTTCCTTGCCCCCGACCCACCCGGACACGCCCAGGCTGGCGCCGGCCCCGACGAACGGCGCCGGCCCGCGGGCTCCTGCCCCCGTCTCGAGGGCGGCGCCGCTTTCGCCGAATACCTCGGCCGTCGGGCCGAATTGCGAGGACCGCCACTTGTGCTCGAAGCCGAGCCGCGCCCCGATCAGGAACGCGGTATTGGACGGGGCCGCGAAGGTTTGCCCGTGCACGCCGAGGAACGCGCGCCAACTCCGTTCGCGGTCGAGGAACCTGCCGCTGTCGAGCCCGGCCCCGACCCAGAGGGCCCCGCCGCCGTAGCTGGAGCCGCCAAAATCCAGCGAGAGCCGCAGCAGGTGCGGCTGCGGCCGCTTGACCTCGTGCAGCACCGGCACGCATTCCGGGTGGCCGAGGGAGGTCAGCACCTGCCTGACGAACACGGGGACGAACGAGAAGTGCCGATCCCGCAGCACGCTGAAGATGCCCCAGGCATCCGACTCGCCGGCCAGCGTCCAGTCGTGATACACCCGCTCGTCGCTCTTCTGCAGCGGCGCCCGCTGGCGCGCGGCGGGGTCGGTCTCCTCGTATTCGTCGGGAACGCCGAGGGTCATGTGCGCGCCCTCGTGCCGCATCGTCTCCGGGTCGAGGTCACCGGCGTACAGCAGGACGAGCTGGGTGCTATGCGAGACCAGCGAGCGCCCGGAGTCCGGGCTGACCGCCACCGTGAAGTCGGGATTGCCCGCGCTCGTCTTGGTGACCTGGACCTTGATCGGCAGTTCCTTTCCCGCGAACGGCACTCCCGAGCACGGCGGCACGTACAGCGTGAACCAGTTGTTCAGGCCGCTGTTGCACTCGTCGATGAACTGGTTCGCGATCTGGTTGACCTTGGCGCTGGTGATGGCGTAGGACGGCTTCTTGGGCGGATGCGTGGAGTGCGCGATGTCGGACGGTATCGCCGCGCGCACTGCGACGGTCACCGGTATGGTCAGCGCGCCGGTGGAACTGTCGAGGGAGATTTTCGCGAAGCCGGTGTCCATCGCCTGCGGAGCCTGGGCACGCTTAGCCTGGCCGACCTGAGCAGGCTGGGCCTGGGCCTGCTGGGCCTGCTGCGCCTCGGCGTGGGTGCGGAACTGATCGCGCCGCATCGTGGCCGAGAACATCGAGCCCTGCTGCTGGAACTGGGGCACCGTGTCCACGACCTCCGCCGTGCCCTCGTCCCGGGCGATGGCCGGCGCGCTCGGCGCTATCGACGGCGTGGCCCCGGCCAGCGCCCGGGCGCCCTCGTGCCGGGCGGCGGCCTCGGCACCGTCGTGGCTGCTCGTCGTTCCGGGCGGGACGCCGTTCACCTGGCCCTGCTGGATGGTGTGGGTGAGCTCGTGGGCGAACAGTTCCCGGCCCGCCGCGGTGTCCGGCGCGAACCGGTTCCGGCCGAACACGATGTGCTGGCCGACCGTGTACGCGCGCGCGCCGAGCTGGGCGGCCGACGCGTTCGCGGTCTCGTCGGCGTGGACGCGCACGGTGCTGAAGTCGGCCAGGAAACGCGGCTCCAGTTCGGCCCGCACACCCGCGCTGAGCGGCTCGCCGGAGTCGCTGAGCACCCGGCGCACCGTCGAGTCGATGTGCCGGCGCACGCCGGGCAGCCGGTGGAAGTGCGGGGTCATTGCGGCCCCCGGGCAGGGAAGACCCGTTCCGACGTCACCGCGGCGCCCAAGGCGGCGCCCACGGCCCGCCCGGTCGACGGGCCGCCCGCCCCGGCCGCCGGCAGGCTCACCGCGGTCCCAACCCGCGCCACCGATCTCGCGCGGCCCGCCGCCGGCCGCGGCCCGCTGAGTTCGCGCGCCAGGACGATCCGCAGCTCCCGGGTGACCGCCGCGACGAAGTTGTCCCGGGAGCCGCCGCCAAGGTCGTCGGCCACCAGCCTCCCGATGCGCAGCTCGATCCTCATGCCGGCACCGTCAGCCGGGTCAGGTCCCGCTCCCGGATCGGCAGCTGGAGCTTGGCGAATTCGTCCTTGACCGCGCTGAGCACGCTGACCATGTCCAGGTCGCGGCCGCCGGCCGCGGCTAGGAACGCCGCGTTCATGGCGACGTTGCGGATCATGCCGCCGGTGACGGGCAGTTCGGCCAGCCGGTCCAGGTCCAGGCCCGCGGCGCCGGGGACCGGCGCCGGGAACGCCAGCGCCCAGATCGCCCGGCGCGCGGCCGTATCCGGGAACGGGACCTCGACGATGAACCGCAGCCGCCGCATGAACGCGGGATCCAGGGCGGACCGCATGTTCGTCGACAAGATGGCCAGCCCGTGGTAGGCCTCCATGCGCTGCAGTAGGTAGTCGATCTGTATGTTGGCGAACCGGTCGTGCGCCTCCCTGACCTCGGTGCGCTTGCCGAACAGGGCGTCGGCCTCGTCGAACAGCAGCAGCGCACCGCTGGCCTCGGCCGCGTCGAACAGCTGGCGCAGGTTTTTCTCGGTTTCCCCGATGTACTTACTGACCACGGCGGACAGGTCGGTGCGATACAGGTCCACGTTCAGTTCGTTGGCCAGCACCTCGCCGATCAGCGTCTTGCCGACCCCGGGCGGCCCTGACAGCAGCACGCTCAGCCCGAGCCCGCGCGAGGTCGTCTCGGCGAAGCCCCACGCCTCGTAGACTTGCCACCGGTTGCGTACCTGGTCGGCGATGGCGTGCAGCAGGCGCAGTTCCTGCTCGCCGAGGACCAGGTTGGCCCAGCCCGCCTTGGGCTTCAGGCGCTGCGCGAAGCCGCCCAGGTGCGGGCGGGTGAGCACACGGCACCTGGCCCACGGGTCCGGGTCGGCCGCGGCCGCGGCGATCGTCGGGGTGTCCAGCGTGAACTGCGCGGCGAGCTCACCCGGGTCCGCCGCGCCGCCGGGCGGCAGGTGCTGTTGCCAGGCCGTGTACCGCTCGGCCATGGTGGGCGGATCGATGTCCAGCACCACCCCGTGCCCGTCCAGCGCCGGCACGCTCTCCCGGGCCCGGACCAGCACCGGGGTGCTCAGCCTGGTCACGAGCGCGGCGGCGGCGTCCGCGTCGCGGCCGGCCGCGTCGACCTCGACGCACAGCGCCACCGGTGACAGCGCCCATTCCCGGTGCCACAGCCGGGCCAGCTCGTCGATCTCCTCGGGCGAGGCCGGCAGCACCGATCCCGGCATCGTGTACAGCTGCAGCCCGGCGCGGGCCGCGGCCGCGCTCGCGACGAGCATGGTGCTGGACCGGTCCGGACCGACGAGCTGCGCCACCGGCCCGCCGGCCAGGCATCCGGCGATCGGAGCCACGGCCCGCAGGTGGGACGCCGGCAGCAGGTGCTCGTCCGCGGCTGCCGCCGGCTGCAGCAGCGGGTGCAGCCGGGCGTCGATGTGGTCCAGGCCCTTCAGGTGGTTCACGATCCGCTCGTCGGTGCGCAGCGGTGAGCTGATCAGCGACTCGCCCCGGGGGCGATCGACCTGGATCAGCCGCTGCTCGCGCAGCGCGCCGTACGGTGCCAGCGCCTCCCAGGCCGGGTCGGGGAGCACGGTCAGGGCCAGCGCGAACGTCGGGTAGGCCATGGCGTCGTTGCCGTGGACGGCCGCGCACAGCCCGCGGATCGAGGGGTCGAGCTCGGTGGCGGCGCACAACAGCAGGACGTCATGCTCGAACCGGCTCAAGCCGGTTCGCTGGGCCAGGGCCACCAGCGCCGGCGGCGGCACGCAGCCTGCCGCCGCGTCCTCCGCCGTGGCCGCGAGGGCGCCGAGCCGGCCCTCGGCGGCCCCGGCGGAGGCCTGCTTCCCGGTGGCGGCGGCCTGCGGCCGCGCCTGCGCGTGCTGGCGGAGCAGTTCACGCAGCCAGGCCAGGGAGGCGGCCAGGAACTCCCCGTTGGCGGTGAGCCACTCGGATCGGGGCCCGGTCTCGGTCTCAGTCATCAGGTCACCGTCACCGATTGCTTGGCGTCGAAGATCGGCGGAATCGCGGTCCGGTCGGCGATCAGCCTGCTGTCGGCCCCGTCGATCCGCAGCCGTAGCGGGTATGCCTGGGCCGGCATCGGACCGACCGTGAAGGTCAGACTCGCGGTGTCGGCGGTGATCGACGGCGCCGTCACCGGGTTGCCGCCGATGAGCAGGACCGCATGCTGGCCCGCGCGCACGGTCGGGCTGCAGGTCACGGTGAACGCGGCCGCCTTCCGGGACGCCGCCACGGTGGCCGGCAGCGGGCTGGTGATCTTGGGGCTGACGCCGAACGGAACGTCGTTGCTGAGCAGGTCGCTGGTCCCGGGCGTGCTCAGGGACAGCGACACCGTGCCGAACCCGGCGGGCGCCGCGGCCGGGACGGTGAACGTCACCTCGCTGCCGGTCGCGTGGGCCGGCGTGATGGAGATCGGCGCGGCCAGCAGCGGGTGGCTCAGTAGCACGGTGACCGTGGTCGCGGTCAGGCCCGCGCCGAGCAGGCTCACCTGCTCCCCGGGCAGGGCGCTGGGCTGGCCGAGCGGCGCGATCACCGAGGTGATCTCGGGATAGCCCACCGACGCGGCGACCACGGGGCCGCGACCGGTGCTGCCCCGGGTCAGCACCGGCAGCGGCGCGCTGCCCGCGACCCTGCTGTCGATGAGCACCACCCGCAGCTCGAACGCGGTCGAGATCCGGTACGGCGCCTGGAAGATCGACCAGAGCGAGTAGATGTCCTTGTCGTCCAGCGGCTGCCAGCAGATGCGGACCGACTCCACCTGGTGGGCGATGTCGCTGTACGCGGCGTCGGCCAGGTCGGTGGGGCTGAGCACCGGATGCGAGTGCAGCGCCTGCAGGGCCGCGCCGAGCAGGCGGTGGGCCTGTATGTCGTCGGCGTCGGGCGCGTACGGGGTGATCAGGTAGTGCAGGATCAGCGGCAGGGCCGGCTGGCCGCTCTCCCCGGGGGCGACGTTGACCGGATCGGTGTTGCGCAGCGCGCCGTCCATCTCGGCCTGGTAGAGGAACACGTTCACCTGCGGTTCCTGCGAGGCCGTGATGTCGTGCGGCGGCAGCGCGATCGCGCGGGCTCCGGGCATGACACGCTTCACGCCGGCGTCGACGATCCCGCGGAGCGTCTCGGTCACGGCCTCGATGGCCCGGGCGTCGCTCATCGCTGCTTCCCGCGCCGCTGCAGGTACTCCGACAGGTCCGGGGCCACCCGGCGGGGCCTGGCGGCCGGGCGGGCGGCCGGTGCCTGGCCGCCCGCCGCCGCGCGGTCGGCCCGGATCTCCACCTGGCCGATCGTGATGTGCACGACCGGTTCGGCCTCGGCCCGGCCCGCGACCTGCCGCGCGGCGCGGCGCGGCGCGGCCGTTCCCGGCCTTCCGGCCGGTGCCGGGCCCGGTTCGGGCCGCCGCCGCTGGACGGTCGGCTCACGGCGCGTGGCGGCCGCCTGTACCCGATCCGCCGGCCGGACCGGTGCGGCCGGGTCGGTGGTGCGGCCCGGCGGAGGTGGCTGAGCCGCGGGCGGCTCGGCCAGTTCCGGGAGCGCCGAGGCGGGGCGGACCGGGTACGCGGGCCGCGGGCGGCTGGGCTGCGGCGGGCCGCCCTCCTCCGGCCGGGCTGGCTCGGCGCGCCCGGGCCGGCGGGCCGGCCCGGGCCGCGGCACGGGCGGGGACACGCCCGGCGGCTGGGCGCCGGGTCCCGGCCGCCCGCCCGGCGAGGACGGCTCGGCGGGCGGCGGCTCGGGCCGGGAGTCGGCCGGCTCCCGCGGGTCATCGGGCCGCGCCGCGGGTGAGACGGCCCGGACCGCGCGCTCATCCGCCGCCGGGCCGGACGGCTCCGGATCCTCCGGTCCCACGGCCTCCGGCTCGTCGGCCGTCAGCCCCGGCCCGGCCGCCATCTCCAGTCCCGGCTCGAACAGTGTGGGGAGCCTCGGCAGGATCGGATCCGGCCCGGCGGAGCCGCCGAGCACGCGCGCCAGGATCCGGCTCATGACGTGCAGGCCTGCAGGTAGAAGCGCCGCCGGGCGGGGCTGACGGCCAGCACGTCGGCCTCGCGCCACCCGTAGGCGGCGGCCAGCGTATGGATGTCGTACAGCAGCCGACGGGCGAAGCGGTCGACCTCGCTCCACACGAACTCGGTGACGTCGACGGACGCGGCCCAGGTCGCGCCGCACGACGGACAGTCCAGGTCGATCGTCCAGGCCGCCTGCGGATCCAGCGCGTCCAGCCGGGCCTCGACCGCGTTGAGCACCTCCGGGGCGGGCGGCGTCGGCTCATCGACCAGGCACCGGGCCAGCAGCCGGTCCCGGTCGCCGCCGCAGGAGCCGATGTCACGGCTGGTCAGCGCGCACAGCGTGATGGTCCGTCCGGCCACCTGCACGGTCCGGCTGCCGTCCGCGGCGTCGGTACGCAGCTCGTCCACGTCCATGCCGACGTCGAGTTCCGTGCCGCACTGCGGGCACCGGGCCAGGCCCTCCAGCCGGGCCCCGAAGCACTGCTCGCGCAGCTCCAGCAGCAGCCGGTCGCACGCGCCCAACGGCAGGTCGGCGACGTCGTCGAGCGGCAGGCCGCTGGCCGCGGCGGCCAGCGTGACCGCGCGGTCCGGCGCGGGACGCCCGTAACCGCTCTCCCAGGCCGACAGCAGCGCCAGCTCGCTGACCACGGTCACCGCTCAGCTCGCCGGGTCGGTGAAGGGCACGGACTTCGGCGGCGGCACGCTGGCGTCGCGGACCCAGCCCTCGTTCTCCACCTTGATGTGCTGGACCAAGACCGCGTTCGTGTTCGCGTCGAGGTCCGCGATCGGCTGGTACTCAGCTACCCAGCAGTTGAAGACCTGGTACGCCACCGCCTTCTGGCCCGTCTCGTCGTAGACCTCGATCACCAGGTCACGGCGGAAGTTCGCGAGCGAGGTCTCCAGGCCGCTCGCCGAGTTGGCGAAGCTGAACACGCTGTTGGCCCACACCTCGAACTCCGTGGCGTTCAGCACGACGCCGCGCTCGAGCACGATGGGGTCGTAGTCGGTCCGCGCGGGCAGCTTGAAGCTGGTGCTCGGGTCACCGCCGCTGCGATGCTTCATCATCTCGGTAGTGCGCTTCATCCCGGTGACCTTGCTGACCCCGAGGATCGGGGTGGTGCTGTCGCTGAAGCGGACCTTGAACCGGAAGCTCTTGAGCGGATCCAGGCGCGTGGTGGTGGCCATTTTCGTCGTCCCCTCAGGACTGCAGCTGGCCGGCCAGCTGCTGGATTTGGATGATCACGAACTCGGCGGGCTTGAGCGGGGCGAAGCCGACGAGGATGTTGACGATGCCGCGGTCGATGTCGCTCTGCGGGTTGTTCTCCTGGTCGCACTTGACCAGGTAGGCCTGATTGGCGGTCGCGCCCTGGAACGCTCCCTGGCTGAACAGGGTGTTCATGAACGTGCCGACGTTCTGCCGGATCGACGCCCACAGCGGCTCGTCGTTCGGCTCGAACACGACCCACTGCGTGCCGCGGTACAGGCTTTCCTCGATGAACAGCGCCAGGCGGCGGATCGGCAGGTACTTCCACTGGTCGGCCAGCCGGTCGGCTCCGCGCAGGGTACGCGCGCCCCACACGACCGGGCCGATGACAGGGAAATTGCGCAAGCAGTTGACGCCGAGCGGGTTGAGCAGCCCGTTGTCGTTATCAGTGAGGGTCAGCGGCGTGCCGGAGCCATCCAGGCCGGTGGCCAGGCCGGTGACGCCGTTCAGGGACGCGTCGGTCCCCGCGGGCGCCTTCCACACGCCGCGCGAAACGTCGGTGCGGGCGGCGATGCCAGCCACCGTGCCGCACGGCGGCTTGGTCACGGTGATGCCGTTCTGCGAGGGGTCGGCGATCTGCACGTTCGGGAAGTACACGGCCGCGTTCGCGCCCAGGTCGAGGGAGACCGGGGGGGTGGGAACGGTCATTTTCGACACGACGTTCGCTACCGATGACCAGTCGGTCGGCGGGTCGACGAGCAGGATGGCGCGCCGCTCGACGCACAGCGCCGCCGCGTCATCCAGGATGGTCGGCGGTGCTCCGGGCAGGCAGAGCAGGTTGAAGATGTCGGTCTTGTAGAGCTGGTAGATGCCCGTCTTGTCCGCCTGGCCGGTGCCGTTGCCGTTGTAGTCGTCCAGGGTGGGCGCGCTGCCGGGCTCGCCGTCCTTGGCTTGGGTGAAGCGGTCGGCCTTAGTTGTGTCGTTGGTGAACGGGTTCTGATCGGGGTCGCTGGGGTCGATCGCCGCATTCGCGGGCGGCGCCACGTCCAGCACCGCACCCTCGGCCGGCAGCACGACGAGCGACGACGCGCTGAGCACCTTGTCCAGCGATTGCGCGTCACTCGTCTTGATGCTGATGTTCAGGTAGCTCTCGAGCACGCCGGTGCTCGTGTCGAACACGCTGAGGTTGTAGGTCGTCGCGGCGGCCCCGCCCGTGGGCGGCCCGCTGAGGGTCTGGTAATCGACCCGCGCCCGCAGCGCGTCGCCCCAGGTGCCCGGGCCGATGGCGAGCAGCTTGACCCCGTTGCCCAGGTCGAGCGTGGCCGAAACGGCATCGGGATGCGCCAGGCGTACCACCTCGGCGTCGCTTCCCCCGTTGAGGTAGAACTGGTAGACGGCGTAGCTGAGCGGGCTGTCGCTGGAGACGCCGCCGAAGGTCCGCTGGAAATCACCGAAGCTCCCGCAGTGGAAGGGGCCGTTGGTGGGTCCGCTCGATGCCGCGCCGACGAAGGCGACGATCGAGGTGGGCACGCCGGTGATCGTGTGCACGGAGCTGGGCAGCTCATCGATGTACACGCCGGGGTAGGTCGGAGTGATCGGCATGTCGGCTTCCTTTAGCTCGATGCAGTGGCCTGCTGAAGTCTGACCCGCCCGCTGTCACGGGGCCGTCGCGGCACCGTCACGCGCGGCCATGCCCGGCTGAATTGCCTGCACGAGTTGGCGGTGACGCATTGGTGATGACACCGATAGACGATTAGCTGGTCCAGCACAGGTGTGGAGGGCTCATGGGCGATCCAGCATTCCAAGGGCGCGCGGATACCCGGCGTTCTGACCAGACTCCAGGGACTGCCCGTCGGTACCGCTCCGTGGCCGCTGACCACGTTGATGCGGCCCGGGGGTGGCTGGATGGCGGTAGCCCGGAGTTGTTCGGGGCGGGCTTTGGCAATGACTTCAGCCGGGTGCCGGTGCACGGCGACGATGGAACCGCATCATCACAGGGACTCTCGCTGGAATCGGCTGGACCAGCACCGCGGTGGAACCGGCTGTTCGGCACTGACCTGTCCGCCGTCCGGCTCCACCCGCACAGTTCACGAGCCGGCGGGCGTGTTCACGCGGTGACCGAAGGAGACCACGTTTACTTCGCGGCCGGGCGCTTCGCGCCCGGCACTGAGCAGGGGAATCGGCTGATCGCCCACGAGATCGCGCATGTCGCCCAGCAGCGCAGGCCAGGCCGGGCGGGTCCGGAGATCGCGGCGGAACTGGACGCCGATGCCGCCGCGGACGTGGTGGTGCGCGGGGGCGCCCCACGTATTCAGGCGTCTGTTGCCGTCGGTCCGCCTCATGCCTTCGAGTCATGGGAGCACCGCCAGCTCGGCGACGCCTATGGTGGTGAGAAACGGCGGATACGACTCCCGAACGGTGTCGAGCTCACCTACGGACAGATCGTCGCGCTGTCGGGTGACTTCTACCGGTCCCCGGAGGCCCTGCTCCAGGCGCCGCGATCAGAACTCGAGGCCATTCTCCGCGTCATGGCCACGGAGCGCGCGCAAGCGAAGGCGAGTCCGGAGCACCGCCCGAGTCAGGCCGAGGCCGATGCGAACAACGCGGCATATGAGCTCGCCACGACGGGGCGCAGCGGAACCGGCGCGTCCACCGCCACGCTGGCCGGTGACACGGATACCGCATCAGGCCCGCACGGCGAGGTGCGCGAAGGGGAGCACGTGGAGAGTGGCGCCCCTCAAGCCGATGCGAGCTTTCTCAAGCTCGCTGAGGCCAACCCCGCTCACTTCTCCCCGGAGAACATCGCCCTCAACTGGATCCCGAAGCATCAGCTCGCCCTGGACCTGGCCCGTCAGGCATGGCAGAGCCGCCATCCCGGCACGACTCCGCCCCCGATGACCCCGGGCCGCCACGCCGGTGCCGCGGGCACGGGCGCGGGTACGGGGGCGAGTGCGGCCACGCCCGCCGGGCTCCCGGCCACGACCGCGGCGGCCGCATCGGTGGCGACCGGCCGTCCCGACCCGGCGGCGGCAGCCACTCCGGCGGGCCTGGCCAGCGCGCAAACGGCGGCGCCGAAGGATGAGCAGGCCGAGGCTCAGGCCTGGCTGGCCTCGGCGTTCGCCGACCACTTCCTGACCGACGCCTTCGCCGCCGGGCACCTGGTCTCGGGCAGCGCCGGCCGGACTCGTTGCCAGGTGTTCTTCACCACAAACGAAAGTGCCATCATCAATGCCTGTTTCCAGTGCGCCGTGGCCGAAGGAATGAACTCGGGGGACGCGGCGGCAATTGTGGGGGCGTTCTCTCTATTCCTGAAGAGTCGCGCGCCGAGCCTGCTGCTCAAGACCGTCCACGACTACTACAACCGCAGCGGAATAGAAGTGCGTAACCTCCTCGGCCAGGGCTGGCGGACGTACGGAGATGCCCACCTTGGCGGCAGCCCCGACACGCAGACGATGGCCGAGCTCGCCAGCAAGGCCGCCCGCGACGCGGTGCAGGACGTGCTCTCCACCGGCGGGACGACGCGGGCCGAAGCGGCACTCGACTACATTCCCGACATGGCCCGGCTCACCGGCGGGACGTTCGAGCCGATCGCCGCCTTCGCCACCGACGCCAGCGTGTGGGACCCCGCGCTCGCGCGTTCGCTGTCACCCGACCCGGCGATCAACGACCTGTACCGGCTGATCAAGGGCAACATCGGCCCGATGACGGGCCTGTACATCCGGGAGGGCGCCCGCTGGGTCCGGGCGCTGCCCGGACGCGCGGCAGGGGCGGTGAAGTCCGGCGCCCGGGCAATAGGCGGGTGGGTCGGCGAGCGTGTGGAAGAGGTCGAAAGCGTGCCGGGGCGTCTAGAGCAGGCGATCAAGCGCCTGTACGGCGTGCCGTAGCACCTTCAGCTGCTCGATGATGTCCGGTCCGTAGAAGTCCGAGGCCTGTCGCCAGGCCCGCCACGGCTGCTGCCCCTTGGAGGCATTGGCCGCGCCATCCATTCCCCCTTGAGGTAGAACTCGTAGACGGCGTAGCTGAGCGGGCTGTCGCTGAAGATGTCGCCGAAGGTCCGCTGGAAATCACCGAAGCGGAAGCCCGCTGCGACAGCCGGGTCGGCGTCCTACTGGACCCGTTCGTAGATGATGCGGAAATTGGGCGGATTTACCGGTCCGCCGGTCGTCCGGCGGAAGCCGGAGCCGAGCGCAGATCGCGGGGAGGGAAGCTGCTCGGGGGTGCCCTCGACGATCCGGAAGCCGGGCGGCGGAGGCCGCTTCAGTAGCTCGTTGAAGTCCGGGTTGATCCCGCGCTGTCCAGGGAAAAGCTCCGCTTTCCCCTGAACGACGATGCGCCCGTGGGGACGTAGCGCCTTCCCGACCTTCTCGATGTCGGGGACGTATCCCCGTGGGTTGTTGATAATCACGGTGTCGTACTGGCCCAGGTGCTCCGGCGAGAGGTCCTTCGTGGCATCGAGCAAATCCACGCCGGGTCGGGTCTTGATGTCCGTTCGGCGAAGGTCGATGAGGGCCGGGTCAGGCGCTGTAGCCGATCCGGGGCGAGGTGGCAGGCCAAGACTGGTGTCAGTCGGCCCTGCGCCGATTTCCAGCACGCGGGCCGGTTCTCCGGCTTTCGTGACTGGAATGCGAACCATCGGGCCTTCGGCGGTGAATCCCTCGTGACCGCCCGCGGGCGGCGGAGAGCCACCTGGTGAGCCCGGACCTCGCGGGCCCTTGTGTCCTGGGGGCGGCGTCACGTGCTCGGGCGGCTTGGGCGGCGATGCCACGTGCTCGGGCGGCTTGTGCACCGGCGGCTGCGGTGGCGCGGGCTCATGCCGTTTCGGAAATGCGGATGGCTCGTCGTGCCCAAGCGTCCGGGCCGCCTTCGGGGCGGCGGCCTCGGCCGCCTGCACGATTTCCCTCTCCGGGATGCCCAGCAGCTTCTTCAGCAAGCCCTCGACGTCTGCGAGGAACTTCAGGATCGGCCGCAGCAGCGGCTCGAGCGGCTTGAGCAGCTTCTTCGTGGCCAGCCCGATGGCTTTCTCCAGGACGGAGACGCCCTCGCCGACCGCGGTGAGGAACTCAGCGACCTTCGCGGCCCCCTTGCCGGCCACTTCGCTCAGCCTGCCCAGGACCTCCCCGACGCGGCCGGCCGCGGCACCGACCTTTTCTATCGCGTTGCCGATTCCCTCGGTGAACAGCAGCAGGACGACCTGAATCGCCACCCAGCCCACCGCGTAGCCGATCTTGCGGCCGATCTTGAGCCACGGCGTGCTGAACAGGCGGCCCGTCAGCTCCTCGTACTCGGCTTGCGTCCAGGTGGCAGGCATCTCGAGGAAACTGGGCGCCGGTTCCTGCTTTTTCTCGGCCTGCCAGGGCTCCTCCAGCCCGGCGGCAATATCCTTGCCCGCCTGCACTCCGAAGTCGTAGCCCTTCTTCACAGCCACGCCCGCCAGCGCGTCCGGCAGTTCGAGAATGTCGGCAATCGTCTCCTTCGCGGGCCGGTCCTTCAGCGAGGCCAGCCCGTGGGCGATCTGCTCGGCCAGCCCGGCCGCCTCCGTGGCCAGCGCCTCCGCGGCGCCGGACAGGTCTCCCTTGGACTTCAGGATGCTGATCAGCACCTGCCGGGCCATGGCTTCGACCCGCTCTTCGAACACGGCCAGGCCGAACAGGTCGCCAATCGGGCTGAGGAGCCCTTCCAGCCCGCCGGCCTCGTATCCGATGACCACCTCCGCGATGCCCTTCGGCGTAATGGTCAGCAGGTGCGCCCCGAGCTTGGTCCCCGCATGCTCGGCCGCGAGCTGGTGAATCATGCCCCGGACGACCGCGATGACCACGGGCACGGCGACGTCGCCGGACACGAGGGCCCCTGTCAGCCGACGGATAAGAGCCTGCTCGATCCGCGTACCAGCATCCGCCAAAGCCGGAGCCTGGCCATCCGCCGGAGCCGCAGCCGGAGCTTGATCTGGAGCCAGAGCGGGAGCCGGGGCGTCGGCCGCGGGCTGACGGGCCATGCCCACCGGCCGCGCCTCGGTCACGGTGACCGGCCGACCCTCGGCGGCCCGGCGGCCGGCCCGCTCCGCCTCCAGATGCGCCCTCGCGTCGTCCGCCTGGCCCGGCCCGCCGCCGCGGCTCTGCTGCACCACGTGGGCGAGCTCATGGGCCAGCAGTCGGCGGCCGGACGGGGTGGCCGGGGCGTACCGCCCGCCGGCGAAGAAAACATGATCGCCGACCGTGTACGCGTGCGCCTGCGCCTGGGCGGCCGACGCGGCGGCGCCGCGGTCGGCATGCACTCGTACCCGGCTGAAGTCACGGCCGAAGGCCGCCCCGAAGAACGCCTGGTCGCTGCCGCTCAGCGAGCTGCCCTGTGACACGGTGTTCGGTGACGCGGTGTCCCGGTCGGCCCGCCGGGCGCCCCGAGGCGGCAGGGCATCCGTGCTCGCGTGCTGGAACCCCGGTCCGCCCATGAATGCTCCACGTCTGCCGGTAGCCGGAACGTCCGATTCTGGGCTGGTGCCGTCACAACGGCGTCACCATCACCGATCGCGTTCAACGGCGACACGGTGGCGACACGGTGGCGACGCCTCGGTGACGCGCCGCCGTGATGCTCGAGAACGAGCGGCGAACCGGAGGCGCTCACAGCAGTGAATGGCGAGAAGCAACGCGACCTGTGAAAGCTGTGCCCCACAGGAACTGCCACGAGAAATGAGAGGCGCTCCATTATGGGACGGTCCGGGCCACCAGGGGTGGCGGTGTGCGTCCTGCGTATCGAAAGCCGCGGCGAGATAGGAGTCCTGATCACGGTCACCACCACATCCGACGTCCACGCCCGGACGCCCGGCCGGACGCGCTCGGTGACGGGGTTCGACGAAGCGCTTGCGCTGGTGGCCGGTTTCCTAGAGGAATATGAACAAAGTCATGGCCGCAACCATGGATCAAACTGACACTCAGCGCCCTCCGTACCAGGTGACGATCGGGTGATGAAACCGACCGTACTGTCAGCGTATCGGAGCCAGCCTGGGGGTAACCGATGTCTCGCAGTCTGATCAGTTCCCTCCTATCCCGTCCTGACCTTGAGGGCGTTCCTGCCGTTCTGCTTTTCGGCGGCCCCTGCGTCATGCTTAACGGCAGCCGAGTGGAGGTACCAGATGGGAGCAAGAGACTCCTTGTCTTCGTGGCCCTCGGCACCGGGAAAGTCGATCGCCGCTTCGCGGCGGGCTCGCTCTGGCCGGTCGGGAATGACGACAGGGCGGCCGGCAATCTGCGCTCCGCTCTGTGGCGCCTGCGGTGCGCCGGGGTCGGCGTTCTCGAGAGCGACAAGCGCAGCCTGCGACTGAGGCCGGGGACGGTGGTCGACGTGAACCTGGTCTGTGACTGGGCCACCCGCCTGGTCGACGGATCGGCGACCCAGGCCGACTTGTGCGTTGCCAGTTGGTGCAATGACGCGATGGAACTGCTGCCTGGCTGGTACGACGACTGGATAATCTTCGAGCGTGAGCGCATCCGGCAGCAGTTGCTGCACGCGCTGGAAATCCTGTCTCGGCGCCTGGTAGCCGCGGGGCGGACCGCTGAAGCCGTCGAGACCGCGATTTCAGCGGTGAGCGCTGATCCGCTCCGGGAGAGCGCGAATCGGGTACTAATCGAAGCGCACCTGGCTGAGGGCAATCTCGCCGAGGGGCGCCGGGCCTACAATCATTACCGCGCGATTGTCCGCCGCGAGCTTGGCGTTGAACCCGGACGAGAACTGGCCAGCATGGTCTGGGCGGGGCGCAGCCTAACCACGAGGATCAACCACATGACTGTCACTGTCCCCGGCGCCATTTCATGATCGCGGGCACTTTGGGCCAATTAGCGACCAGAACTGCTCGCGATCACGAGGTCCTCACCTATGGGGTGACAGACCCTCGCCTTTCAGCCTCTTCGGCAGTATTGCCGCAGGTCAGAACGTGGGTGACAGCGGTCTGTAGAACCGTCGGCTCTGTGACCGCCGAGCTCGCTCCCGCGGACGTAGGCCGACCGCTATTGGTGATGTTAGGCGCAGTAGCAGTACGAGGGGACGTAAGCTACTCGGCCGTGGACCGGTTCGTGGACCGGCACGCCAGCGCGACCGGGGCGATAGCGTACGCGGCGACCGACCGCGGGCTGGTCACGTCGGCGGCCGAGACATTGATGTAGGACGATGCGGCGGCGCAGCCTAGGATCAGGGTTCGCTCGGCCCTAGCGGACTTGCCCGCCCGGGACAGGCCGAGGCCATGTAAAGCATCAAGCGGAACAGCCACCCAACAGTGTCCCTACCGAATCTGGATGAGCTAGCCATAAATGACACTGGCTTAGGGCAAGCCGGGTTCGGTGAACCCCGCCTGAGTTGATGTAATCAAGGGTCTACGCGTCGCATTGGCCGCTCAGGGTGTCGCGCTGTCCCCACACGAGTAGCCATCTAGGCGTCAGCCTGGGCGAGTGCTATAGTACAAGTTCTAAAGGTGGCAGCAGGACAAAGGCGGGGGAGTATGTCCCAGTTCAAAGCAGCTCTAACGCGCAACGCGAAGAACCAGCCCGACCTTATCATGCTGTTCTCATTTATCGCGGGACTGGTGCTGCTTATTGTCGGCATCCGCAGAGCCAATCGGCCTGTTAAGCCGCCTTTCATGCAAACATTGGTTCTGTTTATCATATCAATACTACTTCTCCTTATCCCTTCCATTTATAAGGCTACCGGCGGGACCATGTTTGGTCCCGGGCGCATCCGAAAAAAGATGCCCGGCGCCAATTGAAGTTACGTCAACAGTCGGTCTAGGAGACTCCGGGTTTCGCGCCTAAGTTAGGTGCACCTGCCTGACCTGCGGCTACACCCGCCCAGTACCTCCAGATCGGCCGAATTACGCGGAACGCAGGGTTCTGCTAGACCGTTCTTTTTCCGGTCTCCCGCAGGGCTGCCGCCTGACAGGACGATGTTTGGCCTGTTCATGAACTTCTCGAGGCTGACCGACAAGGCGCTCCGAGAGTACGTCGCGGCCCGGGCCGAGCTGCTGGACTATGTCTCCCCGCACGACGGGGGGCAAGAAGCACGGCAAGAGCCCGGTATTCGACAAGGTCGACCCGTACTCGCTACGGCTGGCGAACACCAGCATGGTCATCGGCACGAACGTGCTGACCTACATAGAGCTCGTGTCGATCATGACCAAGTGCCACAAGACCATCGAGGTGATCCGGAAAGTACCCACCGGGACACCCGGCCCGGCGTTCCCCAACGCCAAGCTGCGGACCGACCCGGGAACCCCAGTGCCCAGGCCCGGGGTGATGATGCTGTCGCCGGTTAACAACCTCCAAGAGCTGACCCGGTCAGGTCGTGGACCGGATCGTGTCGCCGGTCCTGTTTACCGGCAGCGCAGCCGTTCTTATCTGCGCGAGCCGCTGGCATCGTTGCTAGTGATAGTGCGCTGGGCTAACCTCCGCTTGAGCAGTCCGGTTAGGCTCGATTAAGGAGCACGCGCGGCACGACTATAAGGCGGGTTTCCTGGGTGAGCGGCTCGACTGCGTGACGGGAGCCTGATCCTGGGAACGCCGGCCGCCGCCTCCTGAAAGAGAAGGACGGCATCCCATGAGCAGGTGTGTCACTCGGATGTTCTGCGCGGTGGCGGCGGGGTTTGCGCTGATCGCCTCGGGCCTGGCCACGGGCTGCGCGGCGGGCGCGGTCCGACCCAGCCTCTCTGGCAGGACGGCACCGTCCGCCATCATCTGCTGTATGTCGGCCGTGGCCGCCACCTCCTTCAGGAACGCCTGGGCGGTTGGCGGAGGCCCGCGGACCGTGATCCTGCACTGGAACGGCACCGCGTGGAAGAGGGTGCCCAGCCCGAGCCTTGCGGGCAGCCTCAGCAGCGTGGCCGCTATCTCCGGCGGTGATGCCTGGGCGGCCGGCGACACCTCCACCCAGCCCGGCAGAGGCGCGTCCCTGATCCTGCACTGGAACGGCAAGGCCTGGAAACGGGTACCCAGCCCGAACCCCAGCGCCGGCACCGTGCTCGACGGCGTGGCCGCCACTTCCGCCGGCGATGCCTGGGCGGTCGGCTACACCGGCATGGGCCCTCGCACCTGCCGCCGCTGCACCACGCTGATCCTGCACTGGAACGGCAAGGCCTGGAAACGGGTACCCAGCCCGAACCCCAGCACCGGCACCATGCTCTACGCCGTGACCGCCGCCTCTGCCGGCGATGCCTGGGCGGTCGGCTACACCCCCAGCCTGGCTCCCAGCACCCTGATCCTGCACTGGAACGGCAAGGCCTGGAAACGGGTACCCAGCCCGAACCCACCTGGCGGCGGCACCCTCACAGGCGTGGCCGCCACCTCCGCCCGCAGCGCCTGGGCCGTCGGTTTCAGCCAGGGCGGCGGCACCTTGATCCTGCGCTGGAACGGCAAGGCCTGGAAGCGGGTGCCCAGCCCGGACTCCACAGCCGGCATCCTCGAGGGGGTAGCCGCCGCCTCCGCCCGCAGCGCCTGGGCGGTCGGCAGCATTGGCGGCCACACCTTGATCCTGCACTGGACCGGCACCGTGTGGGAACAGGTGCACAGCCCGAATCCCACCCCGGACCACGGCGAGAACCTCACTGGCGTCGCGGCCACATCTGCCAGGAACGCGTGGGTGGTCGGCTACGCCGGTGGTGGCGGGCAGGTCCTGATCGCGCACTGGAACGGCGTCTCCTGGATGACGTAACAGGTCACGTTTACCTGGCAGACAGCATCGCGCTTCGCCTAAATGGCAAGGCGGCAGCTACGGGCTCAGCCTTAGGGCCGCCCCGGCGCACGCCGGGCCACACTGGGCAGGACAGATCACAGGTCGCTCTCACGGCCACTACTGGTCTTGGTCTTGGATCTCAGCAATCGATGCGGCCGTGTTGAAGAGGTCCGTCTGGCTGACGAAATCGCCGGGCGCCAGCGCGGATGCCTGGGAAGTGAGGAACCTGTGATCCAGGCGGGTGATCCGCATGATCTTGATCAGTCTCGGGCTGGGTGAGGCCATCCGGAATGGGCAGCCTTTCCGCTCCGCATGATCGGCCATGCGCACCAGGGCGGTTAGGCCCCGGGCATCGCAGAAAGCCAGTGCGGTTAGGTTCACCGTCACCGGGCCGCGGTGCCGATCGATAACATCCGTGACGTAGTTGACGGCCACGTCGGCGCTGAGGATATCTAGGTCGCCGCCAAGTTCCACGACGGCCTCGCCAGTAGGGCAGATCCGGTGGCCCAGCTTCATCGGCGCGGTTCGCTCCAGCTCGTCCCGTGCCGCCACGACTACTTCTTCCTCAACTGCTCTTGCATCAGTAACGCATCTGAGCATCGTGGCCCCATTCCTCAGCTACTATCCTGCGTCCGCCCGTCCGCGGAAGTTCCTTCCTCTAGCCCTGTCCGTTGACAGACACGGCCGGTGGGAGTCGTTAGTAGGCGCCTTGTTACTCTCTCGAACCGCTGGCGGATGGTGGCCAGCAGCGCCCGGGTTTGTGCGGCCAGCATGCACGTCGGCTAAGGGCTGGGTAATCACCCGAAATCGGGTGATTACCCAGCCTCAGGGTCTCGGCGCCATGGTCGGCGACCTGCGCTTCCGTTGACCTGGCCAGGGTTGGCAGCCTCGGCTGACCACCACGGCGGCTCAGAGCAAGCGGTCACTGCAGGGATGGGCGCGCCCTTTTAGGGTGCCGGATAAGTCGGCGCGTCAGTGCCTGCTCCCACCAGTAGCCCGCCCGGCCGCGGCCCTCTCGGCATTGAGGCCGAGCTGGGGTCAGTCGTCCCGTGCTATAGGATGCCGGTGACATCGATCGATCTGCCAGCTAGAACGGCTGAGAAGCTCCCTTTCAGAGCCTGTAATGCTGACGGCTCCCCAGATCGGGGCACTCCGGATTTTCAATTTCTCGAGGCGAGGTAGTACGTGGCCCGCTCTGCGAGTGTGAGGGTCGAGGTATTTGCCGACCTGCATGCCGATGTGGGTGAGGCGCCGCATTGGGACGAGCGGACTAGGACGCTGCTGTTCGTCGACTTGACCGCAGGTGTGGTCTTCCGTTATGACCGGTCCGGGGTGAAGCTGGGGTCTTTTCCCGTCGGCCAGGAGGTAGGCGCGGTTGTTCCCCGGCGCGGCGGCGGGCTTGTACTTGCCGTGCGCGACGGCATCGCCACCGCCTCAGATACCGGGGAGGGTTTTGAGCTGACCGCGCCGGTCGAGGGCGATATCCCAGGCAACCGGATGAATGACGCGAAGTGCGACCCCGCTGGGCGGCTCTTCGCCGGAACGACTGCGTTTGACTTCTCGCCGCATTCCGCAGCGCTCTACCGTGTCGAACCGGACTGGTCATTCGCGCAGATAGTCAGCGGCGCAACCCAATCGAACGGCATCGCGTGGAGCCCCGGCGGCAGCCGGATGTACTTCATCGATTCGGCCACTCAGGGTATCGACGTTTTCGACTTCGACGTCGGCACCGGCTCGGCCAGGAACCGGAGACGGCTGGTCACGATCGAGCGTGCGCACGGGGTACCCGATGGGATGACCACCGATGATAGGGGTAACCTCTGGGTGGCGTGCTTCGGCGGCGCAGCCGTCCGCTGCTATTCACCAGCCGGTGTGCAGCTGGACGAGGTTCTCTTTCCGGTTAACCAGGTGACGAGCTGCACGTTCGGCGGTCCCGACCTGGCCGAATTGTATGTGACTTCGGCTGCCTACCGGCTGACTACCGGCCAGCTGAAGAAAGAGCCACATGCGGGTGCGACATTCGTATGCCGTCCGGGGGCGGCGGGCATACCTGCGTCGTCGTTCGCCGGGTAAACGGCGTATGAACTTCTACCGAACGCCGGAAACCGCGCCAGCGCCCCGGGGGAATCCAGCCGAGGCGCTGCTTGAGAGACGCCGGGAAGCTAGATCACAGAATGCCCAGCGAGGCCGCACGCTTGACGGCGGAAGAACGGGAGGTAACGCCGAGCTTCATGTAGGCGTGGCGCAGGTGCGTTTTCACCGTATTGAGGGACAAGTACAGGTCGGATGCTATCTCGGTATAGGTGAGCCGCTCGGATAGCTTCTCCAGCACGCGGATCTCGGCGGTAGTTAGCGGATCAAGAAGTTTCCCCTGCCGTGGAGCGGGCGCGGCGCGTTTGCGTCCTTTGAGGCCGGCGGTGATCAGTGCCGTCAGCTGCCTGGTCCGGGGATAAAGGTGCGGGTCGGAGATCACATGCTCGACGAGCTGAGGAGCTGTGTCCACGACGGTTTGGGTGAAACCGTGGCGTTCGGCTACCGCGAGAGCCTGTCTGACCAGGACGGGTGCCTGGGGTGAGGATTGGCCGATGGCGATGCTCGCGCGCAGCAGCCGCAGTTCCAGATCGGATCGGATGGTGGCTCCCTCAGCCGGGGCGCTGCTCAGGGCCTGGGCCGCTTGTCCGGGGTTCCCGGCGGCGAGAGCGATAATTGCTGACATGACGATGCGCCGGTCCCCCGGCAGTCGCTCGATGACGCTTGTGGCGCCGCTCTGGTCACCGAGACCGAGGCGGATGCGGGCTTCGAGCTCGTCGGCCTCGGCGAGAAGGACGGAGTGGCCGCTTTTGAGCGCCGACCGCGCCGCGGGCAGCGAGGCGAGGGCTTCCTCGTAATTGCCGCCTGCCGCCCAGATCCGGGCGCGGTCCAGCTGGGCAAGGTAGTTGAAGGCAGGCCGGGCGCCGCTGACTATCTCCAGTACGCGTTCTACCGGTTCAGCGGCCGCGGCCAGATCGTATCGCTCCAGAGCGAGCAGAGCCGTTGTCCGCAGCGTGTGAAAGGCGAAATAGTGGCGGTCAAAATGGAGGCGGCGGGCCGCGGTGAGAGTGCCAGCGGCCAGAGCACCGGCCTCGTCGAGGGCTCCCTCGATGAAGGCGGCCTGGCTGATCACCCCGGGGCAGAGAACCTCGGTCAGCGGAGCGCTCACCTGAGCCGACATGAGGGTATCGGCGAGCTGCCGGGCTTCGCTGAAGTGGCCCAGGTAGGTGTGGCAGTACATGGCCAGGGTGTCGAGCGTCACGATCCAGTCGCTGACCCCATCGGCCTCGGCCTCGAACGGCCGCGCCCGCTCCCTGTGCGCCAGCGCCTCGTCAAACTGGCCAGTGAACGTGCAGTGAAGCATGTTCACCAGTGCCAGCCGCACGGCCAGCTCAGGTTGCCGGCCCGGGTCTATATGGCACTTCCGGGCGAGTGTGACAGCCCGCGAACCTCGCTCGAACGCCCCCCGCCACAGCAGCTCAGCCGCCAACGGCAACAGGAACTCCGGAGCGCCTGCGAACACCTCCGGCCGGATCTCGTCAAGGTCGAGTGCGCTGCTGACGGCCGGGTTGGTCAGCACGTCGCGCACGACCCCCTCGCTGAGCAGGCTGAACGCCGCGGCCTGGTCACCGGCGGCCAGCAGATGCCGCGCTGCCGCGCCGGCCTGACCAGCCTCGATGAGATACTGCGCGGCGGCCTCGTGAATCCGCTTTTCCCGGGCCGGATCCCGGGCGTGCAACTCGGTCTGGAGAACTTCCCTGATCAAATGGTGATACCGGTAGGTACGGGCCTCATCGTCCACGATCGCCACGAACATGTGCGTGCCGTAGAGGAACTCGAGCATCTTGGCTGATCCCTGACCGCACAGCGCGGTGCAGGCGGGCACAGAAAGCTCATCGAGGACCGAGGTGGCCAGCATGAACTCGGCGACCTCAGGAGGCTGGTGGGAGAGGACCTCCTCCAAGAAGTAATCGGCAACGGTATGGCGGTGCAGCTGTACCCGGCCAGCCGCGGTGGCGCGATCAGGCGAACCCTGGATCGAGATCGCAGCCATCTGCAACCCGGCTGCCCATCCTTCACTGCGCCGGTGAACCAGAGCCAGCTCTGGCTCATCCAGCCACACCCCGAACCCGGCCAGCAAACTCCTGGTCTCCTCCGCAGAAAAGGCCAAGTCCCCGTCCCGCAGCTCGACCAGATCCTGGTGCGCCCGCATCCGGTGCACCCTCAGCGGCGGGTCAACCCGGCTGGCCACAACCAGCTGCAGCGACGGCGGATGATACTCCACCAGCCAGCGCAGGGTATCGGCGCTGGCCGCCCCAGCCAGGTGGAAGTCATCAATGACCAGTACTCGCACCCCGTCCGGCAGGTCAAGGTCGTCAGCCAAGGCAGCGACTGCATCGGCCGATACCTCGCCATCGAGGCCGATCAGCTGGCGGGCATCCTCGCCGATCGATGGCTGACCAAAGCCATACCGCGCGGCCTCGATGATGGCAGCGACAAACCGAGCCGGGTCGGCATCGGCCGCATCGCAGCTCAGCCAGGCCGACGGCCGCTGCGGGCACGCTGCCACCCAGTCGGCGAGAAGCATGGTCTTGCCTGCCCCCGCCGGGCCCACCACCAGGGCGAGACGAACCTGGTCTCCCCGGTCCAGCCGATCAAGCAACCTTGACCTGCGCACCAGCCCCGGCATCAGCCTGGGGACACGGAACTTCGAGGACGGGAACCGGGGAGTGCGCGGGCCGGGCTCAGCCGCCACTGTCGCTTGCGACACTCTGCCTCGGCCTCCCGTTACGCAACCCACCCGGCTTGGCCGTCAGGAGGAGCACAAAGCCAGTCCCGGGGGATGGAACGATATCACGCAAGGCGGCAGGATCAAGACCACCGTGTTGACATCATGCCCGCCCGGACGCGTTGAAGCCCGGGCAATCCTAGGGTCACAGGAACCACAGGGGGCCTCCCCGCGCAGCATGCTCTCCGGAGGCAAGCTCGATCCTGGCCCGCATAGGCGCGATGGAGGGCGGACAGCAGCCCACTGGGCAGCTCAGCAGCGGGTGCAGATTGCCGGGCTTCGCTGGTCCCTACCGCACGGCGCGGCCCCGCCACGGCCGGTGCGTCCAACCGGATCACCCAATATCGGGTGACGACTCTGACCTCACCGTCAGGCACCCTGATGGCCAGCGTCAACCACCAATTGCGAGGCATAATCCCAGTGCGATCACCGATGTATGAGATCACTTTCAGCGGCCAGGCCGGCAGAACGCTGCGCGCGCAATTCGACGACTGCCAGGTCACCATATGCCCGGATACGACCACCCTCCGCGCCGAGTTGCCCGACCAGGCTGCCCTCCCCGGGCTTGTAG
This sequence comes from uncultured Actinomycetota bacterium, assembly GCA_963753225.1. Classification (GTDB taxonomy): domain Bacteria; phylum Actinomycetota; class Actinomycetes; order Streptosporangiales; family Streptosporangiaceae; genus Palsa-504. The sequence continues at coordinate 132,979 of CAVWBQ010000001.1, read as the reverse complement.
AGCGGATCGTCGGCCTCGGTCTTGAAATCATCGATGTGCACCTGGTGACACAGCCACCCGCGCCATGACCGACCTCGCGCACATGCAAAGACCAAGAGCCACTTGCTGCCAGGCCATCCCGAAAGCCAGTCGGTGCACGGTGGTCGGTGGCGCCGCTGCGGGTACTCGACCTCCAGGTGCGCGGGATAGGACGGGTCATCGGCCAGCTTGAACGGCGGGTACCTGTTGGTGCCGAACGCGCCGACCGCGTAGTACTGCACCCGCCAGGTCTACCGGAGTACGCCCACGTTGAACTCGAAGATCCAGGTTCCGCTTCACCGTTTCGTGCGGCCCCACTCGTGGCGGGTGAATTCTTGTCACCCGGGTGAGACCGGGTGAGGTAGGTCGGGGGTGATGACTTCTCACAACCCGATAAGAGAGAAATGGCTTAGCGGGCTAGCACGCGCGTCTATTCCGGAGAGGGGAATGCGGATGTCCAGGCCGGATACGCACGGGTCAACCCGTTCGCGAGGGCGCGCGGACGCTTACGATCCAGTTCTGACCGCAAAAGTCACCGTGCCTGACCTGCCGGGCTGGGCAGTCGCCCGGCCGCGCATCGACAAGCTCATCGGCGATGGCACGCGGGGGCCGCTGACCCTGGTGGCTGGGCCGCCCGGCGCCGGCAAGACCATGGCCATCGCGGCGTGGGCTGCCGCCAGCCGCAATTCCGGCGCCTTGGCCTGGCTCACCGTCGATGGCCACGACAACCGGCCGAGGGTGTTCTGGTCCTATGTTGTGGCCGCCCTGCGGCGGGCAGGCGTCGCGGTGCCGCGAGTCAGTTTCGGGCCCGGCCGGGTGGCGGTCGATCACGCGTTCCTGGCCAATCTCGCGTCGGCCCTGGCTGCGCACGACCCACCCGCGGTGTTGGTCCTCGACGACCTCCATCTGCTGGCCGAACCGGCGGTCCTGGACGGTCTGGCCTACGTGCTGCGGAATGCCAGCCCAGGCCTGCATCTCGTGGTCGCCTCCCGGATGGACCCGATGCTGCCGTTGCATCGGTATCGGCTCGCCGGGCAACTGGCCGAAATCCGAGCCGATGACCTCGCCTTCAGCACCGAGGAGTCCGCACTGCTGCTCGCGCATCACGGCATCGCCCTGTCCGCGGACACGCTGGACCGGATCACCGGCCGGATCGAGGGCTGGGCCGCGGGCATGCGCCTGGCCGCGATGTCCCTGCAAGGACGCGACGACCCCGACCAGTTCGCGAAGGAACTGGAGACCGGGGAAACCGCCATCACCAGCTATCTGGTGGAGGAGGTACTCGACGCTCAGCCGGCTCCGGTCCGTGAGATGCTGCTCCGGACCAGCATCCTGGACAGCGTCAACGCCGAGCTCGCCGGCGAGCTGACCGATAACCAGCCGGAAGCAGGCATCCTGCCGGATCTCGCCCGGGCGAATGCCTTCGTCCGCCCGCTCGGACGGGGATGGTACCGGTACCACTCGCTGCTGGCCACGGTATTGCGCCTCAAGCTCCGGATCGAGCGCAGCGGACTGGTCCCCGACCTGTACCGGCGGGCGGCCCGGTGGTACCAGCTCAACGGGCGACTTGACGAAGCAGTATGGTATGCCGCCGAATCGGGTGACTGGCCGTTCGCCGCCGGAGTGGTGGTGGACGAGTTCGCCACAGGTCAGCTGACCGAACCATGCAGCCACCGGCCGCTGGCTGAAGCGTTTCAGCGCATGCCCAGGCATACGGCCTGGACCCAACCGCAACCATTGCTGGTACTGGCCGCAGCGGGGCTGTCCCGGGTCAGCGGTGACGCAGTCACTACCTCCCTCATCGCCGCGGAGAGCATGCTCGACCGCCTGCCCGACAACGAGGAGATCCCGGCCCGGATGGCGGCCGCGCAGATCCGGGTGGCGCTGGCCCGCCGCACCGGGAATTTCGGGCTAGTGCGGTGGCCACGAACGTTCACCGGGTGCTGACATGCTGCGGTGAGAGCGCGACACTCGATCTGGCAGGAGCAGGTCGAGTGTGAGGAGGCGTGATGGCCGAGCCGGTGCGTGCGCGGCGGCTAAGTGATCAGGAAGGGCAGCGGCTGCAGCAGATCGTGCGCCGTGGTAAGCACGGGTCGGTCCGGGTCCGTCGGGCGATGATCATCATGGCGTCGGCGTCGGGCACCCTGGTCCCGGCGATTGCGCGGCTGGTCGCGGCCGATGAGGACACCGTGCGGGATGTGATCCACCTGTTCAACCAGAGGGGCCTGGCGGCGCTGGACCCTCAGTGGGCGGGAGGCCGTCCCCGCCAGATCAGTGACGGCGATATTCAGGTCATCGTCACGGCGGCCCGGACCCGGCCAGAAAAGCTGGGCCAGCCGTTCACCCGGTGGAGCCTGCGCAAGCTGGCCACCTATTTAGCGGACGGTCCCCGGCCGGTGCGGATCGGACGGGAGCGGCTGCGGCAGATCCTGCACGCCCGCGGGATCAGCTTCCAGCGGACGAGGACCTGGAAAGAGTCCCGTGATCCGGACCGGGACGCCAAGCTGGACCGGATCGAGTACGTGACCAGTAATTATCCGGACCGCTGCTTCGCCTTCGATCAGTTCGGGCCGTTGTCGATCCGGCCCTGCCACGGGACCTGCTGGGCGCGGCGCAAGCACCCGGTGCGGCTGCGCGCCAACTATCACCGCACCCATGGCATCCGCTACTTCCACGGCTGTTACTCCCTGGGCGATGACCAGCTATGGGGCGTGACCCGCGAGCACAAGGGCGCCGGCCACACCCTGGCCGCGCTCAAATCGATCCGGGCCGCCCGGCCCGGCGGCTACCGGCTGTTCGTCATCCTGGACAACCTGGCCGCGAACAAGACCCCGGCCATCCGCCGCTGGGCCCAGCGGGAGAACGTCGAACTGTGCCTGACGCCGACAAGCGCGTCGTGGGCCAACCCGATCGAGGCGCATTTCGGGCCCTTGCGCACCTTCGTCATCGGCACCTCGGACCACCCGAACCACACCGCGCTGGCCAGGAAACTACAGGGCTATCTGCGCTGGCGCAACGCTCATGCCCGCCACCCCGACGTCCTAGCCGCCCAGCGCCGCGAACGAGCCCGCATCCGCAGCGAACGCCAGCAACGCTGGGGCCGCCCCAGACCCAAAGCCGCCTAACAGAACCGGTGAACGTTCGTGGCCACCGCACTAGCCACGGCCGCCGCCGAACGAGCCGAGGCCCTAATCGATCAGCTGTCCCAGAAGGTACACGACCGGTACCCGGGGATCCGGGCGCAGATGCTGGCGGGCTACGGAGCAGCGGATCTGTGGGCGGGCCGGCTGGATGAGGCGGCGGTCCGGTTCGAGGCGGGCGTGGCCGCCGCTCCACCTGCGGGGCATGAACGGGCCGATGGCTTGGGGTATCTCGCGCTGGCAGAGGCGCTGGCGGGCAGGCTGAGCAGTGCCGTCGTCCGGGCTGACCAGGCGGCTGACGCGATGAGCAGCGGTGGCGACGACCTGACCGAGCATGTCATCCCCAGCGTGGACGTGGCGTTGGCCTGGGTGTACTTGCAGCGGGGTGATATGCAGAGGGCGCACGCCCGGCTGAAGCAGGCCGAGGCCTCCCTGCGGATCTGCCCGGACAGATTGGTGAGCGCGCTAGCCTGCACGGTCGCGGCCCAGCGTCGCTTGGCCGAAGGCCACGTTTCACGCGCGATGGAGATGATCCGCCAGGCGCGCCAGGACTGGTCACCACCCGCCTGGCTCGAGCTCAGGCTGACCATCCTAGAATCGCGCGTCTGTATGGCGGCGGACGACGTCCCGGCGGCCTTGGCCGCGGCGCAACGCGCCGATCCGCACTCGGTACCCGAGGCTGCGGCTGCACTCGCCCATGCCTGGCTGGCTGCAGGAGACCAACAAGCGGCCCGGCGCGTTCTGGACAACGTGACGGAGAACCTCGGCGGGACGACTCACCGACTTGGCCTGGCGGGATGGGTCGCTGAAGCGCGGCTCGGCTACGAAACCGGCGACGACGTGCGAGGTCGCCGCTGTCTCGAGCGCGCCCTCGAGCTAGCCAAAGCTGAGCAGGCAAGGCTGCCCTTCGTGATGGAGCGGACCTGGCTGCGGCAGGTGCTGCGGCGCGACCCTGAGTTGGCTCATCACTATCACGAACTGGTCGCGCCCCCCGTCATGAGCCCGGATGCGGTTCCGTTCCAGGGAAAGGCGCCACCGTCCGACCAGGCGGCACCAGTGTTCGTCGAGCGGCTCAGCGAGCGTGAGCGCGAGGTCCTCACTCATGCCTCGAGGATGCTTAGCACGGCCGAGATCGCCACTGAGATGTACATTTCGGTGAACACCGTCAAGACGCACCTCAGGAGCATCTACCGCAAGCTATCCGCGACCCACCGTAACCAGGCGGTCCGTCGTGCGCGGCAGCTGCAGCTGATCTGAGAGGTCTGGCGTGTCGCCGCTACCGATTTGGCCGTCGGCGGATCTCTTGCTCGTCAATCTCGACCTAACGCTCCCTGCGCGTGGCCCGGAACCGGGCGATGAGACGCCAAGAAAGATGCCGCTAGCGATTGACCGCGGCATGTCGGTGCGCTATCCAGGTTCGCGGCTCGATGACGTTACGCACAGTAGCAGGATGGCCGGGCGCAGGGGCCTCGGGCGTGGACCGGTTCATGGACCCGGGCTGACCGCGGCTGGGCGGGCCCGCTGCGAGCAGGTGCGGTTGGCGGCGGAGCTGATCGGGCTTTACCGCAAGGAGACACGATGAGCACCGCAGTGATCGGCGCCACCGGCCGCGTCGGCAGCGAGATCGTCCGTGGCGTACTCGCGCGCGGCGATGCGGGTCACCGCGTGGCGAGGCATGGCGCGGTGTCTACGGCTGGATGGTGAGGCTGCGTGACTCCCGGCGTGTGCCGGAGTTAACCCGCCGCCGGCCGTTCAGTAATGACGCTTGCAGGAGGCTTGGATCACGACGGGCACGGTTTCGGTCTGCGTGGTGGTGCCATCGCTAGCCCACAGCGTGATGTTGAACGACGAATTCGCCTGATGGCCAGACGATACCGCCAACGCCACGTAGCCTTCCGCATCCAGTATGTAGTCTTGCGGGTCTGGTTGAGGGACCACTCTGATCGGCCCGGTCCCGTTGCTCCAGCCAGCCGGGATGGGCGCAGTGCCGTAGCTCAGCGTATCGCCGCCGAGCGTCCAGTAGTAGAAGTCGATGACGGGGGTGCTCGCCACGGAGACGCCCGCCGGCAGGCCGGACGCGCCGATATTGATCGGCGCGGACCAGTTGCCGTTCAGATCGATCGCCAGGTCGTTCGTCCCCCCGCCGGTGGTGTAGCAGGCGGGATGACTGGTGCTGAATTCGTCGACGAGCTGCCAGCTTGAACTGGCGGACGCCGAAGAAGCCGCGGTGACCAGCGCTGCAAGCATCATCGCAGCGCAAGCACCCATTGCCAGTGCGCGTCGTCGCAAGGATCTCATGGGGGTCCTCCTCCTGTGTCTGTTCGTTCTGCTAGCTGGTGTGAACAAGCCCGAACTCCCGGCAGCCGGCCGCTCCGTCCGGCGTGAATCAGGCGGGCGGGCGGTGGATCCCGGGCGCGGACACTAGCTGGGTGAGCAGGAACGCGTGCTCCTGGCCTTGGGCGTTGGAGCCGCTGGCGACGTCTGGCCGTTGTCGTTGATCGTGGTGGCGCTGTCGAGGGTGAACCCGGAGCCGGGCGGGATCAGGTTGTTGAGGGCGATCGCCTCGCTCATGGCGGTCGTGCTGAAAGCGCCGAGATCAGTCATCGCGCCGGCGGTCCGGCTGAACGGGTCGTTCTGCGTGAACCTGCAGGTGTGCTTGCCGCACTTGAAAAAGAACACCTTGTCCAGGTATGAGTGGCCGACTACCTCGCCGCTGGCGTTAATCCCGAAGCCGGGGCACACGCCCAGCCGAGATTCCCCAGGTCGGTCATGGTATAGGCGGACTTGGCCGCTGCCGCCGGGGCTGGCATGACGGCGATGAGACCGGGGATACCCCCGCTGAGGTTAACGAAAGTGCGCTAGGCACGACACGAAGCTTCATTCCGCTATCCGATGTGAGTTTGCTCCACAACGGGATACGGATGGACCGCACAAGTGGTTCACCGGGACCACAAATTTCGGGCGGCCCGCCGATCAGCGCCTTGAGGGCAATCATGCCCAGGGGTTCCGGTCCGCGAGGGACCCGGCCTCCAGAGCCACCGGCTCGTCTCGGCCATAAACGGGTCCTGTTAATTTGGAGAATGTGCAGGTACGCCGGACTGTTGAACTCGGCAGCGCGCCGGACTCGTGACCCGCTGCGCTGTCCGATATGACGCAGCGCTGGCAGCCAGTCGGTCCCCGCGGCCGGTGCCTCCCGCCAGCCGGGCTTCCAGCAGTCGCCCTGAACAGCTGGAGCGGGGGCTGCTCAGGCCATCTGTTCGGTTCCGGCGTCGCGTCGCTGGTGCCGGGGGTCATGCCGGGAATGTGTTCCGGCCCCAGGGACCGCAGGGGTCGTGGCCGACGGCGAAGCCTGCGGCCTCGGCCAGGTGCGCGGCGTCAGGGAAGCCGGCCGCCAGCGCGGCCGGGTCGTGGGCGTCGCTGGCGAAGGTAATGGCCTGGCCGCCTTCTTGCCGCCACCAGGTGAGGATCTGGGGATGCAGCGGTACCTTGGTGTTGACTTCGAGGACTTTCCCGGCGTCGGCCAGGGTCCGCAGCACATGCCGGTACTCATCCTGGAACTCGCATGGGTCGCAGGGGCTGGCGTCTTGCGGCCAGCGGCGGACCGGGTAGTCGATGTGGGCGAGGACCTCGAAGGCGTCGAAGTGGCTGATCAGCGCGGCGGTTTCGGCCAGGTAGCCGCGCAGGACCTGGGCCGGGGCCCGGTCGCGGAAGCAGCCGGAGATCTCGGTGAAGCCGGTGCCTGCCGGCCCGGAGTGCACGGCGGCCAGGACCCGGTCGAAGCCGCCGTCGCGCAGCAGGGCCGCGGCCCGGCCGGAGTGCCAGTGGGGTTCGCTCAGCTCGACGCCGGACAAGATGCGCAGGCCCGGGAACCGTTCCCGGCAGCGGCGCAGGCAGTCCTGGTAGCCGTCCAGGTCGAGCGCGGGCGGGGTCAGCACGCCGTCGCTGACCAGCTGACGCCACTCGCCGGGGATCTTCTCGCCGGGCCGCAGCGACCACGGAGTGAAGTCGGCGTGCTCGGTGAACGCCACCGCGGGCAGGCCGATCTCCACCGCGCGCTGGCAGGTGCCTTCCATCGATCCGGCCAGCGCGTCCCACGACCACTGGCTATGCACATGGCTGTCGGGCGGCAGCACGGCGGGCCCGGTATCCGATGCCGTGTCCGTCACGAGACCATGATCGGCCCTGACCGAGGGGGAAGGTCAACTCAGGCACCGGGCACCAGGACGCCGGCCAGACAGGGGCTGAAGAGCCCGGAATCTGGTGCGGGCGGACGACACGAAGTTTTCAGCTGAACGACGAAATTTGGTCGACAGGTTCGGGCGAATATCGAAGACTTCAACTGAACAAGACAACAGGGCTGAATGTTTACCGGCGAGGGACCGTTACCACCGGCCGCGGTGGACCAGTTCATCGAGGGACTTGCGCTCGCTGGCGCGGGCGGGCGGAACTGGATCGGCGGGCAGGTCAGGATGGCCGACCGCGATCGCGCCGATCGGCGTCCACTCGCCGGGCACGCCGAACCGGGCGCGGAAATCGGCGATGTCCGGCGGGCCGAAGAACACGGCGCCGAGTTCTTCGTCGACGGCGGCGAGCAGCATGAGCAGCGCGGTGAACCCGGTGTCGATGTACCAGTACGGGATCGGCATGCGGGCCTCGTCCCGGTCGGTCCAGCCCTTGCCGGGCCGGGCATACCGGTCCAGGTAGACGTCCTTGCTCGCCAGCGGGATGATCACCAGCGGCGCGGTACTCAGCGCATCGACCTGTTCCGGACTGTCGTCCTTCGTCGTTCCCTCGGAAGCCGTCTGCTCGTAGAGCAGCTGCCAGAACGGCGCGGCTTCCTCCTTGCCTTCCAGCACCAGGAACGAGTAGCCCTGGCTGAAGCCCGCTGATGGCGCCCTGTTGGCCGCCCGCAGCAGCCGCTCCGCGGTGCCGGGGGCCAGCGGCTCAGCGGTGAACGCATGGACCATCCGGCGGCGCTTGATGACCTCGGTAAATTCCATCAGGCAAGCGTAAGGCTCATGCCGCTGGAAGTCGGGTGTCCTCCCCCCGAACCCACCGCAGGAGGGTCCATAGCTCCCGGAACCCGTCAAACCCGGCTGTGGCCGCAGGGCAATCGCTTCGGTCAAGTTTCGTGATTCATGTACACGCGAAGCCGGTCTTGACAGAACCCGTCCGCCACGGAGATCGGCAGCTATCGGGTTCGGGGGAGGGGCCCGGGCAGGAACACCGAGGTCTCGTCACCGATCCAAGGATCCGTGTCAGAGGTCAGAGGCATTGTCAACGGCATCCGAGATGCCCCGAATCGCCATCAGCAGCCAACGACTAGCAGCAGCGGCAACTCGTAATCCTGAAGCTAATTAGCGCGGGCTTTGAACCCGTGAGCAACGCGCCGGAACACGCTCGTAATGCGAGTATCCTGCGATAGAGGGAGCCGTCATGAACCTGGGAACGGGCTTCAACCGCAGGCATCCGCATATCGTGATACTCATCCGTGTGCTGGTCACGGCCTGGCTGCTCGCCCTGACCGGCATCCTGCTGGCCAACGGCTACTGGGGCTGGGCGCTGCTGACGCTCGCGGGCGCGGTAGCGAACATCGTGCTGGCCTATCGCGTCTCCCGGGCGACAATGCCTTAGACCCTACGCATTGCGGGTGTGCCCCCGAGATGCCCCAGACTGCCATAAACGGCCAACGAGATTCGGTGTAGACGCGCCATGCCCGTTGACCGAGGTCAGCACGGCGACCAGGGAACATGCGAGACACCGGAGACGCTCGTCGTATGGCTCATCACCCAGCGACGACTGGCTGAACGGACCGCCGTCCTCGCGTCCGGGTGGAGGACGACGGAGCGCTAGCGACCTAAGGTTCTGGCTGTGGACCCACGGCGACCGGTGGCAGTTGTCGGCCTGCCGTGGAACGGTGGGTATCGAAAATCCAGTGCGATCAGTGCTTGCGGGGCAGCCTGCCATGCAATCTATGCAGGTCAAGCTATGAGAGCGAGAGAGCAAGCCGTCGTCCGGATCTGATCATCGAGTTCGCGGCCGCCGCATCGCTTGTAAGACGTGCTGATCTGGCCGGAGTCCCCGCGGCTGGGGCACGGCGCGGCTTGATCCAATGAACGGCTCGATTCGGCCATGCAATGACCTACTCGACTTGACCCGTTCGACTGTCCTGTCGAAGAGCTCAACAAGTTGCGGCGCCGCTACGAGCGGGTTCTGGTTCCTGCGCTCGGTGACAGCCATGGGCCCGTTTCCCCGCCGTCCGCGTGGAACGATTCGTGGGACGGCGCGCCGGATAATGCCAGCGCAACGAGCGCTGTCGATGCGATGACCTGTGCCATCGACGCAGCTAGCGCGTACGGTGCACGAGGCCGTACTTCTTGTAAACCGCAGGTCTAGCGGTCCGCGACGTGACCAATCGGTCGGATCCCGCTAGAACTGGGCTTTGAGCTGGTCGATCTCGTGTACCCGCTCCTGGAGCTGGGCATACGCCGGGCGCTCGCGGATGCGGCCCACGGCCCAGCGCAAGACCTCTGCGCGGCTGTTCGCGATGCCCGCAGTGATCAAGGTGTCCACGGTGGCCAGGTCTGCTGGCCCGAGCCGGGTCATGACCGGGGTCAGTTCCTCCGCCGCCTCACCCGGCGGGCACTCCCGGCCCCGGTCGCCTCCGATCTTGAGCTTGAGCATGGGGCCGTGAGGCCTGGCCGGGTCGGCCGGGCGGTCGGGGCGGAACTCGATCCACCCGATGAAAGGGGGGAGGTCATGGCGCAGCCTCTTGATTGCCGCGCGGTTAGCCTCATGGAAGTCTCTCAGGTTCTCCCCGGCGGCGTCTTCGTCCCCGGGTGGGCCTGACGCTATGAGGACCCGGATCGCGGTCTCTCCTGGCTCGACCTCCGGGTCGTCGCCGTACTCCAGCACCTGCACCCGTTCGATTGCACCCTCGGGGAGAACCGACCGTACCCGGCCTTCGATGCGGTCAGCCGCTGCCTTATCCACTTCTCAGCCTCCACGTGTCGCTCGTCTTACCCATGTTATATATACGAGAAGCGTAACACGTGTTATACGGGCGCGGGCGCCTGATCACGGCGCGGGTCTCGTTCACGGCAGATCGCGGCCAGCTCGCACGGGCGATCCGGCTCCGGCAAGACCGCGCTGCTGAACATCATCGGTGGCCTGGACGGCCCGACGGCGGGCCGGGTGCGGGTGGACGGCCGTGAAGTAAACCGGATGTCCGAGCAGGAGCGGCTGTCGCAGCGGCGGGACACGCGTGCCTTCACCGGGAGTAACCGGTGTCACCGGGAGCCGAGGCCACGGCGGCGCCGTTGACACCTCGTAATGCTAGGCATAGTGTTCCGTGGTATGGACCGTGAACGGCTCAAGGGAAACCTGGACCTGCTGCTGCTGTCGGTACTCTCCTCCGGTCCCGCGCACGGGTACGCGATCATCTCGGCGCTTCGCGACCGCAGCGGAGGCACGTTCAACCTGCCCGAGGGGACCATCTATCCCGCCCTGCACCGGCTCGAGGACTCCGGCCTGCTGGTCAGCACCTGGGACCAGGCGCAGGGCCGTCGCCGCCGCGTCTACGGGCTGACCGACCAGGGCGCGGCCGCGCTGGCCGCCCAGCAGACCGAATGGCGTAAGTTCGCCGGCGGGGTGCACGCGGTGCTCGGCTGGGCGGCCCAGGCCGTATGGCCGCCGGCCGCCGGCCCGGCCCAGGCCGAGCCGGGACGGCCGGCATGAGCGCGGTGGCCCCGGACCTGATCGCCGGGTACCTGGAGGAGCTGTGCGCCGGGCTGCGGGTCCCGGCGGCCGAGGCGGAGCTGATCGCGGCCGAGGCCGAAGACCACCTGCGCGAGACCGCCGCGGCGGGAATAGCGGTCGGGATGACCGAGCTGGAGGCCCAGCAGGCCGCGATCTCCAGCTTCGGGCCGGTCCGGGCCGTGGTCCGGGCGCATCGCCGGCGGACCGTCACGGCCGGCGGCGCGGCCATGGCCGCGTGGAAGCTCGCCGCGCTGCTGGCGACGACCGTCGGTGCCGGCGGCCTGGCCGGGATGGGGATCTTCATGTACATGACGCGATCCGCTCCGGGCGGCCCCGGTCCCGTTCCGCCGGTGCTGGTCGTTTACGCGGCCTTGGCGGCGGGCGGCCTGGTTCTGCTGGCCACTCGCCGGCTGACCGGGCACGGCACCCCGGGCCGGGATCGGCTGTCCCCGGGGATGACGGCGAGCTGCTTCCTGCTGGCATCGGCGCTGCTGGGGATCTTCGGGTTCTTGCTGCGATCCGTCCCACCCGCGCCGGTCACGCCGCCGGCGCCGACGCCGTCCTGCTCGTTCGTGTGCAACCTCAGCAGCGGACCCGCGCCCGGCTCAGGCCCTGGTCCCGGCACCGGCCCCGTTCTGACGGTGCTGGTCGTTTACGCGGCCTTGGCGGCGGGCGGCCTGGTTCTGCTGGCCGCGCGCCGGCTGACCGGGAACGGCACCCCGCGCCGGGATCGGCTGTCCCCTGGGGCGACGGCGAGCTGCTTCCTACTGGCATCGGCGCCGCTGGCCGCGCTCATCGTGAGGCTCGTCGTGAGTGGTGTGGCGGTTCCTATCGCTCCGGCCATCTCCGTGTCCTGGATGACCCCGCTCTCGGCCGGCTCCGTCTCGGCAGCTCCCCTCGTATCGGGCGCCGTCATCTCCGGGTGCCTGGCGGTGGCCGCCGGTTACGGTCTCCAGGCGGCGCTCAGCCGGGCCCGGCGCGGGCCCGGATCAGGTGCGCTCGGCCGCATCCTGGGTCAGGCTATTCGCGGCGGTGCGGGCCGTGCGTACGTGTGAGTCCCGTCGCGGGAGTCCCGAAGGCGGATGGCGAGCGCGTCTGCTCACCACCGCACTGCTGCTGAGCGTGGTCTCGGTGGCAGGATGCACTCCAAGCTCAGGCGCAACGGCGCACGGCACGGCCGCGGCGAGCGGCCCGGCTACCCCTGCCGACATGGCCTCCGACTGCCTGCTTCCCCCGATCTCCTGCTACGCCCCGGCCCTGTTCCGGGTCGAGTATGGCATCCGGCCCTTGCTGGACCGGGGGATCGACGGCCGCGGCGAGACGGTGACGGTCCTTGCCGTTGCCCCGTCTCCCGGCGCCCCGTCCCCCAGCGCCACGGTAGCCCCGCCTCCTGGAGTCACGCCTGCCAGCGACATCCGCCAGGATCTGGCGGCATTCGACGGCATGTTCCGGCTGCCCGCCGCGCGGATCCAGGTCGTGACCACCCTGGCCGGCGCAGGCTCGCCGTGGAAGGCGGCTGACGAGGAAGCCCAGGACACCGAGATCGTGCACACGGTCGCCCCCGCCGCCGCTCTCCGGGTGGTTCTGGTGCCCTCCAATGCCCTGGACAGCGCCGCGAAGGCGACCGCCGGCATGCTCGCCGGATTGCGGCTGGCCGTCTCCGGCACCGACGTGGCGTTGATCACCTTCAGCCTGGGCGAACACTACTTCACCAAGGCTCAGGTGACCCGGACGCACTCCATCCTGCTGGGAGCGGCCGCTCACCATGTCACGGTGATAGCCGGCTCCGGCGACAACGGCGGGTTCAGCGACGCTGACTTCGGGGACACGGCGGTCAAGGAGGTCAGCCTCCCGGCCTCCGACCCGCTCGTGCTGGCCGCTGGCGGCACCTCGCTCAACGGGAATCTCTCGGCCGGCTTCTACATCAGCGAGACCGTCTGGAATGGCCAGGCCGGCTTGGTCCTGACCAGCGGAGCATCAGGGGGCGGCTTCAGCCGCCTGTACGCCCGTCCCGCCTATCAGGACGGCGTTCACGGAATCTCGACGATAAGGGGCGTGCCCGACGTGGCCGGCGAGGCTGATCAGCAGACCGGCTGGGTGTTCGTCTTCACCGGCGGCAGCAAGAAGTGGATCATGCCGGCCTCCGGTACCAGCGCCTCCGCGTCGCTGTGGGGAGGACTCATGGCGCTGGCCGACCAGTACGCCCATCACGACCTCGGCTTCGTCAACCCCGGTATCTACCGCATCGCCCGCGGCTCCAGCTACCACGAGGCGTTCCATGACATTACTACCGGTAGCAACATCGTGAACACGCCGCCGATCGGCACGGGCGGTTACCAGGCCGGTCCCGGTTGGGACCCTGCGACGGGCTGGGGAAGCCCCAACGCGCAGGTGCTCGTCCCGCTGCTGGCCGCTTGACCAGCAGCCGCCTGGAGTAAAGGATGCGAATGAAGTCCGGCCAGGCGTACCCGGCGCACGGCCCAGGTAGCGCCGGCCCGCCGCCGCAGGTCATGGTGGTGGCAGACGGTATCTGCCGGACGTTCGGCAGCGGGCATACGGCCGTTCATGCTCTGCGCGGGGTCTCGTTCACGGTGGACCGTGGCCAGCTCGCGGCCTTGCGCGGGCGATCCGGCTCCGGCAAGACCACGCTGCTGAACATCATCGGCGGCCTGGACGAACCGACGGCGGGCCAGATGTGGGTAGACGGCCGCGAGGTGAACCGGATGACCGAACGGGCGCGGCTGGAGCTGCGGCGGAACCGGGTCGCCTTCGTCTTCCAGGCCTTCGGGCTGGTGCCGATGCTGTCCGCGGCGGAGAACATCGGGATCCCGCTGCGCATCGAGGGCCTGCGGGCGAGCGAGCGCCGGGATCGGGTGGCGGCCATGCTGGCGCTGACCGGGCTGTCCAGCCACGCCGGACACCGCCCGGGTGAGCTTTCCGGTGGCCAGCAGCAGCGGGTGGCCATCGCCCGCGCGCTGGCTGGCCGGCCGGGCGTGCTGATCGCGGACGAGCCGACCAGCCAGCTCGACCACCAGACCGGTCGGCAGATCATGGAGCTGCTGCTCAGCGTGGTGCGTTCGGAGGGGATCACCGTCCTGGTCGCCACCCACGACGAGGCGCTGATCGACCTGGCCGACAAGGTCATCTCGCTGGAGGATGGGTCCGTCGCCACCGTCAGCAGCACCCCGGGAAGGTAGGGCGCCGCATGCGTGGGCTGGGGGTGTCCTTCCTCCTTCGCCGGGCCCGGGCTTCGTGGTTGCTGCTGGCCTGCGTCGCGGTCACGGTCCTGCTCGCCACCGGGCTCGCGGCCGTGCTGTGGACCTTCGCCGACGCGGTGGTCCCGTTCGGCGCACAGGGTTTCCTGGCCGATCCGCGAGACCGGGTGCTCGGGATCAACGGCCCGGTCAACGCCCGCCAGGCCGCCGCCGACTCGCAGCAGATCCGTGCCACGCTGCGCAAGGCCTGGCCGGGGGTCGGGTTCCAGCTGGAAAGCGCGCTGTGGGCGGACCCGGTCCAGCTCTCGTCGTCGGCCACCGCCACCAGCTTGACCACCGAGCAGATCCAGCTCGCGTCGCTGGCCGGGATCAGCGCCCAGGTGACGCTGACCGCGGGCACATGGCCCGGCCCGCCGCGCCGCGGCGGTCCGGTGCCTGCCGCGCTGCCTGCCGCCGCGGCCAGCCAGCTGCACCTGACGGTCGGCTCGGTGCTGACGGCTACCCCCCAATCCGGCAGGGCGGCGACCTCGCTGCAGGTCACCGGGCTGTTCCGGGCCAATAACCCGGCGTCGCCTTACTGGGCGCTCGACCTGCTACCGGTCTCAGGGATTCGCGTCCAGCGATACTCCACCAGCTACGCAGGGCTCAGCACCTCGAACTCGTCCACCACCTACGGCCCCGCGGTGGTGAACCCGGCTGCGTTCGGCGGGGCGCTCACCGTGGGCCAGGCCTCGTGGCTGGTGCTGCCGCAGGCGCCGGCCATGGCCCGGGGAAACATCGAGGCGCTCAGTACCGGCACCAGCGCGGCCGTGACGCAGCTGAACGAGCTCCTGCCCGAGGGGCTGACCGTGACCTCGGGCCTGCCGCAGATCCTGGCCGGCATCGCCAGCACCATCGTGCTGACCCGGTCGCTGTTCACGATCGCCGCGCTGCTGTTGCTGCTGGTGGCCGGGGCCGGCCTGGTGCTGGCCGCCCGGCTGCTGGCCGACATGCGCGAGGAGGAGTCCGCGCTGCTGCGGGCGCGCGGCGCCACCAGGTGGCAGGTGGTACGGCCCGTGCTGGCCGAGGCGATGCTGGTGGGCGCCGCGGCCGGCCTGGCGGGCGTGCTGGCCGGCACCCGCCTGACCAGCGTGCTGGCCCGCCTGGCCGACCTGCGCCTGGACGGTTATACCGGCCGCGGCATCGCCCCGCTGGCCTGGCTGTCGGCCCTCGCCCTGCTGGTCCTGTGCGCCGCGGTGATGGCCTGGCCGGCGCTGCATGCCCCGGCCCCCGACGCCGCCAGGCTCCGCCGCGGCCGGCAGGCCCGGCTTGCGGGGATCGCCTGGGCGGGCGGCGATCTGGCCCTGGTCGCGCTCGCCGCGGTCGCGGTGTGGGAACTGCGCGGCTATTCGGCGGTCGCGCATCCGGCCACGGGATCGCTCGGGATCGATCCCGTGGTCGCCCTCGCCCCCGCACTGGCGCTGGCCGGGGTGGCCATCATCCCGCTTCGCGGGCTGCCGCTGCTGGCCAGGCTGGCCGACAAGGCGACCGACCGCGGACGGCGGCTGGCCGCCGCCATGGTGAGCTGGCAGATCGCCAGGCGGCCGATCCGCCAGGCGGGTCCGGCCCTGCTCGTGGTGGTCGCCGTGGCGACCACCACGCTGGCGCTGGCCGGGTACGCGAGCTGGCGGCAGTCGGCCGCCGACCAGGCCGCCTTCGCGGTTGGCTCGGATGCACGGGTGGACGCGGCGGACCAGCTGCCGCTGGGCGCCACCGGGGCGATCACCCGGGCCTCGGGTGTCACCGCCGCTACGTCGGGCAGTCTCGCCAGCATCAACGGGGGCCAGCTGATCGCGCTGGACGCGAGCACGGCGGCTAAGACGATCCTGCTCCGCTCCGACCTGTCGTCGCTTCCGGTGAGCGCGCTATGGCAGCGCATCACCCCGCGGCCGGCGTCCGGGCTGGTGCTGCCCGGCCAGCCGGAACGGCTGGAGATCCTCGCCTCCCTCGAAGCGGGCCCGCACAGCCGCCCAGCCGAGATACGCAGGGATCTCGGCTCAGCCACCGTCACGGCCTGGGTCTGCGATTCCGGCGGCGCCATCTACCAGATACCCGCCACCGGGCTCCTGCCTGCCGACGGCCGGACGCACGCCCTAGTGGTCAGGCTGTCGAGTTCGCGGCAGGCCAGCTACCCGCTGCGGCTGCTCGGGCTCACGCTGACGTATGTCCTGCCGCCGTACGACCCGGCGAACCCGCAGTCGGTCCCGGTCGCCGGCCTGTCCATCGAGTCCCTCGCGGTGGCCGAAACGGCCAGCGGCCCGTTCGGCGAGCCATTCAGCCACGGTGCCGCGCTGGCGGCGTGGCAGGGCGCGGCATCGTCGAAATACGTGCCGGTCGGGCCTTCGAACCCGGGCGGGACGCCGCCGCCGTCACACGGAGCACCGCCGGCGATCCAGAGCTGGAAGCGTGCCGCAGGAGGCGGACAGCGGCTCACGTTCAATGCCGGACACGATCCGTCGGCGGAGGTCCAGCGAGAGGCCGACTTCGATCCCGCGATCGCCACCGGGGTGGTCACGATTATCGCGCGGCCGCCGTCCCAGGTCGTCCCGGTCATCGCCACCGCCGGTTACCTGTCGGCCAACCGGCTCGGCGTCGGATCGATCGTCTCGGTTACGCTCAGCTCGACCACGGTTCTGGAGCGGATCGTGGCGTCGGTGGCCGACTTCCCGACCGTCTTCGGGCCGAACCGGGCGCTGATCGCCGACCTCCCGGAGGTCAACGACCTGCTCGCCGCCGACCGGGTGATGCTCGCCGCCGACCAGGTGACGCCCCTGCCGGTGACCCGCTGGTGGCTGCGCGCCGCAGACGGCCGGGTACCGCGGTTGCCCGCCGGACTCGGCCTGTCTGTCACCGGCCGCGTCGCCCAGCGGGCGGCCCTGCTCGACAACCCGCTGCTGACGGCGCCCCGGCAGGCCCTGCTGGCCATCGGGGCGGCGGCGGTGCTGCTCGGCGCGGGCGGGTTTTCGATCAGCGTCGCGGGCAGCCTCCGCTCGCGGCGGACGCAGAGCGCGGTGTTCGCCGCGCTCGGGGTGGGGAAGAACGCCCAGGCCGGTCAGCTGTGCCTGGAACAAGGCGCGCTCAGCGTTCCGGCCGCGGCCGCGGGCCTGCTGGCCGGGATCGGCCTGGCTCAGCTGCTGGTGCCCGCGATCACCCTGACCGCGGATGCGATGACGCCGGTGCCGTGGGCCCTGGTGGTCGTGCCACTCGGCCCGGCCGTTGCCCTGGCCCTGGTCACCGCCGCCGTGCCAGTGGGCGCCGCGGCCCTGTCGGTCCTGCGCCTGCCCGACCCGGCGGCGCAGTTGCGGGCGGAGGCCGGATGAGAACGCTATGGCGGCGGCTGCGCGCGGCGTGGGTGACGCTGACCGGCACCGGGGCCGCCGCCACTGTCGCCTTCGGCCTGCTGGTGTTCGCCGCCGTACTGGCCAGCCTGGCGATCCCGCGGGAGAGCGTGGCGTTGCGCACCAGGGCGCTGCAGCGCGTGATCGCGGCTTCGTCGCCCGCCGGCCGGACCGTCGTCGGGACGGTGGGCGTGACGTCCATGGGGGGAGACACCACGGTTCAGGCCAGTGACATCGCGGCGGTCGGCGCCTCCTTGCGGGCGAGGCTGGCTGCGGGCGATCTGCCGGTAGCCGGCGGCTCGCCCGTCTGGGCCAGCCTGACCACGGCCTACGTGCCGTTCAGCGGGACCGCCCAGCCCGCCGGGTACGGGGCTCCGCAGCTCGAGCTGACCTACCGCACGGCGCTGGCCCGCTACAGCCATATCGTCGCCGGGCGGCTCCCGGCCGGGGGCGGGGAGGCCGGGCAGCAGACCGTGGTACAGGTAGCGGTGACCGTCGGCACCGCGGCCAGGCTCGGGCTGCGGGTCGGCGCCCGGCTTCACGCGGGGATAGTGGAACTGGTGGTCACCGGGATCATCCGGCCGGCCGACCCGGCTGCCACCTTCTGGACCCAGAGCGCCGCGGCGGCCAGTCCCGTGCTGTCGCAGGGCTCCTCGGGGCAGCAGTACTGGACCGGGGCGGTCTTCATCGGCGCCGGAGCGCTCCCGCTCATCGAATCGACGCTGGACCCGGCCGAAATGCAGGTGACCTGGGTATACGCGGCCGCGCTCGGCGGGCTCACGGCGGACCGGGCGAGCAACCTGGATGCGAGCCTCGACAGCATGGCCTCTTCCGGGACGACGTTCATGACTCCCGGGGCCGTGATCCCGATCACGGCGGCGGTCACCTCGCAGATTCCCTCGGTCCTCATCCCGTTCATCGCCGGGGAAGGCGCCGCCGCCCCCGTGCTCGAGCTGCTGTACGTCAGCCTGGCCGTCATGGGGGCGGTGGTGGTGCTGCTCGGCGCCCGGCTGGTGGCGCAGCGCCGCGCCGCTGAGTTCACGCTCATGCGAGCCCGGGGCGCGGCGCTGTATCAGCTCGGCTGGCTGGTGCTGCGCGCCAGCGTGATCGTCGCGGCGGTGGCCGGAGCGGCGGCCGTGGTCCTGGCCATCAGCCTGACCCCCGGCGACGGCGACCCGGTGGGCTGGTGGCTGGCCGGCCTCACGATCGCCGTGACGCTGGCCGGCCCGGTGCTGATCAGCGTGATCCCGCAGCGCGTGGCCGCGCCTGCGACCGGCAGGCCAGGGCGCCGGGCCGGCGGCCGTAACCGCGCGGCCCGGCGGATCGTCGTCGAGACGGCGCTGGTCGCCGTGGCCGCCGGCGGGCTCGTCGTGCTCCGGAACCAGGGCCTGAGCTCGGGGAGCAGCGGCCTGTACACCAGCGCCGCCCCGGTGCTCATCGCGATCGGCGTGGCCGTCGTGGTACTGCGCTGCTACCCTCCCCTGGCCCGTGAGCTGGCCCGGATCGCGGGCCTGTCGCGCGGCGTGGTCGCGTTCGTCGGCCTGGCGCGGGCCACCCGCACCCCGCCCGGCTCCGTCTTGCCGTCGTTCGCGCTGGTCCTGGTGCTGGCCATGGTGGCCTTCCCGGACATGATCGCCGCGTCGGTGACCCAGGCCCAGGTGGCCGCATCCTGGCAGCAGGTGGGCGCCGACGCCATCATCGAGGTCCGGCCACCCCTCGAGGGGATTCCCCTGGCGCTGCAGCAGCAGATTTCTTCCATGCCAGGCGTCGTGGCCACCGCCACCGCGGCGGCCGAAACCGGATCGCTGCCCTCCGGGGCCGCGCTGTCCGTGGTGTACGTCGACCCGGCCCGCTACGCGGCCGTGGTCGACCGGGCGCCCGGCCCGCGGTTCCCGCTGGCTGCGCTGTCGGGGAACGCGGCGACGGGTCTGCCTGCGGTTGCCGCCCGGGCCACCGCGGAGCTGGTCGGCACGGCGCCGACCGAGGTCAGTTTTCCGGGGAGCCCCGGCATCACGATCCGGCTGGCCGGACGGATCGGCAGCGTCCTCGGCGCGACCACGAATGCCGCCGTGCTAGTGCCGCGGGACTCGCTTGGCACCAGCCAGATCGGGGTGAACCTCATGCTGGTCGCCGGACCGCGGCTGGATGGGGCGCGGCTGACCGCGGCCGTCCACCGCGTGCTGCCGGACGCGTCGGTGACGCTGCGCGCCACGGCCCTCGCCGCGCTGACCACGGCGCCGGTGCTCCAGGCGGCGCGGACGGCCCTGACCCAGGGGCTGGCCACCGCGGCCGGCTTCGGCGTGCTGATCTTGCTGATGTCGCTGCTGCTCACCGCCCAGACGCGCGAGCTGACGCTGGCGAGCCTGGCGACGATGGGGCTGCGGCGCTGGCAGGCCCAGCTGCTGCTGGCGGCCGAGACGCTTCCCTCGGTCGTGGCCGCCGCCATCGGTGGCGTCGCGTGTGCCTGGCTGCTTGCGCCACTGGTCGGGCCATCGCTGAACCTGGCGGCGTTCAGCGGGACCGGGTCGGCCATCGTGGTGACTCCCGCCGCATTCCCGCTGGCCGCTTCGGCGGGCGGGCTGGTGCTGGCCGCGCTGCTCGTCCTGGCCGCTCAGGCCGTGATCGCCTACTACCGCGGCAGCGCCAGGGCGCTGCGGATCGCTGACTGAAGGAGGCCCAGGCGATGACCGAGCCAGCCCTGCATGACCAGGCCCCCACCGGTGCGGACGGAATGATCGTCTGTGACCGGCTGGTCCGGATCTACGCCGGCGAGGGCACTGAGGTCCAGGCTCTGCAAGGGCTGGATCTGCTGATCGCCGAGGGGGAGCTGACCGCGCTGATCGGCGCGGCGGGCAGCGGCAAGTCCACGCTGGTAAACATCCTCGCCGGGCTGGACACGCCGACGGCGGGGACGGTGTGGGTAGACGGCCGCAACCTGGGCGCGATGACCGCCCAGCAGCGGCTGGCCTACCGGCGGAGCGTGGCCGGCTTCATCTGGCAGCAGACGTCGCGGAACCTGCTGCCCTACCTGACCGCCCGGCAGAACGTGCTGCTGCCCATGCGGCTGGGCTCGGTCGGCCGCCGGGAGCGGCGGCGGCGCGCCGGTTTCCTGCTCGACACCCTTGGCATCACGCACTGCGCCGACCGGACTCCGGACCGCATGTCCGGCGGCGAGCAGCAGCGCGCCGCCATCGCCACGGCGCTGGCCAACCAGCCGAAGCTGCTGCTGGCCGACGAGCCCACCGGCGAGCTGGACTCCTCGACCGCCCAGGACGTGTTCTCCGCCCTGCGGACCGCCAATACCGAACTCGGAATCACGATGCTGGTGGTCACCCACGACCCGGCCGTGTCGTCGCAGGTTCGCCGGACGATCGCGATCAGGGACGGCAAGACGAGCAGCGAGACGATACGGCACGCCGCCACCGACGAACGCGGCCAGACCACACTGCACGCACGCGAGTACGCGACGCTGGACCGGGCGGGCCGGGTTCAGCTCCCGCGCGAGATGACCTGGCGCCTCGGCATGCGGGACCGGGTCGAATTGCAGGAGGAGCCCGACCATATCGGCGTCTGGCCGGACCAGGACGCCGATCAGGAACGGCAGTAACTGCGACATAGTATGCCGGTCTCTACGGCCACCTACGCTGAGCTGGCCGCTCGGTCACGGTCCCGCCTCACGGTCGGGGAATTCAAGTTCCCGGACGGCAGATGAACGTCGCGTCCTAACCGTGGGCCGTTTTGTTGGACGACATGATGAACATGATGAAGTAGTCACGTTTTGGGGGTGGGGGTGGGGGTGGGGGTGGGGGTGGGGGTGCTGGTGTCGATGGCGTGGCGGACGCGGGTGAGCAGGGTGGCCTCGGTGAATGGTTTTTCCAGGAGGTCGATCTGGCTGGCGAAGGCGCCGTGGGTGTCCAGGACCGGCTGGGCGTATCCGGACATGTACAGGACGGGCAGGGCCGGGCGGATGGCGCGTACCCGCCTGGCTACCTCGTTGCCGAGCATCTCGGGCATGACCACGTCGGTGAGCAGCAGGTCGATGGGCTGGCTGGTGTCACCGGCGATCGTAGGCGCCTCTGCTGCTGTGCGTGCGGCGCGGACCTGGTACCCGTTCCGGGTCAGGATGCGGGCGGCCAGTTCTTGCAGGCTGGCTTCGTCTTCGACGAGCAGGATCGTCTCGCCGCGGCCGCGGGGAGCCGCAGCCTGCGGCCCCGCGGATCTGGCCGCTTCTTCGCTGGTGGCGGGCAGCAGGCCGGTGATGGTGGTGCCGAGCCCGGGTTCGGAGTAGATCCGGGCGTAGCCGCCGGCTCCGGTGATGATGCCGTAGAACGTGGCGAGGCCGAGCCCGGTGCCCTGGCCGGCTTGGTGGTGAAGAACGGCTCGAAGGCGCGGGCGAGGACTTCGGCGGGCATGCCGGTGCCGCTGTCGGAGACCCGGAGCCGGGCGTAGCGGCCTGGCTGCAGGCCGGGGCGGCCCTGTGCGTAGGCGTCGTCCACAGTGATGTTCGCGGTGTCGATGGTGAGTTTCCCGCCGCCGGGCATCGCGTCGCGGGCGTTGACGGCGAGGTTGACCAGGACCTGCTCGAGCTGGCCGGCGTCGGCCTTGACCGGCCACAGGCCGCCGGCGGGCGCGGTGTCCAGGGTGATGTGCTCGCCGAGGGTACGGCGCAGCAGTTGCTCCAGGCCGGCGATGATGTCGTTGAGGCTGAGCACTTCTGGGTGCACGACGTCGCTGCGGGCGAAGATCATGCTGCGGATGCCGGCGTGCAGAGATCCTTCGGCAATATAGGGGTCCGACAGCCGACCGGCCTGAGCGGGCTCGTACCGTGCAATCAGGATTGGTTCACCGGTCCGCAGGGCCTGGCCGGACACGCCCTCGGCAGCCCGGCGCGGGTGGGTGACCATGTCATGGAATACCCGTGCTTGAGCGGAATCGTTGTGGTGCGTCACGCTGGGCAGCAGCAACGTGCCCGACTCGTCGAGCAACTGGATAAGGCAGCAGTCACCAAGGGCTTCCGCCGTCTGCGTCACCACCCGGTCAAGGATTACCTCCAGCTCCAGGCTTGAGCCGAACAGCTTGCCTGCCTCGGCAATCATCATGAGCCGCCGGCGCTCGGCGGCAGCGCCAGCCAGCGCCTCGCCCAGTGCGTACTGATCACTGTCTTTCCCAGGCAGATGAGTCAGCCACAAGGTTCCGGCGCTGCGCTCCAGGCGCACTCGCAGCCCGGTCGTCTGGAGCAGGAACTCCGAACCGTCCCGCCGCTGGTAGAGCAGCGAACCGTACCACCCACCCTCCTCCGCGATCACCCGGGCAAAGTCTTCTCGGCCCAGGCCGGTCACGGTACGGGGCTGGCCCGCGACCTCGGTGGCCGGCCGCCCCAGCGCCTGCGCGGCCGGGACGCCGAAAAGGTCGGCGGCCGCCTCATTCCAGGACGCGATTCTCTGGTTCTCGTCCACGAGCACCACTGAGAGCCCAGGCGTACCAGAGATATCCCCGATGCCGACCGAGTACTCGCTCCCCCCAGGGACCACGACTCCACCTTCGCTTACACTCCAGCCGCCAAACGCGCTGCGGTCCCCCGCACGGACATCCGCCCGCACGAACACCGCGACTGCGAGAGCAGGCACTGGAGCGGTTGCTGCCGCGCCCGAGGGCGCGGCGCATATGCGGCCTCGGCGACACGTCCGCGCCCGAGTTGTAGCTTATCGTAACTTACAAAGCGCTCTCAGTGATCATTGGGGTAAGCCGCTGCGGCATCTTGATGCCTCCATTTGATGGCACTAAGATGCCTATGTGCGTACTACCCTGACTCTTGACCCCGACGTCGCCCAGCTCGTCGATGAGGCGGTCCACCGCAGGCGGACATCGATGAAACAGGTGATCAACGATGCCCTGCGGCGGGCACTTTCCCAGCCGCCGTCGCACCGGGAGCCTTATCACCTGCCCGTTCACCAGGCGACGCTGCAGCCAGGCCTGGACCTGGCCGGCTTTAACCGCCTAGCCGACGAACTGGAGGACGAGGCGATTCTTGCCACCGGGAAGCGGCCTGGATCGTGATCGTCCCCGACGTCAATCTGCTGCTCTACGCAGTCGTGTCGGCTTTCCCGCAGCACAAGGCGGCCCGCACATGGTGGGAGGAAACGGTCAACTCATCCGCGGAGGTAGGCCTCACCTCCCCGGCCATCTTCGGGTTCATCCGGATAGCGACGAATCCGCGAGTGCTGTCCCCGCCAGTAACGGTCGATGCCGCCACGGAGTACGTATCCGCGTGGCTCGGCCAGCCCAACGTCAGCCAGCTCATCCCCGGCCCGCGGCATCTCGAGATTGCCTTCAGCCTCCTGCACGGCGTCGGGACCGGCGGCAACCTCACTACGGACGTCCAGCTGGCAGCATTCGCGTTCGAATACGATGCGGACATGTATTCGAACGACACCGATTTCGCCCGCTTTCCCGGCCTGCGCTGGCACAACCCGCTGGCCTGATCGCCGCACCTCACTCAGGCCTCAGGCCTCAGGGGCCTCAGCCGTCCTGCATCGCCGCCATGATCTCGGCCGCGATCGGCGGGGGCGACTGGAAGTCCCACGCCCGGAACAGCACCGCGTGCGGCACGCCCATGGCCCGTCCCTGCCACGCGGTGAAGCCCGTGATCATCATCCGGGGGGCGGGATGGCCAGGGAGCCCGGCCAGGTACTGCTCGTGCGCCTCCAGCGACGCGATGCCGCGCTCCAGCGGCTCTCCGGTCACGTCCACGCCGTGGGTCGGCCGCGGATCTCCGCCCGCGAGCAGCCATCGCGCCGAGTGGGGCTGCAGGCCCTCGTCGAGCAGTTCGGGGAAGACCCAGCGATTGCCGGCGTCGCGCAGCGCATCCAGCGCGGCCAGGCCCGCGACCCGGTGATCGGCCTGGTTCAGCCCGGCGGGGAACTCGACGTCCCAGGATCCCACCACTACCGCGTCCGGCTGGCGGCGGCGGATCACGCGGGCGATGTCGCGTCGCAGGCCCAGGCCGTACTCGAGGATGCCATCCGGGTAATCGAGGAACTCGACCTCGCTGACGCCGACCGCCCGTGACCCCGCGATTTGCTCCTCGGTGCGAAGTTGGGCGGTCCGCTCCGGCGGGCTGGAGTCCATGCCGGCCTCCCCGCGGGTCAGGAGCAGGTACGCGACATCCACACCGCGCGCCGTCCAGGCGGCGACGGCCGAGGATATCCCGTACTCCACGTCGTCCGGGTGCGCCACCACGCACAGCACCTGGCGGAAAGCGTCGTCGGGAAACGGAGGTACCAAGTCAGTGGCCATGGCCGAGAGCGTAGCGGCTACCCCGCAGGTCCGGGACCAGCCACTCCGCGAGCGGGTCTACCGCCCGGCCGCCATCACATCGTCGCCTTCCGGTTCGTAGGCGAGGTTGGGCCGCAGCCAGTGCTCGGCCTGCCTGAGCGGGATACCGCGGCGGCGGGCGTAGTCCTCCGCCTGGTCCCGCCCGATGCGGCCGACGGTGAAGTAGCGGGACGCGGGGTGGGCGAAGAGCAGTCCGGATACGCTCGACGCGGGGGTCATGGCGAACGATTCCGTGAGCGCCATGCCGGAGTCGCCGGCCCCGAGCATCTGGAAGAGCTCGCCCTTGAGGCTATGGTCGGGCGCCCCCGGATAGCCGAACGCGGGCCTGATGCCCCGGAACCGTTCCGCGCGCAGGTCCTCGACCGTCGGGGCGGCACCCAGCTCGTACCAGTCGCGGCGGGCCCGCAGGTGCGCGTGCTCGGCGAACGCCTCGGCCAGCCGGTCGGCCAGCGCCTTCACCATGATCGCCTTGTAGTCGTCGCTCTCCGCCTCGTACTGCCGGGCCAGCTCGTCCGCGCCGTGGATGGCGACCGCGAACCCGCCGAGGTGATCCTGATCGGCCGCGAGGTAGTCGGCGAGGCACCGGTTCGGGCGGCCCTCCGGCTTGACGGTCTGCTGCCGCAGCATCGGCAGCAGCAGCTCACCTCCGGAGAGGTCCACCACGATGTCATCGCCCTCGGCGTGCGCGGGCCAGAACCCGTATCCGCCGCGTGCAGTCAGCCGCTCATCGGCGATGATCTCGTCAAGCAGCGCGTTCGCGTCGTCGAAGAGGTCACGGGCGGCCGGGAGGTGCTCCAGGATCGCCGGGAACTTGCCCTTCAGCTCCCAGGCGAGGAAGAAGAACTGCCAGTCGATCAGCTCGCGCAGTGCGGCCAGCGGGGGAGTGACCGAACGGACGCCGGTGAACGCCGGGTCCTGGCGATCGGCGAAATCCAGCCGTTCGGCGTTGGCGCGCGCCGCGTCCAGGCGGAGCAGCGGCTGGCTGCGGCGGGACTCGTGCTGCTCGCGCAGCCGCTCCTGGTCGGCGCGGTTGGTCTGGTCGAGGCCGGCGGCCCGGGCCGGGTCGAGCAGGCTCTGCACCACGCCCACGACTCGCGAGGCGTCCAGCACGTGCAGTGTCGAACCCTCGTATGCGGGCGCGACGCGCACCGCGGTGTGCTGGCGCGAGGTGGTGGCGCCGCCGATCAGCAACGGGGTCGTCATGCCCCGGCGCTGCATTTCACCGGCCACGTTGACCATCTCGTCCAGTGACGGCGTGATCAGTCCGGACAGTCCGATGATGTCGGCCTGTTCCGCGGCGGCGGTGTCGAGGATGGCGGCGGCGGGCACCATCACGCCGAGGTCGATGACCTCGTAGTTGTTGCAGCCGAGCACCACGCCGACGATGTTCTTGCCGATGTCGTGCACGTCGCCTTTCACGGTGGCCATCACCACTTTGCCGTTGCCCCTGGCCCGCCCGGCCGCGTCCTTCTCCGCGTCCATGAACGGCTCGAGGTAACCGACGGCGCGCTTCATCACTCGGGCGGACTTCACCACCTGCGGCAGGAACATTTTCCCCGACCCGAACAGGTCGCCCACGATCTTCATGCCGTCCATCAGCGGGCCCTCGATGACGTCGAGCGGGCGTTCCGCCTGCTGCCGGGCCTCCTCGGTGTCCGCCTCGATGTGGTCGGCGAGGCCGTGCACGAGGGCGTGCGTGAGACGCTGCTCGACCGGCAGGCCGCGCCAGGCCAGGTCGGCTTCGGCGCGCCTGGCGCCGCCCTGTGACCTGACGTTCTCGGCGTAGGCGACGAGACGGTCGGTGGCGTCCGGGCGGCGGTCGAACAGGACGTCTTCCACCAGCTCTTTCAGGTCGGCCGGGATGTCCTCGTAGACCTCGAGCTGGCCCGCGTTCACGATGCCCATGTCCAGGCCGGCCCGGATCGCGTGATAGAGGAACGCCGCGTGCATGGCCCGGCGGACGGCATCGTTCCCGCGGAAGGCGAACGAGAGGTTCGAGATGCCGCCGCTGGTCCGGACGCCCGGGCAGCGCTCCTTGATCAGCGGGAGTGATGCGATGAACGCCTTGGCGTAGCCGTTGTGCTCGGCGATGCCGGTGGCGACGGCCAGGACGTTCGGGTCGAAGATGATGTCTTCTGGCGCCCAGCCGCCGCGCTGGGTGAGCAGGTCGTAAGCCCGGCCGCAGATTTCCACCTTCCGTTCGGCGGTGTCGGCCTGGCCCCGCTCGTCGAAGGCCATGACCACCGCGCCTGCGCCGTAGCTCCTGATCACCGCGGCATGCTCGAGGAAGGTTTCCTCACCCTCCTTGAGGCTGATCGAATTGACGACGCCCCTGCCCTGCACGCACCTCAGCCCTGCCTCGAGAACGCTCCACCGCGAGCTGTCGATCATCACCGGGATCCGGGCGGCCTCAGGCTCGGTCGCGATCAGGTTCAGGAACGTCGTCATCGCCTGCTCACCGTCGAGCAGGTCCGCGTCCATGTTCACGTCGAGCAGGTTGGCGCCGTTGCGCACCTGGTCGAGGGCGACGTTCACGGCGGCCTGGTAGTCCTCGGCCTCGATGAGCCGGCGGAACCTGGCCGAGCCGGTGACGTTGGTCCGCTCGCCGATCATCACGAACCCGGTATCGCCGGTGATCGTGAACGGCTCCAGCCCGGACAGCCGCGTCACCCGGCCGGGCCGCGCGGCCGCCGAACGCCGCGGGCATGCCCGGACCGCGGCGGCGATCTCGGCGATGTGCGCTGGCGTGGTGCCACAGCAGCCCCCGACGATGTTCACCATGCCCTCGGCCGAGAACTCGTGCAGGTAGTGCGCGGTTTCCTCCGGCTCCTGATCGTAGCCGCCGAAGGCGTTGGGTAGTCCCGCGTTGGGATGGCAGGCCGTGTAGGTGTCCGCGAGCCGGCTGAGCTCGGTGATGTGCGGCCGGATCTCCTTACCGCCGAGTGAGCAGTTCACGCCGACGACCAGCGGGCTGGCATGGCGGACCGAGTTCCAGAACGCCTCGACCGTCTGGCCCGACAGGGTGCGGCCGCTCATGTCGACGATCGTGACCGACAGCCAGAGCGGAAGGCCGGGCGCCGCCTCGTGCGCCGCCTTGATGGCCGCCTTCGCGTTCAGCGTGTCGAAGACGGTCTCGATCAGCAGCAGGTCCACGCCGCCCTCGGCCAGTGCGGTGATCTGCTCGGCGTAGGCGTCCGTCACCTGGTCGAAGGTGACGGCCCGGTACGCCGGGTCGTCGACCTTCGGGCTGAGTGACAAGGTGACGTTCAGCGGGCCGACCGATCCCGCGACGTACCGGCTGCCCCCGGCCTCGTCGGCGGCCTGCCGGGCCAGCTGGGCACCGCGCAGGTTCATCTCGTAGACCCGGGCCTGCAGCCCGTAGTCGGCCTGACCGATGCTTGTCGCGGTGAAGGTGTTGGTCGTGGTGATGTCCGCGCCCGCCGCCAGGTACTCACGGTGAACGTCAAGGACGATATCGGGCCGGGTGAGGTTGATCAGGTCCGGGTCGCCGCCGGTGTCCTGGTCGTGCCCGGGCAACCGGTAGTCAGCGGCGGTGAGGCTCCTGGACTGGAACGTCGTGCCCCAGGCGCCGTCCAGGACCGCTATCCGCTGGTCGAGTAGCTGTGACAGATCCCGCAATTCGCGCCTCCCCTTATGGGAGGCGCCCTTGCGTATGACGGTCCGCGGGCGGGACGCCTGCGCACGGGACCGAGCGTGGCGGGCTCATATGCCCGTTGCAGCGCCTCTCGGGCCCTTCCGCCCAGGTTACAAGACCGGTCAAATTCCAGTAACCTCCGGTGACGTGCGGGGCGGAAGTGAATGATCAGGGCGTTCAACCCGTAGCGGGCGGCGTGTCGCGGACGGTGCGTTCCCGAAGATCGGGCAGATAGCGCGCGGCGGTGGCGAAGTCGCTGTCATCATGCAGTATCACGAGGTCATGGTGTGCCGCAGTGGCGCAAATCAACAGGTCCACGGCTGACAATGCCCGATGGGCGCCGTGCCGCAGTAGCCGGTATTGTGCCGACTCTATCCACCGCCAGCCGCCCTTCGGGACCACGGCATCGGGGTAAAGCGCGTCAAACATTTCCGACATCTGCTCATACTCGTCGAGAGTGCGAGCCGAACGGCGGAACTCAACCCGCTGGGGTTGACACGAACCGATCACGCCCAGGGAAATGACCTCTGCCCAGGATGCTCGCAGCGAGGTATCCCGCAGAATTCGCCACAGAGCGGACGAGTCGAGGAGATAGCGGATCACGCCGTCGGGTCTTTTTCAGCCGTCCGGCGGTGCTGCCATCCCTCGAAGTCCCATCCTTCCGCCAGCGTCGCGTAGTACTCGAGCGCCGCCACACGGCGGTGCCGGGCGGCGAACTCGCGCAAGGCCAAGTTGACGGTGTCCTTCTTGGTCTTCGCGCCGGACAGTCGCATGGCCTCGCTCAGGGCGTCTTCATCGATGTCGACCTGCGTCAGCGCCACCACGAGCCTCCATCGAGAATGGACAATGTACATATTCACTATACATCATCAACATCGGCATCTACCGACGGCGCGAAGAGTCCTGTCGGAGGCCTGTGGTAACGCCCACCCGAGTCCGTCCGCTCTACAGGTTCAGGACAAGCCGCTCCGTGCAGGACCGGGACACGCAGATCATCATGCAGTCCCCGGCCCGGCGCTCCTCCTCGGTCAGCACCGAGTCGCGGTGGTCGGGCAGGCCGCTGAGCACCGCGGTCTCGCAGGTGCCGCAGGTGCCTTCGGCGCAGGATGACAGGACACCGACCCCGGCCTCCTCGACCACGTCCAGGATCGAGCGCTCCGGCGGAATCGTCAGGGTGAGCTCGCTCGCCGCCAGTTCCACCTCGAAGGCCTCGGCCCGGACCGGCACGGTCAGCGGCCGGGCGCTGAACCGTTCCACGCGCAGCGACCGGGGCGGCCAGGCGTGGCAGCGCTCCTCGACCGCGGCCAGCAGCGGCTCCGGGCCGCAGCAGTAGACCAGCGTGTCCGGCTGCGGCGTGCCCAGCAGCGAGTCCAGGTCGAGCAGCCCGGTCTCGTCCTGCGGCGCCACGGTGACGCGGTCGCCGTACCGGGCCAGCTCGGGCAGGAACGCCATCGAGGCGCGGTAGCGGCCGCCGTACAGCAGCCGCCAGTCCGCGCCGGCCGCCGAAGCCGCGGCGATCATCGGCAGGATGGGCGTGATGCCGATCCCGCCCGCGATGAACTGGTAGCGCGGCGAGGGGGCCAGCTCGAAGTTGTTCCGCGGGCCGCGGACCCGGACCACCTCGCCGGCCCGCAGCCGGTCGTGGACGAAGCGGGAACCACCGCCGCCGTTCGCGTCGCGCAGGATGCCCAGCCGCCACAGGTGGTGGTCGGCCGGGTCGCCGCACAGCGAGTACTGCCGGGTCGGCACCCTGTCCAGGATCAGGTCGACGTGCGCGCCCGGCGTCCACGAGGGCAGCGGGCTGTCCGCGATCTGCCGCAGGCTCAGCGCCACCACCCCGTCCGCCACCTCTGCCTTGCCCTCCACCCGGACGTCCGCCTCGAACTCGCGGGTGAGCACGGTCATGCTGGTCGTGTCGCGCTGCACGGTCTCCACGTGCAGCCGCTGCGCGGGCCGGGCGGCGACCGGGAATGCCAGGTGCAGGTTGTCCCAGACGTACATGTTCGGCGTGGTCCGGTAGCGCACCGGCGGCGCGGCGATCGTGTAGTCGCCGAGCGCGGGCAGCCCTTCTTCCAGGGCGACCTTCGCCTCGAGCCGTGCCAGCGGCGCGCCCAGGCAGCCGTGCATCCCCTCACCGAACCCCAGGTGGCGGAACCGCCCCCGCCTCACGTCGAAGCGGTCCGGGTCGCGGAACCGCCGCTCGTCGCGGTTCGCCGCGCCGTAGACCAGCACCACCCGGCCGCCTGCCGGGATCGTCGCCCCGTGCAGCGTCACCTCGCGCGACGTCGTCCGGCCGACCAGCTGCAGCGGCGTGGCGAGCCGGATCGCCTCCTCGACGGCGTCCGGGATCAGCGCCGGGTTCTGCCGCAGGATCGCGCGCTGGTCCGGGTTCTCGGCGAGCAGCTTGAACAGCGTCCCGATGAGCCCGGCGGTGCTCTCCACGCCGCCGAGGAACAGCACCATCATCAGTCCGAGGACCTCGGAGGCGGCCCCGAAGTCCTCCTCGGCGAACGGCACGCCCTCGATCTCGGCGGTGACGATGTGCGTCACCAGGTCCGCGCGCGGCCGGGCGCGCCGCTCGTGCAGCAGGTCGGTGAAGTAGCTCTGGATGCCGGTGGTGGCGGCCTTGGCCACCGGGGTGAGCCGGGAGTCGTCCGGCTTGCGGTCCTTGAGCTCGTGCACCCACCGGTTCAGCTGCTCCCGGCCCTGCGCGCGGGCCGCGGGCAGGCCGAGCAGGTCGAAGAACACCTCGTTCGGCGTCGGCCAGGCCAGTTCCTGGGCCAGGTCCACGGTGCCGCGGTGCCGCCAGGCGTCGATCAGGCCGCGGACCACGGCGCGGACCGCGTCCTCCCGCTCGGCGATGCGGTTGGGCAGTAGCTGCGGCTGAATCATCCGGCGGATCTGGTCGTGCCTCGGGTTGTCGATGTCGGGCAGGAACCCGGGACCGCTCTGCTCCTTCGCGGTGTCGTCGATGTCGATGCCCTCGTAGGACAGGAACGTCTGCGGGTCCGTCGCGGCCGCGCGGACGTCCTCGAACCGGGACAGCGCCCACCAGTTCCACTTCTCGCTGTAGAACACCGGCGCCTCGTCGCGCATCCAGCGGTACACCGGGAACGGGTCGGCCTGGAACTCCTGGCTGAACGGGTCGTACTCCATCACCCGTGACGTGCTGATGCTCATCGCCCGACCTCCGCGCCTCAACGCCCGCCTTTTTGGACAAAGTTGGAATTTTGTGGATCGTTCCAACTTCTCAAGAATCCCTCGGCTGGCGGCCTCTGTCAAGGTCTCGGCGGCCGATTCGCGTGGCCCCGGCGGCCCGTACGCGACCGCGGCGGCGTTCGCCCCCAGGCCAGGGGGAGGCGGATAAGCTAAGCTTCGTTCGGTAGATCGTTCCAACAGCCACCGCGGAGGACCCGGATGCCGGTCAACGGTGAGCAGCCCGCTCCCCGGCCCACCATCCGTGACGTGGCCGAACGGGCCGGGGTCTCCAAGTCCCTGGTCTCGCTCGTGCTGCGCGGCTCGCCGAGGGTCAGCGCCGAGCGGCGAGCGGCCGTGGACCAGGCCATCGCCGACCTTGGCTACCGGCCTAACGCCGCCGCCCGGACCCTGCGCGAGGGACGCAGCCGGGCCATCGGGGTGCTGCTCAACGACGTCCGCCACCCGTGGTTCGTGGACCTGCTCGACGGCCTGATCTCCGTACTTGAGGCCGACGGGAGGCATCTGGTGCTCAGCGGCGGCGGGCGGCTGGACCGGCGGATGGACGACTCGGTGCTACGCGGCTTCCTCGGGCTCGAGGCCGACGGCTTCATCCTGGCGGGCACCCAGGCGAACTCGCCGGTCATCGCCGAGATCGCCAGCGCCGTCCCGACGGTCACGGTGGGCTGGCGGGACATCGACCTGCCGCGGGTGGACGCGGTCGCGAACGACGATCTGCTCGGCGCGACGCTGGCCACCCGCCACCTGATCGACCTCGGCCACCGCGGGATCGCGCACATCTCCGGGCGGGTGTCCGGGACCAGCAACGTGGTCCCGAAGCTGCGCCAGCAGGGCTACGAGGACACGATGCGAGCCTGCGGGCTCGGCGAGCACATCAGGATCGAGCCGGCGGACTTCACCGAGGACGGCGGCTACCGCGCCGCAGTGCGCCTGCTCAGCAGCGCCCAGCCGCCGACCGCGATCTTCGCGGTCGACGACCTGACCTGCGTCGGCGCCCAGTCAGCCGCCTCGGAGATGAACGTCGACGTGCCCGGCAGGCTCTCGCTCGTCGGCTACGACAACACCTACCTGGCCCGGCTGCGGTCGATCTGGCTCACCAGCGTCGACAGCGCCGGCTTCGACGCCGGGCGGCTCGCCGCCCGCACCCTGCTGGCCCGGGTGGCCGACCCGGCCCGGCCCGCCGAACTGCACCTGCTGCCGCCGGCCCTCGAGGTCCGCGGCTCGACCGCGCCCCCGGCCTAGCCGCAGACCGCCAGGCTGAGGTATTTTCCCGTTGCGTCCGCGCTCCGCACGGTGATGATCGCAGCAACCGCTCTATAGCCGCTGGAGACGACAGTGACCTTCGCAGCTGACTACCTCAGGCTCGATCTTTCCGCCGTCCCGCTGCACTCCCCGGAGTTCGGCGCCGGTTTCTACCTGGGAAAGGGAAACAACTCCAGGCCCCTGCTGCTGGTGGCGCCGGGCGCGGGCAATTCCGTTGTGCCGCACGTCAGGTACGCGGCCGGCCTGGTGCTCACGCTCGCGGATGGCACGGCCGTCTCCGAACTCGGCCAGCTCGTCGTGACCAGCGACCGGATCATCGGGGTCGTGACGCACGGCTCGGCCGGCCAGGTCAGGCTGGACGGCGCGACCGGTTCGGTGTACGCGTTCACGGCCGGGGTCGATGACCTGCAGCCGGCCGAGGTGCAGGCGAAGCGGCGGGGCAAGCTGACCGGCCTGGTCGTCCGGTCCCGGGACGGCCAATTCGAGTTGCACGTTACCTCGGTGATCGGCAGCCTGGACGACGACGGGACGCTGACCTTCGGCGCGTCACTGGCCGACCTGCTAAATGCGCTCACCCCGGAATCCCGGAGCCTGATGAACCCCTACACCGGCAGCTTCTGATCTCCACGGAAACCTCGCACCTCATCCGTCCCTAATCCGTGAAAGAGGTAGGAATCTAAGCCGTAATCCGCTATTATGTTCTATAGAAATAATCATGCCGAACGGGTGGTGGTGGATGCCTCCGGAACCGGTTCCCGCAGACCCTGGGTGGGACGATGATCCCGCCTGGTCGCGCCCGGATCCGATGACGGCCCGGCGAGGAGGGCTACGGGGAGTTCGAGCCTTTCACCGCCGAGGAGCTGGCCGAGCTGGCCCGGCGGAACCCCGGGGAGCTGGACGCGGAGTTCATCGCCGACCAGGTCGCGTGCGCGCTGGGCGAGTCCCGGGCCCGCGCCGGCAGCTTGATCGGCATGGCCAAGACCCTGCCCACCCACCTGCCCGGCACCGCCGCGGCGCTGGAAGACGGGACGATCTCCCGGTACAAGGCCGAGGTCATCGCCCGCGCTACCGCGCTGCTGGATGAAGATGAGGCCCGCGCCGCGGAGGCCGAGGTGCTGGACCGGGCCGCCCGGCTGACCCCCGGCGCGCTGCGCGCCGCGATCGCCCGCGCCGTCATCACGGCCGCCCCGTAGAAGGCGAAGGAACGCAGGGAGCAGGCGGCGAAGGATGCCCGGGTAGAGCGGTGGATCCAGGACACCGGCAACGCCGCGCTGATGGGCTGCGAGCTGCCCCCGGACGAGGTCCTAGCCGCCGACCAGCAGATCACCGCCCGGGCCAGGGAGCTGAGGGCAGCTGGGCTGGAAGGCGACATGGACCTGTTAACCGAACTAGCGCCCGCGCCTACCTCGACCTGCTCCTGGGCAAGGACTCCCGCCCCGGCCGGGCCCGGCCCGGCGCGGCCCCGGCCGGATTCGCCGGGTGGGTCACCCTGACCGTCCCGCTGGCCACCCTGGCCGGCCTGGCCGACCGTCCCGGCGAGCTCGGCAGCCTGGGCCCAGTCGATCCGTGGCTGGCCCGCGACCTGGCCCGCGCCGCCGCGGCCAGCCCGAAGACCACCTGGTGCCTCACCGTCACCGACAACCAGGGACACGCCGTCGCCCACGGCTGCGCCAGACCCGAACCCAAGAGTCACGCCAAGCGCGCCGGCCCCGGGCCACCGCCGGGCGGGTTCTCTTTCACCCCGGCCGGCCGGGACGGGCCGCCCGGCGCGGGTACGGAACGTGGCGGCTGACCATTCCCGAGCCAGGACCCCGCCTGATCATCACGATCGACTCGATCACCACCGACCCCTGCGACCACCGGCACGAAAGCAGCGGCCATGATGCCGGGGTCAAGCTGCGGCATCTGTCTCAGATTCGGCACGCGACTTGCACCAGCCCGGCGTGTCGCCGGCCCGCCGCCCAGTGCGACCTGGAGCACAACACCCCGTACGAAGCAGGCGGACGCACCTGCCTGTGTGACTACCGGCCAAAGTGCAAGCGATAACCACACAGGTTGTCCGCGGAGCAGACGCTTCCTGTAGATCGTAGGGGTCAGTCTTCTGGCAGCAGCTTGAGCCGCTGCCCTTTGGGCAGATGACGTGGCGCGACCACTTGGAAGTCCCGGCGGTCAAGAGCGGCGACCTCGTGCAGGTCGAGCCGCTCGGCTAGCGCTATCACGCAAGCATCCACGGCCTGGAGCCGAAGCGACGAGTAAGTGGTGAGCAGTTCGGCCATCCTCCGGTAGTCATGCGGCGTGATCTCGATGACGCGGAGCTCATCGTCGGCGATGGCGGCGCAGAATTCAGCGGCCAGGCCGACGCGGCCGCGTCGCTGCGGATCGGCCAGCAGATGACAGACCTCGGTGACGGCAAGCGACGGGATCACCAGGCGGGACCAGTTGCTGGCGAGGAACTCCACGCACCGGGCATGATCGCTTTCAGCCTTGTTGAAGGCGGCGACAAGCGGCCCCGTGTCGCACAAGATCACGCGGACGCCGCTCCGCTGGCCTCATCCCGGTCAGGGTAGGCCAGGTACTTATCATGATTACGGCCAAGGTCCGACGGCCCGTTTAGCGCGCCGACGAGCGCGGCCAGGTGCCGGGGAAGCCCAGAGATGTCATCACTGCTCCGGCTAGTGTCCTCAACCCGCCCGTCATCGGCCATGACTAGAGCCTATCGCCACGATCCCACTGGTTCCAGGAACGAGCTATCACGCTGAGTACCGGCTATCCGCGGGGCGTCGGCAGTAGGCTGGCAGCGAGTTGGAGGGCTTGGCCGGTGCAGGCTCGTGACCTGCGAGGATGATCGGTCCTAGATGCGCGCCGCGTCGCCGTACGTACTTCTGTTTTCCCAGCTCAAGTCGGGTTTCCGTGTACTGGAAGTCATGTTCATCTGCGGAACCCAGGCCAGGCAATGATCCGGCGCAGATGCTTACCATGGATGCGCGGCGCGGTACTGATCCCAGATCTCTGGGCGCAGGCGGCCGCGGGCGGGGACGTCGAGACCGTTTTTCTTCGCCCACGCCCTGACTTCCGCTGCTGGGACGGCAGCGGGTTTGGATGGGCGCGCTGGCGCTGGGTCGGCCATCTCGGTGCCGGGGAACAGCGGAATCTCACCAATCACCGGAGTGGTGAAGCCGATCCTCTTGTAGGCGGTAAGCCTCTTCCCGTGCATGCGGGTCAGCATGGGCACTCTGGTGTCGGCGTAGTCGTGTACCTCGACCGTCGTTTTCCCCGGCAGATCACGCATGATCCGGCCGACGTTCTGCGTGATGATCGACTCCGAGGAGGACGGTGAGCACAGGAAAAGCGTGTCGAGCGCTGGGCAGTCGAAGCCTTCGCCTATATAGCTGGCGGTTGCCGCCAGCAGCATTGGCTCGCGCGCGTGCACCGGGTCCCAGTCCGCGAGCTGTTTCAGGGTGACACGCCGCTTTCCAGGGGATATGGAGCCGTGCAGCACCATCGGCGCTAGACCGCGGGCGTTTAGTTCGGCGGCGAGCCGGTCGACGTGCTCGGTCCGTCCTGCCATCACCAGGCAGTTACGGCCACGTCTGATCGCGTGCACCACGTCATCGATGATCTGCGCGGTGCGGATCCGGTCCGACACGAGTGCCGGGATGATGATCGACTGAAGGATGCCGGGCGTGTCGCCGTCGATGTCGTCACGGATCGTGGTGGCAGTCGGATGAACATGCAGTTCCTGGATAAGGTCCGTCGCACTCGGGATCTTGTGTCGCACCTGTCCGCAGTGCATGAACATGATCTCCTCACGACCATCCGCCCGCTTCGGCGTCGCGGTGAGCCCGAGCCAGCGCCGCGCCGGTATCGACTGGATCGCCCGCGCGAACGTGTGGGCCGCGACATGGTGGCATTCATCTACGATAACCAGGCCGTACTCAGAAAGGATCGCTGCTGGGTCATCTGCCCGAGTGAGTGACTGCAGCGTTGCCAGGTCGATCCGGCCGGTGAGTTTCGTCTTCTTGCCGCCACCGAGCTGGCCGATGTCCTTGGGGCCAAGACCCAGGTGTTCACGCAGCCGCTCCTTCCACTGGTCCACAAGCGGAGTCCGGTCGAGCAGGATTAGTGTCGGCACCTTGTGCCGGGCGATCACGCCGCAGCCCATTACTGTCTTCCCCGCGCCAGGCGGCGCGACGAGAACCCCGAGTTCGTGGGCGGCGACGGCGTCTACCGCGGCCTGCTGTTCTGCCCGCAGCGTGCCGGTGAACTCGATCTCCAGCTCGGCCGGTGCGCTGCGGAGATCGGTGATCGCTAGGCGGCTGCCCGCCTTCTCGATCAACTTCGCGGCGCGGTCGGCGACGCCGCGTGGCAGGAACAGCCGGTCCAGGGACTCCGAGTGGCAGCGCAGCATCCGCGGCGCGCCCCAGACGCTCAGCCCGATCTGCTGCCGACTGTAGAACTCGGGATTGTGAAGTGATGCGAGGTGCTTCAGCGACGACAGCAGGCTCGGCGGCAGGCCGTCTCGGCGGATCGCCAGCATGCCGCTCAGCTCAGCTTTGATGACATCCGGCGGCGGAGGCTCAGCGGCGAGCGGAGATCTGTGCAGTCGCACCGCAGGACCGACCGTCGGCGGCTGAAGCTCTTCTGCGCGCTCCACTACGTCGCGGCGGGTCATGCGCTCAAGCGATGACAAGTACCCGAACTGATCCTGGTAGGGCTCGAACGTCGCCGGATCGACGAACAACGTCGTGCGATTCTGACGGCACCTGCCCTCCAGCGGCAGCGCGATCAAGTTCCCGAAGCCCCGCCGCGGCAGATAATCCTGCGCAGGGAAGAGGCGGTCGTAGCTCTCTATGTCCATCTCGCCGCGGATCGCCATCGCCTCGTGCAGCAGCGCGGCACCCATGGCACGCGCGTCGGCAGCGGCTACCGGCTCCGAGAAGAAAGTCCACACGTGCGCGCCGTCGCCCGACCGGGAGATCTCAACAGCCGCGGGCACGCCGGCCCAGGCAGCCGCTTCCGCGTACGCAGCGGCGTCGAGCCGCCAGGTGCCGCCGTCGAAGTCGCAGACCAGCAGGCGGCAGGTACTGTCAGGCAGCATCACGTAAAGCCCGCAGGCGGCCGGGTTTTCCTTAGTCAGGTGCGCGGAGATGACCTCATCGGTAAGCGGCAGGTACTCCGGGTTGTCGCGAGTGGTGCCGGGCCGCCGTTTCGGCGCCCAGCCCTTGGTGCCCTCCGCAGTGTTCTCCCACCGGTAGGCGTACACATCGCTACGTCCCGCGAAGAGAGCCCGGTACAGGCCCACCTTGGCGTGCAAGCCTGACTCGTGATCTACCTGAGGCAGGGGAGGTCCGTGGACCGGGCCGAACAGCGGCATCTGCCGCGGCGGGGTTCTCGCGGCCACGTCGAGTTCAGCCTGCAGCGGCAAGGGGTCGCTGGCGCTTAGCGGCACGGTGGTCAGCGCATTCAGGCGTGCCCGAAGCGCGGCGACCTCTTCGCGCAGCAGTGGTATCTGTGCGCAGTGCTCGCAGCATTCCGGTCCAGGCATCTCGGCGGACACCCTTCTAATACTGCCCTGACACGCGTGATGCCCTGCCTGTCAGGGCCTGAGCTGACTGTGACCGGCTAGATTCAAGTAGTTATGTGCAAACCATAAGGCAGCCGGGCGTCAAAAGCCTCGGTGAGCGCCGGCGCGATATGCAAGTCTGTCTACCTCCATGCACTGAGCAGGTAGATCCTGCCCGAGCTGCAGGCCAAGGCGCGTGCGATCAACGACCGGCTGCTGCACACTGAAACCGCCAGCCGGGCATGGTACTTGTGAGTCAGCCATCGAGCGGCTCACTAGGCCTTACCGTTCACCGGCGAGGGGAGGAAGGCGCTCGTACTGCGGTCTGGCGGCCTTGGAGGCCATGCTTTGGCCGGAGGAAGCTGCGCTAGGAGCGGCCGGAATCGAGGCCGCCCGCTGTGCCTGCTCCGGCGAGCATAGCTTGAGCAACTGCGCAGCCAGCCGTCGTACCCAGGTGCGACGCGGCGGAAGAGGGCGGTACCCGGGCGCCAGCCGCGTTCCGGGAGCACGGCGTCTACCTCTCAGCCGCAGGCCTGGAAGCAGCGTGACCGAACCTGGGAGTGTCCTCCTCGACCGGACGCAGATCGAACGGCGCTCACTGCCCTCGGCGATCGGCTTGTGCGGCACGGCGTTGTCCTCGGGTACTGGCTCTCCGCGGTCCGCGTCCGGCCGAAGTCATAACCACAGAGACGTTTACCCAGCTCAACGGCTATATATGCCAGTGCGGGCACAGGCCACTGTGCAAGCGATAACCACACAGGTTGTCCACTTGGCTCCGGAAGTGGAGCCAAGTCATGCACGACGAGGACAACGACGGCAGGCTCCCTGACGAGCGCCCGGTCGAGGTCCGCTATCCGCGCTCGAAGAAGGAAGAGCAGGGCGACCGCGAGCGGTGGCCGTGGCTGCCGGGAACCATCGTAGAACAATGCGGCCCGGACGAATGGTACGTGTGCGTCGAGGTCCGCGAACTGGCCGTGCTGCGCGACGGGCGGCGGGCACCGCGCGGGACGGCCAGCCGTAACCTCTACTATCCCTGCTGCTTCCGGGACACCTCGGAGATCCGGCCACGATCGGCATCAAGTGACCCGATGTCGGTGCGGCGCGGGGCGAGCCGGTGAGCGGGGACCGGGTGATCCGGTTCGCGACGGCGGCCGTGGTCTGCGCGGTGGCCGCCTTCGCGGCGGTGGTCTCTTACTCGCACATCTATGGGCTGGGCCAGGTGTACGGGCAGGACGGCACGGCGGCCCGGCTGCTGCCGCTGAGTGTGGACGGGCTGATCCTGGCCGCCTCGCTGGTGCTGCTGCACGAGGCTCGCAACGGCCGTGATGCGCCAAGGCTGGCCCGGTTCATGTTGTGGCTCGGCATCGGCGCGACGATCGGGGCGAACATCGCCTTCGGGGCGGGATACGGGCCGCTCGGCGCGCTGATCTCGGCCTGGCCCGCAGTAGCGTTCATCGGCTCGGTCGAGATCGCCATGCAGCAGGTCAGACGCGCCCGCGCGCCACACGCAACCCTCGGCGGGCCGGACGTGCCAGAGGTGCCCGGGACAGTGGAGCAGGCGGTCCGCGCGGCCTATGCGGCGTCGGTCGCCGCCGGGCAGCCGTTGAGCCAGCGGGCCATGGCCGAGCGGTTCGGCCTGTCCCGTCGCAAGGTCAGCCACCTCGTCACCCAGGTCACTGCGTCCGGCAACGGCCATCAGCACGAGAGCGAGGCAGCATGAGCATGAAGCCATACGATGAGCTGCCGTGGTGGTGCCAGCTCCTGTGGCCCTGGTTCGGGCCACCGTGGTATGAGCAAGTCGAAGACCTGGATGCCTTCCTGGCCGCCTACTGGTGCGCGCTGCATCTGTCAGGCGCCGAACTGGCCGAGCTGCTGACTGGCGATGACCTGCCAGGTGAGGGTTACCTGGCCAAGGCAGGGCGGCTGACCGCCGCACGCCTCCCGGCCCCGGAAATCATCAGCCACGAGTACCGTCCTCCAACAGGGGATGAAGATCACGGCCACGAACACGACGAGCCGACGCTAGCTGGGGAACGACCGGTGGTCGTGGATCGCAGCCACCCGTCGTGGGCGGAAGTAGATGCCGAACAGCGGGAACGGATCGGCGATCCGCCCGGTGAGGACGGTCGGCCATGACCGCGCTCGCGAACAGCCCGGTGTTCTGGTCGAGCTGGCTGGCCTCGCAGCCTTGTACGTCCTGCCTACCGTGATCGCCGTGCTCAGGCGGGTCGAGAACATCGCGGTGGTGGTGTTCTTGACCTGTCTCCCGATTGCCTGGCCAGCCGCGCTTGTCGTCGCTTGCATGATGCCGGGAAAGGGACGACCAGCAAGCCATCTGAGTACTCGGGCCGCAAGTAGATCCCCGTCATCTATCTGCGGTGACGGATTATCCAGGTCGGCGGCGAATGCGTGAAAGACCCGGTGATGGACCGGCCGGGCCGAAGTAGTTGCGGTGGTCGTAGTCCCATCACCGGTCCGATGATGCCGATGTGGCGGGGCAGGTCCAGGCACGGTGTTCGTGGCGCCCCAGCCTCGGGAGGGTTGGTGATCCGGGGCGCCTCCTCGACTCGTTGTCCTCAGCCTGCCCAGCAGGGCAATGGGGAGCCCATGTGGAACTGCGGCCGGTCCTGGCAGCCGCACATAAGGTGTCAGGAGCTGGCGGCGAATTGTTCCAGCAGGCCGCGTTCGGCGGTTCCTGGCTGGTATCCGGCGGCGCAGATGCCTGCGGCGCACCGGAGCACGTCCA
The DNA here is from genome assembly GCA_963753225.1 of uncultured Actinomycetota bacterium. GTDB lineage: Bacteria > Actinomycetota > Actinomycetes > Streptosporangiales > Streptosporangiaceae > Palsa-504. The sequence goes on along the minus strand of CAVWBQ010000001.1, from coordinate 91,693 downwards.
TGTGATCGGCCTTCCCGGCGACGCGTCCGTAGGCCGCGCGGTTGTGCTGGCCGTCGTGCAGGTTGTAACGCCAGGTTCCCGGTGCCGGACCTTCGCTGGCCGATAGGGCCATGTGCACGGGCCCGGCGCTGAGCGTGACGCGGGCGCTGACCAGGACGAGCACGGTGGCGCCGTCGACGCGGGTGCTCATCGGCGGGCCGTCCGGTGACCGGGCCGCGCCAGCCGGGTGCCGGGCCGGGCCCGGGTCGTCACCATGACAGCCGGGCCCAGGTCAGGCGCCCGGTGCCGGTGGCCTGGGTTCCCCACCTGCCGTCGCCGGTGAGGGCTTGGACGATGTCCAGCCCGTGGGGCAGGTCATCGGGCTTGCGGGGCCGCCACGGGCCGCCCATGTCCTCGACCTCAACCCGGGCCGCTCCGGGGGACAACTCGCAGCGGACGGCGAAGGACCCGCCCCGGGACCGGGAGTGCACGATGGCATTGGCGGCCAGTTCGCTGGCGATGAGCACGATGTCCCCGGCGGCCGGGCAGTCGCCGAGGTAGCCGGTGATCTCGCGGCGGACCCGGGCGGCTTCGTCGGTCCGGCCGCCGAAGGTGCCCTGGTAGGTGGCTGCCGTCGTGGTGCTCATGTGTCCTCCCTCGCTCATCAGGCGTCATGTTTTGGCGGGACTCCGCGCGGCCTGGTGAAGCCTGGCCGGGTGCGTGGGTCCTGCTGCTAACCGTGGCAGGCCGGGCGTACGGTGGGGAAGTACGTGAAAGCGCACGGTGAACAGGTGCGTTCGTGGGCCGGGCGGTCAAGAACGGAAGGTTCCGGTGAAGTGCCATGCCGAAGGTGAGGGCGTCCAGGTCGGAAGTGAAAACCACGTCGCTGGCCGCGTTCGCCTCGCAGCTGCGGGCCTGGCGGCAGCGGCCGGGCTGGACTCAGGTGGAGCTGGGCACCAAGATGGGGTACTCCGCGTCGCTGATCAGCGGCGTGGAGAGCATGGACAAGCCGCCCACGGCCGAGTTCGCCGCAGCCTGCGACCAGGCGTTCGCCACCCCGGGGTTTGATGAGGCCACTGGAGCGGCCGGGACGTTCATGACCTTGTATGAGCTGGTGGCGCGGGAAGCGTACCCTGCGTTCTTCGCCCCGGTGGTCCCGTTCGAGCGGGAGGCAGTCCGCATCCACGGGTGGGAGCTGGGCGCCATCCCAGGGCTCCTGCAGACCGAGGACTACGCGCGGGCGATGATCAGCTCCGGGCGGCCCAATGACACCACCGAGGCGGTCGACAAGCTGATCGCGGCCCGGATGGACCGGCAAATTATCCTCGGCGGCGAGCATCGGCCGATGCTGTGGTACGTCATCGATGAGGGTGTGCTGCGGCACGTGGTCGGCAGCCGCGCGGTGATGGCCGGGCAGGTGGACCGGGTGATCGAGGCGGCAGGGACGCCGGGTACGGTGATCCAGGTGCTGCCGTTCACCGGAGACAACCACGCGGGATCCGATGGGCCGATCACGATCTTCGAGTTCGCCGCCGCTCCCACGATCTGCTATACGGAGTGCTACGCGGGCGGGCGGATCGTCGAGGCCCCTGCCGAGGTGGCGCACCTGATGACGGTGCTGAATCTGATCCGGGCCTCCTCGCTGTCCCCCAGCGGATCCCTTGACCGGATCCGGCAGATACGGAGTGAGGTCACATGACCATCAGAGTTACGGGCTGGCGGACGTCCAGCTACTCGGGTTCCCAAGGCGGCAACTGCGTGGAGGTAGCTGGGCAGGACCGCCGCGTACTGGTTCGCGACACCAAGCAAGCCGGGATCGGCCCGGTGCTCAGGTTCCCCGCCAAGGCGTGGCGCAGGTTTGCAGACCAGGTCAAGCGCTCGTAATGGCCTGACCGCGGCTGGGTCGAGTCGGCGATTCCGTGTGGGCCGGGACGGCCAGCACCACCCGGCTGCTCCATGGGCGCTTGGCTCGGGTCCAGGATAAATCACGTTACGTGAGTAGGCGCATCAGGCGGCCGAGTTCCGATCGAATCGGCGCTCGAGAACCGTCAGGTGCAGGCGTCACGTGGGTGCGTGCATATCAGCCATTTCGGTGCGCAGCCGGGTCCAGCTTGGAAAGGGAGCTGGCCGACGGGCCACCGGTTGGCGGCAAGGTGAAGGGAGCGGTTTTACAGACCGTTACAGTTCGACCCGACGCCAGCGTCTTGACCTGGGCGGATGATGCAGCCCAAAGCCCCGAGCGTTGGATTGTCCCGCACATATCCCACATGCATGGGCTGCCTCGGGCGACCCCTGCTACTTTGCCTCTAGTCCGGCCTCCCGGATCAGCGCCTCGACGCGATCATAGATCTCTTTGAGCTGGTCAGCTGTGGCGTCTTTCCGGATGAAGGCAACAACCGGCGTGGCGTTGAGTATTGCGTGCTGGAGCAGCGCCCGCATAGCCAGCGCTTGTCCCGGTGTCCACTCCTCCGGGATGGTGATCTCGATCGTCATCATCGTTCCTGTGGCGGGTATTGGTATCGGACCGCGAATCTGGCATCTCCCGGCAGGTATAAGGATCTTGCGCAGCGAAGACCGCTGTCAAGGCTCTCCCGTTGCCCACCGGGCATGCAAACGTACCCCGCGATCTACGCATTACGAGAGTGTTCCCGTACGTTGCTCGTGGGTTCAAAGGCCGCCCAAGCTTCATGTTCGCAGGGTGCTGCTGGTGGCGGTCGCTGGCTGTTGATGGCGGTTCGGGGGCATCTTGGGGGCACGCGCCCGTAGTGCTTAGGCCAAGTTCTTGGCGGGGCTGCGCCGACGAACGACCGTCCGTTTTTCAGGCCGGACATATGCCCAGTTGGCGCGGATCGCGCGAGCGTTATGCGCTGCCGCTGGTCGCTGCTGGTAGCCGTTGGCCGCTGCTGTTGCCAACACTGTTGCTGTCATCCGGGCGACGCGTCCGCGCCGGGCACCTTCACGCTCGGCTTCTGTCTGGTGCACCACCCCTCTCCCCCAGTGGACTGACTGCTGCCGATCCATTCGCTGGAGGGAAGGTGTCAAGGATGGCTTCGCGTATACGTTAACCAGGCACTTCCCCCTGTGCTCGTTGCCCGGCGGTCGCAGCCACGGGCGGGCCGGGAGAAGACGACAGCGGCGGCTTCGCGCACGGCGGCTGGCTGGTGAATTACTGGGACGAGGAGGTGGGCCAAGCCATGAGCGAGGCGATGAGCGCGCCGTTCGACCTTCTCCTCGGGCGCAAGACCTACGACATCCTCGCCGCGTACTGGCCGCACGCCTCAGACGATCCCGGTGCCAGGCCGTTGAACGACGCCACCAAGTACGTCGCGTCGCGCAGTCATCCCACGCTGGAGTGGAGCAACTCTGTCCTGATCGAGGGAGACGCGGCCGGAGGCGTTGCGGCGCTCAAGAAGGAAGACGGGCCAGAACTGCAGGTACACGGCAGCGGGGACCTGATCCAGACGCTGCGGCGCCACAACCTCGTCGACCAGTACCGCCTGTGGATCTTCCCCCTCGTCATCGGGTCGGACAAACGCCTGTTCCCCGACGGCACCATCCCCTCTGGGCTGAAGCTCACCGACAGCAAGGTCACTTCCGCAGGAGCCGTGATCGGCACCTACGAGCCAGCAGGCGAGATCTTCACAGGATCGTTCGCGCCGGACTGACCGCACCCGGGACGCACCGAAGGGCCAGGCCGGAGCCTGCCCGGACCTGGACGCGGGCCATGCTCTGCACGGTGCGGGTCGGCTTGCTACAGGAGGGCCTGCGCCGAGTTGACAGCAAACGATGACAGCAACAGCAGCTGTTGACGGCACGTTTATCTGGACACCAGGTCATGATCAACGGTTAGGGGTCTCCATGTAAGCGGACCTGCGCAGGTCAACGAGCTGGCCGACAGATTCGGCGTGGTGGGGTTGATCCTGGCCTGACCTGCGGGGTTCAGTAGTCCTGGCCGTGGATCTAGTCCGGGCAGATGGATACCCCTATCAACGGTAATGCTCTCCTTGGTGGCTGCAATCGCGGTCGGCGCGGAGCCGCGGTTCAGGTAGAGGGGAGGGCCACATCGAAGCGAGCACGAACGACCGGTAGCTATCACAGAGGGTAACCGGACTCCCCAGGCCTCAGCCTAACCGTGCGCTGCCGAAGTCCCTGCCGAGTCTGAGCGGGCATGACGCCGACTTGCCGATTAGCCGCAGCCGTCCAGATCAGGACGTTCGGGATGACCGGGAGGGAGTTGCCTGGTTCACCAGGCGGCCGGCGGGCGGCATTTCTCCCGGCACCGCCCGGTCCGCTCGCGATTGCTGACCGCTCGCGAATGTGAGCACGCAGTCCTTGGTCCCGGATCTCCGCCTCTGACGTCCGCTGCGCAGTCCCGCATGCCGATCGGCAACCGGTGCGTCGCGCTGACCCATGCATATCGTTACCCAAAGTGGAACGAACCGATGACATCGAGGCCGCTGAGTACGCCGACGCCGGTCAGCGCCAGGCATACGGCCACGGCTGACATCGTCCACGCGCGACGTCTCGCCGGGCGGACAAGTGCGAGGCCGAGCCCGGCCCAGAGCAGGCCGGCGACGAAGAACCACGGCTCGTTCAGGAGCAGATCCTGCAGGTCGGCGGCGTGCCGGTCGAAGGAACGCCACACGCTCGCCGGGAGCTGAGTGGGGTGCACACCGGTGATGCTGAGGACCCGCAGGGTGGCGTCGACCAGCGCGTGCATGCAGCAGCCGACCGCACCGATCCATCCCAGCACGGGCAGCGCCCGCCGTGCGGGGCGCCAGCGCACCGCGACGAACGGGAGCACCGCGCCGAATAGGAAGATCGCGATGGCGCCGGCGGCGTTGATGGCGCGGAACTGTGCGACCGAGACCGGCTGGCCGATCATGCCGAACTGGCCACCGGCCGCGTAGTACGCCCGGTAGCACGCGTAGGCGGTTGACCAAAGGGCAAGTGCCACGGCGATACGCTGCCCGCCGCGGGGCCGGCACGCCGCCGGTGCGGGCGTCTCGAGTTCCGCGCTCACGAGCTCAGCCTCCCTGGCAGGTTCCGGCCCTGGTGTGCACCGCGCCGGGCCGTCACGTGACACCGGCCACGTACAGAACGAACGCGGCGCCGATGATGCCCACTCGCAGGTAGTGGGCGCGGTCCCACCGGCCGACCTGCCGCTTCCTGTCCGGGGGATGGCGCCGTGCGACCAGCGGGCGGCCCGCGAGTTGATCGGCACGAGCAGCACGATCGACATCACCACGCTCGCACGAGGCGCGCGGTGGCCACCCCGACTCTCAGTGCTTGTTACCCACTCCATGCCTGGGCGACCCACAGCGCCCCGAGCACGACCGACGCGATGTACCAGAACGGCATCACCCGGCCGAGCACTCGGGCTGTGTCGCTGCGGGCCGCGAGGCCACCGCCGTTCGGCGGCCGATCGAAGATGGGGTTGACGAACACCGCTACCGCGAGTTCCACGCCCACCATCAGCCCGACCAGCACGACCGTGATGACCGCCAGCACATCCTGCATATCTCCTCCTTAACCAGTGCCGCTAGGCGAGGTCGCCAGCCCCCGTCGAGCCGCTCACGGCAACGAGCGTCACGAGCAGGCCACCGGGCAGTGCCGCGATGACCGCAGCCACCGGCCGAATCCGGCGGCCGGCCAGCACGGGCAGGCGGCGCGGGACGACTTCGCCCCAGCGGCAGACCAGGCCCAGGGTGAGCAGGGCCGCGGGCGACGACCGTGCTCGTTGCGCTTCGGGCAAGTCAGATCAACAGCTGCAGTGTGTGCGTCGACATGCACTCACGCGAGCTCAAGGCAGCGGGTGGGCCCGGCGAGCGCATCTTCACGGTTGCCGCCTGGCCGAGACGCCGTACTTCACCGGCGCCGAGGGCGCCGCGCTGGCGCTGACCGAGACCGCCACCCGCCTGGCAGATCGTCCGGGACCCGGTTCTCGACGAGGTCTGGGAGGAGGCCGCCCAGCACTACGACGATCGGCAGCTCGAGGCGCTCGATCGCCGGGATCAACGCGTGGAACCGCATCAACATCACCACCCGACAGGCGGCCACCGGTCAGGTGCAGGTGACGGATGCCGCCGCCGGGTTCAATGGGACGCTGCGCCAGCGATCGCTCGTCGATGCGCTTCAACGGGCCCATACCGGCCTCACCCTGCCCGACCGCACGCTGATCAGACGCTGTGCGCATTGCCCGGCTCCATCCCGGCTCCATCCCGGCTGCATCCCGGTGCCGCTTCCACCGGCTACTGATGATTCACGGCCCGGAACGCCTGGCCGGGTGGTGAGGACGCAGGCGCACGCCGCCCGATGGCGCTGTGGCCGCCGCGGTTGGCTGCGGCGCTCGCCCGTTGTGTATGCAGGTGTGAGGAGACACTTCATGACGAACAGCCCTGGCGCCGGCGGGCCGGTGCTGGCGCGGCGTGCCCTCGACCGCACCGTCCGTATCGCCCCGGTTATGACCAGCCATGCCGTCATGAACGCCGGCGACCCCTGGCGGGAACGGACCGGAGAATCAAGCGCGCCGGCGCCCGGCATTGACGGCCCCGGCGACCCGGTGCTCCTCTACGGCCACCGCGTCGCGCTGGCCAGGCAGATCCCCGGCGCTCACCTGCTCCCGCCGGAGCAGGCCGGCCACGAACTGCCCCGCGCCGTCTGGGACGTCGTCCCCGCCATCCTGCGGCACACGTCAGGCGGCCGGTGACCTGGTGAAGACGCTCACCGGTGCCGCGGGCACAGCGGCCAGCCCGCGGCTGGGGAAGGCCGGCGCTTTCGCCGCTTATGCGGCCGCAGCCGCGGCGTTCGCCTACGCGGCGGTCAGCCTGTACTGGACCCTGGGCGGCCGGCTGCTGCTGGATACGGTGGGCGGACCCGCCGCAGACATCGCCCGAAACGGCGGTATCCGGGCGGTTCTGCTCGGCCTCACCGCCACCGCCGCGAAGGCGGGCGGTGGCCTGCTGGCGCTGGCGCTTATCCGGCGGTGGGGGCGGGCCGTCCCGCGGCGGTGGCTGCTCATCTGCTCGGCCGGGGCCAGCGCCGTGCTCACCGGCTACGGCGGGCTGCTGGTGGCGGCGGGCGCGCTGGTCCTGTCGGGCGCCGTGTACCCGGGCGCAGCCGCCGACCCGACGGCGTTGCTCTGGCATGTCGCTGTCTGGGACATGTGGTTCCTGGTGTGGGGGATCCTGCTCACGGTGGCGACCGTGGCCTGCTGGCGGCAGCCCGGGCAGCAGCGGCATGACCGGGCCGGTGCCGGATTCAAAGCCCGGCGCTGGCCGGCGAGGGCGCTGCGGGGCACCTCACGCCCGATCATGAGGTGATCGTGATGACAACCGGCAGGACAGAACCCGGGACCACCGAAAGGTTCCGCAGGGACCGCTGGATGCGGCGCTTGAGTCAGCCGGCCGTGATCGCCGGGCGAATCTCAGCGATCATTGCAGTTGCGAGGGATCGCCGTTTCAGGGAACTTACCGACGGGAGGCCGCTGATGGGCGGGCAGCCGGTTCGCGACGCGGCGATGACCGCCCTGATTCTCGGGTTCTTCGCCTCCTGCTGGTTCGGGTGGGCGCAAGAGCGGCCTCCAGCGGCGTGGCGGTCACCGCTGATCGCGGGCACGGCGCTGAGCCTGGCCGTCTCTGTGACCGGTGCGGTACTCGCCTGGCGGCACTGGTCAGGTGCCTCGGCGCTGAGCCAGCCAGGCGCGATGCGGCAGTACGGGATCATCGTCGGCGTGGAGTTCGGCGTGGCGGCGGCAGGAGCCGCAGCGATGATCTTCAGCGGGCGCTCTCACTACCTCGCGCCGTGGATCTGCCTGGTAGTGGGCGTGCACTTCTTCCCGATGGCACCGGTGCTGAAGAGCCCGCCGCTGTTGGCGCTGGGCACTGCGCTGATCGCTGTCGCGGCGGCCGCTGTCCTGATCTGCAAAGGCAGGCACCTGGCTCCCAGCGCCGTCACCGGGGCCGGGGCCGGGGTGGCTCTGCTCGGCTATGCCAGCGTGAGCATTATCGGCGTCATAACGTAGCCTGGCATCGTTTCCCCTGCCGGTCCCCGCCCTGGCCGGACGTGGCCGCCCGGCTTCTGACGGCCCGGCCGGCGACGAGCTGACGAACGAAGATCCACCACCGCTCTGGCCTTGCGGGAAAATAACCCGTAGCCTCCTGGGATCCGGCACCCTGGTGTGATATGAGCGCCATGGTGGTAACCGGGGAGATGCTCGCGCGAAGTTCGAGACGATCTTGCCGCATCTGGATGAGCGGCAGCGGCGGCTGCTGATGGGTGCCGAGGCGCGGGCGCTGGGGCATGACGGCGTCCGGCTGGTGGCGCAGGCCGCCGGGGTCCGGGAGGCTGCGGTGTCAGCGGGCTGCCCTCGCCGGGCCCGTGCCGAGCCCAGCATGTCCAGGCACACGCGGCTGGCGACCGTGGTCAGCCAGGCGCCGGGGGACTCGATGGCGTCCTGCTTCAGCTCGGCGAGGTCGGCGGTATGGGCCGATGATGGGGCCGGGCCCGCTGTCAGCCCGCTTGCGTGTACGTTGCCCTCGCTGGCTTCATGACCCTGCCGAGAGCAGTGCCTGGACCTATATCCCGGTGTGCTGGTATCCCGGTGTGCTGGTCTTCACCCGAGTACCACAGCAGCCACATCGGGCCTTCACCTGCCGCTGCTTCGATGTGCGGGATGCCCATGACTGCAGCTGGCGAAAGAGAGGCAACACGCTATGATCCCGGTGATCTCCGCGACGGCGCTGGGTCGCCGCTACCGCGACCAGGTCGCGCTCGACGACATCTCACTTACGGTGGAGCCGGGCACCGTGACCGGGCTGCTGGGCCGCAACGGCGCGGGCAAGACCACCTTGATGCGCATCGTTACCGGGCAGGAGTTCCCCACCACCGGTGTCATCCGGGTGTTCGGCGAGGTTCCGGCTGAGAATGAGGCGGTGCTGCGCCGGATGGCGCTCGTGCGCGAGGAACAGTCCTATCCGGACTTCCGGGTGGGCCATGCGATCCAGGTGGCCTCCTGGTTCTACCCGAACTGGAGCGAGGAGCTGGCCCGGCGGCTGCTCGCCGATTTTGACCTTCCGCTGCGGCGGCGGATCAAGAAGCTGTCGCGCGGGATGCGCTCCGCCGTCGGGATCGTCATCGGGATGGCGGCCCGCGCCGAGCTGACGCTGTTCGACGAGCCTTACGCCGGCCTGGATCCGGTGGCGCGTCAGCTGTTCTACGACCGGCTGCTGGCCGATCTCGCCGGGCACCCGCGCACCGTCGTGCTGTCCACTCACCTCATCGACGAGGTGGCGGACCTGCTGGGGCGCGTGGTGGTGCTCGACCGCGGGCGGGTGGCGCTGGACGTGCCCGCCGGCGACGTCCGCGGCACCGCCATGACGGTGAGCGGCCCGGCCACGGTCGTGGAGGAATTCGTGGCGGGGCGTGCGGTCTGGGACCGGCAGCGGGTTGGCTCGCGCGCCTCGGTCACGGTGGCCGGCCCGCTCGACGTCGCCGCGCAGGCCCGCGCCCGCGCGTTGTACCTGAGCCTGGAACCCCTGTCGCTGCAGCAGCTGCTGGTCCACGCCCCGGGCACTTCCGCTGGCGTGAACGAGAAGGTGAGCGCATGAAAACGCTGCTGAACGTCGCCCGCTACCATCTGGTGGACCGCGTGACCTACCTGGCGCTGCCGTGGGCGATCATGGCGTTCAGCTTCCTGGTCAACGTGGTCATCGCCGCGCTGGTACTGCCTGCCCCGGGCGGCCAGTACACCGGGGGACTGGTGACGATCTATATCTTCCTGCTGGTATGCGGCGTGCTGAGCATGACGAGGTTCCTGCCGTTTGGGCTGATGCTCGGCGTCAGCCGCCGCGGTTACTATCTCGGCACCGTCCTGCTGGTGGTGGCACTCGGCGTCGGGTACGGCCTCGGGCTGACGGTGCTGCAGATGGTGGAGCGCGCGACCGGCGGATGGGGTCTTGCGCTGCACTTCTTCCGGGTGCCGTGGATCATGGACGGCCCGTGGTACCAGACGTGGCTGACGTCGTTCGTGCTGCTGGTGCTGTTCTTCGGCTATGGCATGTGGTACGGGCTGGTGTACCGGCGCTGGAACGTTCCCGGGCTGGTGGCCTTCATCGCCGCCCAGGTGCTGGTGGCACTCGGTGTCCTGGTCGTGGTGTCGATGACTCATAACTGGGCCGCGGTCGGGCAGTTCTTCGTCACCGTGACGGCGCCAGCGCTGACCGGCGTGCTGGCCGCGCTCGCCGTGGCGCTGGGACTCGGGGGGTTCACCACCATGCGCCGCGTCACCATCTGATGCGCGCGGGACACTGCGAGGTGCCAGCCGATAGCCGCCCCGGGCAGGGTACGGGAAGCCCGGCCAGGACCCAGGACCCGAACGCCGAGGAGGCGACCATGCTGATGCGGATGATCTACGTAACCCTGCCCGTCACGGGCGTCGGCAAGTCCAGGGGATTCTTCACCAGCCTGGGTTTCACCTACGATCCCGGGCCGTCCGGCGGCTGCTGGTGCACGGCGACCGGGCCCTTATGCCTTTCAGAGAGCTAGGAGACCGGGAGAAACCGTGGGAGGTCAGGCAGCGACGTCCATTCGCTGAGCTGAGCTGGTGAGTCCGAGGTACCGGCGGGCGAAGCCGCCTGGGGCCAAGCAAAAGGGCGGCAGGTGCGAGGGCAGAGCCTGACGCTCCGCCCGCTGCAGCTGCAGGTGCGGAGGGAATTCAATGCGGACGGTGACCCTGTACCGGCTGAGCGGCCTGGCGGTGATGATCGGCATGACGATCGACGGGGTCGCCTCCATCCTGTATTCACGGGGAAGTGGGGCCGGCCTCTACCTCGACCCGCTGGTGCCGGTCAATGACCTGGCCAAGCTGTCCGGGAGCCTGATCTTCCTCATCGGGCTGCCGGGCCTGTACGCATTTCAGGCCAGGCGAGCTGGCCGGCTCGGCCTTGCGGGTTTTGTCCTCAGCTTCTTCGGGCTTGCCATGCTTGAGGTCAGCACCGAGGCCATGTTTGCCTTCGCCGGGCCGGTGCTGGCAGGTCACGATGCGACTCGCTTCCTGCTCCAAGGAGGGCTGGAGCAGAATCTGGGTGGCGGGTTCGTGGCCTATTTCGCCCTGTCCTACCTTGTCGTTGTGGCCGGCTTCGTCAGCTTCGGGTTCGCCACGTTCCGGGCGGGTGTCTACCCACGCTGGGCCGGGCTGGTCATCGTGATCGGCTCGGTCGCGGCTATCATCATGGCCCCGCTGGTGTCGGTGCCCTCAGGACCCGTCCGCCTTGACCGAGCTGGAGTGCTAGCCGCCTCGTTCGCGTTTGTGTGGTGTGGGTGGCAGCTCCTCCGCGCAACGTTCCCTGCCAACCGGGCCAATGACCAGGCAGACACTGCGATCGGCCTGAGCCCAGGCCAAACCACGCTGGCTGAGACCAAGAGGCCCCCCAAGACCGAGCAGATGCACCCGCATCGCTGAGTATGCTGCTTCGGCGCGCTGCCACCCGCCGCGCGCTCCCCACTGACATTGTCATGACGCTTGGACTGACATTGTTGTGACGTTCAACAACCACGCATTCCACCCTCCTCGCCTCTGAGGTGGCGATCGCAGGCGCACGCGGGAAGGCGAGATCGGTCCTGGGTGACCCCGGGCTCTCCCCGGTTCCTGCCTGGGGTGTCGGCCGCGCTGAGCCGCAGGCCAGCGGCCGGACGTATGTGCCCGGTGAGGTTAGCGTGGCGCAATGGGGCCTAGGCCGGTGATTACCGCACGGCGTGTTTAAGTGAATGCCTGAACACGCCGAACCCGGCGTATCCCCGGTTTACGGATTCAAGCAAAAAAATTCGGCCGTACCAGTCAGCGATATCCAGTACTGCCGGGCGATGTCCAGTGCTGCTAAATGATGCCTGATGCCGTTTAACGCGGTCCATGATAGCGCATGTTGATTTGCCGTCCGACAGCAAATACGTAGCTTTAAATCATGTCAGGGGACCAGCATCGCCGTGAAAGCGGGGACCGGGGATGAGGAACCGGCCGGGCCTCCAAGCCGCCCGTCCGGGACCAGCCAGGTCCAGCTCGCCCCCGGCCACGCACAGCCACCAAGACCAATGCCCCGACCACGACGGTCACCCCGAAGATGACCATCAGACCAGCCTGGATGCCTACATCGCCCGGCTGGTCGATGCCGCCCCGCCCCTGTCCAGCCAGCAGCGTGACACGCTCGCGCTCCTCCTGCGCCGCCCCCGCCGCCGGTAACCGCCCGGACGCCCCGGCTCCCGGCATCGGGGCCCTGGCATCCTGGCCGGTATCAGCCGGAGTCCGCCTGCCGCCAGGTGACCTTGACCGTGGCCGGGTCGAACGGGCGGCGCGCTCCCCGGCCCGGCGAATGCAGCGTGATCGTCATCAACGTCTTGATGACCGCCCGCTTGCGGGACAGGTCCAGCGTCTCCCACACCTCCGCCGCGTTCTCGGCAGCCACCAGCGGGGCCAGCACGTTCTCCCGCGCGGCATGGTCCAGCTCGGTCCCGATCTCATCCAGCCGGATGTTCGCCCGCCCGGTGGCGGCGAGCATCTGCGGCCGGGTGATCAGGCCCAGCGCCCGGTCGGCGGCCATCTCCTCCAGGTTCCGGCGGATCGCCGCCGCCTCCTCCCGCAGCGCCGCCACATCCGGCCCGCCCTCCTCGACGGCCACCAGATCGGCGGCATCGGCACGGGACAGCCGCCCCACCACGAGCCTGGTGATGAAATCCTCGACCGGCCCGGCCTGCCGGGCCACGTGCCCGCCGGGCCGGGACCGGTCCCGGGTCGGCATCGAGCAGCGGTAGACCCGGTGCCCGGTATGCGACGGCCCCCCGGCGACCACGTTCCCGCACGGGCAGCACGCCAGCCCGCCCAGCAGCGTCCGCACCCCCCGCGGCGGCTTACGGGACGGGTCCTCCAGGACGCCGCGCACCGCCCGCCACGTCTCCTCCGATACCAGCGGCTCCCACTTGCCCTGGCCGACGATCTCCCCGTGGTACACCGACAGGCCCGCGATCCGAGGGTTCAGCAAGATGCTCCGGATGCTGGCCCGGTTCCACCGGGTGGTGCCGCGCCGGTCCCGCTGCGGCGGCGTCAGCTCCAGCTTGGTCCACTCCCGCATGACCCCGCTGACCGTACCCCCGCCCAGCAGCGCCGCGCACGCCTCCGCCACCGCCAGGCCCTCCACCGGGTGAGCGGTCACGTGATCCTCCCGGTACCCGAACGGGCGCGGGCCGCCGGTGAACCGCTGGCCGTTGACCGCCGCGGCCTCGTTGGCCAGCTTCTGCCGTTCGGCCTTGCGCTCCTGCTCGGCCTTGGCCACCGCGATCAGGATCCGGGCGTGCAGCCGCCCCGAATCGGTGCCCAGGTCGATATTCCCGTCAACCTCGGCGAACCGCACCCCGGCCTTGTCGAACCGGGGGATCAGGTACTCCAGGTCCAGCGGCTCGCGGATGAACCGGTCCCACTTAAAGCACAGCACCGCATCCACCGCCCGCGCGTCGACCAGCCGCATCGCCTCCTCATACCCCGGCCGGTACTTCCCCGGCCTGGTCGGGTCCTTCCGCGTCACCCCGATGTCGTTATCCGAGAGCCGGTACACCACCGTCCAGCCCCGCTCGACGGCCTTGTGCTCCAGCTTGGCCATCTGGTTCGCCACGCCGTGCCCGTCGTGAGCCTTGTCCATGCTGATCCGCACGTAGATCAGGCAGCGGATGACGCCGTCGGGCGGCCTGCCCAGCTCCGCCAGCCGTATTACATCACCGATCGTCATATGTGTTAATATAACGGACAGGAGCCGAAGTGCCATCACGACCATAGGCTGAAGCAGCACCCCAAGTGGAAGGTCGACCAGCTTGCCGACGGCACCTTCCGCTGGACCACCCCGGCCGGCCGAACCTACGAAACCGAGTCCACCCGGTATCCGGTCTAGCCGCCGCGGGGATAGCCAGCGGCCGGCAGCGGGGATACGCTTCGCTGCATCACGCTGGTGGGGGAGGCGCCGTGGTAGCAGGGCCGGGAGATGAGAGAGCAGCCACAGAAGGCCGGGGCCGCGGCGAGCTCCGGGCGTCTCACGCCGACGGCGAGCAGGTGATCGGCACCCTCAAGGCCGCGTTCGTGCAGGGCGTGCTGGCCAAGGACGAATTCGACCTGCGGGTAGGCCAGGCGTTCGCGGCCCGGACCCACGCGGAGCTGGCCGCAGTCACCGCCGGCCTCCCCGCCGAGCCGACCACAGCCAAGCCGCCCGCGCCCGCCCGCGCCCAGAACGAGCCGCCAGTTGTGCGGCCCGGCCCGCTGATCGCGGTGGCGACCGCGGTTTGTGCGGGCGTGTGGATGTTCGGGTTCCTCGTGCCCTGGCCCAGGGATTCCGAGGGCGATCCTCCTCACGGAGTTGCCTTGCTCGTCTTCTCGACCACCCTCATCTACCTGCTCGTTCTGGCCATGACCCTGTGGCTAGGCGGGGCGGTAATGGTTGAGTCATGGCTTAAGCGCCGTGCTGCACGGACACGACCGAACCCAACCCGATTACGGCATGCGGACGACTCCGTGGCTGTTGCCCTGAGTATGTCCAACATCTCCGGTGTGCTGGCCCGGGTCTTCGTGGACGACCTCGAGGCCGCGATCCCGCTGTACCAGCGGCTCGCCGAGACAACCGCGGTCAACCGCTTCGGTTTCCGTGACGTCCAGCTGGCGCAGGTCGGACCGTTCCTGTTGCTCAGCGGCGACACGGCCAGCTATCGCGACCGGGTGGCGACGATCCTGGTGCGGCATCTGCCACCCGTCGTCGCCGCCATACAGGCCGCAGGCGGTTACATTCTGGAGGGGCCCGCCCCGGCCCCGAACGGGGACCGGCTCATCGCGCGCCACCCCGACGGGGCGGTCTTCGAGTACATCGAGACCGGAGAACCGCAGCCATAGCTCAGGGCCCCCGCCACCGGGCCCTGAGCCGCGGCACCCGCGGCGTCCGCAGCGTCCGCAGCACCCGCGGCATCCGCGGCATCCGCAGGGCGAGTACCGGGATGCCGAGCAGCGCCGCCGCCGCCCCGGCCGCCGGAACAGCCGTCACCGCGGCGGCCGCCGCCCCGGCGACCTGGAGCACGGGCGCTCCGGCCGCTCCTGCGTGCAGCGCGGCCTGCTGGAACGTGGCGGGTATCGGCAGGCCGCCGATCTGCGACGGCGGCCAGATGATCAGGAACGCCCGGCCTGCCACCTCGTTCTCCGGAACGGTCCCCTTGGCCGGGAAGCCGGAGAACTTGTGCCCGCGCGAGTCGTCGGAGATCGCCCGGTTGTCGCCCATGACCCACAGCCGCCCGGGCGGGACGACGATGCTGAACGACTGCATCGAGGGGGCCGCCCCGGGGAACAGGTAGGACGTCTCGTCCAGTGGCACCCCGTTGACCGTCACCCTGCCGTTCGCGCAGCAGGCCACGTGATCGCCGGGCAGGCCGATGACCCGCTTGATGTAGTACGTCTGCGTGCTGTACACGCCGATATCGGCGAGCACGTCGTACCCGGCCCGCAGCAGCGGGTTGCCCGGCGGGGAGGGATCAGGCGCGCCCGTGGTGGTGCCCCACGAGCCGTCCCCGCTGAACACCACGATGTCGCCGCGGGCGATGCCGCGGAAGTGGTAGACCAGCTTGTTGACCAGCACCCGGTCGCCGGTCAGGAGGGTGTCCTCCATCGAGGAGGAGGGGATCCGGTACACCTGGACGATGAACGCCTTGATGAGCAGCATCAAGACGATCGCCGCCAGCACGATCACCATCAGATGACGCCAGGACTTCTTCCGCCGACCCGCCGACGGCTCCGCGTCGGCCCCCCGCGCGTCCGAGTCCGAGTCCGGAACCGTCGCATCCGGGTCCGGCCCATCTGGGCCTGGCCCATCTGGGCCTGGCCCGTGCCGGTCCGGCACATCCGGGATCGTCGCGCCTGTGGCCGGCAGCCTGGCGTGCCGTCCCCTGCGGCCCGAAGACGCAAGAGCCGGAGAATCGCGCTGACCGCCGGCGGCCCCTCCGTCGCGCACGATCAGTGACCTGCCCGATCGTGCCCCGGGCTGATCAGATCGGTGATCGCGGTAGGCATGACACCGGCGTCCTCGGTCGTAGTCCTATGCCGTGCTCTGGCCTGAGACGGCAAGCGCCCGGGATTCCTCATACGTGCCCGAACGGCGGCGGATTTCAGTGTGCCATATCTTTCGGTGAGAATCCCGCCGGTCTCCGGTTCGCGCGGAGAGGACGGAGAGGACGGAGAGAGGACAGTCCGCTTGGGGCCCGTCAGGAACGTCAGCTTCACCCGTGCCGAACTGAAGTCGTTCACCGGGGCCACCCTCCCGGACCTCATCGCCGAGGGCGTGCGGCTGCTGTTCGTCGGCATCAACCCCGGCCTGCGCAGCGTCGCTGTGCAGGGTCACTTCGCGCCGCGCGGCAACCGGTTCTACCCGGCCCTGCTGCGGGCCGGGATCACCGACCACCTGATCGACGCCTCGGCCGGGCTCGCCCCCGCCGACCGGGACTACCTCCTGCGCCGCGGCGTCGGCATCACCAGCCTGGTCGAAAGGGCGACGGCGAGCGCTGATGTGCTCGGCCCGGCGGAACTGGCCGACGGTGCCCGCGCCCTCGGCGCGAAGATAGCCCGCTTCCGCCCGCGCGCGGTCGCCATCCTGGGCGTCACCGCCTACCGGACCGGCTTCGCAGCGCCGCGGGCCGTCCTCGGCCGCCAGCCGGAGGACCTGCACGGTTCCCAGCTATGGGTGGTGCCGAACCCGAGCGGGCGGAACGCGCATGCGCCCCTGGACGCGCTGGCCGCCGCCTACCGCGAGGTCGCGCGGGCGGCCGGCATCAGCCTGTAGCGTCAAGCGGGTCCCGCGTGCGGCCGGCGCCGCCACCCGCGCCACCGCCGGCGCCGGATCCTGGTAAGGGTGGCCACCGCGGACGCCTCGGGTTCCGCCGCCATGGCCTGCGGCGGCCGGACCGGAGGCCGGGGCCGTCTCGGCTCGCGCACGCCCGCCGGTCCGGGCTTGCCCCGGCGGCGGGCGAACGGAACGTGTTCCCAGACCCAGGCCAGCCACCGTCTCAGGCCGGGCCAGGGACGGCCCAGTGCCACCCCCTCAGCCTAAGCCATGCGTACGGTAGGACGGATACCTCAGAGGGAGCGTGGATGACCAGCACCCAGCACGTGCGCGTCGAGGGCAGCAGCTACCAGTACGGCCGTCAGGCCGCCGCCCGGGTGCGGCTGTCGGTCCAGGCCTACCAGCAGACCTTCGCGCACTTCGCCGGGTGGGAC
Source organism: uncultured Actinomycetota bacterium (assembly GCA_963753225.1). Classification (GTDB taxonomy): domain Bacteria; phylum Actinomycetota; class Actinomycetes; order Streptosporangiales; family Streptosporangiaceae; genus Palsa-504. The sequence continues at coordinate 74,433 of CAVWBQ010000001.1, read as the reverse complement.
TGGCCCGCCGTCCGGCGCGAGGCGGCCAGGTTCGAGGCGCCGATCGGTGAATTCATGCCTGCGTACCTGGAGGAACTGCGCGGCATCGCGGACGGCGCCGGCCTCGACCTGGCCGACGTGCTGGCGATCAACGTGCGCACCGAGGTGATGTACTCGGCCAAGGCCCGCCAGGCACCCAGGACCGGAACACCCGGGACCGGAGCACAGCTACCCGCGGAATGCAGCGCGTTCGCCTGCGTCCCCGCGCCCGGCCAGGAGGACCACGTGCTCATCGGGCAGAACTGGGACTGGCTCCTGCACTCGGCACAGACGCTGGTCGTGCTGGAGGTCCGCCAGGACGAGGGACCGGACTTCGTCACGGTGGTCGAGGCCGGCCTGCTCGCCAAGACCGGGATGAACGCGGCCGGCCTCGGCCTGGTCACCAATGCCCTGGTGACCGACGCGGACGTCGGCGAGCCCGGGCTGCCGTACCACGTGCTGCTGCGCGCCGTGCTCGACTGCGCCACGGTCACCGATGCCCTCCAGGTGCTCCAGGCCGGCCCGCGCTCTTCGTCGGCCAACTACCTGATCGCGCACGCGAGCGGCTCCGCGCTTGATATCGAGGCGGCCCCCGGCGATTTCACCCGGCTGTACCCGCTGTTCCCCGAGGACGGCGGGCTCCTGCACACCAACCACTTCCTCGCGCCGCGCACTGCCGCCCCCGGCACTGGCCCGACCGGCACTGGCCCGACCGATCTCGCGCTCCGGGCGATGCCAAGTTCCGCCGTCCGGCTGCAGCGCCTGCGCGCCGGGAGAACGGCCAGGACCCTGGACGCCTTCGGCGCCCTGCTGACCGATCACGCCGACTACCCGCACAGCATCTGCGCCCACCCCGACCCCGCCCGTCACCCGTGCGAGCAGGGCGCCACCATCGCCTCGGTGCTGATGGACCTGACCGCCCGCCGCGTCTGGCTCGCCGCCGGCAACCCCTGCCAGGCTTCCTACGAGCGACTCGATATAGCCCTGTGAGCGAGCCGGTCTCGCTGGCCCGTCCGCGCGCCCTCAGGGAAGGCGACCGGGTCGCGGTGCTCTGCGTCAGCAGCCCCGTCGAGCCGGACGCGCTGGCGGCGGGACTGGACGCGCTGCGGTTCGCCGGGCTGGACCCGGTCAGCTACCCGTCCGCGCACGACCCCGGGACCATGCGCCGCTACCTGGCCGGTGACGACGCGATGCGGGCCGGCGACCTGCGGTCTGCGCTAACCGAGCCGGGGATCGCCGGGATCCTGTTCGCCCGCGGCGGCTCCGGCGCGCAGCGCACCCTGGAGGCGATGGACTGGGACGGCTTGGCGGGGATGCCGCCGAAGGTGCTGGCCGGCTACTCCGACGTGACCGCGGTGCTCGAGGCGGTGGCGGTCAGGCTCGGCTGGGCGTCGGTGTTCGGGCCCATGGTCGCCATCAGGGAGGGCGCGTCGCACTACTCGTTCGGCTCCCTGTTGCGCACCCTGATGCGGCCGGAACAGGCCACCGAGATCCGGTACCCGCGGGCCGTCGCCGTGGTCCCCGGCCTGGCCCGCGGCGTCACCACCGGCGGAACCCTGTGCCTGCTCGCCTCCTCGCTGGCCACCGGCACGTCCCGCCCGGCCCGCGGCGGCATCCTGCTGCTCGAGGACGTCAACGAGGAGGACTACCGCGTCGACCGGATGCTGACCCAGTTGCGGCGTTCGGGGTATCTCGACGGGGTGGCCGGGATCGTGGCAGGCACCTTCACCGGCTGCGGCCCGCCGGAGGCGATCCAGGACATCCTGGCCGAGCGCCTCGGCTCGCTCGGCGTGCCGATGATCGCCTGGGCCAACGTGGGTCACGGCGGCCTCTTCCAGGCCTTCCCCTACGGCATCGCGGCCGAACTCGACGCCGGCACCGCCACCCTGCGCCTGCTGGACCCCCCGCTCAGCTGAGGTCTGCTTTCATCCGCAGGGCCAGCCCGGCGTGCATCCGGCGCGGCCACAGCGGCCCGCCGTAGACGAACCCGGTGTAGGCCTGGACCAGGGTGGCGCCGGCCCGCAGCCGGTCCCAGGCGTCCTGCGGGGTCTCGATCCCGCCGGCCCCGATGAGCACCAGCCGGTCCCCGGCCCGGGCGTGCAGCCGGGCCAGCACCTCCAGCGAACGGGCCCGCAGCGGCGGGCCGGACAGGCCGCCCGCCCCGGCCGCCGCCACCTCGGCCGCCGGGCTGGCCAGCCCGTCCCTGGACACGGTGGTGTTGGTGGCGATGATCCCGTCGAGGCCGAGCTCGAGCGCCAGGTCCGCGACCGCGTCCACGTCCGCGTCGGCCAGGTCCGGCGCGATCTTGACCAGCAGCGGCACCCGGCGGCCAGGGGACGCCGCGTCGAGCGCCGCGCGCACCGCCACCAGCACCGGCTTGAGCCGCTCCGCCGCCTGCAGGTCGCGCAGGCCCGGCGTGTTCGGCGAGCTGACGTTGACCACCACGTAGTCGGCCACGGCGGCCACCGCCCGCGCGCTGGCCGCGTAGTCCGCGGCCGCCTCCTCGTCCGCCGCGGCGCGGGTCTTGCCGATGTTCACCCCGACGACCGGGCCGCCCGGGCGCCCGGATCGGCCGTGCGACCGTCCCCGCGAACGACCCAGCGCGGCCGCCGCCGCGGCCGCCCCGGCGTTGTTGAAGCCCATCCTGTTGACCAGCGCCCGGTCCGCGGCCAGCCGGAACATCCGCGGCTTGGGGTTCCCAGGCTGCGCCCGCGCGGTTACCGTGCCGACCTCCACGAAGCCGAACCCGAGCGCGGCCAGCCCGCGGGTCCCGCGGGCATCCTTGTCGAACCCGGCCGCCAGCCCGAGCGGCCCGGGGAACTCAAGCCCCAGCGCCCGCACCCGCAGCACCGGGTCCCGCGGCCCCAGCCACCGCCGCAGCAGCCACGCCGCCCCCGGCACCCGCGCGACCCGACCGAAGACCCGGATCAGCGCGAACGCCGCCAGGTGCGCCGCCTCCGCGGGCACCCGCCGTAGCACCACCTGGTAGAGCAGCCGGTACATCCCTCACCCCGGGAAGAATTATCCCGAACGAGCCGGGTTCGGCGCCCGCGGCTACGCGACAAGCTCGGACTCGCCGGTGAAGGCGTCCCACAGCGCGGCGTAGGTGCCGTCCGCGGCGAGCAGTTCGTCGTGACTGCCCGCCTCCACGATGCCGCCCTGGTCCAGGACCATGATCCGGTCGGCGCGGGCGGCGGTGGTCAGCCGGTGCGCGACCACGAGCGTGGTACGAGCCGCGGTCAGCTCGCTGATCGCGTGGTTCACCGCGGCCTCGGCGGCCAGGTCGAGCGCGGCGGTGGCCTCGTCGAGCAGCAGGATGGCGGGGTCGGCCAGCTGCGCGCGGGCGAGCGCGATGAGCTGGCGCTGGCCGGCCGACAGGTTGCGGCCGCGTTCGGCCACCTCGTGCCGGTAGCCGCCGGTCAGCCGGGTGATCATGTCGTGTGCGCCGGTCGCCCGGGCCGCGGCCTCGACCTCGGCGTCGCTGGCGTCCGGCCTGGCGTATGCGATCGAGTCCCTGACCGTGCCCGCGAACAGGTACGACTCCTGCGGGACGACGCCGAGCTGGTGCCGGTAGCTGGCCAGGTCGAGGTCCCGGACGTCGGTGCCGTCCACCAGCACCTGCCCGCCGGTCGCGTCGTAGAACCGGGCGATGAGCTTCACCAGCGTGGACTTGCCCGCGCCGGTCTGGCCGACCAGGGCGACGGTCTCGCCGGGCTCGATGGCCATGTTGATCCCGGACAGCGCGTTGGCTTGTTTGCTTCCGTAGCTGAAGTCGACGTCGCGCAGCTCGATCCGGCCGCTCAGCCGGCCCGCGTCGACCGGCCGGCGCGGCGGCGGCGTCGAGGTGCTCAGCCGGAGCAGGTCGGTGATCCGGCGCAGCCCCACCATGGCCTGCTGGTAGCCGTCGAAGACCTGGGATAGCTGCTGGACCGGGGAGAACACCATGTCGATGTAGAGCAGGTAGGCGATCAGCGCGCCCGCGGTCAGCGCCCCGCTGCGCATCTGGCCGACCGCCAGCACCAGCACTATCGCGCCCGCGGCCGTGGACAGCGTCTGCACGAACGGGAAGTAGATCGCGATGTACCGCTGGGCGCGCAGCCGCGACACCATGAACGCGTGGCTCAGCCCGCCGAACCGGTCCCTGTTGGCCTGCTCGCGGCGGAACGCCTGGGTCACCCGCAGCCCGGCCACGTTCTCCGCGAAGTCGGCGTTGACCGCGGCCACCCGCTCCCGCGACTCGTTGTATGCCCGGGACGACTTGGACCTGAACACCAGCGTGGCCGCCACCAGCACCGGGAAGATGCACAGCACGGCCAGGCCGAGCCGCAGGTTGATGATGAGCAGCGCGGCCAGCACGCCGAAGAAGGTGAGCACCGAGCTGACCATGGTGATCAGCCCGGTCTGCAGGAAGGTAGACAGCGCGTCCACGTCGGTGGTCATCCTGGTGAGGATCCGGCCGGACAGCTCGCGCTCGTAGAAGTCCAGGCCGAGGCGCTGGAGCTGGGCGAAGAGCTTGACCCGCAGGGTGTACAGCAGCCGTTCCCCGTTCCGCCCGACCACCATCGTCTCGGCCCGGTTGATCACCCAGTCGGCCAGCACGATGGCCAGGCCGATGAGCGAGACCAGCACGATCGCACCGAAGACCTTCGTCTGCACGCCGTGGTCGATGCCGTTCCTGACCAGCGCGGGCAGCGCCAGGCCGGCCACCGCGTCCAGGCCGTCAAGAACCAGCCCGATGATCAGCGCGGCGGCGAGCGGCCGCAGCAGCTTGCGCAGCGAGAAATGCCGGTCCCCGGCCCGGGCCTGGGCCAGCGGCACGTCCGGCGCGTCGCTGGCCGGCGGCAGCGCCTCGACCTGGGCCAGCAGTTCGGGGGAGGGAGGCAGGCTGGCGAACGCCGCGGTGACGGCCCCCGCGTTCGCGGCCGCCGTCGCGGCGGCGCGGCGCCGGGGCATCCCGGTGCCGGACGTTACCGCCGCTCCGTGCCCTGGCCGGCTGGCGCCGGCGGGCATCGCCCGCTCGTCCAGGACGTCCTCCAGGGTGAGGGTCGCTTCGTCGTCGTACTCCCCGCTGACGATGAGCTGCCGGTACAGCGGGCAGCGCTCCTCGAGTTCGGTGTGAGTGCCGGTGTCGGCGACCCGCCCGGCGTCCAGGACCACGATCCGGTCAGCCAGGTTCAGCGTGGACCGGCGGTGCGCGATGATCAGCGTGGTCCGGCCCCGCATCACCGCGCGCAGCGCGGCGTGGATCTCGGCCTCCAGGCGCGGGTCGATGGCCGAGGTCGCGTCGTCGAGCACCAGCAGCCGGGGGTCGGTGACCAGCGCCCGGGCCAGCGCCACCCGCTGCCGCTGGCCGCCGGAAAGAGTAAGGCCCTGCTCGCCTACCACCGTGTCGTAGCCCAGCGGCAGCCGGGCGATGAACTCGTGCGCCTGGGCGGCCTGGGCCGCCGCCATGACCTGCTCGTCGGTCGCGTCCGGCCGGCCGTAGGCGATGTTGGCCCGCACCGTGTCGGAGAACAGGAAGCTTTCCTCCATGACCAGCCCGATCGCGGCGCGCAGGGAGTCACGGGTCACGTCGGCGACATCGTGCCGTCCGACCCGGACCGAGCCGGCCTGCGGGTCGTAGAACCGCGGCAGCAGCAGGGCGAGGGTGGACTTGCCCGACCCGGACGCGCCGACCACGGCGACCGTCTCACCCGGCTCGATCCGGAGCGACAGGCCGCGCAGCACCGGCTGCGACGGCACGTAGCCGAACCGGACGTCGTCGAAGCTGAGCCCGGTCGCGTCCGGCGGCAGCTCGATCGCGCCAGGCTTGTCGGCGATCGCGGGCCGCGAGTCGATGATGTCGAACACGCGGATGACGCTGGCCCGCGCCTCCTGCCCGAGCGTGACCATGTAGGTGAGCATGCGTACCGGGCCGGCCATCTGGGCCAGGTAGGCGGAGAACGCCAGGAACGTGCCCAGCGTGATCGATCCGTGGATGGCCAGCCAGCCGCCGAGCGCGAGCACGCCGACCACGCCGAGCGACGGGATCGCGGTCAGCGCCGGGTTGTACCTGGCCGTCAGCCGGATCATCCGCAGCCGGGACGCGAACAGCCTCGTGCTCGCCGCTTCCAGCCGCTCCTGCTCCTGCTCCTCCTGGCCGAACCCCTTGATCACGCGAACCCCGCCGATGGCCTCGTCGACCACCCCGGCCACCTCGCCGGACTGCTGCTGCGCGTCCCAGCTCGCCGGGAAAAGCTTGCGTCGCGAGGCCAGCGCGATCACCCACAGCGCCGGCGCGACCGCGACGGTCACGATCGTCAGCACCGGCGAGAGGACCACCATGATGCCGATGGTCAGCACGAACAGGAGGATGTTGCCGAGCGTGACCGGCACCATCGACAGCAGGCCCTGCACCATGTTCAGGTCGGAGATGGCCCGCCCGACCAGCTGCCCGGTCCGCATCTCGTCCTGGCGGGCGCCGTCCAGCCGGGACAGTGAGTCGAAAAGATCGGTGCGCAGCTCGTGCTGGACGTCGAGGGAGAGCTGGCCGCCCCGGTAGCGGCGCAGGTAGATGCCGCCGAAGTTCACCGCGGCCGCCACCACGAGCAGCCCGGCCAGCGGCCAGATTGACGCCTTGTGGGTCACGATCACTTTGTCGATGATCTGCCGCTGCACCAGCGGTATCACCGCGGTCGCGACGGTCGCCAGGAGCGCGCCCGTCAGCGCGACGAGCACCGTCCGGCGATAATGCCAGCAGTACCCCGCCAGCCGTCGCAGCCACCCGTACTCTGAAGCCCGCGTCCCAGCCGTATCCACTGTCCTCCCTGACAGCGCTTACCCCCGTATCCGCGCAGACAGGTTAACAGCCGGGACCCTTTTTTCATTTCCTTAGCTAACCATCTGAAGGTCAGGAGTAGCCGTCCCCAGTTGTCCGCGTGGGCGGGTAGCTGGGCCGGTCGTAGCCGCCGCGCACCACCCGCCGGCGCGTCGCGCGCCGGGAGACCTCGGCGATCAGGGACCCGATGGCGACGCCGAGCACCAGGTTGACCAGGCCGGTGGCGATCTTCTGCGACGTCGGGGCGGTGGTGCTGAACGGGAATACGACGGCGATCACAGTGGCGAGCCCGATGATCCAGCCGAAGAAGACCCGCGGGTACGGGGTGAAGAGCAGCAGCAGGTACATGAGGGCGGTGGCGGCCAGGGCGCACGCGGCGGCGGCCAGAACGTAGCCCGCGGTGGAGGCGTTACCCCAGGCGCCCTCGCGGCGCGGGGACAAAATCGGGACTTTGAACAGCCAGCGGCATACGAGGATCCCGACCAGCGCGATCAGCGCCGCGACCACCGCGGTCGCCACGCCACCCGACCACAGCGGCCTGGCGTCGATCCGGCGCGTGGGCTCGGGATCCTGATCCTGCCTGGGCATCGGAACTGTCATCACACGGCTCGCTTAGTCTAGAGAAACCCCTTGCTACAGCGTAACCACCGGCAGCGATCCGAAACTCCCTAGCCGGGTGAGTTGCGCCCCTTGTCTAGCTGGGCCCGTCAGCTGGGCCCGTCTAGCGCACCGGGACGGAGACCATCGGGTAGCCGGTGGCCCCGTTGGGTTCCGGAGGCGCCAGCATGCTGGTCTGCGTGTAGCCGGTCTTGTCGGTGGCCCGCGCCTCGAGCACGTGCCCCCCGGAGGTGGCGTCCCATTCCCAGACCCACTGCCGCCAGGTGTCCAGGCCGGGCACGGCGGCCAGCCTGGCCTCCTGCCACGCCCCCCGGTCTACCCGCACCTCAACGGCCTCGATGCCCTTGTGCTGGGCCCAGGCCACCCCGGCGACCGCGGTGGGGCCGGCCTTGATCTCGCTCAGGCCGTTCGGCACGTCGATGCGGCATTCGGTCTTGATCGGCGCCTGCTGCGACCAGCCGCGCTGCGCCCAGTACGCGTAGTTGCCCGCGAACGTGGTCACCTCGATGTCCGTCACCCACTTGGTCGCGGACACGTACCCGTAGAGCCCGGGCACCACCATCCGGGCCGGGAAGCCGTGCGCGATCGGCAGCGCCTGCCCGTTCATCGCCACCGCGAGCAGCGCGTCCCGGCCGTCCATCACGGTCTGCACCGGGGTGCCCGAGGTGAACCCGTCCACCGAGGTGCACAGCAACTGGTCCGCTCCGGCCTTGATCCCCGCCTGGCGGAGCAGGGCGCGCAGGCTGGCGCCCAGCCACTTGGCGTTGCCGATGTACGGGCCGTCCACCGGGTCGGACACGCAGCACAAAGTGATGTAGTCCTCGGTCAGCGGCCGCCTGACCAGCTGGTCGAAGGTGAGCGTGATCTCGCGGTTCACCATGCCGTGTATCCGCAGCCGCCAGCTCGACGGGTCGACCTGCGGCAGGACCAGCGCGGTGTCCACCCGGTAGAACTTCCCGTTCGGCGTGATGAACGACGAGAGCCCGGGGATGTGCAGGTCGACGCCGGGCGGCGGGGCCTGCGTGGTGATCGCGGGCTCGGGGATGCGCAGCGACTTCTGCGCCCTGGCCACGCTGCTCCGCTCGGTCAGCAGGCGGCCGGCCAGCCCGGCCCCGGCCGCGATGCCCGCGGTCGCCGCTCCCGCGGCGAGGAAGCTCCGCCGCTGCGGCCCCCCGGAGCCTTCGGTGGCGGCGAGCCCGGGCTCCCCGGCCCCGGCGGGAATGATCGCCGGGTCGGCGGGACCGGTCACCGGGTCATAGGAGACAGCCCGGGCCGTCGGCGGCAGCCCCCGCGGGCGCACCATCGGGATCAGCAGGTGGAGCACCGCCACCGCGGAGGCCGTGGCGGCCAGGGTGGGCAGCAGGCTGGCGACCGTCGCGTCCGGCCGGGTCGCCGCCGCGGTCAGCCCGACCGCGGCGAACACCGCGACGCCGGCCATGCCGTAGGCCATCCGCCGGGTGGCCGCCGCGCCGACCAGGGCCGCGAACGCGCCAAGCACCACGACGATCCCGCTGATCAGGACCAGCTTGTCGTCCGCCCCGAACTCGCTGATGGCGAAGTTCTTCAGCCACGGCGGCGTGAAGTCGATCTGCAGCTCGCCGACCACCACCACCGGCGACCCGCTGGCGCCGGTCAGCCCGGCCGCGAACTGCCCCACGCCCAGCGCCGCACCCGCCGCCAGCACCCCGGCGACAGCACCGAGTCCCGCGCTCCGTGCGTCCACGCGCCCCGTCCCGCTCAAGGTCATGATGTTTATTCGGCGCAGGTGCCGCCCAGGTTTGGTCGCCCGGCCAAGATTTGCGGCCAATCCGCGGCCGCTCGCTGCTACGAATAGTAGGTGTGACGGCCATCGACCGCCCGGACCCGGAGCGCGCCCAGCCCGCCGCCGCCGCTGACCTCGCCGCGTGCCTGCGGCTGGTAGCGCGCGGCGATGAGGACGCTTTCGACGCCGTCTACGACCAGGTGGCCGCGTCCGTGTTCGGCATCGTCCGGAGGGTGGTCCGTGACCCGGCCCAGTCCGAGGAGGTCACCCAGGACGTGCTGCTCGAGGTGTGGCGGAACGCGGCCAAGTTCGACCCCGGGCGGGGCAGCGCGACCGCCTGGGTGATGACGCTGGCGCACCGGCGCGCGGTGGACCGGGTCCGGTCGGTGCAGAAGGAGTCCGAGCGCGAGCGGCGCACCGCGGCCGCGGACGTTCCCTTCGACGAGGTGGCCGAGGCCGTCGAATCCAGCCTCGAACGCGAGCGGGTGCGGCGCTGCCTGGGCTCGCTCACCGAGTTGCAGCGCGAGTCGGTCACCCTGGCCTACTACGGCGGCTACACCTACGGCCAGGTCGCCAGCCTGCTCGGGGTGCCGGGCGGCACGATCAAGACCAGGATGCGGGACGCGCTGATCCGGCTGCGCGACTGCCTGGGGGTGGCGTCATGAGGCACAGGCGTGACGTTCATACCCTCGCGGGGCCGTACGCGATGGACGCGATCTCCGCACCCGACCGGGCCAGGTTCGAGCGTCACCTGGACCGGTGCGAGGAATGCGCGCGGGAGATCTCCGGCCTGCGCGAGGCCACCGCCCGGCTGGCCGCCGCCACCGCGGTCACCCCGCCGCCCGCGCTGAAGGCGCGGGTGATGGCGGCCGCGGTCGCGACCAGGCCGCGGCCGCCAGGACAGGAACGGGAGGCGGTCCGCACCTGGCGGAGCCGCCCCGGTATCCGGGTCCGGCCGGCCATGGCGGCGGCCGCGGTGGCCGCGGCCATCTTCGCGGCGGTGGTGTTCGGGGTCAGCAACGGCGGCATGCGGGACCAGCTCGGCCAGGCCCAGGCCAGCAGCCAGAAGGTGGCCGCGGTGCTGACCGCACGGGACGCCATCATGATGACCGGCGCGGTGCGGGGCGGCGGCACGGTCACGATCGTGATGTCCCACTCCATGCACGAGCTGGTGTTCACCGCCGCCGCCCTGCACGCGCTGCCCGCCTCCCGCGGCTACGAGCTCTGGCTGATCGGCCCGGCCGGCGACCGGGCGGTGACCATGCTCCCGCCGGCCCGCCACGCTATGACCGGCCCGGTCGTCGCCTCCGGGCTGCGTCCCGGCGATCACCTGGCTCTCACCGCCGGGCCGGCCGGCGGCGCCGCTCGCCCCGCCGGCCCGATGATGCTGGACGTCGTGCTGTAGTCCCTGTCCAACCCGGCCGGCCGCGTTCGTCGCTGAGATGATGGACGAAGGAGGCCGTCCCATGAAGTACATGCTGATTCATTGCGTCGACGAGGCCGCGTGGAGCGACCCCGCGACGCCGCGCCCGGTCGGGCTGCCCGCCTACGCCGACTGGTTCGATGAGATGCAAGGCCGCGGCGTGCTGCGGCATGGCCATCGGCTGAGGGACGTCAGCGACGCCACTACCGTGCGGGTCCGCAGCCAGGAACTGCTGGTCGCCGATGGGCCGTTCGCCGAGACCAAGGAGCAGGTCGGCGGGTACGACGTCATCGAATGCGCCGACCTGGACGAGGCCATCGAGATCGCGTCCAAGCACCCGACCGCCTGGATTGGCACCATCGAGGTCCGGCCGATAGCAGGAGAACACTGCGACGACATCGGCTGATGTGACCGGCTCGCCTGCCGGCAGCAGGCGCCGCGGCAGAGCGGGGCAGAATCCGGCGATCCGGGACGGTGTGCCGGCATACGTCACGCATACACTAGCCACACGAGGCCGCTTGCGGCTCATCGTGCCGCGGCCACCAGCGTCGCCTGGCCGCGGCGGATTTACCTCGGGGGAACAGCTGAGCGCGGAGCCGTTCGCCGGACGCGGCGATTCAGTTTAAGAGGACGGGCTGACCGTGAAACGGGACGAGGGATCCGACCCGGGCAGTTCTGTGAAGGACGCGGGCCAGGTCGCGGATATCCCGGTGGCCGCGGGCAGCCTGCGCTGGGAGCGGCCCACCGCGCGAAGCTTCTGGAACGCGCTGGCCGACCCCGAGCGAGAGGCACTGGCGGCCGCCGGGGTGGAGGAGTTCTTCCGCGCCGGGACGGTGCTGTGCCGCGCGGGGGAGGACACCTCCCAGGTGATGATCATCGACTCGGGCTGGGTCAAGGTCAGCGTCAGGGAGGGTCCCGGCACGGCCGAGAAGATCCTGGCCGTGCGGGGCCAGGGAGACGTGGTGGGGGAGCGGGCCGCTCTGACCACCAAGGTCCGTTCGGCCACGGTGACCGCGCTGGACGAGGTCTCGGCGATGGTCGTACCGGCCGAACGGTTCGCGGAATTCCTGCGCAGCCACCCGCGGGCCGCCGATGTGCTGGAACGTCAGGTGACCGAGCGCCGGGAAGAAGACCGGACGCGGCTGTTCCCGGGCGAGCGGGCAGCCGCGGAGCGGCGGCTGGCCTGGCTGCTGCTCGACCTGGCCCAGCGCCGGGGCGGCTACCAGCACACCTCCGCGGCGATATTCACCTTGCCGATGTCGCGGCAGGAGCTCGCCGACTGGGCCGGGACGAGCGCGGACGCGGTTGGCCGGTTCCTGCGGTCCTGGCGGGACCGCGGGATCATCGCCCGAGGTGAGCGGTCCCGCCGGCTGACCGTCATCGACCTGGACGGTCTCGCCGCGCTGTGCGACGTGGCGCCGCCGGACACCGGCGCTGACCGGCCACCGAACGGGTCCCGCGTCGCCGCGGCCGAGGCGGCGACGCTGTCCCGGCACGAGGCACAGTCTCCTCAGCAAGCACAGTCTCCTCAGCAAGCACGGTGGCAGCACGACTGGCGCGAGCCGCTGAACTGCTCGATCGTGTTCACCGATGTGGCCGGGTTCTCTGACCCGGTGCGCAACGACGGTGACCGCGACGTGGTGCGCGCGGCGATGTACGAGATCCTGCGGTCCTGTTTCGACGCGGCCGGGGTCCCGTGGGCGGGCTGCTACCGGGAGGACCGCGGCGACGGCGCCGTCATCGTGGTCCCTCCGACGATCTCCACCCACCGCCTGGTCGACCCGCTGATGGCCGAACTGGCGGGCCGGCTGCGTCAGTACAACCGCCGGGCCAGTGAGGTGGTGCGGATCCAGTTGCGGGTCGCGGTGCACGTCGGGCCGGTCGGGCGGGATTCCGAGGGGCTCACCGGGCAGGCCGTGATCACCGCCGCGCGCATCGTCGACGCCCCGGTGATCAAGGCCAGGCTGGCCGCCGAGCAGGCGGACATGATCTTCGCGGCGTCGGACTACGTTTACGACCAGGTGGTGCGGAACTGCGGCGGGCAGGTGGATCCGGTCGCCTTCGAGCACATGGAGTGCCAGGTCAAGGAGATGCACGTGTCGGTCTGGGCGCACCTGGCCGGGCGTGCGGCCCCATCGCCCGGCCTGGCCCTGGTGCCCCCGGCCGCGTCGGCCGCCGCCCCGGGCCCGCTGCCGGTGGCGGCGCCGCTGGGCAAGCTGCCGCCCGAGGTGCGCGGCCGGGACGGGCTGATCGGCGAGCTGCGCCGGGCGCTGCGACCCTACCCGCGGCGGGCCGGCCGCGCCTTCGTGATCGCGGGCATGGGCGGACTGGGCAAGTCCACCGTCGCGCTGACCGCGGCCCGGATGGCCAGGGAACGCGGCTACCGGGTCTGGTGGGTCCGGGCGACCGACACCGCGCAGCTGACCAGCGGCATGCTCGAGGTACTGCGCGAGCTCGGCGCGCCGGAATCGGTGACGGCGCCGGTACGGGAGGGCGCCAGGACCGCGCCCGCCCGGGCGTGGGAGTTCCTGAACCGCGACCACGGCGCGGGCCGCCGGTGGCTGCTGGTGTTCGAGGGCGCGGACAACCCCGCGGTGCTGGCGGGCGCCGACGCGACCACGCCGGCCGACGGCACCGGGTGGCTGCGGGCCGACCCGGCCGGGATGGTGATCGTGACCACCAGGACCAGGGACCCGCAGGTCTGGGGCACCCAGGTCACGCTGCGCGAGCTCAAGCCGCTGGACGACGAGGCCGGCGCCGAGGTACTGCGGGACCTGGCCCCCGAGGTGGCCGATCCCGGCGGCCACGAGGCACGTGAGCTGTCCCGCCGCCTGGGCGGCCTGCCGCTGGCGCTGCACCTGGCGGGTACCTACCTGGGGTCGCCGTTCGCCCGCTGGTCCACCTTCGCCGGCTACCGGCAGGCGCTGGACGGCGTCGAACTGCCCGCGGCGCTGACCGACATCGAGGAGCAGGGCGCGGACATCCACGCGACCGTCCAGCGCACCTGGGACCTGTCGCTTGACGCGCTCGCGGCCGAGGGCAGGCCGCAGGCCCGGCCGCTGCTGCTGGTGCTGTCCTGCTTCGCGCCGGCCACCCCGATCCCGGCCTGGCTGCTGCAGCTGCCGCCGCTCGGGGACCTGCTCGCCGGTACCGGCAACGCTGGTCAGAACAACGGGGCCGAACGGCGCGGGCTCCGCGCCGGGCTGCAGGGCCTGTCGCGCACCGGGCTTATCGACATCTCGGCCAGCGGCAGCCCGGCCGGCGTGCACGCCGTCACCGTGCACCCGGTCGTCGCCGACGCGAACCGCATCCGGCTGGCGGCCAGCGCCGACGCCGAGCGTACGGCCGTGCAGGAGACCGCGGTGGCGCTGCTGGAGGCGGCCACGGCCGGGCTCGACCCGGCCCGGCCCGGCGACTGGCCGACCTGGCGGCGGCTCAGGGCGCACATGAACGCCGCCATCGACCTGCTCGCCGACGACCTGGACCCCGCGGTGCTGTCCCGGCTGCTCACGGTCAGCGCGATAGGCACCGAGGCGCTGCTCGGCGCCGGGCGGCTGGCCGCGGCCGGGAAGCTCGCGCAGGCCAGCGTGACCGCCGCAGCCTTCCTGCCCGGCGACGACCCGGCCGCGCTGACCGCCCGCGGCTACCTGGCGCGGACGCTGGTCCGGCGTGGCCGCAGCGGCGACGCCGAGGCGATCTACCGCGAGCTGCTCGCCGACCGGGTCCGGGTCCAGGGCGAGGCTCATATCGATACCCTGGCCACCCGGCACGACCTGGCCGCCGCGCTGGGCGTGCAGGGCCAGTACGGCGAGGCCGAGGCGATGTACCGGCCGCTGCTCGCCGATGACTACCGGCTGCGCGGCCCCGATCACCGGGAAACCCTGGCCGCACGGTACAACCTGGCCCGGATGATCGGCCTGCAGGGCCGCTACGCCGAGGCGGACGAGCTGGGCCGCCAGGTCCTGGACACCCAGCGCCGGGTGCTCGGCCCGGACCATCCCGACTGCCTGGCCAGCCGCCAGCACCTGGCCAGGCTGGCCGGGAAGGCCGGCCGGTACGGCGAGGCCGAGGCGATGTACCGCCGGGTGCTGGCCGACCGGCGCCGGGTCCTGGGCGACGACCACCCGGACACCCTGGCCACCCGGCACCGGCTGGCCCGGATCATCGGCCAGCGGGGCCGGTACGGCGAGGCGGAGGAACTGTGCCACCAGGTCCTGGCGGACCGGCGCAGGCTGCTCGGCGAGGACCACCCGGATAACCTGTCCACCCGGCACCGGCTGGCCCGGATGATCGGCCTGCAGGGCCGCTACGCGGACGCGGAGCCGATGTTCCGGCAGGTGCTCGTGGCGCGGCGCCGTGTGCTTGGCGAGGACCACCCGGACACCCTGGCCACCGAGCACCGGCTCGGCTGGCTCATCGGCAGGCAGGGGCGTTACAGCGAGGCGATCGACATTGTCAATCAGGTCCTCGGCGGCCGCAGGAACGTCCTCGGCGACGACCACCCCGACACGCTGGCCGCCCGGGAGACCCTGGCCTGGCTCACCGGGCTGCGCGGCAAGCCCGCCGAGGCCGGCGAGCTGGCCCGCGAGGTGCTGGCTGACCGGCGCCGCCTGCTCGGCGAGGACCACCCCGACACCCTCACCACCCGCGGCACCCTGGCCTGGACGGCCGAGCTGCAACGCCGCTACGCCGACGCCGAGCAGCAGTACCGGAGCCTGCTCGCCGACCGTGAGCGCATCCTAGGCCCCGGCCACCCCGACACCCTCATCGCCCGTCAGGACGTGGCCCGGATACTCGGCCTGCAACGCCGCTACGCCGAGGCCGAGCAGCTCAGCCGCCAGGTGCTGGCCGACAGGCACCGGCTCCTCGGCGACGACCACCCGGACACTCTCACCTCGCGCGCCACCCTCGCCCGGCTGGCCGCGCGCCAGGGCCGCCGCGCCGAAGCCGAGGAACTCTACCGCCAGGTGATCGCCGACCGCACCCGCGTGCTGGGCTCCGGCCACCCCGACACTACGGCCGTGCGCGACGAATTCGCCCGGCTCTCTGCCACCTGATAGCAATGGCCGGGCGCGGTGATCGCCTCCCAGGTCTGCATGCTGTCTCCTTCACTCCGCTGGCGCGAACGGCGGGCCGGGCGGTTCGCCCCACCAGCTCCGCAGGAACCCTCCGGCCTGTTCGCTGGCCCCGGCGAGCGGGCCGCCGGGATGGCCGAGCGCCGCGCGGATAAGCTCGCCGATCCTGGCCTCGACGGCCGCCAGGACCTGGTCCGGGGTCGCCTCGGGCGCGGACCGGTAGCCGATCACCGCGCCCGCGTTGCAGACGAAGTCGGGCAGCGCCACGATCCCGCGCTGGCACAGCAGCTCGGCCCCCGCCTCGGTGTACGGGGCGTTCGCGGCGGGCGCGATGACCCGGACGCCTGGCGGCAGTGACCGGGCGACCCGCGCGTCGATCGCCCCCGGCCTGGTCCCGGGGACCAGTACGTCGGCGTTCACCTCGGTGAAGAGCTGGTGCGGTGACATGACCGGCCGGCCGTAGCGCAGGACGCACGCGTCACCGTCCGCCTGGCGCAGCGCGAGGAGCCGGTCGACGTCAAGACCCGAGGGATCCGCGATGCACCCGGCGACGGTCGACACCGCGGCCACCCGGCCGCCGCGCCGGCTGAACTCGCGGGCCACCCCGCCGCCGACCTTGCCGAAACCCTCGATGGCCACCGAACGCCCGTCCAGACCCTCCGACGCCCCGCCCAGGGCCGTCTCGGCGGCGACCGCGACGCCGTATCCGGTCAGCAGGTCCTCGAACGGCACGCCCGCCACCACGGCGCGAATTGCCGCGGGCGCCGCCCGGCGCTCACGCAACGGCGCGAAGTCCTCCTCGGCCGTGCCCATGTCCGGCCCGGTCAGGAAGCGGCCCGCGTCGGTCAGCGGCCGGACCTCCGCGCAGAACCTGGCCATCAGTTCGGCCTTGCCCGTACGGTCGGCCGGATCCCCGCGCACTCCCGCCTTGGCGCCGCCGACCCGCTCGCCCAGCGCGGCGAACTTGTAGGTCATCGAGCGCGCCAGCACCGCCACCTCGGCCACGCTGACGTCCGGCGCCAGCCGCGTCCCTCCGGCCGACAGCGGCGTCCCTGGCAGGTCGAACACCACGAACCCGGGCACCGAGCCGAGCTCGACGACCTCCGCACCACCATCGCGTCCCGTCATGTCACGATCATGGCATGCAGCTGTCCGGCCGCGCCGGAACGGGACCGGGAACCGGACCGGGAAGCGACCGTCCGGACGGCCGCATCACGTAATCGTCTGCATTCCGTCAGCATTCAGCTTTAATCTGCTCAGGCGAGGGTAATCCGTATGTGGGTTGCGGGTCGGATTTTTGCCGCCGGGGAGGGCGCAGAGGCATGAACAGTCGCAGGCCTGACCGAGAAAGCAATCATCATAGACGGCGCTTTGCCGTCGTCCGCAGGTCGCCTGGACCCGTGCGTCATCCAAGCCGCGGCATCGAGCATTAGCCGACGTGGCTGCAGGCGTCGCAGGCGGCGGGGATTAAAATACCGGGCTTCCTGCGGTGCCGGAAAGCATCGAGATGACCACGTTCCTCAGCACCTGCCTTTACGTCTTCGCCGCGTGCGCCGCGCTCGGGCTGCTGCCCGCCGCCGTCCTCGCGGCCAGGGCACGCCAGCCCGCCATGATTGTCATATCTCTCATCGTCGCCGGCTTCGTCGTCTTCGTGCTCGTCGCGTCCGCCGGCGAGCTACCCAGGCACTGAAGGCCGGTGTCAGCTGGCCCGTTTGTAGGCGCGCACGGCCAGCGGCAGGAACACGATGAAGATCCCGGCCAGCCAGGCCACGCTCTTCCACAGGCTCGCCGCGACCGGGCCGCCGAGCGCCAGCGCGCGCATGGTATCGACGACGTAGGTCACGGGCTGGTTGTTGGCGAAGGCTTGCAGCCAGCCCGGCATCGTCCGGATCGGCACGAACGCCGAGGACAGGAACGTAAGCGGGAACAGCCAGATCAGCCCGAACGCCTGCACCGATTCCTCGTCCCCGATGGCCAGGCCGGTGTAGGCGGAGATGCAGCAGATGGCCACGCCGAACACGATCGCCAGCACGATCATGGCCACGGCCGCGCCGAAGCCTTGGATGAACCGGAAGCCGACCGCGTATCCCACCCCGATGATGATCAGGATCGTGACGGTCATCCGCCCGGTGTCGGCCACCAGTCGCCCGGCCAGCACCGCCGAGCGGGCCATCGGCATCGACCGCAGCCGGTCGATCACGCCCTTCTTCAGTTCCGTGGCCAGCGCGATGGCCGTGCCGAACGAGGCGAACGCCGCGGTCTGCGCGACGATCCCCGGTATCAGGAAGTTGACGTAGCCGCCGGGGCCGTTTATCGGGATGGCGCCGCCGAAGACGTACCGGAACATCAGCACGAATATCACCGGTTGGATCACCGTGAACACCAGGTACGCCGGCACCCGCATCCAGACCAGCAGGTTGCGCCGGGTGATGGTGAGCGTGTCGCTCACCGCCCAGCCGAACCTGACCAGCGGTCCGGGCCCGGCCGGTACGCCGGGCGCGCCGGCCCGCTCCGCGACCGCGGTCATGACGCCGTCCTCTCCATGTCCTCGCTGTCCTTGCCTCGCCGGCCGCTCCGGCGCCCTCGTCGGCGCCCTCCCGGCCCCTCGTCCTCGGCCGCGTGCCCGGTCAGGGCCAGGAACACGTCGTCGAGCGACGGCCGCCGCAGCGCGAGCCCGCGGGTCTCCACGCCCGCGGCGTCCAGCGCGCGCACCACCTCGATCAGCGCCTCCGAGCCGCGGCCGCCGACCCGGATGCTGACCATGGTGGTTTCCTTGTCCGCGTTCGGCTCACCGTCGCCGATCCTGGCCACGGCCGCGACCGCGTCGCTGATCCGGCCGCGGTCCGGCACGGTGAACTCGACCACGTCGCCGCCGACCCGGCCCTTCAGCTCCTCCGCCGTGCCCGCGGCGATGACCAGGCCGTGGTCGATGACCACGATCTCGTCCGCCAGTTCGTCGGCCTCGTCGAGGTACTGGGTCGTCAGCAGCAGCGTGGTGCCGTCGGCCTGCAGCGACCGGATGATGTCCCACATGCCCAGCCTGGACCGCGGGTCCAGGCCGGTGGTCGGCTCGTCCAGGAACAGCACCTTCGGCTGGCCGACCAGGCTGGCGGCCAGGTCCAGGCGCCGCTGCATGCCGCCGGAGTAAGTCTTGGCCGCCCGGTCGGCCGCGTCGCTCAAGCCGAACTGCTCGAGCAGCTCGGTGGCGCGGGTGCGGGTCCGCGGCCGGGGCAGGTGGTACAGCCGCCCGATGATCTCCAGGTTCTCCTGGCCGGTGAGTTCCTCCTGGATGGCGGCCGACTGGCCGGCCAGCCCGATCGACCGGCGGACCGCGGCCGCGTCGCGGACCACGTCATAGCCCTCGACCAGCGCCCGCCCTTCGTCGGGAAGCAGCAGCGTGGTCAGGATCCGTACCGCCGTGGTTTTCCCCGCCCCGTTGGGACCGAGGACGCCGAGCACCGTCCCGCGTGGCACCGACAGGTCGATACCGCGCAGCGCATGCACCTCGCCGAACGATTTGGTCAAGCCCTCGACCAGGATCGCGGGCTGCTCACCGACCCCGTTGACCTGTGTCATCAATCCTCCCGTACCACCCGAAAAATCCACTCGCGGCCCCGTAGCACGAACCTACCGGCAACGCGACGGCCCCGGCGAACCGAATACCTGCGCGCACCGGCGGAGCCGCCCGCGTGGTAAGACGAGACAACGACAGCAAACTCATCGCCATGCCCGGGAAGGAGCAGCCGATGCCTGACGAGGGCCGCCACGAATCCGCTGACCTCGACGACTATTCGGTCCAGGAGCCTGCCGACTCCCTGACGGGAGAGCCGGGTGAACCCGGAGACGATCCCCTCGACCGGGGCGTCGCGCCGCCGGAGCGGTGGTCGTCCGTGATCAGGTCCGGCTCGGACGGCGGCGAGCAGGAGTCGCTCGACCAGCTGCTCGCCGAGGAGGAGCCCGATACCGCCCTCGACGTGGACGACGAGGTGCCCGAAGACCGGGAGGACGACGACGAAGCGGACGAGTACGTCGACGGCCTGCTGCTCGACGACGGCCCGGACCCGCGGGCGGGCCGCTGGTGGCCGAGGACGAGGGCGCCCATCCCGATGACGAGGAGGACCTCGTCGCGAGCGACGTCGGCATCGACGGCGGGGCCGCCAGCGCGGAGGAAGCCGCTGTCCACGTGGTGGAGGACGACGACACCGACATCCGCTCCGGCGACTGAGCCAGGGCACGCGCCCCGTCCGTCAGGTATGGAAATAACGTTTACCACGGGAGGGGACGCATGCTGCCAGTCGCCGAGCTGCACGTTCACATCGAGGGCACGCTGGAGCCGGAGCTGCTGGTCAAGCTCGCGGCGCGCAACGGGACCTGGATGCCGACCCTGGACGTGGACGAGCTGCGAGCCAGGTACCGCTTCGACAGCCTGCGGTCGTTCCTCAGCGTGTACTACGCCAACCTGCGCGTGCTGAAGATCGAGGCGGACTTCTACGACCTGGCCAGCGCCTATCTCGCCCGCGCCGCCGCGGGCGGGGTTCGGCGGGCGGAGATCTTCTTCGACCCGCAGACGCACCTGGCCAACGGCGTACGCCTGGAGGAGGTGTTCGCCGGGCTGACGGCGGCGCGGGCCGACGGCGCCCGGGAGCACGGGATCTCAGCCGACCTGATCCTGTGCTTCCTGCGCGACCTGGGCCCGGACGCCGCCGACGCGGTGCTCCGCGCCTGCCTGCCGTTCCGGGACAAGTTCATCGGCGTCGGGCTCGACTCCGCCGAGGTCGGCCATCCGCCCTCGCTGTTCGCCAGGGTCTACCGGCTGGCCGCGGCCGAAGGGCTGCGGCTGGTGGCTCACGCCGGAGAGGAAGGCGGACCGGACTACGTCCGTGAGGCGCTCGACGAGCTGCACGTGGAGCGCGTCGACCACGGGGTTCGGTCGGTGGAGGATCCCGAACTGGTCGCCCGGCTGCGCGCCGAGCAGATCCCGCTGACCGTCTGCCCGCTGTCCAACGTGGCGTTGCGGGTGGTCGGCACGCTCGGCGACCACATGCTGCCCGGCATGCTGGACGCGGGCCTGCTCGCCACCGTGAACAGCGACGACCCGGCCTACTTCGGCGGCTACGTGGACGACAACCTGGCCGCGCTGCGCGACGCGTTCGGCTACGACGACGCGGGGCTCGCCGCCCTGGCCAGGAACTCGTTCGACGCCTGCTTCGCGCCCGAGGCGGACAAGCGGCGGTGGAAGGCCGAGGTCGACGGCTGGCTCGCCGCCGGGGCGGCGCGCTGAGCTAGAGGCCGCGTGCCAGCGCCGGCGGCATTTTGACCCGGGCGGCGGGTTAACGCGCGCCCGGCGGCCGGCGCGTACCCCGGCGTAATGTCGGTGCCCTGGGCTAGGGTCCGGGCCATGCGACTGCTGCACACCTCGGACTGGCACCTCGGCCGGTCGCTGCACCGTGCGGATCTGCGGGCGGCGCAGTCGGCGTTTCTTGATCACCTGGTGGACGTGACCCGCGCCGAGAAGGTGGACGCGGTCCTGGTCGCCGGGGATGTCTACGACCGCGCGGTGCCGCCGGTGGACGCCGTCGAGCAGTGCGAGGACGCCCTGCTCCGGCTGCACGACACCGGCGCGCGCATCGTGCTGATCAGCGGCAATCACGACTCGGCGCGCAGGCTCGGGTTCGGCAGCGGGCTGCTGGAGAAGGCGGGCGTGCACCTGCGTACCCGGCCCGCCGCGCTGGCCAGGCCGGTCGTCCTGGAGGACGCCCACGGTCCGGTGGCCGTGTACGGGGTGCCGTACCTGGAGCCGGACGCGGTCCGCGGTGAGCTCCCCCCGGGAAAGGACGAGATCCCCCGCGGCCACGCCGGGGTGCTCGGGTACGCGGTCGCCTGCATCCAGGCCGACGCGGACGCCCGCGGTATCCAGCGCCGCGTGGTCATGGCGCACGGCTGGGTCACCGGGGGAGCGGCCAGCGAATCCGAGCGCGACATCTCCGTAGGCGGGGTGGGCCAGGTGCCCGCGGAACTGTTCGCCGGCTTCGGCTACGTCGCCCTCGGCCACCTGCACGGCCAGCAGACCGTCGCCCCGCATATGCGCTATAGCGGCTCGCCGCTTCCGTACTCGTTCTCCGAGGCCTCGCACCGCAAGGGCAGCTGGCTGGTCGACCTGGACGACGCCGGGACGGCGCACGTCGAGCAGGTGCCCGCGCCCGTCTGCCGGCGGCTGAGCGCGCTCCGCGGCCGGCTCGCTGACCTGCTCGGCTCGGCCGCCTACGACCAGTATGAGGGCGACTTCGTGTCGGTCACGCTCACCGACCCGAGCCGCCCCGAGGGAGCGATGGACGCCCTGCGCGCCCGCTTCCCGCACGTCCTCGTGCTCGCGTTCGAGCCGCAGGGCGTGCTGCCCGACCAGCGCGGCTACCGGGCCAGGACCGCGGGCCGCGACGACCTGGCCATCGCCGCCGAATTCGTCAGGCACGTCAGCAACGCGCCTCCCACCGCGGCCGAGGAACGCCTGCTGGCCAGCGCGTTCGCGGCCGTCAGGACCCTTGAGGCGGAAGAGGCGGCGGGCTGATGCGCCCGCACCGGCTGCGCGTGACCGCGTTCGGCGCGTTCGGCGGCACGGTGGAGGTCGGCTTCGAGGACCTGGCCAGCTCGGGGCTGTTCCTGCTGCACGGGGAGACGGGCGCGGGCAAGACCACGCTGCTTGACGCCATCGGGTTCGCCCTGTACGGCCGGGTCCCCGGAGAGCGCGGCAAGGCCCGGCGGCTGCGCTCGGATCACGCCCCCCCTGGCACCACGACCGAGGTCCAGCTCGAGGCTACGCTCGGCGGCCGCCGGATGCGGATCACCCGCAAGCCGGAACAGGAGCGGGCCAAGCTCCGCGGCACCGGCACCACCACCGAGCAGGCCAAGGTGCTGCTCGAGGAGCAGGCCGGCGGATCCTGGCGCGCCGTCTCCACCCGGGTGGGGGAGGCCGACGCCGAGATCGCCGACCTGATGGGCATGTCCGCCGATCAGTTCTTCCAGGTCGTGCTGCTCCCGCAGGGGGAGTTCGCGCGGTTCCTTCACGCCGACGCCGGGGACCGGGCCAAGCTGCTGCAGCGGCTGTTCGGCACCGACCGGTTCCACGCGGTCGAGGAGTGGCTCGCCCGCCGCCGCAAGGACACGGCGGACGAGATCAGGGACGCCGAGGCGGGAATCTCCGCGCTGCTGGCCCGCGTCGCCCAGGCCGCCGGCGTCCCAGTGCCTGAGGATCAGGCCCTGCCGCCAGCCGACTGGGCCGCGCTGCTGGCCGCGACGGCCGCCGCCGGGGCCGCGGCCAGCCAGGCTCAGGTCGCCGGTCACCGCCGCGACCTCGACCACGCGCTCAGCCGGCTACGCGACGCCGAACGGCTGGCCGACCGCCAGCGGCGCCGCCTGGACGCCCTGGACACCCGCGACCGGCTGGCCGCAGCCGAGGCCGGCCTGCGGGACCGGCGGGCCGAGCTGACCGCCGCCGCCCGCGCTGCCGAGGTGGCCCCCGCGCTGACCGAGGCCGAACGGACCATCCGGGCTCGCGCCCAGGCCCTGGCGCACGAGGAGCAGGCCAGGCGGCAGGCCACGGTGCTCGGTGGTACGACGGCGCCAGGCGCCTCCGCGGCGGAGCTGAGGGCGGCCGGGCAGGAGCACGTCACCCGGCTCGGCCGGCTGGAGGCGCTGCGGTCGGTATCCGAGCAGGCGGACGACGAGGATCAGACCGCCGAGTCCGCCCGGGCCGGCGCGGCGGCGCTGGCCGCCCAGGTCGACGCGACCACGGCCGAGCTCGCGAAGTGGCAGCGGCAGCGTCCCGGGCTGAGTAGCGAACGCGATCAGGCGGCCGAGGCGGGCCAGCGGCTCCCCGCCGCGCAGGCCGAAGCCGACCGGTACGCCCGCGCCGCGGACGACGCCGGCGCCCTGGCCGTCGCGCGGGCCGACAAGAGCCGCCAGGAGCAGGCCTGGTTCACCGCGAAAATGGACTACCTTGCGCTATTCGAGGACGCGTCCCGGCTGCGCCGGGCCCGTATCGACGGCATGCGCGCCGAACTCGCGGCCACCCTGGTCGACGGCGCCCCCTGTCCGGTCTGCGGCTCCCTCGATCACCCGGAGCTGTGCGAGCTGCGCGGTGAGCGCGTGACCCGCGAGCAGGAGGAGGAAGCGGATGCGCAAGCCGCCCAGGCCTCGGAGCGGGCCGAAACGATCGGGGCGAGGCTGGGCGCCGCCGACGTCCGCGTCTGCGACCTCGCCGCCCGGCTCGAGGGCGACGGGTTCACCGTCGCCGCCGACCTGCTCTCGCTCCAGGCCGACGCGGCCAGGCTCAAGGCGGCCGCCCGCGAACGGCGGGCGCGGACGGCGGAACTGGCCGCCGACGCGGCTAGGCACGGCGAGCTCCAGGCCGCGCTTGAGGCTCTCGACCAGGCCATCGCCGACACCGGGAAGCACCTCGCCGAGCTGACCGAGCAGCGCCAGGCCGGCCTGCGCCAGGCCGCCGAGGCCGGCGTGCGCGCCGGACGGCACCGCGAGTCGCTGCTGGCTCAGCTCGGTGGCCAGCCCGACCTGGACACCGCGCTGAGCGCTGCCCGCCAGGCCGCCGACGTGCTGATCGCCGCCGCCGATGCAGCCGACGCCACCGTGCGCGCCCAGGACGACGCCCGGCGGACCGGGGACCTGGCCGCCCAGGCGGCGGCCGAGGCCGGCTTCGCCGACCTGGAGGCGGCCCGCGGCGCCCAGCGGGACGCCGCCTGGCGGGCCGCGGCCGACCAGGCCAGCCGCGAGCACGAGGCCTCCTCCCGAGCGGTCGCCGGGCTGCTCGCCGACCCCGACCTGGACGTACCGCTCGACCCGCGCGCCGACCTGGCCGGCGCCCAGGCGGCGGTCACCGAAGCGCGCCAGGCCCACGACGACGCGGTGGCCGCCTACGACCGGGCCACGCACAAGGCCGAACAGCTCGCCGACCTCGCCCCGCGGCTCGCCGCGCGCCTGGACGTGCTGAAGCCGCTGGCCGACCGGGCCGCCGAGGCCAGGCGGCTCGCCGACCTCGCGGCCGGCCTAGGCGCGAACACGCTGCGGATGACGCTGTCCTCGTTCGTGCTCGCCGCCCGCCTGGAGGAGGTGGCGGCCGCGGCCAGCGAGCGGCTGCTCAGGATGACCTCGGGCCGTTACTCGCTGGTCCACACCGATGCCCGCCGCGGCGCGGGCCGGTCCGGCCTCGGACTGCTCGCCTGCGACGGCTGGACCGGCGTGGACCGCGACACCAGCACGCTGTCCGGCGGCGAGACGTTCCTGGCCAGCCTGGCCCTCGCGCTCGGCCTGGCCGACGTCGTCACGGCCGAGGCGGGCGGCACCAGGATCGAGGCGCTGTTCGTCGACGAGGGCTTCGGCAGCCTGGACGAGGACACCCTCGAAGAGGTGATGACCGTGCTCGACGGCCTGCGCGAGGGCGGCCGCATGGTCGGCATCGTCAGCCACGTGGCCGAGCTCAGGCAGCGCATCCCCGCCCAGATCCGGGTGCGCAAGGGCCAGGCTGGCAGCCACCTGACCGTCCGCACCCAGGTCAGCTAGGCCACCCCGCGGGTTGGACGCGGACAGCGGGCCCGGCGCACCATGGGGAAGTGCGTCCCTTTTCCTGGTGGGGCGGCCTGAGCCGGCGACGGCGGATGCTCGTCGCGGTCGTGGCCCTGGTCGTGGTGGCCGGCGCGGTCGCGGGCACGGTACGAGCGCTGGCGGGCCAGCCAGCCGTCCCGTCCGCGGACGACAGCCGCCCGGGTGACGTGCTCCTGGTCCCGGGTTACGGCGGCAGCACCATCGCGCTCGACGCGCTGGCCGGCCGGATCGCTGCGGCCGGCGGATCAGGGTTCCACGCCACCGTGGTCAGGCTGGCCGGCGACGGGACCGGTGACCTGCAAATCCAGGCGAACGTGCTGAACGGGTACGTGAACCAGGCGCTGGCCAGGGGCTCGGGTCCGGTGACCGTGATCGGCTACTCGGCCGGGGGCGTGGTGGCCTGGCTGTGGGACGTCGAATACGACGGCGTGGCCAAGGCCCGCCGGATCATCACGCTGGGTTCCCCGCTGCACGGGGCCGATCTCGCCGCCGTCGGCGCGGCTGACGCGCCGGACGCCTGCCCGCAGGCGTGCGAGGAACTCGTCCCCGGCAGCTCCATGCTGCACCGCCTGCAGGGCACCGGCCCGGCCACCCGGCCGCCGTGGCTGTCCCTGTGGACCACCGACGACCAGGTCGTCCAGCCGCCCGATTCGGCCCGGCTGTCCGGCGCGGTAAACGTCCCGCTGCAGTCGGTCTGCCCCGGCGTCTCCATCGGGCACGGCCAGCTGCCCACCGCCCCGCTCGTCGTCGGTATCGTGCTGCGGACCCTGCACAGCACCGCCCTCAGCCCACCCCGCCCGGCGGATTGCCGTTCGCTTCAGGCCCTCGGCGGTTCCGGCCCGTAACCCGATGCCCGCCGGGCACGCCCGCTCCGCGGTATGGCGTGGACCCCAGTTAGCAGCTAGATCCCCAGCTCGGGTGGCTCTGCTCATGGGTGACAAATATGACATTTGTCCTCACGGGCGACGTCCAGACCGTTATTATCGCGGACGGATGTGAAGTCGGCATCCGTTCCCGTGTCAGCCCACGGGGAATCCATATCGCCTCATGCCGGGCGTCTCGCTCCTCAATTAGGGTCAGGGCAAATATGAGACGGAGATTTCTGCGCGCTATTAGCGTGACGACCGTCGGGCTGTCGATCATGGCCGGCGCCGGATGCAGCAGCCGGGGCAGCGGCCCGCCGAAGGTGTCGAACCTTGAGAAGACCAGCCTCACGGTCGGCGCCGTCCCCGTCGCCGACGAGGCCGGCCTGTACATCGCGCAGGACGAGGGGCTGTTCGCCGCCGAGGGCCTGCACGTCACGATCGACTCCATCCTCAGCAGCGCCGACGCCACCAAGGGGCAGAACGACGGCAAGTTCGACATCACCGCGGGAAACGTCGTCTCCTACGTCCAGGATCAGGTGACCCACCGGTCGGACCTGGAGATCGTCGCCGAGGGCTCGCTGATGCAGCCGAACAATCAGGCGCTGTATACCATGCCCGGGTCGCCGGTCAGGACCATCGCCGACCTCAAGGGGCGCCGGATCGGCGTCAACGTGCTGAACAACATCGGCACCCTGCTGATCAGCTCCGTCCTCGAAGAGCACGGCATGTCGGTCCACGACGTGCACTTCGTCCCGGTGCCGTTCCCCGCGCTGGGGCAGGCCCTGAAGCGGCACGAAGTCGATGTAGCCTGGCTCCCCGAGCCGACCGCCAGCGCAGACGCGCAGAGCATGGGCCTGCTGGAACTCGCCGATCTCGACCAGGGCGCGACCGA
The DNA here is from genome assembly GCA_963753225.1 of uncultured Actinomycetota bacterium. GTDB lineage: Bacteria > Actinomycetota > Actinomycetes > Streptosporangiales > Streptosporangiaceae > Palsa-504. The sequence continues at coordinate 47,350 of CAVWBQ010000001.1, read as the reverse complement.
GGGCTTCCCGGTCGGCTGGTACGTCGTGACCAAGACGTGGGCGAAGAAGTACCCGCGGACGCTGACCGCATTCCTCGACGCGCTCAGGCAGGGCCAGCAGATCGCCGACAGCAGCCGGACCGCCGTGGAGCAGGCGATGGAGAAGCTGCCCACCCCCTTTACCGTTTCGCCCACCATCGCTGCCGTCATGTCGCTGGAGACCTATCCGCTGAACATCGCGCCGAACATCGACGTCCCCAGGGTCCAGCGGGTGGCCAACGAGATGCTCCAGTTCAAGATGCTGAATCAGCCGTTCCAGGTGAGCTCCATGCTCGGCGGCCTCTGAATCGGCGAACACTGAATCGGCAGGTCACGCGGTGATGTCCTTGGTGGAGAAGTTCGCCCACGCCGCGGCCAGGAACACGATGACGTACAACGCCTGGATCCCGAACCCGCGCTGGATATCCCGCCAGAAGACGGGCTGCCGGAAGAAGTCGATCCAGGCCAGCCAGTACCGGGTCGGCAGGTAGGGCTGGACCACGGTGGCCGCGTTGAGCGTGACCAGCACCTCGCTGGCCACCAGCGCGGCCAGCGAGCCGAGCGCCGAGCCGAGGGCCGAATCGGTGATGGTGGACAGGAACAGCGCGATCGCGGCCACGCCGAGCATCGACACGGTGATGAAGGCGATCGCTCCCGCCGTCCGTTCGGTCAGCTGGAGCAGGCTGAGCGGCGCGCCGGACAGCGACGTGACGGCGCCGCCCGCCGCCTGCCCCGCCGTCGGGGCCTGCCCGGCCAGCCCCGGCCCTGACCCTCCGACCGCTCCGCCTGGTAGGCCCGCGCCCGGCGCCTGACCGACGGCCGCCGCCTCGGACGGGCCCAGCAGGAAGACCCCGGTGGCGTAGGCCGTGAACGTCACGGCCAGCACCACCAGCAGCACGTACGCGGTGACCGAGACGAGCTTGGCGACCAGCAGCCTGGTCCGGCCGACCGGGCGTACCAGCAGGTAGCGCAGCGTGCCCTCGGTGGCCTCTCCCGCGATCGAGTCGCCCGCCACGACCGCCACCGCGACCGGCAGGAACACCGGCAGCACCAGCGCCAGTGCCGCCGCCGGGTAGAGCGCGCCGTCCTGCAGTACGGCGGACAGGAACGCGCTGCCCTGGCCGGGCGGCGGGACCAGGTGGGTGACCGTGATGAAGACCGCCACGATGAACGGCAGCGCGCAGGTGAGCACGACGCTGATCCAGGTGCGTGGCCGGCGCAGCAGCTTGACCAGCTCGACCTTGATCATGGAGTACCCGCGATGTGGTCCGAACCGGTCCCGGTCACCGCGAGCACGATCTCTTCCAGCGTGCGCTGCTGCGCGCCGATCGAGCTGACCCGCAGCCCGGCGCCGACCAGCCGCGCGTTGAGCGCGGCGGCGTCGGAGTAGCGGACGAGCAGCTGCCGCCCGTCGCGGTGCTCCACCCGCCCGTCGAGCAGCGCGGCCACCTGGTCGGCATCCGGGGTGTCCAGCACGATCCGGCCCGTCGGCGCGCGCAGCGCCGCCAGGTCGTCCTGCAGGACCAGCCGCCCTTCGTCCAGGACCCCGACCCTGGTGCACAACTGCTCGACCTCGGCCAGCAGGTGGCTGGACAGGAAGACAGTCACCCCGGCCTCGTTCAGCCCGGCCAGCAGTTCCCGCAGGTCCCTGATCCCGCGGGGATCCAGGCCGTTGCCCGGCTCGTCCAGGATGAGCAGCCGCGGCCGGCGGATCAGCGCGGCGGCCAGGCCGAGGCGCTGGCGCATGCCCAGTGAGTAGGCCTTGACCGGCCGGCGGCCGACCCCGGCCAGCCCGACCTGCTCAAGCGCCTCGTCGACCCGCTGGCGCCTGGTGCGGCGGGCGGTACCGCCGCCCGGGCCCGCCGCGTCGAACAGCGTCAGGTTGGCCCGGCCGGACAGGTGCGGATAGGCGGCGGGCTCCTCGATCAGCGCGCCGATCTGCGGCAGCACCTCGCGGGCGTGCCGGGGCATCCGCCGGCCCAGCACCTCGATCTCGCCGCTGGTCGCGTAGACCAGGCCGAGCAGCATGCGGACCAGCGTGGTCTTGCCCGAGCCGTTCGGCCCGAGCAGGCCGTACCGGTCCCCCTCGCGGACGTCGAGATCGACCGACCGCACCGCGGTGACGGGTCCGTAGCGCTTGACGAGGGCCCGTGTGATGATCACGACAGCGTCACCAGCTCGGTCAGCTCGGTCGCGGCCTGCTCGAGCAGCTGCGTGCTCACCGTCCCGGCGAGCAGGAAGGTGACGAAGAAGCCGGGCGGCCGGACGAGGACCGCGTTGAGCAGCGGCGCGCTGATCTCAGCGCCGGCGCCGCCCGCTATGACCAGCGGCGTTCCGCCGGCCTTGACCGCGTCCGGGATCAGGCGGCGGCCGGCCGAATCCCGGACGCCGAGCACGGCGAACGTGGTCAGGCCGCCGCCGTAGGCCCCGATCGTCTCGAACCCGGGCTGCACCGGGAGCCGGATGCGCCCGGCCAGCTCGGCGGGCAGCGCCACCAGCCCCAGGTTGCTCAGCGCCCCGGCCAGGTTGCTGGGGCTGGTCACGGTGAACCCGGCGCCGGGGCCGCGCGCCGGCGTCAGCACCCGCGGATCCGGATGCCAGGAGCTGACCTGAAAGAACAGGCTTTCCAGGGCCGGGCGGCCCGAACCGCGGCCGAACACCTCGACCAGCAGCGGCAGCCCGCTGGACGGGTCGGCCCAGATGTCCACCCGGCCGACGGTGGACGCCGGATCGGCCGGCGTCATCCGCAGCCCGGCCGCGCTGCGGCCCGCGACCCGCAGCGGCGCGATCACGCTGAACCTGGCCTGCCGGCCCCCTTCCGACAGCAGGCGCAGCGCCAGCGCCGGCGGCACCAGGTCGGCCGCGCGCGGCAGCCGGTACGTCTGCCGCCCGCGGACCTCGGTGAGCAGCTGGCCGCCGGAATTCCAGATGTAGGAGCGGTAGGCGCTGAGCTGGTACGTGTCGCGCTCGCCGGCGTCGGAGAGCACGTCGACCCGCCACCGGGCCGGCGTCGCCTGCCAGACCCGCATTCTCGTCACGCCGTTGAGCAGTGAGGTCAGCCCGGTCAGGCCGGAGACCGGCGGCAGCCCGAACGTCGCGTTGCTTTCCGCGTACCCCGCGTAGGACTCGTCCGCCGAGGCCAGGATGCGCGCCCGGAGCTGGCCGGCGGTCAGCCGGGGCACGCTCACCGGCAGCGCGCTGGCGATCACCGGCAGCCCGCAGAGCAGGACCACGCCGGCGGCTACCACCGCCCACCGGCGGACGATCTGGATCTTCACCAAGATCCTCGCAAGTCGGTTACTGGCGGGACAAGACGGTCACATGATCCATTTCGCCCAGACATCCAATAACGGTACGATAACCGCGGGCTTCCGGGAGGCGCGCCGCGTCACCACAAAAGCGGCTCATGCCTCTCGTCAGGACCCCTGCTCCCGGTCTAGGATCGGAAACTGTCAGTAACGATTAGAGAGCCCTGACGAGGTGGCTGCGGCGGGGCGGCCCGGTGGTTCAGGGGTGACGAACGGGTAAGGATTCGTCATGGCAATAGAGTCCGGTGTCCGGCGGATCGTCGTGGGCGTGGATGGCTCCGCGGAGTCCGTGGCGGCGCTCAGGTGGGCGTGCCGGGAGGCGAGCCTGCGCGCCGCGGAGGTCCTCGCCGTACTGGCCCTGGAGTCCGCGTGTCATCAGGTCGCGAGCTATGCCGTCCCGGCGCCGAGACAGGCAGGCGGCAGCTGGGGAGCCGCCCGTGACGTGCTAAGACGCTCGGTCAGCGAGGCATTCAGCCTGTTTCCTGGCGTCAGCGTGCGCACCGAGATCGCCGAGGGACTGGCCGCCCGGGTATTGCTCGACCAGGCGGCGGACGCGGACATGCTCGTCCTCGGACGCAACTCGAACGGCCCCGATCCGTACCGGGCCGCGGGCCCGGTGATCCGGGTCTGCCTGCGCTCCGCCCGGTGCCCGGTGGTCATCATCGGGGCGGTCGACGCGCTCGCTCCCGACGCGGCGGACCACGTGCCCGAGTCGTGGCAGCAGGCCCTGGAGGGCTCCGGCGCGGCCCGGTGAATCGTAACGGAGAGTAACCAAAATCGGCCGTGGCGGGTTCCTGTCCGGCTGACACCGCGCCGGTGAGACAATCGTTGGCGTGTCGTCCCTGGTAGAGGTGTCCCCGCCGGTCAGCGCCGCGCTGCGCGGCGGCGCGCCGGTCGTCGCGCTCGAATCCACGATCATCTCGCACGGCCTGCCGCGGCCAGGCAACCTGGACGCGGCCCATGAGTTCGAGGCCATCCTGGCGGGCCAGGGCGTGACCGCAGCCACGATCGCGCTCGTCGACGGCGTGCCCAGGGTCGGCCTGACGCCGGACGATCTCGAGCGCATCGCCACCGACGAGTCCGTGGTCAAGGTCGGCAGCCGTGACATCGCCATCGCGATGGCCAGGAAGGTGACCGGCGGCACCACCGTGGCGGCCACGTCCGTGCTGGCGGCCCGGGCCGGCATCCGGGTATTCGCGACCGGCGGCCTCGGCGGCGTGCACCGCGGCGCCGGCGAGACCTTCGACGAGTCGGCGGACCTGACCGTGCTGTCCAGGACGCCGATCACGGTCGTCTCGGCCGGGGTGAAGTCCATCCTGGACATCCCGGCCACGCTGGAGCGGCTGGAGACCCTCGGCGTGGCCGTCGTCGGCTACCGTACCTCCCGCTTCCCCGCCTTCTGGCTCTCGGATTCCGGCTGTGACCTGGATTGGCGCGCCGACAGCCCGGCGGAGATCGCCGACATCATGGCGGCCAGGGAGGCGTTCGGCGAGCAGTCCGCGCTGCTCGTCGCCAACCCGCTGCCGCCAGGTAAGCAACTCGACCCGCAGGTACTCGACGACGCGCTGGCCGGCGCACTGGCGGCCGCGGCCGCTCAGGGCGTCCGCGGTAAGGCGGTCAGCCCCTTCCTGCTCGAGGAGATCCAGCGGGTCACCGGCGGCGTCAGCGTGGAGGTCAACCTCGACATCGCCCGGGGCAACGTCGATCTCGCCGCGAAGATCTCACGGTCTTGGTCCGAACGGGCCGAGGCGCGTGCCCCCTCGTAGCCCCGTCCGCGGTGCTGGCTCCGGGGGGGACGACCCCCCCGTACCCCCCCGATCGCGCCGGATTCTCGTCTGCGGGGACGTGATCAACGATCTGCTGGTCAAGCCGTTCGACGGCCTGGGATCGTGGCCGGGCAGCGACATCCTGGCCGCCATCTCGGCCCGGCCGGGCGGCGCCGCGGCCAACCAGGCCGCCTGGATGGCTCACCTCGGCGCCGACGTGACCTTCGCCGGACGGGCCGGCGCCCGTGACGCGGCCTACCACCGGCGGGAGCTAGCCCGCGCGGGCGTGCGCGCGCGCCTGGCCGCCGACCGCGAGGCCGAGACCGGCTCGATCGTGATCATGGTCGAACCGGATGGCGAGCGCACCATGTACACCGACCGGGGTGCCAACCTGCGGCTGCGCCGCGCCGACGTGCCTGCCCGGTTGCTCGACGACGCGGCGGTCCTGCACCTCACCGGGTATACGTTCTGCGAGCCGCCGCTGCTCGAGGTGGCCCTCTGGCTGCTCGGCGAGGCCCGGGCCCGGGGCCTCGCCGTCACCGTCGATCCAGGTTCGGCCGCCTTCCTGGCCCGGATGGAACCGGCCGCGTTCCTGCGCTGGACCGAGGGCGCCGCGGTCTGCTTCCCCAACCGCGACGAAGCCGCCGTGCTCACCGGCGAGGCCGATCCGCTGGCCATGGCAGCCCGCCTGACTAGGTACTACGGCGTCGTGGTGGTGAAACTCGGCGGCGCGGGCTGCGTGCTGGCCACGCCCGGCGAGGCACCCGTCCCGATCGCCGCCCACCCGGTGCGGGCCGCCGACACCACCGACACCACCGGCGCCGGCGACGCCTTCTGCGGCGCCTTCATGAGCAGATGGCTGGCCGCTGTCCCGGCTACCCCCGGCGCGGCCCCGGCCGCCCCGGACCCGCGATCCGCAGACCCGCGATCCGCAGACCCGCGATCCGCGGACCCGCGATCCGCAGACCCGCGATCCGCAGACCCGCGATCCGCGGACCTAGCCGCCGCGGCTGAGTTCGCCGTTCAGGTCGCCGCCACGGTCGTCACCCGCTTCGGTGCCCGCCCCGTCTAGAGCGTGTTCTGCAGTAATTAACACGCTCACTGGTCTGAGCTCGGCTGCGAGCGGCGCGGCAGTAGCGGCGGCGGCAGGGCGGCGGCAGAGCGGCGGCAGAGCGGCGGTTCTGGGTCGATGTGCCGTTGGTCCGCCTCTAACCGGACCGGCGGCACATCGACCCAGCGGTTACCGCATCAGCGCGCCAGAAATCCCGAAACGACGGGTTATCTTCTGACGCGCTCTAATCGCCACGATGTGATATCGAGCCGGTTGGCTGGTCGTCCCCGGAACGCCACTGGCCTCGCGTTTCATAGCTGCATCGCGCGCTCGCCGAACGAGCGCACGCGTCTATGGTATGGGTGTATGGGTCGTCGTTGATGGGTGTATGGGCAAGCTGCTAGCCTGGGCATATGAAGACAACCGTGGAGCTGCCTGACGAACTGTTGCGCGCCGCGCAGCGGACAGCGCGGCGCGAGGGGACGACGGTGAAGTCGCTGCTCGAGGAGGGCCTGCGGCTGGCCCTGGCCCGGCACCTGGACACCGGCGCTCCCGGCCTGCGCGACGCGAGCGTGGACGGAAACGGCCTTCGGCCCGAATTCCGCGATGCGAGCTGGGCCGAGATCCGCAATGCGGCCTACGGCGAGCGACTGTGATCGCCGTCGACACGAACGTCCTGGTCTATGCCCATCGCCGCGACTCGGAGTTCCACCGGGCCGCGGCGGACAAGGTCCGTGAGCTGGCCGAGGGCCGGGCGCCGTGGGCGCTGCCCTGGCCTTGCCTGCATGAATTCTTCTCTATCGTCACCCATCCCCGCATTTACGACCCGCCCAGCCGCGTCGATCAGGCGCTCGGCCAGGTCGGCGCCTGGCTGGAGGCGGCATCGGTCGTCCTCCTGAGCGAAGGTGAGACGTACTGGCCGCGGCTGCGGGATCTGCTCGCCGACGGGAAGATCAGCGGACCCGCCGTGCACGATGCCAGGATCGCCGCGCTGTGCCTGTCCCACGGCGTGCAGGCGCTATGGACGGCGGACCGGGACTTCAGCCGCTTTCCCCGGCTGCGCACCGTCAATCCGCTGATCTGACCCTGGCCCGGTCAGCGCTTCACGCGGTAGTGGATGAACGTGGCGAACGGGGACTGCCTGACCCAGAGGTGCTCAAGGTCGACCGACTGGGTGAACCCGTCGAACAGCCGCTTCCCGCCGTCGAGCACCGCCGGCGCGACGATGACGGTCAGTTCGTCGAGATACCCCGCGGCCAGCGCCTGGCGGATGAGGTCCGCGCCGCCCATCAGGTACACCTGCTTGTCCCCGGCCGCGGCGCCGGCCTGCTCGACCGCCTCGGCGAGGCTGCCGGCGAAGGTGAACCCGCCGCCGTCCGGCTGCTCGCCGGGCCGGTGGGTGACGATGAAGAGCGGAACGTCCCACGGGTTGGTGCCGCCCCAGTGCCCGGCCGCCTCGTAGGTGCCCCGCCCGGCGATGACCGCTCCGTTCGCCCCGGTCATCTCGTCCAGGTACGCCTTGTCCTCACCGGATGGCTCGCCCTGGCCTGGGGATTCATAGCTCCACGGCCCGCCGAACACCCAGTAGTGCAGCCGCTCGCCGCCCACGCCCAGGCCACAGCCCGGACCGTCGCCAGGCCCGGTGATGTACCCGTCCACCGACGTGGTGATCCCGGCCACGATCTTGCTCATCACTGCCTCCCTGTAGTCCTCGCCGGTAAGACGCCGCTGCCGGCGGATGGACTTGGAGCCCTGTTAACGCTGTTTCACGATCCTCTAATGGCGGAAGCCAGGCTCAGTCGCGCTGGCTGGTCCACAGCGATACGTGGGCGGGTTCCAGGGCCTGGTGCACGACGCCGGCCAGGTCATCGCGGACCGCGTCCAGGTCGACCGCGTCTTTCAGCCGGGCCGCGAACGCGGCCACGGTCTGGTCGGCGTCATACCGGGCCCGGTTGAACCGCCGGTCCACCGCCCGCTGCACCCGCCGCCGGACCGGGCTGAACAGGGCCGCGGCGGCCAGCGTGGCGGCGGCCACCGCCACCGGGGTATGAATGCCGAGCACCTGGGTGGCCAGCAGCACCAGCCCGGCGTAGGTACCGACCAGCAGGCCGGTGACGATCGCGTAGGCCACGGTGCGGGAGATGACCCGGTCGATGTCGTACAGCCGGTACCGCAGGACGGCGATGCCGATGGCCACCGGGACGAGCGCGAGGGCCCCGCTGTTTATCGCGTTCTGGAGGTTGCTGGACGCGATCGGAATCGTGGCGAGCACGGCCACCACGATCACGGCGGCCGCGTAGACCAGCCACTTCAGCTGCGCGCGCTCCGTCGTCCCGGCGCGCCGGTAACGGAATGCCAGGGACACGATGGCGGCTAGGCCGGCAGCGGCGATCAGCACCCCGCCGGCCACTGCGATGGCCTTGAAGAGGTCCCCGGCCGGCCCGGCTAGGCCGACCGGGTTCCGCATCTTCGCGTTGGCCGTGAAGATCGTGGGAGCAAACGTGTTGCCCAGGGCCCACCCGGCCAGGGCGGCCCCGGCGGCCCAGGCCACCGGCCGCCAGCGGCGGGAGGGCAGCTTTCCGGTGGGGAACAGCAGCACGACGAACACGCACAGCCCGAAGCCCAGCAGGAACAGGAAGCCCAGCCAGTTGGCCAGGGTCAGCGTCCGGGGAAAACGTACCAGGAACACGCCGAATCCCGCCACGGTGAACACCAGGCCGACCGCGGACAGCAGCCATCCGATCGGGTTCGCCGGCCGCTTCCACGCCAGCAGCGCGCCAACCGTGGCGAACGCGCCGATGAACACGGCTCCGACTACCCCGTCCGCTGTGCTGCCGACGTCGTTGGCCAGCTTCGCGGGCAGCGGGTGAATGGCGTTATAGCCGGACGCGGTCGCGTACGCCGCCACGGAGACGACCCAGATCGACCACGCGCGCCAGAACGCCGCCGGGGCCATGTATCTCACGAACGCAACGCTACGCCCGGACCGTTCCGGGAACGTTACCGCTCAGCACGGGAACCCCGGGCGGTCATTCTTGACAACCTTTCCTGCTCGCGGCCGCAGCACCGAGCAACGCACCGCCGCCTGATCTCTCCCCAACCGGACCGCGTGCCTACCCCAGTGGCGCGCGGTCCTTCCTTGCCTGCTGTACATCGCCCCGATCCTGGCTAACGTGGTGGGCGATGGACACGGGGAGCATTCCGAGCAGACCAGAGGGCCGTCGCCCCTCCTGGCCGGCCAGGAGGCTGTTCCCGCTACTCGCCACCGTGATCATGGCCGCCGCCGGGATGGCGGGTACGATCTGGGGTCCGCGCTTCTACGGCAAGACCGCCTGGGCGCTGCCCGATGACCTGTGGGGGACGCTGATCGCGGCCCAGCGGCTCGCGCACCTGAACCTGGCCGGCCTGTACACCTTTCCCACCCAGCTGGTCTCGCTCCCTGGCGCCGCCATCATCCTGGTCCCGGCCATCGCGGTCATCGACCTGGCCGGGCTCCCGCTGACGGTTCCGCACGCTCATGGCGCGTACCCCAGCGTGTGGTTGCTGGCCGGCCCGTACCAGGTAGCCATCTCGGGCGTGGTCCTGTTCGCCGCCGACGCGATCGCCGAGCGCCTGGGCGCGACCAGGCCCAGGCGCTTCTGGCTGGCCGCCGCCGGTGCCACCGCCCTGTGGAGCGTCACCGTGCGGTGGGGGCACCCGGAAGACGCCGTGGCGATCGGGCTGCTGTTGTACGCCATCCTGGCGCTGGCCGACTCGAAGACCGCCCGGTCGGCCTGGCTGGCGGGGGCGGCAGTGGCCGTTCAGCCGCTCGTGCTGCTCGCGTTCCCTCTTCTCGCCGCGGTCGTCGAGCCCCGGCGGCTGCCCGGCTTCCTCGCTCGCGCCGCCGCCCCCGGCGCGTTGCTGCTGGCCGTCGCGGCCGCGGCCAACTGGACGGCGACTCTTCACGCGGTCACCAGCCAGCCGAACTATCCGGCAGTCGACCACCCCACTCCGTGGATCTACCTCGCCCCGCACCTGACCGACGGGCAGGTAGCGGCCGGCCCGGCCAGGATCGCGGCCATCGCGGCCGCCGTCGGCTGCGCGCTGGTCGTGGCGCGCCGCTGGCGTACGGCCCGGCCGGCCGGGCGGTGGAGCAACGAGGCGCTGACCGAGTTGCTCTGGTGGACCGCGGTCGCGCTGGCGATCCGGTCCGCGTTCGAGCCGGTGATGGTGGCGTACTACCTGTGGCCGCCGCTGGCCGTGGCGCTCGCCGCCGCCGCGAGGGACTGGTCGCGCCTCCTCCCGGCTGGATGTACCGCCGTGGGGCTCACGTTCTTCTCGCAGGTCCAGTGGCACGACCCGTGGAGCTGGTGGACGCCGATGGTGGCCGGTCTTGCCCTAACCCTGTTCTTCGCCCGGCCTCGGTCCGCCAGGCCCCGGCCGGCCGCGCAGGTGCTGCCAGAGGCGGGGGAGCAGTTCGCCGCCGGCAGCGCGCCATGACGCGATCTCGCCGGCCGACAGCGGGGTGACCGGGTTGGCCCCGGACGCGGCCAGGGCCGCCAGGTAGACGTCGCACGCGGCGGCGAGCAGCCACATCCTGGCCACCGCGAGCCCGGGAGCGGCGCCCAGGGTGAGGGCGCCGTTTCCGCGCAGCAGCAGCGCCTCGCCGGCGGATAGGCAGCGGGCCGCCCGTTCGGCTCGATCGGGCGACCTGAGCAGCGCGGCGTCGTCGTGCACCGGCACCGACTCGCCCAGCCACGCGGCCTGCCCGTGCAAAGGGACCATCATCGTGACCACGGCCGCGACCGCGAACGCGGCGGTCGGCTGGGCACGGGCGATCGCCGCCGCGTCCGGCCGGGCCCGGTACAGGGCCAGGTGCGCCCACGCCTCGGCCGGCGCTCCCGCGGGCAGTGCTCCCGCGGGCAGTGCTCCCGCGGCGAGCGGCACCTCGATCACGCTCGCCGCGGTGACGCCGGCCAGGTCGGCGGCCGGCGTGATCAGCATGGATTCCCCGGCCCGGGCGGAGATGTGCCCGTAGGCGGTGACGAGCCCCAGCCGGGCCAGCACGTTGGCCGCCTCGGCGACCTCGCCGCGCAGCGCCCCGCCCGGTACCCGTTCCGCACCCGGCCCTGGCCCGCCCTCCGGTCGCTGAATCACCCCGGCTTCCCCTTCCCAGACCGCCGACCGCATGTCTAAACTGTATGCAGTTTTTACTGTATGCACTGTGCCGGCGGAGGGGAAGGCCGTGATCTCAGGACTGCACCACTACGCGCTTGAAGTGCCTGACCTGGCGGTGGCCGAGGGCTTCCTGCAGGACTTCGGGCTGGAGACGGGGGAGAAGGACGGGTCGCTGGTGGCCATGTGCCCGGGGCGCCAGCAAGAGCAGGTGAGACTCGTCGAAGCTCCGGCCAAGCGGCTGCACCACGTCACCTTCACGCTCCAGCCCGGCACGACGGACGCGGTCCGCGAGGCGCTGGAGCGGTCAGGCACGCCGGTCATCGAGCCGCCGCCCGGCGCCACCGAAGACGGCCTGTGGCTGCGCGATCCCGACGGCACCGCCGTGCAGTTGCTCGACGAACCCCAGGCGCCGGCCCGGTCCGCCGCCGAGGTGCTGATCAACATCGGCGGCACCCGCCAGCGGTTCAACGTCGCCCAGTGGACCCAGGCCACCAGGGACGTGCTGCCGCGCCGGCTCGGGCACTCGCTGCTGTTCACCGCGCAGCCCGCGCGGATGACGGAGTTCTACACCCAGGTGCTCGGGCTGCATGTCAGCGACACGATCCACCACGACCTGGTGACGTTCCTCAACGCGGGGCCCGGCGACCACCACATCTTCGGGTTCATCTCCAGCACCCACCGCGGCTTCCACCACGCCAGCTTCGAGGTCCCGTCCATCGACGCGATCGCGGTCGGCGCCGACCGGATGCGCGCCAAGGGGCACGATGCGGGCTGGGGCCTGGGCCGCCACACCATCGGATCGAACTTCTTCCACTACAACCCCGACCCGTGGGGCTCGTGGATCGAGTGGTTCTCCGACATCGACCAGATCGACGACTGCTGGGTGGCCAGTGACTGGGACGTACCCCCGCACCTGTGGGGCGCGCCGCCACCCGAGACCTTCCTCGCCAACTCAGAGCCCACCCCGACGAAGGAGTGAATCATGAGCCGTGACGTAGCCCCGATCTTCGCCGCCATCGACGCCATGGACGCCGGCAGGTTCGTCGCGCACCTGACCCCCGACGTGAGGTTCCGCTTCGCCAACGCCGACCCGGCCATCGGGCACGCGGCGGTGACCGAGGGAGTCAACGGCTTCTGGGCCTCGATCGACGGCCTTACCCACCACATCCAGAAGGTCTACGAGGTCGGCGACACCGTCATCGCGCAGATCGACGTGGAGTACCGCCGCAAGGACGGCAAGTCGGTCACGGTCCCGAACTGCGACGTCCTGATCTTCGACGGCGACCTGGTGCGCGACTGGCAGATCTACATCGACCTGGCTCCGGTCTTCACCTGATACCGGGCGCTCGATGATCACGCTCACCGACATCGCCTACGTCAGGTCCGGGGTGGCGGACCTGGACGCGGCGACCCGCTTCGCCACCGGCATCGTCGGTCTCGAGCTGGTGACGCCCACCGAAGTCGGCGTCGCCCACCTGCGCGCCGACGGCCGGCACCACTGCCTGGCCCTGGTCGAGGGGCCCTCCGGGGTCATCTCCTCGGGGTTCGCCGTGGCCGACTCGGACGCGCTCGACGCCGCCGAGACCGAACTCGAGCGGTCCGGCATCAGCGTGTACCGCGGCTCGGCCGCCGAAGCCAGGTCCCGGCGGGTACGCGACTTCATCGCCTTCGACGACCCGTTCGGCAACCGGGTCGAGCTGGTGAACCAGCTCCAGACGGTGGCCCGGCCGGTGGCCTTCAGCCGGGCCGCGGGGATCACCGAGTTCGGCCATCTCTGCCTGGACGCGCCGGACGTGCACGAGGCCTACCGGTTCTGGAGCACGCGCTTCAACGCCCGGGTCTCTGACTGGCTCGGCGACGCGGCCTGCCTGATGCGGATCGACCCGGTGCACCACAAGCTCGCCGTCTTCCGCGGCGACTCACCCGGCCTGTGCCACATGAACTTCCAGGTGGAGACCATCGACGACGTCTTCAGGAACTGGCACTTCCTGGTCTCCCGCGACGTCGAGATCGAGATGGGCCCGGGACGGCACCCGCAGTCGGGCGCGATCTTCCTGTACTTCCTCGGCCCCGAGGGGTTCACCTACGAGTACTCCTTCGGCGTGCGGCGGATCGAGGACGACACGGCCTGGGTGCCACGCACCTTCGACCCGGCCGAACCCGGCTCCATCGACATGTGGCTCGGCCCCACCGCCCGCCCGATCACCCAGCCCCAGCTCCGGTCCGCCGCCCCCGCCTCTGCCCTCCCCGCCTCTGCCCTCCCCGCGTCATAAGCTCGATCCGGTCAGCCGCAGCGCGGCGGGCGCCTCCCTGTCGATCAGCGCCACCGCGTGCGGCACGGCGGCCGGCTCGTAGCCGGGCGCGCAGTCGGCCAGCACGCGCACCGCGGTGCGCTCCAGGTGGTGCGCCATCTCGGTCAGCGCGCCGTGCTCGTCGCCGGCGCTCAGCGCCTCCAGGATCGCGGCGTGCTCGGCGTCGCCGGCTGTCTGCCAGCTGCCGGGCTCGGACAGCTGGTAGATGCGGATATACCGGGTGGTCCGGTCGGCGAAGGCCCGTAGCTGGCGCTGCATCGCCTCGCCGGCCGCCGCCGTGCAGACCCGGTGGTAGTCAGTGTGTGCCCCGAACCACTCGTCGAAGTCGCCGGTCTTTGCCGCCCGGCGCATCGTGGTCAGCATCCGCCTGGCCTCGGCCTGCTCCTTGACCCCGAAGTGCCCGATCGTCATCGACAGCGCCAGCGTCTCCAGCAGGATCCGGCTCGCGTAGACGTCGTCGAGCTCCTGCGGATCCAGGCCCGCCACCCGGGTCCGCTGGTTCGGCTCGATCTCGACCAGGCCCTCCTCCTGCAGCATCCGCAGCACCTCCCGCAGCGGGGTGCGGCTGATGCCGAGCTGGGCGGCCAGGCTCACCTGGGACAGCTTGGTACCCGGCCTCAGCGTGCCGTCAAGGATGCATTCCCGCAGGTAGGCGTGGACGTGCGGGATGGCCTGCCGGGCTTCGGGCAGGTCGACCTTGCGGATGTCAGGCACCTGCACGACACGAGGCATGGACAGCATTCTCCTCGGAACGACCGCAGCCGGCCGCAGTTCGCGAGCAACATTAACTGCATACAGTTTACCCGAGCGCAACCCCTTGAACCGGACCACCAAACTGCATACAGTTTAGCTACAAGCCACCGCGGCGAGGAGGCAGCGATGGACCGAGTCGGCGTGATCGGCCTGGGCAAGATGGGCCTGCCCATCGCCAGGAACCTGATGGTGCGCGGCTTCCGCGTCACCGGCTACCGGCGCAGCGCCTCGCCCGAACTGGCCAAGGAGGGCGGCACGGTCGCCGCCAGCGCGGCCGAGGTCGCGGCGGAAGCGGACGTCATCCTCACGATCGTCCCCACCGCCGACGACGTCGAGGAGATCATCGCGGGCCCGCGCGGCACGCTCACCACCCTCAAGCCGGGCACCATCCACATCGAGATGAGCACCATCGACGTGGACCGCAAGGCCCGCCTGCGCGACAAGGTAAAGGCCAGGGGCGGCGACCTGCTCGACTGCCCGATCTCCGGCAGCCCGGGCATGGTCGCGCCGCGGCTGGCCACCACGTTCGTCTCGGGCGACAAGGACAGCGTTGACACAGTGACAACCGTCCTCGACGCCATCTCGGGGCCGTGGATCTACACCGGCGCGTTCGGCACCGGCGCGCGGATGAAGTACGTCGCCAACCTGCTGCTCGCGGTGCACACGGTGGCCGCGGCCGAGGCGATGGCCCTGGCCCGGCGCAGCGGCCTCGACCTGCAACTCGTCCAGAAGACCCTGGACGACTCCATCGCCAGTTCGGCCATCTGGCGCCAGCGCGGCCCGCTGATGGCCGAACAAGCCTGGACTCCCGCCCCGGGCCCGATCAGCACGCTGCACCCGATCCTGGAGCAGATCGAGGAGCACGCCGCCGGCATGGGCCTGTCCGCCTCGGTGTTCGCCGCGGCCAAGGAGGTCTTCGACAAGGCCCTGGCCGACGGCTGGGGCGACCTGGACATCGCCAGCGTGCACGACCAGGTGAACCAATGACCTGGTCGCTGGCCAGCTACACCGCCGACGGCGGCCAGGGCTTCGGGGTGCTGCGCGCGGACGGCGTGCTCGTCGGGCCGGCCGACCTCAAGCGCTGGCCAGGCCCCCTCGACCTGCTCGAGGACTGGCCCGCGGCGCAAGCCGTCCTGCGCGACCTGGACGTGGACAACGCGCCGGTGATCACCTGCGACGCGCTGCTCGCGCCGCTGCGGTGGCCGCGCAAGGTGATCTGCGCCGGCGTGAACTACCGCAAGCACATGCGGGAGATGGGCGCCGGGATCCCGGAGGCCGGCTGGCGGCCGTTCTTCTTCCTCAAGGCCCCCACCACCTCGGTCATCGGCCCCAGGGACCCGATCGTGATCAGCGACGCGGCTCGCGCCAGGTACGACTGGGAGGCCGAACTGGCCGTGGTCATCGGGGTCAGGGGGAAGAACATTGATCCCGAACGGGCCGGGTTTCACGTCGCGGCCTACAGTGTCTGCAACGACATCACGGCGCGCGGCTATCACCGGCGCGACGCGGCCCCGGCGGAGGCGTTCAGCTACGACTGGTTCGCGGCCAAGTCCATCGAGGGCTCGCTGCCCCTCGGCCCCGGCCTGACCCCGGCCTTCCTTGTACCTGACCCGCAGGATCTGCGGCTGCGGCTGTGGGTGAACGGGGAGCTGCAGCAGGACGAGTCCACCGCCGACATGGTCTGCCCGGTGGCCGAACTCATCGCGGCCGCCAGCGAAATCGTCACGCTCGAGCCCGGCGACGTGATCGCCACCGGCACGCCGTCCGGTGTCGGCGCGGCTCGGGGCCTGTACCTGCGCGGCGGCGACGTGGTGCGGGTCACCATCGACGGACTCGGCACCTTGGAGAACACCGTGAAGGAGAACTGATGATCTTCGTTACGCACGCACTGCCGGTCAACGTGGCGGGCGAGCCGGAACTCGACCGGTCCGCCGTCTGGGCCGGCCTGGTACTCAAGGCCAGCAACGCGCTGCCGTTCGTGCCCAGCATGACCTACTGCGAGGTCACCGAGCGGTACGGCGAGGCCATCTTCGACCGGGACATCGCCCTATCAATCGGACAGGGCCGCGGCGAGCGCTTCACCGAGCGGATCACGCTGGAGCAGCCGCACCGGGTGACGTTCACCCGCATCGCCGGGCCGGTGCTCGGCACGATTGCCAACGAGATCGAGGGCCCGGACGACGACCTCAAGCTCCGCTTCAGCTTCGCGCTGATCGTGGCGGGAGTTGAGGGAGGCTCGGCCAGGGAGCAGGAGTACGCGGACTCGATGACCGGCGACTACCTCAAGGCCGTGGCCGCCACCCTGAACGCCATGCGCCGCCTGGCATCACAGGTCTCAGCCTAGAACCGAAAGGACCACCGCCCATGTCATCCCCGGCCCTTTCCCCGACGCTATCGTCGAGAATCGACGAGAAGCTGCGACTGCGTATTACCGACCAGCTGGCCGGGCAGTTCAAGGGCGACATCATCGGCCCGGACCACGCCGAGTACGAGCAGGCCCGCCAGCTGTGGAACGCCATGGTCGACCGGCGCCCCGGCCTGATCCTGCGCTGCAGCAGCACCCAGGACGTGGTGGCCGCGGTCAACGTGGCCCGCGAGCACGGCCTGCCGCCCTCGGTCCGCTGCGGCGGCCACAACGTGGCGGGCAAGGCCATGTCGGACGGCGGCCTGACCATCGACCTGTCCGGGCTGCGCGAGGTCAGCGTCGACCCGGAGCGCAAGCTGGTGCACGCGGGCGGCGGCTGCCGGCTTGGCGACGTCGACGCCGCGACCGCGCCCCACCGGCTGATCGTCCCGGCCGGGATCATGTCCGAGACCGGCGTGGCCGGCCTGGCGCTGGGCGGCGGGATCGGCTGGTTCTCCCGCAAGCACGGCCTCACCTGCGACAACTTCGTCTCCCTGGAGCTCGTGCTGGCCAGCGGCGAGGTGATCGAGGCCAGCGCCGATAGCCATCCCGAGCTGTTCTGGGCGCTGCGCGGCGGCGGCGGCAACTTCGGCATCGTCACCCGCTTCACCTTCCGCGCCCACGACTTCGGCCCGATGATGCGCATCGGCGTCTCGGTCTACGAGCCGGAGCAGGCGGCCGCCGCGCTGCGCGGCTACGCGAGCGTGGTACCCACGCTGCCCCGTCTGGTCGGCTGGCACGCCGCGCTCAAGCACGACATGCCGGCCCTGCCGTTCGTCCCGCCCGAGTATGTCGGGAAGCGCCTGCTGATGCTGGTCTCGATGTGGCTGGACGACGCCGGGGACCCGGAGGGCGCCGAGACGATCGGCCGCCTGACCGAGGTCGGCGAGCCCTGCATCAAGGCCAGCACCGTGCTGCCGTTCGCGGCCGGCGTGCAGCGGCTCATCGATACCGAGTTCGAGGACGGCCACCGCTACTACACCAAGGAGGCGCACGTCGCCGACCTGGCCGACGAGGCCGTCGACAGGCTCGTCGCCTTCTGGCAGGACATGCCGATGGAGGGCGAGGTCGAGATCATCGGACTCGGCGGCGCCATCGGCGACGTCACCGAGGCCGACACCGCGTTCTCCAACCGCGGCTACCTGCTCTGGCTGAACTTCGCCATGCGCTGGGACGACCCGGCCGACGACGAGGACTACATCGCCCGCACCCGCACGGCCGTCGCTGGCCTGGCCCCGTGGACCGGCCGCGGCGTCTACGTCAACATGCTCAACTTCGACGAGCAGGACCGCGTGGTCGAGGCCCTCGGCGGACCGGAGAAGTACGCCGAGCTGGCGCGCCTCAAGGCCAGGTACGACCCGGCGAACCTGTTCCGGATGAACGCCAACATCGCGCCCGCGGGGTGACGGGCCTAAGCCGGGCCGGGCGCGTACCGGCGTAGCTCGTGGAAGAAGTCGTCGATGACGTTCAGCTCGCCGGAACGGGTCACCTCGTCGTAGACGTACTTGCCCACCGCCAGGTCCAGCACCCCGAGGCCGAACGGGGAGAACACCACGGGCCGGCCTGGCACCGTCACCCGCCCGGCCATCACGTCGGCCAGCGTGCCGGCCAGGAAGTCCCGGCTGCCGGTCAGCTGCTCGGCCAGGTGCGGTGACGTGCTGGCCTTCAGGCAGTGCTCCACGTCGTCGACCAGGTTCGTCGAGCCGAGCAGGATCTCCGGCGCGAGGTCGCGCAGCGACACGTGCAGCACGACCGGGTTGTGCCCGAACCACGACGGGTCGCTGACGTGCGGCTCCCCGGCGATGGTGGCGAAGACCACCAGGTCGCTGGACCGGATCAGCTGCTCCGCGTCCTCGTACACGGTGATCCGGCCGGGACCCGCATTCTCCAGGTAGCCGCGGAAGCCGGCCGCATGCCCGGCGGACAGGTCGTGCACGCCTATCTCGTCGAACGACCAGCCGGTCCCGGCCAGGAACGTGTGGATGTAGCGGGCGATCAGGCCGGTCCCGAAGAACCCCACCCGGGCCGGCCGGGGCCGGCCTCGGGTAAGCCAGTCCGCCGCGAGGGCCGCCGACGCGGCGGTCCTGGTGGCGCTGATGATCGAGCTCTCCAGGCAGGCGAACGGGTAGCCGGTGTCGTGGTCGTTGAGGATCAGCACGGCCGAGGCCCGCGGGATGCCCGCCGCCACGTTCTCCGGGAAGCTGGAGATCCACTTCAGGCCGTCCACCCGGACCTTCCCGCCGATCGAGGCGGGCAGCGCGATGATCCGGGCCGACGGGCGGTCGGGGAAGCGCAGGAAGTACGACGGCGGGTTGACCGAGTCGCCGGCGCCGTGTATCCGGTAGGTCTCCTCGACCAGCTCGGTGATCTGCCGTTCCCGGCCGCGCAGCGCGTCACGGACCTGGGCGCCGGAGATGACCGCGAACGGCGGCGCGCTCATGCCGGTCATCCCGCCGTCACCTCGATGCTCGGCGAGCAGTCGGCCAGCCGTACCGGGTCGGCCAGGCCGGCGAGCACCTCGCGTGAACCTTCGTACGGCTCGCGGGCATGCGCGGTCCGGACGTTGTCCACCAGCAGCAGGTCGCCCGCCTGCCAGGGCTCGCGCATGGTGTGGGCTTCGTACGTCTCGTTGAGCAGCTCCACGATGTCCTCACCGACCGGGTCGCCGTTGCCGAAGCGGGTGGTGAAGGGCAGCCCGTCCTCGCCGTAGAGGTCCACCAGGTACTCGCGCACCTCGGGGTCGATCGTCCGCTCGTTGAGGAACGCGACCTGGTTGAACCAGCAGCGCTGCCCGCTGACCGGGTGGCGCACCACCGCGCTGCGGCGCTGCCAGGTGCGCAGGGTGCCGTCGGGCTGCCACTCGAATTCGGTCGCGTTGGCCCGGCAATACCGCTCGACCTCGCCGCGGTCGGCGGTGCCGAACGCCTCCTCAACCGATGCCCCGAAGTCGTCGTTGTAGTTGCGGACGAGCATCCAGCCCTCCCGCTCGAACCGCTGGACCAGGTTGGCGGGCAGCGCGCCGAGCACGGTCGGCGAGTCGGACACCGCCGTCGCCCCGCCGCTGTCGGCGGCGCGCAGGCACGCGAACAGCATCAGGCCGGGGAACTCCAGCCGGTAGCTCAGCTCGTGGTGCATGCACATCTGCTGGTTCGGCGGCCACGGCGTGGCCGAATACAGCCCTCCAGCATGAGGCTCGCGTGGCGCGAAGGCCTCCCGTTCGGGCATCAGGCTGACCGCCAGCCGCTGGAAGACGGTGCCGGTCCCGGCCGCGTCGCGCAGCCCGAGACCGCGGATCAGGACGCAGCCGTGCTCGGCGACTACGGCGCGCAGCGCGTTGCGGTGCCCTGCGGCCCAGTTGGCCCCGTCACCGGTTCCGGTGTGTACTACCGGGGGCTTACCCGGCTGGAGCTCCACGTCCATCAAGGACGCCAGGGATGAGTGCGACATGTCAGTGTCCCTTTCAGTCAGTGGGTGCGGACAAGCACCGCGTGGGCCGCCTCGGCCGGGCGGGTGCGCAGGAAGTAGTGGCCGCCGTCGGCGAGCTCGTGCCGGTCGACCTGGCCGGCCACGAACCCCCAGTCGCGATAGCGGTCGGCTGAATCGGAGGTGGCCGGGTCGTCGGCGGCCACCACCACCGTGACCGGCGCGGACAGCTTCGCCGCGGGCGGACGGTCCAGGGCGTCCGCGAGATAGCGGTGCGCGGACACGCAGTCGTGCCGGTAAGCGGCGCCGATCTGCCCGGTGCGCTGCGCATCGAGCTCAGCGAGCTCGGTGTAGCCGCCGTCCGCGCTCAGCGCCGCGGCGATCTCGGCATTGCTCCGCCCGGTCAGCTCGGTGACGCTGGCGCGCCGTGCGGCCGCCTCGCCGGGCAGTTGCGCACCGAGGAACACCCGCTCCACGTCGACCCCCTGCTCGGCCAGACGCACCGCGGTGGCCAGCGCGAACGCCGTACCCGAGGAATGGCCCCAGAGCAGGACCCGGCTCAGGCCCCGGCCGGTGATCTCGGCGGTGACCTGCGCCACCACCCGGGCCATGGAGGCGAACGGCTCGTCCTCGGCGGCTAGGTCGTGACCGGGCAGCTCGACCGCGTAGACGGCCAGCCCGCTGCCCCGCAGGGCGCTGGCCATCGACTGGAAGTTCACCGCGTTGCCGCCCGCGTAAGGGAAGCACACCAGGGCGGCATCGGAGCCGGGCTGTTCCAGCAGCGGCTGGAGCAGCCCGGAGCGCGGTTCGGACTTGCCGTCGACCAGCCCGGCCATGTCTGCGAGCACCGGGTGCCTGGTCAGTTCCTTGAGCGAGACCGCGCGGTCCAGCGCGATCGCCAGCTTCACGGCCAGCAGCGACGAGCCGCCCCGGTCGAAGAAGTTGTCGTGCCGGCTGATCCCCTCCGCGGTGATGCCGAGTACCTTCGCCCACGCCGCCGCCAGTCGCCGCTCGGTGGGTGTCCCCGGCGCGTCGTAGTCCGTTCCGGTGTCCGCGTCGAGCTCGGTGGCGAGCGCGGTCAGCTTCTTGGAGTCGGTCTTGCGGTTGTCGGTCAGCGGCAGGCTCGCCAGCCAGTGGAAGGCCGAGGGGACCATGTACCAGGGTAGCGAGGTGCCCAGCCGGTCCCGCAGGACGCCGGCCTCGATCGGCCCCTGGCCCGAGTAGAACGCCACCAGGCGCTGAGCCTGGCCGGGCCGCGCCGCGACCACCACCGCGCCGTCGCGGACACCGGGCACCCGGAGCAGGGTGTTCTCGATCTCGCCGATCTCGATGCGGAAGCCGCTGATCTTGACCTGGCTGTCCCGGCGGCCGAGGAACTCCAGCTTGCCGTCCGGCCGCCAGCGGCCGTAGTCCCCGCCCAGGTAGAGGCGCTGGCCCTCGCGGTACGGATCGGTCATGTAGCACTGCCGGGTGCGCTCGGGGTCGTTGATGTACCCGCGCCCGACGCAGACCCCGGAGAAGGCGATCAGGCCGGGCGTGCCGAGCGGCACCGGCCGCAGCTCCTCGTCCACCACGTAGACCCGCACGTTGCTAACCGGGGGGCCGAGCGGGATCCGGTCGTCGTCCGGCGCCTTGTCCATGACCTCGTGGTTGGTGTCGTCCGAGGTCTCGGTCAGCCCGTACGCGTTGAGCAGCCTGATACCGGGCTTGGCCGCGAACCAGCGCTGTGCGAGCCCGGGCTTCAGCGCCTCGCCGGTCACCGACACGTACCGCAGGTCAGGCAGCTCACGGGGATGCTGGTCCAGGTAGGACAGCACCACCTCGAGGTAGGACGGCACGACCTGCAGAACGTTCACCCGGCCGTCGATGATCGTGTCGAGGAAGCGCCCGACGTCCAGGATCACCTCCTGCTCGACGATCAGGGTGCGGCCGCCGGCCAGGAGCGCGGACACGAGCTGCCACATCGAGATGTCGAAGCACTGCGGCGCGGTCTGCGCGACCACCTGCCCCGCGCCGATCTCCAGGTCTTCGATCTTGGCGAACAAGTGATTGAGCATGCCCGCGTGCTCGCACATCGCGCCCTTCGGCTCGCCGGTGGAGCCGCTGGTGAAGTAGATGTAGGCCAGCTGATCGGGCCCGACCTCGATGCCGAGGTCATCGTCCGCGTGGTTCTCGGCGTAGGCGTCCTCGGCGTAGAGCGTCCGGACGGCGGGCATGCCGTCCAGGGCCGGGCCGAGCGTGGTCGTGCTGCCCGGTTCGGTCAGCACGAGCTCGCACCCGGCCCGGGACAGCGTCCTGGCGATGCGGTCGGCCGGAAAGTGCGGCTCGATGGGCAGGTACACCCCGCCGGCCTTGAAGATCGCCAGGACGGCGGCCATCCAGTCCAGGTTGCGTTCGGTCACCACGGCGACGACGCCCTCGCGGCGAAGGCCCCGGGCCAGCAGGGCCCGGGCCAGCCGGTTCGACCGGGCGTTGAGCTCGGCGTAGGTCCACTGCCGGTCGCCGCAGGTCGCCGCGATGGCGTCCGGATGCATCCGGACGCGCTGCTCGAACAGCTCGTGCATCCGCCGGTCAGGGCGTGACCGGTCCGGTCCGGCCAGCCCGTCGAGCTGGAAGCCGAGCTCGGCCGGGCTCAGCAGGGTTTGCCGCCCGTGCTCGGCCTCCGGGTCGGCGGCGATCTGCGCCAGCGCGGCCAGGTGATAGCCGGCGATCCTGGCCGCCGCGTCCGCGTCGAGCGCCTCGGTCCGGTACCGCAGCCGCAGCGCGAGCCGGCCCCGGTGCGGCCAGATGCTCACCCACAGCACGGTGTCCGGCGCCAGCGTGCCCTCGCCGCCCAGCGCGTCGAACACGGTCTCAAACGCCGGGCTGGCCAGGCCGAGCTCACCCGCCAGATCGCCAACCGGGAAGTCCTGGTGAGCCAGCAGCTCCCACTCGGTCCGGTGGGCCTGGCGCAACACCGCCCGCCACGAACCGGGTGCGGTCACCAGCCGGCAGGGCAGCGGCACGCCGCGGAGCGCGGCCAGGTAACCGGTCACCACCTCGGACTCGCCGCAAAGAGCCGCGAGCACCTTGGCGTGCGCGGCCAGCAGGATCGAGCTGAGCGGCACGCCGAGCTCGGCGGCCCGCTGCCGCAGCGCGGGCAGCAGGTCGCCGGGAACCAGCGCCTCGCATGCGGCCACCCCTGGCACCGGGTCCAGGGTCCACCGCGGGATCGGGGTAAATCCGCCGCCGGTCAGCACGCCGTGCCAGAACTCGCGGTCAGAGTCAACGAAAGCCTTAGTCGAGCTGATAGTCGTCATGTCACATCTCCCTCGCGGGGTTTCCCCCCCACCGCGCGTGCGGCGGGATTTCCTCGCCCTTCATCAGGAATGAATCGGCGGCGAGCACCGAGCGCTCGCCCATCGTCACGCCGTAATGGACCATCGCGCCGACGCCGATGGTGCAGCCGTTGCCGATCGTGGTGCGGTCGGACTTGAACGCGCCGTCCTCCTGGGAATGGCACTGGATCTCAGATCCGGCGTTGAGCGTGACGTCATCGCCGACGATGGTCAGGCTCCGCTCCGTGAAATGGCAGCCATCGTCAAAGACCCTCTTGCCCACCTTGGCGCCGAGCCCCCGCCAGACCACGTTCTTGAACGGCGTGCCGTCGAACATACGCACGTATAGCTCGGCCGGCACCTTCCACAGGCGCTCGTGCCGCCAGAAATACGGGTCGTAAATGGAGCAGTGCTGCGGTTGCAGGAGGCGGAAACCCCTGATCAGTCGCTCCACGAGCACGAAGTAGACGGGCGTGATCAGGAAGCTCGCCGCGAACAGGAGCCCCATCTCCAGCTGCGCAAACCCGCCGTACGAGTCAAAGGCGGCCAGCGCGAAGGCGGTGACCAGGAACACGTGCAGCCAGCGTGCGAACAGGAAGATGCCGATGGTCCGCAGGTTGTGCCAGTTCTTCGCGCGCAGCCGCCGCCGCCGCTCAGGTTCGTCCAGCGCGAGCGCCTGATCGCGGTCCACCGTCCGCGGGATCTCAAACGGCGGCGAGCCGAGCAGCCCGACCCCTTCGCGGACCTTGCCGTCGAGCGGGATCATCGTCTTGGTCGCGATCAGGCAGTTGTCGCCGACCCGGCCGCCAGCCGGGTAGAAGATGTTGTTCCCGAAGAAGCTGTCCCCCCCGATGTACACCGGGGAGACGCGGAACGACGTGGCCGAGATGTCGGCGTTCATGATGTGCAGGCCGTCGGCGACCATCGTCCCGCTGCCGATGATGGTCATGTACGGGGTCTCGTGTCCCACGTCGGTGCCGAAGTTCGACCCGCTCTGCACGACCTGGCCCAGGTCGTACCCCAGCCAGCGCAGGTAGTGGACGATGTAGGAGCTGTCCCCGAACATGCGGGTGAAGAACTTCGCGCCGGTCATCCGGGTGATGGTCCGGTGGATCCTGTCGTGGAACCCGAACAGCGGATAGACCGTGCTCGGCTTGACGAACAGGCTGAGCAGGCGGGGCACGGTCGCCACGACGAGCAGGCCGAGGAACACCGGGCCGAAGAACAGCACCAGCGAGAGGAACAGCGCGTCCAGGTACAGCGAGGACGTGGTGAACGCATCCGTGCTGGGGTTCAGCACCGTGCCGAGCTTCGGCACCGCCGTCAGGAGCAGGAACATGCCCCCCTCTAGCAGCGGCAGGGACAGGAAAAACAGGCAAAGCAGGGTGACGGCGCTGAACCTGAACCGGCGCCACCAGCCGCAGGGCCTGGACGAGACCCGCAGGTAATTCACCTTGGTGCGCTGGGCCGGGGACCCGTGCCAGCGCTCGCCGGTCCGGACCCGCTGGCCGCTGTGCAATGAGGAGGCGTGGCCGAGCTGCGACACGTCGCCCATCGAGGTATTGATGTCGAGCACGGCCTTCTCGCCGATGAGCACGTTCCGGCCGAGGGTGACCCGGCCGGTCTGGATCCAGCCCCCGTAAGCCCGGTAGCAGTCGAAGAACGACTCCTTGCGGATCACCGTGTCCGGGCCGATGGTGAGCAGGTCGGTGCAGATCGGCACATGGCGGGAGAAGATCACCGTCCCCCGTCCGACCTTGGCGCCCAGCGCCCTCAGATACCACGTGTAAAGCGGCGAGCCGACGGTCAGCATGGCCAGGGGGTTCGACCTGACCAGCGTCTTGACGACCCAGAAGCGGAAGTATCCCAGACTCCAGATGCGGATCTGCTGGGGCTTCCATCTGCCGATGAGCACCCACTTGGCCAGGATCGGAATGGTGCACAGGATGATGAAGCCCCCGCCGCCGAATACCACCGACCTCAGGTAGATCGCCCCGTAGCCCTGGGCGGCCGATATCCACTCGTAGGCCCTGGCGCCGACCAGCGCGGCCACCCAGGCGTAGCCGAGGAAGAACAGGAACTGCAGCGCCCCGCACGTGAGGTACTGCCGCGTGCTGGCCGGCGCCGCCGACCGGAGCAGGATCGGATCGCGCGGCTGGATCAGGGTGGGTATCGCGTCCAGGTCCACCTGGACCTCGGCCTCGGCCTCGGCTATCCCGAACGCCTCCGCCAGGCTCATGATCGTCGGATTCGCGTAGATGTCCTTCATGGACATCACGGGCAGGCCCTCGCGCTTCCTTACCCGCGCGCAGAACTTGGCCATTACCAGCGAGTCCGCGCCCAGGTCGTCGAAGAAATGACTCTTGAGGGGCACCTGCTCGATCTTCATCACGTCGGCCAGCATCTCGGCGAGAACTGCCTCGGCGCTGGTCGCCGGCTCGGCGGTAAGGGTCCCTGCCAGACTTCCCATCACGATCTCCCGGATCAGAAGGCGGTCTGGTGAAGGGCCTGGACCGGGACGTCGAAGTCGCTTCTCAGCACGTCCTTGCCGTAAATGGCTTCGATCCAGTTGGTCTGATAAACGGTGTCGAGGTAGCGCTCGCCCAGGTCGGGCGCGATGGCCACCGCGGTCAGGCCGCTCGTGTCATGCCGCGACAGCCAGTCCATGGCGCCGCTGACCACCGTGCCGGTGGAGCCGCCGAACAGGAAGCCGCGCCGGGCCAGGCGGTGGCAGGCCCGGATGGTGTCCGCCTCGTCAACCCGTACCACCTCGTCAATCAATGACTCGTCAAGCATCGGCGGGCGGACGCTGGCGCCCAGGCCAGGGATCATCCGCCGGCCTGCCGGCCCGCCGAACGTCACCGAGCCCACGCTGTCCACCGCCACGATGCGCACCCGGCGGTGCCGCTGCTTGAAATAGCGTGCGCAACCCGTCAAGGTACCCGTGGTGCCAGCCCCGACGAACAGCACGTCAAGCTGCGGGAACTGGCGGGCGATGGCTGGCGCCGTGGTGCGATAGTGCGCCTGCCAGTTGCCCTGGTTGGTGTACTGGTTGAGCCAGACGTACCTGTCATCCGAGGCACACAGCGCGCGCACGTAGTCAAGCCGCGCACCGAGGAACCCGCCGACCCCAGCAGGGTCGGAGATGACGTGCACCTCGCTGCCCAGCGCCTCCATCAGCAGCCTGGTCGACAAGTTGCAGCGGGAGTCGGTCACGCACAGAAACCGGTAACCCTTGCTCGCCGCGATCATGCTCAGCGCCACGCCCAGGTTCCCGGACGACGACTCGACCAGGATCGAGTCTGGCGTCAGGACTCCGTCCCGGTCCGCGGCCTCTACCATCGCGGCCGCCGCCTTGAGCTTGATCGAGCCCGCGAAGTTGAAACCCTCGCACTTCAGGAACAGGGGGTGAGCAAAGATCGACCGGAGGTCGACGTAGAGCTCCTCTTCGTTGAAAGCCTGCGGAACTGAAATGACTGTCACGATGCCCTCCTCATCGACAACGGAGCGCAAATCCCCAGATTTCCGCGGCGAACGCGGCTTGGGAACGTCTGCGGTCCACATGGCCAGAGGGGGTAACCAGCGACGTGATACATCCTTTGCGGTTCCGCCGTAACCGGCGACCACGACCGCAGGCCCCCGCCCCGGGATCTGGATGCCCGGCGGCAGTCCGAACCGTCGTCCCCGGATCCGGGGTCTCCGAGCGCCCTCCCAAGCGCCCCCCAAGACCCCGCAGACGGGACTGGCAGGAGCAAACCACGTAAAAGCCCCCCTCCGCCCTTAGGTGCGGTTGCTCGCCCAATCGGGTTCAAACAGCTAGCACCGAAAAGCCGCATTACCCGGGACCAAAGCATGCTCCAGGCGTCTCACCTGGGCTTTCCCGTCTCAGGCGCGTCATGTTTTCTTCATGAAGCCCGGCCTGCCCGCGAGCGTGACCTGCCCGCCGAGCTCACCCGCTAGGCTCCTTGCGATGAAGGGTGATGGGTGCAGATGAACGCCGGTACTCCGCCTTCGGCGCACGTCGCGGCGCCGGGGACCGAGAAGCCGCGCCGCTTCCGCCCGAAGCTGCGCTATGAGCTGATCGGCTGCGGCCTGCACGGCCACGAGATCGTGGGCACGGAGGCGGCCGCGCTGCGTCCCGAGGACGAGCTGTTCGCCCGGGATTCTGGCGGCCTGCGCTGGTACCGGTGCCTGCGCTGCGACTCCTGGCTGGCGCTCACCCCGCCGGAGCATCCGACCAGGAAGTACCCGCCGGCCAAGGACGAGATCATGCTGCCGCTGCGGGGCAAGCCGCTGCGCGACCGCTACGTCCTGCGTCTGATCGCCGTGGACCGGATGCTTCACTTCCTGATCCTGAGCGCGCTCGCCGCGGCCGTGCTGCTGTTCGCCGGCGACCGCGCCGCGCTGAACGCGGAGTTCACCCGCATCCTCAACGACCTGCAGGGCGGCGTGGGCGGCCCGCTGACGAACAGCAAGCACGGCATCGTGCACGACCTGCAGTACCTGTTCGCCGTCAGCATCAAGAACCTGTACCTGGCCGGCGCGGCCATCGCCGCATACGCGCTGCTGGAGGGCATCGAGGCGATCGGGCTCTGGTTCGCCAGGCGGTGGGCGGAGTACCTGACGTTCGTGGCGACGATCGTCTTCATCCCGTACGAGATCGATGAGCTGATCAAGGGCATCACCGCGCTGAAGGTGCTGGCGTTCATCATCAACGTGACCATCGCGGTCTACCTCCTGTACGCCAAGCGCCTGTTCGGCCTGCGCGGCGGCGGCCGGGCCGAGCAGGCCGCGCGCGAGGCGGATACCGGATGGACGGCGATCGAGCGCGCCACGCCGAAGAGCACCCCTGAGCCCCTGTTACCTGACCGGTAGCCAGCCGCCGCCCGCGGCGGCGAGGCGGCCGAGATGGGTGCCTGACAGCCGGAGGGTGGCGGGCCCGGCCGCGCCCAGCGTGACGTCGTGCCGGGTGGCGGCTTCCCAGCGGCCGGCCGGGTAGCGCCGCACGAACTGCAGGCTGGCCCGCCCGGCGAGATCGGCCGGGGTGAGGGTGACCCCGAACAGGCCGAGACCGAGGCCACGGGCGTCCCGTTCGGTGATCGTGGCCGGATCCCAGCCGTCGAACCCGTAGTGCAGGGTGAACGGGCCCAGGTCGGCCACCACCAGGGCCCGCCCTTCCGGCAGCGCCAGGACCGGGGCGGAGTCCCGCCAGAACCAGGTCTGCGAGGCGGGTACGGCCGCGTGGTACCGGTTGCTGACCAGGGTGAGCAGTTCGACCGGCTTGCCGGTCGCGACCGCCACCGCGAGCTTGATCAGCTCACTGTGTGCCCACGCCAGCGGCATCGCGCTGCCGGTGGGCTGGCCCGGCCGAAGGTTCTGCCGGGGGAGCGGGCCGGCGTCCCAGATCTGTTCCGGCAGCAAGCCGCCGCGGCCGCGCATGGCGAGCATCGCCTGCAGTTGCGCCCGGGCGTCCCCGCCCGCCAGGACGTCCAGGTGCCCTCGCTCGCCGGCCAGCAGCGGCCACGGCCGGCCGATGCCGAACTTGCGGACCGGCCAGCCGCTGCCGTCCAGCCATTCCCCGTAACCGTCGATGTCGTAGCGGTGGTAGGCACGCCCGCTCGGGGTGTCTGCGCCGAGCATCGCCTCGACAATGGCCAGCGTGTCGGTGACCCGCTTGTCGGCCGGGTCCCGCAGGCCGAGCCGCGGCAGGTAGCCGAACTCCAGGCCCACCAGGGCCGCGGCGTCGGCGGACTGGGTGTCCTGCGGCTGATCGCGCTCCTCGACGCGCCCGCTGCCGGGCAGCCCGATCCTGACGTAGTGCCCGTCGGTGCCGAAAGCCTGGTCGATCTCGTCCCCGGACACGTAGGTGAATTCTTCCAGGCGCTCGTTCCAGTTATCCGCCAGGGCCAGGGCGAGCGCTCGGTCAGGACCGGTCATCCTGGTGGCGGCGACCAGCATCGCGACGATCTCCAGCCCGATGGTGAAGGGGCTCGCGCCCGCGTTCTCCTCCCACCGGTCCACGTCCTGGCCGGACACCGGGCCGTTGCGGGCCAGGTAGCCGGCCGCCGAGGTGATGGCGTTGTCGGCGCCCGCGGGCATCGGCACGCCGAGTTCGTCGAGCTTGCCCGCGAGCAGCAGCGGGAACGCGACCTCATCCAGTTGCACCGCCGCCTGCGGGTCGAAGGCGGCGGGCACCCGGCTCACGAAGAAGCACCGCGGCCACGACCCGTCCTGGCTCTGCCGCCCGGCGAGGTAACCGAGCGCGGTCGCGGCGTCGTCGGTGTGACCGGCCGCCGCCAGCGCGAGCGCGGTCTCCCCGCCGTCACGGCACCGCACCATGTGGTAGCCGCCGGGGTCGTTGGTGTAGTCCCCCCACGGGATCGCGAGGCCGGCCACGTAGGCGCCGGACACGGCGTGGTCGGCGTGGGTTCGCAGCACCACCGCCGACTCTCGCAGCGCGTCGGCCAGCCCGGCCGGCGCGGCTGACCCTGCCCGGGCCAGCTGGGCCGGCCCGGGCAGGGTGAGGCCGGCCGTCCAGGCCTGCCAGCCCCGGGTGAACGCTGCCGCCGTCGCGTCGTAGCCGGCATCCAGGGCCGCCTGGGCCGCGGCGCGGGCCGCGTCCTGGCTGTCGCCGAAGCCCAGGGCGAGCAGCCCGGAGCCCGCCGTCAGCTCCCCGGTCAGGGCGACGACGCCGGGCCCGGCCTTGCTGTAGGTCAGCGTCATCGACTGGTTCCGGCTGAAGTCGGTCCAGCCGTCGGTGTCGCCTACGTAGCCCGCTGCGGCGCGGGTGAAGCCTGGCCCGGCGAGCAGGCACAGGAAGCCGCTGCTGCCGCCGGCGAACAGGGCCAGGTCTGCCGGGTCGGTCCAAGCCTGATTGTCAGCCCCGAGCGCCGCCCACTGCGACTCCGGGGTGATCTGGCTGACGCCCAGGTGCGGGGCCAGCAACGGGTAGAGCCGCACGCCCTCGCCCGTGAGTTCGTAGTCGATGAGCAGTGCGTCGTGGTCCGGGTCCACCACCGGCCGCAGGGTCAGCTGGTAGGCCTGGCTCCTCCCGGCGTGCACGACGGTCGGCAGCATCAGACCCGGCTCCGGAGTGGACAGTGTGTAGTTGCCTGCGCGCTTGACCTCCCGCCACCAGCCGGCACCGCCGACGAGGAACCCGAGGTCCTTGACCTGGGGCTGGTCCACGGCGGGCCAGAAGATCTCGGTGAAGATCCCCTGGCCGGTCGTCGCCCACACGCGGCTGGTGCCCAGCGCGGTCATGACCAGGTCTTTCGCCCCGGACGTCCACGACTGGACCGCCTGCGCCGCCGGAAGCGGCGCCGGGCCACCTGCCATCACAACTCCCTCAGAAGTACGCCGATCAGGCGAGCTTAGAGCGTTCAGCCGTCCCAGAGGGCACCGAGGGCCGCGTCGATCTTCGTGGCCAGGGATCCGACCGCGGGCAGCGCGGGCACCAGCGGGGCGGCGGTGACGCTCTCGCAGGCCGCAAGCGCCTCGGCGTCGAGGAACCGGGTCAGCTGGCCGAACCCGTGCCGGTCATCGCGGCCGCGGCGGTGGATATGCAGCCGCTGCGGCGCGTACAGGTACAGCTGATCGCGGGCCCGGGTGACGGCCACGTAGAACAGGCGGTGCTCCTCGGCCAGCCCGCCGGGGTCACCCAGGGCCATGTCGCTGGGCAGTGCGCCGTCCACCAGATGGGGCAGGTGCACGATCGGCCACTCCAGGCCCTTGGCGGCATGGATGGTGGAGATGGTCAGGTAGTCCTCGTCGAGGCGGGGCGGCCCGGCCAGATCGGACGCGGAGACCGGGGGATCCAGGGTCAGCTCGGCCAGCACCTCGTGCAGCGACGGCTGTCCCGCGGCGGCATCGGCGAGCCGCTGCAGGTCGCTGATCCGGGCCGTGGCGTCGGGATAACGGGCACGGATCAGCGGGTCGAGCAGCGCCAGCACCGCCGTCGCCTGCTCCGCCGCCGTCACTCGCCGGGTCGCCGCCTCCGGCTGGGCCGCCTCGGCGAGCCGGCCGAGGGTGGCCGTCAGCGCCCGCCGGGACCGGGCCGGCGCCGCGTCGGCCGCCGGAGCCCAGCCGTCCGGCGAACCCGCGGCGCCGCCCGGGTCCAGGGCGTCGAGGACGCGGCGGGCGTGCGCCGGCCCGATGCCCTCGTGCAGCCGGAGCAGCCGGAACCAGGCCAGCTCGTCGGCCGGATTGACAAGGATCCTGGCGGCGGCGAGGAAGTCCTTGACGTGGGCGGTGTCGGTAAACCGCAGCCCGCCGAACTTTACGTACGGGATCTTCCGCGCGCTCAGCTCGATCTCCACCAGGTCGCTGTGATGGGCCGCGCGGACCAGCACCGCCTGGTCGCGCAGCGCGGCGCCGTCCTCGTGCGCCTCGAGCACCCGGGCGCAGATCTCCCGCGCCTGGGTGCTCTCGTCGTGGCAGCGGACGAGCATCGGCGACATGCCCGGGCCGCGGTCCCCGGTCAGCGTCAGCCCAAGCCCGGAGGAGGACGGACGGATGACGTTGGCCAGGTCGAGAACGCCCTGCCGGGACCGGTAGTTGCGGTCCAGCCGCACGATGTCGAGCCCCGGGTAGTCGGCGGTCAGCTGCCGCAGGTGCGCCGGGTCGGCGCCGCGGAACCCGTAGATGGCCTGCGCATCGTCGCCCACGCAGGTCAGCTGCTTGCCGTCCGGCTGCAGCAGCCGGACGATGCTGGCCTGGACGGCGTTGACGTCCTGGTACTCGTCCACCAGGACCGCGTCGAACATGCCGCGCAGCACCGGGCCCGCCACCGGGTCGGCCAGCGCGGCCTGCCACAGCAGCAGCAGGTCATCGAAGTCCAGCAGGCTCCTGGCCCGCTTGCGCGCCGTGTAGGCGCGGAACAGCGCGGCCAGCTGGGCGGTGAACGGCTTGCACCAGGGGAAGCCGGCGGTCACCACCTCGCTCACCGGCCGCCCGGTGTTCACGCAGCGGCCGTAGATGTCCGCGCACGCCGCCGCCCGCGGCGCCCGCTGTCCGGTGCCGTCAAGCCCGTGGTCCGGCCGCAGCACGTCCAGCAGGTCGGTGGCGTCCCCCTGGTCCAGGATGGTGAACTGCGGCGGCAGCGAGAACGACTCCGCGTGCTGCCGGATGATCTTGTGCGCGATGGCGTGGAAGGTGCCGCCGCAGATCCTGTCGGCTCCTCCAGACGAGCCGTCGAAAAACGCCGCGGCCCGGGCGAGCATGTCGCTGGCGGCGCGGCGGGTGAAGGTCAGCAGCAGGATCCGGCTGGCCGGCACGCCCTGGCTGCCGCGCAGCCACGCCGCCCGCGCGACCAGTGTCCTGGTCTTCCCGGTGCCCGCCCCGGCCAGCACCAGCAGCGGACCGCCCTGCTGCGTGGCCGCCCGCCGCTGCTGCTCGTTCAGCCCCTCAAGCACCGCGCTCTCATCGAACATGCATATGAACATAACCAGCCCGGCCGCCGCGGACCCGTACGCCGCGCCGGCCGCGTTTGAGTCGGCGCGGCCCCGGGCATCCGACGCTCGTGACGGGCAGCGATATCGACCCAGGGCCGCAGCCGTCGCGCACCGACAAGCGCTGGTACTTCGCGCTGATGGCGACGTGCATCGGCTTGTTCGTGCTCTCCTGGGCGGTCATCGACCGGTACTCGGTGCTGGCGGCCGTGATCGTCTCGGCGGTGGCCCTGGTGATCCCGCCGTTCGCGGTGATCGTCGCGAACGTGGCCAGCGCCACCGATCGCCGCCGTAAGTAACCCGCCGAATACGGTAGTTCTACGGTATCGGGCGCGGCCGTGGCCGCCTTACCGTCTCCTCACCAGCGCAATGTGCTAACGCGGAGAGGGAGGCAGCAATGGCAGGCAAGGCAGTGATCAGCCTGACGACGGGTCTGGAGGATCCGGAGAAGGTGACGGTGGCGTTCCTGGTGGCGGTGGGCGCGGCCGAGGCGGGGCGGCCGACGTTGATGTTCCAGGCCAAGGAGGCGGTCCGGCTGGCCCTGGCCGGGGTGGCGACCGGGGTGGCGTGCGATGGCTGCCCGCCGCTGCCGGACCTGCTGGCCCGGTATGAGAAGGCAGGCGGCCGGTTCATGGTCTGCCCGGTCTGCTTCAACGCCAAGCAGCTGGACAAGGGCGATCTGATCCCGAACGCCGAGCTGGCGGGCAGCGTCCAGCTGTGGGAGTGGATCGGCGACGAGGGCGCGACCACCTTCAGCTACTGACGCGGGGAGAACGGGAACCGAGCCCGGCGCGGCTCACCGCGCCGAGCTCGAACCCGGACTGCATCAGCCCTGGTGAGTCAGTCCCACGATGTGGCCCTGGGGGTCGGCGATTAGCGCAAAGGACACGCCGGGCACGTGCTGGGGCTCCTGGATGACCCGGCCGCCGAGCTCCGCGCTCCGTTTCACGGCGCTGTCGAGATCATCCACTGCGACGAAGAAGGTGACGAGGTCGCTGCCGCCTTGCAGCGGGCTGATCGCGGTGTACAGCGCCCCTGGCACTCCCGTGTCGACGAAGGTGTAGCCGGGCACCGCGCCCTGGTCCGGGTAGGTCCATCCGAGCAGATCGGTGAAGAACTTGCGGGTGGCGTCCGGGTCCGAGGACCGGATCTCGGCGTGGACGATTGGATGCGGCATCTTTGGCTCCCTCGCGGGTAGCGCGGGCGCCCCGATGGCGCCCTCTTGTCGTTACCACGAACGAGAGCACCCCAGATCCGACAGCGGGCCGCGGCGGTGTGGTCAGGCCGCCTGCCACGCCTGATAGCCGCCGATGAGGTCGGACACGTCAGCGAAGCCCGAGGCGCGGAGCAGGCTGGCCGCGATGGAGGACCGGTAGCCGCCGGCGCAGTAGGTCACGACCGGGCGGGCCGGGTCGAGCTCGCCCGCCCGGTCCCGCAGCTGGCCGAGCGGGATGTGCACGCTGTCCTCGATGCAGCCCGTCTCCCGCTCGCCGGGGCCGCGCACGTCCAGCAGCACCAGGCCGGGGACGGCGGCACGGGCGCCGGCCAGCTGGCGGGCGGTCAGGCGGCTGGCGGTGCCGGTGGTTTCTGGGTGCTCGACGAAGGCGGACGCCGGCTGGTCGAGGGCCCCGGCGACGGAGTCCAGGCCGACCCGGGCCAGGCGCAGCCGCGCGTCGCGGGCGCGGCCGGGGTCGCACACGACGACGATGCCGCCACCGACGACCTGCGCGGCGTACTCGGCGAAGCGGCCGTCGAGGCCGACGTTGACCGAGCCGCGCAGGTGCCCGCGGGCGAACTCCTCGGGGGAGCGGACGTCCAGCACGGCCGCGCCGCCCGCCTGAAGCCGCAGCACCTCTTCCAGCGTCAGCAGCGGCGGTTCCTCGATGTCCGCGAGCCGGTGGGATTCCCGGTTGAGTTCGGCCACCCTGGCGAAGTAGCCCGGCTGGGGCGGCTGCCCCTCGGTGACCGCGGCCACGAAGTCCTCGGCGGTGCCGAGCCGCAGCGCGTAGTTGCTGCGGCGCTGCTCGCCGATGGTCGACGCCTTCTCAGTGGACAGGTTCTTGCCGCAAGCGGACCCCGCCCCGTGGGCCGGATACACCCGGGTGGCGTCGGGCAGGGTGAGCAGGCTGGTGTGCAGCGACCGGTAGAGCTGACGGGCCATGACCTCGGCGCTCAGTCCCTGCGCGCCCTGCAGGTCCGGGCGGCCGACGTCCCCGATGAACAGGGTGTCCCCGGTCAGCACGCCGTACGGCGCGTCCGCGCCGGGTGACTCCCACACCACGATGCAGACCGACTCGGGCGTGTGCCCGGGGGTGGCCAGGAACTCCAGGCCGACCTGGCCGAGCTCGATGCGCTCGCCGTCGGCCACCTTGCGGTGCGGGAAGTGCACGTCCGCGACCTCCCCGTAGACGATGGCGGCGCCGGTCGCGGCGGCCAGCTCCAGGTGCCCGGAAAGGAAATCGGCGTGCACGTGGGTCTCGATGACGTAGTCGATGCTCAGCCCGCTGGCGGCCGCGTCGTCCAGGTAGTCCTGGACGTCCCGCCTGGGGTCTACCACGGCCGCGCGCCCGGTGGTCTCGTCGCCGATCAGGTAGGAAGCCTGGGACAGGCAGTCGAGGTAGTACTGGACGAATTTCACGAGGCACCGTTCCTAACTCATCGGCGTCTATCAGCGTGGGCTGATGACGGCTGTCGGGCGGCGCGAACGGTCTTCGCTGCCCTGGTCGCCTGGGGTGCCGGTTCGGCCGGTCGGGTCTTACACCGCCGTGCAGGCGGTGGCCTTCGGGCCTTGCGGTCCCCTGGTTTCCTGGTGCGCTGCCCGGACAGACCCCCAGCGGTGCTGGTGGTGCGGGCCGCACGGTAGCGAGGCTAGTAGCTCTCCGTTTCCGATCCTCCGGTCGGGTCCGGTCACACCTTGCCGTTCGCCGTGCTCGCTGTCCGAGCCCGCGTCTGCCGATCACCACCGCGGCCGCATGATGGCCGGAGACGGTGGTCGGCGAGAACTGGTGGTTGAGGGGGGCGAGCCAGTGTTGTGTTCCCCACTTCGATGTGTAGGCGGGATCAACCGCCACGATCGCTACCCTGCGGTTGGAGGCCATCTGGGTGAGTCGGTCCCGAAACCGCCCGGAGGGAATGTCGGCGATGAGCCGACGGAACGCACGGCCCCGCTGGCCGCGGCTGGGGCGGTGTCCTGCATGTTCGCGCCCTTCGGCCCTGAACTGTTCGAACTTGAGGTTCTCAATGACGATCGCCTGGCAGCCATACTCGGCGGCGATGCCTAGCAGCTGGGAGATCGCGCCGCGCAGCCGCCCGTCACGGGTGGATGCTGCCAGGCCCGATAGGTCAAGGCTGATAGTGATCGGTCGGCCGGTCGGGTTGCCGTCGGAGTTGATCACCCAGCAGGCGAGATGGCCGGCGTTGAGGTCGACCGCCAGTACCGGATGGCAACGCAGCTCGGGAAGGCTCGGCGTGCCACCTTTACCTGTTTTCCACGATGCATCCAGATACCAGCGGTCGCGGCCGGGGTCGTAGCTGATGTCGTAGCGGACCGCCCCCGAGGATGCCTGAGCAGCCACCTCGCCTCCGCGGTGAGGGAACACGATTGGGCAAGACAGCCGGTACCGGCCATGTGCCTGATTCGCGAGGTGGGCGAGCGGGGCGGGCAGCTTGATTTCTACCCACCCCTCATCGGGATGCCAGCGGATGGTCTCGTTTCCCCACCTCTTGTCAGCTTCCCCGTCGGCACAAATGAACCACCGCTTCGCCTCCCAGCGCTGCCGCCACGCACTCTGTTCCAGGCCGGCATCGAGGTTGCGGCGAGAGCAGGCCAGTCGCCGTCCACCCCGCACGATCGACAGGCGCCCCTCCTCCAAGCGGGCGTCCGCAACCGCCAGCCGGGCCTCCAGACGCTGCAAGCGCTGCTGCTTCTCCCAGCGTTCACCCTGTGTCGCATACCCGCGGGTGCGGCCGTCTCTGCCGGCGACAGGCGCACCCAGCCGGCGACGGATCTTCTTGACCCGCGCCCGCAGCGACACCCGCTCGGCGAGCAGGTTACGTTCCGCCAGCCCCCACGCGTCATTGGTTGTACGGGTGATCGCTCCCGCCCAGCGCGATGACGACCCAGCGGTCAACGCCTGTTTGCGTGCTTGGCGGGACACCTTCAGGCCGTGGGAATCAAGACCTCCCTCGGCACAGCGACGGGCCAGGTCCGCCCCGGCCAGCGAACCCAGGTGCCTGCCCATCTTAGCCAGGACCGTCGCATCAGCATCCGACACTCGGAGCCGGGTGCGCACCCGGGCCCCGGCCGGAGGGGCCACCACAAACGGCTCGGCGATCTGGCGCAGCCTACGGCTCATTCCGCCACCCGCACAGACGGCGGCAGCACCGGAACCACCACGCCGTCGCCGAGACCGATCTCGTGCACGCCGACACGGTGATCATGCCCAACGTCGTCTTCATCGCCAACAACGTCCATCCCGAACCACTTCCACACGCCGTCTGGTAATGCGCGCCCTCGCTCGGTATGCTCCTGCAACCACACGACAACAGATTAGCACATACGTTCGGTGACAGACAAAGATAGAACCATCAGCAGTTGCCAACTCTTAGGCGGCACCGGTCAGCTGATCATGGCCGGACTTCATGGTAGCCGCCGGTGACACCGCAAACGAGGGGCGAGTACCCGGCTTATCGCCGCGGACCTGGGAGAACTCGAGTGTGCTCACCCCTGCGCGGCCGCGGATCCCGGTGCTAGATTCGCTAGACGTGCCGGGTATGACCGACCACCGGGGCCGCGACCCGGCGTGAACGCCATTTCTGTCGCCGCCTACCGGGGGCTGCTCGGCGAACCTGCGTTGCGCAGCCTCGCGATCGCGATCGCGGACGCCTGCGCCCGGCTGCCGCAGGGCATGGTCAGCATCACTGTGCTGCTGGTGGCGGCGGAGCACGCCTCGATGGCGGTCGCGGGCCTGGTGGTGGCGGGCTACACCCTGGGTCAGGCGGTGACGGGCCCGGTGCGGGGCCGGCTGGCGGACCGGCATGGGCTGGTCCCGGTCGCCGCCTGCTGCGCCGCGGGCTACGCCCTGGCCCTGCTGGCCTTGCTGGCGGGCGCCGCGACCGGGGCGCCGGCCGGGCTGCTCATCGGCACCGCGGCAGCGGCAGGCCTGGTGAACCCGCCTCACCGCGGCCGGTCTCGACGCCCCGCTGCTCGCCGTGGCCGCCCCGCTGGCCGGCTTGTTCCTGGGGCCGACGCTGGCCACCTTGTTCGGCGGGGCGGCGGCCGCGGCCCCAAGCGGCAGCGGCACGGAAACACAGGCCTGGCTGAACTCGATCATGAACGGCGGCGCGGCGGCCGGCGCCGCGATGACCGGCGCGGTGCTCGCCGGCCCGGTGCTGCACAGTGCCGGCGGCAGCCGGCCCATCCTCGCCTTCGCCCTGGCCTTCGCCCTGGCGCTGGGTGCCGCGGCGAGCGCCGCCATCGGGGCTCGCACGATAGGCGGGCACGCGCCGGGCCCGTTCGGTAGAAAAGAAACCGAACCGGAGGAGGTCAGGCGTGGGCTCGTGGACACCGCGGCACGTGCTCGACGCGGCGGTCGCCATGGAATGGCGCCCGGACGGCGCCACCGAGGTGCTGACCGATGACTACCGGCTCATCCGCTACCCGGACTGGGCGCTCGACCCCACCTTCCCCGCCGCCCAGGTCACCCGGTCGCGGTCGGAACGGACCGCGGTGGAGGTCATCGACGAGGTGGCCGGGCGGGTGCGCCAGTGGGGAAGGCCGGGGGTGGCCTGGTGGGTCTCGTCCGCGACCCTGCCACCGGACACCGAGGCGGCGCTGCGCGCCGCCGGCGGCAAGCAGATCGACACGGTGCAGATCATGGCGCGCGAGCTGAACGGCGACGATGCCGGGTTGCCCCTCCCCGGAGAGGTGAGCGTCGAACTGGTCGCCGGCGAGCGCGCGTTCCGGGCCGCGTCGATGGTCACCGTGCGCGGCTGGGGAAGAAAGGAGCCCGACGGTGCCGCGCTCGCCCGTGAGTACGCCCAGGCGGTCAGGGACCTGGCGGCCTGGTCCAGCTTCCGCGTGCTGGCCTCGGTGCGGGGCGAGCCCGCCGCGGTCGGCGGGTGCACGCTGCGCGGGGAAGTGGCCCAGCTGTGGGGCGCGGTCACCCTGCGGGAGTACCGGCGGCGCGGTGCCTACCGGGCCGTGCTGGCCGAACGGCTGCGGCTGGCCCGTGTCCACGGCGCCACGGTGGCCCTGGTGAAAGGGCGCGTCGAGACGTCCGGGCCGATCCTGCTCCGGGCCGGGTTCGCCGTCTACGCCGAGGAGCGCTGCTACTGGCTGCCGGTGGTGTGACGAACGCCGGGTTGTGCCCTGGCGGCGGCCGTGTTGTCATGCACGCATGACCGAGCTGCAGCAGAAGGCCGCCAGCCTGGACGCACTGGCCGAGATCGAGCGCCAGGTGCTCTGGCTGTCCACGGCGATCGTCCACCACGCGAACCGGGTCCGGCCCAATCCCGGCGGGCTGAAGGTCGGCGGTCACCAGGCGTCGTCCGCGTCGATGGTCTCGATCATGACCTCGCTGTGGTTCCGGCACCTGCGCACCGACGACCGGGTGTCGGTCAAGCCGCACGCCTCGCCCGTGCTGCACGCGATCAACTACCTGCTCGGTGAGCTCGACGAGTCGTACCTGCCGACGCTGCGGGCGTTCGGCGGCCTGCAGAGCTACCCGAGCCGGGTCAAGGACCCCGATCCGGTCGACTACTCCACCGGGTCCGTCGGCATCGGCGCGACCGCCCCGGTCTGGGGCGCGGTGGCCCGCCGGTACCTGAGCGACCGGTTCATCAGTACTGCGGCCCCCGGCCGCCAGTATTCGCTGCTCGGCGACGCCGAACTCGACGAGGGCGCGGTCTGGGAGGCCATCGTCGACCCCGGCGTGGCCGAACTCGGCGAGATCGTCTGGGTCGTCGACGTGAACCGCCAGTCGCTGGACCGGGTGGTCCCGCTGATGACCGCGGACCGGTTGCGCGGCATGTTCAGCGCGGCGGGCTGGCAGGTCATCACGCTGAAGTACGGGAGGCTGCTCGAGGAGCTGTTCACCAAGCCGGGCGGTGAGGCGCTGCGGCACCGGATCGACGCCATGGCTAACCCCGAGTACCAGCGGCTGCTCCGCTGCCATCCGGACGAGCTGCGCCAGCGCCTGCCCGGCGGGGACGAGTCCCTGGCCAAGCTGGCCGGCGAACTCGACGACACCGCGCTCGCGCGCGCCATCCGCAACCTCGGCGGCCACGACCTGAGCTCCCTGGACGAGGCCTACGGGGCCATCGACGACAGTCGGCCCACGATCATCCTGGCCTACACGATCAAGGGCTACGGCCTGCCCGTCGAGGGCCACCCGCAGAACCACTCGGCGCTGCTGACCGAGGCCCAGCTCGGCGAGCTGGCGGCCCAGCTCGGCACCGATCCCGGGGAGCCGTGGCGGCGGCCCGCCCCGGACAGCGCCGCGGGTGAGCTGTGCGCGCAGACCGCCCTGCGGCTGCGCCGTCCCGCCCCGCCCCGGCAGGCGCCGCCCGCCGTGCCGCAGGACTTCGGCCGCACGCCGACCGGGGTGGCCACCACGCAGGCCGCGCTCGGCCGGGCGCTGCTCGACCTGACCCGCGAAGCCCCCGGGGCGGCCGCGCGCGTCGTCACCGTCAGCCCGGACGTCAGCTCGAGCACCAACCTGGGCGGCTGGGTGAACAAGGTCGGCGTGTGGTCGGCGGCCGAACGGACCGACTGGTTCGCCGACGACGCCGAGACCATCCTGCACTGGCGGGAGAAGCCGACCGGGCAGCACATCGAGCTCGGCATCGCCGAGACCAACCTGGTCGGGTTGCTCGGCGAGCTCGGCGCGACCTGGAGCCGCTGGGGCCAGCCGCTGCTCCCGGTCGGGGTGCTGTACGACCCGTTCGTGGAGCGGGCGCTCGAGCCGTGGTCGTTCGGCATCTACGCGGGCGGCCAGTCGATCCTGGTCGGCACGCCGTCCGGCGTCAGCCTGGCCCCCGAGGGCGGGGCGCACCAGTCCATCACCACGCCGTCCATCGGGATCGAGCAGCCGGGCTGCGTGGCCTACGAGCCCGCGTTCGCGGTCGACACCGAGTGGTGCCTGCTGGCCAGCCTGGCCCGGCTGGGCCGGCCGGACGGCAGCTCGGCCTACCTGCGGCTGTCCACCCGGCCGGTCAGCCAGAAGCTGGCCGCGATCCCGGCCGACCCCGCGGCCAGGGAACGCCGCCGCCGCCACGTGGTGGCCGGCGCGTACCCGCTCCGGCGGGCCGCTACGGGGGCTTCCGCAGGCCCGGCCGTGACGATCGCGGTGATGGGCGCGGTCGTGCCCGAGGCGCTGGCCGCGGCCGACCGGCTGGCCGAGGCCGGGACGCAGGCCGACGTGGTCTGCGTGACCAGCCCCGGGCTGCTGTTCCGCGCGCTGCGCGCCCGCCAGGGCACTCATGGCCAGGGCCCGGGCGGCGAGCCGTGGATCCTCGAGCAGGCCTTCCCGGCGGCCCGCGCCACGCCGCTGGTCACCGTCCTGGACGGGCACCCGCACACGCTGTCGTTCCTGGCCACCATCAACCGGGTGCCGCACGCCGCGCTGGGTGTGGCGCAGTTCGGCCAGTCCGGGGCGATCGAGGACCTGTACCGCTACAACGGCATCGACACCGACAGCATCATCCGCGCCGCCCTGGACCTGGTCCCCTAACGAATTTTGTTTCCCGGCGTCGGCTCCGAACACTCGCCCGGGCCGTATCAACCGGGTCCGCCGGCCCCTCCGGACGGATAGGGGCGGACCCGCGCACGACGGCAGAGATCGGGGAACGATGGACGATAGCCAGGGTCGGCTCCTAAACGTCAGCCTCCTGGCCGGCTCCGGGGCGCATCGCGCTTACTGCGACCGTTCGGTATCGAGCGTGTCCGAGCTGACTGCGGACGAGCTTGCTGCGGGTTTCCCGCCCCGGCCCGCGCTGAACCTCCGCTACTTCGGCGGCAGGACCATCGCGCACCTGGTCTTCGCCAACCACTACCTGGGCGGGAGCGCCGCCTGGGCCCCGGCCGACGTCGCCAGCATCGACGCGGCCCTGGCCAAGGCGATGAGCGACAACGACCTGCAGTCGGTGATCCAGCAGTACTACGACGTGCCCATCAGCTCCCGCATGCTGCCGTCGGTGGTACTGCCCGGCTCCGCCCCGGGCACGATCTACAAGGACCAGGTGGAAGCGCTGGTGGCGCGGATCTGCCGGCACGGCGCCCTCGACGGCGCCGACACGGACAGCACGGTGATCAACATCCTGCTGCCCCGCGGCGTCGTCCTGGTGGACGGCTTCTCGCCCGGATTCCGGCCGCCGCCGGGCCAGGAAGCCGAGCACGAGCGCCGTCGGCGCGCCGTCGTCGAGGTCGGCGGCGAGGACGCCGACTCCCGCCAGGGCCTGGGCGCGTATCACGGATCTGCCCGCCTCCCTGGCGGCACCGTCTACTACGCCGTCGGCGTCTACGCCGAGGCGGGCAACGGCGTTCCCGTTTTTGACCAGCCCTGGAAGAACGTCGCGGCGACCATCTACCACCAGCTCAGCGAGGCCAGGACCGACCCCGGCGTGGACGACGCCATCCGGACCGGCGACAGCGCCAGGCTCGGCTGGTATTCCCCCAGGGGCGGCGAGATCGGCGACATTCCGGTCATGGAAGCCGGCACCAGCCTCCCTCTCGTCTTCCGCGAAGTCGACCTGGCCGACGGGTCGGGCGCCGTCCCGGTCCAGCTCATGTGGTCCAACAAGCACGACGCCCCCGCCGCCCGAATCGCCTAGCCTCCCGCGCAAGTCGCACGCTGCTGCCCGCGCCCCCGACACGCATAGAACGCGAACACGTGAAGTGTGCGTCCACGGTCAGGCAGGCTCGTCGCCGTATAGGTCCCGCCAGAGGCGGCGGAGGAACGCCGCCTCGTCTTCATCGGTGAACTCCACCGCGTTATCCAGTTCGCCTTCTGGCAACTGGCCCGGATCGGCCAGCGCCTGCCGCAATTCCTGCTTGAAGACGCGCATCCGCTGGTCGTCCTCGCGTCCGGCGAGCCGCTTCAGCCGTTCGTAGTCCTCGGCGTCAGCGTCCGGGCTGCAGTATGTCGCGGTGACGGCGATGAGGGTGGTGAACGGCCCGTCGGGATGCCGTTCCCAGTAGAAGCCTGTCACGGCCTTTCCCTAGTGTCCGTGCTCTGGTGGCCGCGGATATATGGTGACCACTTCATAACCATTGCCTCTGCTGTTGTGCCCGAACACGAAGACGGCTGTCCCGCCTTCAAATGTTTCCACAGGCCGTACCGCCGGCTCAGGGGTACCGGAATCTCTCTGGTCGGCAGGCGTGGCGACCCTGGCGTCTCGGAGCATCCGTGCCTTGGTCATGCTGCCCTCGACCGGCTCGAGCCTCCAGCCGGTGCACCGCCGGTGGCCGTCTGGGCCGAGCAGTTCGCCGAGCGGCAGTTGCACGGGGAAGGGCTTGCTGTCGGGGTCAAACGGCGTGTCCAGGGCGGCCCGCACCCTCGGATGCTCGATGCCTCGGGCGAAGGCTTCGGCGAACGCACTGGCATCGGTGAACCGGGTCGCGGTCTGGCGGCACCGGTGCGGCTGATCACCCGGCTTGAGCCCGTCGATCCCGGCGGAGCGCGCGGCCGGATCGGGCTGGGCGGGGTCTTCCAGGTAGGCCACCCGCCGTCGGTTCATCTCTTCGGTGACCCAGCCCTCGTGCCTGATGTGGCCGTGACCGCCGCCCTGGTCGAGGGCGGCGAAGAGCCGCTGCACCTCCGGCGCGCACCCGGACGCGATGGCGAGCCACGGCCGGTCACCCCGGTGGCTATCGATGTAGGAGGCGGCGTCCCTGGGGCTGATATCCGGCAGTCCTGCGCGTCCCGGCGCGAACTGCCTGACCGCCTCGGACGGCGGATCACGGCCGTCAGTATCCCGCGAACCGGAGCCGTCCCAGTCAGAAACGGCCCGCTGCTCCAGGTCGGCGGCGTACTCAGCCCGACTGCGCGGCTCGACCCGGGCCCGGTCCTGTTGCGAGTCACCGGCGGCCTCGGGGACATCCCGCCCGGGCCGGTCAGGACGATCCGGCTCGTCCGCGTTGCCCCGGAATTCGGCCACCCCGTCAGTATCGCCTCCCGCGCCACGGCATGGTGCCCGCCCCGGCGCCGGCGAGTAGCGTAGGGTCGCGGCACCAATGGAGCAGCGCAGGTAACAAGGAGTGACAGCCATGCGGCTGAGCGCCCGTAACCAGATTCCCGCCCGCGTCACCGCCATTAACAATGGCGAGGCCATTTCCAATGTCGAACTGGACGCAGGCGGCACCCGCCTGGTGGCCTCGATTACGGTGGAGGCAGTCAAGCAACTCAACCTGTCCGTTGGCTCGGAGGTCACCGCGGTGATCAAGGCGTCCGACGTCATCCTGGCCGCCGACTGACCGCAGGCCCCGAACAACCGCAGGCCCCGAACAACCGCAGGCCCCGAACAACCGCAGGCCCCGAACAACTGGAGGCGAGACGCAGCGATGGCACCGAACACGCAGCGCACGGTCCGGACCCCAGATGGCCGGACGCTCGCCATCGAGGAGGCCGGGGATCCCGGCGGCCGTCCGGTGCTTGTGCACAACGGCACGCCGAACTCTCGGCACCTGTTTGGTCCCGTCACCGCCGACGCTGCCACCCGCGGCCTGCGCCTGATCGGGTACGACCGGCCCGGTTACGGCGGCTCGACGCCGCATCCGGGCCGGACCGTGGCCGACTGCGCGGCCGACGTGCGGGCCATCTGCACCGGGCTCGGCATCGACCGGCTGGCCATGTGGGGCATCTCCGGCGGCGGCCCGCACGTGCTCGCCTGCGCCGCGCTGCTGCCCAACCTGGTCACGGCGGCCGCCTCGCTTGCCTCGCTGGCCCC
This sequence comes from uncultured Actinomycetota bacterium, assembly GCA_963753225.1. GTDB lineage: Bacteria > Actinomycetota > Actinomycetes > Streptosporangiales > Streptosporangiaceae > Palsa-504. The sequence continues at coordinate 2,446 of CAVWBQ010000001.1, read as the reverse complement.
GGCGAACGCCGAGGGACTCGACTGGTTTCAGGGCATGGGCCAGGACAACGTGGACGACTTCAAGCTGCTGCAGACAGACAAGAAGGCGGCCCGTGCCAAGCTGGAGACCGAACGCGAGGAAACCCTCGCCGCGACGGCGGACGACCTGGCCGAGCTGCTGAAGACGCTGCTGACGCCGGTCGACGCGGCCGTGCTGACCGGCGAGTTCGCCGAGTACCTCGTGTACACCGGGCGCGAGGGCCTGGCGCCCGGCAGCCAGGGCTGGTGGGACGACGGCATGGCCCACGCCAGCCCGTGGGGGTTCGAGCTGTCCGCCATCCGCGTCCCGGTCCTGCTGATGCACGGCCGCCAAGACCAGTTCGTCCCGTTCGGCCACGGCCAGTGGCTCGCCCCCCGTATCCCCGGCGTGGAAGCCAGGCTGCTGGACGAGGACGGTCACCTGACCCTGGAGACCAACCGGATCGGGGAGGTGCACGCCTGGCTGGCGGAGCGCATCTAAGCGCCGAAGCGGCCCGGGTCGCTGCCCACAACTTATACTGCTTGCTCGCAGGCAATTAAGACCGGGAGCAACAGGCATGGACAACGACACGGTCATCCGCCTGAGGCGTGTCGTGCTGAAGCTCGCGCGGCAGCTCAACGCCGCGTCCCGGGAGGAAGGACTGACCCCGACCCAGGCCTCGGTGCTGGGCATCACCACCATGCGCGGGCCGCTCAGCCTGGCCGAACTCACCGAACTCGAGGGCATCAACCCGACCATGCTGTCCCGCGTCATCGGCAAGCTCGATGAGTACGGCCTGCTCAAGCGGCTGCGCGACCCCGACGATTTCCGCGCGGCCCGGGTCGAGGTCACGCCCAGGGGCCGCGGCGTCTACGAGCGGATCACGGCGCAGCGGAGCGCGGTGATCTCCGAATCGGTGTCCGGCCTGCCCGACGGCCAGCAGGCCGCGCTGCTCGCGGCGCTGCCGGCCCTGGAGAACCTGGCCGAGGACCTGCGGGACACGGTAAGGCGCGGCCGGGACCGGCTCCGGGACTCGCCGCGGCCCGACTGACCCGGGCAGCCAGTTCATAATCCCGAACGGTCCTGGTCACAGCCGCTCCGCCGCCAGGGCGCGTCCATCGCGATGTCCGAAATCCGCCAGCTTGCGGCCGCGCCGGCTCATAGCGTGGGTATATGAACGTCTACACCACGATGGAAAGCCCGGTAGGTGAACTGCTCCTGATCGGCCACCCGTCGCCGAACGGCGTGACGCTCACCTCGGTGACGATGGCCGGGCAGCGTTACGCGCCGGCGGTCCGCGACGGCTGGCGCCATGACCCGGCGGCGTTCGCCGAGGTGACCCGCCAGCTGACCGAATACTTCGCCGGCCAGCGACGCGCCTTCAGCCTCGATCTCGCCCCGCGCGGCACCGAGTTCCAGCAGCGGGTCTGGGATGCCCTGGACTCGGTCCAGTACGGCACGACGATCAGCTACGGCCAGCTCGCCGCCCAGCTCCGCGTCCCGCGCGACCGGATCCAGGCGCTGGGCGCCGCCATCGGCGCCAACCCGCTGGCTATTATCCGCCCGTGCCACCGGGTCATCGGCGCCGATGGCGGCATGCGGGGCTACGCCGGCGGCGTGGAGCGCAAGCAGCAGCTACTCGCCCACGAGGGTGCCCTGCTGGGGGTCCCGTGGTAACAAACGCCGACTGGCAGGAAGCTGACTGGCAGGCCATCGCCACCGAACTCGACGCCCAGGGCTGCGCCCGCACGCCCCGGCTGCTCACCCCGGCGCAATGCCGGGACCTGGCGGCCCTGTACGAAAAGCCGGAGCTGTTCCGCAGCACCATCGACATGGCCAGGCACCGGTTCGGCTCCGGCCAGTACCGGTACTTCACCCACGACCTCCCCGAACCGGTCCGCGAGCTGCGTGAGGCCCTCTACCCGCGGCTTCTGGTGATCGCCCGTGACTGGGCCGGGCGGCTGGGCCGCCCGGCCCCGTGGCCGGACACTCTGGGGGAGTGGGTGGACATGTGCCACCGGGCCGGGCAGGGCAAGAGCGCCCAGATCCTGCTGCGTTACAGGTGCGGGGACTGGAACGCACTGCACCGCGACGTCTTCGGCGACCTGGTCTTCCCGCTGCAGGTCGTGGTCGGCCTGGACGAGTACGGCACGGACTACGCCGGCGGTGAGTTCCTCCTGGTCGAGCAGCGGCCGCGGGCGCAGTCCCGGGGCACCTGCGTCGCCCTGGAGCAGGGCCACGGCCTGATCTTCACCACCAGAGACCGGCCGGTGCGCAGCGCGCGCGGCTGGTCCGCCGGGCCGGTACGGCACGGCGTGAGCACCGTGCACTCAGGGCGCAGGCACGCCCTCGGCCTGGTCTTCCACGACGCCTGAGCGGGCCCGCGAGGGCCGCTTATCAGTCCTTGGCCAGCTCGCGCCACAGGTCCTCGGCGGGCACTGCTTCCGG